>NCCZ01000020.1 GCA_002279935.1 Hyphomicrobium sp. 12-62-95 | reverse complement strand
GCCAACACGTTCAAATCGACACCACGTCTCTCCGTCAAAAAATACGGAAAAATCATGTGCCTAAATCGGTCAACTCTAAAATGTACCGGACACTAGTGACTTTCTTTATCTACTCCGAAATGGAGGCTGGGCTCAAACCCGGCCATTGTGAGGAATCGCTGCAAGAGGAGACCCTCCCGCAGACACGGCCGATCGGCCATGAGAATGGGCCGCCGCACGGCCTTCCTGCAGCACCGGACGACGGTCGCGATCGCAAGACCCGCATAGGGGGTGTCTTGAGTCGGCTTGGTCCTCTCGATCAACCGGCCGATGTTCGGCTCACGCGCGATGACCGGGATCCGTAGCGCCCACGCGCGCGCTGCGAGCTTCAGCCTGAGAAGCTTGAACGGCGCCTGCCGCTTATCGATCTCATAGGCTGCGCGGTCGGACATCAGCGAACCCAACGTCTTACTCAATCAGTCCCTTGGTATACAGGTTCTCGGCCAAATGCGACAGATCGGCTCGCAGCTGCTCACGATCCACCTCGAACATGTCTTCCAAGGTATCGACAAGCGATGCAAATGTCCGGGTTCCATCGACCTGGGTCAGGAATGCGGCGGTGGTATCGTTGCATGTGTGCAATTGGCCGGTCTCAAGTTCGAGAATGACGGCTCCCTCGCCGTCGCCAAGTTGCTGGACAGCCGTCGTGGCCGCCAGCTTAAATACGCGAGTGTTGTCGATCATCGGTGACACGCTCCGCTTTCAATTCCAGAATCTGGTCATGTCATCATGGAATGACGGGTCAGGTTCTTCAGGATCATTCCATGCTTGAGTTCATAGCTCCCTCCGCATCCATCGTCGACGTGAACGACGGACGCACATACGACCGACCGAGCCTCATGTCCTCGATTGCTGCAAGGGCAGAGGAGATGCGCTCAGCCGGATTGGACCTTGGCGATCGCATCGTTATCGCGCCCAGGTCTCCTGCTGCCTCTTTAATCGATCTGTTCAGCGCCTGGCAAATAGGCGTCACGGTGGTGATGGTTTCTCCGGGGCTGACTCCAGATGAGCGGACCAATGTGGCTGCAACGACCCGGGCCCGCGCGTGGGCGGGCGAGGAGGGATGCGCACATGCGATCCATTTAAAGAGCGCTGTCATTGAAGAATCGCGGCGGGAGCCCTGCCTGCCGGCCGCTCGTCTGCCGCTTGACGGGGCTGCTCTGATCCTGTTGACCTCCGGCACGACCAGCGCACCGAAGGGCGTGGTGCATTCGCTGCGCAGTCTGATGGCCCGGCTCGCGCTCAATCGCGCGTACATTGAAGCAGAGGACCTATCGCAGACGCTCAGCATTCTGCCCATGCACTTTGGGCATGGGCTTATCGGCAACTCTCTCACACCGCTCAGCGCCGGGGCGAGGCTTGCCCTCTGGCCTGAACCTGGGGTGGCGGGGCTGTCTCGGCTGGGTTCAACACTTGATGAGTTGGGCATCACCTTTATGAGCTCCGTTCCATCTGTTTGGCGGGTGGCCCTGAGACTCTCCCCACGACCATCACGGGGGACGCTTCGGCGCATCCATATCGGCTCGGCGCCGCTCGCTGCCGACCTCTGGGACCAAGTGGCGGAATGGGCCGGCATTCGCCGCGTCCTCAACATGTACGGGATCACCGAGACTGCGAACTGGATCGGAGGACATAGCCTCGAAGATGGCGCGGCCGTGGACGGTCTCGTTGGGCGACCATGGGGCGGGACCTATGCCATCCTGTCGCCGGGCAACGTCGTTGAGGGAACCGGACGCGGACCCATTCTGGCTTCAACCCCATCGCGCATGATCGGCTATTTCGAGAGGGAAGACCTGAACGCCAGCGCGTTTGCAGGACCTTGGTTCATCACCGGCGATCATGGCGAGATCGATGCGTCGGGCAATCTGCGGCTGGAGGGCCGCCGTCAAAACGAAATCAATCGGGGCGGCCTCAAGGTCCCCGCAGAAGAGGTTGACCTGCTTCTTGAGCGTCACCCGGATGTTGTCGAAGCGTGTGCCTTTCCCATCGAGGATGCCATTGCGGGCGAGATCGTCGGTGCGGCCGTGGTGTTGGCACCAGAGCAGAACATATCTGAAAGTGATCTCATTGGGTGGTGCACCGGCAGGATCCGGTCTGAGGCTGTTCCATCTCGGATCTTCATCCTCAAGGGGCTTCCACGCAACGATCGCGGCAAGCTCAACCGTGACGTTGTCAAGCGAGCGGCACTTGAGGCGGTCAAATGACGATGCGGTGGGAGCCGGGGAAGCCGGTTTATTTGGAGACCGAGCGGTTCATTCTTCGCAGTGTCTCGCCGCTCTGGCTTGCCTATCAGACGCTGCCATGGACTGAGGATCCTCAGATCATGAGCCCATTCAATCATCGGACAGGGGGATGGTCCGTCTGGAGTTGGCGGAAGACGATGGTGCATGCCAACAACCGCCGCAAGTTTTTGCTCGGTATTTTCCCGAAGACGACGCAGATGCTGATCGGGTTCGAGACGATCACTATCGACCGAAACGGTATTGGCAGTTGGGCGGTGATGATTGGTGACAAAGACTGGTGGGGGCAGGGCGCCGTGTTGGAGACGCGTCAACGGCTGCTACAGTTTTTGTTCGAGGATGTCGGCTGTCCGAAGGTCTGGGGAATGCCGAATGTGCGAAATTTTCCGGCCGTGTTCAACTACAACCGTCTGGGCTTCGTACAGGAGGGGCTGTTGCGGCAGCATGTGCGATCGATCGATGATGAGGATCGGAATGATCTCGTGGTCTTCGGGCTGCTGAAGTCCGAATGGCAAGAGCAGCAGGGACGAACCCGATGAGTGACGTGGACGCACGGGCCTTAGTGGCCGACTGCCTGAGGCTACCGCTCGACTGTGTACCCGCAGATGGAACCATCGAGACAATCCCAGGGTGGGATAGTCTGCGTCATTTCGAGATCATCGCCAGGGTGGAGAAAGTGACCCAACGCCGGTTGGCGCCGGACGAGATTGTCGGATTGCGATCCGTCAGAGACGTTGCCGCTTTAATGAGCCGCTGAGATCGAGATAAAGCCACGGACAATTCGTTGCACGCGGTGATCGGTGCTGCTTGCATGCCATCACGCGTGGCCCATCACAGACGCGCGTGGCAGGCTCGCCAATGAGCCGGGGATGGAGGGTGCTCCGGACGCCCTGTCGAGATGTGTCTTTGCGGTGCCGGGCAACTGTCGTCGACTGGCGGGATCCGGGTTTCTACGCTTGTCGCGACGCAAACGATGCTCTTTTTGGGGAGAGAAATTGAACAGAGGAGCTTCTGAATGAAGAAACCCTACGAGGCGCCAACGATCACGACCCGCGACGTTCTGTCAGACGTCACAGCCGCGCCAGCTGTGAGCGGGCCAAACATTCCCAATCCTCTTTGAGCCAAGCACCCGCCTCCGACGGTAACAGTGTGGGGGCGGGTTATTTCCAGGATTTCCGGCGCGTGCGTCATGGGGCTAACGGCAGACTGGACGCTCAATGGTGCCCAGAACCGACGCCGTGGCTTTTTGGGGGCGGCCGATTTGACCCGCAATGATAAGATCCTCGCCTTCGTTGCGAATGGCGGCACCTTCGATCAAGCCGCGGCAAAGTTCAATGTCACGCGCAATGTCGTGTGCGGCGTTTGCCGGCGTGCCGGTTTGAGGGTCGGGCAGCGCTATAACGACCTCAGACGCGAGAACGGGCGCCGGAATTTGGAGGGTCACCATGCTCGCGTCAAAAGCGATCCAGCTTATCGCGCCAAATGGATTGCGGCCATGAGAGAAGGGCGCGCACGGTCGCGCATCACGGGGTAGGGGCGGACCTGCACCTCGAACCACCCTGGAAGTTCGTCGATCAGTCCGCCTCTTTTGAGCTGCCGGCGACACGACCGCAGCTGCGGTGGCTGGCCTCGCACTCCGCCCGATACCCCGACGAAGACGGGATTGGTCCAACATCGGCCGGGCTCGGGTTCATGTGTTCTACGGCGACGGGGCAGCGGACACTCGTCCGGGGTCGCAACAGCATCGAACTCATGAAGAACCCTGCCAGACGATAACGATAACGATAACGACCCGCCTGCCGGACGTGACGGCGCAGTCAGTGAGCGGGCCCAATCGGAATTAAGCCAAGCACCCAGTCTCCCCGGTATCCTGTCTTTGCAGTCCCGCGATATGACGGCTGGGGCCGGAGCGATTCCGGCCGACATTTATGGTGTTGCTACCCGTCCGGCGCGTCGTGGGAACACTGCAAAGCGCATCACCGCCATCCAGACCGTTCAATGGATGATGCCACTCCCGGAACGCGAGAGCCCGGCGACCGGGCCGAGTTTAACTCATCGAAACGCGTCGTCCGCCACAGGCCCCGCCAACCGATGATCGACGGGGACAGACCATTGCCGATGTGGCCCCGCGGTCGCCGAGGGGCACAGACGTCCCAGAGGATGATCACCTTCATGGGAACGCCACTTCTCGTGGCAGAGGTCGTGAGGCAGGAGCGATTCGGGTTGGTCGCGGGTTTGGGATGACTGACGAATTGGACACCGCAGACTGCGCGTCTATCTCCGATGTGGTCGGGGGACTTTATCGAAAATGGTCGCGACTGGGCGGGGAACCTCCGCCATGGTGGATGTTGCGAACATTCTCCCAAGCCCGCCCTGACGGTGTCGGAGGCGTTGGATGGGACTGGACTTTCGCGGTGGCATGGGGAGGCGGAGCGGCTCTTTTCGGCGAAACCATATAAAAAAGGGCCCGGTCCTGAAACCGAGCCCCTTTTCTTAAATCCCAAGTTGGCCGTCACCGGAACTTGTAGTTCAGCCCGACCAGGAGCAGGTGCTGCTCGAGATCGTGGGAGCTCTGCCACGTGGGTTCATCGTCGAAGCCGGCTAACGTGTCTGTCAGGGTTGTGCGGTCATTGCCGAAGTTCACGTAATTGTATTCGATAAACATCGACCAGGAGTCGGTCCAGGCGTGTTCGATGCCGCCGCCGACGATCCAGCCGGTCGCCGTGTTGCTGCCGAAGGCTGCGAAGTTGCCGTTGTTATCAGTATCGCACTGGGTGCCACCTGCGTAGCAGACGTCTGAAAAGTCGTTGTCGGTCCAAGCCACGCCGCCTTTCGCATAGAGGAGGGTGTCGGGCCGGAGCGTGACGCCGAGGCGGCCCGTGACGCTAGCGAACCAGTTCGCATCGGAGGTCACCGTATTTTCCGGAAAGTCAGGAACGGTATTGCTGCCGTCTATGCCGGCGGCGTTGAACATGCCTTGCACGCCGATCACAAACCGGCCTCGCTGCAGATCACAGCCGATCTGACCGCCACCGACGGCGCCAGAGCCGGTGTGTGAGCCATTGTCGGACGGCCCATGCTCGTGATCGACGTACGTCGTGGCGGCATGCTGCCAGCCGGCACCAATGTTGGCCCCCAGATAGCATCCGGACCATCGCGAAGCGGGAACGTCGTGGATGACCTCATCCTTCAGAGAAGGGCCAAGGTCTGCTGCGGTTGCTTGGAACGGAAGGATCGCGATCAGGAGAGAAAGAAGTGCCTTTTTCATGGGTTTTGAACACCGGTTCTGAGTGGACGTCTCAAAACTGGGATAACTGCAAAGGATTGATCAAAGGTGAATGAGCGTTCTGCTCTGGTCACGGTTGGCTGCGCGGAACAGAAACGGAGATGCGGAGCGGCTGGTCCAGATTTGGTCACGCTCACTTCCCGGACGATCGTCAGCCGGGTCGATCGGAAAACTTGACCGGTCAAGATAGCCGTGCCGGCTCTTCGCGGCAGTGCAACGGTTCTCGACCCCAGCCATGCAATCGCGGGTCTGCGCTCCCTCTCAAACAGACCCATCCTGGTCTCGAGGCCACGCGGATGAACATGGCCGCGTGTCAGGGCTTTGGCTTCCTCTTACGACACGCGCTGCTGGCGCCTATTGAGGCCGTGACGACGTTCGGGACCGTTCGGCTCGACATCGCGCAATAGGCGCAGGTGGTGACGCTGCCACGAACACGTTGGGTCCTGGACGCGTCGCGCCAGAGCTTGCGCGGCCGTGCCCCTGACCGTCGACCAAACCGCCATGGTCATTTCCTTAGCCATGGACCTGCTCTTGGCTGAGGTCTGGAGGGCAAGGTCCAGAGTTTCGCTTCGCCAGACATTACGGCTGGGCTGTCACTTACGCATTTCCACGCGCGAGCTCTGAAATGCGCATTAAGGATTCGGGAGTGATCGTCGCATGGTGGCTTTGTCTTGCCGCGTCTGTCCTCCCACCAAGATTTGAGAGAACCGCTATGTTCGGACGCCCCCCTCGTCACGATGCCCCACCTGCAGCTCCGGTTGTCCCTTTTGAGCGGTCGCCGACCCATCAGGCACTAGCCAGCCCGCGCCTCGTGATCGGGCCAAATGTCAAATTCTCCGGCACCGGCTTGACGATGATAACAGACGGGACGGTTCAGATCGACGGTGACTTCAACGGGGACATTCACGCACGTGAGGTGATTGTCGGGAGCGAGGGTGTCGTCCAGGGCACCATCTGCGCAGAAGACATTCGCATTCACGGTCGCGTCACCGGGACGCTGCGGGGTACCAGCATCAGTTTGCAGCCGTGCTCGATCACGGTTGCAAAAATTTTCCATCACACCCTCACCATCAATACCGGAGCCCGTTTCGAGGGCATGGCGCGGCGGTCGGATAACCCAGCCGCTGTGACGCCGAATTGGGATGAGGATGGGATTGTCGACCTCGCCCGTGTGAAGGCCGAGGTGGAGCGACCGAAACTTGAGATTGTCGAGCCGTCTGGAGCTCTGTGAGGCCCCCCGCGCTGCGCGGATCGTTCCCGTGCCGCGTGTCGCCCGAGCGGCTGCGGATGGCGCATTTCGACGGCAGCGTGTCGGCTCGGCTGGGGAAAGTCCGTCCCGCAAGGGGGTCCACCTGCTGCACCGCTGCGCGCGCGTCAGGCCCGGTGATCTGGTCATTGGCCGCACGGGCTGCCGTCCGTGTGCCAGGCCGAATATCGGGCAGGCGGCTACGGCCCGCAGCGGGTCAATTCCCGTCGCTTCGACGTCTCTTGCGCAAACGCGACGGGCCGCCAACTCCGACGGTGGTTTCTATTGATCCATGCTGTCGAACATAAAATCACATGTCGCTTGTTGCTGTGTTCCTGGCGCAATAATCTGGTCTCAACCGTGAGACTATGAGTCCCAGCGAAGACGGCCTTTGCACCGGTTGCCGGTCCCCGGTCCCTTCGACCAAGTCCCAGCCTGCGGGAGTGTCACGATGGCGAGACGGAAGCGAGCCAAGAAGCAGCCGCCAAAAAAGCTATTTGTCTGGGAGGGCCAGTTATCCAACTGCGATATCGCTGCGCGCCGCGCCTATGTCGAAGCGGCCAAGAGGGAGCTGCTGCGGCGGGCTGCAGAGGACGCAGAGGTCGTGCGCTTGCGACATCAGATTGTTCAGCCGTTTCTTTCGGCCGCGCCACTTGGCCGGGTGTCGTGATTGGACCTCGTCGATCACCCTCTTGAGCGCGGATGACGCTCTGTTGTTATGCGGGTCTGGCTTCCATGCCTGTCGGTCAAGGCGCGCAGATTGCGACGCGGCGGATTTTGAGCTCATTGGACCCACCTGAGGCGGGGTGATGAGACACACATCCAGACGGCCAGGACCACAGCCGAACGTGCCGTCGGCGAACCCGTCAGCATCCGGGTGCTCCGTTCGCGGCATCCGCCGCGTCACCTGGAAGCATTCGTCCGCCGAGGACACGTCCGCATGAGCCGCGACGGCCTGCATCGCGAGGTCTCTGTCGCCGAGCTCTACCGGCGCGACTGCCTCCCGGGGAGCGTCTCGCCGGTGAGACAGCGCGCTCCGCGGCCTCCAGCGAGGTCAATGATTTGCAGGGGCGGGTCTTGGAGGTGAACGAGGCCGTCGCCCGGTAGGCTCTCGAATGGCGGCTGCTCATACAAGGCATGACCGGGGATCGGCGGTAGGGAGGGAGCGAACGTCGATGAGGGCCGCCTCGCCAACAACCCCTGCTGGTCTGTCACTTCCGCATGTTCACGCGCGATCTTTGACGTCTTCACTTAGGCTCCAGGGGTGATCGTCGCAGGGCAGGGGTGAATGTGGACGCATGTCCGATGCGTCGTGACTGGCGATGGCGGGAGGCGATGTGGGGTTGCAGCTTGGTTGAACCGCCGGGCCGGTGCCATTCTCGAGAGGACCGGCCGATGACGGCCGTGGCAAGAGGGTTTGGCTTGGTGTATGGAGCAGCGCATCGGTCGAGAGATAAAAAGGATACGGCAGTGATCCCGAGCATCAAACAGGCGGTCGTGTCGGGTTTTCTGCTGGCGACGGGCGCGACGCCGGTTGCGGCGGACGTTGCTAAGCGCCCGTTCAATCCCGTTGGCGAATGGCAGGCGTACCACTCCGACGGCAAGCCATTTCGCATGCGCCTGCGCGCCGACAAGACCGCTGAGACCGACTTTGGCGCGGGCGAGCAGGGGATTTGGCGCTGGGAAGGTGAAACCGTGCGCGTTCTATTCACCGATGGTTGGGACGATGTTATCGAGCGGCATGATGGCGGCCTTCGTAAGCGGTCCTGGGAACCTGGCGCCGATCGCTGCGGCCCGCCGACGAACACGGGGCCGGTTGAAAGCCTGTCAGACTGACGGGCGTCCGTTATGGACCCTCGATCGGGGCATTGAAGGTCTTGGCATCGATGTCGCGGCCGGCGTCGACTTTTCAGCCTCCCCCCTCGTTGTGCCGGTGCGACTGATCTCTGAGACCGATGACGCGGCCCGGAACCGTGCCCGCCTCGAGCGTGGAAGACCTCATCTGATATGGGCCATGATCCCCAGGCCGGATCCTGCGGCATCGCGGCGGCGGGCGGTGCCTGTCAACAACCGGGCCGGTCCTCGATGAGCGCACTGCACTGACACCCAACAGCGGGGACACGACGCGCCGGAATGGGGTGATGGCTGCCCCAACGCCGCAATTCTCGGGCGCTGACAGACCCGTCCATCCCAACGTACGACGGCATACTGATCGTGACGGCAGGGCTGATCGTGACCGGCGTCTCGCTGTGTCCTGCCAGCCTGGCACCACGCCCCGATCATATCACCGGTTCACGTGTCATACTCTGCCGTGCCGGCTTGTGGGTTGAGAGCTGGAATGCAGACGGCCTGGAAACGCAGGCGTGATCTTGATGAGGGGCGGGCGCAACAGCCCCTATGATCCTAAAAATGAGACGCCGGGGTTTTACGTCTTCCGGCAGGACGGTCGAGCTCTGATCGTTTGGAGAGGAGCATGCTCGACTGCCGGACGAGGGGCGCCTCATCCAGCTCTATCGCCGGCTAGCCCATGTCAAAGCCGCCGGGCGTGAAGATGATAAGACAA
Organism: Hyphomicrobium sp. 12-62-95; assembly: GCA_002279935.1. Taxonomy (GTDB): domain Bacteria; phylum Pseudomonadota; class Alphaproteobacteria; order Rhizobiales; family Hyphomicrobiaceae; genus JAGVSR01. The sequence goes on along the minus strand of NCCZ01000020.1, from coordinate 34,863 downwards.
AGGCTATTCGCCGTCGAGGTGTGTTGGCGATTTGCGTCGTACCAGCTTGAGCCATGACGGGCTGTCCCGGAGAGGGCTGCCGATGCATCTCGTGGCGATTTGGCCGGCGTGTTTGGGGACGCGGGTTGAGCCGGCGGTTGGGTCCGCGGCCCGCCTGTTGACTTGATTGGGGATCAGACCCAAGTGCAGGATCAAGAGAGCCCCGGGTCGCTTGGTGGATCGATCCACAAACCGACGGGGACTGGGTCAGCTGTGGAAAGGAGCTCCGGTCGTCGGCTGCGACCGGAGCCCTTTCACCAGTGGCGCCGCTGTGGGAGCGCGGCGACGGAGACAGATTACCCGCGATCCCGTAAAGGGATGCTTGAGGACCGGCTCCGCAGTTCTACGCTCCGCTGGAGCGGTCTGTCGGTTTGGATGTTTCGAGGCTTCATGGCGCGACGTGCTCTCACGACGACACTCCTGATGGCGACGGCGATCGCCGTTCTGTCTCTCTATCCGGTGCCGCAATCCGGGTTGCCGGGATCGGACAGGGCGCATCACTTTTTGGCCTACGCGCTTCTCAGTCTTCCGTTGTCGATGGTGCGGCCGCTGTTCGCGCCCGTGACGTTCTTGGCTGCCAGCATGTACGGCGGCGCCATCGAGTTCGTCCAGCCGGCGGTTGGCCGAATGCAGGAAGGCGGAGATTTGATCGCCAATGTGATGGGAGCCGCTGTGGGTGCACTGCTGGGCGTCTGCCTGGGTTTTCTGAGCAGCCGGCTGGCGGCGTGGCGCGAGCCTCCTCCTCTGCGCGATGCCGCCAATCGGTGCGACATCGACGGCTCCGAGCGCTGAGACGCGCTGATCAGGTTCAACGCACCGGCCTGTTGGCGATGCCGTCGATTGTTTGTCCGCAGGTGGCGGCCGTTTGGCCACTGCCGTTCCGTCTCGATCCGCACGCCGATGAACGCTCGCGTCATCATACTGAAGCCAGCATGAGTGTGACAGGTCGCCATGCTGGCGGCGGCGGACCGGGCGGCCTCAGCGGCCATAATAGCTCCGATACCACGCGACGAAGGCGCGCACGCCGTCCGTCACCGGTGTTGCGGGCTGATAGCCGACGGCATCAACGAGTTCGGACATGTCCGCGAACGTGTCGGGGACATCGCCGGGCTGGAGGGGCAGAAACTCTGTGATCGCGGTTTTGCCGGTTGCGGCTTCGATCGCCTCGATATACGCGCCAAGAATGACGCCTTCGACGATGTCGTCGATGTAGGTGAAGTCCCGGGTGTGCTGGCCGTGGTTGAAAACCTTGATCGGCTCACCGGCCAGGATCGCTCTGGCGAACACAAACAGCGCCATGTCGGGACGTCCCCACGGGCCATACACGGTGAAGAAGCGCAAGCCCGTTGTCGGCAGCCGACACAGATGGCTGTAGGCATTGGCCGACGCGTTGCGCTCTACAGCGGTCCGAGCCCGGGATGGTCACCACCGCCTTATCGGCTGAAAAGACCCCGCAACCTGCGGCCGAGCCGGCCAGAGAGGGTGTGCGGGCGCGAGGAACTCGGTTCCCTCTCGTCTGGGCCATGGGCGGCACCGCGCACGGGAGGTGCAACGTCATGGGGTTCGGAATTTCTGAGAATCGCGGCGGGCCGCGTTGACACAAGCCGAAGGGCTTCCGCCTCCCCGACGCGGCGCGCGGCCAGGTCGCGTCCACGCGCGAGATCGGGAGGCCGGCGTTCGTGATCGTGCGCGTCGGTCGCCAGAATGTGGACCGCCCCGTCGTCCAGCAGCCGCTCTGCCCAGTACGTCGCGTCCCGCCCGAATCGGCCGGCCAGCGAGCCTGCCGTGACCTGCATCCACACGCCGTTGTCGGCAAGGCGCAGGATGAGGGCATAGTGGTCACGGATCCAGGTCAGCCGCTCGGGATGTGTCAGGATGGGGACAAACCTAGCGATCTTCAGCGAAAAAAGGAGGTGCTCCATGCGAGCCGGCAGAACGTGATGGGGCGGCTCCACCAGCACGTAGCGCGTGTCGCCGAGGGACAAGAGGTGCCCCTGTTGCAAGCCTGCGACGAAATCCGGGACCATGTGGTTGTCGGCACCCGCGATAACCTCAAGCGGGATGCCCGCGCCGCGCAAGGCCGACCGAAAATCATCGACCGCAGCGCGAATGGTCGTGCCGGAGTTGGGGTAAAGGCCTGGCAGGATGTGGGGCGTGCATGCCACCAGCCCCACCCCATCGGCGACGAACTGGCGCGCCATGGCGAGGGACACGGCGAGATCGTGCGCGCCATCGTCGACCCCAGGAAGAATATGGCAATGCAAATCAATCATGGACGACATGGGTGGGGCCCCGGGGCACGCAAGTCCTGCCAGTCATGAGGGCACCGTAAGGCCCCGTCTTCAAACATGACCCGTTCCCATTGGGCGTGCGGCAGAAACTCCAAAGCGGGATGGCTCTGGGCGATCTTCGTCAACGACATGTAACGTCCTCTTTTCAAATCTCAAATTGTAGACAACATGAAGCCAACGTGCTGCTGTTTAATGATACAGTACGTTGGTTCGTGACACGAATCCGTGCACGCTGGACAACATCCATCGGTCCGCGACGGTTGGAGACAGCATGGCAGAGCCTGCGCAGGACCGCGGAGCGAAAAAGGGATTGTTTTGTCACAGTGGCTGATCCGGGGTTCAAGGGTCCGGATCATCAGCCAAGGCCTTGCCGGAGGATGAGATCATGCGACATTACTTGCGAGCGGTCGTTTATCTGGCTGCCTTGCCCGCCTTTGCCCTTGCGGCTTCGGCTGCAACAGTCACCCCGAGCGGTGACGTCTTTGTCGATCGCGGGGCGGGCTACCAGCAGATTTCCGGGCCAACGGAGGTCAAAGCCGGAGACGTCGTCATGGCCATTGTGGGCAGCACCGCAACGATCCGATACAGCAACGGGTGCCTGCAGCCTGTCAATGTTGGCGCTGTCGCGGTTGTCTCGGACGTTCCCCCATGTGCTGGGGATGCTGCCGGGACGGGGCCGGGCATCGATTCGACGATTGTTCTAGGCGGCTTGGCCGTCGCGGGCGGCGTTGCGGCCGTGATCGCCTTGAGCGGTGGCGACGGGAATGATCCGCCTGCAAGCCCATAATCCCCATCGGCGTGGCGGCGTGGCCTTGAGGCTGTGTCTGTCAGTCGTGCAGCGTCAGACAGCGTAATAGCTGCGATACCACTCTACGAAGGCCCGCACGCCCTCTGTCACGTCGGTCGCCGGCCGATAGCCGGTGGCGTTGGCGAGCTCAGACATGTCCGCGAACGTGTCGGGGACATCGCCGGGCTGGAGGGGCAGAAACTCTTTGATCGCGGTCTTGCCGGTTGCGGCTTCGATCGAATGACGCCTTCGACGATGTCGTCGATGTAGGTGAAGTCCCGGGTGTGCTGGCCGTGGTTGAAAACCTTGATCGGCTCACCGGCCAGGATCGCTCTGGTGAACACAAACAGCGCCATGTCGGGACGTCCCCACGGGCCATACACGGTAAAGAAGCGCAGGCCCGTCGTCGGCAGCCGAAACAGATGGCTGTAGGCGTGCGCCATCAACTCATTGGCCCGCTTGGTCGCAGCATAGAACTGGAGGGGGTGGTCGACGCCGTGATGCTCGGAAAACGGCATCGTGGTGTTGGCACCATACACGCTCGAGGTCGAGGCATACGTCAGGTGCGGCACCGCGTGATGGCGGCAGGCCTCCAGGATGTTCGTGAAACCCACCACGTTTGACTGCACGTAGTCGAGCGGCCGCTCGAGCGAATGCCGGACGCCCGCCTGGGCCGCCAGATGGATGACGCGATCAAACCGGTGGGTGGCAAAACAGCCGGCCACAGCGTCCGGATCGGACAGATCGGCGCGCACAAAGGTATATTCCGCGGAGCCGCGCGCGGCGGCCGCTGTTAAGTTGGCGAGCCGTGCTTCCTTCAGGGCCGGATCGTAGTAGCTGTTGACGTTGTCGAAGGCGACGACGCTGTCGCCCCGCGCCAACAGCCGCAAAGCGACGTGGAAGCCGATAAAGCCGGCGGCGCCGGTGACGAGAATGGTCATGGGGGCTCCGGGTTGGCTGAGCAGGTGATGGGGCGAAACCTCATCCAGCATGCTGCGTTGTCATCGGCAAGACGCTCCGGTGTCCGGACCCCCGTCAAGCCGGTCACGTCTTTGCCGGCGCGCTGCATCGCCCATGCGTCGAGGCGCACGTTACCGCTCTCATGGGCCACCGGCCATCCATGCGGCCGATGCTGCGCGATCTTCAGGCCTTGCGCAGGCGACGCGGGAACGGCGGTCTACGCTGCGGGGATCCGCACCCGTGGCGCGGCCGTGCCGTCCGGCCGCGGTTAGTGACCGGAGTACAATAGACGGCTCAGTGTTCCAAGCAGGCGGCGGGGAATAAAGCTGGAGATCCCCCAGCGACCGCGGCGATCGAAGAGCTTGCGGACAGGCCGCTGCATGACCGGGTGGGCCTTCAGCCGGGACGGCACCGGGTGCATCTGTGGAGGTGGCTGTCTGGACTGGCACGCGGCATCGTAGGCGGCGCGGCGCTGCGGGGATTTAAGGTCATCCCACGCCCGGATGACGCGGCGGGCGAGGAGCGTGCGGTGGAGGTCCTTTTGCACGTCGGGATGAATGGAGCGCATCAACAGGGTCATGTGACGGCGCAGCTTCGATGTTGGATCCTGCGCTGTCCCCCCGAGCACCCGATAACTGTCGTCTTTGGTATACAGAAGGATCTGCTCGACAAAGAAGGTCGCGGCTGACCGGATGGTTTCTTCATCGCGTCCCGTCAAAGCGGACGCTTCCGCCAACTCGACGGGCTGGGCTGCGGCCAGACACAACAGAAACGTGGTGTCTTCAGGCAGCGGTTCATTGCGGCGCACGTGCGCACTGGCCGGATTATAGTAGAGATAGAGCGCCTCGCGCACTGTCCGGCCACGCGGTGTCATGCCACTGACTGATCCACTTTAGATCTGCTGTCCTTGGCCTCGAGTTGATTGTGAGCACCATAGGTGTAGGCCCCGTAGCCGTACCCATACCCATACCCATACCCATACCCATACCCGGCGCGCCGGGCATCGAACTTGGTCAGGACCACGCCCAGGATTCTGCCGTTGCCCATTTCCACGCGCCGCAGGGCTGCGGGCACGGACCCTTTGCGGGTCTGCCCGGCCGCGACGACGAATGCGGTGGCCTCGGCGGCATGGGCGAGCAGGGGAATGTCGGCCAACCCGAGAACGGGTGGTCCGTCGATGACAATGAAATCGAAGACCTCCCGGCCCAGCGTGAGAAGCGACAGCAGGCGCGGGCCTGCCAGCAGCTCGGAGGCATTCGGCGGAAGGGGCCCCGATGTGATGAGCGCCAGATTGTCGATGCCGGTGGTGATGATCGCGTCGGGTGGCTCGCAGGACGCGGTAAGATACGTGCTGAGGCCGACGGTGTTTTCAACACCGAGCTTGCGATGCAGGCTGGGGTTGCGCAGATCCGCATCGATCAGCAGGACTTTGCGGCCCATGATGGCGAAGTGGCGCGCGATGGCCAAGGAGGTCAAGGATTTGCCTTCCGCCGGCGACGCGCTCGTGATGAGCAGGGTGTTTGGTAACCCGTGCTGGGTCGTGAACTGCAGCGCGGTCGAGAGCGACCGGTACGATTCCGCCAATTCCGAGCGGGGGTTTGCGAGCTCGCTCTGGGGATCGACATCGTCGCCGAACTTCGGAATGAGGCCCAGAATGGGCAGACCGGTGATGCGTTCTGCTTCTTCACCTGTGACGATGACGTCATCGAGGATTTCCAAAAGGTAGGCGACGCCGATGCCGGCGCCCAGACCCAGCATTAAAGAGAGCAGCACGGCACGCAGAACCAGGGGCGAGGAGGGGGATCCGGGACGTTTGGCCTTCTCGACGATGAAGACATTGTTGGCGCCGACGCCGCCGGCGACGTCCACTTCCTTCAACCGTTGCAGGAGGCTGTTGTAGAGTTCGCGGTTGGTATCGACTTCGCGCTTCAGGATGTTGTAGCGGATGGACCTGTTCTGCAGACTGAGGACCTCGCGCTTCAGTTCCTCGACGCGCGACTTGAGGTTGGTTTCTTGAGCCAGGGAGGAGCGATAGGCGGCCTCGAAGGAGTTCTTGATCGTGTCGACTTCGGCGGCGAGCTGGCGGTCAATCTCGGCGATCTTATTGCTGATCTGGACCATCACCGGATAGTTCGGCTTAAAGGTCTCCAGCTTTTCCTGGTATTCCGTTGTCAATTCCTTGCGCTTGCCGCGCAGCGTATCGATCACGCTGTTCGTCAAGAGCTGCGGCATATCGATGGCGTTGGCCGCTTCGACCTGGGTCCACAGCTGCTCGTTCTTGATGCGCTCGGCGATCATCGTCCCGAGCGCTGCATTGGCTGCCGCAAGATTGTTTTCCGCAATCGAGCTCTTCTCCTGCACGACCAGGATTTGCTCCCTTTCGGCAAAGGCCAGCAGCGCCTTTTCTGAGTCCTCCAACCGGATTTTGAGTTGTTGCGTCTGATCTTCCAAAAACGTCTTGGCGAACGCGTTGGCCTCGAACCGCTTATCCAGCGTCGCTGCAATGAAGGCCTCGCCATAGGCCGCCGCGATCTGCCGCGCCCGATCGGGCGAGGGGTCGGTGTAGGAGACATCGACCAGGCGGGATCCGGGCACGGGCCTGACGGCGATGCGGCTGGCCAACAGTCCGGCCGCGGCTTCGATCCGCCAAGCCTCATCCTTGCCGACGACGGCGCTTTCGCTGTGCGGACCCCACAGTGACCGTACCGTGAAGGCGGGCGGCGCAAAGATATCCGGATCGTTGGCAATGCCCGTGAGCTTCACCACCCGCTCGGCGAGCGAGGTGCTTTTCAACAGCTCGAACTGCGTGCGCAAGAACTCTGTCCCGGCGCCCTCGGTTGGCGTCACGTTTCCTTCATTGACCACCTTCAGCGCTTCCTGATCGATCTGCAGTCGGACGCTCGCGGTGTAGAGCGGCGTCTGCATGAGCGTCCGTACGGTTCCCAAGATCCCGACGATGGCGAGAATGCTCAGGATCAGGTAGCGCCGCTTATAGAGCAGGCGTGCGTAGTGGCGGAGGGTGGCGGCCAAGTCGGGGTCGCTCTCCGTCTCAAAATCGGGATACCGTCCTGCCCTGGCCGAGGGATTGCGTCCCACACGATCGTCGCTGGCGGCGGGCAACCCCCGGCCCGGAAGATCCGGTGTCAATGCGTCGCTGGTGCTCATCGGTCAAAATCCAAGATGACAAACGCGTTGTGGACACGACTGACGCGATGCGGCGCGTGCATGTCCAAATGCCGGCTGCGGGGTCGGACCGGGGACCTGTTGAAACTGTGGGTTGATCCGCCCGGCGGATGAGCCATGGGGTGGCGCGCTCTCACTGAATGTTCCCGGTCGCGCTGGGCGGCGGGCGTTCGACGACGCATCGGCAAAACTCAGCATCACGCCGCACGCACCGATGAACGTAACAGAGCGCCGCACCCAAAGACCCTCGGGCGGCACTTAGGAACAAATACGCAAACAGCACGTGAGCGACGCGGCACTCGAGTCCACCGGCATCCGGAATCAGGATAACGGCCCGACCGATCCAATCCCAAGGATGAGACACGTCATGGCGCTGCCGTGCGTTGGCCAACAAGTCCCGTCGCGCGAGACACTCTCGGTGCCGGGGCCGGGGCCGGGCGGCGGGCGCGATCGAGCGTTTCCCTGCGCATCTCTAAAGATCGCCGCGCGTCCGGTAGACGATCATGCCGGCCACTTCCTTGACCGCGAGGGTCGTCTTGGCCAAGGCCTCGGCATCGGGCAGCAGATCGAGGACGGTCAGGGAGGACGGGCGCACGGCCCGCACATCGGCTGCCGCGGGGGTCACGGGCAGGCCGGCCTTGCGAAAGACCGCGAGCGCGCGGGGCATATGAAACGCGGAGGTGACGAGGAGCGCGGACGCAAACGGCGCCGCATCGAAGACCGCACGGATCTCGCGGGCGTTCTCGGCGGTCGTGCGGCTCGCCGTCCCGATCTCAATGCGGGGGTGCGGCACGCCCCACTCGACGAGAAGGTCCCGGATCAGTTCGGCTTCCGACACGGCCGCCGGACCCCAGGGGAGGTTGCCGCCGGTGACCAGGATGCGCGGGACCTTGCCGGCTTTAAACAGCCGCGCCGCCTGCAGCACCCGGTCGGCCGCATCCGACAGGTCGGCGCTGACGCGGGGTGGCACGCTGCCCCCGATGGCACCGCCGAGAACAATCGCCACGTCTGCGGAGGGCAGCTCATGCAAGGGCCGGGGCGGATGCTGGCCTTCGAGCGCCCCCAGCACGGTGTCGGCCACGAGCGGCATGGAACCGATCCAAAGGATCATGACGGCCAGGGCCAGAGACAGCCGGCCGAGCCTGGGCCGCCGGCGTGCCGCCAGAGCGATCCCGGCCAGAACGAAGAGAAGACCGAGCCCCAAGGGATAGACAAAGACCGGACCCAGCTTGGAAAAAAACAAAACACTATCGTTGCTCACGGACATAGAGTTCCTGGTTGACCGTTGACCGTTGACCGTTGACCGTTGACCGTTGACCGTTGACCGTTGACCGTTGACCGTTGACCGTTGACCGTTGACCGTTGACCGTTGACCGTTGACAGCCACAGCCACAGCCACAGCCACAGCCACAGCCACAGCTGCTTGTGCTGGCCGTCTTAGTTGGGAAGCGCCAGCACCGGACAGGTGGCGCGTTCGATGACGCGTGTGCTCGTGGAGCCTCTGAGGGCATCGAGAAGTCCCCGCGGACCGGCGCGGGGCATCGCGATGATGTCGGCTTGCAGAGTTTCGGCCATGGCCACGATGGTCTCGACCACGGGCCCCTGCTGCACATGAACGATACGATCGGCGTTATCGTTGGCCGCGATGGCATCGCCGACGTGGAGGACATGGCGCTTCATCTGCAGCGGCTCAAACAACGTCCCCAACGTCGCCAAGGCATGAGCCGATGACGCTTTACAGGTCACAGGGACGAGCAGGGTGTTGAGATGCAAGGCGCCGGACTGGTCCGCAATGAAGGGCCGCGACCGGGGACCGAAGAGGAGCGTTGGAAGACGGGTATGGTGCAGGATGCGTTCGGACACCGATGTCCAGCGGCTGACCGCTGTCGTGTGATGGGCTGCCGCGACAACCAAATCCGGACGGTGGTCGGCAATGAAGGCTGCGAGCCCGTGGATCGCGTCTTCGGCTCGAATGTCGATCTTGCGCACCGTCACACCAAGCCGGTCATGGATGGCGTGATGGGGGGCGCCGGCGGGCAACAGGCCCCACGCTGCGAGGGTCTCGCGGACCTCGGGGAAGTCCTGCCATGGCGCTGGGTTATGGGTGAACCGGACGTGCAGGATGTCGAGCCGGCAGCGCAGTGTCACGGCGAGGCTCAACGCATGCTTGAACGCGCTGAGACTGGTCTCCGAAAAGTCGGTCGGATGGGCAATGGCCTGGATCATGATTTATACAGCAGCTGTCATGGGCTCATCGATGGGGGCCGGCAACGCCCGGTCCGAAGGGATCACGGGCCCGCGCCCGATGCTGTAGTAGGTAAAGCCGCGCCTCGCCATGTCGTCGGGACGATAGACGTTGCGGAAATCGACCATGACCGGATCCTTCAAGAGGTCTTTGATCCGGTCGAGATCGAGCGCCCGGAACTGCTCCCACTCGGTGACAATGCAGACCGCGTCGGCTCCCGCGACGCACGCATAAGCATCGCCGGAGAATTCGACGTTTGCCACCTCGGCGCGGGCGTGATCCATCCCCTTGGGATCGAACGCGCGCACGTGAGCGCCATTGTCCTGAAGATAGCGGATGATGGCGAGTGCGGGCGCATCGCGCATGTCGTCCGTGTTGGGCTTGAAGGTCAGGCCCAACACGGCAATGGTCTTGCCGCGCACCTGGCCCCCGCACGCCGCCATGACCTTGCGGGCCACGCCCCGCTTGCGCTGATCGTTGACGGCAATGACGGTTTCGACGAGCCGCAACGCGACGCCGCGATCCTGCGCGGTCTTGGCGAGGGCCTGGGTGTCCTTGGGAAAACACGAGCCGCCATATCCCGGTCCTGCGTGCAGGAACTTGGTCCCGATCCGGTTATCGAGGCCGATCCCGCGCGACACGTCCTGCACGTTGACGCCGGCCGCTTCGCACAGATCGGCGATTTCGTTGATGAAGGTGATTTTGGTCGCCAGGAACGCGTTAGCGGCATACTTGATCAGTTCGGCGGCGCGGCGTTCGGTGAACAGGATCGGCGCCTGGTTGATGAAGAGGGGGGCGTAGAGATCGGCCATTGCCTGGCGGGCGCTCGGATCAGAGACGCCAATGACGATCCGGTCCGGGTGCTTGAAATCCGCGATGGCTGCACCTTCGCGCAGGAACTCGGGGTTGGAGGCGACCGAGAAATCCGCATCGGGGCGGATGCCGCGGATGATGCGTTCGATCTCGTCGCCGGTCCCGACGGGAACCGTCGACTTGGTACAGATCACCGTATAGCCGCCAAGCGCTGGAGCGATGTCGCGCGCGGCCTGGTAGACATAGGAGAGATCGGCGAAGTTATCGCCGCGGCGCGCGGGTGTCCCGACCGCGATGAAGACCACATCGGCCTTGGACACGGCGGCCTTCAGATCCGTGGTGAAGGACAGGCGTCCCGCGTCGACGTTCGCTCGAACCAGGCTGTCCAGTCCCGGCTCGTAAATGGGGATCTGTCCGTCGCGCAGGGCTTGGACCTTGGCCTCGTCTTTATCGACGCATGTCACGGTGTGGCCGAACTCTGCAAAGCACGGCCCGGACACGAGGCCCACATAGCCGGACCCGATCATCGCAACACGCATATCTCAGTCTTTCCTTCGTTGAATGCTCATCCCGTGGCGCACCGGCCGGCGTCAGGGCGCGCTGAGGCACCCCTCATCCCCGTTCGGTGCCGGCTCGATTGTAGACGTCGTCGTAGCGGACGATGTCGTCCTCGCCGAGGTAGGGTCCTGACTGCACCTCGATCAGCCGCAGCGGGATCTGGCCGGGATTGTCCAGGCGGTGGACCGCGCCGAGCGGAATGTAGATCGACTGGTTTTCGGTGAGCAGCTGGACCGTATCGTCGACGGTGACGCGCGCGGTCCCGGTGACCACCACCCAGTGTTCGGAGCGGTGCATGTGGCTCTGGAGGGAGAGCTTGCCGCCCGGCCGGACCACGATGGCTTTGACCTGATGGCGCTCGCCGAGGTCCAGCGTCTCGTAGGAGCCCCACGGCCGGAAGGCCTTCGTGTGGGTGGTGGCCTCACGCCGGCCCTCTGTCTTGAGGCGATCGACAAGAGATTTGATTTGGTGGGTGGCATCGACCGGGGCGACGAGTACCGCATCGCGCGTCGCGATCACGGCAACGTTGTCAAGGCCCACGACGGCGGTCAGCATCTGGTCGGAATGGATGAGAGAGTTCCGGGCCTCGTGGAAGACCGCATGCCCGATGCCGGCATTGCCGTTCGCATCTTTCGGCGCGAGCTCTTGGATGGAGGCCCAGCCGCCCACGTCTGACCAGGTAAAGGTCGACGGCAGGACGGCGGCACGCGTGGTGTGTTCCATCACGGCATAATCGATCGATGTGGCGGTGGCTTTTGCAAACTGCGTTGCATCGAGGCGCAGAAAATCAAGATCCCGGACCGCATCTCTGACCGCGGCTTGAACGCAGGACAGAATATCGGGGGCGTAGGCGGAGAGCTCGGACAGCAGCACCCGGGGCTGGAACAGGAAGTTGCCGGAGTTCCAATAGTAGCCGTCGGCCACGTAGCGCTGGGCGGTCTCGGGATCGGGCTTTTCGACAAAGACGGACACGGCCCGCGCCGGAGAGGCGGCACTGAGCGCCTCGCCTGCCTGAATGTACCCGTACTCGGTAGCCGGCCGGTGGGGCACGACGCCGAAACTCACAATCCGGCCCCCGGCGGCGGCCGGCGCGGCTGCGCGCACATGGCGCTCGAAGTCCTGGGTATCGGGAATGGCATGATCGGCGGCGAGAACGAGCATCAGATCACTGTTGCCCGCCGCTTGCACGATCAGGGCACCGGCGGCGATTGCGGCAGCCGAATCGCGGCGGCATGGTTCAAGCACGATGGTGGCCGCTAGTCCCAGCTGGCGAACCTGATCGGCAATCAGAAACCGGTAATCGGCGCCGGTGATCACCACCGGTTCGGCGAAGATCTCGCGGTTGGCCACTCTCATTAAAGTTGCCTGAAACAGAGAGTGGGTGTCCCCAAACGACAGGAACTGTTTGGGGAAGCTATCGCGCGATGCCGGCCACAGGCGCGTGCCGGACCCGCCGCAGAGAATGACAGGGGTAATGGTCATGACCGGTCACACTTTGCTGTTGGACAGGTTGCTGTTGGACAGGGCTTGCGGCGGAACGGCGACGGGATGGGGGACATCGATCGCCTGTCCGGCGGTATCGATCCGGTCGACAAGGTCCGTCCAGCGCCGCAGCGCCACGGGCCGGTCGTACGCCCGCTCGAAGAGCGCGCGGGCCCGTGCGCCCATGTCGCGACATCTTTGGGGATCGGCCGCCAGCGATCGCACCGCCGCGATGAGGGCTGCTCCATCACCTGGCGGGACCACGAGTTCACCCTTCCGACAGGACTAATTGAGATTTGGGGAGACACAAGGGCATGTGCGCAACTGCAATATGGAATTGCAGACAAAGAGAATTTGCACTTACGAACAGACACGCATTTTGCGTCTGTCCGTCATGAGCGCGGGCCTATCGCAGCAGATCGTGGACCAGTCCCGCGGCGATCAGACAAGGTCGCGATGTCCGTCACCGGCCGCTCCTTAAACCCGGCAACCGGTCTCGGTCAAATTTCTAGACATCGAACGTACGTAGTCCCACTCAGAACGGAGCCTCGTTTGGCTGCTAATCTCGCCGCATTGCAGCAGGAGTGTTCGCAGCAGGAGTGTTCATGGCGATGTGGAAGCGGCCGGTTCGATACGCCACGGATCTCCTTCTCGTCGTGCTGGCTGGATGTGTGGCCGTTGTGCTGCGTGAGGGCTGGGACGGTCTTGCGGACATCGGGCCGAACCACGGGCTCTTGATCGCCGCGAGTGTCGCTATTGCCGCCGCGGTGGTCCCGCTGACGGGTCTTGATCGCAGCGTCTGGCGCTTCACCGGCTTTGAGGATCTCAAGGCCATCGGCATGGCATCGCTGGCGATCGCGTTGGGCCCGCTCGCTCTGATGGCAGCTTTCGGCCAGCTCGCATCCATCGACCTTGCTCATGCCGGTTTGCAGAGCCTGTTGGCCGGTGTCTTTCTGGTCATCGTCCGGCTGTCGATGCGGTGGCGGCATGCCCGCCGCCATCGCCTAAGGCGTCCCCAACCCCTTGCTGCGGACCTGCTTGCGGACAATCTGTCACCGCATGCGACGGTCCTCGTCGTCGGCGTCTCGCCGCTCACGGACCTCTACCTCAAGTCGGTGCAGGAGTTCTCGCCCGGTCGCGTGCATGTGGCGGGCATTCTGGCCATCCGGCGCGAGCAGGTGGGGCGCCGGGTTCATGATGTTCCCGTGATCGCGACGATCGAGGATCTGCCGGAAACCGTCAGCGACCTCAAACTCAAAGGCATCCGGGTTGACACGATCGTTATTGGTCTTCGCGGCCATGACCTGACCCCGTCCCAGCGTGCGTGGTTGGGCTCATTGTCAGCCGAGGACAAGATCACCACCGTCCATCTTGCGCACAGTCTGGGACTGGACCCGGATGACGCGAACTCCGGCCCTCCGGGCCGCGTGATGCCGTTGTCGATTGCGCCCAGCGAGCTTGGCGCACTGAGCCGGCGGCCGTATTGGACCATCAAGCGCGGCCTCGATGTTTTGGGCGCGTTGGTCCTGCTTTTGCTCCTTGCTCCCGTCATGGCTGTCGTGGCCGTGTTGGTCGCCGTTGATATCGGCCGGCCGGTTTTGTTTCTCCAATCCAGGCCAGGCTTAGGCGGGCGGACATTCAAAGTGTACAAGTTCCGCACGATGACGTCTGTCCACCGCAGATCGGGTTCCGGCGTTTCGATCGATCAATCGAGCTCGTCTCTCTGCCGGTTCCTGCGCAAGTCGAGATTGGATGAGCTGCCGCAACTGTGGAACATTTTGATCGGCGACATGTCCTTCATCGGGCCGCGGCCGCTGCTGCCGCACGATCAGCCCGCGACGTGCCGGGCCCGTCTGCTGGTTCGTCCAGGTCTCACGGGACTGGCGCAAGTGAGCGGCGGCCGGGCGCTGACGGCTGAACACAAGGCCTCGCTCGATGTGGCCTATATCCGGACCGCGTCGCTTCTGCTCGACGCGCAGATCTTGGCCAGGACCGTCAAGATGGTGCTCTACGGCGAACCCGCGGAAGCTGACGAGACGGCGGGTGCTGCGGACCGCATCACCGGTGCCCCGCAAATATTGCAGCCAGCTAGCGTGAACCGGCGTCCAGAGGTGCGGCCCACCGCGGAGGCCTTGGGGTGGGTGGTGAGCGCACATGGACGAAAGCAAGACACGTTTACCGGCGGCTCCTGCACCACGGAGTTGCGCGGATGAAGCCGGACCGATGACAGGTCAACGCTTTTGTCCCGCTAGGAGAGCGGCAGATGATGTGACCATGCAAGCGAGCGATCCCATGCCCACTCTGAGCAAACGCCTCTCGACCGTTCGCGGGCCCGCGCGGGGGCCTGCTGGTGCGGGCGCCCAGCCGCCGTCGCTCGACGGTGCTGTCCTGGGGATCATGGGGGCAGGGATCGCCCTTCGAAAGGGTCCGGTCGTGGGCCGGTTTGTCAAAGACAATGGGTATGTGCCCAATCTCGCGCGGCCAATTCGTCTGGAGGAAAAGCTGCTCTGGCGGAAGCTGGTCGACCGCAATCCGCTATTTGTCGCGCTGTGCGACCGGGCGCGTGAAAAGGACTTCGTTGCCAGGTTATGCCCTGGCCTCACGGTTCCAGCGACGCGTTGGATGGGACAAGTCTTTCCGGCGCAGTTTCACGATAAACTCACAGCGGACGTGGTGCTGCTGGCGAACCATCGGCGCGAGCTGGCCATCGGGCCTGAACACTTCGATCTGGGCAGCGACGTTTTGCAGCCCATTCTCTACCGGTGGCTGGATACACAGTTCGGGTTTAAGGAGGCAGAGTGGGGGTCGACGCTCGCCCGCCGATGCCTGCTGATCGAGGACCTGCAGGTGCCTCCCTGGGGCTCCTACCAGCGCCTTGAGATCGATGCCGTTCCAGGGGGGCCGCTTCTGATCACGGCAATCTGCGGGACGCGGCTGGGATCGAAGCGGACTGCATATTTCAGAGCGAGCGGGGCGCGCTTGCCGGCGCTCGAAACCGAACAGCAAGCGGATCGCCTTCCTTTGGATTACGATCTTCCCAGTGCGGCAAGCGCATGCCTGGGCCACGTCAAAGCCCTGAGCGCCCATCTCGACTATGCGCGCTACAGCTTCGAGATCACGGCGTCGGGACCGGTCTTACGCAACATCGACGTGTATCCAAGGCCACTGGCCATACGCCGTGCAGCCGGGCCGCATGCGCGGCGCATCCTGGGCGAACTCGCGGAGGCGTGGGATCTCAAGATGAGCTGGTTCATGCGCAACGAACAGCTCGGCCGGCCGCTCTGGGAGCACTACCGGTCGCGCCTGCTGAGACGTGCAGACATCGCTGGGAGCGGCCCCACACCCGCCTGGCGGCGGCAACAAGACGGTGGCGAACCGGTAGACCAGGGCTGACCGCCACGTGGCGGGAGCTGAACGGGCGGGAGCAGAACGGCGGCCGGACATCGCACGCGCTCCCCATGGCCGGCGAGGTGGCGAGATCACCGGCCCCGTGCGGCACCCTCTGGCGTCCTGTGGAGGAGCCGGCGGGTTCCTGGCGCCGGCTACCTTGCGACCCGTCGCATGAGGCGGGAGCGGTATTGTTTAAGTCTGCACCCAGCGACGGTCACTTCTCTGTCCCGGTAGGTTTCCCTCCCGGCCAGTTTTCCTGTGCTCTGGCGTGCTTATTCCGGTCTGTGGTGAGACCCGTTGCGGATGGTCGCGGGTATAGGCCGGCGCAGCCGGGAGCTGGTGGCGTCCGTCAGGCCGAGGAAGGTGGCGTTTTGGCCTGTGGCGCCGCCGGCCCGCGGGGTCTTTGCGATGGGCGGCGTGAGGCTGCAGCGTTGCCCTGCATTGCATTGGTTCGCTTTGTGTTGGCTTGTCTTATCTTGATTTGCCTTGTCTTATCTGGCCGGCCTAGCCTGGCTAAGCTGCGCCCCGTTCCCTCGTCCGTGCCATGGGAACGCGTCAGGCAGGCCGGCACCCTCACGTCGCTCTTACCACGCCGCAGCCAGCCGCTGAGGAAGCGCGATAGTCCGCGGACCTTGGCGACATGGCGGCTGGTCCGGTCGTAAGAGATGACCGGCCGGACGCATGTGTCCCCCTCCGTGGCGCACCAGTCCAACCCGAGCGCCGTGATCGTCAGGCCCGGAACCCGCCCCATGGCGACCATCAGGCTATCCTGATCGACACTGTAGGATCCGGCGTTTGCCCCTCGGCGATCCAGGCGTCGACAAAGTCGAGCGCTCGTCGCACCGGCCGGACCACGATCGTGCCCGACCGGATGCCGATCTTCGTGCTCCCGTTCTTGCGAAAGCGCGTGCCGATGAAAAAGCCCACGTCGCCATCGATCCGCGACAGCGGCGTCAGCGGCCCATTGACCGTGCAATCGTCATCGATGACTATGACCGTCTTGGCTGTGTGCCGCAGCAGCGCCTTGCGCACATTTCCGACGCCTTGCGCAGGGTCGTTCTTTCCCAACCCGCGCCCGACATCTCGACCTCCACGAAATCAAACAACGTCAAAGCCGCAGGCGATCCATGATGCCAGGCATTCGCGTTGATCCGCCGGACCGCAGGATTGGCCCTGACGAACCCTGACGATCCTGGGGTTAATGGATGTGACCAGCGTGCCGGCCCGGGCCCTTGTCGGAAGGAGGGCATCCTACCTCGCCGGCGATTTCTCAAAGCACTCCGTCATGCGATGTCCGTTCGCACTTTCCCAACAGTTTTCGAGGGCGGAGAAACGGCAATTTTTTGCAGAAGGGCGATGAGCTGTTCCTGCTCCTTCGCGGTCAAAGCCGCAAGGACGTGACAATCCACATTTTTTGCAACGGGCAAGACCTCATTCAAAATCTGTTTGCCAGCCGGCGTCAATTTGACCCCATACCGTCGCGCATCTGTGGGATCCCGCCGACGCGAGAGCCAACCGCGTTTCACAAGCCGCGCCGCAATGTCAGAAACAGTGGACCTGTCGATGCCGGTCACCGCGACGATCTGCTTCTGGGTCGGTTTGTCGAGAGTGTCGACAGCATAAAGAATACTGAGTTGCCGGCTGGTGATGGAATCCCCCACGGATTGAGCCAGCAGGTCATCGGCGACTTGGACGGCGCGATAGAGCAATTGCGCCGTCAAAAAAAAGCGATGCTGATCGTCATTTGTGTTCATTTGTGTCTCGCTTGCTGCACCGCCTTTGCCTGGCGCTCACCCGGGTCTGTCTTGCCTGCGGCTCTGGTGCAAGTTGGCCCGGGCCCTGCTGGCATTATGGGACCGGTGCCCTTCGGGACGATGCGTTCGGAAGTCGGGAGGCGCGAGCATCGGGTTCCCGTGAAATGATCGGCCTGATGTCGTCCAGGTCGACGAATTGGTCAGCCGCCCGCCTCAAGGCGTCACTGGCCATGGGCGGAACGGTTTTCACGGTGGAGATGACAGTCACCCGACACCCTTTGCTCTGGAGACACTCCGCCAACCGGGTGAAATCGCCATCGCCTGTGAATAGGATCACGTGATCGACAGTTGACGCCATGTCCATTGCGTCGACGGTGAGTTCGACAGACATGCTGCTTTTGAATTTGCGCCGGCCGTTCTCGTCCAGATGAGCGCGGACCGATTTGGTCCGTATGGCGTATCCATTGAACGCCAGCCAGTCGACCAGAGGCCGGATCGAGCAATACTCGTCTTCGACAACGACGGTATAGTAATAAACGCGAACCAGCTCTCCGCGCAGCGCCAGAAGTGCCCGGAGGCGTTTGAAGTCAACCTCCAGGCCGAGCGTTTTGGCCGTGAGTGAAAAATTCGATCCGTCGATGAAAACCGCTACGCGCTCATGAGCATAAACGTGCATCTGATTTGCCATAACTGCGTGGTACAATTCAGGTTTGAACCAATTGGCACATGCCCGGAAAGAAACAGGCTGTTCAAGCGTAGTTCTACGCAATGAGGCGGGAGGCATGGCCATGTGCGGGTACGTTCCCGCGGGCCTTGATTGCAGTCTCTCCATCAGTCAGAGCAAGGCATTCCGGACCGGTCGGCCATCCTTGATCCTTGGACCCGGCGCCAGGAGCCTGCTCGAGCGCAGCGTGACCGCGTATACAGATCCGCCAGTTCAATCGCTGCGAACGTTCAGCCGTCCGACGGCTTCAGCGCCGGCTGGTACGTGTCGTATCGCACCGTCGTTCGCGGTTTGAAAAAACTCCATCTGACGAACGTCTTCTCGCCAATGACAGCCCACGACTCCCCGGACCGCTGCTCGATGGCGAACCGGAAGGGCTTTTCGTTGGCGTAGACCGACACGAGCCGAAGGTCTCCAGCAAGTGCGGCGGTTATGATCCGCTCGGCATCGGCCCACGCCACAAGATCGTCATCATAAGCTCCGCAGGTTATGATGATGCGACCATACAGCGGCATGACGCTCATGGCGAAACCCGGCCCCGTGGGCTTTATTGTGATCTGATCGCCGTCGCGGGACATGTGCGCGACCGGATTGTCTTGAAGGAGTGCGGATACGGCGCCTTCCAACGTGCTGAGACTATCTAATTGCTCACACATCACGCGCAACGCCGACCGCGTTGCTGTTGTGGTCGTCCGTTTCCGGAGTGTCGTCATTTGGACAATCCTCAGTAAGGTCCCGGTCTGCGTGCGAATTGAGGCAGATCAACAGGCACCAGCAATGCCAGCGCGATAATTCCCATTTTCGAATGACTGACGGGCAGCACATCCGTTCGGAATGATGGCTGGTCTTTCCTAGTGCCAGATGAGGAACGAAAGCGTGCCAATACGTAAGCATCGCCACCCTGAACAGGAGAATTTGAACTTGATACGTAAGTGTTTGCGCGCCCCACCTCGTGGAAATTCGTCCGTGCAAACAATGATAGGCAGGTCCATGGTTCAGAAGAATTCGTCCGAACCCTCCACGCCGAGTTACAAGATCGCGATCGTGGAGGACGACAGAGACCTGCTCGATGGGATGTCGAAGTACGTCAAGTCTCTGGGGCACCGTGTCCGGGGGTTCACATCCCCCGTTGACTTCTTGGGCGCGTTGGAGTGGACACCCAGCATCGACTGTGTCATCGCGGATGTGAGGCTCCATCCGATCAGCGGTGTTGAATTAATCGACCGGATTGCCAAGCTCGGTCTGTCGATCCCCGTAGTGCTCATCACCGGCTTTGCCGACGTCGAAACGGCCGTCAAGGCGATGAAGGCGGGGGCGTTTGATTTCATCTCCAAACCGCTCGACTTGGACCGGTTGCAAAGCATTGTCGAAAACGCGGTGGCATCGAGACGATCCTTGCCATTTCTCTCGGAGGCACTTTCCGATTCCCGGAAGCTGAGCGAGCTGACCGCACGGCAGAAGCAGGTTCTGGATCTTGTGTGCGAAGGGATGACGAGCAAGGAGATCGCTCTCGCACTCGACATGAGTTTCAGAACTGTGGAAACGCATCGTGCCACGATGATGAGCAAGCTCGGCGTCACCTCCCTGGCGCAACTGATCCAGATTAAGATGAATGCCGATTTGGGCCTCAAGGTTTTGGCGGACCGTGGCTTAGGGCCGGGTCAGGTGCCGTGATCTGCCGGCTCTGACCGCGCCCAGGGCAGGTGATCGCCGTGGCCTGGCGTGGCTGCAGTCCGCGCATTTTGTTGGCGGCCTTGAGCGTAGCGACCCGCCCGATTATCCCGACTGTCCCCTGATTTAACTAACCGCCAGGCGATGGATCTCCTCGTCGATCCCGGTGCTGTCGGCGTCATTGAGCGGGTGTCGATCGCTCACAGTCAGCGCGGACCGCGATCGGTGTCGCCGGATCACTGGTGGAGCATGCCAATGACGTGGACGCCGGCGTCAGTCAAGACGCCTGATCGCAATGGTTGGGTCCGTTCAGGCAAGACCGCCTACCGGATCCGTGGGTCGTGTCCGTCAGCGACATTGGACGCCAACGCGCGCTCCACGAGTGCCATCATATGGGCATCCAACCAACCGCGAATTTCCCTCCGCAACAAGATGACCGCGCGATCTTCGTTGGTAAATTGCGTGCCAGGAGTACCGCCCTGCGCGGGTCGGGCCGGCTGCGTTGCGGAGCCGGTTTGAGAGACAGCGGCTGCATCGGCATACGGGCTGGCTTGACGGCGATCATCGACGGCTGCGCGCGTCCGGTCCAGGAGCCGAGCCAGTTCGACAGCTGGGTCAGGGGCAAGGCCTGGCAGGGCTTTGGCGGGCCGGCTGCTCAGGTCGTGCTGCAAAGCCCGCGGCGCGCGCGCCGATGTCCCTGGCAGTTCGCCCGGCAGCGGGCTGTGCTGCACTGCCGTTGCTGCCTCGCTCTCTGCCACGAGACGGCGAACCATTGCTAAGATGTCGTCCAACGCTGTTTCGCTCATTGTTTCGTCTCCGGCGCCAAGGTCTTGCTCTGGCCTCTGTCCTCTCAGCTTCAACTGCACGCCTTAAAAGATCGGAAAGACAGCCGGCTGGACGCGGTGATTTTGCTCGTCTGCGGTGCTGATGGCGTTTGCGCTTACGAAGAACTACCAGTCGAAAGATTGACGCGTGGTAGGCATTCGGGAGCCTACGTCAGCATTTTTTGCCTGGATCCAGATGGGGCAACCGTTCCGATGCGGTAGCAGCTTCATCTCCCAAGGCGCGGCTGCGACGCCGCATGGATGTCTCGGAGACACGGTGGGGTCTGGGCGTACAGCTCCACGGGTCGAACGCAATCGATCAGCGCACTCGACAGGCTCCGCGTGCCGTCCGGATGCTCCCGGCCTCACACCGAACGCGGAGATAACGGGGCTCTGCAAGCCGGCCTTTGCCCCGGAAAGGCGGCAATATTCATTCCCTTATGGATGGCCGGTTTTCAACGGCTAGAAGCGTGCCGACCGGAGAGCCCTGGTCGCATGGGTCAGGGCATGTTCGACGGACCAGTCTCTCTCCGCCGGAAGGGACGGAGTGTCATCGCGGGGGTTCCAGCTGGCCGCTCGTGCAGTGTCATCGTGCGGCGGCAACGCAGCAACGGGAGTCCTGGCCAGTTGCTCGGCTCGTAGAACGAAACCATCCAGTTCTTGCTTCATTTCTTGGGACACCAGGTCGAGCCGGCCGCATGTGGCATCGACCTTTTCGGCTATCTCATTCAATGCATGATTGATGTAGGCCTCTCGACTATCCACCATGGACTTGGCCAGACCGTCGTACACCCTGGCCGTTTCCTTGAGGTCCTCAATTCTGTTGAGGATGTCTCTGCGAACCACGTCCGCATTCATTCCGACCGCGAGCGTCAAAGCATCGACGCGGTCCGCCAAAGCGTTGGACACGTCAACGACCGCGCTATCGAGATTATTCTGCATAGCAAGCAGGCGGGACGACCAGCGCTGCATTATGTCTTGCGAGGCGTCACCAAGTTTTCCGTCCACACCGCGCCAGAGATCCGTGAGAGCCTGGACGTCGGTCGCGATGGAGCGGCAAAGCCCTTTAAGGTCGTTTTCAGCCTCCAACAAACGAACGGACACGTCGTTCGCGATCCCCTCGCGGAGCGCTGAAACCTTTTCCTCTAAACTCGTTGCCGCGTCGTCATTCATAGAGGCGAGTGCTTGCTTGTACCGGAGCAGCTGTTTCTCGATGCTGTCGTCTAAGGAGGACTCCAACGTCGCCGCCGTGTCGGTGATTTTGGGGCGCAACTCCTCAATGCGGCCAGCCAGCGCCTCAACCGATTTGGATTGGAGCTCGACGAGATTCTCGATCGTCAGAGCCACTCCAGACAGCGTATGCACCGATGCTGCAAAGGACTGCGGGGCAGCCGCGAGGGACTGGGTATGTCCGGTCAGTTTCTCGAAGAAAGCTTCGACGGTGGTATCCATCGTTTTGCGGTGGGCGTCCAAGGACGACGACTGGGTTTTGACGACGTCATCGAGCCGGCGCTGCCCCTGAACGAGTGCATCCGCAATCGATTTCACATCCGACAGTGAGTTGTGAAGGATGGTCAAAGTTCTGCGGGAATTGAGTTCGGCGTCGTTCGTCGAGGCAGCGACTTGTTGTGAGTTGACCAGGACCGCGTGTAGTGTCTCATGAAACGCCTTGAGCCGCCGGGCATTCATAGCCAGCGTCCATGCGAGAGCCGCCGTGGCGGTGATCAGAAGGATATCGAAGAGCATCCCTGTCGAACGATCTGAAGCCTCCGACATTGCCGACAAGTCCGGCAGCCAGCTCGGCCAGGCCAGATATAGCGGTTTCATAATGTCCATAGCCCCTATCTACCGTCATCCACCGCAGACCGTGACGTGATTCAATCTCCTGGCTTTCGGTAGAAACAACTGAGAATTACTACTGATCCGTCGGGGGTCGATTCCACTACAAGAGGACTAAGAGGCCGAGTTGTCGCAATTTTCCTTCTGTCTAGGCTGGCGGACGGGATGCTGAAAAATGCAGTGGATTGTGTAGCTCGCAGCATCTTGTACGGACGGAAACTGGCAGCGCGGCAAGAGAAAGCCGGCTGGAATCCAGGAAAATTGGTCATCGCGGATCTCCCAGACGCCACGGACTGCGCCGCTGCGTCCCACGACGAGCCGGTCATCGTCTATCCACGCCGTGACGTTGGTCTCAACGCTGTTATCGATTGCTTTGATGAGGCGAAGCAGCAGCTTCAGGAGAAAGCCCTGGGTCGGCCGATCGTCGGACGCAATGTTTTCCCCAACAGAACGAACTCTTGATGCTGGGAACAGGACCAGATTGCTCATGTACTCGCCGCCTCACACCTGGATCACAACTCCACCAGCCGACAGAGGACGATGGCTGAGAAAAGTTAGACCGGTGCGTGTTGGCAAAGCGTTTCAGAACTTCCGGGCACTATTCTTACGTATCTTTACGTCTCGGCGTGGCCCGATCGCGGGCCGTGGTGCACGCGTGCTGAGTTCGATGTCTGCGATCAGCCGGCTTCGATGCGGCTTCAAACAAATGCGCATGGCATAAAAAGAAGAAGGCCGCGCAATGCTGCGCGGCCTTCAACCAGACGAAAGTTATGATCAGCTTAGAAGTTGATCAGACCGCCGACGCCGACGTACTGGAAGTCCTCGGTGTTACCCTGGACATTAAGAAGATTACCACCATCGACGGCGTCAATCGAGGTTGCCGTGTCAAGAGACAGATGACGGTACTTAACCCAGACCGACATAGCAGCGGCGTCTACCTCCTGAACGATACCGAGACCCCAAACTTCAAGGTCATCGCTCTGAGACACTGTGCCCAGGGTACCACCATCGGGCCCATTACCAAGGTCAGCAAACGAACCAGAACCCCGCGTATCGGCCTGGTTGTTCAGGTACTCGCCATAGAAGACCGTGGCGCCAAGATGGTTCCACTTCGAACGCAAGCCAGCCTTAATATAGAAGTTATCAGCCTCAACATCACCGTTCACATTCTCAAGGTCAGCGGTACGACCATCGCCATACACGTTCCCATCAATGTCACCCCAGGCGACATCGAGCTGGTTGTTGCCATAGGCACCGTAGACGAACAGGCCCGTAGCAACGTGCTGAAGGTAGGCACCGACCTGGAAGTACTCGACGTCAGGCTGCGGGACGATGTTACCTTGGCCGCCAGCATAAGTGTTGTTCACACCGCCGCCGGTGATCTCATTGTAGGCAGCGGCAGCAGCAAACTTAAAGCCATGGTGCTCACCGGCATAACGCGCGGCCACGTCCCACATATCGTCCTCACCCCAGGAGGCCGAAACGGAGAAGCCGCCAAAGGTGGGCGAGTCATAGCGGACAACGTTCTGCGTAGCGCCGTTGCAATCACCCCACGCGCCGCCACCATAGCAGCTACCGATCGAGCCCCAAGTCTTACCAGCAAAACCGGTGATCTCACCGTTGTTGAGGAATCCCGTCCCGCGGGTGGGCGACAACAAGTTGAGAGCACCAGTACCGCGCACAGCAAAGCTGTTGACGTCGAACGCGACCCAGTTGGCGGGAACGAGCGAGCCCGAACCGTCCACGAGGATTGCGGTGTTGTCGGAGGCCTGCGACTGCTTGCCAACGCCGACTTTGCCCAGATGATCAGACTTGACGAACCAGTAGGACTGCAGCGTCTGAACATTACCGCCACCCGCGAGGGCACCAGGACCGACAGGCGTGTCCGCGTTCATCGTCAGCGAGTCGTTAGAAATCGCTTCGATGTGCAGAACGTAGCCGGCCGACCAGCCGGACGAAATCTGAGCCGAGCCGGTGAACTTCACATGGCTGCCCAGCGTCGAGCCGAGGTCATGGACGTACGAGTTGCTCTCGACGCCGTCATCCCAGAACGAGATCTGCTGGCCGACCCAACCGGAGACCGTCAGCGAAACCTTGCGGTTGCCCTTGCGGGCGGTGGTGGCGCTTTACATCCCGAACGAGGAAATGGCGGCAAAATACCGTAGCAAAAACGCTTTCTTGAAACGCAGCTTCCCAGTGCGGGAGCATTTGGGAGGCTTTTGGGAGCCCGATTTTGGGAGAATTTCGGGAGCTTTATCCCAAACCAATAGTGTGGTCGCCTGACGTAAAAAGACCCGCCCCGTGCACCGGGAGCGGGTCCTTTTAGATGTCAACTGAGGCGGTGGAGCGCTATCTGTCTTGCCGCATAAACATGTCTCTCATCCGCTCCGCGCCACGTGCTGCCAGTAGCCGTTTATCAGCTTCTCGTGTGTAGACCTGCGACTGAGACGTCGTGCTCC
Organism: Hyphomicrobium sp. 12-62-95; assembly: GCA_002279935.1. GTDB lineage: Bacteria > Pseudomonadota > Alphaproteobacteria > Rhizobiales > Hyphomicrobiaceae > JAGVSR01. The sequence continues at coordinate 9,844 of NCCZ01000020.1, read as the reverse complement.
ATCCGAAGAATGCCATGAGCTCCCGCTCGCTGCCGCCCGCTTCCGCCATCATGGTAGCCGCCGTTTTGCGCAAACCATGAGCAGAGCCCGGCACTCCCGCGACAGTGCATGCTTCGTGAAACCACATACTGAAACTGTCTCGGCCCATCGGCTTTCCATCCCAACGCGCGATATATGTGGTGTCCCCGATTGGGCCTTTTTGTATCGCTTCTTGAAGAGTTGGCAGGATCGGTATGTGGACCTCCATGCGCGTCTTTTCTGTTCGGATACTGGCAACGCCATCAGCGACGTGTTGCGGCCCGAGCCGGATGGCGTCGCCTCGGCGAAGACCGGTATTCAAAAGAACTTCAAGAGCAACGCGTTGGCGCGTACCCAGCGGCCAGCACTTTCGGTACGTTTCAACTTCTTCCATCGTCCATGGTCGGTAACCGGGCGACTTGATCTTTATGAAGGGCACCCGATGCGCGTGATTTTCTTCCACCAGACCTCGTTCAGTGGCCCACTGGAACAGCGCGCGCACCGTCTTGACGAAGTTGTTCGCCGAACAGGGTGTCTCCCTGCGGTGATTGCGTTCATCAAGAAGTTGCTGGCGCTTGACCGCACGTAGCGGCACATCGCCCAGCGTTGTGACAACCTGGTCTAAGAAAGCCTTTCGCTGGCTTTGCGTTGCAGGAGCTGCTGCAGACCAGTCCGCCGACTTGAGCCATTCCTTGACCAGCCAGCCGAAGGAGCCAGGATGGACGCTCGGATTAGCTTCCCTCGGCGGTGGTGCCTCAGCGGCGACCACCTCGTGGTAGTGGGCCAAAAACTCGGGCGTGCCGAAGTCGCCTTTAATCCGAATGCGTCGTCCGCGATTGACGCGCACATAGTAATACGTGACGCCAAACCGCGATCGTTCCGCATGCAAAAACGGTAGTTTCGTCTCCATATTTCAAAGACCCCTCGTTTGTTTTTGCCAAAGTCAAGTCGAATGCGTCTGCCGACCGAGGGCGCATTCGCGCTCCGCAAAAGCCTCGGGTAGGGCAGGATTTTGGGCCTACCTCGGCTGTCCATGAGCCGTAGGAATAGCCGGTTAGCAAGTTGAGAATGGCGGCCTGTTCGGGAGGAAAATCGCAAGCCAGCAGAAGCCACAGCACCTACAAGGTGCATTCGTGGTATGCCCGAGCGCATTGCTTATTTCAGCGGAAGGGAGGCCACCGTGCGGAGCGGATGCGCAACCCGAACGTGATGGGTTGCGCACCCTCTCGGTGCTAGACCGTAGCGGTCAGAACGGCCGCCGCGTGTCGTAGACCGGCTGGAATACGGCCGCCGTTCGTTGCGAAAATGTAGACAAGATCCCCACTACCATCTGCGACCACGCCGAAGGTGTCGCCGGTCGGCGTGCGGAGTTCATAGGCGTCTGACCATCCGCGAGATGGTCGAAACCTACGTCCATTCAGCATTTCCCGAAGGTCAGCTATATCGATATTATGTAGCTGAAATCCCCGATCGCGAAACTTTGCAGCCTCTCGGTTTCTTTCAGTCCGGTTCATGTTGCTTATCGATGTCGGCATAAGGGCACACCTCTCTTGTTAAGTCCGAAGACTTTTGAAAGAGAGAAAAAAGCCGACCCTACCCTTGCCGCGACGCGCTCTCATCCTCGTTGCTTAAGGGTCGACTTCCCGAGGAGCGCAGTGGCGCTTTTAGGGTGATTCGAAGTCCCTGTCACGCAACGGTCAATAAAGGTTGGGCAATGACACTCGACGAACAGCTGCAATCACAGCTGAACGGCAGCGAACAAATGACCGATCTATTCGACGCGCTCCGCAAGCGCATGGCGGCATGAGACGCCGCTCTCTATTATTTACTGAAGAGCGGAAACGAGGGCCCCGACACGCGGGTCGCCGACGGAGGGAAAAACGGACGTTTCAACCAGGGCAGGTGAACTGGAAGCGGTCGAGCAGGCCCTCCACGGTAATCAGGTTCATGCAAAGAAACTGGAAGATCAGCACTGGATCGCCGTGGACCACCTATGCGAGGCGCCCTCACTCACCGTGGGTGATGTTGTCCGGAAGCTGGAGATGGCCGTAAAGCTCAGCCACAATTAACAGCCTCGGCATGAGGTCAGCGCAAGACTTGTCGCGAGCGCCCTGGAAGACTTGCGGCGGCTCTCTGCCGGTTGACACCGGACCCCCGTCCGAGCTCCCCGGCCCTCGCGTCATACCGGCGTGAGGGCCGACTCAGCGGTACCGCAGCAGGTCCACGATTATGCCCTGGCCCAGATTATGCTCCAGGCCGCACGCCGGTCCATCGGACTTTGCGCTTCGGATCGGGTGCCAATAGCGTGGGGATCGAACCCGAGCGCCAATGCCATAGAGGATTGAATAATTTACCACGTTAAATTGCTACTTAAGCAAAACCTCAGTCGACACCGCGTGCCAAAAGAAACACCTTGCAAGCGATGATTGAGATTCCATCCGCGAGCTTACCCCGCACCGTGTGGGCCTCGATCAGAGAAGCTATGTCGAGACGGCGCTTCCCGCACGGAGCTCACCTCGGCAAATACCTGGCGGTGAAGCCCTCAAGATTGCCAGGCTAATGGGAGAGTGGGTAGCTGAGACCACTTTGGGGGGATCCTCACTCACCACTCTCCCACCCCCGCGTACGGCACCGTCGATTAGGCCGAGTCAACCGTCCGCTAGGAACACGCCCTCAAACGCGAGCCCGCTTCTCGCTGTGCTCCTTAGCTTAACCTTAATGTGGGTTTGCGATCCCAAACGTAAATTTTGACGCAATTACGTATTGGACCGTACCGGCCTTGCAGGCCCGGTATCGACGGAATGGCTGATCATCAACGATCATTCGATCCGCGCGACAGGCCATCCGCAGGTTAGATAGAAATTAGATCGAAATCGTTCCGGCGAGCGCAACGTCGGCTTTCCGATATCCCCGTGATCTGCTGTGAGGCAGGCGGCGCTTCAGGTAGCGTGCTCTTGTATTGTTCGGAGCCCGGCCATGCTTCACGATCTACTCGAAACGAACCCGGCGCTGTACGCGATAGCGGCGTTGTCTTTCTTCGCCTGGGTCACGGGCTACTGCATCTGGAACGACTGGCAGCGGCGACGCATCGAGCAGGACAAGGCCCGGCGGCGCGAGAATGGTCCGCGCATATGGGAGTGATGCTGCCGACGCCCCCGCTATCCGTTTCCCGCCCAAATGTGATTGGCGGGGTGGTACGACGCGGCGCAGGAGCGTGGCGAAGTTGCTGTCGCAGAAATTAACCAGCAAACTCGAAAAAGTGAGGTCATTCCAAACGGGAACTACCTTCATCGGCCGACATGAGCCTGACTCGCGAACAGATCCGCGAAGCCCACCAAGTCCGCGACGCCGAAGCCGCCCTATGCGTCTGGTCGAAGGCTGTACGTGTAGCCGTGACCGACCCTGCAAAGTTCGCCTTGCCATTGCAGAACCTCGCCGCGTTCGACAAGACGAGCGAGCGTACGCGAGACGGACGCATAGTTCTGAGCCGATCGTTCGAGGCCGAGCGCATCGATGATCTCGCCCGTTCTCGGGAGACCATGCGATCGCTGATCCGGGCGCGGCCGAGGATGGCTGCGAAGCACTTCGATGATGGCGACTTGCTGGCGGGATAGACCGCGGCCCATGTTGGTCTCTATCGGTTAGCGCTGTTGCAGTCGGAAACAGTTTTAACCGATATGTTCAAGCTTGCGAAGCCACCCGCGTAAGCACGAGACCGGCGACCATGCCGAGAGCCTGCAGGATCCAATGCATAAACCATAGTCTTGGTAAATTCTGGCTTTGATTGGATTTTTCATCGATCAATTAATGGGGGCATACGCGTAGAAGAAACAACCCATGTACAGTGAGTGGTGGAACATAGGAATTATAGGCGGGCTCATGCTGTTGCTGGCGGCATTCCCGTTGCCTTGAGACTGCGATACCCTGTCATGACTTTCCGTCCCGATTAAACGGCGAGCTATGGAGCGCGTCTAGCCTTCGAATCAGGAGGATGGGGGAGTTCGCAAAGCAGATGATGTTGCCGCGCGGCGGCGATCCTCGCTCTGCTGAATTTCAAAATGAGGCTGCCCACACTTTGAAAGCCAAGTAGGAGCTGCGGAAGGTCTCCGGCTTTTCCGAGCACTAACTGAACAACGCCCCGCGTCGCCAACTATCCCGAGGCCGTTCGCATCCGGTCTCGCGCCTTCCGGCGGATGGGCGAGCTTGCAAAGCAGAGGATGCAGACGCACCAGCCGAGCGAAGGAAAGGTTCCGGCTATTCAGAACCTTACGACTCGATCCGAGATCGTGGAGGGCTCAGCCACGAAACTACCGGCAACGGTACGTTGGTTGCGTGCAACGCCGCCATCCTGCCGGTCAAAGCGGTGCAGCATGTCATCATGCCGGACATAGAGCACTGCGGCATCGGCCGCCGCCAGGCCGTAATGCGGATGTTGGGAAGGCGGAGAAAGCCTGCGATCCATAAAGCGAACCCGCTCCCAGATCGTTGCGACAGGGAGCGGGTGTTTGGCTCGCGCCTCGTTATGCCAGATCGACCTCAGTGCCACTGGTTCTCGCTGCTGTTACGTCCGACAGAACCTCGCGAGTCGTAATCATAGGCGTCTCATAGGGCTTTTTCATGCATTGGCCTTTTGCAATTTGTGTTCAGAGTGTTAGCCGTCAAGCTGTCCGCTCACTTGCGTGAGCGCCGTTACATCCGACAGAACCTCGCGGGTGGTGATCGTGGGTGTCTCATAGGGTTTTTTCATGCGTTGCATTTCGTCCCATTGCTACCGGGGTGCAAAACCGGCTCCGATCTGTCTCGATTGGAAGGGGCTAGGCTTAACCCAGGGGTTAAGTCTTCACATCAAATCCGCTCACCGGCGCCGCCGCTGCCGTTACATCCAACAGAATCTCGCGGGTCGTGATCGTGGGCGTCTCGTAAGGCTTTTTCATGCGTTGCCTCTCGTCGTGTCGTTATAGCGTGAACAAAACCGCCTCCAATCTGTCATCGGGAGCGGGTGCGGTATAGTCTTGGCTCAGGCGTCAACTACTTTATCGGATCCACGCTTACCACCAGTGGGCTAACGCCATTAGCTGTTACATCCGACAGAACCTCGCGTGTCGTGATAGTGGGCGTCTCGTAGGGCTTTTTCATGCAGGCACCTTTCGCCACGTATCGTTCTATACCGTCTGGATTCTCGGCTTCTTGGCAATCGTGGAAAGCGGGTTCTGGCGCTTCTCCACTATCACGGTGACCGGTTGGGCACGGACACCGCCTGCTTTATTTGCGCAAACGCTTTGCCCGTTGCGTGTCGGCAACTGTCCAATACCGAAGGCGACGGCGGGAACCAAGAAATCTTTTCGCGCCTATCGAAACCGGCGGCGGCCGCGATCCCGCGTGCGCCTGCCGGTCGGTTGTGCCGGGACGATCGGTGAGGCCAAGAATTGCGCGACCTCATCCGACAGGATCGAGATGCGCGGGAGCGTGATCGCTCTCTCGCGGACCCGTGTAGTTTTCCATCCGCCGCGTGGAAGGATGCGGACTTCGCGGTGCCGGTATTCCGTTGTCGGGATGTGCAGCGGCTCGTCATTGGCGCTCATGTGATCCTCATTAAAGGTGACACAGTGAGCGAGGCCGCGCCCTCGCGTGGGCGCTCATAACCACAGGTCCACCGGACGCGCAAGGTCGGCTCGTCTCACATGGTCCGCCATGTGCAGGCGCGCGTTGCGATCGGCGCGGCGATCGAGGCCGCGCCACCGTCATCTGCCGGTCAACGTGAGTGGGAGATGAAGCCGTGTAGATCGTCGGCATGATCGCAGAGCCACAGCGGTGAGGCCGCGATCTTCGCCTCGTCAACGGCCATCGCCGCCGCCTGAAGGCGCCAGGTCTCGGCAAGCTCGAACACGGCTGCCGACAGCAATCTGACGTGGGTCATCAAAGTGATTCGCTAGATTATGGCATGAGCTAAACCCGATTCCCGGGATGTATGCCCTAAGCCTCTGATATAAATACGGTATATTTTTTATCTTCCGCCCGAGTCCGTTCTGTGCTGAAGACGCTTCTAGGTTGTGCGTTAACTCAATCCCAGTGCGGAGGACATACCCATGACAGAAGCAGTTCTTTTGCGAATCCCTCAAGTTTGCCAGATGCTTGGCGTCAAGCGCAGCACCCTTTATAAGTTGCGGCATGAGAAAAAGCTGATTCCCGTCAAGGTTTTAGACTCGACCAGGTATCGAGCCGCGGATGTAGATGCCTTCGTCGCCTCACTGGAGGCCGCTGGACCCGGCGTACAGGTTGGGACGGGCCGCCCGAAAGGCTCCGCGAAAGGCGGTAAGGCATGAGCCGCAAGCGCACACGCGCGCGCGGCTTCGCGCCATGGAAGCCGAAGCCCGAGACCTTGGAGCTCGTGGCCAGTGTTCGGGAGGTGCTGCAAGAGTACCGCCAGCACTTGCTTCTGACGGTTCGACAAGTCTTTTACCGGCTCGTCGGCACGCAGGATTACGCCAAGACCGAGACCGCCTATGGGCGGCTTTGCGAAACCGTGAACCGAGCCCGGCGTGCTGGGCTTATCGACTTCGGTGACATAAGAGACGACGGCGCATCGCGTTATGAGCACACGGCATGGCGTGACGCTGACGCCTTCCTAAGCGATATGCGAGCCGAGGCCGAGCGCTTCCGGCTCGATCGACAAGATGGTCAAGCCGTCCGTTTATGGCTGCTGTCCGAAGCGCAAGGCATGGCGCCGATGCTTTATCGCACTGCGAACCACTTCGCGGTGCCAGTGTTGAGCAGCGGCGGCTTCGACAGCCTCACCGCAAAGCACGACCTGGCGCGCGAACTGGCCGACGCATTGCGCCAAGGCCAGCGCGCAGAGGTGCTTCACATAGGCGACCACGATCCCAGCGGCACGCATTTGTTTTCGTCGCTTGCCGAGGACGTGGGCGCCATGTGCGCCGAACTGGTTGGCAAGTTGCCAACTTTCACACGCCTTGCCGTGACACCGGCGCAGATCGATGCGTTCAACCTTCCGACAGCACCAGCGAAAGTTACCGACCGTCGCGCGTTCGAAGGCCAAACGGTACAAGCCGAGGCGCTGCCGCCTGACATTCTGTCGGGCATCGTGCGGGAAGCGATCGAGGCGAGGCGGGACCGCGCGACTCTCGAGCAGGTTCTCGCGGCCGAGGCTGGCCACCGGACCGCGCTGACAGAGATGCTCGGAGGTCGCGATGGATGACGCGGTGACACTGACACCGGCGCAGCGCATGGTCGAACAGGTCCGGGCCCTGACCGAAGCCGCCGGGACGTTCGAGACGGACCTTGCACGATTGACCGGCGATGAGCTTGCGCAGGTCGAGGCGGCATTGGCCGCCGTCGCAGGATTGCAGCACGCGATTGACCTGCAAACCAACGTCCGGCGCCTGGCGCTGACACGCCGCGGCAGGCCAGCACGCAAGGCCGCCGCTAAACAGAAAGGAGATGCAGCATGAGGGTGACTGCACAGAGAAACGCCGCGCTCGAGGGATGCGAGCACGGCGCTAAGCAGAAGGCACGACAGACGCGAACCGACTACCGCACCGATCACGCCGCGTCAACACCGACAGCACCTGTCGCGAAGGATCGGAGGCCGTGGCTTGGCAGGGACCTAACGGAATGGCTGAGCGCGGTGCGGGCCACCGTTCGCGACGCCGACGCGGGAAAGGTCCCACATTCCATGATGACCGTCGCCTATTCGATCGCCCTCTTCACGGATCACAGGGAGGGCACAGCCTATCGTGCCTATCCCGATCTCGCCGCCGACACCGGCCTGTCGCTGAAAACGATCGGCGCCCTTGTCCGGCTGCTGGAGGCGCACGGGCACCTTGAGACGACGCGAACGGCCACAGTGGGACGGGCGAAACAGTACCGCCTGACCATCCCAAATGTCGGAGGTCGAGACGCCGAATTGAGGAAGCTGGCTACCTCAATTCAGGAGGGTGAATTGAGGAAGCTGGCTACCTGTATTCAGGCGAAGGAGGCGGAGGTAATTGAGGAAGTCCCAGGGCATATTTCAGGAAGTCTGGAGGGCGAATTGAGGAAGCTGGCTACCACCAATAAGGATAAGGATATAGGGTTAGATAGGGACGCTACGCGTCCCAATATCAATTCTACCTATACACCTACAGTGGACGCGCGCGCGTGCGCGCCTGGAGGCGCTACCGCGGCGACTGATAGTTCCGACGCAGACAGTCCGCCTGACGATCCACCGCCGCTTGAAGCCTACGACGATCTGCCCTTCGAGGAACAACACGAAGGCGACGAAGGCGAGCCTATCCAGGACATCGCGCCTGATCTTACCGCGACCGAAGAGATAGATCGGCACGCCACGGCGGCGCCACCGGCGCCGAACGAAGACGACGATTATTTTCCGCACGATCTGGACGAGGCCCAGCCGGAACCGGACCCGGTGAGGCCGCCGCCTGTCCTGCCGTACCGCGAAGCCCGCGTGCTGCACGCCTACGCGATACACACCATCGACGAAGGTGGCGATCCAGTCGGACGCAAGGTGCCTGTGTCGATTGCCGACGAGCACGCGATTGACGACGCGTGGCTGTTGGAGGTGATCGAGGGTCTTGTCAAAAAGGGCTTCGCAGATCACGACGCGGCCGCCTCAAGTGTGGCGGTCACGGCCGCAGGCATTGCGGCGCTGTGGTCAACGAAGTGGACGGACTTCCGACTAGTCGCGAAACCCATCGCCACGTCTGGCGAGGCCAAGCCGATCACCCACAAGCCTGTCATCACCGACGACGACGACCACATTCCGTTCTGACAACCAAACTGGGAGGGATACCCATGACCGCGATCATCTACGTTTTCCCGTTGGCAGCACAGCGGCAACTGGACCCGGTGAGCACAGCGCATGAGCTGGGTCAGACCGATCCGGCTAAGCGCACCCGCGCATGGCGGGCATGGTCACGCAAGACGCAGAAGAAGCTCATCCGGCGTGGCGTTCCGCCAGACACGGCACACGCTGCCCTCGTCGCCTACAGCGCCGCCATCCGTTCGGCGGCTTGTCGTCTCGGCTACGTGCAACCCACTCGCGACCGTGACCGCGCATCGTGACCGTGAGTCCGCGAGTCACGTAGAAGGCCGCCTGCGCCCTTGAGGCGTGGGCGGCTTCACCCTACGTCCCACACGCAGAACGCCCGTCCTGAGTCAACGTCGCTCGATTAAACGCATGCCCAAGGCCCACCCTCTAGGGACCGTAGCGCCCTGGCTGTAGGTGCGGGCGCGCGGCGACCGTATTTTGCGTTTTTTTGTTTCAATACCGTTGAAATTTCCCAACGGCAGGCTGCTGCACGGGCTTTTTTCAATTCCAGTCCGACTGAATTGCAGATTGCCAGAAACGGGAAAAGACGACCGCATACATTGACGAATAGGAACGGATAAACCGTAGCTTTGTCAAAGTGTTGAAATCAAATCACCTATTGCATAATTTGCATGTTCTGCGCATATTGACATGGCACATGCAATTCGCCGGGGCATGCAAATGAAACCATCCAATCGGCTTGAACATCTGATGCTTGACCGAATTGGCCAGCTATTCGGCCAGGCGCTGGTCGCCTGCGATCTTCGGCAGAACCATATCGACACCGCCGACCCGAAGGCGGCTGCCACCTTCCTGGCGGACGAACGCCGTCACCATCCCGCCGCCATCGCGGCGGCGCTCGGCACGACATCCACGAAATGACAAACGGAGCTCGCGGAGCATGACAGCAGCACCATCGACAAAACTAGACCCGGCCCGGCTGGCGCACATCCGGGACCTCGCAGCCGAACGACTCGCTGTGGCTCGGGCATGTTTCGA
>NCCZ01000042.1 GCA_002279935.1 Hyphomicrobium sp. 12-62-95 | reverse complement strand
CCCGCCGAGTGAGACGCCTTCGGCAAGAAAACTACCTGATTCGAGAATCAGGTCAGCGGGTTGCGCACGTGACGTTGGAATGAAGGCACTGAAGCAGGCTTATGAAAAGCGATTAGCCGCGTGATATCGACATTCGCGACGCCGTCGCCGTAGGTCAGGCAGAAGCTGTCGGTTGGGTCGAGAAAGCGCGCTACGCGTTTCAGCCGCCCACCTGTCATGGTCGCTTCGCCGGTATCGACCAGTGTCACAGTCCAAGGTTCGGCGGATGTCTGGTGATAGGTGAGCCTGTTCGACGCGACATCGACCGTTAGGTCGGAATTATGGAGCACGTAATTGGCAAAGTACTCCTTGATCATGTAGCCCTTGTACCCTAGGCACACGATGAAGTCGGTCACGCCGTGGTGGGCGTAGATTTTCATGATGTGCCACAGGATGGGCCGCCCGCCGATTTCGATCATCGGCTTCGGCCTGAGCTGGCTCTCCTCCGAGATGCGTGTGCCAAGCCCGCCAGCAAGAAGAACGAGTTTCACCGTCAAACTCCAAACGAGGACCTACAAAAATCTTATCTATCAGAGTGGAGCGAACGAATCGACCACTGGACCGCCCCTGCCGTATCCTAGTATACAGATCGCCAAGCTGGCCTGGCGGACTTCTATGGTGCCCGTCTCAGTGACCGCGGCAAAGCCAGCGCGCCTGCTGGTGAAGATTCAATTTGGTCAGTTGAATCCGTCTCCTTCAACGCTCCCAGTGCGATAGAATGAAGCAAAGTATTCAGCCCCTTTTTTCAATTGTAGTCCCCACAAGGGAACGTGTAGCGACCCTACGACATTGTATAGAGAGCTGTAGACGTCAAGAGCACCCAAGTTTTGAAATTGTAATTCAGGATAACGCAAGTACCGACGGCACACAGGGATACTGTAGTTCGCTTGCCGACGATCGTGTTCGCTATTTTCGAACACAAACGCGAAAAAGCATGCGCGAGAACTTTGAATTGGCGCTTTCCCAAGCGAAGGGCGCCTACGTCATCATGATAGGAGATGATGACGGTTTAACTCACAATACGCTGACAACTTTGAGCCACATCCTGTCATCGGCGGAGGTTGATTTCGTTTCATGGCCACTTGCCCAGTATATCTGGCCAGGTTCGGAAGATCGCGGGCTAAATCCTGGCATGTTCCTCAAGAGAAATGCTGTCTTCGGACCAACTTTTAGAGTCGGTACTTCGTCGGCGGAGAAACTAAGAACGGGCGCAAAAGTTCATTTCAGAGAACTTCCCAAAATTTATCATGGATGTGTATCGCGACGGCTCATCGAATCGATTCGATCGCGCGATGGAACAGTTTTTCGATGGGTAAGCCCCGACATCTACTTCATGGCCGCTGCCGGATTGTTGGGTTTTCCGGGGATTACCATCTTGCATCCGCTCTCGATCAATGGCGGCTCACCAAGGTCGAACGGCCTGAATTCGATGACGACGGCCGCTGCAAGTAATCCTGCGGCCAATATCGAATTCCGGGACGAAAGCTCAAAGGATGCGATGCAGGAGGCTGCCTGGAACCCAGATTTCTTGTCGATATCCTATGCAATGTTCGTGTGTCTCTGCATTGCAAAAAATGACTTGCGACAAGTTGAGGCAATCGATTCAGACGCCTGGATTCGGAGAATTGTCGCGGAGTTACGTTCGCAGGACGTGTACCTGAGTAGGGCGCTGCAGGCCTCAGCCGTGACGCGTTTTGATCAGCCGATCATTGATGCATTGCGCAACAACAACTCAATGGTGGCAGTCGGTACGCCGACCGCCAAAGATGCAGCGCCCGCCAAGCCCAAATCGCTTCTGAAGGCCTGTAATCTAAGAACGGACCTGAATGGTGGTGATACTATTTTGACCGCCATGCAGATTTTGCACGAGTTCTTTGGCAATGAGCGCGCGGGCTATTCCGCTTGGCCAGGGTGGCAAGCCTATCAAGGATTCGCCTGGGTGCGCGCCCTATCTCGGAGCCATGAACGCCTCAAAACCTAGTTTAAATTAGCGCAGCTAACCTCGCACAAAGACAGCGTCAAACTGCAACAAGCGGCCATTGGTTGGGTCGCGTAGCCCAGGTATTAGTGTCCACAAGACAAATCCGTGCTGTCCGAGAAGATCGAAGAAATAGGTGTAAAGGCGTTGGCCTTCATACAGCGGCACCACAGAGAGCTCGATCTGTAGTCCGGTGAGACACGCGATCCGCTCGTCAAGCCCATCAAGAACCTGCCCTTCATACCCCTGTGTGTCGATCTTCAGAAACGTACGATCTCCTGACGATATATAGTCATCGATAACGGAATCAAGTCGGATGACGGGCGTTTCGGCTGTGCGAACATACTGCGACTGTGGTGCGGCCGCCCTGTGAGTGGCCAACATCGGCAGAAGCGAAGAACTGCCAGAATTCGCGGCAACATTGACAATCGCCAGTCCCACCCCTGCACCGACAGCCGCCCGCGGATGGACCAGCCACATCGGGTCGCGTTCGGCGTTGCGGGTCAGCGCGGCGTGCTCGTCGGGCAGGGGCTCGAAAGAGATGATCCGGCCTTTGTAACCCTTTTCGCGAGCCTCCATTGCGTATTGGCCGGTGTTCGCGCCCACATCCAGCAGCACCTGAATGTCCATCTGGACCAGCGGATTGCGAAGCAGTTGTTTGCGCGAGGGTCCGGCCAGAGACCCCAATCCAATCCTCCTGAGCACTTTTTTGATCGAGGTCTTCGACATTTTGATATTCCAGGCAAAGGGCCAATGCAGACGAGGCGGCCTGCTCCTCGCCGGCGGCCGGCGGCCGCCAGGGCAACCGTCCTGCTACACACCGCTTCGTATCGGTACGCCAAATATCTTTGAAGTCAAAGCAAGCCGACGGATCCATTCTTCGCGATGCCGATTAACGGCCAGATTGCCACGGAGCAACACCCAAATAGCCTGCCGAAAGCCGCGCTGGGATTGACTTCCCGTTCGAGAAACAGGCATCACATCCAACACCATTTGAACCAAGATGATTCTGGAGTCTCGGGATGATCGAAGTCGGCAACGAGCAGGCGAGACGCGCCTGGCTCAAGGGTGTGCTCTCATCGGCGAGGTCCGGAGCAAGCCTGCTGGACATCGGCGCGGGCGAGTGTCAATTCAAAGAACTTTGCGGGCACCTCAATTACGTGGCACAGGACATCAGTATATATGACGGAAAAGGCGACCAAGCTGGCTTGCAGACCCGAACTTGGGACACCAGTAAGATCGATATCGTCTGCGACCTCCTAGATATTCCCGAGACCATTCAATACGACTACGTCCTATGCACCGAAGTGCTCGAGCATGTTCCCGATCCCGTGAAAGCCGTCGAGAAGATGGCCCGGCTCGTCAAGCCCGCAGGAGAGATCGTAATCACGGCGCCGTTTTGTTCACTGACCCACTTTGCCCCGTTCCATTACGCCACCGGATTTTCCTCCTACTTCTACAAGTACCACTTCGAACGCCTTGGCTTGGAGGTGCTCGAGTTGACACCTAACGGTGGCTTCTTCGACTACCTGGATCAAGAACTGCGTCGCACGCGTTCCGTGCGGGCAACCTACGCGGGAGCAAAGCTCAACATCTTTGATAAGGTTGCAATGAAGTTCGCCGCTCGAATTGCTCGGAGATTGGCCACTGACGATGGCCCTCGCGATGCGCGCCGGTCCGCAGAGCTTCTCACATTCGGTTGGCATGTCCGGGCCCGCAAGCCCTGACAGATTCTGTGATGAACGACTTGGCCAGCCGCTGCCGACGCTTATATGTCGTCGCCTGCCTTGGGCCCGCTCGTGCCGCCGCAGGAAGCTATTGATTGAAGATCTGGATCAGAGGTAAGAGCAATACGCAACCTATAGTGGGCGGACCAGGGTCAAAAGAGAGGATAGAATTCATGTCGTTCCCGGATGATCGAGGCGCCTTCGAAGCCGAGAAACGTGAGAACTGTTTAGCTCTTGGCGCTGACGCTGCGATGTTCCGCGCATCGATAGACGCCATTCTGGCTTCGGACAAATATAAGTATTCTTACCTTTGGAGCTTCCTTGGCGTACCTATTATCCAGCTCCCAGCGGATGTCATGGCGCTCCAGGAAGTCGTCTGGCAGACCAAACCGGATGTCATAATTGAAACCGGCATTGCCCGCGGCGGCTCATTGATATTTTTCTCAGCGATGCAGCGCCTAATCGGCAAGGGAAAGACCGTAGGAGTGGATGTCGACATCAGACCACACAACCGTGACTCGATCGAAAAACATCCAATGGCCGATCGAATCTCGTTGATAGAGGGGTCTTCGGTCGCCCCAGAAATTGTGGAGCAAGTAAAGGAGCAGATTCCTGCAGGATCGACAACCATGGTCGTGCTTGATTCGGATCATTCCTATGACCATGTCCTCGCCGAGCTCAATGCATACGCACCACTCGTGTCGCCAGGTCAATATCTCATCGTGGCGGACACGTTGCTTGGCTATCTGCGCAATACTGAAACGCCTATAACGCGGTCCAAGGTCTGGCTCCCGGGTGACGAGCCACTGGCTGCCGTGCGAAAATTTTTGGAAACCAACACGAACTTTGAACAAGATGAGGTTGCCAACGGCAAGCTCATCTTGTCAGCGTCTCCCGGTGGCTTTCTTCGTCGGCGAACCAATATCGCTTAGGTACCATCGTGGATTTCGAAACCATCGTTATTGGCTCCAGCCCGGTCAGCCTGATGAACGCATTCATGCGTCACCAAGCGGGCGAACATGTAAAAATTGTAGAAAGGGATACTGAGATTGGCGGTGTCTGGAAGACAGGCATTGCCTTTGGAATAGCCGGTGTCGAAACAACACCGCACTTTTTCTTGCCCGATCCAGCCGGATACGCCGCCTTAAGACAAATTCTTCCGCACGAATACGAGTCATTCGGTTCGCCCGCATACATGCACATCATCGGCTCTCCGTCATTGGGGACCCGTAAAGTTCCATTAAATGACTCATTTGAGTTTCACTCCAGCATCCTCGCGACCACATACCTGGACGCAGTCCAAAAGAGCCGTTGGCGCCGTTCCAAACGTTACGCGAAAGCAATGATCAGGCTTATGGCGAAGTCGCCGTTTCGCCCCGCCACAACGCAGCCGATTTACCCAGTGGGCGGGATGGCATCCTGGCTGAAATCGATGGAACGGCATGCCTCGCACCTGGGAATTACGATCGAGAAGCACCGCACAATTGTTTCAGTGAGGGAAACATCTGACGGCGTCGAGATTATTGATGCCGAAGGAAAACGTGACTCGGCGAGGCGCCTCGTCCTGTCTGGCCGAACATTGCTCGACCAAATCGAACTGCAGAATGGCACTTTCGATCTCGAACCCATTGAAATCGAATCGCATCACTATTCGTTGGCCATCAAAAACCAAGCACCTTCAGGATTGGTACACTACCTCGGTCACCCTAAACTTTTTCTCGTCAATGATGTAACGCGTTTCGCGCCGGCGCAATTCGAGGAGCAATATCCTGGTCACCGACTCATAGTAGCGAGGACCGTGTACCGTTCGGGACCTAAACCAACAGGTGCTGAAGTCGTCGAAGCGCTGAAGGAGACCGAGTACCTCAGCAATGCTGCGATCAGCAATGCAGAGAACCACTGGCACTTGCGGCAGCGATTTCTGAGTCGAAACTGCCTCCGAGCTTTACAGAATCGGATGCCAACCAAAGTTTCAGTGCTGTCCACAGCCGATTTGGATATCGTCGGTGCTGCGGCCAGAATGATGCTGGCTAAGCCATGACCAAGCAATTTCCTGATCCTTTACCATTGCCATTGACCTTGTGACGATGGGGTGCCGGCAATGAACGACAGCGACCTTGACCTCCGCACGATCGCCGACAGACTTTCTATGAAGGCGGCGCTACCCTTCGCCCGCGGGAGTTCTGCGCTTTTCGCTCTGTTTCAGGCCTTTGCCAATCGTCACGGAACCGGTGAAGTAATCCTCCCGGCCCTGTGCTGTGAATCCGTTGCCCTGGCGGCGATGTATGCGGGCTTAAAGCCGCGTTTTGCCGACGTTTGTGGCGACACTCTCTGCATGACACCAGAGACAGTGGGACAACTCGTCAACGACAGCACCCGTGCTGTCGTCATCGTCCATCTCTTTGGGGTCGATGCAAATGCGGCGGCGTTTCGCGAGCTCCGACGAGCAAATCCCACAGTTGCCTTTGTTGAAGATATTGCTCACGCTGTCGGAGGGCGTACCCTGTGCGGAAAACTGCTAGGCAGCGAGATGGATTACACCCTACTCAGCTTCGCCGAGAGCAAGATCATCGCCGGAGACGGCGGTATCCTTCTATTTGGAGAGAGGGCCCTTGATCCCGATGACGTTCGATCAATCATTCCGGCGTCGGCTCCGACAAAGCCGCCCGTGGTTCTCGCCATGAATCTGCGAAATGTTGTCCATAGCCTTGCAGACTTGTGGCGGACGTCGAACGACTTAGAACTCGTGACAGCTTTTGAGTCCCTCACGCCGTATTTTCGAGACCTGATCATATGTTCGGGCGGGATTTCTGACACTGAGGCAGTGTCGGACGGATTTGAGAACCTGGAAGACGTGCGGATGATACGGTACGCGAATTATTCTCTCTATCGAGCAGGCGTTCAGGCGACGCATGCCAAGGTGGTGCCGCTACGTGAGGGCAGCACGTGCTGGCGTTGCCCTGTGCTGTTCAGCACTCCGCAGCGCGCTCGGGATACGACGACAAAATTACGCTCGGCTGGTTTGCACGCGTCAAACCACTATTTTCCGCTGAATTTGTTGATCGGTGGCGAACCGAAGCCGATCGCGGAAGATAGCTCATCACGCATAGTGAATCTTTGGGTCGAGCCCCGCCTACCACGAAACGAAATCGACGCGGCGATCGCAATTATTAACCGGAGCTGAGATAAAACGCTATGGACCCCATTACGAAGTACGTTCACGACTACCACAGCAAGTTGTTTCAGGAGCACGGCGCGACTCCGCGTGGCGTCGATTGGCGGGACGAGATTGAAATGTATGTCCGCTACGATAAAATGCTCACCGTTCTGGACAAAGATTTCAAGACGTTCGACGAGCCCGCATCACTGCTTGATGTAGGCTGCGGGTGGGGCGGTTTGTACCGGCGCGCAGAGCAATTGAAGCTCCCAATTTTATACACCGGGGCCGATGTCGTGGAGTCCATGGTCGACTTTGGTCGCAAGGAATTCCCAAACGCCACTTTCATCCAGCAGAACGTCCTCGATCTCGATACCGAAGGTGCCTACGATTTTGTTGTGGGCAATGGCATTTTCACCCAGAAGCTCGACCTTTCCATCCAGGATATGGAGAAGTACGTCCGACGCATGGTCCGCAAAATGTTTCAGCTCTGCCGCCATGGCGTAGCATTCAATATGATTTCGACCCGCGTGAACTTTATCCTGCTTCAGTGCCTTCATTCCAACGTCACGTGCGCAACCCGCTGACCTGATTCTCGAATCAGGTAGTTTTCTTGCCGAAGGCGTCTCACTCGGCGG
>NCCZ01000041.1 GCA_002279935.1 Hyphomicrobium sp. 12-62-95 | reverse complement strand
CCCGCCGAGTGAGACGCCTTCGGCAAGAAAACTACCTGATTCGAGAATCAGGTCAGCGGGTTGCGCACGTGACGTTGGAATGAAGGCACTGAAGCAGGGATAGAAAAGGAAAACGCTTAATGGAAGAACTGCAAAGAGAAATAGGGGATCAGTGAAAATCATGATTTGCGGTCCTGATTCATTTCTTCGGCAGACCTAACACAATCGGCTTCTGCCGGCTTCTGTTGTCACAAAATGCTGCGACGCCGACGAATGGTTTGCGCAAAAAAAGGCCACCAACATAGATGTTTACACGCGATGTTGCGTGAGGACCTTTGTCATTTCAAGGGTCACAACAGTTGGGGTGACTTTTTTTTAGGGTTGGGAGACACCATGTTGTGACCTTGCGCTTGACAGAGGTTAGCCGGCAACAATAGCGCCACCGATTTTTGAGCTGCCGCGTCGCCATCGCAGATTGATCCGGATTGCTGCCTGTTGTAGCTGAGCTGCAAATCAATCAAGGACAACGGGATCATGGGTTTCAAGCTCGGAATCGTCGGCCTGCCGAACGTCGGAAAATCGACGCTCTTCAACGCGCTGACCCAAACGGCGGCAGCGGAAGCGGCGAATTATCCTTTCTGCACCATCGAGCCCAATGTGGGCGAAGTGGGCGTGCCCGATCCTCGGCTCGATGCACTGGCCACGATCGCCGGGTCGCAGCAGATCATTCCGACGCGGCTGACGTTCGTCGACATCGCAGGCCTCGTGCGCGGGGCATCGAAGGGCGAGGGACTCGGCAACAAGTTCCTTTCCCATATTCGCGAAGTCGATGCGGTCGCCTACGTGCTGCGCTGCTTTGAAGACGACGACATCACGCATGTGGAAAACCGAGTCGATCCGCTGGCGGATGCGGACGTGGTCGAGACGGAATTGATGCTGGCCGATTTGGAGAGCCTGGAAAAGCGCATCGGACCGATCGAGAAGAAGGCGAAGGCGGGCGATAAGGAGTCCAAAGCGCAGTTTGCGCTGATGGAGAAGATTCTGATCCCGCTGCGCGAGGGCAAGCCGGCGCGGACGGCTCCAATTACGGCGGAGGAGATGCCGGCGTTTCGTGCGTTGCAGCTCTTGACCGCGAAGCCGATCGTCTACGTCTGTAACGTGGAGGAAGCGTCGGCAGCTTCGGGCAATGCCTTTTCAAAGAAGGTGGAAGAGCGGGCCAAGGCAGAAGGCGCGGTGTCGGTCGTCATATCCGCCAAAATCGAGGCAGAGTTCGCGGGGCTGCCGGACGAGGATCGCACGGAGTTTCTGGCCTCCATGGGTCTTGAGGAGCCGGGGCTCAACCGTCTCATTCGCGCGGGCTATTCGCTGCTCGACCTCGTGACGTACTTTACCGTGGGTCCGAAGGAAGCGCGCGCGTGGACGATCACGCGCGGCACAAAGGCGCCGCAAGCCGCCGGCGTCATCCACACCGATTTCGAGAAGGGCTTCATTCGTTCCGAAACCATCGGCTACGACGACTATGTGACGGGCAATGGGGAAGCGGGCGCGAAGGAAGCTGGAAAAATGCGGCTCGAAGGCAAGGAGTACGTCGTCAAAGACGGCGACGTTCTGCACTTCCGGTTCGCCAACTAAAGAAACGTCGAGGGAGAAGCCCCATGTCCGATACGCCGCCTGACCGCCTTTCGGTCGATCCGTCCAGCCCGTTCCATGACGAAGCCGTACTGGCGCGTGACGTAGGCATCAAGTTCAACGGCGTGGAGAAAACCAACGTCGAGGAGTACTGTGTCAGCGAGGGCTGGATCAAGGTCGCGGCCGGCAAGGCGAAAGACCGCTTCGGCAAGGCGCTGACGATCAAGCTGAAGGGCAGCGTCGAGCCCTATTACAAGGGGCCGGCGGCCGGCTGATCAACCATGGCAGGTCGGCGGACTTTCGATTAAGGCCGCCACCGGCTAACGTTGCAGCCCGGTTCCATGATGTGCGGAGAGGTTGCCTGTGACCGAAGGGCGTTTCTGGATCGTGGTCAACACGCATCCGCGCAAAGAAGCGGTGGCTGCGGTCAATCTCGAGAACCAGGGCTTTCATTCCTATTGCCCGGTCGTTCGCCGGCGCGTGCGTCATGCGCGCATGACGCGGGAGGTCTTGCGTCCGCTCTTCCCGGGGTATGTCTTCGTCGATACAAGCGCGTCGTCGCCGCTCTGGCGGCCGGTTCTTTCAACCGTTGGCGTGCGGGCACTGGTGCTCAGTGGCGACCAGCCGAGCCGGCTGGATGGCCGTTTTGTGGAGGCGTTGCGCGCCCGCGAAGTCGACGGCGCGGTGGCGGCCACGCTGCCGCTGTACCGGATGGGTCAGAAAATTCAGATCGAGCAGGGTCCGTTCGACGGCACGGTCGCGACCATCATCGATTTGGACGAGAAGGACCGCCTGATCGTGTTGATGGATATCCTCAACCGGCCCGTGCGCGTTCATATCGACGCGCGGCACGTGTCGCCGGCTTGATCCGCACTCACCGCCGGCTTGGGGGCGGGGTCAGATGCTCCTTCATGTAGGACTTCAATCCGCGGATGGCCGGCACTGGCTTGAAATCGGGAAGGATCATGGCGCGCACGAAGACGCCATCGAGATAGGTCGAGATGAACGTCGCGGTCTGAGACGCATCGATTTTCGCGAAGGCGCCTGAGGCGATTCCACTTTCCAAGGCCGAGAGAAGGACCTCGCGTTCGTCGTCGTAAAAGGTCCGGATAGCGCGGTCGATGCTGGCCTTGCGCTCGGCGGTCGAGATGTAGTCGATCGAGAGTTTAATGAGCTTGGCGATGGAATCGTAGGCGCGGATATGGGTGTCGATCCAGGCGAAGATCAAGCCGGCGGGATCGCCTGCGGCGGCGCGCGACAGCCGGAACGACTGGAACGCCTGTTCGATGGCTAGCTGAAGGGCGCGCCGGTACAGCTCCTCCTTGTTGTCGAAGTAATAGAAAATCAGAGCCTGATTGAACCCTGTCGCTTTCGCGATATCGGCGGTTCTGACGGAAGAGAAGTTTTTAGCGGCGAACAGATCGAGTGCGGCGGCAAGAATTGCCGTTTCCGCTTCGACTGGCAGGCTTCCGGACTTTGGGCGCCCCACGCTATGTGGTCTCTTTGCCATCACTGATCGACTTTCAGGCGCTCTGCTCACACGATTGTTCGAAACATGTGCACGTTCGGCGCACTTTGGCCTTTTCGAACGAAATTAATTGCGCAATTAATTACTCGCACCGCAACGTTCGCGCAAGTCACAACTTGCCCGGCGTCACAACGAACGAGGTTTAAGAGATGGATGCTTCCAACGATCCCGCGACCCAAGAACTGTCAGAACGGCTCAAAGCCGAAGGCGTGAAGTACATGTTCGCCAGCTACGTTGACCTTCACGGCGTATCGAAAGGCAAGGTGGTGCCGATCGATCACCTGGGGCGCATGATGAGCGGCTCGGAATTGTGCACGGGAGCGGCACTCGACGGCGTGCCACAGGATGTATCCGACGAAGAAGTGGCGTCGCATCCAGATCCAAGCTCGGCGATCGTCTTGCCGTGGCGCAAAGATACGGCGTGGTTTGCATCCGATCTTTGGCTCAAGGGTGCGCCGTTCGATGCCTGCAGCCGCAATATCCTGAAGCGTACGCTCGCGAAGGCCGCGGACATGGGCTTTACGTTCAATCTCGGCATGGAGGCGGAGTTTTTCGTTCTCAAGGACGATGCGGCCGATCCGCTGGGATATGCGCCTGTTTCAGACCGCAAGCATCTCGCCAAGCCCGCCTACGACGTGGCGCGCATGCTCGACAACATGGATTGGATGAATGAACTCGTCACGGCGATGAACGATCTGGGCTGGGATGTCTATTCGTTCGACCATGAGGACGGGATCGGGCAGTTCGAGGTTGATTTCCGCTACTTCGATGCGCTTTCAATGTCGGACCGCTATGTCTTCTTCCGCATGATGGCGCATGAGATCGCGCGCAAGCACGGTGCGTTCGCGACCTTTATGCCGAAGCCCTACGTTGATCGCGCGGGGTCGGGCGCGCATTTCAACATGTCGCTGGCCGACATCAAAACGGGCAAGAATCTGTTTGCCGATGCGAGCGATCCGCGCGGCTGCGGCTTGTCAAAGCTCGGCTATCAGTTCATCGCGGGCGTACTGGCTCACTTGCCGGCGATCTGCGCGGTGGTGGCGCCGACGGTCAACAGCTACAAGCGCCTCGTTCTCAAGGGCTCCATGTCGGGCTTTACCTGGGCGCCGATCTGGGGCTGCTATGGGAACAACAACCGCACCAACACACTGCGTATCCCACTCGGCGGGGGACGCGTCGAACTGCGCGCTGCGGACAGCTCCTGCAATCCATATCTCGGCGCGGCGCTCGTTCTGGCGGCGGGCCTGGAAGGAATCGCTGCTGGCGCAGACCCCGGCGATCCGCACACCGAGAACATGTATCTGAAATCGCCGGAAGAGTTGGCAGCGCTTGGGATCAAGCGTTTGCCGCAGACGCTCGGCGATGCGCTCGAGGCATTTGCCGCCGATCCCTTGGCGAAATCGGTGTTTGGCGAGGGGATGTTCGGCGCGTGGCTCGACTACAAGAGCGAGGAGTGGATCAGCTACCTCAATCACGTTTCCGACTGGGAGCGGTCGCGCTATCTGAAGTTTTTCTAGGGAGAGTGCGGCGGCTGCAGCCTCGTGCTGCGGCCGCCGTCGATCAGACGATCACGGGCTTGCGGCCGATGCTGTAGTAGGTGAAGCCGCGGCGGCGCATGTCGTCGGGCTTGTAGATATTGCGCAGGTCGACGATGACCGGCGCTTTCAGCAACGACTTAATGCGATCGAGGTCGAGGGCGCGGAACTGCTCCCATTCGGTGACAAGACACAGCGCATCGGCGCCGTCGATGCAGGAATAGGCGTCGGGCATATAATCCACGCCGGTCAATTCGGCCTTTGCCTGCTCGACGCCTTTGGGGTCATAGGCCTTGATGTGGGCGCCGTTGTCCTGAAGGTAGCGGATCACGGCTATCGAGGGTGCATCGCGCATGTCGTCGGTGTTGGGCTTAAACGTGAGGCCCAGGACGGCGATGGTTTTACCCCGCACGCTGCCGCCGCAGGCGGCCATCACCTTGCGGGCGACGCCGCGCTTTCTCTGATCGTTGACGGAGATGACGCTTTCGACAAGGCGGAGGGGAACGCCGAAATCCTGAGCGGTTTTGGCCAGCGCGTTGGTGTCTTTGGGAAAGCAAGAACCGCCGTAGCCCGGGCCGGCATGGAGGAATTTGCCGCCGATACGATTATCGAGGCCGATGCCGCGGGCCACATCCTGGACGTTGACGCCCACCTCCTCGCATAAATCCGCGATCTCATTGATGAAGGTGATCTTGGTCGCTAGGAAGGCGTTCGACGCGTACTTGATGAGTTCAGCGGCGCGGCGCTCGGTGAACATCAGCGGGGCCTGATTGATGAAGAGTGGTGCGTAGAGATCAGACATCGTCTGACGCGCCTTGTCGTCTGTTATGCCGATGACAATCCGGTCCGGGCGCTTGAAGTCTTCGATCGCGGCGCCTTCCCGCAGAAATTCCGGATTGGAGGCAACTGAGATCTCAGCGTCGGGACGGACCTCGCGGATGATACGTTCGATCTCGTCGCCGGTTCCGACTGGTACGGTCGACTTGGTGCAGACAACCGTGAAGCCATTCAGAGCGCCGGCAATGTCGCGGGCGGCCTGGAAGACATAGGCCAGATCGGCGTGGTTGTCGCCGCGCCGCGAGGGTGTTCCGACAGCAATGAAGACGATATCGGCGTTGGCGACGGCCTCCTTCAGTTCTGTGGTGAACGAGAGGCGTCCATCGCGCACGTTGTTCGAGACGAGGACATCGAGACCGGGTTCGTAAATGGGAATCACGCCGTTCTGGAGGGCCGCCACTTTCGCTGCGTCCTTATCGATGCACGTGACCGTGTGACCGAAGTCAGCAAAGCAGGTTCCCGAAACCAGCCCGACATATCCGGACCCGATCATCGCAACGCGCATGTTTATCCCCGCTTGATGGCTGCGGAGATGGGTTACGCGGTGGGGGTGCTGGCGTCAATCTTCCGGTGTTTCGAGCGCGCCTATGGAGCGCGCGTGGCGTCCCCCGCTGGGGCCGACCGGTTGCGTGGCTCTCGCGCAGGGCGGGGGCGGGACCTCTTCTCTTGCGGCAAAGCAAAAGAGAGATGGGGTGGCTGCAATTTGCAATTCGTGGTCAACAAAGTCCTAATTCGGCCGACGCAATCGCTTGTTTTGGTCACGGACTGATAACCAGATCCGGGCGCTTCGTTCTGGACCGGCGGTGTCATTGACGATTGCTTAGTCAGGTGCGGCGATCGGGTGGCTGCTATTGATCCGGCCCATTGGATGGCTCGATCAAGTCCATAGATTTGCAGACCTTTTGGGCGTTGTGCGCGGGTAGCCGGCGCCGCGAAGTGGATGACTGGAAAGGTCCTGGGTCTGTCGGGCGTCCAGTTCAGGCTGGCTTGTATTGAGTTGTGGCGACATTCCACGACTGTTAACTGGCGCCCCTGACTTTTAGGCGGTTCGTCGATTTCGATAAAACGCGGAATTAATTCGCATCCGGCATATTGGCACTACGGATTGGGCGTTCTGCGTGTCCGCTTTTGGGTTTTAGGTGTTATGGCCAACGTAACAGCAACGACAGGGATCGATAACTTCAACGGCACGAGTGGTACAACCTCGAGCGCCGACCAGATTTCCGTCAGCAATCAAAACCAAATCCAGTCAACGGACCTCTTCAACGGTGGTGGCGGCACGGATACGCTGCGCCTGACTGCGATGTCGATCGACTTTACGTCGATGGTGAACGGTGCCAGCAGCGGCATCAAGAACATGGAAGTTGTCCGTTTCAATGGGGCCTACACGGCAACATTCAGGGCCGATCAGTTCGGCGCGGGGTTGATCTCCAATTCAGTGCAAATGTTCGGGGCAGCCGGCGTTCAGGCGGTCGTCGTCAACATGTCGACGGCCGGCATGTTCAGCATGCAGTCATGGACCTTCAATACCTGGACCAACGGCACCGACACGATCACAGTGAACGGCTCCTCCGGCAACGATACCGTCATCTTCAGCTCGGCGCCGACAGTCTTCGACGGTGGCGCCGGTTCGGACACGATCGACTACTCCGTGTGGAGCGGCGCGTTCACCGTGACGCTCAATGGGAACAATTGGGTCAATGTCGATTGGGGAGCCGGCTTCATCGACACGATCCGCAATGTCGAAAACATCGTCGGTTCGATCGGAAACGACACAATCACCGGTGACGCGGCGAACAATTCCTTGTCGGGTGCTGCCGGCAACGACGTTCTGAACGGCGGAGCGGGTAACGACATCCTCAACGGGGGCGTCGGTACCGATATCCTCACGGGTGGAGCGGGCAACGACACGCTCACTGGCGGGACGGATGCCGATCAGTTTGTCTATGATGCCCATACGATCACGGCCCAGGCCGATGCGGTCACCGATTTCTCTGTGGCGCAAGGCGACGTCATCGTATTGGGTGCCGCGGGTCCTGCAAGTTGGGCCGTTTTGCAACAGCATTTACTGTTTGCCGATGGCGCCAGCAATGCCTATCTCGCCGGCAAGTGGAATGGTACGGACCAAACACTGACGCTCTCCGGAATCAACATCGGTACGTTGTCGGCCGCTCAGTTCGTCTTCGACACGTCGGCTACCGCGCGTAACATCACGGGCACCGCCAACGAAGACCGCATCTTTGGTGGGCTTGGGAACGATACCATCACCGCCGGTGGTGGCCATGACCGCATCTTCGGCGATGCCGGTGACGATCTCATC
>NCCZ01000019.1 GCA_002279935.1 Hyphomicrobium sp. 12-62-95 | reverse complement strand
CGCCGAGTGAGACGCCTTCGGCAAGAAAACTACCTGATTCGAGAATCAGGTCAGCGGGTTGCGCACGTGACGTTGGAATGAAGGCACTGAAGCAGGTCATGGTCAGCACTCCACCTGCTCAACAAGCCCGCACTTCGGTCGCCGCCATGAAACGCGCTGGTGGCCTGAAGGCCTATTCGTCAATGGCAGCGGTGTGGAGATGTCGTTGAGGATACGCGGGGTGGGATCAATCATGACAATTTACTCGACGCTGATGGACACAAAGAGGATGTGGGGTAGGCGAGGTGCTACGGTTAGAAACATTCTTATCGCTGTTGCGGCACTCGATCAGCGCGCCACGTCATTCAGACAATTTCAGGTCAGGAGGCCCGCGTTTAGCGTTCCAACGCATTGATGTGAATCAATAGGAGCTAACGGATTATCGATTAGCGTTATCATCAGTGTGAAGGCCCGATTGAGAGATCAATGCATTAGCCTTGCAATAAAGGCTCAGAGACAGAAACTAGACATTGCCTTTGTTTGCATGTCCCATTTGTCCGAGTCCGGAATTTTATCCCGTATATGAAGGATCCGGATCATTGTGTTTTAGCGGCGGCGATCCAACGGCATGGGTATCCAGCGCCATGCCTGCATGGAATTCCACGCTGAAAGCGTGAAGCATAACTCGAGTGGAAATGATGAGTCACCCAGCAGATAAGAATTCGCGCGCGGCGAATCCGATCGTTCTCGCTCTTCGTCGGTGCCGAGCGCTATTTTTTGGCGTCGGCGTGTTCTCCGGTTTGATCAATCTCCTCGCGCTCACCGGCTCATTCTACATGCTGCAGGTCTACGACCGCGTGCTGCCCTCACATAGTGTGCCCACACTGATCGGGCTCACCATATTGATGGCGGGCTTGTACATTGCCAATGGCTTGCTGGACCTCTTCCGGGTTCGGATCATGAGCAGGGTCGGAGTGCGCATCGACAACGAGGTGCGCGAGAAGGTTTTTCAGGCCCTCCACCTTTTGCCACTAAAAGTCCGGCCGACAGCAGACGGCCTCCAGCCGATCCGCGATCTCGACCAGATCCGCGGCTTCTTTTCCGGAATGGGCCCTACCGCTCTTTTCGATTTGCCGTGGGTGCCGATCTATCTCGGCGTTGTCTTTCTTCTTCATCCCCTGCTCGGCTTTTTCGCGTTCGCCGGGGCCCTTCTGCTCATCTGCTTAACCCTTTTGACGGAGCGTCGGACAACGGCTCCCATGCAATCGGCCTCCCGCAGCGGTGCGCAGCGGCTCGCATTCGGTGAAGAAACGCGTCGCAATGCCGAAGTCATTCGGGCGCTTGGCCTCGAAAGGCGCATGCAGCAACGTTGGGAGTCGCTCAATTCACGCCATCTCAGCGATCAACTCTCTGCCTCCGATGCGGCTGCTGGCATGGGGACGGTTTCCAAAGTGCTCCGCCTGTTCCTGCAATCGGGAATCCTTGGGCTGGGTGCCTACTTGGTGATCGAAGGGCAAGTCTCCGCCGGCACGATCATCGCTGCTTCCATCATCATGTCGCGGGCGCTGGCCCCCATCGAAACGGCCACCGCCCATTGGCGTGGCTTCGTGGGTGCGCGGCAAAGCTATCGACGCCTGATTGATCTGTTCCAATCGCTTGGCATACGGCACTCCGGAGCGATGGTGTCGCTGCCAAAGCCCGCTATCACATTGTCGGTGCAGTCCCTAGCGGTAGCGCCCCCAGGCGAACCGCGGCCTGTCATTCAGGGGGTGAGCTTTATGCTCGCCGCCGGAGACGGCCTCGGTGTGGTGGGCCCAAGTGGCTCCGGAAAATCCACGCTTGCGCGGGCCCTCGTCGGGATCTGGCAGCCAATGGGGCAACACCTGCGCATGGGGGGCAGCATCAGACTCGATGGCGCAACACTAGACCAATGGGAACCCGACGAACTGGGACGTCACATTGGGTATCTTCCGCAAGATGTGGCGCTGTTTGCCGGCACGATCGCCGAGAACATTGCCAGGTTCGATGCCGAGGCGACCAGCGAGGCTGTCGTGGCGGCGGCAAAGTCCGCCGGTGTGCATGACATGATCGTCCAGCTGCCGGACGGCTATCAGACCATTGTGGGTGAAGGGGGCGCCGGTCTGTCGGCCGGGCAGCGGCAGCGCCTTGCGCTGGCGCGCGCGCTGTATGGTGATCCATTTCTTGTTGTTCTGGATGAACCAAACTCGAACCTGGATGCCACAGGCGAGGCCGCCCTGACGGACGCCATCCAATCCGTTCGCGCGCGCGGAGGCATCGCCATTGTCATCGCACATCGCCCCGCAGCGCTCGCGGCGGTGGATAAGGTGCTGGCGATGGCCAATGGCCAGCTCCAAGCATTTGGGCCCAAGAGCGAAGTCCTCCGGCAAGTCTTGCAGGCAGCTCCGCCAGCCCATCCCGCGTCGCCAGCGTCTCCGCCAAATCTCCAACAAGCCGGTCGGCCGCCTTGGGCAATGTCCGGACTCAAAATCGTCGTTGATAGCGATGCCGGAGGCGACAAATGAAACGAACAAAACCCGTCGCCTCACGCGGTGTCGATGGCAGTGTCACCCGCTACATGGTTGGGGGACTGGCCGTCGCATTTTTTCTGGTCGGCGGAATTGGCGTGTGGGCAACGACGACGCAAATCGCGGGCGCGGTCGTCGCCCAGGGTCTTGTGGTCGTCGAAACCAACGTGAAGAAGGTCCAGCATCCGACTGGCGGAATCGTCGGCGAGATCTATGTCGCGAACGGCAAGCGGGTGGAGGCCGGCGACCTTCTGATCCGCCTCGATGAGACGTTGACCCGGGTCAACTTGCAGATGGTCACCAAACAACTCGATGAACTGGCCGTCCGCGAGGCGCGCCTCAAGGCCGAACGAGACGATGCGTCCACGTTTGCCGTCCCAGAGGCTTTGCGTCCCCGAACCGAAGAGCCAGACATCAAGGAAATCCTGAAAGGCGAGGCAAGCCTGATCCGCAGCCGGCGGGAATCGATGACCGGCCAGAAATCTCAGCTTTCGGAGCGGAGCCTTCAGCTTGGCAAAGAGGCAGAAGGGATATCGGCCCAGATTGAGGCCAAGCGCAGGGAGATCGCTCTCATCGCCGACGAACTGAGCGGCCTGGCGGTCCTGGAAGCCAAACAGCTCGTGACCACGACCAAGGTTGCGGCACTGAAACGCGAAAAGGCGAGACTCGAAGGCGAACTCGGCCAGTACGAAGCCGCAGCCGCTCAGACCAGCGGTCGCAAGGCAGAGATCGCTCTGCAGATCGTGCGGCTGGAGCAGGAGTTAAAAACCGAAGTCGTCAAGGAATTGCGGGAAGTCCAATCGAAAACCGCGGAATTGAGCGAGCGCCGCATTGCAGCTGAGGATCAATTGCGACGCATCGACATTCGCGCGCCCCAATCGGGCGTTGTGCATCAACTCACAGTCTTCACCGAGGGCGGCGTCATCAATCCTGGCGAACCGATCCTGCTCATCGTTCCGGAAGGCGACCGCTTGGTGATCGAGGCGCGCGTTGCGCCAAAAGATATCGACCAGCTGTCTATTGGCCAGACGACACATATTCGCTTTTCAGCGTTCGACCAGCAAACGACTCCTCAGGTGACGGGCGAGGTGATCAACGTCTCAGCCGACCTGACTCGGGATCAGGCAACCGGCGAATCCTATTTCACGGCGAGGATCGCCATGCCCGAGGCCGAGATCGCCAAGCTCGGTGCCAACAAGCTTCAGCCGGGCATTCCAGCCGAAATTCAGATTAAGACACAGGATCGAACGGCGCTGTCCTATCTGATCAAACCGCTCTCGGATCAAATCAACAAAGCATTCCGCGAGCGGTGATGCCCGCAACCGGCGAAAAGTGGCTTGCTCTGTTAGCGCGAGCCGTGGACAACCTACTCTTTCGAGGAGGTTGCGCGGCTATTCGGCGTGCATAAGAAGACCGTTCGCAACTGGCAAAAGGAGGGCCTGCCAGTTCTGGCGGGAAAGCGTCCCTACATTGTGATGGGGGATGCACTTCGGACCTTCTTGGACAAGCGGCGCCGATCTTCAAAGCAACGCTGCAAGGACGGTGAGTTGCGCTGTCTGCGATGCCGTGCGCCTCGCAGCCCGGCCGACAACATTCTCGACTACGTACCCATCACTCTCATTTCGGGGAACCTAGAAGGCATCTGCCCCGCATGTGAGGCGCTGATGTACCGGCGGGTCAGCCTCAGCAAAATCGACGCCATCCATCCTTGCGAAGTCGGTACATCAACCATTGACCTCATGCGCTTATCGGGCCCCTGCGACTGTCTTTACTCCAATTGGCGCCGCGAGAGTACTGACTTGATCCACCCTTTTTCGTCGCCATCTGCATGGCTTCCCGGTGTGCAACTGGCCAATCCGCAAGCGGCAGTGACAGTCTTGGCGTCATATCCCCCACCCTCCGCCGGGCGCTTCCACAGCCTCGCCTTGAGATGCCCATCGACGACCAAGCGAGAGTGCTCCTGGCCATCTCTGTCGTTCTTAAACGGCTCAGCGGCCTTCTCGATGTGAGCAAAATAGCTATGCCCATGGGCGCGATGCACGATTTCGACGGCTTCAGGATCGTTCTTTAGGGCCGCTGCCTTCAAGATCGCATTCACATGCAAGGAATTGCATTCTCCACCCAAACGCCTCGTCAGGCTCCACGCGAGCGGGCTGGCCGATGCGTTGGGGATCAGGTCCACCGGCATCGCCGACACGAGGCCCGCCGTCACCATGCTCGTCGCCAGCGACGTGATCGACGCGCTCGAGCCCAGCTCCTTCAGAGCCTTGCCGAGATCACCCGTGTTGTTCGCCAGCGAGTCCGATGCCGGGAATAAACCGCCGACAGCGGCGTTTCGCGCGCCATGACATCTCCTATCTCGCCTTCCAGCGCACCCTTCCCGCACAATTCGACCCCAGAGCCGGCCATGGCCGGCCTGGACGGCATCAATGGTGCTGAGGAGCGGTTTGATTGGCTACCAGCTTTCGCGCAACGTCCAGATTTCTTCCAGAAATTCGTTGCGCCTCTGACCTTAGCGGCCTCGCTGGCGACCCTGATCTGGTGGTTGCCGCAGGATTTGTCGGCAGACGGCCGCATTGTTTTGATCGTGCTGGTTCTCGCAATGATTGGCTGGACCATGACGTCGCTCGGCGACAGTACGGTCGCCGTTACCGCGATGATTGCGTTGACCCTTTTCGGCGCCGTTGAAAGCAAGGACTTGTACCAATCGCTAGGGCATGAGCTGATCTGGTTGCTCATTGCCGCATTCTTGATGGCAGCTGTCCTGCGCTCTGCAGGTCTTATCGAGCCCTTGGTGTTGTCAGTGACCGGCCAAGCGGTCGCGGTGTCCCGGCTGTTCTATGGCCTCACCGCGTCCATAGCCGTGACAGCTCTCGTCATGCCCTCGACGTCAGCCCGGGCCGCATTACTGCTCCCTGTCTTCCTCGTGCTGGCCACTCAGGTCCGATCCCGGCCGATTATTCGGGCCCTTGCTCTTCTCTTCCCCACCATCATCCTTTTGTCGGCGTCCGGTTCGCTGATCGGGGCGGGTGCCCACATCCTTGCAGCCGAGGTGATCGCCGGGAAGGCAGACCACAAGCTGGACTATCTGGGCTGGATGTCGCTCGCGATGCCTATTGCGCTCCTCAGCAGCTTCGCTGCCACGGCCATCATTCTTCATAGCTTCTTGTCGCCGCAGATCCGGCGGCGGCGCATGCAGCTCAGTGCTCCGCCAAAATTGCCCAAGGGCTGGAGGCCACGAGCGCTTCTTGCGGTTTTGATCCTCACAGTTGCATTGTGGATTGCCCAGTCCGTCCATGGCCTGGGGATGGGCGTTGTGGCGCTAGCTGGCGCCTTCGCGATGTTAAAGCTTGCTGCTCCATTTCTGAAGATGAAAGACGCCTTCAAGTCCGTCGAAGTCGAACTCATCTTGTTTCTCGCTGTCACCTTTACTTTGGCCGATGCGATGACGGAAGCAGATGTCGACGAGTGGCTGGCTGCCGGTTTCAAAGCGATCGTTCCTGGATTAGCCAAAGTCCACGATGGGTTTGTCATTGCCGCAATGACGCTCGTCGCGCTTCTGTCGCATCTGATCATCACATCGCGAACAGCTCGTGCAGCCGTGCTCATCCCCTCGTTCGTTTTGCCCCTTGCCGAGCTCGGCGGCGACATCACGACCCTTGTGATGGTGACAATTGTCGGCACAGGTCTGTGCCAGACGATGTCGGCAAGCGCCAAGCCAGTTGCCATTTTCAGCAACGCGCCCATACCGACGTATGCATCCGGCGACCTTCTTCGCCTGAGCCTGATGCTGCTTCCCATGATGTTTGGCCTGATCATGGCTTTCGCCCTCGGCGTGTGGCCGAGCATGGACTGACGGCATCACGTGCGACGATGGCGTGACAGTTTTTTGAAACCAACACGGAATAGGACACTAGATCCAGCGTTCCCCTGGCCATGCCGCAGACCTGCCTTCTGCGCAGACATCAGGAGAAGAACATGACCTTCACGGTTCTGGTCGCACCCTCGGGTTTCAAAGAGAGCTTGAGCGTCAAGGACGTCACGGACGCCATTGCCACTGGTGTCGTGCGGGCAATGCCTGGAGCTAAGGTTCTCAAGGCACCAATGGTCGACGGCGGTGAAGGCACCGTAGAAGCATTGGTCGACGCCACGCGCGGCGTGATGCATCGCGTTCGGGTCACGGGTCCGGTCGGTGATACCGTTGACAGCTTCTTCGGCATTCTCGGCGGAGTGGGCCCGCGGACCGCCGTGATTGAAATGGCTGCTGCGGCTGGCCTCTCGCTGGTCCCACGCGACCGCCGTGACCCCACGCGCACAACCAGCCGTGGCGTTGGAGAACTGATCGCCGCTGCTCTCGACCACAACGTGGAGCGGATTCTGATTGGTTGTGGCGATAGCGGGATCAATGACGCAGGCGCCGGCATGATCCAGGCCCTGGGCGTCAGACTGCTTGATACAAATGGTAAGGAAATGGCTGCTGGGGGTGGCGAACTGCCCCGTCTAGCGAAGATCGATACGTCGAACCTCGATCCGCGCATCAAGTCTGTACGGATTGATGCAGCTGTGAACTGGCACAACGTGCTCTTGGGTGAACGGGGTGTTGCCCGCGTCTTCGGCCCGCAAAAGGGTGCGACCCCGGAGCAGGTCGAACGTCTCGAGACGGGGCTCCTCGCATTTGCCAAGTGCGTTCAGTCCGGTCTTGGCGTCGATGTCGGCTATGGCCCCGGAACTGGAGCGTCGGGTGGTCTGGGTGCAGCGATCCTTGGGGTGCTCGGCGGCCGGCTGCATCCGAGGTACGACATCGTGATGAAGTACCTAGCGTTTGAGGATCTGTTGTCCGATGCTGACCTCGTCCTCACCGCGGAGGGCTCTCTCGACGGCCAGACGCCTTTCGGCAAGATCCCCGCCGAAGTTGGGCGCCGGGCCCGGGCTCAAG
This sequence comes from Hyphomicrobium sp. 12-62-95, assembly GCA_002279935.1. Classification (GTDB taxonomy): domain Bacteria; phylum Pseudomonadota; class Alphaproteobacteria; order Rhizobiales; family Hyphomicrobiaceae; genus JAGVSR01. Next base: position 24,755 of record NCCZ01000019.1, on the reverse strand, counting down.
GCATTCCAGTGATTGCCCTGGCGGGCACGATTGGCAAAGGTTGCGCGGATAATTTCCAGCATGGCATCGACGCCTTCGCGAGTATCGTCAAACGACCCTGTTCGCTGGAAGACGCGATTGCTGAAGCGCCCAAACTTCTTGTGCGAGCCGCCGAAGACGCCGTTCGTATGGTGCGCGTGGGGCTGGCGCTCAGCGAGAAAACTCGACAGGCAGCGATGTCGCCGCCGTCTCGTTTTGTCTTGCTGCCAGCGGCAGGCCACCTTTCGTGACGAAAAGACAGCATGGCGACCTGAGAAGTCGGCATGCTTTCCCCGTTACACCAATCAGTCGGCCTGCATCCCTCAGGACCGTGACCATCAGGACACACGGGGAGCGTCGGAGAACGCACGCGATCAGTTTTGGGTGACTGCCGACTGGAATATGACATGGAATTGAACAACTGTCGTATCTGCGGGAAGAAACTTGGAATGACAGGAAAAATCGGGATTTTTTCCCAATTGCAGTGAGCAAGATCCTTGGACGCTCCTCCCGCCTATCAATACCGGCCTTATTCGGCAGCGTCTGCATCTTGCCCCTCGTGGGTTAGGATCATCCTGACCTGCGTGCTGGTACAAACCGCTGTGACGTCCATTTCGCTTTTTGCTGGCGATTTGTCCTTCATTTCGTCAGCCGTTGCTCAGGATGACGACGGCGGAGGTGATGATGGAGACGACGGTGGCGGAAATGACGGTGATGGTGATGATGACCCAGGTGCAAACGACCCCGGCACACCACCAGCAGCTGCCGATGACCTTCAAGACTCCGTCGATGACGGCGAAAACACAGGTCCCCGTGACGACGACTGCTTCGAACAGGCAGCGCTTCGCCCGTCATGGCTGAGGCCCTGCGATGATCGCCCCGCGGCGGCCCCGCGGCGGGTAGGCTTGCCCGTCACGAAGCGAACGTCTCCGTCGCCAGAAGTTGCCCGAGCACGCCCCGCTGTGGCTGAACCTGCCAATGCCTTGCCGCGAGAGATCGTGGCGCTGCGCATGACGCCTGCTCAGCTGACGGCTCTGGAGGCTCGCGGTTTCGTACTGTTGGCGCGGTCCCCCGGGCCATTGGCTGTCGGCGATCTATTCCGCTTCGAGGTTCCTTCAACGATCAGCACAGCGGAAGCCCTGCGCCTTGCGCGCGATCTGGCTCCAAGTGCGATCATCGATTTCAATCATATCTACAGGCCAGCACAGGCCGAGTGCCGGGATTTGTTCTGTCAACAGCGGCGAACCATCCGATGGCCACAACCCCCTAACGAATGCCGGGTCGAAGCCTCGATTGGGTTGATCGATACGACAGTCGACAGAAATGCCCCTGCGCTGTCTGGGCAGAAAGTCACTGTTTTGGATGGCGTGTCCGGAGGTCGGCCATTGGCCTCCATGAATCATGGAACAGCGATTGCAGCCCTGTTAATCGGTCGATCGGATGCGTCGGTTCCTGGGCTTTTGCCAAGATCGGAAGTCGTAACAGTACAGGCTTTCCATAAGTCCGATGCCGGCGAAGACATCGGTGATACCTTCGATATCGTCACGGCTGTCGATACGCTTCTGAAGCGCGGCCTGAAGGTCATCAACCTAAGTTTCACGGGGCCGAACAATCGGCTTCTTGCCGAGATCGTAGCGCGGTCTGCGAGCGAACAGACTTTGCTGGTCGCCGCAGCTGGTAATCGTGGGCCGACGGCCCCGGTCGTTTACCCCGCTGGCTATGAGAGTGTCGTGGCTGTAACGGCCGTGGGCGATGACCTGCGCATCTATCGCGGAGCTAACCGCGGTAACTTTGTCGATTTCGCTGCACCGGGCGTAAATGTCCAGGTCGTGTCAGCGAAAGTCGAAACACGCTTCGAGACAGGAACATCCTTTGCAGCGCCGTTTATCACAGCCGCTCTGGCTGCTTCCCGCGCACAACAGCCGGCGGCTTCATCAGATGCTCTCGTGACGGCACTGCAAAGCTCAGCCACAGACCTCGGTAAGCCAGGCCGTGACCCGGTCTTTGGTTGGGGCTTGGTTCAAGTGCCGGAGATCTGCCCATGAGGACGATCTCGGCTCTTCTTGTCTTGACGGGCGTATCGCTGCTTGGAAATCAGGCCTTGGCTGCAGACCTTGGCGGGGACTGTTGCGCGGACCTCGAAGAGCGCATTACCGAGCTCGAATCCACGACGGCGCGCAAGGGCAATCGAAAAGTCTCGTTGGAGATCTCTGGGCAAATCAACCAAACCATCTTGGCTTGGGACGATGGCGGCGAGCGCGATGTCTATCAGCTCATGAATTCGAATTCGGGCGATCGCGTCAGGTTCACAGGTTCCTCAAGAATATCCAAGGACCTTAATGCCGGGTTCTTCTTAGAACTTGGAGCTAGGCTCGATGCCACAGCGAGCGCAGATCAGTTTTCTCCAGGTGACGACGGGGAAGAAATCAGGACCAGGCAGTCGATTTGGTTTGTCGAAAGCAAAGCCCTCGGAGCTTTGAGCATTGGTCTGGGAGCTCCTGCGACAGATGACCTGATCGCCTACAATCTTGGCGGAACAAACGTTGCGGCATCGGCTAATGCACCGTTGATCGGCGGCGCGTTCTTTACGCGGGATTCTGCCGCCGATACCCTCAACTCGCTCGCTTCAGGTAGTACGATTTCGCTACGGTGGCGGCGGTTCTTCGAGCGGCTCGATTCTCCCACCGACAACATGGTACGTTATGATAGCCCCATCATGATGGGTTTCGCTGCGTCCGCTTCATGGGGTGGCGACGACTATTGGGATGTCGCGCTTCGGTACGCCCGCGACACGCGCGATTTCAAGATCGCTATGGGGATCGGCTACTACGAAGATCGCAACGAGACGAACAACACGCTCGGTTGGCCACGCGGTGGCGACAATGAGCCCAACGGGCGCGACACGAAGATCCGCGAAATCAAAGGGTCAGCCAGCATCCGTCATGAACCGACCGGACTCTTTGCTTCGGCTGCATTTGTTCATCGTGAGTTCGACGGTAACGACCGTGGCGTTCAGACTTTCGCGTGTTTCGACTCGCCCGATGCACAGAACATCGTAGCCAACGGCATCGGCTGCACCAATCGTCCAGATTTCGATTACTTTTGGGTCTCGGGCGGCATCCGCCAGAAATGGCTGCCAATTGGTTCGACAAGCATCTACGGCGAATATGCACGCTCAGAGGATGCCGTTACCGGGCTCAACGTCGCTGTTACGTCGGCCGTTGGCGGTGATATCGACTATGTAACCGACAGCACCTTGGATCTTTGGGGCATCGGTATCGTGCAGCAGGTCCGTGCAGCCCAGATGGAAGTCTATCTTTCGTACCGACACCTCGATGCAACCGTGCGGGGCGTCGAGTCGACCGGGCCCCAAGTCGAAGCGCCTCTGGATGACATCGACCTCTTCATGGCGGGAAGCCGTATCCGCTTCTGATCAGCAACGACGCGGCCAAAAACCTTGATTTTTCAAGCTGATCTCAACTGAGCTCCGCAGCGGCGAGACGGCACCATCGGATGCAGGTTCGAAAGGATGGGCGCGAAAAGATGGCCGCAGTCATGCGTACAGCCATCGGCCCCCACAAAGTGTTTCGCGCAAGCATGATCATCGCGAGGATTGCTGCTAATGCCGTCAACACGATGGCCCCTTCGCCGATGCAGCGGTCCGGCTATTGCCGCCGCCAAAGGACTGAGCCGGCAAAAAACTCCTAAAAAAAATACAATTCGAAATTCGGCCGATGGAGTGCATGGCGTCACTTCGCCATTCAGCAGCTGGGCCCAATCTGTCACTGTACAAGCCAGTACGTGGCTACAACCGGCTGCATCCAATTCAAACTCAGGAGAGGTTATCATTACAGCAAGCGTGCTATCGTTCTTCCAACTGTGCGGAAGGTGCGTTTAGCGCCCCGCGCCAACGCAGTCAGCGGGCGATGCGCAGAGCGATTGGCCCGATATCTGTTCCGTGTCCGCGATGGTTTTGCCGCTTTATCGCGGGCTGCGGAGTATTCGGTTCGGCCTGAAACGGACGGACCTGGTGGGGCGGCTTCAGCTGCACTTTGCAGCCGCATGTCGTGCGGCAATGGGGTGAGGACCGTGGCTGCCTGAGATTCCAAACGCTCACTCGTATCAACCGAGGCAAGAACCGCCGACATCTGGCCTAGCGCCGGCACGGCGAAAGTGGCGGTCTGCGACACCGATGGCTGCACACTGTTTCCAGGCAGGAGTGCAACAGCGATGCTGGCAAGTGTGGTGCCGAGGAAGCCGCGAACCAGCCACAGCGCCAACTGCGGATGTAGCCGTCGGACGGGTGCGTCCTGCGGCGTTTGCTCTTGGGTGCCCCTCACATCATTTAGCGGCGACAGTTCGATTTGGTGCATCTCCAGGCTCCAATCACCTCATGCCAGCGTCCGGCAGGATTGCCGCGGAGACGCTCATCGTCTCCGCGGCTCTCCGCCGGCTCAGGCGAACTAGTTGCTCGAGTTCGAGCTGGAGTTCGAAGAGCTGTTCGAAGACGAGTTCGAGCTGGAGTTCGAAGAGCTGTTCGAAGACGAGTTCGAGCTGGAGTTCGAGGAGCTGTTCGAAGACGAGTTCGAGCTGGAGTTCGAGGAGCTGTTCGATGACGAGTTGCTACTCGTGTTCGACAATGCGCGCTTACGCAAAGCCGGGCGACGGCGTGCTTCGGTCCAGCCTTCGGCTGCAACGGGCTTGACGCCGGCTGCATCGCGGAGGACATCCGCCGGCAGGGCGGCAGGCGTCGTGCTCATCAGATCGCCTTTGAAGTGCTCGGGCGTCCGCTGCTCAGCTGCTTGTGCTCCGGCTGCGCCGGCAATCGTCAACGCCGCTGCAACCGTGGTCATCTTGATCTTATGTTTCATGGTCTTCTCCATGAGGTTTCTAACTCGCGCCCGGATTGATACCGACCGCGGCGAGGGAAACGCCGTGCTCAGAAATCCATTCCCCACGCCAGTCGATTTTTTTCAAACATGCCGCAGGCAATCGATCGGATCGAGAGCTGATGCCTTGGCAGCTGGGGCGAAACCAAATCCAACGCCGAGAATGGTCGAAATCGCAACGGTGACGATGACGACGCCAGGTTCAAAGACGAACGGAATCGAGAGGTGTGGTGCCGCGATGGCTGCTGTCGTAAGCCCAGCGATAATGCCGAGCAGTCCGCCTGCGAGCGTGAGGAGGACTGCTTCGCAAAGGAATTGCATGCGAATTTGCGATGGTAGAGCCCCAATCGTGAGGCGCACGCCGATCTCGCGCGTCCGTTCCGTGACAGACACCAGCATGATGTTCATGATGCCGATGCCGCCGACGACGAGACTAACGGCGGCGATCGCGCCGAGGAAAAGCGTCATGGTATGAGTGGCTGATGTCATCGACTGGGCGACTTGGCGCATATCGAGCAGTGAGAAATCATCCGTTTCACCTAAGGCAACGCCCCGCCGCTCGCGCATCAGGCCTGCCAAGTTCATTTTTACGCGTTCCATGTTTGCAGTTGGAAACGCGGACATCACGATACTCTGTATGTCAGTGGCGCCTTGGATGCGGCGTTGGAAGGTGTCGAAGGGGATCGCGACAATGTTGTCGTCGTCATTTCCGGCCCCGGCCTGACCGCGGGACTTGAGAACGCCAGCGACGGTGCAGGCAACCGTGCCGACACGCATGTATTCACCGACGCCATCCGCGTTGCCGTAGAGCCGATAGCGCACGGTTTCGCCGATAATGCAGACTGCCTTGCCATTATACATCTCGTCGTCGGTGAAGAGGCGGCCGCCGGCAAGGGCCCAGTCGCGGGCCTGGAAGTAGGACGATTCTGTGCCGATGATCCGCACGGACCAGTTGACGTTGCGTGCTGCGACGCGCCCGTCTCGGAAGGCGAACGGCGCGACGTGTCTGAGGCCACGGACTTCAGCGCGGATAGCTTCGATGTCGCTGTAGTCGAATGGAGCAGCGGCGATGGCCGCGCCCTGGCCACCGCGCTTCTGCTGACCAACGCTCAATGTGAGAACCTCTGCGCCGAGACGCGCGATCTCCTTGCGGACGTTCACTGATGCGCCTTGACCTATCGTGATCATAGCGATGACAGCTCCCGCGCCGATCAGGACACCGAGGGTCGTGAGCGCAGAGCGCAGAGCGTTCCGGCTGAGCGCTTCAATGGCGAGGCGGATCGATTCAACAAGCATGGGCACGGCGCTTTCGCGTTTCGTCGGAGACGAGGCGGCCGTCTCGGAAAATGCATAGGCGTGGCGACCGCTCGGAAATGCTTTGATCGTGCGTTACAAGTACGACGGTCAGACGCATAATCCGATTGAGCTCAAAGAGCAGATCGAGGATGCCGGCGCTGGTAACGGTATCGAGCGCGCCGGTCGGCTCATCGGCAATCAGAATACGCGGCTGGGAAACGATTGCGCGGGCAATGGCTACACGCTGCTGCTGGCCGCCGGAGAGTTCGTCTGGGCGGTGTGTGGTTCGCGATCCCAAACCAACCGACTCGAGGGCCTGCTTGGCGCGCAGACGCCGCTCATCCCGCGCAAAACCGCGATAGATCAGCGGAAGCTCAACGTTTTGCAGCGCCGTCATGCGGCCGATGAGATTTGGCGACTGCAGAACGAAGGCGATATAGTCGCGGCGCATTGTAGCCCGCCGTTCGGGTGGCAGTTCAGCCATCTTCTGCCCCGCGAGACGAAAGGTTCCCAGGGTGGGCATGTCGAGACAGCCAAGGATGTTAAGGCAGGTGGATTTGCCCGAACCGCTGGGCCCGGCGATCGTGACGAATTCGCCCTCGTGAATGGTCAGGTCGACATCGCGAAGCGCGACGACGGTGCCTGATCCGCGTCCATAGGCCCTAGTGGCGCCACTGAGTTCAAGGAGAACCGGGCGGTCTGCGCGATCGTCCATGTTCATGGCGTTCCCGCATCTGTCAGGAGATCGACGATGACATGCTGACCGGGCTTTAATGGTCCCCTGACAATTTCCGTCATCCGGCCGTCTGTCGCGCCAGTTTCAACATCAATGGGCTTTGCCTTTCCTCCGTCGTCGATCCACACCCGGCGCAGATTGAGCCCCGCCGCTTGCGGGCCGCGCTGTGCGGGTGGTGCGCTTTCGCTGTTCGCGTTCGCCGGTCCAACAGGCACGCCCAAGAGTTGCGAGCCGGCCGAGAGCAGCTGGTTCTCGACGACATCTTCGGGAGGTTGGAAACGGAGCGCCGCGTTCGGAACGAGAAGTCCGCCCTTTACGTCGTCGACCAGGATATCGGCGGTAGCCGTCATGCCTGGCCGCAGACCAAGTTTTGAGTTGTCGAAGGTGAGGATGGCCTTGTAGGTCACGACGCCTTGAACGACCTCGGGCCCCACGTACAGCTTGTCCACACGCGCTTCGAGTTGCCGGTCGCGCAGGGCCTGAACCGTAAAGGTAGCAGCCTGGCCTTTGCGGACATTCAAGGCATCAGCCTCGTCGACGTCGACGCGAATTTGCATGCGGTCGAGATCTTGCGCCAAGCGGAATAGTACCGGTGACTGCAATGATGCGGCGACCGTCTGGCCGGGTTCGACATTGCGGCGCAGGACGATGCCGTCGATGGGCGAGAGGATGCGGCCCTTTTCCAAATTGGCCTTCGCGATGGCGAGATTGGCCTCCGCAGCTCGTACTTCAGCCTTGAGGGCATCGACGCTGGCTTTGGCCTGTTGCGAATTTGCGGCCGCGTTGTCGAGATCGCGGGCGGGTGTGAGGTCGCGCGCAGCCAATGTCTTCTTACGCGTCAGATCCTTCGCGGCGGCAACGGTCGCTGCCTCGGCCTGTTTGACGCGCGCTTGGGCTGCAGCGACCTGAGCTTGCGCCCGGTCGAGCTCGATTGCCAAAGTGGCGGGATCGAGTTCGGCGAGGACTTGTCCTGCCTTCACCGTGTCGTTGTTCTCGACAAGAACCTTGCTGATCGTACCCGACAGTTCCGTCGACACATCAACGAGGCGCACCGGTTCGACGGTGCCCGAGGCTGCCACGCTGATCGACAGATCGCCGGTTGTGGCGCCGGCGGTGACGAATTTTGACGATGCTGGCGGCACCACACTTTCCACAGCCGGGAGCGGAGCCGGATAATTAGTGCCGAACATCGAGTGGGCGGCCATCAACGCGATAATGGCGCCGACGAAGAGTGTGTTGACGGCTTGATCGACCCGAAACCAAAAGGAGCGGCGTTGCCGGGTCTGCTGCGCGCCTGGAGGCGGCACATACGGGACGAGGGCACGCGAGGCAGACGTTGCGATGAGTAACGTCGGGCTTTTGGGCTGCATGGGTCCACCTGCTTTCTACGCACGAAGCGGCTCGGCCCCAAAACCACGGCGTCCTAGGATCAAGCCGGCCCGAAGAACGCCAGCGGCACGATGCTATTCCCGTAAAAGTTTTGGGAATTTTTCCCAACGAGAGTCCGCCTCGACGCAATGACCCCATGTTTCTTCGCGCGAGGGCCGGAATAAGCCGGCCGCGGCGGCGTTTGGCCGGACGATCAGCCCCCAGCAGAGGAGCCGCCGCAGATGTTCACGCTTCTAAAGTCGATTGCCCCGCCGAAAGTATCGTTTCTCTGCGCGCCGGAAGACAAAGGTGTCATCGCCGAGCCGCTGCCAGCGAAGTCGGTCATGCCGGACTGGTTTCGCCGTTTGCCGCCCGTCGATAAGGGGCACGTTCACACCAACAACAACGGCCTGACCGTAAAGCGGTGCATGCCGTTTCTCGATGCGCTGACAACAGGGTGGATATTGCCGTTGGCCGCCACCGTAAGGCTGGAAGTCAGCGACAATGGTCAGACGGTAAATGCCGGGTGGGAAATCGATCGCGTGATGGTGTCAAATCACGCCAACTTCCAGGTGGCTGGCAATCCGCGAGATCGGCAACCGCCGTGCAAATTTCATAACTATTGGACGATCACCACGCCGCCGGGTTGGAGCTGTCTCTTCGTGCCGCCGCTGAACCGGCCCAATGATGTCTTCGAGGTCGTCGCTGGCGTCGTGGATACGGATACCTATGCATCGCATATTCACTTCCCCTTCTTTGCAACGGACAAAGACGGGATCTATACGGTGGAGAAGGGTACCCCGCTCGTTCAGGTCATTCCGTTCCGCCGCAGCAGCACGCACATTGAGGGCGATGTCAGAACCGAGACGGCAGACGAAGCGATGGCGCGCCAGAAAATCTTGCGCAGCACGCAGGCGTCCGAGGGTTGGTACCGTAAGATTGCGCGTGCGGTGCGTTAGACCGCGCGTGGGCATAAAAAACCGGCGGTTCGTCACCGCCGGCTTCTGTATCTGACGCCACTTCAACGATCGCTCAGCAGCCGGGCTTGGATGGGAATTGCACCAACCCCCAACCATAAACCGGGTCGCGACCGGGGGCGCCGAGATCCTTCGCCAAGTTCTGGAGCGTCTGGACAGTTTTGAGGCTATCGCCGCCCGCATCCGATTTGGCAGACGCGAAGGCAGCCGACACGATGGGGGCGGCAAACGACGTTCCAGTGGCAAGCCGTGCCTTGCCACCCGGCGAGGCGACCGTCATGCCGACGCCAGGACCGGCATACGCAATGTGCGTTCCGCGCGCGGAAAGACGCGAGGGGCGCATTTCGCCGTCGATCGCCGCGACCGCGATCACGCCTGGATACTTAGCCGGATAGCCGCCGGACTTCCCAGATGATGGGCCTGCGGCTGCAATCAGAGTGGCGCCGCGATCGACATATTTGGCGACCGAGTCGGCGAGGACCGCATTCTCTGGTCCCGCAAGACTGAGATTGACGATGCGGACGTCCCGTTCGGCCAAGAGATCCAGCGCCGCCACCAGATCAAACGCATCTGTGGCGTCTGACTTGCCAGCGCGATGGAAGGCGTCGACCGCAATGATTTTTGCTTTCGGGAGGACGCCGACGACATCGGACCCGGGCTGGCCGACCAGAAGACTGACGACGCCGGTTCCATGCGCTGGATCGGACGGACGGCGATCGGAGCGGCGGACGCTCGCCAATTCGACGTTCGCGCCAGTCAAACTCGGGTGAGCGGGATCGACGCCGGTATCAATGACACCGATGACTTCAGGGAGTTCGCATTGCAGATAATTCGCTTTCCATCCCGTCATCACGAATGCTTCACAGGCTGCCCCACAGGCTTCGCCCATCGCTTTATAGGGCCCAATGGCCGAGCGCTGGAAAACATCGTTACGAGCGGCCGTCACTCCCGGCGCCACGGCTTCGATGCGCTGCAAGGCCTTGATGGTGCCCAGGCCGGCCGGTGGACCGACGCGGCTGACGGTTTGGCCCAGTGTCTCGGACGACCGGGTGACTTGAATGCTAAACCCTTCGCCCTGGAGGGTGGAGATGTCGGCGGGCGTAAGGCCCGCAACGATGAGTTCGCTGCGGCTACGTCGCGGCACGGCCGCCGCCACAGGTACAGCTCTCGCCTTTGTATATTTTCTATAGCGCTTGCGCGGCACAGCGAACTTCGGGAGGCGTCCAAGACGAATGCGCGGAATTCCTATCGGAAGGCCGATCCCCCGCATCCGAAAACCGCCGCTGCCGCGAAAGCCGCCGCCGCTGAACCCGCCGCCGTCGTCGTCATCGGCGCGGGCCGATGTGATCATCGACGCATCGGGAAAAATTCCCTTCGATGCGGCGATGTCCGTGGCCATCACGGCGATGCCCGCCAACAGGATGCCTCTCGCACGAAACGCGGAATTTCGCTGTTTCTTCAGAGGCTTTGAATGTTGGGAGCAGGTCATCATGACAGACCTCATGTCTATTCGTGTACGGGTTGACTTACGGGATCATTCCCTAACTGGACCATCCGCATGCGAAAGACTTTCGCCGCTACGTAGAAACACAACGGCTTGGATCGTAGGGCCGCACCGCAGCCCGCGCCAGACCTCTAACCTCGAGTGGTCGCAGGCCGGCACGGTGGTGAAGGATCATGACGCGCGGAACGCCAGCAGCACGCTTTTATTCCAGGCACAGTCAATGGCAGCGCGCGCGATTGAGTGTGCCGCCTTTAACCTTTGTAAGTGAGCCTTCGGCCGGCCCGCCGATCGCCGCGTGTACGGATGTCGAAAAACAGTTATGCATGTGGAATAGTCCCATGAATCCGGCGTTTCTCCAGCCGAGTAAACCAAGGACCAATCCCGCATGGGACACGACGTACGCAAGGAGCTCGTTGCTCTGCTGCCGCGCATGCGGCGGTTTGCGTATTCGCTTACGGGATCGATGGAGGAGGCCGAGGAGGTGTTGCAGTCCGCTTGCGAGAAGGCGCTATCGCGGCTCGATCAATTCGAGCCGGGAACGCGGCTCGACAGCTGGATGTTCCAGATCATCCGGTCGGTGCGAATTGATCGCGTGCGGTATTCGATCCGCCGGCCGGCCTCAAGCGATCCCGATATCGCCGAAACAGCCACATTTGATGCCCGGACCCACGAGCAACTCGAGGCGCGCATGGATCTCGACATCATCCGCGATGAAATCAACAAGCTGCCCGAAGAGCAGCGCGCCGTACTGGCGCTCGTGACCATCGACGGGATGAGCTATCAGCAAGCGGCCGATACGCTCGGCGTTCCCATCGGTACGATCATGAGCCGGCTTGCACGCGCGCGGCGCAAACTCGCCGAGGCAATCAATATGCCGCGCTCGGGACAGCGGGGCCGGCCGTCAGAGACGGAGCGCACATCATGACCTTGTTGCGCGATGAAGTTCTGGTCGCCTATGCGGACAATCAATTGAGTTCGGATAACCGCCGTGCCGTGGAGCATGTGCTCGCGGTCGACCCAGACGCGAGACATCAGGTGGCGCTGTTCAAGCTGAGCGCCTGTCAGGTGCGGCAGTGCTTCGATGCATTGGACTTTGGCGTTGTTCCAGCATGGTTTGAGGCGCTGCTGGCGCGGACGGATAGGAACGGACCACACCACGGCGCTTTCCGGAAAGGCCTGAAATGGCCGAAGCTCGGGGTTGCATTGGCGGCATCTCTGGTGATCGGCGCAACCATCGGCCATGTCACACGGTTGCAGCCGGTGGCGGGTGCCGGCTCGAACGGATTGGCCGTTCTCGGCGATGTGCCGCGCGCGAGCGTGCTAGCGGATGCACTAGATTACGTTGCACAGACGGGTGCGGAGTGGACAGGGCCAGACCGGTGGCGTGCAACGGAGATTGCCAGCTTCCGCGATCGCTTCGGCAATGAATGCCGCGAGGTCGAGCTCTTTTCGGCGCGGGGAGGTTCGGTCCCGGCGCAGGTGCTCATTGCTTGCCGGGGGACATTGGAGCGTTGGACGGTCGTGGGTGCGGTTGCCAACGAAGTGTTGGATGAGTCCATCGACGCCTACTATGTGCCGACCGAAGGCGAGGCACGTTCCTCTCTCGATAGCATTCTCTCCATGCTTGGTGCGCAAAAGCGCATCTCCGCCGCAGAACGAAAGACGATGACACCATGAGCGGGATCAGCCGCGATCATTGGCCGGACGACGAGACGCTAGTGGCGTTTGCTGACGGTGCGCTTGCGGTCGACGAGGCGGAGAAGGTTGCCGCCTTTGTCGCCGGAAACGAAGAGGCGCGCCGGTTTGTCGAGCTGCTGCGAGCTTCCGGGGATTTGGCCAAGGGCGCTTACGATGCAGCGCTGGTTGAAACACAGGCGGATGCGAGATTGGCCAAGTTGATACTCGGCGGTGGGGAGGGTGCCTCCAGTAGCAACGTGATAGCGCTACCGCCGCAGCGGAGCCGGACGCCGGCGGCGCAGCGATGGGCATTGCCGATGGCAGCGGCCATAGCGCTGATCGTTGGTACCGTCGGAGGTTTTGAATTTGGACGGCGAGGCGTTACCCCGGAGCAAGTGGCCGGCGCGGATGTGGCGGTCGGACCCGTCGCGCGGGGAACAGCGCTCGCGACGCTGCTCGATGAGAAGCCCAGTGGCGTAGCGCTATCCGTGCCCGGTGCATTGTCGCGAGATCTAATGGTGGTCGCCTCGTTTCGCGACGCCAAAGGACGCATCTGCCGGGAATTCGAAATTCTAGGGTCGGAATCGGGTGGACCGGTGACGGCAGGTATCGCGTGTCGCAACGACGGCGGCATCTGGCATGTTGAGGGCGCAGCACAATTAGCAAAGGCGCCGGAACCGTCAGCGCAGGACTTTAGTCCCGCCAGCGGTGATGACGCGGCCGCGATTGAAGGGCTGCTCAAAGCGGTCGGGGCGAAGCCTGCTCTTTCAAAGGACGAAGAAGAGTCACTTCTGAAGAAGCAGTGGAAATCGTCTCCCCAGTGATAGTGAAAGTCGGGACGAAATGTAAGCCGAACCAAGCGCGGACAGATCTTAAGGGCCGCAATAGCGGCCCTTAAGATTATCGCCTCAGCAATTAGTCGCCGATGACGTACACAACGTCCGGCTCATCAGCAGCAACAATTGCGATCTCGTCTTCCACGTGTACGAAGCGGTAATTGCGAACGACCGGTATTTCCTGCACCACCGTGTCAGGGAACGGCTCGAAGGCATACTCTCCAGGGAGTTGTATCCCGACTTCCAGATCGCCCGCAAAATCGTAGGTCCTTCCCCTGTTTCGTGTTTCCCGGCGGATCAATTCGATCTGATCATTCGTGAGTTCAATGCGGGCACCCCCTCCGCCGGATCGATAGGCATACTCGTTACGGTCTCCGCCCCTGCGCGGAATCACATCAACAATGACGTAGGTTTCGGGATCGACCACGCAATAATCGTCACCGATGACGATGTATCGGTAGCCGCGATACGCCGGAGCAATTGCGATGATATCGGGCGGGAGTTCGTAGACCTCGATTGTCCGCGGCAACCGCACACCGATATCAATTCGGATATCGGTTCTATTGGCGCGTCGCACATCACCTCGAAACGCCGTTTCGCGGACGCGATCCCGCACCTGAACATCGATCTTCGATCGCACCTGCTCGGCCTTCTGACGATCCTCTTCACGGACTTCGCCGCGCGCCTGATCGGAGGTCGCGTTCCGATGAGTATCATCGCCAGCCCGGTCCTGATCTGATGTCTTCGCTTTGTTTTTGTTTCGCACACGTTCCTGATCAGCCGAGTCACCGGGCGCCGTCTTTCCGGTTGCGTCTTTGGCCTCATCGGAGGCGTCTTCTGACGGCTTGGAACCTGATTTCAATCGGTCGCCATCCTTAGCGTCTTTACGTTCTGCCTTGTCGCCAGAAGACTTCATGGCGTCGTCTGAAGCTTTCCTCTTTGATGGCTTGCCGCCATCCTTAGCGTCTTTACGCGCGTCGCCAGCTGTATCTCGGCGGTCGTTCGCGGGCTTCGCATCGCGGCGCTCGCTTGCAGCATCCCGTCCGCCCCGGTCTTGCACGTCGTGTCCTTCACGGCGCTCTTCGCTTCGTTCTGGGCCACCATCGGTGTTGCTCTGACGCTCACCGGCACTGTTGTCCATCCTCTGGAATGGTGCGCGGTCCTCCCTATTTTCCGGCGGCTGCTGAGCGAATGCAATGGGGGCTGCCAAAATGAGAGCTGCCAAGCTCCCGGCGGAGATCGTGGTTCGGTTCATGGCCATTTTCCTTCTGTCTGGCCCCCCGTACTCCGGCCAACGGAATGACCGCGAATTTGTTCCGCCATGGCCGCTCCGCATGACCAGTTCCAGCACAGGTCACGAATGCGCGCGTGCTCACGAAGCGTACTTCACCCATCACGCCCGCGAGGCCGCTCTGCTGGAAGAGACGCTTTTAGGAAACGAACTCCTTCGAGCGAAGTTCTTCCGATGAACTAGTCGACCCTGAAAGACTTCCTGGAGGCGCTCCTGTTGCGCCGCGTTCGTCCGCTCAAACAAAGCAGTCGGCGCACAAATGGCTGGGGGAGGTTTCGGAACACGGCGTGGAGAAGGAGCCGAACAGATGAGTGGTGCGTACTGTTTTGCTGATGAAATTATCGCAGCGACCCCATCCCTGAGGGCTTTCGCTCTCAGTCTCTCTGGCAACGGAACAACAGCCAACGATCTCGTTCAGGAGACGCTGCTGAAGGCCTGGGCCCACCAAGCCTCATTCGATCCCGGAAGCAATTTAAAGGCGTGGCTGTTTAAAATCCTGCGCAATACCTACTTTTCCCAATATAGAAACGCGCGGCGCGAATTTTGCGACGACGGTTCCATCGCGGCACTGGTGTCGGTCTAGGCCAACCAACCCAGTCATCTTGATATGCTGGAATTTGCCGATGCGCTTCGCGATCTGCCAGACGAACAGCGGGAAGCGCTCATTTTGGTCGGGGCGGAGGGTTACTCGTATGAAGAGTCGGCTAAGATTGCCGGCTGCGCTATCGGGACAATCAAAAGCCGGGTGAGCCGCGCGAGATTGAGGTTGGCGCGGCGGTTGAATCTAGAGCAACCATCAGATATCGCAGGTCAACCGTGCTGCGCGTGGACACGCCAAACTAAGTAGACAAGTTGAGTGAGGCTCACCACAACTGCTGCTGCCGTTTGGAGGCAGCAGCAGTTGTGTCGGTAAGAGTCACCCCGGCGGCGGTGCAGGCGGCGGTACAGTCGGTGCAGGCATGGCACCTCCCGGGCGCGTACCGGTCGCGCCGCCTTCTTCCCCTTGAGCCTCACGGCGATCCACCGGGGCGGTGGGAACGCGTGCATCAGGGTTGCTCCCGGCGGCAGGATCTGCCGGCTGGGCATTACTCGGCGCTGGAGTCTGGTTGCGTTCGTTGTTCGGGTCAGCAGGGGATGCGCCACTAGACTGTGCCCAGGCAACACCGCCGGTCGCCACCAGCATCAACGCCGAGGCAAGCCCGGCAATACGGCTCAATTTTTTCACTGTTGAGTTCCTTCTTCATGTTTGACCGAACGACCCGGCACACACGCGGTGTGCTCAATACCCAACACGAGACGGGGTAGTCTGTTCCATGGGACGCGTGTCGATAGCGACATCGGCCAATGGGGCTTCTGGAACTAAGAGAAATCAGCCAGCGTTGCCTCAACACCTGACACTGGAGATCCGCGCTATGATGCAATTGATCCTGACAGCGTGTTTAACGGTCGCATCCCTCGCTTGCCGCGAAACAAAAGTCGATATCTACGAGGAAATAAGCGAACTGCATTGTGCACTAAGCGCACAGTCCAGAATTGCAATATGGACTGAGCAACATCCAAATTGGCGTGTCGCGCGCTGGCGCTGCAAATTCAAAACCGCTGCCCTTTTCTGATCTCCTTTAAGGGTTTGTTTCCCCAGCCAGCCATGCGGTAGCCAGGCTTCGGCCAAGGCGCTTGCCGAGAAGGTCATCGACACCGCCTACAGCTATCAAATGGGAGCAGTGCTCTTCAAGCCTACCTTGACAGTCCTTCGCAAACGTTCCGTCCGACACGAGCCGGTGCGCTTGCCTATTTTGTTGGTGGGGACAAAGATTTTCCCAACGACACCGGCTTTGCGCTCAAAGGCTGGACAAATTGCGAAATCGATAACTCCGCCATCTTCATCGCCGGCGATTCCGCATCGACGATGGGCAATGTAACCCTGACCAATAAAGAAAACAAAAAAAACCACGGTCGATAAGACATAGTCGTTCGTCAAGGACGATGCCGGCGCGTTGCGCATCGTGGTTCATCACTCTTCGTTGCCGAACGCAGGCAATTGATTGAAGGCCATCCCGGTCAATTGATATCAATGGAAGCCGGCGCTTCTGATGCCGGATCCGTCATTGGAATCAGGCGCGCTCCCTGCGAGCAAATCCTACTGGCAGAACGACATGAACTTACGTTTTGTTCGAACGACTCTAGCTTCTGGGTGGACCTTTAAACTTCTTCAACTCAGCGTAAGCCAGTCACCTCGTCATGCGCGCGTTCTAGGATATCCGCGCCACCGACATACGCCGACGTGTGGAGTTCGAAGAAGCCCAGGAGCGTCGCGAAGACATTATCTTGCGACCACTTGCGGCGGCTGCGCTCGTCCAGCGACGTCACCGTGATATCCTGCTTGATCCCGTCACCGAACCACATGACAGCAGGGACGTGACGCTGCGCTTCGGGAGCCAGAGCATAGGGTGCGCCGTGGAGGTAGACGCCGTACTCACCCAGCGACTCGCCGTGGTCGCTCAAGTAGAACATCGCAGTTTCAAACTTTTGATCGTTCGACTTCAAAAGTTCAATGACTTTGGAGAGGAAAAAGTCGGTGTAGAGAATGGCGTTATCGTAGGTGTTTACAATCTGCTCAGACGTACACGAACCCAGATCACTGGTCGCACAAACCGGCGTGAAACGTTCAAATTCCTTCGGGTAGCGCTTGTAATAGGCCGGGCCGTGGTTACCCATTTGGTGCAGGACGATGAGGATGTCCCCCTTCTGCCGGTCAATGTAGTCCTGCAGGCCATCGAGCATGCCGATGTCGCGGCACTCTCCATCCTCGCAAACCTTGTTGTGGGTCGCATCACGGTAATCTTCGTAGGGCACGCGGGCGGCGACACCTTGGGAACTCGAATTATTGTCGCGCCAGAGAATATTCACTCCCGCGCGGGACAAAACATCGAGGGCATTATCTGTCACCGCAGCGCTACTCTTGTCGAACGTGTCGTGACCCAAATTGGAGAACATGCACGGCACCGAGATCGCTGTAGACGTGCCGCATGACCAGAAATCGGGAAAGTTGACGACGTTTTCCCGGCGTAGAGTGGGTGTGGTGTCGCGCGCGTAGCCATTAAGACCCCAATGGTCTGCACGGACCGTCTCGCCCACAACCATAATGATGAGTTCGTGGTGGCGGTCTGCCGCTGGCAAAGCGGCGTCTGTGCCGACGGCAACATGTTCCTTAGGAGTGGATGATGGCAAGGCGTGCACTGCCATTCGGGCGGCCGACAGTATCGCATAGGTCGGGACGACGTTGGTCGTGGCTTCGCGGTGGAAGCGCATGAGCGCGGCGTAGTGGCCGCTGAAGGACGCACCCGAAACGAGGATAACAGCGACCGCAACAACCGCTTGCTTAAGGCGGGCGATCGTCTCGGTCTTCCAATGCGGAAAGGTGAGGTTCGCGCGCGCGACGGCAATGGCGGGGAGCAAGCCAAGGAGGGCGATCCACAGCACCATTTTCAGCGTGAGCAAGTCTCCGGCTTCGGCATTGTCCGTCGCCAATGCGTTGGCGATCATCTGCGCATCGAACACTGTGCCGTAGGCATGGGCGAAGTAGGAGAGCACAGCGCTCAATATCAGGATGAAAATCAGCACCGGCTTGACGAGGGCGCGATGACAGATTGCTGACAGCAAAAGTACCAAGAGCGCAGTTAGGGTGAGGAACAGCGACAGGTAGAACGGCCAGAGGCTCAGGCCTGTGCCGAAGGCCGCGACGGCGGCCGAGAAAAATCGGACGTTGGCAACGGCGGCAATAAAGAGCGCAACGGCGAGAATGAGACCACCGCTGGTCCAAGCTCGGCGCGAATGGCCGGCATTGCCGTTCATATTCTGCACGGCGGACGATTCCATAAAACTTGATCCATTCATGCCTTCAGATGTCATGTTCGACGGGGGGCGTCGCGCACTCAGCGCGCGAGCTCCAGGTCCACAAGGCCACCCGCCCAGATCGCTCTCCGCGGAGGCGATACAGACCCTATAGGGCCCTACAAGGACCCTTGCAATTGCGAGACCCTATCCGGATGCCGGCACCTGGCTATCCAAGCGAATCGCCAAGCCATTGTGCAATGTGCCGATCCTGTTCGACCAGAAAGATCCTGCTGGCCGCCTCTCGCGTTGTACTTTCAGCGTGCATATCACGTGGAAGCTGAAACGAACCTGAATACGCCCGGAACAAACCGCCCAAGGCTCATCCCGAAACGGCAGGCCCCCTAGTCGAGTACGACACGGATCTGCTCCGGCTTATGCCCGGGCATCGTCAGCGTGACGACGATGGTCGTGCCCTTAACCGCCTTGAATGCGCCTGTGCCTTTGAGTGCATTGGCCGAATCAGGGCTCAAGATGACATCCTCCTTCTTACCTTCGGAAAGGATCGTTGCCTTCGCTTTTGCCTCATTCACATCCTCCGGCTTGCCATCTTCACCCTCGACGTAAATTTCGATCGCGCCGTCCTTCGTCACCACTTCCACATGATGATGGCCGCTTTCGACGACCTTGCCGCCACGCTTGGCATCATGGGAATGGGAATGGGAATGTTCACCCTCTGCGAGGGCCGGCGAGGCGAAGGCAACAGCGGTACCAAGGATAAGAGCTGCGAACGTCTTCATGGGGTAAGTCTCCTGCTGATTTGGGTTGAGAATTAGAAGGCTTCGGCGTGCGCTTTGTCACCCTCGGCCGAAGCCAGCCGCTCAAGCGGCCGTTTTCCGAACAGCAGGAACAAGACCGGAGTGAGAAAAGCATCCAACAGCGTTGCCGACACCAGCCCACCGAAAATCGTCACAGCAACCGGGCTCAGGATTTCCTTACCCGGCTCGTCCGCACCGATCATAAGCGGCACAAGTGCGATGCCTGCAGCTAACGCGGTCATAAGGACAGGCGTGAGGCGTTCAAGCGTTCCCCGGATGATCATCTTGCGTCCGAAGGTTTCCCCCTCGAACAGCACCAAATTGATGTAGTGGCTGATCTTCAGGATACCGTTGCGCGTGGCGATCCCGGCGAGCGTAATGAAGCCGATGGCGCTGGCCACGGAAAAACTCTGACCAGCAATCCAAAGAGCCGCGACACTGCCGATCAAGGCCAGCGGTACGTTGCCCATGATGATGAGGGCCAGCACCGCCGATTCATAGCGCGAGTAGAGCACAACAAAAATCAGTCCCAATGAGACCAGCGAGAGCAAGGCAATTAGCTGCGAGGCGTCTTCCTGCGCCTGAAACTGACCCTCAAGACTCGTGAAGTATCCTTGCGGCAATTTCGCGGTCTGAATTTCCTTTCGAACGTCCTCCACAATGCGGGCCAGATCAGACCCATCGGTATTCGCCAGAACGGCAATTCGCCGACGGCCATTTTCCCGCAAGATCTGGTTGGGCCCGTCCGTCTCCACGACATCCGCCACAGACTTCAGAGGAATTCGACCGGCAGGACTTTCGATCAGCATTTCACCCAAAGTATACATGCTGCGGTCGGCATCACTGAGGCGTAAAACGACATCGAACCGTTTGGATTGATCGACGATCTGCGAAACGATCCGGCCATTGGAGAGCGTCTCCAAGGCACGCGTAATGTCGTTAGGATTGAGGCCGTAGCGCTTGGCCTTGTCGTAATCGATCTGAACCTGGAGCTGGGGAATGCGCACCTGCTTTTCGGTTTGCAAATCCGTGATGCCGGGTACGCGCTTGATACGTGTTTCGAGATCGGCAGCAAGCGCCCGCAGCGTATCGTAATCGTCGCCATAGATCTTGAGCGCAATCTGGGCGCGAACACCCGAAAGCATATGGTCGAGCCGATGCGCGATAGGCTGACCAACCGCAATGCTGACCGGAAGAACGGTAAGCCGCTGCCGTATATCTGCCAGAACGGCTTCGCGGCTGCGCTCGGACTTTTCCAGATCAATGTCCAACTCGCTGTTGTGAACGCCTTCGGCATGTTCATCCAGTTCAGCCCGCCCGGTGCGGCGGCCAACGGATTTGACCTCCGGCACCTCCGCGACGAGTTTCTCTGCAAGCCGACCGATGCGGTCAGATTCCGCGAGGCTGATTCCAGGTTGCAGTATCACGCTGACAAGAACGGTGCCCTCATTGAAGCTCGGCAGAAAGGCACGCGGCAACAGCAATGCCGCTCCAATCGCTGCGATCACCGCTAGCGCCGGAAGGCCAATGACGAAGCCGGGCCGGTCGAACGCCCATTCAAGCCCGCGCTTTTGCAAAGCCTTGAGGTGGCGCACCAGCCACGTCTCATGGTCCGATAAGCTCTTCATGCGCGGTAAGAGCCAGTAGGCGAGGACGGGCGTCACGGTCATGGAAACCGCGAGGCTTGCGAGGATCGACACGATGAAGGCAATGCCAAGCGGCGTGAACAGCCGGCCTTCAATGCCAGAGAGGGCAAAGAGTGGCAGAAAGACAAGCACGATGATCGCCGTGGCGTAGAGGATACCGGATCGGACCTCGATGGAGGCATCCGCCACCACGGCTGCGATGCTGCGCCGGTCGCGGCCGCCCGAAGCCCGGTGCAGCCCCAATCTGCGATAAATGTTTTCGACATCCACCACCGCATCATCCACCAGCGCACCAATGGCGATGGCAAGGCCGCCAAGGGTCATGGTGTTGATGGACAGCCCCATGAACTGGAACACGATCACCGTAGTGAGCACCGACAGCGGGATCGCGATCAGGGAAATGAAGGTGGTCTGCCAATTCAACAGGAACGCGAACAACACGATCGCCACCACGATCAGGGCTTCAACGAGGACACGGAGCACGTTTTCAATCGACGTTTCGATGAAGGTGGCCTGCCGGAATTGAATATCCGTCACGCGCACGCCTTCAGGCATGACCCGCTGAAGCTCGGGCAGCATCGCCTCGATCTGGCGCGTGATTCTGACGGTGTCGGCCTCCGGCTGCTTCTGGACAGCCAGAATGACAGCGGGCTTACCCTGGTAGCCAGCGTCACCCCGCTTGGCCCGCGCTGCGAAATCCACATCCGCAACCTGACTGAGGTAGATGGATTGCCCCTCCCGGAAGGCCACCACCAAATTCTTCAGGTCATCGATCTTGGTGGTGCGGGCAATGTTGCGGATGAGATATTCGCGGGCCTTCTGATCGACAAAGCCGCCGCCCGTATTGGCTCCGAATTGCTGGATCGCCTTTTCGATGGCGTCGAAGCTGACATCAAGGCTAGCCATGCGCCGGGGATCAGGAATGACCCGGTATTGCCGCACCTCGCCACCGATAGGAACGACCTGCGAAACGCCAGGAACGGTGAGAATCTGCGGCCGAACCGTAAAATCCGCGATCTCGCGTAAAACCATCGGATCGGCGGTCTCGCCAGACATAGCGATCAGCATGATCTCGCCCATAATGGACGAGACGGGGCCCATCTGTGCATGCACGTTGCTCGGCAGTTGCTCGCGCACAAGCTGCAATCGTTCCGCTACCTGCTGGCGCGCCCGGTAGATATCCGTCGACCAGTCGAACTCGACGTACACGATTGACAATCCTACGCCGGAGACCGACCGGACGCGGTTGACTCCGGGCATGCCGTTCATCGCGGTTTCAATTGGGAACGTGACCAGAAGCTCGACTTCCTCGGGCGCAAGACCATCGGATTCAGCAAGCAGCGTCACCGTCGGGCGGTTGAGATCGGGGAAGACATCCACTGGGAGCGTTCTGAGCGTCGCCAGGCCATAGAGCATGATGGCGATGCCGCCGATCAAAACGAACAAGGGGTTGGCCAGACTGGCTCGAATGATGGTGTTGAACATCAGGGGCTGTCCTTCACCGGATTTGATTGATGAGTTCGGCCGCAACCGTGACGATGCGATCGCCAGGCTTGATACCCGCCAGAACCAAGATGCGCTCGCCGTCGATCGGCTGGGTCTTCACCTCCGCCGGGCGGAACCGCTCCGGACTGTCCTTGATCCAGACTTGGTGGATGCCGCTATTGCCGCGCACCACAGCACTGACCGGCAACTCAATTCCCTCGGCCTTGCCCTCGGATTGAACGAACACTTTGATCGGGGATCCGATGACCAACTCCGGATGGCGATCCTCGATGCGGAAGAGCAAAGGCCGCGCCTGCTGGCGCAGAGTCGGCGAGCGCCCCACATAAGAGAGCTTGAGGGTATGCCCCTCGCTATCAACGGCGGTGGCCGTGGATATGATCTCGTCGCCATGACGTGCATCATCGATGCCTTCCACCCACAGTTTCTCAGGATCGACTATTTCAAAGAGGGTGTCGCGCGCCGAGACGACTTGGCCCGCACGTACATTGGCGACCGAAATGATACCGCCCACGGGAGCGGTCAGCGGAATCCTCTGCGTATCCTTTGGGGCTAGAACGCGCCTTTGTTCGCGCAACGCGGCAAGCTCCGCCTTCGTGTCGTCAATCTGGCCCTGCGCAACAACGCTGGAAATGCGCGAGAGGCGGTCCAGCTTTTGTTCAGCGACAATCAGCTTCCCATCAACCTCCGCCCGCAATTGCTGCATCGTTCCCAGATCAGCCACAGGAATAGAGGGCGACAGCAAAGCGAGAACTTCCCCCGCCTGTACCTTCTGCCCAGCAAATGAAATGCCGCGTTCGCTCACTTCAATCTGACCATCCATCGGCGCCTGCACTTGCCCGAATGAGGATGGATCAGGCACAACTGTGCCGATCAGTTCACGCGCGCGCGCCGACGTTGAGACCGTCGCGGGCTCGGTGCGAACACCCAGCAATCGCTGCGTCGGCTTGGGAACGAAGACAGCGCCATCGGGCAGCTTCCGCGGCGCATTGCCTCCAGCCACAGCTGGAGTATCCGCGTGACCACCATCGCCATGATCATGGCCCGGGCCGGCCAATGCGGAGGTTGCAGCCACAGACCCTACGAAGGCTGCGATGAGGATAAGCTCCGCAGCACCTTTCAGCGGACGCGGGCGCAGCCCAAAAGCCAGGACGAAACCAAGCGCCAGTGCACCCGCCAACACAGCCAATATATCGGGCCGCGCGAGAACGTGGAGAAGGGGGAGCGCAGCGTCATCCGAATGTGCGCCATGCCCTTCTTCAGGAACGCTCCATATCCCATTCAACAGATCGGCATCGGTTTTGGTCGTGACCGTGAAGATCAAGGCCTTTGTACCCGGCTCATCGACCCAATCGGCCTCAAGGCCGTACGTTCCCGGTGCAATGGGTTTGGCAACGGATGCCGGCACGCCCTCGCCCGAGACCTCAATCGTGGCCTCCTCGATTGGCGCGTTGGTATCGGGATTATCGAGATAGATGATGAGGCTATGGCCTTCGGACGTCGCAACCATCTCCATGGCTGAACCCACGCTTTCAAGGCGCGGCGCCGCACTGGAGATCGGTGGAGCAACGGCGTCGTCGTCGCCGTGGGCCCACGACGTGTCCGCCCAGACGGCGCTAAAGATAACACCGAGAAGTCCAAAACAGTTTGCAAAGCGAGACATGGCTCGAATCGATCCGTTGCTGAAAAGCCCTTGGAATCGGCCGATGAAGCGTCCTTTGCAACGCGCCCACGCCCTGATGTTCAGGGCGCTGTGATTGAGCGGCGTTAGATGGAGTGATTGCCTCCGGCCGAATGCGAACGTCGAGCCCTCACCCGCCAGGGATAAGTGGCTCCAACACGCGTCAGATCAGACGGCGGGGCGGACGGAGCAAAGGATAGCGATGCTCACCGAGCAGCACGCTGGAACTGCCAAGAGGCAGATGTGCTGACATGACAGCAGACGGCGCTATGGACACCTGAGCCGACGGCAGCGCCATCACGCTCGCACAGCACGTCATATGAAAATGGGCACCGGAATCATCGCCGCCACATTGATCATGCAGACAGTCGGCCGTCGGCGTATCGGAACTGACACGCTCGACGACGACACGGGGAGAATGATGCTCATGGCCGTGAGCATCGACGGCAGCATGCGCACTGGTGTGGTCACTATGACCGTGCCCATGAAAGACAACAGACGGACCCGTGCCGTGACCGCTAACGGTCAGGACGGCAAGCAGCACGATCATGATCCGCGCAAGGCTCCGCATGCTCGCAACGCTAGTACCTGCTTCAGTGCCTTCATTCCAACGTCACGTGCGCAACCCGCTGACCTGATTCTCGAATCAGGTAGTTTTCTTGCCGAAGGCGTCTCACTCGGCGG
>NCCZ01000007.1 GCA_002279935.1 Hyphomicrobium sp. 12-62-95 | reverse complement strand
CCGCCGAGTGAGACGCCTTCGGCAAGAAAACTACCTGATTCGAGAATCAGGTCAGCGGGTTGCGCACGTGACGTTGGAATGAAGGCACTGAAGCAGGTGTATTCCAACAGTTAGACCGCGCAGGCGAAACCATGCCTGTTCGACCACGCCCGGGTAGAGCGCAAAATCCCCATCGTCGTTGTAGATGTTCTGACTATCGAACACGGAATTCAGCGACCCGAGATCACCTTCGGAGAACAGGCCGATCTGTATAAACGCTAGAGCCGGCCCCCAAGGGGTATCACGGACCAGCGAGATGTCGTTGAGCAGCCCACCGCCGACGTCAACATCCTTTGTGTCAGCCGATACATCCTCGAGGCGAGCATATACGAAGGGACTTCCGGTAGAGCCCGTCCAAACGCGGCGACCCTCCATCACAATGTCTTTGTCCGTAAATTCTTTGGCTGCGAACCCGAAAACGGAACCTTCGTATCGAGCGCAAATGTCGCCAAAGCCAATAGACCGAAAGTTCTTGCCCCATTTCCTCCGGCACCGCTGATCGGCATCGGCCGCAAGGACGGTCTCACGATCCGGTGCGCGATTTGCTGCCTGATATGATTTCTCAACTTGCGCCGCGGGCGAGGCAATTGTCGTGGACCACTTTTCACCGATGAAACCATCCTGCGCCCAGACCGTCCCGACCTGGAACAGCAAGCAGGCGACCGACAGTATCAGAGAGTTGAATACCGCAGTATGTGACGCCTTGCGAACCGGCCTCATCTTGACGACAAAATGCACCAAATGGTTCAGCCTTCGCGGCATGAGATATGGAATGAGATTTGGAGCCATATCACCGATTGCGCCCGAATGAACTGGATTGCGCAAAAACACCCGGCGCCATCAACTTGATATCAACATCGCCGCTTTCGAATGAGTAGTAATTTCTACCATCGGGCAGCTTCGCGAGGTCTTCCTGCGTTGACTTGGCCGCCGCATCGAATCCGCCCGCGCGGGCGGCTTGTCCAATCACCGCCTGGTTATTCGGGCTATTCTGATAGAGCGAAGCCTGATTGTTCTGACCACGCTGATAGACTGAGGCCGTTGTCATATCCAAAGCGGAATTCCTGCTGGGTTGTGCCGGAACCGGTTCGTTCTGAATGTTATCGTGGGCCGTGGGATCACCAGACGACACATAAGGCGCCGTGAAGCTCTGGATCGTATAGGCCCAGTTCGAAACGCCTGTTTGAACGATCTCGACATCGCTCGTGCGAGGACCGTCAATGCTGGCATTCTCGTTCAAGACAGACCAAGCGACATTGAGCTTGCTATTCTGGTGAATCGTGACGTTACGCCATTGCGTATCGTCAGCACGCGCGGAATGGACGATGACAAGAGATGATAAGATGACGATTGTGCGCGGTGCTGCCCAACAACGAAAAAGATGCATCGTCTCCGTCCTCCACGAGGGAAGTGAGGCAACAGGAAGCGGGTTTCGCCCCCTGTTGCCTCAGCTCAATTCCTTAGCTGTTATTAAAGAGGCGGTGTTGCGCCGTCATTGAAGTTGTCATCGTTGTCGCTCAGAACGTCATTGACAGCGATTGATTCTTCGACGTCGGCTTTCAGAACGTTCTGGTCGCCATCCTGAAGGTCTTCGCCAGCCTGGCTGCCGTTAAGTGCGAGGTTGTTGCCGATGACTGCGATGTTATCTTTGGTGATGTCGACTTCGACTTCGACTTCGATGTCAGTTTCGATTTCCGTCTTGGTCTCAGCTTTTGCTTCGCTAGCACCCACGGCAATCGCAAGGGTTTCTATGTCGTCTTCAACTTCGATGTCCGCAACGGCGACATCACGGTTGCCGACAAACACTTCGTCGTCATTCTCATCCATAGAGAAGGCGACCGTGTCGCCGACGCTACCGCCTTCGGTCCAGATCTGGTTGAAAGACTGCTGCTTCAGGTCGCCGAGGTCGATCAGGGAGTCTGCGCGACCCAGAGCCGAATCCTCG
This sequence comes from Hyphomicrobium sp. 12-62-95, assembly GCA_002279935.1. GTDB lineage: Bacteria > Pseudomonadota > Alphaproteobacteria > Rhizobiales > Hyphomicrobiaceae > JAGVSR01. The sequence goes on along the minus strand of NCCZ01000007.1, from coordinate 130,683 downwards.
AAGTCGATCTCGCCATCGACCGTTGCACCCTGCAAAATTACGCCGGCATTGTTGACGCCGATCTGAGTGAAGCTGCCGACTTCGTTCGAAATCTCGGCTCCGCCACTGCTGCCGCCGCCGAATCCGCCGCCGAATTTCTTGTCAGTGGCGAGGGCTGGGCCTGCCATCAATACGATCGCCGCGACCGAGGTCGCCAATTTTGGCATTTTCATTCATGTCTCCATCGTTTCAATTGATCCCCGCCATTTCCGCCAGACACTCGGTGAGGTGTTTTTACGTAGCGACGATTCGAGTCCATCCTTCATCGGTAGATCTACGTGACGACGATCCAGTTTGAGGTGTTTCGGCGCGCCACGCGGGGGCGGGCTCGGTGGGAATGCATGGCCGGCCTGCAACAGGTGATCGTCCGTGCCCCGTGCGCGTCGCCGGTTGTTTCGAACATGATTGCCCGTCGCCGCCCAATGAAGGCATGGGGCAGGCAGACCTGAATGGGGGCAGGTTTAGCGGACGGCGTTTTAGTCCGGACACATGGATTGCCGACCGGGTTGAGGCTTTCATATGGGGCTTACTCGGCGCCCCGTGGCTGGGACCGGAGGATGTGTCGGCGGGAGCGCTCGGTGTGCAGACCGGCTGCGGGCGGTGGCGTCATCAACGGTCGAGGAAACGGCCAGTTCCGTTGTTTGCCGCGCTGCCGCCGTCGACGGCGTGCGGCCGGGTCCCTTCGAGCGATGTTGAGCCTGTGTGGCACCATCGTTGCGGGGAGGGCTAGCGCTGCCCCCTCCGGCTCAGCTGCGCGGCCGCGGCGTCGCCATTCATAAGGCCGGCACAGCGGGGATCCATGACTTTGCCGCGCCGGATGCTGGCTGTGGGGGCTAACCACGGCATGCATGCGAAGATTTTCTTCCCGGTCATCATCGCAGAGGTTGATAGAGCATCGCCCGACACCGGACGGCGACGCCCCAGGGTCCTGGTTGCGCCCACGCTCATGGTGCTGGAACAGCGAGGTCAATCAGCGGCGGGCTTGCGGCTGAACAGTGCAGAGATTTCCTGTGGTCCGAACGGCTTCTCCAGGACAGGCCAGGGCAAGGTCTCATTTTTAGGCCGCATGCCGAAACCCGTCATGAGTACGATCGATATCTCGGGGTAGCGGTGTGCCGCGGCCCTGGCCAGTTCGACACCTCCGATCCCGGGCATCAGGATATCCGTCAGCAGGACGTCGAAGCTCTGCTGGTCGAGAAGTGAGAGAGCCTGCTCCGCATCTTTCGCCACAGTCACGTCATGCCCCATCGAGGCCAGGGTAGCACTGAGCGCCCGGCCGAGAGATGGCTCATCATCGACCACGAGGACTTTATGCATGATTGACGCTCGGGAAGGTGCGGGCTGAGCTGCGAGCTCGCTCTTTGCCGGGGGGCATGTGGGGATCACAAGGCGAACCGTTGTTCCGCGATTGGGTTCACTGTCGATTTCGACGGCGCCGGCGCTTTGTCTGACGAACCCGTAGACCATTGCGAGACCAAAACCGACGCCTGCCTCCTTCTTGGTGGAGAAGAACGGTTCGAAGGCACGCGCTTTGACGTCGGCGGTCATTCCGATCCCCGTGTCGCTCACTTCGATCACACAGGACGGCTTGTCTTCCGCTTCGATGGGATGGCTCGCCGCTGTTGGGTTGGTCGAGATGCGTAACCCGAGCCGTCCGCCATCTGGCATGGCCTCACGCGCATTCATGACCAAGTTCAGCAACGACGCCGTTAAGCCGCCCGGATCGACCTCGACCCAAACGGGCGCCGCTGACACGTCGAGTTTCAAAGAAATGTGGGGTCCGGCCGCTGATGTGAGGAGAGTGGTGATTTTCTGGAGTTGCTCACCGAGCTCTATCCGCTCCGGGCTCAAGGGCTGCCTGCGTGCAATCGCAAGCATGGCTTTGGTAATGTTGGCGCCGCGCCGGGCTGCATCTGAGATCGTTGCGATGCACTGGGCTATCTCCTCGCCGTTATCACCGGCCTTTTGCGCAAGGCGAGCATGCAACTGAATGATCGCGAGCAGATTGTTGAAGTCGTGGGCCACCTGTCCGGCCAGGAGACCGACCGCATCCAGGCGCCGGATCTCTTCCAAGGCTGCTTCTAACCTTTTTTTCTCGGTCAGATCGATGATAAAAGCCATCCATCCGGGCCGTTGGCTGTCCTGAATGCGAGAGACAAAAATATGAACCGGAAACCGCTCGCCGGAGCGGCGCATCAAAGTGGCTTCGAACCCGCCTGAACCAATCCGGCCCTCCAGGCAGTCGTTGAAAAGCCCGAGGATGTGGGTTGCCTCTTCCGGAGGCCAATACGGAAAAGGCGGGCTCGTTCCGATGAGCTCTTGGCGGTTCCATCCGAGCATGTCACAGAGGTGCTCATTGACATAGATCTGTTCGCCTTTATCGCTGACGGCCGCCAGTCCGCTGGGGACCGCATCTTCGATGGCACGGCGAAACGCTGCCTCGTGGAGTGCCTGATCTCTGGCGCTCAGGCTGCGAAAGGACGAAACGGCCAGGACCTTGCCCAATAACGTGAACGCGGAGCTTATCGCCGCTTCCACGGGAAGGCGCTGTCCATCCGCCGCAATGAGGTGCCCTACAACAGAAGCTTGCGTCCGATGTTCTGCATCAGCGACCCGCGAGCGAGCCCATTCGATGTCGGATGGTGCCACGAATTGCGTCCATGGCCTCCCCACGATCGCGCCTGTTGTAAGCCCCAACAGCTGCGCAGCGGATGGGTTGCTGTCGACAATGATTCCGGACCTGACATCGTACAGAAAAAGGGCATCACCCGAGTTGTCCCAGATCGCGCGCGCCAGCCGATGCCGCTGTTGCAGTTGCTCAACAAACAGGCGGCTGTTGCGGTACAGCCAGCTCACGTAACCCAAGATGAGCAGCAGGCCCATCACCTGGATGGCATGAAGCCAGCCGTCCTCACGATGGGCTATCGATATGTCATTTTGCACCTCAGATTTGAGGGCCGTGACACGCCCGCGTGCGGTGTCCATCAAGGTCTTGCTGCGCAGCAGCGCATCGATATTGGAACGTTGGTCTCTTTGCCCCGCGTTGATGGACTGGATGGTGTTTTCGATATCGTCCAGCACCGCCGAGACCGCGCTCTCGATGTTTTTTTTCGCGGTCAACCCGCGCAAGTGATCTGTGGCGCGGGCGCTGCAGTTGATTGCCGGTTCGAGCAGTCGATCATCCTTGGCCAGGAGGTAGCCGCGCACGCCCGTCTCGCAGTCAAGAAGCGAGCTTTGCAGATTGCTGAGGCCGGTCTCCTCGGCATGCAGGCTTGCAAGACGTCCGGATTGGTGGATTTCACGCAGGCCAGAGGCCGCGATCAGGGCTGCGACCATCGCGACGGCCATTCCAAGCAGCGACGACCATCTGCTCGTTCGGTCCGATCGCTGGCGATCCCCGGCCATCACGTCCACGGGCGCCTCCATTTTATCGAGCCTCTCCATGGCCTCGCGCGTCTCCATGTTCTCGCTCGCCTCCATGTTCTCGCTCGCCTCCATGTCCCGAGCGGACGCCGTTCATGATATCGGAGGGCTGCGGCCATCCCTGCGGTGGGTGACAACATGGCGACTTAGTACCGCGGTCGGGGGGCTGACGTAGAAGACCAGGCTTGCGTTGGCCAACCTTGGGGCGTCGGGAGTGGACGCGTGCGCTCTCTCTCCTCAATGAAGTTCTAGACCCAGTCTACGGCTAAATTCAGTCTCGCCGCGGCGCAAGAGCATTGTCTGTTGGCTGCCGTGGGCGCGGCAAAGATCGGTCTCGAGGGGCTCTGACACTGTTTGGTCCAGGTGCGCGCGGGCCCCCCCCATCACCAGACCCTGGCAACGTTGCGGACGCGCGTGCCGGACCCGTGATCAGGAGGATGAATGGCCGTTTAAATGATTACGACAGATCAATAGCGGCCGCCCCGCGCATGGTCTCACGCCGCCGGCCGACATCTACGTAGTTTCGCGGCTCTGGATGCAACATATCTTTTATTGAACTGGACGATCCTGGTCGCATCAGCGCGCCCAAAACCCTCCGCGCTGGCACCTCGGAGGCTCCGGCAGGTTTTGCGTCCGGGGCCTTTTTTTCCAAAAGCAACGCGCGCCGGTTGGTTCCCCGCCTGGTTTGGGGCGGCCACGTTTGGGCCGGTCCTGTCTAGACCTTTGGAGATCGGGCCTCTTATTTCTGGGCGCGTCGTTTCTAGGCCCGTCGTATCTAGACCCGTCTTTCTGGGCCCGTCGTTTCTGGGCCCGTCGTTTCTCTCCCGTCGTTTCCGGGCCCGTCGTTTCTAGTCCCGTTGTTTCTAGTCCCGTTGTTTCTGGGCCCATCGTTTCTGGGCTCCTCATGCGGTGGCCAGCCGGTCCGGGCCGGCCAGCGGACCACGGGCGGGTTGGACATGGGAGCCTTCACCCTGTCTGATAAGAGATCTGCCGGACGGCCGTTATCGTCTCGACATCGGCTCGATTGCTGCCAGCCGCTCTGGCCACCCCATCGCAAATCCGAGACGTCAAAATTGGTCAGGGCCGCATCGAGGCTTGGTGGTTTTCCCACCGGCAGACCTACGGATAACATTCCTGACCGCCGCGCTTATCCTCTTTGCATCAATCCGCCCGAGTGGGAGCAAGCGAGCCGGAAATGGTCAAATATGGATGAGCGTTCTGTTGCGTTGGTCGCGATGCTGCGCGGTGTCGATGAGCACCTTGAGGGAAGCGTCGATCGGCTGAAGTCGGTCAAAAGGTGTCTTGAGGATGTCCTCTGGGACTACGATGCACCAGAGATCCGCAATTGTCTCCTAGACCTCAACACAGTCATCCGGCATCACACGACCGCCCACCAGCAGGTTCGGGACTGGCTTGGCTTGTGCGAAACGGAACATGACACCCCAGATTAACGTCCCGCCGGCCTTCATCACACCGACGGCGGTCAATCGATCGCGGCGGCGGCGCTTGTAACGGTTCGTCTTTGCGAGTGCGACGTTGTTTGCGCGATGCCGCAGAGCCCGATGTATCTCTGCCCTTGGACGGTGTGCGCACCAGCGCAGATGCCTGAACGGCCCGCAAACGAAGAAGCCGCGCCGGTGCGCACCGGCGCGGCTTCCGAGAGAGGTTCCCTGGGCAGGGAGACGCCGACTCCGATTGGCAGCGAAGGCGGCGACCCCTATTCCTACTGTTTTGGAAACCAAGTCAAGCGTCGCACAGAGATCTTTTGAAGGGATTTGGTGTCGCCGTCGCAGAAATGAGACGCTTCAATTACACGCCTTCCCTGTCGAAGGTGGGGGTCGGGTCGCGATGGGTGGTTTGCCGAAAGGTGTCGCACCGACGACGCCCGGTTCCATTCTCTCATTTAGGGTTCGTCAGAGCAGTCCGGCACGGCCGCATCCAACGCCCTTTTGCCATATCAAATATGAGACCTTATCGTGTTTGCAGCGTTGGCCGACGTATCATCGGCCGGGCGGCGGGGCATGCCCCCACACGCATCTGGGGAGATGTCCGTCGGAGGCGGCCATGATAGATGCCTGCGAAGCCATCTCGCTGGGAAGGATGCAGCCTCCTGAACGTCGCGCCGGCCGGCTTTTGCGTGAGGCCTGAGCGCCATCTCATACCGGTGACCGCTGGGGAGAATGCACCGTGGATGTCGCAGATCACCACGGTCGTGACGTGATAAATGAGGTTCGTCGAAGGCCCGGCGGGACACCGGGGCGGGCGGTTCGGGGGCGTTTGGTACGACGTCAGCGATTATGACGGCTGGCCGGTGGGAGATCCGCGAACATCTCGGCCCGACGTGCCAAGTTCGTCAAGACCGAAACGAGAATGAAATAGACGAGGCCGGTCAGCAGGTAGACATCGAAGAAGCGGAATGTTCGCAATGCAACTTCCTGCATTTGGGCAAAGAATTCGGCATATTGGATGAGAAAAACCAGAGAGGTATCTTTGAGGTTCTGGATCGCCTGATTGGTCAACGCTGGGATCGACAGCCGCAACACCTGGGGAAGCGTCATGAGGTGGAAGATCTGGCGACTGGTAAAGCCCTGCGCTTTGGCCGCCTCGATTTCGGAGGGATCCAATCCATTGTATGCTGTGGTCATATAGCGGGCGTTATAGGCGGCCACATTCAGCGTGAAGCCCAGCACCGCCACGGTCAGAGGGGTGAGCTTGATGCCCCACTGCGGTAAGCCGTAATACAACAAAAACAAGAATACGATCAGCGGAGTCCCGATAAAAATCGAAATGTACCCTTGCACTGCCCGCCGGCACACGTCGCTTGAACTGAGCGTTAGATAAAAGACGGCTATACCGGCAATCAACCCCGTGAGCGTAATGATCACGCTCAACATGAGCGTGCTGGCAAGTCCTCTGGCAATCTCGGGCCAGTACACGAGGACATCCTGCAGAACGGCCAGATCGCCCATCATACCGGCGCGGCTCCGGGACCGAAGAAGGTCCTGATCTCGTGGTCATCATAATGGTTCCGCAGGTTGTCTGCGGTGTCCTCCGCCCGGATACGTCCGTCCCGTAAAAAAATGATACGGTCGGCCACACTCCGCGCCAGCTCGAAATCATGAGTGACGCACAGCACTGTCACATTTTCCGAATGCAGCTGGTTGATCACAGCCGCCACTTCCCGGGCCATGACGGGATCGAGTGCTGAGGTCGGCTCATCGAAAAACAGGACCGCCGGGTCCATGGCAAGCGCCCGGGCGATCGCCACGCGCTGCTTCTGTCCGCCGGACAGCTGGGAGGGAAAGCTATGGCGCAAATCAGCGACGTTCAGCCGCTGCAACTCGTGAAGTGCCTTGCCCTCCGCTTCGCGTCGGCTCATGCGCTTGAGCTTTCGCGGACCCACTGTCACATTATCGAGAACGCAGAGGTGGCGATAGAGCGCGTAATTCTGGAATACGAATCCGATCATCTGGCGCAGGGCTCGGACGTCCGTATCCCGGCCAGTCACCTCCTGACCACGAAATAGAATGGATCCCGACGTTGGCTCGATCAACCGGTTGATGCACCGCAGTAGCGTCGACTTCCCACAGCCGGACGGTCCCATGATCGCCTTGATCCCGCCTTCCTCGAGATCGAAAGAGATGCCGTCGAGAACGGCTCTGTCGCCGAAGGTCTTTTTGAGGTGTCGAACTTCCAGCAGCGCCATTCTTCAATCCGATCAACGGTGGGTCAATCCGGGAACCCGGAAACAGCGCTCTATTGTCCACACCCCCAGAACGAGCATCCAATAGATACTGAAATACATGAGGCCCACGGCCAAGTAGATTTCAACGCCACGCATGGTGGTGGAAACGAGCGCGGTTGCCTGCTTCATGATTTCTGGAATGCCGACGGTATAGGCGAACGGCGAATACTTCAGGACTGTCGTGAATTCGTTGATCATGCCGGGAACCGATGCCCGCAGCATCTGCGGTAGCTCGATGCAGCGGAGCGTCTGCCACCGCGTCAGTCCCATGGCTTGTGCGGCAAGGATCTCGTCGGGCTCCACAGCGTTCAATGCTCCGCGGAACACTTCCGACAGGTAGGCGCCGGAAATCAAGCCGAGGCTCAGCATCATCGCGGCCAGTGGCGGCACCTGGATGCCGAGACTTGGCAGGCCGAAGAAGACCATGAAGAGCAAGACGAGCATAGGAACGCCGCGGAACACGGCGAGGTAAACATTCGTCAGGGGCGCTGCGAACCGCCAGCCGAGTCTGCGGATGACGGCCACGGCAAGTCCGACAGTGAAGCCCGTTGCGATGCACGCGACAGTGACACCAACCGTGTAGGCGGCGCCTTTGCTGAGTGCGGCGATGATGTCGACGAATGTCATACAAGAGGTGCTGGGTGTCAGTTCACCCACTTCTTGACGATATTCTGCAGCTCTTGCGGCCCCAATTCCTTCAGGAACGCATTAAAGTCGTCGCGCAGCTCCGACCCCTTCTGGAAGGCAAAACCGAACCGGTCGAAGCCGGTGAATACCCAGCTGTCGGAGAGCGGCTGTTTCTTGCGGTAAACGGAGGCCACGGTTCCGTCGAGAAAGGCCAGGTCGACGTTACCGTTCTGGAGGTCGGTCATGACCTCGTTGTAGCTTGGATAGAGTTTGACTTGGTCGGCCGCGTAGATGCCTTTTGGCTCGAGATCGTTCTTGATGAAGTCGGTGTAGGCCATGCCGCGCGGGTAGCCGATCGAGTACTGCTTGAGTTCGGTGAGATCTTTCAGGACGATATTGCGGCTGGAGAGGCTGACGAGGTTCCACGTGTTTTCCATGTAGGGTTCGGAGAAATCCATGACCGCCTTGCGCTTGTCGGTGATGGAAATTCCCGAGAAGGCGACATCGGCCTTACCCGTTACCACGGCGGCCAGCATGCCCTGCCAATCGTAAGCCGTGATCTGGAGGGTACAGCCGCGTTTCTTGCAGTAGAGATCCATGATCTCCAGATCGAGCCCCGTCGTCTTGCCATTCTCTTCAAACAGATTGGGAGGGGAGGCGGGGGTGACCGCGACGCGAACTGTGGTGCTGGCAGCGGCTGCCTGGGTGCTGCCAAGAGCCAATGCCAGAACAAGAAGCGATAGACGTACGAGTGTCATAAAAAACCTCAGGTCATGTTGGGGATGGACGTTACGGGATTCGGTGTTGCTTAGAAGCCCAGGCCGCGCATTTGCGCGAAGTCGATATCGGTCTGCACCGCAGCGATGTACTCGCGCACGCGCATGCCGATCAGTTCGAGTCTTGATAGCTGATCGAGACGATGCTGGGCGCGGACGAGATCGGCTGGCGGCACAAGAAATCGGGCAAGATTGCCGATGCTCACCAGGGATAGAAGGCAGGCATCGTGACCGTCGGGTAAGTCGCGGCGCAGCAGAATGCCCATGAGCCGCAGTTTGACCTCGACGATGTCGCGACCGTCGCGAATGGGATACCGGCGTGTGGGAAACACCCACAGGGCTTTTCCGTCGCGGCGGGTCAAGATGCCCTCCTGACAAAGCCGGGCAAGGATAAGCTCTTTCATGTCGTGGTCTCTTGCTGCGAGTATCCGCACAGCCGCAGCAGTCGTTTTTGCATCCGTGTTTGCCGCGATCTGGTGCAGGGCGTCATCAAGAACCGGATGACCGGTGGGCTGCCGGCTGACGACAAAGAGATGATCCAGATCGCTATCGATCCGATCCCTCAGGGCGAGGTCCATCAGGACTGCACCGGCGAGGCACGCGGCAAAGACATGGCGTGGCAATGAAATGAACGCGCCGCCCTCATCTTTGAGATTGAGAAGTACGAATTCGTCCGCAAGCGTCAACATCGGCTAGCCTTTCGGGTGAATGGGCTGCCGGCGGCTGCCAGTGATGTTGATTTCGAGAAACGAATAGTCGTCTTCGAACGGCCCGGACTTTCTCTTTAGGCTGTTCATTTTAGCAAGGATGGCATCGCTGTCGAACGCATCGACGCGGCCCGTCTCGGTCAAGAGTGAGACGAAGTCTGCAGCCGACATGGTGCGGTCATCGTTGCCGCAGAATTCGTACACGCCGTCGCTGAATACGAACAATTTGTTTGTCAGCGACAGAGAAACCTTGTCCTCAGCGAACGGGATGCCGGGGAAGTACCCAATAGCTGGGTTCTTGGTCATCAACTCGCGCTGGTCGGTTTGATGGTCCGGCGTGGACCGCAGGAGAACCGCCGGAGGATGTCCGGCGGACGCAAAACTCAGCTCGTGACTGTTCCGGTCGTAGACGCCGTACCAGACCGTAAAGTACTTGTTGCCGTGATCTTCCATCGGGAAGCTGTTGTTGAGTGCGGCGAGGACCGCGGAGGGGCGGCGGAAATCAACACTGCCGAGGGACTGCGAGCGCAGTGCATTCATCACCGATATCGACAAGAGCGCCGCTCCGATGCCGTGGCCGCAAACGTCGAGCAGATAGATCGCGAGGTGATCGCTGTCGATCCAGTGGTGGCCGAATGCGTCGCCGCCTAAGGCTGTGCAGGGGATGTGTTTCCAGTCCGAACTGACATCACCGCTCATGGGAGCCGGCAAGAGTGTGCGAACATACTCGGCTGCTTCGGCAAGCTCTTGCGAGATCAACTCCTGGGCGTCGATAAGTTCGCGCCGCTGACGATACAGTGTCAGATGGGTGTCGATTCTGGCCAGGGCGATCGCCGGGCTGATGGGCTTGACCAGGTAGTCGACGGCCCCCAGCAGAAGGCCTTTCTCTTCGTCTTCGGCGTCGGACCGCGCGGTCAGGAAGATGACCGGGATCTGGCTGGTTCTGGGGTCGGCGCGCAGGGCTTGGAGAACTTCATAACCGTTCAGTCCGGGCATGACGACGTCGAGCAGAATAATGTCGGGCGGCGTACTTGACAGGGCAATGCTGAGGGCCTTTTCACCGCTTATGGCGGCTTGGACCCTGTACCGGTCCTTCAGGAGGTTGCTCACCAGCATCAAGTTGGCCGGGGTATCGTCGACGACCAGAACTCGTGACGGCTCAGCGTGGGATGTCGTCGGGCTCATGAGGTATGTCTTTGCAGAATGGGGGCTGCGCTGTCGTAGTCGAAGCTCTCGACGGCGGAGAGAATTTCCTCGAACACACTGGCACCGAGGCGGCTGCGGAATGCGGCTGCCTGATTGATGAGGATTGCATTGGCTTCGGTGTCGTTGGCCAGCACGAGATCCAGCAGCCGCCGCAGATCTTCGGTGCTTGCGGCCGGTCGCGGGGCATCGCGGGCCGCGGAGACATGGCTTCCTTCCTCATGGAAAGCTGCCTGAAGCGCCGAAAGCAGGACGTCCATTTCCGTCTTGAGGGCCGCGAGATCTGCCGTCATCTGGTCTTGCGGGGCCCGTGTTTTGCAACCGTCTTCGAGTTTGGCCGCGAGGTCTTGCACGGCGGATGCACCGATTGTACCCGCCACGCCCCGCAGTGTGTGTGCCAGCTGCTCGGCGCGCGCATCGTCCCTGCGTTCCAGGGCTTCTCTTATCTCGTTGGCGACGTTCAACTGGGTGGTGAGGAATGTCCGCAGGATCTTTTCGTATAGCGTCCGGCTGCCCGACATGCACTTGAGGCCTTTGACGATATCCAAACCTGGAACCGCGGCTAAGCGGTCCGCGCCGGACGGGGGCTGGACGGCGGGCGCAGCGGCGCTCTCAGACGGATCGCTGGCAGGCCGGGAGACCCATTTGAGCAATGTTCGAAAGAGGTCTGCCGGATCTATCGGCTTGGGGATATGATCCACCATCCCCGCCGTGAGGCACCGCTTCCGGTCAGCCTCCGAGGCGTTTGCGGTCATCGCGATGATTGGCGTGGTCAGGTCGGGAAAGAGCTCACGAATTTTCTGGGTGGCCGTCAAACCATCCATCACAGGCATTTGCATGTCCATCAAGACAACGTCGAAGGTCTTCTTGCGAACGAAATCGACCGCCTCGGCGCCATTCTCAGCGATCGTGACCTTCAGGCCGGAACTTGAGAGAATTTCGTCGGCTACTTGCTGGTTGATCACGTTGTCTTCGACGAGCAGGACCTCGACGCCCTCGAGTGCGGCCGCATGCGGGAGGCTTTCGGGCTGCGGTTCGATTTGCCGCGCGTTGGCCTCGTCGACATGGCCCACGATCAACCGTGACACGGTCTCAAACAGGACTGAGTTGCTCACCGGCTTCACCAGAACGGTGTCGATCCCGCCGCGTGCGGCCTCCTCCATAACTTCTTCGCGGCCGTAGGCCGTCACCATCATAAATCGGGGGCTCTTCGGATCGGGGCCCTGGATCTGGCGCATCTGTTCGACAGTATCGACGCCATTCATGCCCGGCGGCATGTGCCAATCGACGATCACGACGTCGAAGCTCTCGCCCCGCGAGGCGGCGGCGCCGACATCGTTGAGGGCCTCTTCTCCCGAACAGGAAATCGAAACGTCAAAGCCCATGCCCGAAAGCATTTCTTCCATGGCCGCCCGGGCTTCCTCGTTATCGTCGACGACAAGTGCCCGCCGTCCGAGCAGCTGCGCGCGCAAGGGGCCTTTGAGCAGCGACAGGCCGGTGCCGCGCCGCAGCCGGGCGGTAAAATAAAAGGTGCTGCCTTCCCCGACTTTGCTCTCGACCCCGACCTCGCCGCCCATCAATCCGGCGAGTTGCTTGGAGATTGCAAGGCCCAGTCCCGTGCCGCCGTACTTGCGCGTAATCGACGTGTCGGCTTGCTGGAAGGACTGGAACAGCCTGGCCATCTGTTCCGGGGTCATCCCCACGCCCGTATCGCGCACTTCGAAACGTACGAGGAGGTCTGCGTCGGTCTGTTCGACCATGGAGACCGAAATGACAATTTGTCCGCTCTCGGTGAACTTGACGGCATTGTTGGCATAGTTGAGCAGGATCTGCGTCAGCCGCAGGGGATCGCCAACCAAGGACTGCGGGAAGTCGAAGGGGACCCGGAATACGACCTCAAGGCCTTTCGCCTCGGCTTTTTCGCCGATGATATTCGATACGTTGCCAAGAACGCGCTCGGTATCGAATTCGACTTCTTCCAGAGCCAGCTTGCCCGACTCGATCTTCGAGAAATCCAGAATATCATTGATAATGCCAAGCAGATGCTGGCCGGCTTGCTGGATCTTCTTGATGTAATCGTGTTGGCGCGGCGAGAGTTCTGTCTTCAGAGCCAGGTGTGACATGCCGATGATGGCATTCATGGGCGTGCGGATTTCGTGGCTCATATTGGCTAGAAACTCGGCCTTGACCCGGGCGGCCTCTTCGGCAGCCAGCTCCCGCTGCCTTGCGGTGTTGGCCTCAAGTTCGGCTTTCTTGCGCCGCGAGATGTTCCCCCACGACCCAACGACTTCCACGGGCGCACCGTCGGAATCCCGAAGCAATCGCTGGTCGTCATGAACCCAGATGTAATGACCTTTGCCATGCCGGAAGCGGTATTCGACAGAGACGCGTCCGACCGACCAAAGCTCGTTGATCTTCTCCATGACTGGATCGTAGTCGTCGGGGTGAACGCGGCTTCGCCAAAAGTCCGCATTGGTCAAGTAGGCGTCAGGCTCGTAACCGAGGACCGGACCGATGTTGCCGCTGACAAAGGTGGGATGAAAATCGCCGGACGCGGCGAAGCTGTAGATGACGGATGGCGAACTGGCGAGCAGTTCGAGGAGGCGGCCTTCCTGGTCTGTCTGTTCCGGTCCAGCCATGGTCGTGGTCATCCTGTGCTGTCGATCCGGAGTACGACATAGTCCACACCGTGATACTGCGCGTGCTTGACCTCCTTGGTCATGGCGCGCAGCAATCGAAGTGATACATCGGGGTCGTCTTGATCGGATCCTGCAGTCCCGGCGGAGTTCAGCGCCGCCTCGACGTTTGTTCCCGCCGGTGCACTGACGTATTCGAGCTCTGCATCGTCATCTTTCAGGGAAATGCGCACATGCAACTGGGTCGGTGTCCCAGACTTGTGAGCAGCGCCTTGTTCGAGCAAAAACAGGAAGGCTTCTTCGGCGGCTAGCACGAGCCTCTCTTCCGCCCGTTTGTCCCATCCGGCCCTATTGGTGAAATGCTGGATCAGGTCGCGAACGGCTTTGAAGGATTGGACCGAGAGAGGAATTGTCAGCTTATCCCGCCTAGGCTGCCGCAGAGTGAGCAGCATCATCAGGAGAATGGCGGTCAGACCGCCGGACGTTGTTCCGTTTGCAAGGAACAACTGCATCCATGACGGCAGCAGCTCATTGTAGAGAAAGCCCCCCTGAAAGCCGACACCGAACCAGAAGCCGAGACAGACGGCGATACCTGCCTCGAACCCCAGCTCCTCCTCGGTGACCATGCGAAGGCCGTGGCCGAAGAGAATGACGAGGATCATCAGGATGTAGGCGCCGGCAACGGGGCTGGGCATCGCTGAAACGACGGCGGCGAGTTTGGGGCTGAACGCCAGCAGGATGAGAAACAGTCCGCCCCACAGCGCGACGCGCCGTGCAGCGACACCGGTCAACTCCATGATGCCGACGCTCATTGAATAGACGGTGTTGGGAACCGTCCCGAGAGCTCCGGCAATGAAGCTTCCCGTGCCATCCGCATTGATCGCTCCCTGGATCGCGCGGAAATCAATCGGCCGGGGGACGCGGTATGCCGAACGCTGGACGGCGATACCATCGGCGAAAGTTTCGATGCCTCCAACCAAGGTAATCAGGATGAAAGCCGGCAGAAGGGCCCAGAATTCCGGTGTCGGCGACAAGGCTATACCTGGCCAGGGTGCCTGCGGCAGCCCGATCCATGGTGCGGCGGCGACCTTTTCCAGCTCCACCATGCCGAACCAGGCCGCGACGACGGATCCGACGATGACGCCGAGCAGGGGGGCCCACAGCCGCAGCATGCCTTTGGCAAACAGCGAGATGAGGATGATCGGAATGAGGGTGCATAAGGCCGTGATGGGGCCAGCGGCCGAACCTTGAAACGCCTCTGGCACCTTCTTCAAAAGAGACCAGACCACGGGCGCCACGCTCAATGCCATCAACATGAGCACGACCCCGCCAACTGCGGGCGTCAGTATTTTGCGCAACGGGGCAAGCTGCGCGGTAAAGAGGAATGTGAACAGGGCCGAGACGCAAACGAGTTGCGCCAGCAGGGGCAGTCCCCCGCTGGTGATCGCGGACACGGACACGGACACGAAAGCGACATTGGACCCCACGAAGAGTGCATAACCGCCGCCGATTCTTCCGATCCTCCCAGCCTGAAGCCACGTGGAGATGCCGCAAGCGATCAGGGCTGCGAAGACAAGCCAGCTGGTTTGCGTGGGATCCAAGCCAGCGGTGCGGCCGACAACCAGCGGCGTCAGCATGATCCCGGTCAGGATGAGAACGACGATCTGAGCGCCAAGGGCAGCCGCCAGCGCATGCGGAGGTTTTTCGTGCGGTTCGTAGCGGACGCTGGCGATCATCAATTCATCCGCTGGCTATGGGGGTGGTACAGGCCATCTCTAAGCCGTTGCCTCGCCGAACACCTTGACGGCCGCCTCAACGGAGTCGTGAAGGCCAAACAGGCTGGAAAACCCGCTGATTTCGAAGACTTCACGGACGCCGTCACTCGCCGAACACAGCGTCAACGCTCCACCCGCGGACTTGCACTGTTTGGCAGCGGTGAGAAACACCCGCAGTCCTGCGGAGCTGATGTACTCAAGCCCACTGAGGTCGACGACGAGGCGGTGCGACCCTGCGACCAGAGGCGGGGCGATCAGCTGTTCGAACTCTTTGGCTGTCGTGCTATCGATGCGGCCGCTCGGCTCGATCACCGTGGCGGTTCCATGTTGACGGGATTTGACCGTGAGCATTCGCGTGTCCTTGTTCAAGTTCTGCGTTTTGAGACTTTGACTTCGTTCCAGATCCCATCGCGCCGGTATTCGAAGGTGTCCGACAATCGCCGCACCAGGTGAATGCCTAGTCCTCCGATCTGCCGTTCTTCAATCGACCCGCTCAAGGCGGGGGTCTGAGCGACCGTGGGATCGAATTCCGGGCCGGTGTCGCGAATGACCAGGGTCAGCAGTCCGTCCATGTCCTCCACGGTCACTGAAATGAGACCGGAGGCGTCACTGTGCTGGCCGTGGCGAAGCGTATTACTCACAAGTTCATCCAGAGCGACGTTGAGAAAGTGCTGCCGGTCCCGATCGATCCCGTGAGCCTCACAAAAGCGACACATGGCGTCGAAGAGCGTGTCGATCGCCTCCGGGCCGGCGGGGACCGTCATGGCGTAGGTGCGAGGATCGAGCCGCAACTCTGGGGTATCCATAGGCGTGGAAGGAGGCGTGGAAGGGATCGCTGTGCCGGACACTGGCAATTCGGTGATCCGGTCTCAACACATTTCTCCCGGTGACGTATTCCTACTGATTCTGGCTTTGGCATGCGTGAGGAGTTCCGTCCCCGGACAGGCCCCACCATCCATCGATGCCATGGATCCAAGGCCCGGTGCAGCCGAACGCTGCGATGGGCCAGACGATCGTGTCGGCAAATTCCTTCACAGAGTTGTCATCTCGCAATAGTATCAGAACTGAGATTTGTGAGGAGCCCGCAATGTCGACGACTGCATTCGTTCTTGCCCTGCCGGGCCATATCGACAGCTCTGCGGTCGGCAAAATGGAAACCGAATTCTACGCGAGGGTGAACGGCGTAGGTCCCGACTGTGCTCAGGTGATCATCGATATGGAGGAAACGACATTTCTCTCGTCGCTTGGCATTCGCCTGCTGGTCACCTCGTCTAAGATGCTGATCAGGCGATCCATTCCGTTAGCAATAACGCTGCCGCGTCATGAGGCTGCCCGCAGTGCATTGGAGCTGTCCGGGTTGACTAACGCTATTCCGACCTACGCAAACGTGGCGGAAGCTCAAGGCGCCGCCGGTCACCAAAGCTAGCTGACGCGCGGCGTCACGCTCCAGGCGAAGACCGTTTCAATGATTGTGCAACTGAGCGGAGAAATGTCTGGAAACAGTGTCATAGGACCGGCGATCACATCGTATGGCGCAACGCACGGACTTCCTTCTGGGATCGTGGACCGGCTTTGCCTCATCGTCGATGAACTTGCCGCCAACGTTATCATGCATGCTCAAGCTGACAGTTTGAAGCTCTCATTTCAGCTATCGTGTGGCCATCGCTCAGTGACGGTCTGCGTGCGCGACAACGGTCACCCGTTCGATCCAACCCAGGTGGCGGCCGCACGGTTGGACCAGCCTATTGAGGAGCGGGAAGTGGGCGGCCTCGGACTTCATTTCGTTCGTGCATTCAGTGACAGCCTGGACTACCGGCGCCTCGGCGGTGAAAATTTCGTGAGAGCGACGCTGAGGTACTGATTTTTTGCGTCATTCCAGCTTCAATCGTGGCCGTGGCCGTGGCCGTGGCCGTGGCGCATGGCGAACCGGATGGACGATCAACGGAGCGAAGGCCTTGCTATGAGCGCGACACCGGGAAGCAAGCACGTCGCGGAACGCCGCCGGCAGTTCCTCTCGCTCAGTTCTGCCGTCGCGCTTGTGCTCGTCGTTATTGTCGGCATGTCGAATTACGCGACATTCAAGTTGGCCGAACAGATGGACGCGGATGTCGCGCGCATCGGCCAATATGCGACTCTTTCGGATGATGCGCGGATCGCACAGGTCGCTTTTAAGACCCAGGTGCAGGAATGGAAAAACATTCTTCTGCGCGGCTATGTAGAGGCTGATTTGGCGCTTTATCATGCCGCATTTGTCAAGCAGAGGCTGCAGGTGGAGAACGCTCTGGACCGTCTTGCAGAAACGGTACAGGCAGGCCCTGCCAGCGGGAACGCAATTGGCATTTTGCGTCAGCAGCATCATGAGTTGAACGCCGCCTACGACAGGGTGCTGAGCGTGCTGGTCCCTTCCGATCCTTTGTCTATTCGGGCAACTGATCAGAGTGTGCGCGGGATGGATCGTCCCCTGATGGATGGCTTCGACAGGCTTGTCGAGGATCTGAGGGCGGCGAGCGAGCAGGCGCGTCAGTCTTCGGTGCGGGAAACGGCGCGATTGTCGTCCGACCTTCAGAAGATGCTCTGGGTGACCATGCTGCTCGGGTTTGTCCTGTTGACCGGTGCCGTTCTCTTGACCTTGCGATCGATTCTGAAATAGCCCGCTGGGTCGAAATAAACACCATGGAAATCTTTGCTGGCCTCGGTCTCTTCTTTGTCGGCATCAAGCTGATTGGCGCCAACTTGAAGCAAATGACGGGGGGCTGGCTCCGTCTTGTGATCGAGCGGGCAACGCGTCATGCATGGCGATCAACCGTGGCAGGTTTTGTGCTGGGCGCGCTGACGCAGAGCAGTAACGCGATTACATTCATCTCCATAAATATGGTTGCCGCCGGGCTCGCAAGCGTGGCGCAGGTTCTGCCGTTGGTCATCTGGGGAAACGTGGGTACGTCCGCGCTTGTCTTTCTGTCGGCTGTCGATCTTCACCTCGTTGTACTTTTTCTCATCGGAAGCACAGGGATTGCCTTTTATTTCGATGTCGACAGGTCGCCCAAATACCGGCATGGGCTCAGCGCTCTGCTTGGGCTTGGCCTGCTGTTCCTGGGCCTGGAATTGATTAAGGTCGGCGCGCAGCCGCTAAAATCCATGCCGGCGGTTCGGGACGTCTTGGACTTTTCGGCTCAGTCGTATGGCTTGGCGTTCATCATGGGTGTGGCCATTACGATCGTCGCTCAAAGCTCTGCGACGGTTTCGGTCATCGCGGTCACGCTGGTCAATGCCGGACTTTTGTCTCTGGATCAGACCATTGCCATCGTCATCGGTGCCAGCGTCGGCTCGGGGATGAGTATTGCGCTCCTCTCGACGAATTTGTCTGGCGTCGGCCGGCAGCTCGCGTTGTTGCAGGTCACTGTTAAATTTGCCGGCGCTGGGCTTGCAATTCCCGTGCTTGCCGTCGAGTTGGCCGGACTGGGTCCGGGTCTCAAAGCCATGTCTGGCGTTTTCGGCACCGATCCGGCTTTTCAGGTCGCGATGGTCTACTTCCTGCTTCAAATTCTGGGCGCTTTTTTTGTCGGATCATTCCAAGTGCGCATGCTGGAGCTGGCGGCCTGGGCCTCTCCTGCCACGCAGGAGGAGGAGTTGTCCCACCCCCGGTTCATCTACCCCGAGGCGCTCGGAGATCCCGATACAGCCGTGCAGCTCGTTCGTCTGGAACAGCAGCGCATTGTGGCTTTCCTGCCGGAGCTTCTCGCCTACACCCAGCAGGCCGATGCTCATCAAAATTCCAAAATGTCGGCCCTTTCAGCCTCGGGTCACGCTCTGGGCCGGCACTGCGACAATTTTCTGACCGAGATTTTGGATCGCAATCCGTCGCGCGAACTGCTCGATGACGCGATCGGCTTAAAGAAGCGTCTGGCGACACTGACCTCTCTGATCGATACTGTGGAGGAGTTCGTCACAACGATGCAAACCACAGCACCGTTAGAGATGAACAAAAAGCTCGACAGTCTTCTGTTTGCCCTTCGCGAAAGCCTGGAGATGATTCTTCACGTTGCAGGGGATGCCGTAGGCTCGGACAGTCGGGACGACCGCGATCAGCTCGTGCAGTTGACGTCCGGCCGTTCGGGGCAGATGGAGGCGATCAGACAGAGGATACTTGATCTTGACACCTTGAGCCCGATTGAGCACAGGCAGCTCTATGCATCCACAACCTTGTTCGAGCGGGCATTGTGGCTGGTGCAGCGTTTGCTGCGTTCCCCGGACGAGAAAACTCAGGATTGAGATGGCAACCGGCGAGGCTGGCATCGCGAGCACTGGTCAACACGGCCAGCGGCTGGGCGTAGCCAGGCGCAGGGACCTCCTGTCTGGAAGGCCATCTCGCCAACGGTGGTGCCATCGTGCACAGATCGTGGTCGAACCGAGATCGCAAGACTCGGGCCGCAAGGCCGCGCTAGCAGGCTGGGCGTTCAGCGTGCCGGCGCACTCAATTTGTAATTCAGGCCGATCCGGAAGAGTTGCAGGTCCGCAGGGCTGGCTGAAAACCGATAATCCTCTGTCTCCACGCCGCCGCCCGCCTCGGGGAATCGAGCGGTCCCAGTGTACAGGCTTCCATCGAAGCGCATGAAGAGATACTCGGCCTTTGCCGTCCAATTGTCAGTAAATGCCATTTCTAGGCCGCCGCCAACTGTCCATCCAATCGTCATTTCACCCCGTGCATCCATGAGTCCCGATCCACATTGTGCCTGTATGTCATTGCAAAAATCGTAATTCCGGTATCGGCCATCAGTCAATGCGAGGCCTCCGGTGGCGTAGATCAGCCACCGATCGACGGCGTAGCCGACGCGGCCGCGCACTGTCGCCAGCCAACTCATTTCCACCATGACCAAGGTATCCGCCCCCCAGTCAGCCTTCGAGCTGGCCGGCGTCCGGGATGCACTGAAGTCAAACGCTGCAAGATCGGCTTCGAGACCGATGACCCAACGATTGGTAAGCGCGTAGTTGAACCCGATTTGTGCGCCGCCGATGAAAGCAGAATCGGCCCCGGTGTCCGTAATTTCGCCGGCGATAGATGAACAATCCGGCTTTTTCGGACAGAAATAGTTGAAGCCGTCGAGATCGAGAGATTTGGAGTTGCCGCCGACGCCAACACCGCTACTGCCACCGATGTACAGTCCCGACCAGCTGAGAGCGGGCGCTTCATTTGCTAGAACCGGGAGTGACGTTGCGAGATAAAGCACTGATGTGAGATAACTTTGCACGTGACGGCGGTCGATCATGTTTCCCCCTTGGATAGCGATTGGAGCTAAACACGCGGGCACATAGACGGGATATCACGTTAGAGCCACAGGGGTCGGGTTTTAGGTCCTGGTTAGGCGACGGCCTCACCAATCACCTGATAATGATCGCATTCGATCAACTGCGGCCGCTTTTAATTGTGTTATCACGTAGTATTAGTACGCATTAAATATGATCCGAAGTATCCGTATTTACACTTGTTTATCGCGCTTCGGAAGGACCGGCTTTTTCTTGAGGGGCTTACTTAAGCGTGAGATCACTTCTGTCACCGCCGCATAATCCTTCCAAGCAGCTGCAGGACTTGTGTCTCGGATTTTGCGACCGACGATTTGGATGGGTTGGCGATGACTGCGACGGCGTTGAAAAGAAGCACGGGCTTCATCTGACGCATGTTGCTGGGGTCCACTGCAGCGATGTGACGCCCTTGTTGGTGGTCTCGCCGGGCACAACCAGCTCGTCCATCAATTCGGCAACACGGCGCCGTCTGTTAGGAGCCGTCGTCAGACGGGTTCGCTCACCTGTTGCGAAGCTTGGTGGATCGTTTGTTTGGCGGACCATCCCGCAGAGGGTAGGATCCAAAACCTGGATCCTTAAGGGATCGTGTCATCGCCGCGAACGCGAAACTCAATGACCGCAGCAGCGCTGATCGAAATAGAAATTGGTTCGCTCAAGAACCTGATCGAAATCGCGCACCGTGTACAGGGCCTGTGTCGATCCTGCCGGGATAAATTCGAAGGCGCCATCGGACTGTCGCCAAAAAGCGCGCGCATTCCCTTGGTGATGAATAACGGCAATTGTGATGTCATCGGCCAGAACCTCGAGGCCCTGAGCCTTCAGGACATCGGACTTATTGAGCGTGTGAAGCAGGCGGATCATGGGAAGCCTATGCGCAATTCCTGACTGCATCGGGTCATCTCAAAACGACGCTGCAAGGTCAAAGGGGCTCTGGTTTCATGAGTAAGAGAGTCCTAGCGGGAATGACCGTGGTTCTACGTAGACAGCGGCCCGAACTCCCAAAAGGAACTGTCAGGGCGATGCCCTGGCTGTTCTGAGTGAGGCTGAAAGACGCCGGTGGCGATTGAGCTGACGGCGAAAACCCGATCCCAGGCACCGTTGTGATGCCTGTTGGATCGTTTGCTGCTACCCGTGCGGGGCCGGCCATGATCCCTCACCCTCGGCTTCATTTGAGCCGCGATACGTGCGCTGGTCTGGGGCTAGCTGTCCCGCCGCGCACTCGGATTGCCGCCTATCTGGTTCAGGAGACAAGAACTCGTGTGATGGCGCATCGCAAGCCGCCGGAGGAACTTGAATGCCGATTGTGCTCGGCCCGTGCGTCCGACGACGGCTTCAATCACTTGGGTGCGCGGCAGAGACAGGGCAGGGGACGTTGGAAGCTGCACCGCAATGTTCAATAGATCTGGCGTTCGTCGCCCCGACCGGTGGCGCAACGGCTGTTTAAGGCAACGGGAACACGGCCATGGCCACGCCGCTGGTGGAGCTGTGCCGGTCAAGACGGAATTTTATCACGCCTATCACGCCGGCGAGCGTCGGTCATTCGCAGCTGAACGGACAACGACAGACGCACCACTTGGGCGACGGCGTGATGATACGCAAATCGCCGAGGGTCATCTCGTCGCCGTCACGCCTGATCTTTGTCCTCCGCCGTCAGATGGACGCTGGGGGGCTCGTATGACGTCAGCTTTCCAAAGGCGATCTCGAGCGCAACGTGCTCCCGCAGCTGTTGCAGCACAACAAGCCGCTCCTCGGCGCGTGCATGGGACAAGGTCAGGGGATGAGGAAAGGTCGACTTCTGGGCTCTTTTGCAATCGAGAATGATCTCATCAATGACCCGCAGTGTTCCATCCGGTAGCAGCATGCGTAGGCTCCCTCACGTCAACAGGACAGAGTTTTGCGCCGACTTGGTCCTCTTCCCGCACTGTCAGACCGGGCGGCGGCTCAAATGCCGGCGCGACAGCTTTTCAGGAGGCGTGAGGAGCGTTGGCCCCAGTGATAGGTGGCCGTTGGTCGTCTCAGTCGAATCTTCCGCGTCGTCGCCCACGGGCTGCGCCGATGATTCATGAAGTTCGAGCCTCAACCGGTTGAGACACAGGATGATCTGCAAGTGTTCCGGTTCTTCACCCGGACGTCTGGGAGGCATTTTATGGAGTTCAGGACACAATGAAATTTTTCCGTCTCCGATTTGATATATCGGAGCTATCCATCGTGCGACTCGCTTGTTTCTGAGATGCGGCCGCCAGTGTTCTTGATCTTCTTGCAAGGCCTTCGCAAACCCTGTGCACCACGCCTTCGTAGCTGAGTTGCGCGGCGGGAGTTGATGTAACACGGTGAGGTAGACGTTGTTTTGGCTGAGTGCCGCTCGGATGTTCGACCGGTGACGCAAGGTCAATTCGAGAAACTCGATTGCATCTTTCGGAGAGCGAAGGAGTGGATGATCGAGCCGGCTTCTTTTGCCGAGCAACAATCGGATCAACTCCAGGTCGAACGATGGCTTCGGGCAGAGTTGGAGGGCAACAAGAAAGCCATCCAGCATTTCGACACTGGACAACGGCTTTCGCATCGCATTCAGCAGCGTGTCGAGCCGCATAAGTTCTTCAGCGTTCATCATCGAGTTGCCCCAACTGTCACGCAAACCTCTTCGCGTCTCTGATGTGGATTGAGATTTGCCCCCCACGCGATCCCGCACGCGCGTCATACCGCCCGTCGTATCGGGCCTCGCGACAACAGCCGAGTCGTTCTGGGCGTGGTTGCATGTGTGAGGAGGGCCGGCTGGTACCGTGGCGGACTTATCCAATGCCGACGTAAACGACCGGAGCGTATCGGCGCACACAGCGAACTGCTCGGCCACTCGTTTCCAGCTGCGAAGTTGACGGTAGGCGTCGACGATGTCTCCCAATTGGTGCGGTTGGATTTTGCAGGGCCGTCCAATTTTTACAACGCAATCGGGAGGCAATCCCCGGCTTTTCCTCCAGTAGCGACGCATGTATGCACGGTTTGCTTCTCTTTTCTGGGGGTCCGACTTGGCCCGTTCCCTCGACGCGCGCCGATATTCTTTCTTGCGTCTTTGCCTCTCTTCGAAAGAGAGCCGCGGCCCTTTCGGACCACTCTTTTTTCGCCGGTCGTCTTGCGCCTCCTCAATCGAATAACCTTTTCGGAGTCTGTCGCGGATGCGCCTGCGTCTTCTTTTCTCGTCGGCTGTGAGGAGTGATTTTCGCCCCGACTTCGCCGGTTTTCCAGCACGGCCGGTCTGCGTGCTCAGAGGCACGTGGGTATCCATGGCCTTGGCGTCTAGGCGGTCCCTTTCGAACGGATGCACATCATCCGATTGCTCTGCCGGTCGTGCCATTTTCATCGGTGACTTTCGGTTCCCATGGAAACCAGTGCCAAACTCCAGCCCAAACAAATCGAATCTGTGGATGGTAATTGACCGTTGGACCCACCCATTAGCGTAGGACTACTCACGTACTGTTTCAGGCGGCAAAGCGGCATTGCATTGTGGGGCTGGGCGTCATGATGCGTCGTGCGCGGGTCATCCAGTTGGGACGAGAGATTGGACCATCGTTGAGTGCTGACGATGAGTGCTTGAAAGAGACCTGGCGTTTGTTCTCCAAGACGATGCCGGACCGGACGATGCAAGCTATCGGTCGTCGCGCGTGGTCAGTGCTTTAAGGCGACGTCGACGTTGTGCCGAACATGCATTCAAACCGCGGCATGTGCCGAATGATGAGATGTCTTCGCCCATACCCAATGTGCGCGACCGATGCCCGTCGACCGTCTCTCGTTCCGAGGTCTCATTGTTCGCATTGAGGGACCGGGAAGATGTCTGCACCAGCTCGCGGGCCCTGTGCTGGTGGATGTCCGTAACGGATCCGCGCTCCGGCACAAATTCCAACACGGCGCCGGAACTTCGGTCTCAGCCATGTCGAACTTGCCCAAATGATGAGGCCGGTGGTACCAGTAGGGTCCGGCTCGACGTCGTGAGCTTTCGGTCTGTGACCTGCAACGCCAAAGATCATGGCTGGCGAACGAGAGCCGTTAAGGGCAGTCCTTTCTCGAGCTGGTTGAACTGGCAGCAGCTCAGCCCTTCATTTCGTTTGCCATGATGGCCGGGAGCGTAGGATATTTGATGCGCCTACTTCTTGTTGAGGACGACCCTATGCTTGTCCGGCCATTGGCGCGGGCTCTGGAAGCTGCCGGTCATGAGATCGCAGGTCAGGCCGGCTCAGTAGCAGCGGCGTTAAAGGAATTGGGTGATACAACATTCGACGCCGTGGTCCTTGATACGAACCTGCGCCAGCAGAGTGCGGAGCCTGTAGCGGCCGAACTGAGAGCGCGGGCTGTCCCCTTCTTGCTGGTCACAGGGTACGATGCTGATCAACTTGAGGGCTCGTTTTCCGGCGCCCCTTGTCTTTCGAAGCCTTACGCGGTGGAGGATTTGCTAGCCGCGATCGATCGCTTGCACAGGGATGCCTCGACGCACCAGGCATTTGGTTGAGCTGCATGTCCGGTTCAGGCTGCGCACCGAGGCGCAAACGCCCGTCTGGAAACTGAACGATTTGCGCAGTTCGCTATCCTTCGACGCCA
Organism: Hyphomicrobium sp. 12-62-95; assembly: GCA_002279935.1. Lineage (GTDB taxonomy): Bacteria > Pseudomonadota > Alphaproteobacteria > Rhizobiales > Hyphomicrobiaceae > JAGVSR01. The sequence continues at coordinate 105,867 of NCCZ01000007.1, read as the reverse complement.
AAGATATCATGGCTTCGCGTCATACCTGCAGTTGTCACTCAAGGGCAACTATCTCACTGGATCTTTTTGCTGCTCCATGCCACGGGTGCGTGGTGAGCAGGTGTTGCGATCCTCAAACAGACACCAGCTCTCCGTTCGAATACTGACCTGGGAACAAACTTTAATGGTCATCGTTGTTTGGGCGAGTTCTATCTTTTTTTTAGTCCGGAGACCTCGCAGCGTGACCAAAAGCAATGACAGTTCCCCACAGCAGGTGGCGCCCTGGACTGTCCTACATCGCACAGATCATCATGCGAGAATTGCTGGGACGGGGGAGACCTTGGCGGCACTGATCAATTCACAATCTTCAGAGACGCTGCAGGCCTCCGTGCGCAATTTACAGCTCGCTGACGCTGTCACTTGCGCCGCCACGATGCTCATCGAGGCGGAAAGTGCTCTCGAGCTTCGGCTCAAAAATGTTCAGTCTGCATTAAAGCGGCTGGAAGCCGTGCAAACGAACACGCATTGAGCATCTGGGTGGCTAACCTGATTGAGATCATGCACCAAAGAACTTTGAGGCGCCCGGCTGTCGGATGCCCGTTGATCGCTTTATCCACCGCCGCCCAGGTCAGTGGCGCCGCCCTCTCGTTTGGTCCACGCTACACTGTTTCAGATGGCTATTCTAAGCTCTCCGACGCCATTCAGAAGTTTGTCTGGCGCGGGTTAAATCAGCAACCTTCGGCTCCGCCCACCGTCCGATCTGTTTAATGCCGACTTGATAAATGTCGCCTGAGCTGTTGCCAAAGCAAGAACAGGGGACGCTGGGATTTGGGACGCAGCCGAAGCAAGAGCGCCCGACGGTGGAGCGTCTCTATTGATCGAAGAGGTCGTCGCCATGCTGTGGCTCAGATCGCCGGTGCCAGGTACACAGGTCCCAAGCATGGTATTGAGTGCCAAAGACTCCGACATCGCCTTGATTTAAGCGGTCAATTCCGGACTTTCTGATGGCCTACGGGGGTCTATCACGACGGTGTCGCGGCTTAAATATGAGAAGTTTATGTGCCCGGGCAGGGCCGGTGTCATGGCAGAACCTGAACGCGCTGCGTTATCTGTGGATCAAATCATGCAGTTGAGCGCTGCCCAAGCGGAGGCGCCCCCCACCCCGCTGCGGGCCAGTGCCATCCAGCCAGAAGCCGGCCATCCATGGATCGTACAGATCCCAGGCTGGCATGCGCTGCCGGATGCCGGATGGCTCTCAGCACATGTCGCAAGAGCCGCCCGGCCGGCGGCCCCGACAGGCTGAACGATCATCGAATGGGTCTGCTCCTGGAGGTGGTGTGATAAGCTCGACCTCGTCCATGTTCTCAAGCCGCCCGTATCGCATGACTTCTAATGTCAGGCGGATCAACGGCTTACTCGCCGGCTCCACGGTTGAGAGGGAGCGAAAGCGCGCTTGAGGTATCGGCCGATGGGATGAACCGATAGACCCCGGTTGTTTCCCGCTTCCAGACCACTCGGACTTCACAATGGGACGGCCGCCCCGGTGAACGTCCAGAGTTGAGGCGGCGGCCGCAAATCTCAAATGCGGGACAAGGCCGATCTGCAACGTGAGGGATTCCGGGGGGCGTGCGGTTTGCTGCCAGCGCTCGCACCACGCTGGCCGATTCCAGACGAGCGCCTTGCGATGGAGGCCGCTCGATGTCGCCACACCAGCTCTGGCCTGGGATTTCTACATACAGTGCGTGCGTTCGCGCAGGGGCCGGTCGGGTGCCGGCCCACCACGCCTGTATTTTAACCGGGCCCTGCTGAGTTGTGGATTGCGGGGAAAGATCGGGGCCCAGTGGGCCTCTACGGATAGGCCCGGGGGCATGGCAGGCCTAACCGGGATGATGTGACCATATGGACGCGTATTTTCGTACGAGGACTGACATGCCGCCCCACAATCCCAACGTCCAGGTCTTGCGCGCTGTGGAACTGTTTCAAGGGTTGGCGCCTCTCATCGTCTCAGAAATTGCGCGCCGGGCGAGCCCCGTTGTTTATGGCGCTGGCGAACGGCTTGTTTGCACTGGAGCCTGGGTACAACAGGCCATTCTGATCCGGTCTGGACAGGCCGTGATCGCACGCGGAGCAGGCGCTGTTTCAGGCGACGTGTTGCCGCCCGGAACTTTGATTCATGAATTGGGAATGTTTGTGGAAGTGGAAAGCGGCACGACGGTGATCGCGCGGACGCAGGTCTCCGCGCTCGCGATCCGCCGTGATACGATGTTGAGCCTGATCGAAGAAGAGCCCGCGCTAGCCGATTATTTCAATCACAAGTTTGCTGCCCGGTTAGCTTGTATTGCGGCCGAGCTGCGTAGAATCGACGAGCGATTGGAGCCTTACAGCTCAAGCGGCTCGCAGTATTTGAGTTGACACGGAGAGATGAATTCCGGCTGTGGTTGACCATACGGGACGCGGAGACGATCTGCGCTGGTTGCCGGCGACTGGATACTCGTCATCCGGCAGCGCTCCTGTCGCCCAACCGATCGGATATGCGCGTCTCGTCGTAAGCTCGCGACCAATAAAACGCCGGGCGGCATCTGTCAGGTCACGGGTTTTCAACGGACACTCAGTTTCGCATTCTGAATTCGACCCGGCGGTCGTGATCAAAGTGATAGTATTGAGCGACGCGAGAGCGGTCGAGGGCGGCGCAGTGTGCGCCCTCGCCCATCGGGACGTGGTCCATTGTGCCCGTGTGCCACTGGCTCTCAGGACATCCGGTTATGCTTTTCCAGCGCGGGGCGGCAAGTTTTAAATCTGCGTTTTCGCTTGAGGTCGTGCGCGGCTGGTTCACGGGGGTTTCATTTGGACCGCCCCGGAGCTGCCGGCGCCTGTGATCCTGGCTGAATGAGCTGAGATCCGATGGCCATTGCGCCGCTTCAGGGTCGAAGCACAGCATGTTGTCAGGCCCGCGGCCTCCCGGCAAACGGGCTGGCGGGCTCCTCGCCGGTGGTGGTCCACCGCCGGTGGCGCATCTCACGTTCGAGGCATTCTGCAACACGCATCAGACGGCTTTGATGCGCGATCGTCTGGGCCATGTCAGCAAACCGAGGCCTCTCCTGAGGCTGCTTGCCGCCAAGCGCGACAGCGATGCGATGAGCTATGGTCATATCGGGCTCCGGCAACGGTGTTAGGACGTTGCCGGGCGTCGGTTACTGAGGTCTGAACACCTCGAAGTGGCGTTTTACTAAGTATTTTCATGGAGACGCAGCAAGAGGCTCTGAGGATCGGGTCCAACACGCGCCTCCTGCCCGGGAATCGTGACGGTGCACCGCGTCAGATTGCGAATTTTTCGATTTTCTCACCCTTCTTGAGGCGGGCAATCAGCCAATCGGGCCGGCGGCCGCGCCCTGTCCAAGTCTGAGACAGGTCGTCAGGATTGGCATATCTGGCGAGACCTTTGTGGGTCAGCCCTTTGCCCTTCCGGCCGTATTGAGTGGATTGATAGATATCGCTTATTGAAAACCCGGACTGATCCAAAATTGCTTAGATCCTGGCCTTGACGTCGGCCTTTGCTGCCGTCTCAGCCTTGCTTTTCGCCGCCGAGATTTGCGCTTCCAAAGTTTCAAGTTCACGAAGGCTCAATTTATCGACGTTGATGGCGGCCATGTCTCAACTCCAAGTGTTCTGCGATACCTTCTTGGGTAGGGGAAATTTCCACTTGCGCAAACTGGTTTTAAAAAATATGCGACTGCGGTTCATTAATCACTCCGGATGGCTACGCGGGCGATTATGGGTCCGATTGTTAATGGAAATGACTTGCGATCAGAATGCGGTCTAAGTCCGTGCCATGGTGCGCCCGATGGTTTCACGAAGGGTTTGAATACATCCGTTAGGGGTCATCGCGACAGGTCAAGCATTGCATTCGAGAAGATGGTTGGCTGCATGGATGAGGCGCAGGTCCATTATGCAACATCCGAATTGTGACGCCGGCCATCGCTGCGAATGCTCAGCGCGTCCGTCGTTCTGAACGGGGCTTGATTTTTAATCAGTGTTGCCAACACGTCTAGCTTCGTGGCTGGTCCGCTGGACGGCGTATGGACCGCGTTCGCGCCCCGCCCTGGGCGGGGGACGAGCGGGGCGGCCGGACGGGCCAGGTAATGCCGATGCGTCGAGTTCATGACGGCGTTGCTCACGTCACGGAGCCGCAGGACCCGAACGCTCATTGCGTTGCTTCACATGGTATCTTGCTTTCATGGCACGCGTCGAAAGGACGTTGATGGATCAGCTGCTCGCCTTTATTGCCCGTGCCCGAGCGCGGCCTCTTCTCCTGCGCCTCGGCTTTGCCGTAGCTCTGACAGTTCTGGCGCTTGCCGTGCGGCGTCTTGTTTTAGACGAGCTCGATACGGTGATCCCTTTCTTGACGTTTTATCCAGCGATCGTTTTGTCGACGGCATTGGGAGGTCTTTATGCCGGTGTGGCGGCAGCGGGTCTGTCGGCGATGCTCGCGGTTTTCTTCATCGTGGGATTTCTTGAACGAGCTGGAATGATTGGCATTGCTGAATTCCTGGCATCGGCCGCTTTGATCGTGAGCGTGGTTGAGCTTGCGGTCCGGTCCGAGCGCGAGAGAGCCCTTTCGAAGAACCAGGAAGAGAAAAATGCGCCATTGCGTCGGTTGATCGAACAGGCCCCGGTGGCGATGGCCATGTTTGATCGCGACATGATCTATCTTGCCGCCAGCGACCGATGGTTTGAGGTTTTCGGCGTGAAGCCCGCCTCGACGATTGGTCGCTGTCACTACGATGTTTTTCCTCGACTACCCGAACGCTGGAAGGACGCGCACCGGCGCGGGCTTCTGGGTCAGTCAGTTTCGGGTGAATGGGAAACGTTCGATGACCATACGGGCGCTAGCACTGTGTTCAGCTGGCAGGTTCAACCGTGGCGCACGGAGGGCGATGAAACTGCAGGCATTATCATTATCGTAGAGGATCTCACCGCACGGGCGACCGCCGAGCGGGAGCTGCGCATGAGTGAGCAGCGGCTGAGTTTTGCGCTGAGCGCGGGACAGCTGGCCATTTGGGACTGGGGTTTGGCTTCCTCCGACATTGTCTGGAACGACGAACACTATCGAATCTTGGGCTATCAGCCCCGATCTATTCAGCCCAGCTATGACGCCTGGGCGAGGCGGGTGGTCAAAGACGATCTCGGTGAGGTCGAATTACGCCTGCAAAAGGCTGCTGCAACTGGTGGCAACTATACAGCACAGTACCGCGTGTACGGGGCCGATGATCGGATTCGTTGGGTGGAAGCTTTCGGACAAGTCATGCTGACTGGCGACACGGCATCTGCACGGATGTACGGCATTCTGCGCGATATTACGGATCAGAAAATGGCGGAAGCGCAAACGCGCCTTCTGCTTCAGGAGATCAACCATCGCGCAAAAAACTTGCTGGCCGTCGTCCAGTCGATTGCTGAGCTCACGGCGGAGGAAACAGAGCCGCAGTCGTTTGCTGCAGTTTTCAAGTCGCGATTGGCAAGTCTGTCGGCCTGTCACGATTTGTTGGTGCGGTCCGGATGGCGGGGCGTGGACCTTGAGACCCTGATCCGATCCGAGGTGGCGCACTTGGAGGGGGGGGCACAGGAGAGGCGGATGGAAATCAGTGGTTCCACGCTGCAGCTCAATGCTTTGGCAGCACAAACGATTGGCATGGCGGTGCACGAACTGGCCACGAATGCCGTCAAGTTCGGAGCCCTTTCCTATAGCGCGGGCCGCATTTCTGTACAGTGGCAGGTGGACACCGAGACGGAACGGTTCAGGCTGGAATGGAAGGAGACCGGTGGTCCGCCTGTCGTTGCGCCAGACCGTCAAGGATTTGGCACCTCCGTTATGAAAGACAATGTCATTCATGCCCTTGACGCCGACGTGTCGCTCTTGTTTCCCGCTTCTGGGCTTATCTACAACATCTCGGCTCCGCTGGCGAGCGTTGCCGAGCCTGAGTGACATGCTGTCGTGTTCAAAAGGCGCCTCGTCTGCGGGGCGATCTCTTCGCAGTTCGCTCGCATGACCCCATAACGTTTAACATCGCAGCCCATGGTTCTGGGCCTGCATCCCGTGTCTATCGAGGAGGGGATGCGGTGGCCGCTCACGATGTTGAGTGCGGTGATCTCCGTTCCGGGACGCATGGATTGCTACGGCCGCACTCGGGCTGCCTGTCGCCTGCCTCGTCGCTGCGTGAGGCGGCGACGCCGTGAAGACAGGTCCCGCCCAGAAACGCCTGCCCAGAGACACCCGGCCAGAGACACCCGGCCAGAGACACCCGGCCTCACAGACGCGTCAAAACTCCCAAAGCATGCCGCGAACAGAGCGCTCTTGGGGTGGCCGCCGCCGGTCGCGATTGATGGCATCACCGGGAATACGGGCCAGTCTCTCATTCCTTCCTTGTCGCGAGATCGCTTGCATCCGCCTGGATCGTGGCGCAGAGGGCAGTCTTTCTGCGGTTGTGGTTTGTGGTTGCGTGGGCGGTCGTCTCAGGCGGCCTGGAGATGGACGACTGTGGCAACGGGGCTCTGTGCCGCTGGCACGTCGAGAACAAGTGGCGCGGGATAGGCTCTGGCTTGCGGCCGCGCGAAGCGCGGGGCGTGTGCCGGCGGCCGCCGCTTGATTGTCTGCGCCACCGGCACAGGGCGCGGACGTGCGGGGCCAGGGGTCAGACTGCGGCGGTTCCTGGTGCGGCTTGCCGGCGTGTTCAGCTTGTGCACGGATGCGAGTCGGCGGGCGAAGAGGCGGTCGATGGATGGATCGACTGCAGGTGCGGGTTCGGGCTTGGCGGGGGCCGTTGCGGCTTGGATGTCCGGCGCGGCCATGGGCGGGCGTGCGCCGGTTCCGGGCACAATAAACAGCCAGATCGGCGGGCCGGGCTTTTTCGCCTCCGCGATCTGCGGCGGCTCGGGCTGGGCCGGTTTCGAACGCCAAAGCCAGTTTTTGATCCACGTCCACATGATCGTGCTGCTTTCGTTGCGGCCGAAAGACCGTTTATCTTCAGACAGCTCACGATCTCAGTTGAAGTTTAAGGAGAGCTTACCAGCCGTCTCAAAATTAAGAACAACGGGTTTCTACGGGTCCTGCGGAGACCGGTGCTGACGGGGGCAGACGACAGGGCCGCGTCGGCCCCGGCGAGATCTTGGCGCGCGATCTCTCGCGGCGGATCGGTCCCCGACCGTCTCCAACAGGGCCGCCTTATCGCCAGAGTGCGCTCGTCGTAGACATGAGACATGACGAGGCCGGCGGCGGGGCCAACCGGTCACGTTGCATTTTTCCTTTGTCAATGACGGGTCTTGTCGGGCTCAAAGTGGCTGAGCGAATATCCGTCACTAACGGCGCTGGTTTTTGGAGCGTCGACGCCGCCATGGAGGCGGCATGGGCCTGGAGTTGGATAAGGCGCGTCCCGTCGCGCGGTCCATTTGCTGGAAAAGATCAGCCACGATAGGGGCTCATATGTCCTCGGCGTTGCCGCAGAGCCATGCCGCCGCCCCGCTGGCCTCCATACTCACCGCCGCGCACTCAGGATTTCTGGAGCGCGATCGTCCAGGTGTTGTGGGACAATCGGTTGCGACAGGTCGCGCATGTTGAGTTTCTCCTCCGCATCTTTCATGCCAAGGACGAGCTGGTGAGACTTGGAGAAAGAGGGGCTTTTTCTGGCATCTGGGAAGATTTTCTTATCCAGACGCGAGGTCGCACTGCGGGCTCCTATGTGCTCAAGCCGTTCAACGACCCGATGGCTCAGGCCGTGCGCGCATGTTGACCGGGGCCCGTAGCTGGGACGCCTTGGCCACAGGGCGCTGCTTTGCCCTTCCGTGATTTAAAACCATTTACCCGTTATTTTGTTTCCAATTCCCGCCTTGGCGAGTTCCACTCCGCCTGCCACGGCGGTGAGCCAGTCAGAGACGTTAGGGAACGTGTCCCCAATCCTTTGCGAGCTTCTCAAAGCGCTCGGCAAAAGATCTAAATCGCATAGACAACTGGATTGGGCCCGATCGCGCCTCGTCACCGTATTCGACCAGCCCTGCCTCACGAAGATTATGCAGGTGGCGGTAAGTGCTGGCTCTGGATGTAAGCCCTGACGCAACGAGGTCGGGAATGCTGAGAACCCGTCCCTTGGCCATCTCCTGCACAAGATACCCGAACAGTAGCCGTTCCTCCCGTTCCAGCCGGTCGAGCCCGTATGTCGTCTCTAACGACACGATCTGCCTGTAGATCCGGAGAATGCGCGTTTGATCGTCCGGTGCGGGGCGCCGGCGTTCCACGACTTTCCTGCTGCGTCTTGCCATTCTGCTGGAATTCAACGTTCGTCCCCGCGATCCTATGAGGCCCAACACAGAAACTTCTTACGTAGTTACACGACTCTTGGCCGATGCTCAATCTCATCCGGGGGACATTCCGTCCCGGTGGCAGAATCGCGGCTCAGGCGGTGCCGGCGCTTTGCCGCTTGCGGACGTGCCATGTGCTGGGGATGGTCATTCGTCGAGGTGTTTGGTGGGACTGTGCATGCCAGGCCAGCCGCCTGCAGGCGGCAATCAGTGTGAGACCGTCTTGCCTCACGGCAGTTCGGTCGGCGGTTCCGCCGGCGCGAAGGCATTTTTTGCCAGTTGCGCCGGCCTTTGTGCTCCGGACCTCTGACGTCACGAGCTCAGGACGCGCTCTGAATTCCCAAATCTAGGTACAAATGATGATCAAGCTTTCCGGCGGTTCCGCATCGCAGCGGCGCGTCGCGTGACGATGGATTCCAACGCGCGCTCAGTTGGGGTCGTTTCCTGACGCTGACGGCCGAGTTCGGCCCGTCGCTGGGTCATCTAGGGAGGAAAGGGCTTTGCTTGCCGGTGCGGGCTTCTTTTTTTCTCACAACCCTGCTCAGACCGGTAGTGACGGGGCAGACGACAGGGCCGCGCCGGCCCCGGCGAGATCTTGGCGCGCGATCTCTCGCGGTCTGCAAAAAGGTGCATGAGAATGGTATCTGATGGGATCTGCGCGTCATCCCCTGGTCCGTTGCTGGCAATCTGACGACATCGCTCGCCATGATTGCCATCGAGCAAGACGCGATGACGCGTCAGCCAACTTCGGGGCTCTCCGACGTCCTCGGGGATGGCGCGGTGTGCTGACCCCGCACGAAGAGATGGGAACCTGCGAATGCTCGATCAGCCCACCGGGCCGGCGCGCGGACGCTGAAATTCAAAGTGGCTCTGCCGCGTCCGGCCGCATCAGCGATCGTCCTTTCCGACCGGGGAGAGGGCTGAAGCGGCCTTGGCAGATTGGCAACCGGTTCGGCCATCAGGTTTTCGCCACACCGTAGCCAATGGGCGATCAGCGGGACCATGAGTGGCGGTTCGGCTCGTCAGTCCGCTCGGGTATAAGCGAGGACCCCGCAGGTCTGCGTCGCGTCGTCAGGGCGGCGGACAGGCGTGCTCTGGAGGCCCACCGGCCGATTGTATCAAACCTTCCACGGCCCTGGACCAGACCGAAGCGGACGCCGGGCCGCCGGTCGGCGGTTGCCGCAAAGCCGTGGCTCCGGGACAGGTGGTCAGTAGATCGAGCGCAGCGCCGAGTTCCCCGATCAAGTGATCGGTTGCCTTTTCTATCTTCGGACGCGTTTCTCGGATGAAGTCTGGAACCGGCGTGAACTGGGCTGCTCCTGTCTCACGCCAGGACTGTATCAACTCATGCTGCATGTCCTTGGCTGCTGCGATCTGGGCCTCAATGGCCACTTGGGTGATGCGATCGGAAAGGCCAAGACGGCGACCATAGACGACGGCGGCCTCGATGACGCGTTGCTCGCGCGCCGGGTCGGCAATTACTGCGGCGGTATTCCACTTGTGGCGCGCTACATCAGGGATCAGTGCGAGCCGGTCGGCTACGGCAGCGCGAAGCCCCGACACGCCGTCGGCGGGGTTTTGTGAGAGCGCGGGCAGCGGGAGCAAGAAGGTCACGATGGCGAAGGTCGCGACCGCGACCGGACTGGCGCGATAACGTCTTGACGGCAGGAAGAACATGTCAATCCCATTTGTGAGATGCGTTGCGCGTCGATTGGGTAAATTGGACCGTTGGGTCATATCACGGTGGCCAACTGCTGGCCACGCGCCGCCGCTCTCGACAGCATGCCCAGTATACCCAGTGCGCTCGCTGTCTCTTTCGCCCGATATGCAATGTCTAAGTTGAAGACGACTGGCGCCGGGTGATCGGCTCCGCTGATGCACCGAACGCGTCCAGTCGCGTTTCGCCGGCCAATCCAGACATTTTTGGGGTAGCGAAGTCCTCCGCAAGATCACTATCACGCGATGAAGTCAGCCCGCTCCCTACATGCGAAGGCATGCCGCTCGGATTATGCAGCAGTTCGGATAATGTTGATAGCGGCTCCAGTCGAGTCACGACTACCGGATCGTTCGAACACGCAGACGACGTTTGTCTGGAACCGAGTACGGGCAGCCGCGACGGTCTCAGACCTCGCTGAGCGGAAAATGGATGTCTGGGACGAATCATCCTAATTCTGAGAAGTGTGGTTTTTTAAGTGCCTGTTTGCATTGCCCACAGTCGCCGGCCCGTCGTTTGCCCCCGCATCGGCGGGCCGTTGGCTGTATCGGCCAGTCCGGATTGCCTGGCCGTTCCTCTTCCGATGCGCTCGTGGTCTAGGGCTCACGTGCATGCGCCCTTCGAGAGCATGTGTTGTGGATCTCCGAACGAACACTGAAGACCGTGAGGCGGCATTCAGCTTTGCAATGGACCGCCGGGCTCGCCCGGCTGGCACCGCTCGGGCAAACCAACCCGGTCTGGCTATCCTGCGTCTTGCCCTATGACATCACGCGCCGACCTTGGCGCCGGCTATTCCACGGCCTCGGTGTGTTCTCGACTGATTGTTGGAGCTTTATGTTTCTGCAAAGCACACAGGCTGAGGATGAGCGGAATGCCCCGTGAACAATTGATCGCGCGTTTGGCACAGCCCTCATCCCGCACGTCAGGCCTCACTGTCAGGCAAGCGTGACCTCCAGCCGCCGAGCGGCGCAGGCGACCAGACGTGCGAAAACCGGCCAGGATGCATTCAAGTGGCGCCTGTAAAAATGATGCGAATGTCGTTTGCAGGTCGCATCGGGGATAGCGGCTCGCGCGTTCGACGGAGAAAGACGGCATCTCCGGGGGAATGATGCGTGGATGGTATTGGGACCATTGTATCCTGCAGGCAACCTGGATGGTTTGGAGGCTCGGCTCTTCTAGGCGCGCGCCGCCGCTACACTGGGACATCGGGATCATTCCAGGCGAAACGTTCGATCATCGCATCGTCGACACGTTCCGTGGTCCAGATGCATCCGGACGGCCCCAGGTGCCGTTCCGCTGACCTAAGGTTCGGGGCCAGCTTATCCATATCCGGAGCAGCGTGCCGACCGGAACTCGGCTTGTTGCGCTTGGGGTGCTGAGTAGAAAGTGCTTGGCGTTCGCCGTGCCAATGCCATTTTGATCATGGTGGAGCCGGTCATCGGTGAGTTTCGCAGCCAGCATCCCGGTACAAGACGTGAGCGGCGACGACCCGGTGCGATATTGTGGTCTGAGGTCTTGCAGTAAGACCACGCATCCCGAGTCGATGAAGTCCTCGTCGCAACACGGTTCTCAATTGCGCCGCCCGCTTGAAGGTGCGGACGCAAGAATCCATCGCACCCGCGGAGCTCTTCCACTTCTTGACCTCGCAGCATGCGGGGTTCTGCTTGCGAGGCACACGGATTTTACGCGTATTTCTACGGTTCTTTCGATTGTTGTGAGGCGCGACCAAATCATTTTAACAACTTATTCACAACTTCAGAGAGGGAATAACGTGGATTTGGGTGTGGTCGCTTGCGTCGCGATTGGTCTGCAAGTCGTGCTTCTTGCTGTGGTCATCGTCCTGGAACCAAGTGAATAACTTCAAGCGTCCGTTTCGTTCGTCGCAAAACTCAAGTGACCATTTTCCAACTGTGCTTCGTGTTTTCAGAGATCAGCTTTTGCTTTCGGGGACGCTCGCTGTGTCAGTTCACGAGGTGCCCTCGTCCTTCGGGATCTATCACACATAAATACCGCCGTATTTGCTTTGAGATATCTTAGCTAATGTTGCGGCCGCATTATCGAAATGCTCCAATTTTTTTGTCCGTGCCAGTAGGCTTGTCAGAAGCTGCCTTCTTTTTTCGACCCAAACGGGTCGCATCTCCCCTATAGCCTGATGTCCAGCCCCGGCCGCCAGCGAGATTTTTCGTTCCACTCTCATGTTCCGTCACGGACACTGGATTCCCATGGCTTAGAAGATCATTCAAGCTGGGGGCATGAAAACAGAGATCACTGTTACGGCCGAAGACCGGGCTCGCCTCGAGGGCTTGGTGGCGGATCGCAACACGGCGGCGAAGGTCGTGTGGCGGGCGCAGATTGTGCTGGCCACAGCCGACGGCGGCCCTGTCAAGGCGATCGCACGCGCGACGGGAAAGTCGAAGCCGTGCGTGTGGCGCTGGCAGGCGCGCTTTGCGGCCGAAGGCGTCGACGGTCTCATGCGCGACAAGACGCGGCCTCCAGGCAGGAAGCCGTTGTCGCAGAAGGTGAAGCTCAAGGTGTTGAAGATGACGGCCTCCGAGACGCCTCCGAACGCCACGCACTGGAGCGTGCGCACGATGGGCAAGGCCGCCGGCATCAGCCACGCTGCCGTACAGCGCATCTGGAAAGAGGCCGGTCTGAAGCCGCACCTCATTGCCAAGTTCAAGGTTTCGGGCGATCCGATGTCCGAGGAGAAGGCGACGGACGTCGTCGGCCTCTACATGAACCCGCCGGACCGGGCGCTGGTGTTGTGCGTCGGCGAGAAAAGCCAGATCCAGGCGCTCGATCGCACCCAGCCTGGCCTTCCTCTTAAGAAGGGCCGCGCCGCCACGATGACCCACGACGACAAGCGGCATGGTACGACGACGCTATTCGCAGCACTCGACGTGAAGAGCGGCAAGGTGATCGGCGAATGTCTCCTGCGGCACAGGGCAACCGAGTTCATCTGCTTTCTGAAGCGCATCGACCGGGTTGTGAAAGAGAACGTCGATGTGCATCTCATGCTTGACAACTACGGGACGCACACGACCGCCGAGGTGAAGGCCTGGCTTGCCGGGCATCCCCGTTCCATCTGCACTTCACACCGCCGAGCGCGTCCTGGCTCAATCTGGTCGCGCGTTGTTCGCCGAAATTACCACGAAGTGCGTCCGGCGCGGCGCCGTCACGAGCGTATCCGATCTGGAAGCAGCCATCCATGACGACCTCGAATGCCTCAACGCGGACCCCAAGCCATTCGTGTGGACCAAGTCCGCCGAGGCCATGCTCAACAAGGAAGCCCGAGCCGTCGCCAAGCTCCGAACTATCAAAGGCGGGAACCAAGCGTTAGAATTAGAACACTAGGTCAGCTCAGATGCGCCCCTGGGAAGTGCTATTTTTGGCACCTCATTCAGCACCACATTGAGTGTGGTGCGATGTAAGACTAAAAAAAATTCTACAGCAATATCAGTCATATATGAGGTCTTCGCTCATGGGTTTCAGTCTTCCCGCCCCAGCCAATGTTTCTGTCGTATGGACAGTGTACCCGGTAGCGGGCGGGCGGCTTGGGCCGCGGCGCGTGGTAGAAATATTCGGCATCCCTTGGAAACCCGGCGGGGTGATGCGGGTTCTGCATAAACAACGGGTTTTCTAGGGGAAGTTACCATGACACCAGCTGAAACAGCTTTGCTTACGAATGTTCTCGTCGGTGCGGGGATCGTGTTTGTGATCGCCTTGCTCGGCAACGTGCTTTCATTTTCCAGCCGCTTCATCAACGCGCTCGTGACGGCTGTGATCTTTGCGGTGTTCTACGGCGCGCTGGCCTACGGCATCGACAAGACGATGCTGCCGGCTGAATTGCAGACCGCGTCACAGGAAACGTGGATTCAGATGATCGCCATGGGCGCCATCCTGGTGTTCGTGCTCGATCTGGTCGCCAATATGATTTCGTTCGGCAACCGGTTCGTCTCGGCGCTGGTGACGGCGGTTCTGTTCGCGATCCTGTTCGGATTGGCGGTTTATTCGACCGGCGGTGTGCCGACGAGCCTGCCGACCGCCGCACCGGCACCGGTCACCGTGCCTGCCACTCCGTAAAGTTACCGGGGCTGATCCAGTGCTAGGGCGAAGGCTCTGGCGCTGGACGTCTCTTTGAGGTTGACTGACGTGGCACCGGTCAGGGGCCCCGTTATGTTTTCTGCGCATCTCAATGTGTTCAAGGTAACCGCCGCGATTTGCGCTGCGGCGGTTGCATTGGGCGTGTGTGAACGGGCGCTGGCCGCCGAGCCGGCGAAGGCTGGCAGTTGTACGGAGCTGCCAGGATTTGCCGTGCTGGCGACGCCGTCGTCGCCGTGGAAGGGCGCGCCGTTGCGCGTCGTCATGGTGTCGGAAGTAGCGGTCGAGGGGACGTTGACGCTGAGCGGTCCTGATGGGGCCGTTGTGGCCACCGCACCTGAACGGCGCGGCGGGCCGCCCTATTTCTGGCTGGCTGAGGTGCCGGAACCCGCAGTTGGGGCTTGGACGGCGACCCTTTCTTTTCAAAGTGAACAGGCGGGCTGCACGGCGCTGACGCGGGCCATCACGGTACGCAAGGCGTCGGCGGGCGGGCCGGGGGCGTCGGCCAAGAGCGTATGGCCGATCCGTGCGGCGTGGGACCGCGAGACGGAAAATCTCTATTCGGCGTGGATCGAGGCGTTGTTCGATGCGCCGCTGGCGGACTCGCCATCGTGGAAGGCATTGCACGACGTGTTGCGCGATCCCAAGCGCAACCTGCTGTTCAATCATCTGGGGTCGCGGGAAGACGAGAAAGGGCTCGTCATCAAACCGGATTGCGCGGACCTGCCTTACTTTCTGCGCGCCTACTTCTCGTTCAAGATGGGGCTGCCGTTCGGGTATTCGAAATGCACGCGCGGGAGCAAGGGCAAGCCGCCGGCGTGTGTGAGTTGGTGGAATATCGAGAAGCTGGAGCCGCCGCCGGAGGATACGTCGGCCGCGAAATCGGGTTCGCAGCCGACGTTTCTGGATGCGCTGTTCGGGGGCCCGCAAGCGCCGGACACGCCGAAGGCAAAGCCGCCGGGTTCGGTGGTGTCGTTTGGGCAATTCATCTCCGAGACGGTGGCGAATACGGTCCACTCAGGTTCGGGACGGCCGCCCGCGACTTCGGACAACTCCGATTATTATTCGGTGCCATTGACTGAAGCCGCGCTGCGGCCGGGGACGGTTTATCACGATCCTTACGGGCATATTCTCGTGATCGTGCGGCGGGTGCCGCAGACGGCGGAGGCGGCAGGTGTGATCCTCGCCGTCGATGGGCAGCCGGACGGGACGGTTGCGCGCAAGCGGTTCTGGCGCGGCAATTTCCTGTTTGCACAAGATGCGGCGATGGGCAGTCCGGGGTTCAAGCGCTTCCGGCCGGTGGTGAAGGGGAAGGGCGGGCTCCGGCGATTGACCAATGCGGAGATTGCCAAGAACGCCGATTACGGGGACTTTTCGCTCGAGCAATCCGATCTTGGCGTGGAGGATTTCTACGACCGGATGGACGATGTGATGTCGCCGAAGCCACTGGATCCGGAGCGGGCGATGATGGAAGCGGTGACGGCGCTCGATGAGCAGGTGCGGGCGCGCGTGACGTCGGTGGAGAACGGACGCGCGTATCATCAGAAAGGCGGGCGCGAGGTTGCCATGCCGGAGGGCCCCGCGATCTTTGAGACGACGGGAGCGTGGGAGGATTTTGCGACGCCGTCGCGGGATCTGCGGCTGCTCATTGCGATCGATGTGGTGCGCGGGTTTCCCGAGCGGGTGGCGCGGCGGCCCGAACGGTATGCGATGCCGGCGGGGAAGACGGCGGCGGACGTGAAGGCGGCGCTGGATGCCAAGCTGGCGTCGGAGTTGACCGCGCGAACGTTCTCCTACACGCGCAGCGATGGGTCGGCGTGGACGCTGAAGCTTGCTGATGTCGTGGCGCGCATCAAGGATCTGGAAGTCGCCTACAACATCAACGATTGCGTGGAGGTGCGCTGGGGCGCGCCGGACGGCAGCGACGAAGCCAAGACGTGTCAGCGGCGCGCTCCGGATGCGCAGCGGCGCAAAATGGCCGAGGTGCTTCGCGCCTGGTTCAGCGAACGGCGGCGACCGCCGCGCGGGTGAGCGGGCTTAAACGTAAGGGGTTGCGCTGACGGGTGGGCAGGGCCGTATAAGAGCCGAAACGGTCACGAGGACTAGGATAGGCTGGATGTCGACACCCGAACCGCGATCCGAGGCTGCCCACCGGGTGCTGCCCGGCTACTACAATGATCTGCCGGGGTCGCTGGACCATGCCTGGGCGATGATGGTGCGCGGGGCCGGGGACCGGCGGTCGGGCTTTCACACGCCGTCGGTGGCTACCGTGGATGAGGCGGGAGAGCCATCGCAGCGGGTGATGGTGCTCAGGGCGGCAGATCCCGCGCAGCGGACGTTGCGGCTGCATACGGATGTGCGCTCGCAAAAGTTCGCTCATATCGGGCGGCAACCGCGGGTGTCGGTGCTGTTCTATGACGCGCACGCCAAGCTGCAATTGCGGATCGGGGCGCGTGGCCAGTTGCACACCAGCGATGATGTGGCGCGGGCGGCGTGGGCGGCATCGCGGGCGCAGAGCCGGCTGTGTTACGAGCAGGGGTTGGCGCCGGGTGCTGAAGTCGATGCGCCGTTACCAGAACTGCCCGTGGACCGGCGCTTTGCCGCCGCCGACGACGGGCAGAAAAACTTCGCGGTTCTAATGGCGACTGTCGATAGGATCGAGTGGCTCTACCTTGCGATTGAGGGGCACCGGCGGGCGCGCTGGATGTGGAGCGAGGGTGGCTGGCAGGGGACATGGCTGGCACCTTGAGTCGCCTGGCCAGCGGCCCAATGTGATGGGCATCACAGTCTGGGCCCGTGGGCGCCTGTAGATGAAACTGGCGGCGGCGCCTGTGCGTACGCCTCTTGGCTGAAACTCACGATGGAAGGATGCCTGCCGATGACCCGTTTTCTGCGGCTGCTTGCCGTTTTGGCGCCGGCGCTGTTGGTGTCTGTGCCCGCAGGGGCGCAGGACATGCTCGACATGGTGGACCTCAAGTCGGAGGCATTCACCAAGGCTGAGATGAGCCGGGCCGATATCGAGGCGGGGATTGCCAAGCTCAAAGAGGGCGAGAAGCTCGATTTGACGGGCAAGGCGCTCAACGGGCTCGATCTGTCGGGGATGGATTTGCGGCGCACAGTTCTGCAATCAGCGCGATTGATGATGGTGAACCTGAAGGGTGCGAACCTGGAAGGCGTCAATCTCGACAGTTCATGGTCGCTTAATTCCGATCTCACGGGCGTCAATCTCAAGGGCGCCAGTATGTTCGGCACGCAGCTTGTCGGGTCGAAGCTCGACGGCGCGGATCTGTCGGGGGCCCGGGTGGCCGGCGATTTTTCCAAAGCGAGCATGACGAACGTGACGCTCGACGGGGCTGATCTTTCGGCGGACGAGAAGAACCAGTCGATGGGGCTGATGCGGGGCACGTTCCGATCGACGAACCTTGACGGGGCGTCGTTCAAGGGGGCGAATTTGAAACGCGCGATGCTCGAGTTCGCCTCGCTCAAGGGCGCGGATTTAACGGGCGTGTTGCTCGTGGAGAGTGAGATTGCGGGAGCGGATCTGACGGGGGCGAATGTGTCGGGCGCTGATTTCGCGGGCGCCGATGTTAACTCGGCCAAGATCGGCGCGATGAAGAATGCGGCCGACGCAAAGAATCTCGATCAGGCGAAGAATTTGGACAAGGCGTACAGGTAGAGTAACAGGATCGCTTGTGCTGCAAAACGCTACGCAGCGGTCCTGCCTCCAATTGCGGCGTCCTTGGCGCGGGATTCCAACAGTGAGGCATGACGCAACCAGATCAGCTTTAGAGCGTGATCCTTGCTTTTTGCCGTGGATCCGGTGAACTTTTTGGCCAGAGCCTTCAGGTCGGCGACGGTAAGAATGGAAGACTGTGCTTGTGCGTGGGCGGATTTGAATTCGCGCTCGTTGCCGAGAGACGCTTCAAGTTGATCAAAAAGTTGTTGGATCGTCTCTAGGTTGGCTGAGCTGTGCGAGGTTTTCCGCGAGGCATTTGGCTTAGCCGAAGTTAGAGCCAACTTCACTGCGTCTACTACGTCCAACAACCGGCACGCCTTCACGGCCACCAGCGCATCCTGCAATTCACCTAGTGACGCGGTTGGTTCTTTTTTGGAAACCGACTTGAGAAGTCGCATAAGACTGTCCAAATTGGACAGAAGGTTGGGTACCGACCGATCTGCTGCCGTAGGGACGCCTGCGTTAGCGATTAGCTTGCAAACGTCTCCGGACTTTTTCGAAGACTGAAGTGTGAAGACCTCGGCAAGCCTGACCCAGTCGGCTGCTATGTCTAATGCACCAACGGATGTAGAAACCTCCGAGAAATTGATTAGCAGGTCTGCAAAGTCAGAGGACTTCATAGGTTCATCTCCCGCTTCACATGATCGGCAAGCGCAATGATCTTTTCTTTGACCTCTCGCTCGCCTCTCTCGTTGCCCATAGCGACGTAAGCGATTCCGCCATTACTTACAGCATTGCGGAAGTAAGTTGACGTGGGGAAGAATGTCTTAGGATCAAGTATATCAACTACTTTTTGGCCTGTCTCTGAATCTCGAACGTCGTTCAAGCGATCGTTAATACGCATCATGGCCGGTGCGATATCGCCCACCGGCGGTTGAAGCGAACCTACCACGCCTATCATTTTAATGTGAGGACATACGCCGGCACCTTTGAAGTTCTGTACCTGACGGGCAAACGTGATGACAGCTTCGCCCGACGGCAAGTCCATAACTGTTGGAATGAGCAAGTGGGTGCCAGCCGCCAGCGCCTGAATTGATGCTGTCGTCAATCTTGGAGGGCAGTCAATGACGACGAGACTGAAGTTTTGACGGATCAGCGTGCTATGCAGAAGTTTTGCTAGGCGAAAGCGGATGTCCTCCTTGCGATCTCCGAGCAGCCATTCGACCATCACTCTGTTTTCGGCCTGAGCGAGATCGTAGAAGGACGTAATTATCTTCAGGTTGTTTGCCGATGCGACGGGCTTAGACATGTTGATGATATCAGCGGGCTTCAGGTCTCCACTGATCAAGTGTGTGGCGAGTGAGTCCGTTCCTGCAGCTGGTACCCAGTTGCCTTCGGGTCCAGCAGCCATGGCCGATAGCGTGCCTTGGAAATCCAGATCTATGAGCAAGACGGATTTCGGCAGAAGCTCGGCCAGCCGGGCTGCGACGTTTGCCGCAGTTGTGGTCTTGCCGACGCCTCCTTTGGCATTGGCAACGATGAGAACTTTGCTAGCGTGGAGTGCTGCAATGAATGCGTCCGACTTCGCGTCTTCGATTGGCTTAGTCAGCCAAAGCCCATCACCCTCGCGCAATCCACTTGCTGCTTCCACACGGCTGACAGACGCTAAGGCTCGCTTCAGTCTTCGCGAATAATCATACCATCCGTAGATGTACTTGCGAAAAAAGTTTGCGATCAATCCGGCAAGTGCGATCGCTGTTAAGGCAACAATCTCCGCCAGCCCTTTTCCCAAGATGGACCGCAATACTTCCCACCACTCAAACATCTTGATCCCCGAAACTTCCGACCTTCGCTCAATCTAATCACATTACGGAGGAAATCGATTGAGGCAAGGGCCGCTTCAGAGCGGGACGGAGATGATGGCGCGTAGGCCGCCCATGGAGCTTTCGCCGAGCGTGACGGTGCCGCCGTGGCTTTTGGCGATGTCGCGGGCGATGGCGAGGCCAAGGCCGGAGTTGGCGCTGTCCTGGTTGCGCGATTTGTCGATGCGATAGAACGGCCGGAAGACGTTTTCGCGTTCGCTTTCAGGGATGCCTTGGCCGTTGTCGTCGATTTCCACGCGAAGCCAATTGCCCTCGGTCGCGGCGCGGATGATGATCTTGTCGCCGTAGCGGACGGCGTTTGAGACGAGGTTGGTGATCGCCCGTTTGAAGGCGTTGCGCTTCAGGGGGAGGACGAGATCCTCGCGGCTGCGGCGCATTTTAAGTTCAACCAACGTGCCGTACGTTTGCGCTTCCTCGTGAATTTGCTCCAGGAGAACGCGCAGGTTCGTGGGCTTGGCCTCCTCGCCGCCGTCGCCGCGGGCGAATGCCAGATAATCCTCCAGCATGTGCTGCATTTCGTTGACGTCGGATCGCAGAGAGCGCGTCTCGGCAGTGTCGGGGAGGAAGGCGAGTTCGAGTTTGAAGCGGGTCAGGATGGTGCGCAGGTCGTGGCTGACGCCGGCGAGCATCGTCGTGCGCTGGTCGACGTGCTGGGTGATGCGGTCGCGCATTTCGATGAAGGATTGCGAGGCTTGGCGCACTTCGCGGGCGCCGCGCGGGCGGAAATCGTCGGGGAAGGGGCGGCCTTTGCCGAAGGCGTCGGCGGCGTCGGCCAAGCGCAGGATGGGGCGGATCTGATTGCGCAGGAAGAGGATCGCGACGGTGAGGAGAATAATGGACGTGCCGATCATCCAGAGCAGGAAGATGTGCGAATTGGAGGCGTAGGTTTGGGAGCGCGTGGCGATGAAGCGGAGAATGGCGTCGTCGTGCTTGACGCGGATTTCGACGAGGCGGGCTTCGCCCAGCGTGTCGATCCAGAAGGGCCGCTGAACGTTGCGGGAGATTTCCTTCGAGAGGGCGCGGTCGAGAAGATCGAAGAACGGCTTGGGGCCGGGAGCGGGCAGATCGCCTGCGGGCAAGATCTGCATCGTGAGATTGAGTTTGTCGCGGGCGAGTTCGATGAGACGGGTGTTGGCGGTGGTGTCCTTGTTGGTGTCGTAGAGTTCGATCAGGACGGCGATGTTGCGGGCGGTGGCCTCGGAGAGACGGCGGGTGACCGATTGCCAGTGGCGCTCCATGAAGACGAAGGCGATGACGCCTTCGAGGACGACGATGGGCGTGATGATGATGAGGAGCGCGCGGGCGAAGAGGCCCTTGGGCAGGGCTTCGGCGAACAAGGCCGTTGCGGTGTGATGCCAGCCGGCCAACATTTCGCGCGCCCGGGTGAGCCGGGCTTTGACCTTGTCGGACTGCGCATCGAAGCGGGCAACCATCGGCGGGTTTGATCCTTAGTCGGTGTAGAGGATGTAGCCCTTGCCGCGGACGGTTTGGAGATAAATCGGGTTGGAGGGATCGCTTTCGATTTTGCGGCGGAGGCGATTGATCTGGACGTCGATGGCGCGCTCGCTGCCGGTGCTGTCGTCGTTGGAGAGTTCGTGGCGGGGAATGGGCGTGCCACGGCGCTGGGCGAACTGGCGCAGGAGATCGCGCTCGCGCTCGGTGAGCTTGATGGCTTCGTCGTCGCGTTTCAACTCGCCGCGCGAGATGACGAACGTGAAGGGGCCCATGCGGATTTCGTCGGCCGCCGCGTTGGGGCCGGGTTGGCCGCGGCGCAGGATGTTGCGCAGGCGCAGAAGCAGTTCGCGGGGCTCGAATGGTTTGGTGACGTAATCCTCGACGCCGATCTCGAGGCCCTCGATGCGATGCTCGGTTTCGGCGCGCGCGGTCAGGAGGCAGACGGGGACGCGCGAGGTCGATTTCAGATGCTGGGCGAGCGAAAGGCCGCTTTCGCCGGGCATCATGACGTCGAGAAGGATGAGATCGAAGGTCAGACCGCGCATGGCGGCGCGGGCGGTTGCGGCATCGGCGGCGGTGGTGACGCGGAAGCCGTTTTCGAACAGGTAGCGGGCCAGCAGGTCGCGGATCTTCTGGTCGTCGTCGACGACGAGAATGTGGGGCGCGTCGTCGGGCAGCGGGTCTGTCCGCCGGGCAAGATTATTGCTCATCACTCTCTGCCTTTTTGAAAGCGCGCGGGATCTATCGGGTGGGCCGCGGCTTCCTACGGTTCAGTTATTTCGGTGCCGGACCAACGAACCAGACTGGCCACCTGATCGCGTTCCTGCGGCTCGATCATGGCGAGAAGGAAGCGGCGTGTCACCTCATCGGCTTGGCTGCCCGCCTCCCGGAGCGCGCCGGCAATACGGCGGACCTGGAGTTCGGTCAACTTATCGGTGAGGCGGACGCCCTTCGGCGTCAAGTAAAGACGGCGTTCACGCAGGTCGTCGGGGCCGGGGCGCTGGGTGATGAAGCCTTTTTCCCGCAATTCCTTGAGGACGCGGGCGAGGCTTTGCTTGGTGATTTTCAAGATTTCGAGGAGTTCGGCGACCTTGAGGCCGGGGTTGCGGTGGACGAAGTGGAGGACGCGGTGGTGGGCGCGGCCGAAGCCGTAGCGCTCGAGGATGGCGTCGGGGTCGCTCGTAAAGTTGCGGTAGGCGAAATAGAACAATTCCATGAAGCTGACGAGGGCTGGCGGCACGGCATCGCCGGCGGCCTCGGGCTCCGCGTGGGAGCCTGCAGAGGTCAACGCCGCGCGCTGTCCGGAATTCTCCGCATTTATGTCAGCCATGTTGACATATTTGCCGTCGATCGATAGACGTGGCAAGTCATTTCGCGACGGCGTTCGAAGGTCTTTTCCGGTGCGGCACACCTGATGCGCGAGCCGGGCGGGAGACCCGTCAGCCGGTCCAATTGGGCCGCGCCGCCATCGTCGCGCGCGGCGTTGGTCCGGTGTCCGGCCGGCGCTGGCCAGCAACAAGGAATGGAATTCATGGCCGATCTTGTCCCGTATCACGATCGCGACGGCTTCATCTGGTTCGACGGAAAGATGGTGCCGTGGCGCGAGGCGCAGGTTCATATCCTGACGCATGCGCTCCACTATGCGAGCGCGGTGTTCGAGGGCGAGCGGTCGTATGGTGGGGAAATCTTCAAGCTGCGCGAACACACGCTGCGGCTGATCGAAAGCGGGCGGATGCTTGATTTCGAAATTCCGTTTTCGCCCGACGAGATCGATCAGGCGTGCCGTGAGACGCTGACGGCAAATGGCTTGACCGACGGGTACATTCGTCCCATCGCTTGGCGCGGCAGCGAGCAGATGGGCGTATCGGCGCAGCAGAGCAAAATTCATCTTGCGGTCGCCGCTTGGAACTGGGGCTCGTACTTCGATATGTCGGAGCGCCTGCGCGGCATTCGCGTGGGGCTGGCGACCTACCGTCGGCCTGATCCAGCGACGATCCCCTCGAAGGCGAAGGCGACGGGTCTCTATATGATCTGCACCATCGAGAAGCACCGGGCGGAGCGCGCGGGCTACGCGGACGCCATGATGCTCGATTATCGCGGGCATGTGGCGGAATGCACGGGCGCCAACATGTTCTTCATCAAGGACGGCGAAATCCACACGCCGACGCCGGATTGTTTCCTTAACGGCATCACGCGGCAGACGGTGATCGAGCTGGCCAAGCGGCGGGGGATCAAGGTCGTCGAGCGGACGATCCTGCCGGAGGAGTTGGGTTCATTCACGGAAGTTTTCATCACGGGCACGGCGGCCGAGATTACGCCGGTGCGCGAGATCGGTCCCAACACATACACGCCGGGCAAGGTCTGCGAGACGCTTCTCAACGATTACATGGCGGAAGTGCAGCCGAAGTCGCGCGCGGCGGCGGAGTAACCGTTGCCGGAAGATGCGCGGTCAGCTCTGGCGCGCGGTGAAAATCGCAAAAAAGGTGCCGAGGAAGCCGGAGATGGCGAGGCCGGCGGCGATGAGCGCGGAGGGATCTGCGGGATAACCGGCGAGACCTGCGATGACGGCGTAGGCCGAGACCCAGAAAATGGCCGGCACGAGGGCGGTCAAAATCAGGCCGATAAGGAAATCGGAAGGGCCCGCCACAGACGGGGCTTTGGACAGATTTGCATTGGCTGGACGCGCGGTGCTCGCCTGCATTGCATAATCTCCGTTTGAGGCCATCGACATCCTTAGTGTCGAATCAACTCGTAAACGAACTGCAAACGAACTTATTTCAAATTTCTAAGCTTATTCGCGCGCGACTGGCTAGAGGATTTGTTCTGGTCACGGACGGTTGGGCTGGGGATTTTTTGGCGGTGACGCAGTTTTGGGCAGAAGCGAGGGCCATGTGGCGAACGGACAAAGCGCGGGTCGTGGCTCCTATGACGTGGCCATTCTTGGCGGTGGCCACAACGGGCTGACGGCTGCTGCCTATTTCGCACGGGCGGGATTGAAGCCGATCGTTCTGGAAAAGAACGCGGTCGCGGGCGGAGCGGCGCTGACGGAGGAATTCCATCCAGGCTTTCGCAACTCGGTCGCGTCTTACACGGTGAGCCTGCTCGATCCGGGCGTGATCCGTGATCTCGATCTTGCCGCTCATGGTCTGCGGATCATCGAGCGGCCGGCCGCCAACTTCATGCCGATCGACGGCGAGCGTGGGTTTTTCTGGCCTTACGGGATGGCTGCGAAGCAGGCGGAGATCGCCAAGTTGTCGGCGCGCGATGCGGAGCGTTATCCCGAGTATGACGCGGCGCTGGAGCGGGCGGCCTCGGTGTTGCGTGATTTGACGCGGACGACGCCGCCGAATGCTGGCGGGGGATGGATCGAACTTTTGAAGGGGGCCGGTATCGGGCGGCGCGTGCTTGGTCTGTCGCTCGAAGATCAGCGGCTGCTCACCGATCTTTTCACAAAGAGCGCGGCGGACTTTCTCGATCCTTGGTTTGAGAATGAGCATGTGAAGGCGCTGTTCGCGTTCGATGGGATCGTGGGATCGTATGCGTCGCCGTGGACGCCGGGCACGGCGTACGTGCTCTTGCATCACTGCTTTGGCGAAGTGAACGGCAAGATGGGCGTGTGGGGGCACGCGGTCGGCGGGATGGGTGCGATCAGCCAAGCGATGGCGCGGTCGGCGGAAGCGGCGGGTGCGGTGATCCGGCTTGATGCGCCGGTGCGCCGCGTCGTGGTGGAGAAGGGTCGCGCGGTGGGCGTTGAACTGCAGAGCGGCGAAATCGTGCGGGCGCGGGCGGTGGCCGCCAATGTCGGGCCGAAATTGTTGTTTCGCGATCTCATTGATGCGGGCGATGTCGATCCCATGCTGCGGCAGCGATTCACAAACATCAAGACGGGATCGGCAACGTTCCGCATGAACGTGGCGCTCAGCGAATTGCCGAATTTCCGTGCTCGTCCGGGGACTGAGCCAGGAGCGCATCATGGGGCGGGAATCGTGATCGCGCCGACGATGGCGTACATGGAGCGGGCCTACCTCGATGCGAAACGCGATGGGTGGGCGCGCGATCCAGTGGTGGAGATGCTGATCCCGTCGGTGCTCGACGAGACGCTCGCGCCTACGGGTCAGCATGTGGCGTCGCTGTTTGTGCAGCATGTGGCGCCGAGGCTGCCGGATGGACGCTCGTGGGAGAACCGCCAAGAGAAGGAACGGTTTGCCGACATCGTGATTGAGACCGTGACGCGGCATGCGCCGAATTTCCGGCGGTCGGTTCTCGGCATGCAGGTGCTGTCGCCGCTCGATCTGGAAACGCGGTTTGGGTTGGTAGATGGCGACATCTTCCACGGCCAGTTGACGCTCGATCAGCTGTTTTCGACGCGGCCGGTGCTGGGGCATGCCGATTACCGCATGCCTGTGCCGGGGCTTTACCTCTGCGGGTCGGGGGCGCATCCGGGCGGCGGGGTGACGGGACTTCCGGGGCGGAATGCGGCACGCGAGATGGTGCGCGACCTCAAGGGGTGGTTCGCATGACGGGGCTGGGTCCGGTCATTCCCATTTTGCGCATGTTCGACGAGGCCAAGGCGCGGGAGTTCTACGTCGGTTTTCTGGGGTTCAGGATTGACTTCGAGCACCGGTTTGGCTCGGATTTTCCGCTTTATATGCAGGTCTCGCGGGCGGGGGCGGCACTTCATTTGAGCGAACATCATGGTGATGCAACGCCAGGATCCGCGGTGCGGATCGGGACAACCGATCTTGGTCAGCTGGCTTCCGAATTGCGGGAAAAGGATTATAAGTTCGCCCGCCCGGCCATTCAGGAGCAACCCTGGGGCCTCCGGGAGTTGATTGTCGGGGATCCATTCGGCAATCGCATCGTATTCTATGGGGCTGTCGCCGACTAAGGTGGCGATCGCTTTCAATCCCATATCAACAGAGGACCAACCCCGCCGATGGATGCTTCCCGCTATCGCGCCCTCATGCGTCATCAGGCGGGAGCTGTGACCATCATCGCGGCCGGACAGCCGGGTGCGCGGGGCGGGCTGACGGCGACGGCATTTTCGTCGCTGTCCGACAACCCGCCAACGGTGCTCGTGTGCGTGCAGCGGCGCTCGGGGACGCATGGCGTCATCGTTGCTTCGAAATCGTTTAGCGTGAACATTCTTGCGCATGAGCAGCAGACGCTGGCGGAACGGTTCTCGGGCAAGGGCGGGGTTTCCGGCGAGCAACGCTTCGAGGGCGGGGCGGTGTGGGAGACGATGCAGACTGGGGCGCCGGTTTTGGCGGGCGCGCTGGCCAGCCTCGACTGCGAGCTGCTTGATGAGCATGAATTCGCGACGCACTCAATTTTCATTGGGCGCGTCGTCGATGGCCGGTTTCGCACGGAGGGGGCGCCGCTGCTCTATTTCCGCAATGACTATTGGGATATCGGTGCGCGCTGAAACGCGGCCATAGCAAGAGACGACGCTCGTGCGCATTACCGCCACCCTCACGCTGGACGAACGCGATATCGAGGAACGCTTCATGCGGGCCTCGGGTCCGGGTGGGCAGAACGTCAACAAGGTCTCGACGGCGGTGGAGCTGCGCTACAACGTGCGGCACGGGACGTTGCCGGTGGCGGTGCGGGACCGTCTCGTCGTGCTCGCAGGGCGGCGGATGACGGACGAGGGCGTGCTGGTGATCCGCGCAGACCGGTTCCGGACGCAGGAGCGCAATCGCGACGATGCGCGGGAGCGGCTTGCAGAGTTGGTATTGAAGGCCACACACGTGCCTAAAAAGCGGATCGCGACCAAGCCGTCGAAGGCATCGCGGACGCGGCGTCTTGAGGGCAAGGTGAAGCGGGGTAACGTCAAACGGTTGCGCGGTTCGAAGACGGATTTCGATTGAGGATAGTGCAATGCCGCGTTTTGCCGCCAACTTGAGCTTGATGTTTACCGAGGTGCCGTTTCTCGACCGGTTCGAGGCGGCGGCGGGTGCAGGGTTCAAGGGCGTCGAGTTCCTGTTTCCTTATGCCTTCGACATCGACGATATTCGCGCGCGGCTTGATGCACATGGATTGCAGGTCGTGTTGTTCAATCTGCCGCCGGGACATTGGGACGAGGGCGAGCGGGGTATTACGGCGTTGACGGGGCGCGAAGATGAGTTCGCCGCGGGCGTCGATTTGGCGCTTCGGTATGCGGATGCTCTGGGGTGTCCGCGCGTGCATGCGATGGCGGGGCTCGAGCCGCATGGGACGGACCGCGATGTTTATGTGCGCAACCTGACGCTGGCTGCAGAGTGGGCGCGGGGCGAGGGCGTCGATGTGCTGATCGAGCCGATCAACACGTTCGACATGCAGGGGTATTTTTTGACGACGACGGAGCAGGCGCGCGACGTGATTTCGGCGGTGGGTGCAGCGAACCTCGGGCTGCAATTCGATCTTTATCACCGCGAGCGGATGCAGGGCGGGGTGATGGCTGCGATTTCAGAATTTCAGCCGATCACGCGGCACTATCAGTGCGCCAATCCACCGGATCGCAGCGAGCCGGCGTCCGATGTGATCGATTATGCGGCGGTGTTCCGGGCCATCGATGCGACGGGGTTCGATGGCTGGATCGGCTGTGAATACCGGCCGAAGGCTGCAACGGTGGCGGGGCTCGGCTGGCTGGCGGCGTGCGGTGTGACGCTCGGCTGAGCCGAGGGCACGGGGTTTGCTCTGTTGGCCGTTAAGGCGGCACAGTCGTGCGCTTTAACCATGAGCAGCGTGCTCCTTTCCGGGGTTCAACGCCATGAAAGCTGTTTGGTCGGTCGGCGATGGCTCAATCTGCGACGCGTGTGTCCGGTTATCTGACGGCTCCTTCGGGAGCGTTTTTCGGCGGGCTGATCGCGTTGGACATCGTTTTGCTGTTCGCGGTGTCGGGTTACGTGCTGATCGAGTTCGGCTGGAACTACGGCGACGCGGGCGGCAGTCCGCTGGAAAAAATCCATCCTGCAACCCTCTTGGCGGCCTTGATCCTGCTGCTGACGGCGATGACGGCCGCCAATCCCTTGGTGCCGCTGGCGAAGGGGTTCGGGGAGCGTCCGCGGGTCGTTTTTTATCTGGCCACCGTGTTCTTGATGATGGCGCAGGCGATGTTGGTCGTCGGTCTGCCGTTCACGGTGTTCATCGACACGTTCATCGGGCCGGTGCTGGTGTTTCTGTTGCTGGCGGAGGTGGATGAGGACCGGAGGCGGCGGTTGGCGTGGCTCATTCATGGGCTCTTTGTCGTCAATTCGCTTTTGGGGATGGCGGAGGTTGGGCTCGGGTTCCGGATGACGCCTTTGCACATTGAAGGCGAGACACTGGAGGAGGAGTGGCGCGCGTCGGCGTTCATCGGGCATCCGCTGTCGAACGCGATGCTGACGGGCAGCTATATGGTGCTCCTCTTGTCGGGCGGAGCGCGGGATCTGCCGCAATTCTTGAAGCCGATTTTGTTTCTGATTGCGGCCGCGGGCATGGTCGTGTTCGGCGGGCGGGCGGCGACGGGGCTCGTGGTGCTGTTCGTTTTGTGGCACGTACTGCGGCGGCTAGTGGATGTGTTGCGCGGGCGGCCGTTCGATGCGGCGCTGGTGCTGTTGGGCTTGATCGGTCTGCCGGTTCTGGCGGGCGGCGTGCTGGTGCTGGCGGATGCGGGCTTCTTCGACAAATTCCTGTCGCGGCTTGTCGACGACCAGGGCAGCGCGTCGGCGCGCGTGGAGATGTTTGAGATATTCAAGCATCTCACTTGGGCGGAAATCCTGCTCGGGCCGAATGCCGACTATGTCCACAACCTGATGCGGCATTACGGGCTCGACTACGGGATCGAGAGTTTCTGGGTGGCGATCGTTCTGTCGTATGGGCTGATCGCGGGTTTGGTGTTTTTCGCGGGGCTGTTCATGTTCTGTGCCGAGGTCGTGAAAGAGCGGCCAGCGTCGCTGGCGGTGATGATCTACTTTTTTGCGGTCGCGTCGGCGTCGCTTAGCCTGTCGGCGAAGACGCATGGGTTTTCCATGTTCATTGTCATGATCCTGGTGCTGTTGCCGCGGGGCCGCGCTCAGGAGGCGGCTGAGGTCACTTCCGCGCCCAAGGCAGGCCAACGGGCTGGGCGGGCGCGCTTGCAGGTGGCATAATCCGTCGGCGGGGCCTTTTGGTTCCGGACATTGTTGGGGGATCTGCGTGATGGTTCGACGTCTCTCATGCGACCGGCGGACGTTTGTGCGCGGGGCGGTGGCCGCGGTGGCCGCGCCGTTCGTCGTGCGCGGATTGGGTAGCGCTGCCCTGGCGCAGGATGCGTTGCCGGGGTCGGGGCCGGTGTCGCCGATCTGGGGCGAGCTTGGGCGGTTGACGATTGCGGCACAGAAGCAGGGTCTGGGCGTGCCGCGCATGTCGCTGGGGCCGGAGAGCTTGTCGGACGATTTCTCATCGACCATGCCGGCGATCGTCGATTTTATGGATAGCCTCGACGGGGCGATCGCGACGGCGTCGCCCGAGAAGGCCGATGCGGCAGAGGATTTGAAGAGCGAAGCGAGTGCGCTCTTGGGCAAGGTGCTGGCGGCGGAGA
This sequence comes from Hyphomicrobium sp. 12-62-95, assembly GCA_002279935.1. Taxonomy (GTDB): domain Bacteria; phylum Pseudomonadota; class Alphaproteobacteria; order Rhizobiales; family Hyphomicrobiaceae; genus JAGVSR01. Next base: position 76,171 of record NCCZ01000007.1, on the reverse strand, counting down.
AGTTGCCGCGCGAGGCGCCAGAGGAGCCGGGGCCGCCTGGGGCGGCGCCGACGGTGAAGGCGCCGAAGTTCGAGGATGTGGCGGAGAAATACCGGGAGTTGTTCCGGACGTGCGTGATCCGGTCCGACAAGGCGTCGGAAGTGAAGTGGTACACCGACAAGGTGGCCGATCCGGCACGGCGCGCGCGCTATCAGCAGATCGAGGATGAGATCTGCGTGCCATGGTATTTCGTGGCGATCATTCACGGCATGGAATGCGGCTTTGACTTCAACAAGCATCTGCACAATGGCGATCCGTTGCGATCACGCACGGTGCAGGTGCCGAAGGGGCGGCCGGTCACGTGGAGCCCGCCGACGGATTGGCATTCGAGCGCGGTGGATGCGCTGCGCTACGACAAGTTCGCCGATCTCACCGATTGGGATCTGGCGCGGATGCTTTATCGCTGGGAAGCGTACAACGGCTGGCGCTCGCGGCTGCTCTACAACATCAACACGCCGTACCTGTGGAGCTTTTCCAACCACTACACGAAGGGCAAATTCGTTGCCGACAACGTGTGGGACGCAAACGCGGTGTCGAAGCAGTGCGGCGCTGCCGTCATGCTGAAGATGATCGTCGAGACGGGCGTGATCGGGCAACCGGCGTAAACGGGGCCGGTTGCCGGTTCCTTTTATGAGCTGCCGTAAACGAGGCCGACGGCTTGCTGGGCTGAGAGGACTTGATCGCAATCGCTCTCGGTAAAGCCCGAAGTCTTTTTCTGCGTCAGATCGAGACAGGATTGCAGGAAGCCCTCGGCGGCCTCGATGAGGGTCGAGGTCTGGTTCAGGTTCGCGGTCATCGTGCGGTAGGTGAGGTGGGCGAGCTTTTGACGGCCGAGCCCTTTCACGGGCGTGCCGCGGTGCTCGCCGCCTTCAGCAATCAGATAGGCGAACTTGTTCAGGATGCCGCTGTTGAAGTGGACGCAGCCATTGTCGTTGAGCCAGGTGGTGGCGCAGATCTGGTCGTCGGCGGTTAGCACGTCGCTGTAGTGATCTGGCTGGCCCCGGTTGGCGCTGGAGAAGGCCTGCGTCTTGTCAAAGAGTGACGTTCCGTCTGGCAGGGTGAGATTTGGATTGGCGAGCGAGCGCAGGGGGCGTTCCATCGAATAGCCCGGCGCGTTTTCGCCAAGGAGCCAATTGCCCGTGCCCGACTTGGCGTAGAACTCGATGAGCGCGCCAAAAATGTCGGCGAGACTTTCGTTCACGGCGCCGGGTTCATCGGAATAGATGAGATTGGATTCGTGCTGGATGATGCCGTGGACCATCTCATGGGCGACGATATCGACGGCGCCGGCGTAACCGGGGCCGAACACCATGACGTTGGACTTGGGACAGTAATAGGATTTGGACGGGCACCAGTAGGCGTTGCGAACTGTGCCATAGCGGACGTAGCTCTCGAGCGGTGCGCCGCCGTTGGGGCCATCCTGGTCATTGTCGTCGAAGCTGTTGCGGCCGAAGACGAGGAAGAAGAAATCGCGGACGGCGCCGGTGTAGCGGAAGGCCTGTTCGGCATCTTCCGGAATCGAACCCGTGGCCTTGCCGGCTTCGTCGACGACGGCGGCGGTTTCGGCGGGATTTGAATAGTCGTAGATGCGGCGGATGAGGCCGGTTGGTTTGTCGCGATAGAAGTGGAAGACCTCGCCGCTCTTGGCATCGACGAAGAGTTTAAAGGTGTCGATGGTCACCATCCAGGCGAGGCGCGTGCCACCCTTAACGTTGGCGCGCAGGAGGACGGGATCAAAGACGACAACTTCGGCGGTGGCGGGCGCCGTGTCGGGGTTGGGGCCCATGGGCAACGGCGGTGCGGCGCCGGTGCCGGAGCCTTTGAGGAGGTCACCGAGGCGCTTGCGGGCGGCGGTGGTGGCTGAACTTTCGGAGATATCGGGGACGGTCTTTTCGACCTGGGCGGCCGACGTTGTGCCCTGATATTTGGTCACGCCAAGTGAGTTCTCGACCGTGATGCGCGCAGACGAGCCGAAGACCTTCACGCCGTTGACGCGCTGTTCGACGTTGGCGATGTAGCGGCCGGGGAAATCGGGGTCCTTGCGGCGGCCGGTATATTTCAACTCCGCTTTTTTACCCTTGGCGGGAAGGGCTGCCGTGATGCCGCTGGTGTCGAGGAAGGTTTCGACCATGCGGCGCGTGTCGTCTTCGGTCTGATCGGCGGAGCGGGTTCCGGCGGCGAGCGACGTGGCGTCGGGCTTGAAGCCGGAGATGCTGCTTGGCAGGCCGGTGGCGGGATTGATGACAACCTTGAGATCAGGGTTGTCCTTCTTCAGGTCTTCGACGCCTTTGGTGACTTCGATGCGGATTTCTTCGGCTGGCGCCGTGGCGGCGACGCTGCCGCCATCTGCGACCGGACCGCTCGAGACGGCAGGTGTCACGGCGCTTTCCGGCGTTGCGGAGGGGGCGGGTGCCGGCACGGTGAGCGCGGCGATGACGGCGCCATCCTTGCGGCGGCACTGGGCGGGCGGTATGGCGTCCGTTTCACTGGCGGCGGCAACTAGACTATGGGCGATGCGGGCGCTGAGGCCGGTTTCGGTGAAGACGGCCTTCAGCGCGTCGGCCGCTCCGGACCACGCGGTTTCGATGGGCGCGATGTCGGATTTGACGAATGGGATGCTGCTCGCTTTCGCTTCGCGGACGCTGGCCTGACCATCGCCGTTCAAGTCGATTCGGGGGAAATGGCATTCGTTATCGTCGACGACTCCGTCGCCGTTCAGGTCGTCGGTAAAGGCGGCTTCTGTTGCAGCGGCGGACTCGATGGCCGCGAGACTGCGGACGAAGAATTTCACGTCTTCGGCGTCGACCTTTCCATTTCCGTCCAGATCGGCGATGCGGGAGCGGGCGGTGTCGGAGACGGCTGCGGCGGCCGCGATGGCGTCGATGCGCGGCGCGCGGGTGTCGCCAACGGCTGCGGGGACGCCGCTCTCTTTGAGGGCGGCGATGACATCGGCCGGGGTTTTATCGGGCGCCAATTCGAACAGGAGACCCGCGAGCGCGGTGACGTGGGGGGCGGCCTGCGAGGTGCCGGAGCAGACGCCGAAGGGCGATGTGGTGGAGCCCAGTGTGCTCATGATGTCGACGCCGGGGGCGGAGACGTGGCCGCCCGCATTGGAGAAGCCGGCGCGCTTGCCATCGCGGCCGGTGGCTTCGACGACGATGATGTTGCGGACGGGTTCGCCGCTGGTCCAGGCGTAGGTGCCGGCCCAAGCAAAGGGCGATGCCCAGCGGGCTTCGAGGGGTTTATCCAAGCCTTCGCTGTCGTTGCCGGCGGCGACGACGAAAAGGACTTCGTTTTCGACGAGGCGGGCCATCGTGCGGATGACGCTCGCCTGATCGGCGATGTGGAGCTTCAAGCCTTCGACATCGTCGGGATCGGCGTCGCCGAGCACGCCGCGGGCGACGAAGTTATAGGCGAGGCTGACGTTCAGGACGCGCAGGTTGCCGCCCTGCTTCAGGTTGGTGGTGAGATAGACCATCGTGTTCGACAGCACGTCGGAGAACAGCATGGCTTGGGCCTGCCAGCTCAGGTCGGCGTCGAGGGCATCGCGTTCGCCGATGAATTCGGCGGCAATGGCGACGGCTTCGAGATCGGCGTCGGGGACGATGCCATCAATGCCGGGAGCCGCGCCTTGCTTGGCGCCGATGATGCCGGCGATGTGCGTGCCGTGGTTGGTTTCGCAATCGGGGCGGACCAGGGGCGGGCGATAGGCGCCGCGGGCGAGGGTGTATTTGACGTTGGCGTTTTCGGTGAAGCCGATGTCGATGATGCCGATTTTGGGCTTTGTGGCGTCTGGGTTGGCGGCGCGGTGGCGCTCAATCAGCGACCACATGGCCGGCATGCGGATGGACTTGAGGCCCCAATTGCCGTCGGGCGTTTCGCCCGGCTGCCAGCGCCACGCGTAGGATTTTTCGCCGATCTTGATTTCGGCGCCGGAGGGCTTGGGCAGGCCCTTAGTGCCGATGAGGCTATCGACGAAGGCGGCGTCGACTGCGGGCTCCTGACGAAGGGATTTGACGAGCGGGGGTTCGAGAATGTTTTCCAGCTTCTGCTGCGGGGCGGCGCTTTCGAGGCTGCGCGTGGGTTCGGGATTGTTCTGCTCGACGGTGATGACGCCGAGCGCGCCAATGACTTTGGTGATGTTGAGATCGTACTTTTTCAGTAGGGCCTGGATCTGCGCTTCCGTTGCATCCGGCTTCAGCTGGATCATGAAGCTGTTCTTTTTGGCGACCGGGACTTCTGACTGGGCTTTCGCCGTGCCGCCGGTGCGCAGCAAGTGCGAGGGCGTGCCGCCTGACACATCGGCGTTCGCACCTGAAAATGGTGCGGCGTTGGCGGGCGAGACGATCGGCGAGAGTGAGGACGACTTGCCCCAGACTTTCTTCTTGATCGTATCGTACCACCCTTCCGAGCCGCCGCCTTGACGCTTGCGCTTCAACGCGTTGGCGTCGGGTTTCACGTATTCGAAGTCGGTTTTCTTGTCAGTGGGCGGCGTCGATGGCGCGGGCTCGTTGAGTGAGCGCGTGGCAGGCGCCGGCGTCGTCACGGTGCCGGGTGCGTTGGCGGGATTGAACTTGTCTTCGAGGATGTTGTTCAAGCGGTCGTAGTCGGGCTTTTGCGCGCTGGCGGGCAACGGCGCGGCCACAGCGGCCAGGATGGCTGCGAGCAGGAGCGATTGACGCATCGTCATTTCATTACCTCGTGGGCCACGGTGGCCATCAATTTCGCCAGCTGGACCACCAACCCGAAACGCCATCCTTCATCCACTGCCACCAGCCTTTTTCGGCCTCTGGTGCGGGTTCGGGCGTCGGAGCTGGCTGCGGCGCGGGCGTTGGGGCAGGTGCTGGTGCAGGTGCTGGTTCAGGTGAGGGAGCCGGTGTCGGTTCCGGTTGTGGAGCCGGCGAGGGTTCAGGTGTTGGCGCGGGCGCAGGTGCTGGTTCCGGTGCCGGCTCAGGAGTTGGAGCAGGTTCGGGCGTGGGTTCGGGAGTCGGCGAAGGTTCGGGAGACGGCGTGGGCTCAGGTGCGGGCGCCGGCTCGGGAGTTGGAGCAGGAGCGGGTTCGGGCGTGGGTTCAGGTGCCGGGGCCGGTGACGGTTCAGGCGTGGGCGCTGGTTCTGGAGCCGGTTCAGGTACCGGTTCTGGCGCGGGTTGCGGGTCCGGCTGAGGTGGCGGCACCGGAGGTGTGGCACCGATTTCGAAGGCGGCGTCGACTGCGAGCGTGCCGTCGGCGGCGATGGCGGGATCGAGGCCCTTATCGCGGCGCAGGGCGGCAACGAGCGACGTGAAGACCGGCACATAGGCCGTGATTGTTTTGGTGCCGGCCTTGATGGTCTGGCGGGCTTGGAAGTGGAGATGCAGGCTCGTTGAAGGTGAGCCATTCATGTACTTCGACACTTTGCCGAGCACTTGGCCTTGCTTCACCGACTGGCCGGTTTTGACCTGGATGGAGCGCGGGTGCATGTGGAGGTAATAGTAGTCGGTGCCGTCTTTGGCTTTGAGCTGGACGGTGGTGTTCTTGGTGACGTTGGTGATCGTGCCGTCGGCAACGGCGACGGCTTCCCAGGCGTTATCCTTGAATGTTGAGGGGCGGATATCCTGGCCCTGATGACCGGCGCCTGAGGGGCAAAGCGGCATGGCCCAACCGCGCACTTCGCAATAGTTGTCGCGCTGCTGCATGGGATCGTAGTTGCGCCGGTCGCTTTCGCTGCCGCCGGCCGCGCCCTTGCCGCCCCAGCCGCCGCCGCCGTAACCCCAGATCTGGGAGTTCATGTGCGGGAACTGTCCAGCGCCGAGTTTCAGCGGGAAAATGATGTTTGGCAGATAGACGAAGCGGTCGTTGGTGCGGCCGCGGCCCTTGTCTTTTTCGAGCAGAGCGCCCGGTGGGTGATAGGCGAATTGCGGTTTGGGCGGTTCGGGCGCTGGGCCGGGAACGGGTTGAGGCGCGGGTGTGGGGTCCGGCGAGGGACCGGGTGCCGGTGTGGGGGTTGGTTCAGGCGTGAGCTGGCATTTGGCCGGTTGCACGCGTTCGCCGGAGTTGAGTGCTGGATCGCATATGGGATCGGGGAAGCGGTGGGGCGATGGAGACGTTGGCGCGTGCGCGCCCAGCCCTTGCAGCAGCGCGTGGCTCATCAGGTCGCGGCCAAGGAGGGCGGTGCGGGTGGCGGTGTCCGGCTCGGCGGGCGCGGGTGTGCTGCCAAGGGCTGCGGCAAGGGACAGAGCCGATGCGCTGGCGAGCAACGCTGCGATGTGCGCTTTGCCACTACCCGTTCGACGATACGCCACCAGCCAATCCCCCTCTTCGTCATCCCAGTCCGAGTATGCCCCAACGGGCCTTCGCCATGCAACGCGGGCCCGGTTCAAGAGCCCGATCCACTCCCGGATTTCAGTTGTTCAAGAAATGATTTTTGGGCCGGCGTCAGGCGCGCGGCGGCGGTGTCGTTCGCCAAGATGCGCTCGATGCGGCCGGCGAGATCGGCGGGCAGGGCGCGGGGCAGTTCGCCCGGTGACGGTAAGGCCGCGCTGGCTTCAGCGGCGGCGCCGGGAGCCTGCTGTAAGCCAGCGAGGAAGGCGGGGCCGATCCAGAGCTTTTTGGTCCAGTCGCCTTTGATGACGATGTTGAAGAACAGGCTTTCGACATCGACGGTCTGGTCGATGAGGCGGCGCGGCACAACGACGTTGCCGGTGGAGCGCAGGCCGGCGGTGGGGCCTTTCATCGTGAGATCGGGCGTGGAGCGGACCGTGCCGGCTTTGATGGTGTAATTGGCGGTCAGCCGATCGACGGGGGTGTTGCGCGAGGGCGTGTAGCCCCAGCCTTTGTAGTTCCATAGTTCGGCGACCATGGCGCCCAAGTCCCACCCGCGCAGCTTGCCGCTCTTCATGTCGATGCGCGCGGTGCCGTCGAGGGTGGAGACGAGTTCGGCCATGGAGCGGCCGGTGGCGCGGGTGGCGATGTCGACGGTGGACGCGCCCTTGAGCAGCGGTTTGCCAGAGAGTTCTGCCGTGATGGGTTCGGCGTCGACGTTGAGGAGTTTGAGGCCGATGGCGGCATCGTGCGCTGTGCCGCGCGCTTTGAGGGCAATCTGGCCAGAGCCGGTCCCCTGGCCGATGACGATATCGTCGATGGTGGCGGCAAGATCGCCGTTGTCGAGTTTGGTTTTGAGGCGGGCTTTGCCAAGCGGGAGTTGACCGAACTTCACGCTGCCGAGTGCGAGGGACAGATCGAGATCGACGCTACGCATGCCCTTCAGATCGATGGGGCTGGTGCTCCAGCCGGTGACGGCGGGTGCTGCTTCCAATGCTGCTGCGGGCGGCGGCGGGTTTTCGATCGTGTCGAGTTCGGCGGACAGGACATCGTAGGTGGTCTCAAAGCCGTCGTCGGCGGGCGCGCTTTCGAGGGCTGCGGCGGGCGGAGCTGGTGTGCGGCCGAGCAGGGCGTCGAGGTCGAGGCGGGAGAGGCTGAGGTCGCCGCTGACGCGCGGGCGGGGTCCGTCGAGGGCGATGGTGCCGGTGTAGGAGCCGGTGCGGCCGTCGGCATCGAATTCAGCGCCGGTGAGCGTGACGGCGCTGGCGCGGGCGTCGACGGTGGACTTCAGCGTGCCGGGGCCGAGGGCTTTGATGGCGGCGTTGGTGACCCCGAGTCGGGCCGCGAGGGCTCCGATGCTGTCGGTTTTGGCGGACAGCGCGCCCTGGTAGCGGTTTTCAGAGGTCAAGTGCACAGTGCCGTCGAGATCGGCGGCGAGGCCTTGGCCGGCGAGCGCGCCTTTAACGGCGGACGGTTGGCCGGCGATTGCTTCACGTAGACTGGCCAGCGTGAGGTCGTAGGTGACGGGCGCATCGCGCAGGACGAGCGAGCCGGTGGCGTGCGTTGTGCTGGTGCCGGGGGCGGTTGTGGACTTGAGGGTGAGTGCGCCAAGCGTCGGCGGAATGCTGTCGCCGACGCCGAGCCAGACGGCGAGTTCGCGGGCAGAGGGGCTCGTTGCGTCGATTTCACCGGCGAGCATGGGGCTTTCGCCGAAGGCTGCTTCACCGGCGAGGCGGGCTGTGAGAATGCGGCTGTCGATGGCCAGCGTCAGGGCGGTCATCTTGCCGGCTGCGGCGGCTGCCGCATCTGCGATCGTGAGATCGAAGGTGAGCGGTTCGTTGTTGTAGGCGAGGCGGCCCTTGGCGGCGGCACCGCCATATTTGGGATCGGCGGCGAGCGTCGCGTCGATGGCGTCGAGGCGCAGTTCGGTGGCGCTGCCTTCGTCTTTGTAGATGAGTGTGCCGTTGCGGATGGTTGTTGGTGGGATGGGAAGGGCGACCTGCGCCGCTTCCGGCGATCCACCCGGCGAGGTCGCAGCGGTCGGGACTGCGTGCCAATTCCCGGTGCCGCTGGGTTCGCGGACGAGATTGAGCACCGGCGCGTCGAGGTCGAGGGAGAGGATTTGCGGGGTGCCGCTGAGGAGCGAGCGGAGCGGGACCTGCGCGGTGATCTTGCGGGCGGACAGCGGGGCTGTTCCCGGTGCGCTGCCCGGGCGGCCGAGTTCGACGCCGGAGAGTTCGACGGTGACGGTTTCGCGAAGGACATAGCGCGAGCTGGTGACAGTGAGTTCACGGCCGGTTTGGTCGAAGACTTTTTTCTGCAGGATGGAGGTGAAAAAAAATGCAGGCGGCGCGAAGAGCAGGCTCAGCGCGATCAGCGCGAGAAGAAGCGCGAAGCCGCCCGTGATCCATCCCCAGCGGATGCCGCGGCGTGATGTTTCGTCTGATGGTGCTGCTGCGATGTCCGACATTGCGGCCGTCCCCCTGGGGCCACCTTAGCGCGGCGGTGGTGGCAGTGTCATGTCACGCAGTTAGAGTGTGGCACATATCCGACACACTCCGGGCGTGCGCGCGGCTTGATGGGGCGTGGGGCGGGGCGCTAAGGTGTGGGCATGACAATGATGGGGTGGGTTGTGCGTCAGGTTCGAACCGTAGGGGTCACTGCGATCTTGGCCCTGCTGCTGATGCCGGTTGGACAGGTGTCGGCCGAACAGCTGCTCAGCGTCGACTGGTCGAATGCGGAGTTGAAAAACTTTGCGGCGGCGAAGTCGGAAGCCGCGGCGAGGGGGGCTGCGCCGGAAGCACCTTCGCGTCTCGACAAGGTGAAACTTCCCGTGCTCGGGTTCGAAGGGGCGCCGGGTTTGGTGCAGAATTCTTTTCCAGGGCTTGGGCCGCAGCCGCTGGGTACGCGCGACGTGCACACGGATGAGACCAATCCGGTCTGGTATCAGATTGTCGACACATACGGCGATGTGACTGTCAGCGTGGCGGCCGATCTGCGCGTGCAGCATTCGTTCGGCGCTGATTATCCGGTTTATCAGACGACGGGGCCGGGGGCTGCGCCGACAGCTGGGCCCGAGGTGTCGGTATTTGATGAGAACGACGAGCAGGGCATGGAAGGCTCGATCGCCGAATATACGGTGGTGAAATTCGGCGTGCCCTACACCGTGACGATAGAGTGTACGGCGGCGACGAAAGCGCAGTGTCAGGATATCGCGCAGATCGCAAAAGACAGCGCTCTGTTGAAAGTGATCGCGGCGACGCCGCCGGGGTGATTGCAGCGAGAATGCAGCTCTCATCCCCTCTCCCCGCGTGCGGGGAGAGGGTCAGGGTGAGGGGCAGCATGCCCGCGACGCGCTCATCACATCTCTAAGTGCCGAAGCGATTTGCGATGCCAATCGTCGCGCCGACTTCACAAGCGGCTGCCCCTCACCCCAACCCTCTCCCCATCGAAGGCGATGGGGAAAGGGGGATGCGCCTGCATCGGCCTAGCTGACGAGGTTGGCGGAGATCGAGATGCGGGCGCCGGGTTGCGTGGTCTCGGTCGCGAGATCGGGGCCTTGGGCTTGGCCGTTGGTCATGGCGCGGATGGCGCCGCCTTTTGCGCCCGTGATCATGTTGGCTGAGACGAGACAGGCGCCGGCTTTGTCGTCGGATGAAATGAGGATTCCGGTGGCGGTGTCGCGGATCAGGTTTTGCGTGACCAGCACGTTGCGCATGTAGCGGCCCCAGCCGACCATGATCCCGCAGGTGGGTGCGTTTTCAATCACGTTGCCGGAGACGAGCGTGTCGGCTTCGACTGAGATGCCCTCGCCGCGCTTGTCGACGGGTTCGTGCTCGCGGCGGTGGAGGTTGCGGATCAGGTTGCCTTCGACGACCGCAAGGCGGCCGCCGTCGTTGAAGTTGGTGACGGAAATGCCGGTCGCAGCGCCATCGACAAGGTTGTTGGCGATAATCGCGCCTTCGAAACCGAATTCGGCGTAGAGGGCGACTTCGCCGATGCGCTGGGCATTGTTGGCAAGGATCTGGATATTGGAGGCGGCGTTGCCGCGCACGGCGGAGTAGGCGCAATCGGTGATGCGGTTGCCGGAGACGATGACGTTTCCGGCACGGAACACGTTAACGCCGTTACCGTTCTGGCCGGTGCCGCCGCCCTTCGATTCAATGTGCGCGATGCGGTTGGCTGAGACGAGGGTGCCGTCTTCGCCGGGCTCGGAGCGCCAGACCTGAATGCCGTTGTTGCGGCAGGTGGTGATGGCGTTGTGCGCGATTTCGAGGCCGGTGGCGTCGAGGCTGCGGATGGCGGCGAGGAGCACGTTTGAGATCGTGCAATCTTCGACGCGGCCGGAGCAGCGCGTCAGCGAGATGCCGTTGGCCAGCGCGCGGCGGACGGTGACGTTGGCGATTTTGACGTTCGCGCAATCGGTGAGGCGGATGAGGGCGTCGTCGTCGTCCGCATCAAGTGCGCGGCTGGCGCCATCGAGGACGAGGTTTTCGATGCGCAGGTTTTCGGCGGAGGTTGCGGTGATGAGGGCTGCGCCGCCGATGAATTCCAGTGTCGTGAGGCCGTGGGCGCCTATGAGGGCGGTGCCGGGATGCAGCGTGAGCGGGCCGGTGCGGAGCGTGCCGGCGGGGAGCAGGACGGGGCGGCCCTCGCTGGCTGCGCGGTCGATCTCGGATTGCAGGCGGGCGGTGTCGTCGCTGCCGGTTTCGGGGAGGAGGGCGTGCGCGCCAGCTGTGTAACCGGCGGCGTCTTTGCGCGGGCCGGCGTTGGCCGCGACGACAGAGGCGGTCGCGGCGGCGGCACCGAGGGCGCCGGTTAGCAGGGAGCGTCGGGATGGGATCATGAGCGTGCTCTGGCGGGGCGAGAGGGTCTGCCCTACCAGAGCACGAAGTGGGCCAACGGCCGGTTAACGCCGGTTAAGACGGCCGCAATTCGACTTACCAGCAGCCGTGATTGCGCATGCAGCGGCGGAAACGCCAGCTACCCCAGCCCCAGCGGTAGGCACATGTGCGGCGCCAGGCGCGGCAGCGATTGCCGTAACGGGCGGGTTCAAGGAGGGATTTGCCGGCGACGATGCCTGACTGCGGTGCCGACACCGGAGCGGCCTGGGCAGCCGAGGCGCTGATCAGCATGCCGGCAGCGAGGGCGAGGGCTGCTAGGGATACGGATTTGTTCATCGGTGAACACTCCAATTTGAGATTGATATCGCTACCCACCATGGAGACGGTGGCAGCCACTCTGTCAACGCAAGACGACCTTGATGCGTTGCGCTGACTATCCTGCAAACCAGTTGGCGCGAAATTGGGGCGGGCGGGGCCGCTGTGCGGTCCGTGCCTTTTTGCAGCCGGGTTGATGCTGCAGACGCAGCGCACATTCAAGGAGAGGCCTGTGGTTGGGACAATGAGAGCGGCGGTTTGCCGAGGCTATGGGCCACCCGATGTGGTGGAGGTTCGACATGTCCCGATGGCGACTGCCGGGCCGGACGACGTGCTGATCCGGGTTGTTGCCACGTCGGTCTCATCTGGCGATGCGCGTATTCGCGGAGCCAATTTTCCGCCCGGTTTCGGAGTTTTGGCGCGGACGTTTCTCGGGATTACGAGACCGCGTCAGCCGATCCTTGGGATGGAAGTGGCGGGCGTTGTGGAGGCGGTGGGCCAGGCGGTGTCGCGCTTCAAACCGGGGGACCGGGTTTTTGCCTTCAGCGGGATTGGCATGGGCTGTCATGCCGAGTTCAAGGTGATGCGCGAGACGGCACCCATCCAATTGATGCCGGCGGGAGTGTCGTTCGAGGAGGCCGCCGTGCTGTCGTTTGGCGGCACGACTGCGCTCTATTTCTTGCGCGATGTCGCAAAGGTGAAAGGTGGCGAGAGGGTGCTGATCAATGGCGCTTCCGGGTCGGTCGGTTCCGCTGCCGTGCAGTTGGCCCGGCATTTCGGGGCGCATGTCACGGGCCTATGTTCGGCTGCGAACGGCGATCTTGTTCGATCGCTCGGTGCGGATGCTGTCATTGATTACCGAGCGGAGAATTTCGCGGCACGCGGGGAAGCCTGGGATGTCATTCTCGATACGGTTGGTTCCCTTTCGTTTCCTCAATGCCGCCCGGTTCTGAGGCCGCATGGCCGGTTGCTTCTGATCGCGGGAGGATTGGGTGCGTTGCTGAAGGCGCCGGTACAGTCTCGTCTCAGTGGATTGATAATCACGGGTGGGACGGCGCCGGAACGATGTGAGGATTTGGCTGAGCTGAAGCGTATTTATGAGTTGGGCGCGTTCCGGCCGGTGATAGATCGCTGCTTCCCGCTTGAGCGGATCGCGGATGCGCACGCGCGCGTCGATACGGGGCGCAAGGTTGGTAATGTTGTGGTGTTGGTAGGCGGTCCAAGCTGAGGGCGTTTTCGATAGGGCCGTCCTATATTGCGTATAGGGTGCTGGCTGGGCTGGTGGGGTGCGACCGGCGGGTTTGATCGAGGATTGGTCATGTTTGAAACATTGGTCGGAGCGTTGCGAAAAGCTTTTGGTGTGTCGCAGCCTTCATTACCGGGCGCGGCGGTGATGGAACTCGAAGCGGGAAGCGGAACCCCATGGGGAACGCTGTCGTCGCTGTCCGCACATCCGAGCGATCCATCGCGGCTTTATGCGGTGCCGGATGGTGACTCGCCGCCGCTGCGGATCCTCGCGATCGAGGTGTCGGGAGATCGGGCATGGGTCGCGGATCAGACGGTCGTGGAGACGGCCGGGTTGCCGGTCTTGGATGTTGAAGGATCGGCGGTTGCGCCCGGCGGTGGGTTCTGGATGGCTTCGGAGGGCAAGGCCGGCAACACGCCGCCCAATTTTCTCTTCGAAGTCGATGCCGGCGGGCGCGTGCTGCGCAGGCTCGATCTGCCGGGAGAGATCGCCAACGGCATGCGGGATTCGGGTTTCGAGGGCGTGTCGTGTGTTGCCAAGTCCGATGGGCAGGTTACGCTTTACGTCTGCTTTCAAGCTGGGCTTGCCAGCGATCCGGATGGCGTCACGCGTCTTGCGGCTGTCGATCCCGCGACGGGCGCGTGGCGGTTTTACGGTTATCCGCTCCAACAGACACGCGACGGCAAGTTCTGTGGATTGAGCGACATCATGCATCTGGGTAAAGAGCGCTTTGCCCTCATCGAGCGCGATCGCAAGGGTGGAAAGCGGGCGATCAAGTTGATCACGACGGTGGATTTGGCGGGTGTCGCCGGCAGTGCGCAGGGAGATGCGTTGCCAGTTTTGCGCAAGCAGGTCGCCGCCGATCTTGTGCCCGTGTTTATGGATGACGGGCGCAAGGTGGAAGCGGAGATCGAGGGGTTGGCCATCGCGGCGGACGGGATGGTCTATGTGATCACCGACAATGACGACAAACGCCCGACGGTGATTTTGAAGCTCGGCCATCGCGACGACCTGTTTGGGGCGGCGCACGGTTGAGCCTACCGCCCCGGGCGGCCGGTTTTCTTTTGGCGGCCGCGGCGGGATTTGGTTTCGGTCGCGTCTTCGATTTCGATGGTGCGGGTGGGGAGCGGCGGCTTCTGCGGAACCGGTCCGGACTTCACAGGCAGGGATGCGTGCGGGCCCATTTCGTCGAGGGTGGGTTTGTGGGGGCCTGCGATGCGTTCGCCGAATGCGCCGGCTTTTGATCGAGGATCGACCTCTGGTTTGCGCGCCGGGACGGGGCGATCTGTGCCGGGGCCCATGTTACCACTTTGATCGCTCACGCCGTCTGATCGGCGGCTGGCGCCGCCGGACGGCTCCGCGGGGGCGCGGCTTGCCGCGGCGGCCGCTTGGCCGCTGGCCGCTTCGCGGCGGGGGACGGGGCGATCCGTTCCCGGACCCATATTATCGAGGGAGGGCTTGCTGACGCGTGGGCGTGGGGGTTCGTTGGCGGCGGCGCCGTATTTCTTTTCGCCTTGGTAGCCGCCGGTGCGGTCGTCGATGGTGGACTGGCGCGTCAAGGGATCGTCGGCGATGGCCAGTTCGGTTTCGCGCAGGCGTTTGACCTCGTCGCGTAGGCGCGCGGCCGTTTCGAATTCGAGATCGGCTGCGGCTTCGCGCATGCGCCGTTCCATGTCCTCGATGGTCTTTGCGAGGTTGTGGCCGACGAGGGGCTGATCGGCGAGGCCGGCGTCGACGGTGACGTGGTCCTGCTCGTAGACGCTCGACATCACGTCGTGGATGTTGCGCTTGATGCTTTCCGGCGTGATGCCGTGTTCGAGGTTATAGGCGCGCTGCTTTTCCCGGCGGCGGTTGGTTTCGGCGATGGCGCGATCCATGGAGCCGGTCATTTTATCGGCGTAAAGGATGACGCGGCCGTCGACGTTGCGGGCGGCGCGGCCGATGGTCTGGATGAGAGAGGTCTCGGAGCGCAGGAAGCCTTCCTTATCGGCGTCGAGGATGGCGACCATGCCGCATTCGGGAATGTCGAGACCTTCGCGCAGCAGGTTGATGCCGATGAGGACGTCGAAGGCGCCGAGGCGGAGGTCGCGGATGATTTCGATGCGCTCCAGCGTTTCGATGTCGGAATGCATGTAGCGGACGCGGATGCCGGTCTCGTGCATATATTCGGTGAGGTCTTCAGCCATGCGTTTGGTGAGCACGGTGACGAGGACACGGTGGCCCTTCTTGGTGACCTCGCGGACTTCGGCGAGGAGATCGTCGACCTGGTTCTTGGCAGGGCGAATTTCGACCTCGGGATCGATGAGACCCGTGGGGCGGATGACCTGCTCGGAGAAGGTGCCGCCGGTTTGTTCCAGCTCCCAGTCCTGCGGCGTGGCGGAAACGTAGATCGATTGCGGGCGCATGGCGTTCCACTCCTCGAAGCGGAGCGGGCGGTTGTCCATGCAGGAGGGGAGGCGGAAGCCGTATTCGGCCAGCGTCGCCTTGCGGCGGTAGTCGCCGCGGAACATGCCGCCGATCTGTGGAATGGTGACGTGGCTTTCGTCGGCGAAGACGAGGGCGTTATCGGGCAGGTATTCGAACAGCGTGGGCGGCGGCTCGCCGGGGGCGCGGCCGGTGAGGTAGCGCGAATAATTTTCGATGCCGGCGCAGGAGCCCGTGGCCTCCATCATCTCCATGTCGAAGGTGGTGCGCTGATCGAGGCGCTGGGCTTCGAGGAGTTTGCCGACGGCGTAGAGTTCGTCGAGGCGCTGCTTCAGTTCGGATTTGATGTTCTTGATGGCCTGCTGAAGCGTCGGCTTGGGCGTGACGTAGTGCGAATTCGAATAGACCTTCACGAGGGCCAGTTCATCGGTCTTCTGGCCGGTGAGGGGATCGAATTCGACGATGGATTCCACTTCGTCGCCGAACAGCGAGATGCGCCACGCGCGGTCTTCGTAGTGCGCGGGGAAGACTTCGACGGTGTCGCCGCGGGCGCGGAAGGTGCCGCGGGTGAAGGCGGCGTCGTTGCGGCGATAGTGGAGGGCGACGAGGTCGGCGAGGAGTTGGTCGCGCGAGAGGCGGTCGCCGACTTTTACGGCAAACGTCATGGCGGTGTAGGTTTCGACCGAGCCGATACCGTAGATGCAGGAGACGGAGGCGACGATGATCACGTCGTCGCGTTCGAGCAGCGAGCGCGTCGCGGCGTGGCGCATGCGGTCGATCTGTTCGTTGATCGAGGATTCCTTCTCGATGTAGGTGTCGGTGCGCGGGACGTAGGCTTCGGGCTGGTAATAATCGTAGTACGAGACGAAATACTCGACCGCGTTGTTGGGGAAGAAGCTTTTGAATTCGCCGTAGAGCTGGGCGGCGAGCGTCTTGTTCGGCGCGAGGATCAGCGCGGGGCGCTGGGTGGCGGCGATGACCTGCGCCATGGTGAACGTCTTGCCCGAGCCGGTGACGCCGAGCAGCACCTGGTCGTGCTCGAGTTTGTTGATGCCTTCGACCAGTTCAGCGATGGCGGTGGGCTGGTCGCCCTTGGGTTCGTATTCGGAGACGATCTCGAAGCGGATGCCGCCTTCGCTCTTCTCAGGCCGCGCGGGGCGGTGGGGGATGAATTCGCGCGCGGCACCGGTGACAATGGGGTGCGAGGCCAGCATGGGCTGGCGGGCGAGGATTTCCTTGGCGCGGTCGCTGCGCTCGGCGGGCTTGGCGAGGAGCGCGTTCAAAGCGTCCGAGATGGAGCCGTCGCCCGCGCGGGGTGGGAGCGGGCCGGAGGTGCGGAGAGCTGGCAGCGCCGACGTTCCGGGAATGTAGGACGACTGCATCGACTCGCCAAAGCCCGGCGTTCCCGCCGCCGTTTCAACCGGCGGCGCGGCAGGCTTGCCCGAACGCCCCCGCGAGGGACGGGCTTTCGGGAGGTCTGATTTGGGTGGTCGGGGCATGGCGGGAATATGGGGGATCAGGGCTTAGGGATCAACTGAGACCCCGTTCAGCCCTTGAAGATGTTGTCGCGGTGGTAACGTAGAAATTCGCGGTGGGGCTGAAAACGTTCATCCTCCGGGACGGCCAGAAGCCCGGATGGGTTGAGGAGACGGCCGACTTCGGGAGGGACTGAATTTTTCACCGTCAGAATTTTGAAGTCGTCGTCGATCGACAATAGGCCCCTATCAAACATCCAGTGGAACGTAGATGAGAGCGCAAGGCCGTTTCGAATAGAATCGGGACCGTGAGCGGCCACAGGCTTTATGTGAGCAGCTTGAGCCTCCGGTCGCCCACCGCCGTTTATGATTCGAAGGCCTGTCATGGCGCATCGACGGTCATACGTCGCCTGCACCTGTCTTGCGAACGCAGCATCTCGAAACGGTCGAGTGATTGTTGTTTCGACCAGCGGGCGTTCAGCACCGAATGGCATCTGTTCCTCAGCAAAGCCGTACGGGCGGTCGCGATCCCACGTGACTGGCTTGCTCAAGTCCTTTGCAAATCCTGCACGCACAATGTTGTCGAACTCATCGTCCGGCATGTTGCGGACAGCCCGTTGCGCCGAACCTGAGTTCGTCCGACCATCAGCGCCTTTCATGGCAGCTTCGTAGAAGAAGTCCCCTTGTTTAAATGGAACGGCATTGTCAAAATCTAGGTAATCCGTAACGTCCGCATAAAAGTGATCGGGTCGGGCGATGTCTTCGCGTAGGCTAACAACCCGAGCCATTGCGAAATAAGCCTGCCGTCCGCCTCGGCTAAGTGCATCCGCCGTAGCGCGTCGTGGCTCGTAATAGACTATCCAGTCTCCCACAGCCTCTCGCACCTGACGGAGATATGTCCGAGGGAAGTGATAGAAGTTCTCGGGAATATCGTCGTAAGCGGGGCTGATCTTGGTCTGAAAGACTGCCTTCACAGGTGCTCCCGAAAATTTTTCTGCCGGCAACTCTCGATCCCCAGCCGGCAAATGGTCAGGAACATTCTATCCCAAGCTTGCAGTCAGGCAACGGCCGTTGTCAGCGCATAGCACATGGGGGACGACATGGTGGATAACGATGATCGCGCAGAGTGGGCAGGCAGCGTCTTGCGTCAATTCTCTAGGATGACAGGGTTGGACCCAAAGGAAGAAAAGAAGGAAGCAGTGGGGGATTTGATAGCGAACATTGGGCATTACTGCGATCGCAACGGGCTTCATTTTATTGAGCTAGCAGCGGCGGCGATTTCGCTCTGGGACGTTGAAAAGAGGGAGGAGGAAAATGGCGAGCCAAATGCAATGTACCCGCCGAAGTCGGTCAGGATAGAACTAGCCATCGAAAATTAGGAGTAGTTCAATACTGCCGCTGTCTGCTCCGCATCCCAAAGCTAGATGCTCCGACTCCCGGCTACCGAAGTCGAACACGACATACTGGACACCAAAGCTCCTCGCCAATCGGGAGAGGGATGAGCGGCATCTGCGGGCGCTTCGGGCGCGGGGATGGCGAGTGCTGGTGATTTGGGACTGCGAGACGAGAGATCGGGCTCGGCTCCGCGACACGTTGGGGCGGTTTCTCAAAGGCTGATGTTTTGGGTGCGGCGGATGAGCCTGTTGGTCCTTTGGGCAATGTTTGTTGCATAGCAATAAAGGGACATTGCGCGGATGATTGCTTCGCCCTGCAGGAGACGCCGCGCTATTGTCGGCGGCGTTGCGACGGGCTGCAGAGAAAGACCGGGACATCATGACCGTGAAACGCGTGGCGCTCATATCGGGCGCCAACCGCGGCATAGGACTTGAGATTGCGCGGCAGTTGGCGCGCAAGGGCGTTGCGGTGGTGCTCGGCGCGCGTGACCTTGAGAAGGGCCGTGCGGCGGCACAGACGATCGCTTCAGAAGGCTATCTCGTCGACTGCGTCCGGCTCGACATTGCGGATAGTGCTTCGATCTCGGCCGCCGTCGACGATGTGGACCTGCGGCATGGGCGGATCGATGTGCTCGTGAACAATGCGGCGATCCTTATCGATGGACCGGGCGGATTTAAATCCAGTCTGTTCGAGTTGGACCCCGATACGGCGCGGCAGACGTTCGAGACCAACGTGCTGGGACCATTGCTACTGACGCAGGCGGTGGTGCCGGTGATGCAACGGCATAACTACGGCCGGATCGTCAATCTGTCGTCGGGGGCTGGGCAGCTGTCGGACATGCGCAGCGGGTTTCCCGCGTACCGGATGTCCAAGACGGCGCTCAATGCGCTGACGCGGATCACGGCGGCGGAATTGTCGAGCACCAACATCAAAGTCAACGCCGTTTGCCCGGGGTGGGTGCGCACCGACATGGGCGGGGCGGAGGCAGAGCGGCCGGTGGAGATTGGGGCTGAGACGCCGGTCTGGCTGGCGACGCTGCCGGAGAACGGGCCCACGGGCGGGTTTTTCCGCGATCAGCGCGCGATACCGTGGTGAGCCTCTGGCCCCGTTGAACCGGCTAGAGCCCTTTGACGACGTTGCCGACCATCAGGGTGAAATAGGCTGTGATGGCGAGCCAGAATTCCTGGTGCGGCAGGTGGCGCGGGATCGGGACGAACTGTAGCTTGGTCATGATCGCCAGCACAGCGAGCAGCAACGAGATCATGAAGATGATCACGGTCGGCGGATTAAGACGCATCGACGAAGTCCCCCGGTCGGCGAGGCGGCGCTTAAGGATTTGAACCCGGCCTCACGGCGGACAATAGGGGGTCAGGCAGCGCTTGCGCAATCCCAGGACAGCAACGGTGCTGGAGGTGTGGCTCAGAGCGCTCGGTCTGGCTCACCGGAGACCATGGTGAGGCCGCGGCCTTGCTGGTCGATGGTCAGGCGGACCGGCGCGGCATCCGGGTCTGACAAACGGCGGCCGGTGACGACGTAGCGGGCCGATTTACCGGCGCTGGTGTCGATGTGGGTGGTGGCCGCATCGTCCGGTTCGACCGAGACGACATCTAGGATTTCGCGGTTATAGGCGCCGAAGTTGACGACGACGCGGTCGCCGGCGGCGACGGGTGCCTTCCAAGTGACGCGGGCTACATTTTCGGCGACGGGGGCGCGCGTGAGCCAGAAGGCTTCCGTGCCTTCCTCGGCGGCGCGGCTTGCGATGGTGGTTGCCGGGCGGTTCGGTTGGACGGCTTCAGCCATCAGGCGGGCTTCACCGGCAGCGGCGATGGCCAAACCGCGTTCCAGTTGGGCACCTGGGTTCAGAAGCGCGACGGTAGCGGCCAAGACACAAACAGGTGCAAGCGCCACGGCATAGGCGCCTGACCGAGCTTTGCGGCGGGACATATCAGACGGTTGGCCAACCATGACGTCACCCTTCCTGTTGCCGGACTTGCCGTTACCCGGCTTGATACCCGAATGTTTACCCCGGTTGATGGCCGGGCGTCCGGGAAACTTACAGCTTTGTTACGCTCCGTAGCCGGAGGTGGATCGGCGGCGGCGCGGTGTGGCAACGGCATAGACGCGGCGGACGTGCCGGTACAAGGCGAGATTGAACGCCATAAACAGCGAAAACATGGCCGCGATCAAGGCCAAAGGCAGCCAGCGGGTTTCAGCGAGCGTCAGGACGGCGGCTTCCATGGCGCCAGCGGACGATGATCCTCCGACCACGAGGAGAATGGCGAGGGAAAACAGCGCGAGCCCGGCAGCAACGTCAATCGCGAAGCGGCGTCCGTCGATGCGGAATGATTCTGTCATGTCATAACCCTCCTAAAGCACGTCAATCGACTCAATTGCGCAACCTTTGCTTAAGGACCATTACCAACCCGTGAAGTGGCGTGGATGGGCCGGGAATATGGCCATGTCCGGGCAATTTTTGATTGGGCTCAGGGTGTTGCGTTCGAGACGCGCGGCATCGCCCGCACTGCCGCCGGTCCGCGTCTGCGGCATCTCTGACCCGACGAAAGGGCGGCTTGCGGATTGCTGCACTGCGGCGTAGCTTCCGCGCCGCTCGAAAAGGGTGCGTTGCGTACCCAACTTCATCACAGAAAGACAGCAGCCATGGGCTTTTTCGCCGACAGCCTCAACCGTATTCAGCCCTCCGCCACGATTGCCGTCTCGACGAAGGCGCGGCAGTTGAAGGCGCAGGGCCGGGACATCATTTCGCTGTCGGCCGGCGAGCCCGACTTCGACACGCCGCAGAACATCAAAGACGCGGCCAAGAAGGCATTGGACGAGGGTAAGACCAAGTACACGGACGTGGACGGCATCCCGGAACTGAAGGCTGCGATCTGCGCCAAGTTCAAGCGGGACAATGGGCTCGACTATAAGCCGTCGCAGGTGTCGGTGGGCACGGGTGGCAAGCAGGTTCTCTATAATGCGCTGCTGGCGACGCTGAACCCGGGCGATGAAGTGATCATGCCGGCGCCGTGTTGGGTGTCGTATGCCGACATTGTGCTGCTCGGCGGGGGCACGCCGGTGTTCGCGGAGACGACGGCTGCCGACGGATACCGGTTGCGGCCCGAGGTGCTCGATCAGGCCATTACGCCGAAGACGAAGTGGTTCGTGTTCAATGCGCCATCGAATCCCACGGGGGCTGCGTATTCTGCCAAGGATCTTAAGAAGCTGACCGACGTGCTCATGCAGCCAAAAAACGCGCATGTGTGGGTGCTGACCGACGATATGTACGAGCACCTGCTGTACGACGGCTTGAAGTTTTTCACGCCGGCGCAGGTGGAACCCCGGCTTTACGATCGCACGCTGACCATGAATGGGCTGTCAAAGGCCTATTGCATGACGGGCTGGCGTCTCGGCTATGCGGCGGGGCCGGAGCCGTTGATCAAGGCGATGTGCAAGCTGCAGAGCCAGTCGACGTCGAACCCATCGTCCATCACGCAATGGGCGGCGGTGGAAGCGCTCAATGGTCCGCAGGATTTTATCGCGGTGAACAACGCGAAGTTCGTCGAGCGGCGCGATCTTGTGGTGTCGATGCTCAACCAGGCGAAGGGCATCACGTGTCCGAAGCCGGAAGGCGCGTTCTACGTTTATCCGTCGTGCGCGGGCACCATCGGCAAGACGACGCCGAAGGGCGTGATGATCAAGACGGACGAGGATTTCGTAACGGCGCTCTTGGAAGAGGAGGGCGTTGCGGTGGTGCACGGCGCGGCGTTTGCCGGCAGTCCGGCGTTTCGCATTTCATATGCGGCGTCGACGGAGAACTTGACGGAAGCGTGCAAGCGCATCCAGCGGTTCTGCGGGAATTTGCGCTAATCCAGATATGGAAGAGCCTCCCAAACCGGTGAAGGTCGGGGAGGCTCTTTTGTTGTCAGCCGTCAGGGGGGGAAGACGGCTGAATCTCGTGCCGTGGTTTTGGATGGGGGGTGGGACGCACGGCACGTGGGATTTATCTAGCGAGACTTTCGTCTATGGCGGGTTGATAGAAATCAACTCGTTTTGATTATTTATTCTACCGTATTGCCCCTTTAAAATATGGGGTATTCGGATTGTGGAGGCTTCGCCTTCACGGCAGCTTTCCACCGAGCGCGAGAATTCCGCCAAACACCATCACCGCAGATATGGCCAGGAGTGCCAGTGCTCGGCGTACGGGATGTGCGATCGTTATCCCGTCTTTTGCATCTTCATAGGCGGCGGCGGGTTTCTGGCCGGTGATCATCGCTGGGATGAGTGGTTCCTTTTTCACAACGCCGTAGAGAATGTTGGCGGCGATGTGGATGGCGATGACGATCAACAGCACGGGCTCGAAAAGAAAGCGGTGCCAGCTCGTGAAAACTTTGGCCCAGGCTTCGCCGGCGTATTTGTAGAGCGGGCCGGTGGCATTGTCGTTATGTTCGAGGGCGAAGAGGCCGAGCGTGCCAATGGTCGCGACCAGGCCGATCAAGACGACGACCACGAGGCCGCCCGCCGGGTTGTGGCCGAGGAAGTGGCGCGGTGTGCCGGTGGCGAGGTCGCGGGCATATTGAAGTGCCGCCGTGGGTCCGCGCACGAAGGATGTGAAGCGCACGTTCGGCGGACCGGCAAAGCCCCACAAGATGCGCCAGACAATTAGCGTGAGGAGCGCCAAGCCGTTCCAGCGATGAAAGACAAGGCGAGGGTCATCGAGGTCTTCGGAGAATTCGAAGGTCGCCCACGCGGACGCGATGAGGAGGACGAGGGTCCAATGAAAGACCCTCGTCGGCAGGTCCCAGGCGGGGACCTTTGGACTTGTGGTGGCCGGATCAAACATTGCCGCTCCGCGCTATGGGCGGGCCTTAGTCCTTCGGCTTGCGGTACTTCTTGTGGCAGCTGCCGCAGTTGCCCATCACCTTGGGCCATTCGGCGCCGAACGTGTCCTCGTCGGTGATGGAGGCGTCGGCGGCCTTGGCGGCTTCGGCGAGCTTAACGAAGCGCTCCTCGAAGTCGGCCTTGTTCTCCCAGATGGCGGGCAGGGCTTCGGTCTTTTCGCCTTCCTTGCTGTTGTCGGGGAAGAGCTTGCCCTGGAGAGCTGCCTTTTCCTGAAAAACCTTGATGGCATTCTTGACGGCTGCAAGGTCGAAGTCGGCTTCGCCCTTCATCATGGCGCCGGTTGGTTTGGCGGCGTCGGCCATCGCCTTGAAGTTTGCTTTGCGCTCTTTGATAACGTCGGCGTTTTGAGCGAGGGCGAGCGTGGGAACAGCGAGCAGCGAGGCTGCGAGGAGGGCGGCGCGAAGCATGGGCGGTGTTCTCCTGGACCTTGAGATGAGGTCGAGATTGATCCTGTGCCGGTCGTACCCGGTCAAGAGGGCTGCCGGTGCAGGTGCGATGAACAGTACACCCGCTTGAGGTGAACGGACCGCAGCCGTGACCGGATCTTTAACAGATCAATTTAGGAGGAAAACGGGCGGCGCTGAATGCGCGGGCGGCCGCCGTCATGTCCGTCGTTTTACTTAGGCGCGATCAGGCCGGAGCGCGGGTGTTCAACCACGTGCTGAGAGCCGGGGTGGCGGGAAGCCACGCGCGAACTTTCGCAAGATACGCGGATGCTGCTTCGGACGGCGTGGTCTCCACGACCACAGCGACCGTCTCGGGCTCCGTTTCGGAGGCATCCTGCGGGGGGATCATGGAGTAACCGGCGGCCCGCGCCGCCATCATCAATTGGTCGTCCGTTGTGACAAGTCCTGGCATGACACGTCCTGGCCCGCTACGCGATACACGTCCTCTAGACACCGTCTGTCCCGCTTGAACGCACGAGGGCGGGACTTGGTTCGCTTCCGATCCACGACGTGCCAATCGAGGGAGAAACGACTTCGACATCAAGGCTCACAAGCGAAGTGTTGATGCGATGGCACCGCACGTCAAGATTAAACACCGCCATTTGTTTCCAATTGATTGCAAATGGTCAAAGTGGTCTCGCAATGCAATATTTTAACCGGCAAAAACCGGGGTTTTGTCTTGCGATGCAATGCAAATTCATCGCGCCTTAGGGGATTACGCTGCGGCGCATTACGGATGACGCCATGCCGGGGCAGCGGTCCTTGAGAGAGGCTGCGCACATTTGTGTGACAGGCTCTTGTCAGCGGACCGCTGCGGCGCGACGATGGTGTCCGTCGCGCTCCTTCACCGAGGCGCGGGGACGCGCGACAGCGCCCTCAGCCGCGCCTTGCATGCCGCCACCGGTCCAGCTGGATCACCAAAGCGGCGAAGGAGGACACCATGGGGACATCCGACGGCCCGTCCGGGGGCCACGCATCGGGCCGCAGCAGCCGCTGTATTGCACTGGTCGGCCCGTTTCTCTCCGGCAAGACGACGCTGCTCGAAGCCATCCTCGCCCGGACGGGCGGTCTCACACGGCAAGGTTCGGTGGGGGAAAAGAACACGGTCGGCGACGCCTCGGCCGAGGCGCGCGCTCATGGCATGAGCGTTTCGCTCAATGTGGCGGATGTTACCTTTCTAGGGGACGCGTTTACATTTATCGACTGCCCGGGTTCGGTCGAGTTCCAGCATGAGGGTGCGCTGGCGCTTGCAGGTGTCGATGCCGCCATCGTGGTCACGGAGCCCGATCCCAAGCGGGTGCCGGCTTTACAGGTCATTTTAAAATCGCTCGAGGACCGGGGGATTCCGCATTTCCTGTTCTTGAACAAAATCGACAGCTTCGCGACGCCCGTGCGCGACATTATTCCGATGATGCAGCCGGCGTCCGCCAAGCCGCTCGTGCTGCGCCAAATTCCGATTTGGGAGAACGGCGTCGCGACCGGATTTGTCGATCTGGCTTCGGAGCGGGCGTACGTTTACCGCGAGCATGCGCCGAGTGAGATCGTGGCGTTGCCCGAGAGCGTGGCTGCGCGCGAGAAGGATGCGCGGTTCCATATGCTGGAGCAGCTGGCCGACTATGACGACGCGCTGATGGAGCAGCTGCTGTCGGATCTGCAGCCGCCCAACGATCATGTCTTCAATGATCTGGCGATGGAACTGCGGCAGGGGCTGATCTGCCCGGTGTTGATTGGCAGCGCAGAGAACGGCAACGGCATTCTCAGGCTGTTGAAGGCGCTGCGCCACGAGGCGCCGTTTGTCGCCGATACGGCGAAGCGGCTCGGCGTCGCGACGGCGCGCAGCGCGGCCTATGTGATGAAGAACTATCATACGGGTCACGGCGGCAAGCTTTCGGTGGTGCGCGTTCTCACGGGCGATCTGCCGGACGGGGCGACGGTGACGGCGGCGGGCGGGTCGAGCGAGCGCGTGGCCGGCGTGTTCACGCTGCGCGGCGAGGAGCCGGTGAAGCGCGGGGCTGCGCGGGCCGGCGATACGGTGGCACTCGGACGTCTCGATGGGGTCAAGGCCGGCGAGACGGTCAGTACGGACAAGGCGCCTGGGGCGTGGGTCGATGCGCCGGCAGCGCCTGAACCCGTGTTGACGGCCGCGATCGGACTGAAAGACCGCAAGGACGAGGTGAAGCTGTCATCGGCGCTGGCGAAGTTGATCGATGAGGATCCGTCGTTGACGGTCGAGCACACGCAGGACACGCACCAGACGCTGCTCAAAGGGCAGGGTGAGATGCACCTGCGGGTCGCATTCGAACGGCTGCAGCGCAAGCACGGGATTGCGGTGGAGCGGCTGAAAGCGCAAGTGCCGTATAAGGAGACTATTCGCACATCGATCGAGGTGCGCGGGCGGCACAAGAAGCAATCGGGCGGACATGGCCAGTTCGGCGATGTGGTGATCCGGATCGCGCCGCTGCCGCGCGGGTCCGGGTTCCGTTTCGACGAGACGATCACCGGTGGCGTGGTTCCCCGGCAGTTCATCCCCTCGGTGGAGATCGGCGTGGAGGATTACCTGAAGTCAGGACCGCTCGGGTTTCCAGTGGTCGATGTGGCGGTGACGCTGACGGACGGCTCGTATCACACGGTCGACAGTTCCGACATGGCGTTCCGGCAAGCGGGACGGCTCGCCATGAGCGAAGGTATGCCGCAGTGTCAGCCGGTTCTGCTTGAACCGGTGAACTGGGTGGAGATCGCGGTGCCTTCGGAGGCGACCGCGCGCGTCAATGCGATCATCTCATCGCGGCGCGGACAGATCCTCGGCTTTGATACGCGGGAGGGTTGGCCCGGCTGGGATGTGGTGGCGGCGCATTTGCCGGCATCCGAGATGGATGACTTGATCGTCGAGTTGCGGTCGGCGACGTCGGGCGTCGGCACATACCGGACGCGCTTCGATCATCTTGCGGAATTGCCCGGCCGGTTGGCCGATCACGTGCAAGCAGCGCATCAGCACGCGGCAGAATAAACATTGGTTGCCGGGGCTGTAGACAGTCCCGGCTGCCGCCGGATCAGTCGTACATAAAGAACGGGTCGTCGCCGGAGCTCTTCTTGGGCGACGGCTTCGATTTCTTCTGGGCCTGCGTGCGGGGCTTGGCGGCCTTGGGCTTCGCTTTGGCCGGAGCGGTCGCGGCGGTTGTGCTGGCGGGCTTTTCCTGGAGTGCCGGAGGGCCCACGGAAACTGGCAGTTGGGGTTCTTCGGCGGTCGGCTGCAGGGCGGCGTCGCGGGTTTGCGTGCCGAGCGAGCCGGTGGTTGCGGGCGGCTCAGCGGTGGGTAGCGGTGGCGCTGCCGCCGTTGCGGTCGGTGTGGAATCGGCGGGTTTTGCGGTCGCGGGCGCGTCCTGTGGCGGTGAGGCGGCAACCGTCGCCGTGGGTGCGGCTAGAGCCGGCGTCGCGGCCAGCTTGCGCTCCAACTCGCGGCGTGCGGTTTCGGCGGCGAGCCGTTGCGCCTTCTCGCGAGACAGTTCCTCGCGGATGGCGGCGGCGGTGCGCGCGGCCTCCTGGCGGGCATGGGTTTCGCGTGCGAGCGTTTCCTTCAGCGCCGCGGCTTCGCGGTTTTCAGTGGGCGTTGCCGGTGCGGTTGCTGTTGGTGCTGCGGCAAAGCGGGGCATGGGCTTGGCCGGTTCGAGCGATGAAATCCCGGCGATGGACGCGATGGCAAGGGCCGCAACGGCGCCGCCGAGAACGGATTGGCCGCGCGTGGGCCGCCCGGAGTACGCAGGTTCGGCGGCGGCTGGCAGCGGGGTTGCGGCGGTGTCTGGCCACGGCGAATAGGCGCCGAAATTCCAAACGTGGCCTTCCGGGTCGCGGGCCGCATAGGCGCGGTCCCCGGTTTCGTCGCTGCCGAATTCGAGGACGATGTCGGCGCCCGCGTCGCGGGCTTTTTTGAAGTGGCCTTCGACGTCTGCGACGGCAACATAGACGCTCTGACTGCCCATGCCGCCCAATTCGTCGGGCTGCTTCAACAGGCTGTCGAGCACCGATTCACCGACGGGGCCGAGCATAACGATGCCGCGGCCATAGGACAGTTCGGCATAGGCCACCGTGCCGTCGGGATCCGTGATGATGGAGCGCTTTTCGAAGCCGAAGGCTCCCGCCAGCCAATCGACGGCGGCGGCGACGTCGCGATAGCGGATCAACGGTACGAGCCCGTTCGATGTCATCAAGCACCCTTGCCTGCAAAAGCCGGGCCGGCACAGCTGGCCCGATCAAAGATTGCCCGATCAAGGCCCGCATGGGCCAAACCGAGGCAGGGCAAACGCAGTCCGCAGGCGCACTTGAAACAGTTGCGCGCCACGCTGCTCACAAACAACGGCCGAATCGTGGTTGCCCTACGCGTGTGATTGTGACGGATCGGCGATGAAATTGCCAGAGGATGACCATCCTGTGGATGAGGTGCCGGGCCTTATTTTGCAGGCGATTGCGGGGGCAACTGGGCTGAGGACAGTCAGTGGGAGGTGCGCTCGGGCCACAGCTGCTGCAGGCGCGCGTCGCGACCGCAACCGTTGCGATAGAAGGCGTAGGAAATCGGGTTCGTCTTGTAATAGTTCTGATGATAATTCTCGGCCGGTGTAAACGTGGCCGCGGGAAGAATTGGCACCGGGATCGGCTTGGTCAGCTTTTTGGTTTCGGCGAGCGCGGCTTTGCTCGCTTCCGCGGCGGCGCGCTGGGTTTCGTCGTGGACGAAGATGGCCGGGCGGTAGCTCTCGCCGCGATCGCAGAACTGGCCTTCGCCGTCGGTGTAGTCGACGTTGTGCCAGAAATGCTCCAGGACCGCGTCGTAGCTGACCTTCTTGGGGTCGAAGCGCACGCGGATCGCCTCGAAATGGCCGGTGCGGTTGGTGCCGACTTCGCCATAGGTCGGGTTCGGCGTGCGGCCGCCGGTGTAGCCGGAAATGACCTCGGTGACGCCGGGGAGTTTTTCGAAATCCTTCTCTCCGCACCAGAAGCAGCCGGACGCGAAGGTCGCTTCAGCGAGCCCGGCGGGCAGGGGTGCTAGGGGTTCCTGCGTCAGATCCTTCGCCGCCAGGGGGCTGGCAATGACGACGGCGGCGGCGAGGATCAATGCGGCGATGGCGCGGATGTTCATAGCGTTCCCTTGCTTAGTTTCGCTCGTGCTTCAGGCGCCGGCTTTGGGCACGAACTTCATCGCGATGCCGTTCATGCAGTAGCGCTTGCCGGTGGGGGCAGGGCCATCATCGAAGACGTGGCCTAAGTGGCCGCCGCAAGTGGCGCAGTGGATTTCCGTGCGCGGGTAGATGAGCTTCCAGTCGGTCGATGAGCCCGTCGCACCCTCGATGGGCTGGAAGAAGCTTGGCCAACCAGTGCCGCTGTCGAACTTGGTGTCGGAGGTGAAGAGAGCGGTGTCGCAGCCGGCGCAGTGGTAGGTGCCGGGCGAATAGGTCTTGTCGAGGGGGCTGGTGCCGGCGCGCTCGGTGCCATGCTTGCGCAGGACATAGAACTGATCCTCGGTCAGGATCTTTTTCCACTCGGCTTCTGTCTTGGTCACGGGGAACTCCTTATCGGCGGCGGTGGCCGGATGGGGGCGGGTGGAGAGGCCGGCTGCGGCGGCAAGGCCAAGGCCGGCGAAGGTAAATTTGCGGCGGTCGATCATGTGTCCGTCCTTTTGACCGTCGTCCAGCCCGGGATTGCCGGGCGGCCGATTGAATGTGCGATGCCTCTTATACGTCAGGAGCGGCCACCGGTTTCGCTTCAACGCCAGGCATGACGGGGAGTTCATTCGATGGCTGGGAGGACCCGGTCGACGGTGATGACTTCGGGGGAGAGCCGGCAGGTGACGGCGTAGGCCTCGACGCCGCTCGCGCGGGCGGCGACGAGGGCTGCGGCATACTTGGGATCGATGTCGGCGGCGGGGCGGAAGCGGGCGCAGTCGCCGCGCTGGATCAGGTAGATCATCACGGCGCGGTGGCCGTCGCGGACCATATCCGTCAACTCGGCCAAGTGTTTGACGCCGCGTTCGGTCTTGCTGTCGGGGAACTCGGCGAGGCCGGGTTCGCGCAGGAGATGGACATTCTTGATCTCGACGTAAGCGAGGCCCCTGGCGGGGTCTTCCAGCAGGAGATCGATGCGGCTCGACTGGCCGTATTTTACCTCGCGGCGCAGGGTGCCGTAGCCGGCGAGTGGCGGGATCTGACCCGCGGCTATGGCCTCCGAGACGATGGCGTTCGGGTGGCCGGTGTTGATGCCGACGAAAGACCGGGTTTTGCCTTTGCCGAGTTCGACCAGTTCCCAGGTGTGGGCGTATTTGCGGGTTGGGCTGTCGCTGACGGAGACCCAGATGGTGAGGCCGGGGTCGCAGAGGCCCATCATAGAGCCGGTGTTGGGGCAGGTGGCCGTGATCTCGCGGCCATCGTCGAGGACGACGTCGGCGAGGAAGCGCTTGTAGCGCTTGATGAGGCGGCCACGGAGGAGGGGGGATTTGAAATTCATGGCGCCAGACATAGGTCGGCGGGGGTGCGGCCTGCAAGCCGGTACTCAGCCCCGTCATCTGAGTGCTAGATGGCGCAGTCCCGTCCGTTGTGCAGCAGGAAAGATCGTCCGCCCGTGACCCTCGACGCGAAAGTGACCGCCGGCCTCCTCGTCATCGGAGACGAAATTCTCTCCGGGCGGACGAAGGATAAGAACATTGGCACCATCGCCGATCATCTGACGGCGATCGGCATTGCGCTCAGCGAAGTGCGTGTGGTCGCGGATGTGGAAGAGGCGATCGTGGACGCACTGAACGCGCTGCGGCACCGCTACACTTATGTTTTTACCACTGGGGGCATCGGGCCGACGCATGACGACATCACGGCGGATGCGGTGGCCAAGGCGTTCGGCGTGACGATCGATGTGGACCCGCGGGCGGTCGCGATCATGAAGCCGGCCTATGAAAAGCGCGGGATCGAACTCAATGCGGCGCGGCTCAGGATGGCGCGAATCCCGGCGGGGGCGGATCTCGTTGTCAACGACGTCTCGGTGGCGCCGGGTTTCCGGATCGGCAACGTGATCGTCATGGCGGGCGTGCCGGCGATCATGGAGTCGATGCTGATGTCGGCGACGGCCACGTTAGAGACAGGCGCGAAGGTCCTGTCGGCGTCGATCGTGGTGGGGCATGCGGAGGGCGAAATAGCTGAGCTTTTTGCGGCGCATCAGGCAGCCTGGCCGCAGGTGGCGATGGGCAGTTATCCGGCGTTCAAGGACGGACAGTACTCGACTGACCTCGTGCTGCGGGCGACAGACGGCGAGGCGCTGTCGTCCGCGAGCCACACTCTGGCGGAGAAGCTCACGGCGGGCGGGTTCTTATTTGTGAAGAAATTCTAGGCGCTTAGCTCGCGTCTTCGGTTTTATTAAACACTGTTCGACAACTGGGCGCTGCGACGACTTGGGAACTCGCGGCGAGGGGGTGTGTTTGCTCTTGTGCGCCGCAGCGACGGTGGATGAGGGACGAGCGGAGCGGGGCGCTCAGACACGGCCGTCGTTTGGTTCAACGGGTGGAGTGCCCCGATGTTTGTCGAATTCGATGTGGCGTCTTTCGGGCGCCGGTTCGCCGCGCGCGCCATCGCGCTCAATGTGATGGTCGCGGCTGTGGCCGTTGGCGCAAGCGCGCTTTGGTCGGCGCCTGAGGCGGAGGCGAAGGGGCCTGGGCGCACGTATTGTTTTCTCAAAAAGTGTCACCGTGTGAAAACGATCGCCGAGACGCAGGCGCTTGTCGGCCGCGATATGACGGTGATGGCTTCGCACTACGACAGCTGCAAGAAGGACCGCTTCAATCCGTGCGGGCTGACCTCATCGGGCGAGCCGTTTTTTCCCGAGCGCGCCGATAATGCGGCGAGCCCGGTGTTGCCGGATGGGACGATCGTGATGGTCTGGTCGAAGGCGACCAAGCAGGCGGTCGTGCTGCGCATCAACAACGCGGGACCCTATTGGGGCAATCGCAAACTCGATCTGTCGCGCGCGGCGGCGCGCAAGCTGGGTATCGGTGGCGTTGGGGAAGTGACGCTGCGCGTTCTGAAAGCGCCGACGCCAGCGGAAGCGCGCTATTCCAAAAACCGGCGGTATGAACCCGTTCCCGGTCCGATCGGTCAGTTTGCCAGCCTCGATGAGGCGCAGGGCGCGATGTCTGTGATGGTGGCTGAGGGCAAATCGCCCGCGCTTGCTGTGGCCAGCCTTGAGCTGACGGCCAAGCGGGATGGTACGGCTGATCTTGCGATGGCCTATCAGACGCCTGTGGTGCCTGGCTTCTCGATCCCGAAGGGCTCATTGGCAGCGGCTTTAATCGCGCAATCGACGGTGGAGCGGCGTGAGGTTTCGGCTGCGAACCCACCGACTGTGACTGTGACGGCGCTGGACGATGTTGTGCCGACGGTCCGGACCGTGACGCCGAAGCTGACGGCGGCGCGCGTGGTCGCGCCGAAGCGGACGCGAGTCAAGGCGATCGAGGTGATGCCGGCCGTGACCGATCCATTGACGGCGATTGCGACTGCCATCACGGACCTCGTTGATCCACCGAAGGTTCAAAAGCGCGTGAGGTCTGTCAAGGTAGTGAAGGCCAAGCGTCCGGTGGCGAGCCTTGCGACGGCTGCGCGGAAGTCTGTGGTGGTGGCGCGTGCCAAGCCGCAGCGGGCGGCGCGGGCGACAGTGGCGCGCGCGCCGGAGTCGGATCAGTTCCGCGCTGGGCACACGACCTATGCCGAGGACCGGTATCGCAAACCAGTGAAAACGGCTGCGGCCGGTGGTTCAGTCAAAAAGAAAAACATCGCGAAGGGCCAATCCAAGGCGGCATCGTCGGCCGTGGCGGCTGGCGCGCCCCCCAAGGCCAGCAAGCAGGCAGGCGTGACGCGGGGCAAGAAGTCGGCGGCGCTGCGCAAAGCGGGCGGCTGGCAGTCGTCGGCGGTGTTCGAGATGCCAGCAGCGCGTCCGTCTTTGACCGGTTCGCCGCGGCGTATCCCGGCCGGTGATCTCAAGGATGAGACGGAGAAGCCGCAGCGCGGTCCGCTGCGCCGGGTGCAGCCGTCAGCGCTGGTCTAGGGCGACCAAGTTGCGGACTTCGAGGAGAGCGTCGCGGAGGCTGTCTGCGTCGCTCGGCGAGGTTACGTCCTCCGAGGCGTCATCAACTGATGACTCTGGAGAGTCGGCGGCCGGGTCATCTGATTCGATATCGTCAGTGCTGGACGCGTCCAACTGGACCGTGTCGGGATCGATTTCGCCGGGCAAGAGATCGGGTTCGATGGCGACATCGCTGAAGAGATCGAAGTGGGTCTCGAGCGTGTCGAGGTACATCGCCACGAGGTCGAGCAGCGTGCCGAGGCGGATGCGGCCGGCGACAAGGAAGCTGTCGCGGAATTTGAGCGTCTGGCCGTCGGACGGGCCGGGCGCGTCCTCAGTGAGCAGACCGCGCGTACGCAGGAAGGAGACGGCACCGCCGCCATTCTCGAAGTCGATGGATGCGGGGTCGCCGAAGTCGCTGACGGCTTCGATCAGGATGGCGGTGCCGGCATTGTAGAGCCGGGCGACGGTGGCAAAGCGGGGATCGCGCTTGGCGATTTCTTCGGAGCGTTCGCGGGATTTCAGGACGCGGGCGACGAGGACCTGCTCCAACATGCGCACGTTCTCGAGCACGCTGCGCTGGGCGGCGCGCTTGCTGGCGATTGCCGCGCCGTTGCGATCGGCACCGGTGCCCCAGTGCAGCGTGGCTTTCATGATGTCTTCGCCTGCTGCGAGCGCGGCGTCGAGATTATCGGCCAGCAGATAGACGTTGGGCGGGATGTAGGGCATCAGCACTGTCATTCGGTTGCACCTGGCCGGGGCGATCCGCAGCGATGGGCGCGGGACCTGCCTTCGGGAAATTCACGCCGTACTTTGCCTGATTCTATCGGCGGACGGTGGTGCGCAATGGCATCGCCCCAGTCCGTGGGGACAGACTGGGGATCGTCTGAGGACAGAATAAGGATAAGCCGCAGAGGTGCAGCTTATGCGGCGCCGGCTTTGGCCTTCTTCGCAGCCGGCTTTTTGGCTGGTGCCTTCTTGGCGGCTGGCTTTTTGGCTTTCAGGGCGCCGTCGCCGCTTGCGGCCTTGGCGGCAGCCTTCTTCGGTGCCGGCTTAGCAGCCGGCTTGCGGGCCGGTTTCTTGCCGCCGCCCTTGGCAATGCGCTCTTCGAGCAGGCGCACGGCGTCTTCGACGGTGAGGTTGGCCGGTTCGGTGCCTTTCGGGACCGTGGCGTTGACCTTGTTGTGGCTGATGTAGGGGCCGTACTTGCCGTCGAGGACTTCGATCTTGCCGCCTTCGGTTGGATGTTCGCCGAGGTCCTTTAGGACCGTTTTGGCCGTGGCGCGGCCGAAGCGGCCACCACCCTTGCCCGCCTTCTTGTCGGCGATCAACGTGACGGCGCGGTTGACGCCGATGGTGAAGACGTCCTCGATGGACGCGACGTTGGCATAGGTTTTGGTCGCGCCGTCCTCGTGCAGAATGAAGGGGCCGAAGCGGCCGAGGCCGGCGATGATGGTGCCGCCTTCGGGATGGTCGCCGACCGGGCGCGGCAGGGAGAGAAGCTGCAACGCCTTTTCGAGATCGATCGTGGCGGCATCGATGCCCTTGGGGATCGAGGAGCGCTTGGGCTTTTCGTCCTTGGAGCCTTCGCCGATCTGGAGATAGGTGCCGAAGCGGCCGTTTTTCACAACGACGGGCAAACCGGATTCGGGGTCGAAGCCCAGTTCGCGCTCTTCGGCGGCGCCATTTTCGCCGCCGGTGGCGAGCTGGCGGGTGAAGTTGCAATCGGGATAGTTCCCGCAGCCGATGAAGGCGCCGTTCTTGCCGGAAATCTTGAGCGAGAGGCGGCCTGTGCCGCACTTGGGGCAGGCGCGCGGATCGGAGCCGTCGCCCTTGTCGGGGAAGACGTGCGGGCCCAGCATGTCGTTGAGCGCATCGAGCACCTGGCCGACGCGCAGATCCTTGATCTCATCGACGGAGCCGATGAAATCGCGCCAGAATTCGCGCAGCATCTCTTTCCAATCGAGCTTATTATCGGAGATGAGGTCGAGTTTTTCTTCGAGGCTCGCGGTGTAGTCGAACTCGACGTATTTCTTGAAGAAGCTTTCCAGGAACGCCGTGACGAGGCGGCCCTTGTCTTCGGGGACGAGGCGCTTCTTGTCGATCTTGACGTAGCCGCGCTCGACGAGCGTCGCCATGGTGGACGCATAGGTGGAGGGGCGGCCGATGCCCAGTTCTTCCATGCGCTTGACGAGGGTGGCCTCAGAGAAGCGCGGGGGCGGCTGGGTGAAGTGCTGTTCGGCTTCGATCTGCTTGTCGGAGACGCGGTCGCCTTCGGCCAGCGGCGGCAGGCGGCGGCTGTCGGCATCGTCTTCGGCGGGGTCATCCTTGCCTTTTTCGACGACGCGGACGCGGTCGTCGCGGCCTTCCTCATAGACCTTGAGGAAGCCGTCAAAATTGATGACCGAGCCTGTGGCGCGGAGCATGTAATCCTTGCCGTCGCGGCCATCGACGGCGATGTCGGCGCTTGTCTGTTCGAGTTCGGCGGAGGCCATTTGGGAGGCCATCGTGCGGCGCCAGATCAGTTCGTAGAGAGCGGCCTGATCGCGATCGAGATAGCGGGCGACGTCTTTCGGGCGGCGGCCGGGATCGGTGGGGCGGATGGCTTCGTGCGCTTCCTGGGCGTTCTTGGCCTTCGACTTATATTCGCGGATGAAGGGCGCCACGTAGTTGGGTGCGAATTCGCGCGCGATGACGCCGCGAATGGCGCTGATCGCTTCCGGCACGATGGTGACG
The DNA here is from genome assembly GCA_002279935.1 of Hyphomicrobium sp. 12-62-95. GTDB lineage: Bacteria > Pseudomonadota > Alphaproteobacteria > Rhizobiales > Hyphomicrobiaceae > JAGVSR01. The sequence goes on along the minus strand of NCCZ01000007.1, from coordinate 40,965 downwards.
CCGTCGGTTCGCATGTAGGTGATGAGGCCGGTGGTCTCGCCGCCGATGTCGACACCTTCATAGAGGCGCTGGGCAACCTGCATCGTCTGCTTGGCGGAGAAGCCGAGCTTGCGCGAGGCGTCCATCTGGAGCGTCGACGTCATGAAGGGCGGCCAGGGATTGCGCTTGGCGGCTTTCTTTTCCAGACGCGTGACCGCGAACTGGCCCTTCTCTATTGCGGCGACGATGGCCTTGGCGGAGGTTTCGTCCTTGATGTCGAGTTTCTTGAGCGTGGTGCCATTGATGGCGGCGACGCGGGCGGGGAACGTGTCGCCCTTGGGCGTCGTGAGGGTTGCTTCGATGGTCCAGTATTCGTCGGTGCGGAAGGCTTCGATTTCGGCTTCGCGGTCGCAGACAAGGCGGAGCGCCACGGATTGGACGCGGCCGGCTGAGCGGGCGCCGGGCAGCTTGCGCCACAGCACAGGCGAGAGCGTGAAGCCGACGAGGTAGTCGAGCGCACGGCGGGCGAGGTAGGCGGAGACGAGCGGTTCGTCGATTTGGCGGGGTTCTTTGAGGGCTGCCAAGATGGCTGGCTTGGTCACCGCGTTGAAGGCGACGCGCTCGATTTCCATGCCCTTTTTCAAGGCTTTCTTGGCGCCAAGTACTTCGAGAATGTGCCAGGAAATGGCTTCGCCTTCGCGATCAGGGTCGGTTGCCAGGATCAGTTTGTCGGCGCCCTTCACGGCATCGGCGATCTCTTTCATCACCTTCTTGCCGCGCACGTCGCTGTCGTCCCACGTCATGGCGAAGTCGCTGTCGGGCAGCACCGCGTCGTTCTTGGCGGCGAGGTCGCGGACATGACCGTAGGAGGCGATGACTTTATAGTTCGCGCCCAGGTACTTCTTGATGGTTTTGGCCTTGGCGGCGGACTCGACGATCAGGACGTTCATGCCGTGCTTTCTATGAAACGCGGTGCGGCGCAAAATGGAGTATGCGACAATTTATAGTTGCAATTGCGCAGGTCCCCGGGGCGCGGAACATGGGCAATGATGGTCGCGCTGTCAAACGGGGGCCCTGACGCATGGGGTGTTGGAGGGGCCGGAAGCGGGTTAGGCCTGCAACCCTAAATGGCCGCTACGTCGCGGGTTTCTGTTCGCGGGCGGCGTGAAGGTCGCGGAGGGCTGGAAGGAGCTCATTGTAGTGGTCGATGACGCGGTCGGGGCCCAGTTCGGCGACGGGGAACTCCGTGTAGCCGAAGCTGACGGCCACGACTGGAACGTGTGCGGCCTTTGCGGTGCGAATGTCGACATCGCTATCGCCGATCATCACCGCGCGGGCGGGATCGCCGCCGGCAAGGCGGATGGCGCCGCGCAAATGATCAGGATGCGGTTTGCAGACGGGGAAGGTGTCGCGGCCTGCGAGGCCGTGGAAGTGGCGATCAAGATCGAGCGCGCTGAGGAGCGAGCGCGATAAGCTTTCACGCTTGTTGGTGCAGATCGCGAGGCGGGCGCCAGCGCCAGCGAGTGTTGAGATGGCTTCGATTGCGCCCGGGAAAGGGCGGCTTTCGCGGGCGATGTTGGCTTCATAATAGCCGAGAAAGAGATCGAGCAGCCGGTCGACCTCGGTGTCGGGTCGCGGCGCGCCGGCGTGGAGCAGCGCCTCGACGATCATGCGGCGGGCGCCGAAGGAAATCCACGGGCGCAACAGGTGCGCGGAGACGGCGGGAAGGCCTAAATCGGCCAGCGCATGGTTCGTCGCGCCGACGAGATCGGGGGCCGTGTCGACGAGGGTTCCATCGAGATCGAAGACGACAGTCAGGTCCTGCATGGGGCGCTCTTAGCACGGGGGGGCTAGATGGTGCCACCGGTCGGTGGAAGGCGGATAGGCGGTGCCTGGCACGTAAGTGGTGCCAGGCACCGGGGTCGTCGCGGCGAAGGCGGTTTTTTGGGGGGCACGGTCGGTGGAGGCGTGCTAGGGAAAACGCTGAATGATGCCGCCGAGGATGAAGGCCCTATGACCCCAGACATGATGAAGATTTCCGCCGCCGTTCGTGCGCTCGCATTTGTGGAGCCCGGCATGCGGCTGGGGCTCGGTACGGGATCGACGGCGGCGCGTTTTGTGGATCTGCTCGGCCAGGAAGTGAAGAAGGGGCTTGATGTCGTGTGTGTGCCGACGTCGGAGGCGACGCGGCGGCAGGCAGCAGCCTTGGGAATTGCGCTGACGACGCTCGACGATGTGCCGTTCCTCGATCTCACGATCGATGGGGCGGACGAGATCGACAAGGAGTTGCGGCTGATCAAGGGCGGCGGCGGGGCGCTGTTGCGCGAGAAGATCGTGGCGACCGCATCGGACCGGATGCTGGTGATCGCGGATGAAAGCAAGATGGTGGAGACGCTGGGCGCGTTTCCGCTGCCGGTCGAGGTCGTCACCTTCGGGCTCAACGCGACGCGCAATATGATCGAGATGCTGGCGGCCGATGCGGGGTGCCAGGGCGATATCAAGCTGCGCGTGTCGGCGGACGGCAAGCCGTTTTTGACCGACAGCGGCAACATGATTTTCGATTGTCACTTCGGGCGCATTGAGGATCCCGAGAGCTTGGATGAAGCGTTGAAGTTCATTCCGGGCGTCGTCGAGAACGGGCTGTTTCTGGGCATTGCGGACGCGGCCGTGATTGGCGGGCGCGAGGGCATCAGCGTTCTGTCGGCGACGTACGGTGAGGAAGCCGAAGCCAGCTAATCCATTCAATGGAGGTTTCGACATGCGGACGGCACGGGCTCGTGGGGCTGTGTTTCTTCTGGCGCCGGTGGCGCTCATCGCCGCGTTTTCGGCCGGCTATGTTTCAGCGGAGGGACAAAAGCCCGCGGAGACGGGGCTGTTGGCCGCGCGCGAACTCATCGTGGTGACGGGGGCATCGAAGAATTTCGAGACCGTCGTTCCGATGATGGTGCGGCAGTTGGAGCCGCTTTTGCTGCAAATGGCGCCGGGTAAGGACAAAGAGATCAAGGAAATCATGGCGCTCATGGTCGAGCGGTTCTCACAGCGTAAGTCGGAAATGATGGAGATGATCGCCGGCATTTATGCGTCGAAGCTGACGGAGCCGGACATGAAGGACCTGACCGAATTTTTCTCCAAGGGGGCAGGCGCGGCGTTCATTGCCAAGCAGCCGGAGATCTTGACCGAGAGCATGACTGCTGGCCAGCAGTGGGGTCAGAAGATCGGGATGGAAATCGAGCAGCAGATCCGGGAGGAATTCAAAAAACGCGGGATCAAGATTTGATCTTATTCGTTTGCGGCAGCTTGTTCGAACACGTGGCTGCCCCTCACGCACGTTTCTGCCCCTCACCCCCAACCCTCTCCCCGCGCGCGGGGAGAGGGGCTTGCCGCGGATTTGAAGACGCTCATTCATGACCCATTTCGATTTTGATCTTTTCGTTATCGGCGGTGGCTCGGGGGGCGTGCGCGCGGCGCGGATCGCGGCGGGGCATGGGGCGCGTGTGGCCATTGCGGAAGAGAGCCGGTTCGGGGGCACGTGCGTCATTCGCGGGTGCGTGCCGAAGAAGCTGATGGTCTATGCGTCGCGGTATGCGGGCGACTTTGAGGATGCGCGCGGGTTTGGCTGGGAGACGGGGACACCCGCTTTCGACTGGGCGAAGTTGATTGCCGCCAAAAATAAGGAAATCACGCGGCTCGAGGGCTTCTATCGCAAAGGCCAGGAGAGCGCCGGTGTCGCGATTTTCGACGAGCGGGTGACACTGGCGGGGCCGCAGGCGGTGCGGCTCATAAGCGGGCGGACGGTGACGGCGAAGACGATTTTGATTGCGACGGGCGGGCTGCCGAATGTCGATCGGGCGCTGCCGGGCGTGGAGCATGTCATCACGTCGAACGATGTGTTCGATCTCACAGAGCAGCCGCGTCGGATCGTGGTGGCGGGCGGGGGCTACATTGCGGTCGAGTTTGCATCGATTTTCGCAGGCCTCGGGTCGGAAGTGACGCTCATCTATCGCGGTGAGACGGTGCTGCGCGGGTTCGACATGGGGCTGCGCGAGGGATTGATGGATGCGCTGGCCGCGCGGGGCGTGCGCCTCGTGATGGCCGATGTGTTTACGCGCATCGAAAAGCGCGCCGCGTCGCTGGTTGGGACGACCAAATGCGGTGAAGTTCTGATGGCGGATCAGATCCTGTTTGCGATCGGGCGTTCGCCGAATACGCGCGCGCTGGGGCTGGAGGCCGCCGGCGTGCAGCTCGATGCGGCGGGCGCGGTCGTGGTCGATGCGCAGTCGCGGACAAGCGTGCCGTCGATTTTTGCGGTGGGGGATGTGACGAACCGGGTGAATTTGACGCCGGTTGCGATCCGCGAGGGGCATGCGTTTGCCGATTCGCAATTCGGGGCTAAGCCTTGGTCGACGAACTATTTGAATATCCCAACCGCCGTGTTCACGACGCCGGAGATCAGTACGGTGGGCCTCTCCGAAGAGGCGGCGCGGGCTTCGACCCAACGGGTCGACGTTTATGAAACGCGGTTCCGGCCGATGCGCAACGTGTTGGCGGGACGGGCCGAGCGGACGCTGATGAAGATTGTCGTCGATGCGGCGACCGACCGGGTGCTTGGCGTGCATGTCTTGGGACCGGATGCGGCGGAAATGGTGCAGATGGCGGCCATCGCGCTCAATCTGAATGCCACCAAATCCGACTTCGACCGCACGATGGCGCTGCATCCGAGCGCGGCAGAAGAGCTTGTCACCTTGCGCACCATGCGGTGAGGGGCTTCTAAAGGGCCAAACTACCGCGCGGTTGACCCGCCAAAAAAGGTGAAGAGGCAACTTATGGGCCGTCTGCAGGACAAAATTGCGCTGGTGACGGGCGCGGGGAATGGGATCGGGCGGGCGACCACTGAGGTGTTCGCGGGCGAGGGGGCGTTCGTTTATGTGACGGACCTCGATGGCGCGGCGGCGGAGAGCGTGGCGGCTGGGATTGTCGCGCGCGGCGGCACGGCATCGGCCGCGGCGATGGATGTTTCCAAGGGGCAGGACGTCTCGGCGGTGTTGCGGCGCGTGCAGTCGGAACACGGGCGGCTCGATGTGCTCGTCAACAACGCGGGGCTCAACGTGCGCGGCGATTTCCGGCACATGACGGACGCGGACTGGACGAAGATCCGCGAAGTGAATCTCGACGGCGTGGTGCGCATGGCGCGTGATGGATTCGATCTCCTGCGCGCGTCGCCTTCGGCATCGCTGATCAACGTGGCGTCGATCATGGGCAGCCGGGGGTTGCGGCAGCTCACCGGGTATTCGGCGACGAAGGGTGCGGTCGTGGCGCTGACCAAGGGGCTCGCGTTTGAGTATGCGCCGTTCAAGATCCGCGTGAACACGCTGTCGCCGGGCTACATCGAGACGGCACTGACGGAGCGCATTCTACGCAACCCGGCGTTCGAGAAGTGGCTCGTGGAACGCACGCTGTTGAAGCGGCTCGGCACGGTGGAGGACATCGCCAAGGCGGCATTGTTTCTAGCGTCAGACGACAGTGGCTATATGACGGGGTCGGAGCTGGTCGTCGACGGGGGCATGACCGCGTCTCTGTAATGTGCTGCGCCGCAATATGGCCACACGAATATGGTGCCAAGGCCTTGATTTATTTGGAGGGGCTTGCGCATGATGACGGCCACCGAAGCCTGCGGACGCGGATGGCGACGGCACGTTTGGAGCGCTGGAGCTGCAGCCGTTGCGGCGCTGCTGATGTGCGCACCGGGCGCGCGCGCGGATATCTACGATCTCGATCCTGAGCATACGGAAGTGCGGTTCTCGTGGGACCATCTGGGGCTGTCGCGACAGAGCGGGCGGTTCACTGCGGTCAAAGGGGTTGTGAACTTTAATCCGAATTCGCCGGCGACCAGCACGGTGGAGGTGACGATCCCGCTGAAGAGCATTCAGACGGGCGTGACGAAGCTCGATGAGCATCTTTTGAATTCGCGCGAATACTTCAATCCGGAGACGCATCCCGACATCACGTTCAAAAGCGTCAGCGTCACACCGACGGGCCAGCGGACGGCTGAAGTGACGGGCGAGTTGTCCATGAATGGATTTGCGCGGCCGGTGGTGCTGGACGTGATCTGGAATTTTTCCGGCGAGCATCCGCTATCGGCGATCAATCCGACGTATGCGGGGGTTTATGCGTCGGGGTTTTCGGCGAAGACACAGATCCGCCGATCGGATTACGGGCTGACGCGGTCGATCCCGTTCGTGTCGGACGAGATCCGCATCACGATCGAGACGGAAATGTTCCGGCGGTCGCTGCCGGTGGTGGCCGATCCGGCGGACACGCTGGATCCCAACCGCGAATTGTCGACGGCGGGAGAGGCCGCGAGCATGGCGCCGGCGCCGGAAGTGCCGACGGACATTCAGACATTGCCGGGCGGGGGCGAGCTGGCGCCGTAGGGCTTCAGCCGTTGGAGATGCACCTTTTATGGGCCGCTCGCGTTCTGGCGCGGTCAAAAGGTTTGGCGTATAAGACCGGGAACGGCTAGCGAACGGACGGGGTCGTCGGGCTTGCGGAGACAAAGGGGTCCTCGCAGGGCGGCGCCCGTTTCACTTTTTTGGAGTCACGTGCCATGGCGGCAGCGAACTGGTCCCCCGAGAGCTGGAGGTCCAAACCGATCGTGCAGGTTCCGGATTACCCGGATCAGAAGGCGCTGGATGACGCCGAAGGGCGTTTGGCGACCTTTCCGCCGTTGGTTTTTGCCGGTGAAGCGCGCGATCTGAAAAAGACGCTAGCGCAGGTTTGCGAAGGCCAGGGCTTCCTGCTGCAGGGCGGCGATTGCGCGGAAAGCTTCCTCGAACATCGCGCCGACAACATCCGCGACTTCTTCCGCGTGTTCCTGCAGATGGCGGTCGTGCTGACGTATGCCGGCAGGTCGCCGGTGGTGAAGGTCGGCCGTATTGCCGGGCAGTTCGCCAAGCCGCGCTCGTCGCCGAATGAAAAGCGCGGCGACGTGGAATTGCCGAGCTATCGCGGCGACATCATCAACGGGCCGGAGTTCACGCCGGAAGCGCGCATTCCCGATCCGCAGCGGCAGATCGAGGCTTACCGTCAGTCGGCGGCGACGCTGAACCTGATCCGCGCGTTCGCGACGGGCGGCTATGCCGATCTGGAGCGCGTGCATCAGTGGAACATGGGCTTCGTGCAGGATAGCCCGCAGGGGCATCGCTATCAGGAACTGGCGGACCGGATCACAGAGACGCTGGGCTTCATGCGGGCGTGTGGGATCACGAGCGAAAACACGCCGCAGCTGCGCGCGACGAGTTTCTACACGAGCCATGAGGCGCTGCTGCTCGGGTACGAGCAGGCGCTGACTCGGCGGGATTCCACGTCGGGAGATTGGTACGCGACGAGCGGGCACATGCTGTGGATCGGCGACCGCACGCGGCAGCCGGATCATGCGCACGTGGAATACTTCCGCGGGATCAAGAACCCGATCGGTCTGAAGTGCGGACCGACGCTGGAAGCCGATGGCCTCTTGAAGCTGATCGAGACGCTCGATCCGAAGAACGAGCCGGGGCGCCTGACGCTGATCTGCCGTTTCGGCCACGACAAGGTGGAGAAGCATCTGCCGAAGCTCATCCGTGCGGTCGAGAAGGCCGGGCGCAAGGTCGTGTGGTCGTGCGATCCCATGCACGGGAATACGATTTCTGCGGCCACCGGCTTCAAGACGCGCCCGTTCGATCGCATTCTGAAGGAGGTCGAGGCCTTCTTCGACGTGCACCGCGCGGAAGGCACGCATGCCGGCGGCATCCACGTCGAGATGACGGGGCAGAATGTGACGGAGTGCACGGGTGGGGCGACGGCGATTTCGGAAGCGGAATTGCAGGATCGCTATCACACGCACTGCGATCCACGTCTCAATGCGGATCAGGCGTTGGAATTGGCGTTCCTGGTGGCCGAGCGCATGAAGCAGGAGCGGCTGGCGCGGACGGCCGCCGAGCCGGTGCAGGCGGCGGAGTAAAACCTCGCGTCACGCAAAGCATTTGCAGCGCCGCAGGCCATCAGGTCTGCGGCGCTTCTTTTTGGCGTGCGAGCAGCCAATAGAGGCCGAGGATGCCGGCGATCAAAATGCCCGCGATCAGCGGGGCTTTGATGTCGCCCGAGGCGACACGCACCACGATCAGCACGAGGCAGAGCAGGCAGCCCAGGGCTGGCACCCAGGCGGGTATCTCGAAGCGGCCTTCGGCTTCGCCGGGGCGGCGCTTTAAGACGAAGAGCGCGGCGTTGACGATGGCAAACGTGAACAGCAGCAGAAGCACGGTAGCTGATGCGAGATCAGAGATATTGGCGGACAGCATCAGTGGGGCGAGAAGTGCCAACAGGATGAGAATTGCGATGTGTGGCGTCTGGCGGGTGGGGTGGACGCGGCCAACCACGCGCGGCAACAACTGCTGGTTCGACATGCCATAGAGCATGCGGGAGGCTGTGACATAGTTCAGCAAAGCAGTGTTGGCGACGGCAAACATCGTGATGATCACGAGGACGACTGCGGGGAAGGCGGGAGCTGCCTTTTCCATGACGGCGGCGAGGGGCGCGGGGGCCGCGGACAGCTCTTGATAGGGGACGACGGAGACGGCCGAGATGGCGACCGCGATGTAGAGCACGGTGGCGAGCAGCATGGCTGCGACGAGGGCGATGGGGATGGTAGTCTCGGGGTTTTTGACTTCTTCGGCGACGTTGTAGGTGTCCTCGAAGCCGATGAAGGCGAAGAATGTGAGGATGGAGCCCTGGAGGATCAGGAGCGCGGTGCTGCCATCGACGGTGCTGGCGGGGGTTTCGAAGTAATCGACGCTGCCCCAATAGCTGAAGCTCACGGCGATGACGATCAGAAGTCCTGCGGCTTCCACGAGCGTGCAGACGATGTTGACCCACATGCTCTCGCGGATGCCGCGGAAGACTATGCCGGCGGTGATCAGCAGAAATCCGAGGGCCAGGGCTTCGACGGGGATGCTGGTCGCACCGAAGAGGCTCGCCAAGTTGCTGGCGAACACGCGCGATTGGGTGGCGACCGACGTCATGCCGGAGCAGACGAGCGCGAGGCCGACGGCGAAGGACAGGATGGGCCAGCCGAAAGCGCGGTCGGTGACATAGGATGCGCCGCCCGCGCGAGGATAGCGGGAGCCGAGGGAGGCGTAGCTCAGCGCGGTTAACAATGCGGCGCAGAGGGCTGCCACAAACGACAGCCAGACCGCGTTGCCGACGACACCGGCGGCCTTGCCGACAAGGGCGTAGATGCCGGAGCCCAGCATGCTGCCCAGTGCATACAGGGTCAATTCGAAGGGGCCGATGGCGCGATTGAGGGAGGGTTGCGACTTCGGATCGTTCGTCAAAATGCTCTCCCGCCGGCCATTCTCTTGGTAAGTTGAGCGCGAACTATGGCACGATCACTGGTGCTGGGTGGAGATTTTGTACCCTATGTGGCGCTTCGTATGTCTCTCAGCGGCTTTTGTAATTCTGGTCTGGGGGGTGGATCCATTGGCCGCCCGCATCCAGGATGGCTCGGCCGATGTGTGCTGGGAGCCGGACCATGAATGGCCGGTGCCGTGCGAGGATGAGGATTAGCCGCTTTGTCCCGTGGACCGTGGCGCGGCGGCGACGTAAAAGCGGCGCATGACACAGCCTGCTTCCACCCTCAAAATCGCGCTTGCGCAACTCAATGCCGTTGTCGGTGATATCGCCGGGAACGTGGAGAAGATCCGTGCGGCGCGGCGCGAGGCGGCCAATATGGGCGCGGATCTCGTTGTGTTTCCGGAATTGTTCGTGACCGGGTATCCGCCTGAAGACTTGGTATTGCGGCCGGCGTTCCAGCAGGCGGCGCTGCATGCGGTGGAAGACCTAGCGCGGACGATGGGGCCGGGGCCAGCGGTGATGACGGGGACCATCTGGGCGGAGCCGGGCGAGGGCCGCCCGCGTGTCTACAACGCGGTGGTGCTACTCGATGAGGGCGCGGTGAAGGCCGTGCGCACGAAGGTCGAGTTGCCGAACTACGGCGTGTTTGATGAGTTGCGCGTGTTCACGCCGGGGCCGCTGCCGGGGCCCATTTTGTTTAAGGGCGTGAAGATCGGCGTGCCGATCTGCGAGGACATCTGGAAGGAACAGGTGTGCGAGTGCCTCGCCGAGTGCGGGGCGGAGATTTTGATTTCGCCGAACGGGTCGCCATTCGATTGGCCGAAACCTGATTTGCGCATGAACGTTGCGGTCGCGCGGGTGACGGAGACGGGGTTGCCGCTCGTCTATCTCAATCTCATCGGCGGGCAGGATGAACTCGTGTTCGACGGGGCGTCGTTCGTTTTGAATGCCGATCGATCGCTGCCGGTGCAGATGGCGGCGTGGGGCGAGAGTGTCATTCTCACCACGTGGTCGCGGGAGAGCAGCGGGTGGGTGTGCGCGGCGGGGGCGCGCGCGATATTGCCGGAAGGGGATGCATCGGCCTACAGCGCGTGCGTTTTGGGTTTGCGCGACTATGTGGGCAAGAACGGGTTTCCAGGTGTGGTGCTCGGGTTGTCAGGGGGCGTCGATAGCGCGCTGGTGGCGGCGATCGCGGTGGACGCGCTGGGCGCGGATAAGGTTCGCGCAGTGATGCTGCCGTACCAGTACACGTCGCAGGAGAGCCTGGAGGACGCAGCGGCGTGCGCGAAGGCGCTAGGCATTACGTATGATGTGGTGCCGATCGCGGAGCCGGTGGAGGGTTTTTCGGATGCGCTGGCGGACCTCTTTGCGGGTACGAACGCGGACATCACGGAAGAGAACCTGCAGAGCCGGGCGCGCGGCACGATCCTGATGGCGATCTCGAACAAGTTCGGGTTGATGGTTCTGACGACGGGCAACAAGAGCGAGATGTCGGTCGGGTATGCGACGCTTTACGGCGATATGAACGGCGGTTTCAATCCGATCAAGGATCTCTACAAGGGCGAGGTTTACCGGCTGTCGCGTTGGCGCAATGCGAATGAGCCGACCGGCGGTATGGGGCCCGGTGGTGAGGTGATACCCGATCGCATTCTGACGAAGGCGCCGTCGGCCGAGTTGCGTCCCAATCAGACAGATCAGGACAGCTTGCCGCCGTATGATGTGCTCGATGACGTTCTCTTTTGTCTGGTTGAAAAGGAAATGCCGATCGCAGACATCGTGGCGCGCGGGCATGACGAAGCGACCGTGAAGAAGGTGGAGCGGCTGCTCTATCTGGCCGAATACAAACGGCGGCAGGCGGCGCCGGGGGTGAAGATCTCGGCGCGTAATTTCGGGCGCGACCGGCGCTATCCGATTACGAACAAATTCCGCGAGACGAACCTGTCGCTGGCGGCCGGAGCAACGGGGCCCAAGATCGTGGTGCCGCGCGCCGACGGCGGCGATGTTTCATAAAGGCAGACGCAGTTCATGACCCCGCATCTTCGTTTCGCGCCGAGCCCGACGGGCTATCTGCACTATGGCAACCTGCGCACGGCGGTGCTCAATTATCTTTATGCGAAGAAGCACGGCGGACATTTTCTGCTGCGGCTCGACGATACGGACCGGGAGCGGTCGACGGAGGAATTCGCGGCGCAGATCGCAGAAGACCTGCGCTGGCTCGGGTTCACGTGGGACGGCCAAGCGAAGCAGTCGGACAGGACGGCGCGGTATGAGGCGGCGGCGGAACAGCTCAAGGCGGCAGGTCGGCTTTATGCGTGTTTCGAGACGCCGGACGAACTGGACCGGCGGCGGAAGCGCCAGCTGGCGAGCGGACGGCCGCCGATTTACGACCGGGCGGCGTTGAAACTGACGGATGAGGAGCGGGCGCGGCTAGAAGCGGAAGGGCGCGCACCGCATTGGCGGTTCCGGCTCGATAATTCGGGTGCGTCGGGCGGTATTGTGCCCGAGCATACCAACGTCGCGTGGGACGATCTCATTCGCGGCAACCAGACGGTGGATCTGGGATCGTTGTCGGATCCCGTTCTGATCCGCGCGGACGGGACGTTCCTTTATACGTTTACAAGCGTGGTGGACGATATCGATTTCGGGATCACGCATATCATTCGCGGTGAAGATCACGTCACGAACACGGGCGTGCAGGTGGATCTGTTCAAGGCGTTGGGTGCTAAACCGCCCGCGATTGCGCATCATGCGCTGCTGACGGCCAGCGGCGATCTGAAGATGTCGAAACGGTCGGGCGACATGGCGCTGATGAACAGCCGCGAGCTGGAGCCGATGGCGGTTGCGAGTTATGTGGCGCTGATCGGGACGTCGGATGCGATTGAGCCGATGCGCTCGATGGACGAACTGGCTTCGATGCTCGACTTGTCGCACGTGTCAACGTCGGCGGCGCGGTTCGATCTGGGAGAACTGAAGGCACTCAACGCGCGCTTTTTACATGCGACGCCCTACGGTGAAGTTGCGGATCGATTGACTGCCAAGGGGATCGGCGGTGGGGAAGCGTTCTGGCTGGCGGTGCGCGGAAACGTGTCCGTATTCGACGATGTGGACGGGTGGTGGCGGGTGGTCGATCAGGAGATCGCGCCGGTTATCGAAGATGCGGAGTTTCTCGCCAAAGCTGCCGCTGTGCTGCCGGCTGAGCCGTGGGGCGAGGCGACGTGGTCTGATTGGACCAATGCTGTCAAAGCGGCGACTGGCGCGAAGGGCAAGGCGCTGTTTCATCCGTTGCGATTGGCGCTGACGGCGCAGGAGAGCGGTCCGGAGTTGAAGGCGCTGCTGCCACTCATCGGCCGCGAAAAAGTGCTGGCGCGTCTGGCGGGCAAAACGGCTTGAGCTAGGGCGTCGTGACGTCTGAGGCCCAGCCTGACGCGGCGGTTCCGCCGGCTGCGGTCGTGGCCTGGGCGGGCGCCTCAGCTGGAATGGCCGGCGGCGTGACCGCGCCTTGCTGCTGGGTGCCGTCGCCTGGGGCGGGTGTGCCGGCGTTATATTCTTCGGCTTTGCACGAGCAGCCTTGCACGTATTCCTTGCGGTACCGGAAGGCGACCTTCATCGATGTGTAGGGCGTGTTCGATTGCGCGCCGACCATCTGCTCCACCGATCCGCCGGGGTTTTGATAGTAGAAGAGTTCGGTCGGGGCGGCGCATTTGGATGAGCAGACTTCTGCATCACGCTCGAAGTGGTTGGGGAGTGTCGAGAAGCTGACGGGGAAATAGTAGCCGTCGCAGAGCCGGACGCAGACGGTGCGATACGTCGCGTAGGGCAGGTTCGAGAACGAACCGCCGAGGCCGCCGCCGCTGCCGCCGCTATCTTCCTGCCAGAGCGACTGGAAGGGGTTTTGTTCGGTGCGGCGGGCCTGCTGCTGATAGGTAGCGCCGCAGTTGTTGCGGGCCAGTTCGCGCACAATCTCGTCGGTGTAAGAGCGGCCGGACGACGAGATGAGCTGGCTGCGCTGATTTTCCAGATCGGCTTTCTGGCGCTTCAGGCCATCGACTTCGCGCGAGAGGTCGACGCACTTCTTGGTGTTGCGCAGGGTCTTGGAGAACAGAAAGTATTCATAGCAGGAGCGGTCCAGCGTCTGCGATCCCTGGCGCAACTGCTGATCAATCTGGCGCAGCTGACTTTCGACCAGGGGCAGGACATCGCGCGACTGGCCGCCGTTCTGGGTTTCCTGCACGAGGCGCTGTTCGAGCTGAAGGCAGACGGGCGAGCGGCCGGTGGGGGGCGGCGGGACGGCTGGGCGTGCTGCGGGTTCGGGCGGTGGGCGCCAGGCGGGTGGGGCTTGCTCAACGGGCCGGCGTTCCTGGGGCTGGTCCCAGGGCCAAGATAACTGGGCCGCGGCCGGCGACGCGGAGAGGGCGGAGGCGAGGGCAAGTGCCGCCGTCAACGCAAGAGAACTTGCGCTGCGCGGAGACCTGCCGGTGGTGGCCTGTGTGCTCGTCATCTCTCGGCCGGCTGGTTTTGTTTGGTGTGCCGGCATCCTTCGCCCAAGTCATTGATCCGGCCGGGACTATGGCATAGGCCCGCATTGGGGAGCAATTGCGGCACGGGACGAGACTGTGGGGAAGGTCGTGTGCTGCGACTGCCAGACCACAGGTGGCGCCGGAGGATCGGTGGAGCTGGCCGGTTGACGGCGCAGGGGCGCGGTCGCATAAGCAGCGCATGGCCGTGCGCACAAACAGTTCCGCCGTAAGCATCTGTTGCGGCATTCTCATTCCGGGCTAGTCAAGCAGGCCGGCCGCGCGACCTCGTCTTCCCGTTTCCGCAAGACAGAGCTCAGTCCCGCCGGTGAAGAGGGGCGATTTCGCATGTCACTGAGGCTCTACAACACGCTGACGCGGCAGAAGGAGACGTTTGAGCCGATCGATCCTTTGAGCGTGCGCATGTACGTCTGTGGACCGACGGTCTACGACTTCGCGCACATCGGGAATGCGCGGCCTGTGATCGTGTTCGACGTGCTGTTCCGGCTGCTGCGGGAGATTTATGGCGCGCAGCATGTGACGTACGTGCGCAACATCACGGACGTGGACGACAAGATCAATGCGCGCGCGGCGGAGCGGTATCCGGATCTGGCGCCCGAGATCGGCATTCGCCGGCTGACGGAGGACACGGCGGCGCAGTTCCACAAGGACATCGCGGCGCTGGGCGTGCTGGAGCCGACGGTGGAGCCGCGGGCGACGGAGCACATCGTTGAGATGGTGGCGCTGTGCAATGAGCTGGTGGCCAAGGGTCACGCGTACGTGGCGGCTGATCATGTGCTTTTCGATGTGTCCTCAATGGCAGATTACGGGCGGCTGTCGAACCGGTCGTTAGAGGAGATGGAGGCCGGGGCCCGCGTCGAGGTCGCGCCTTACAAGAAGGGTCCGATGGACTTCGTTCTGTGGAAGCCGTCGAAGCCGGGTGAGCCGGCTTGGACGTCGCCCGCTGGGATCACGACGTCGGGGCGGCCTGGCTGGCACATTGAATGCTCCGCGATGGCGGGCAAGCATCTGGGCGACGTGTTCGACATTCATGGCGGGGGCATCGATCTTGCCTTTCCGCATCATGAGAACGAGATCGCGCAGTCGCGGTGCGCGCACGGCACGGACGTAATGGCGCGGGTGTGGATGCACAACGGCTTTCTCCAGGTGGAAGGCGAGAAGATGTCGAAGTCTCTCGGCAACTTCATCACCATCAATGAGCTGTTGGAGACGGGGAAGTTTGGGGGCTGCCAGTGGCATGGGCGCGTGGTGCGCTTTGCGATGCTTGGCACGCATTACCGCCAGCCGATCGATTGGACGGTGGACCGGCTGGTGCAGGCGCGCGCGACACTCTTCGATTTGAGTTTTCTGCATGGGGTCCCGGTGGCGGATGGCCCGCATCCGGACGTGGTGGCGGCCTTGTCGGACGATCTCAACACGCCGAGCGCGATTTCGATCATTCATGGGCTGGCCAAGTCGGCGCACCGGAATGCGGAGACGGCGGCGGTCTTGAAGGCGACGCTGCAGTTCATGGGGCTTTATGGGGACGAGACCCAGGTGGAGTTGAACCCCGGGCATGAAGCGCGGACCGTTGATACGGCAAAGGTGGAGCCTTTAATTGCCGCTCGGCTTGAGGCGCGGCGGCGAAAGGACTTCAAGGAGAGCGACCGGATCCGCGATGAGTTGGCGGCGATGGGTGTGACGCTGAAAGACACGAAGAACAAGGACACGGGCGAGATCGAGACGACGTGGGAGATCGCGCGGTGAGGATTCTTTCATCGAAGAAAGTAGACCAGCACTCCTCTCACGTCATGGCCGCCCTTGAGGCGGCCATCCAGGGGTCTTGCTCGAACGGCTGCGTGTGGGCTCTGGATGGCCGGGTCACGCCCGGCCATGACGGGTGGGAGGAGCTTGCGCGGTGAGTATTAATCCCCTCTCCCCATCGTCTTCGATGGGGAGAGGGTTAGGGTGAGGGGCAGCCGCTTGTGGGGATGCTGCCCCTCACCCCAACCCTCTCCCCGTAAGGACGGGGAGAGGGGGAACGTTCGGGCCGCTTGCCTCAGCGCCCGATGCACCCCCACCCCTAACCCCTCCCCGCAAGGGGGAGGGGGATTTGAGCGGCGCGCATTTCAAACGGAGGTCTGAGATGACGACGGAATCGAAGGCAGTGCGGTGGGGTTTGCGGCTGGTGGGGATTGGGATGATTGCGACGGCGCTGGCGCTGGCTGCGTGGTCGTTCGGGGTGTTCGAGGTGGCTATGACGGAGACGACGTGATGCGCAATGCATCGAACATGGTGGGGCGGTCGATCGGGCGGGCGATTGCGCTCGTGGTGGTCGCGATTTTGCTTTTGGTTGCAGCTGTCGTGCTGGGACTGATCCCGATCAGCTTTGGCCCATGAGTTCGGATTTTCCGCTGCGGCCGTTTCTACCGGCCGATACGTTGGCACTGCGCGACCTCTTCGCGGCCAGTGTCGAGGAGTTAACGCAGGACGATTATGATGAAGATCAGCGGGCGGCCTGGGTGGCGTTCGCGGAGGATGCGGAGGGGTTCCGGGACCGGCTGGAGGAGGCAACCACGCTCGTGATCGAACTCGACGGCGAGCCGGCAGGATTTGCTTCACTGAAAGAGAATAGCATCCTCGACATGCTCTACGTTCACCCGTATCACGCAGGCACCGGGATCGGGACCGCGCTGTGCGATGCTTTGGAGAAGATTGCCAAGGCGCGCGGGGCGAAGGCGATCACGGTGGAGTCGTCGGAAACCGCCGTCGAATTCTTCGAGGGGCGTGACTTCGAGGCGACGCAGCGCAATTCGGTGGAACGGTTCGGTGAGTGGCTGGCGACGACGACCATGAAGAAATCGTTGCAAGTGGCTGCCCGCAAGAGCGATGAGGTCGATGATGACGGGGAAGCCTGACGGCGACGACACGGGCCCGCCCTTTGCCCGTCATGGGACGTACTACATGGTTTTGAAGATCGCCGTGCTGGCCGCGGCGGTCGTGCTCGCGCTGAAGATGGCGGGCGTTTGGTGAGTGAGATGACGAAGGAACGGCTTTATCTGTTCGACACGACGCTGCGCGACGGGGCGCAGACGACGGGCGTTGATTTTTCAATCGCGGACAAGCGGCGCATCATTGGCGTGCTCGATCAGCTGGGGCTCGATTACATCGAGGGCGGCTATCCGGGGTCGAACCCGACGGATACCGAATTGTTCTCCGCCAAGCCGGTGCTGACGACGAGCCGGTTCACGGCGTTTGGGATGACCAAACGGGCCGGGCGGTCGATCGAGAACGATCCGGGGTTCCAGTCGCTCGTGCAGTCGGCGGCCGACAGCGTGTGCCTCGTGGCGAAGTCGTGGGATTATCACGTGCGCGTGGCGCTGGGGATCACGAACGAAGAGAACCTTGCCGGCGTTGCGGAAAGCGTCAAGGCGGTCGTCGCTTCGGGCAAGGAAGCGATGCTCGACTGCGAGCACTTCTTTGACGGGTTCAAAGGCAACAAGGCGTATGCTCTGAGCGTGGCGAAGACAGCTTACGACTCGGGCGCGCGCTGGGTGGTTTTGTGCGACACGAACGGCGGGACGCTGCCGCACGAGGTGGAGCGGATTGTGGCCGAGGTGGCGAAGGTGGTGCCGGGCTCTCATCTGGGCATTCACACGCATAACGATACGGAGAACGCGGTTGCCAATTCGCTGGCGGCGGTGCGCGCGGGTGTGCGGCAGATCCAGGGCACCTTAAACGGGCTCGGCGAGCGATGCGGCAACGCGAATATGACGTCGATCATCCCGACGCTGCTTTTGAAAAGCGAGTTTGCGAATTTTTTCGATACTGGGATCACGGCGGAAAAGCTGCGCACGCTGACGCACGCGAGTCGGGTGTTGGATGAAGTTTTGAACCGGGCGCCGGACCGGCATGCGCCGTATGTGGGCGAGAGCGCGTTCGCGACCAAGGCCGGCATTCACGCGTCCGCCATTCTGAAAGAGCCGGAGACGTATGAGCACGTGCGGCCGGAGGCGGTGGGCAACGAGCGGCGGCTGTTGGTCTCCAAGCAGGCGGGGCGGTCGAATGTGCTCTCCGCGCTGGAGCGGTTCGGGTTGGCGCAGGACCGGGATGATGAGCGGATTTCGCGGTTGCTGGAGGAAGTGAAGGCCCGGGAAGCGACGGGCTATTCGTATGAGGCGGCGGAAGCCTCGTTCGAACTCTTGGCGCGGCGGATGCTCTCGAACGTGCCGCAGTATTTTTCGGTCGATAGTTTCCGGGTGATGGTGGAGCGGCGGCACAATGCGCTCGGCAAACTCGTGACCGTCTCTGAAGCGATCGTGAAGGTGCATGTGAATGGCGCGTCCGATCCGTTGTGGTCGGTGGGCGAGGGCAATGGTCCCGTCAACGCGCTCGATCAAGCGCTGCGCAAGGACCTCGGCAAGTATCAGTCACACATCAACGAAATCGAGTTGGTGGATTACAAGGTGCGGATACTGACGGGTGGCACGGAAGCAGTAACACGGGTGCTGGTGGAGACGCTCGACACGGTGACGGGGGAGCGCTGGATCACGGTGGGCGTGTCGCCGAACATCATCGATGCGAGCTTCGAGGCGCTCCTCGACAGCATCAATTACAAGCTGTTGCGGGCCGGGGCGAAGGCTGCCTGAGGAGGGTGCCGGAGTGGCGGGGGCAGGCGTTAGCCGCTATATGTCAGTCTCGTCCTGGAGATGTTTGACCTCATGCGCGCAGTCCTGATCATTGCTTGTTTTCTCGGCGCCGTTGCGGGTGGCGCGCAGGCTGCTGACTTCACGGCGAAAGATGTGACGCACTCGCTGTTCCAGGCGAAGGCCGGAAAGCCGATTGATTTCTCAGGCAAGAACTTGGCGGGGCTTGATCTCGCCGGGCTCGATTTCAAAGGCGCGCGGCTGGCGGGTGTTGATTTGCTCGGGGCTGATCTGAGCGAGGGTGTTTTTAAGGGGTCGGATCTATCGGGCGCGCGGCTTGATCGCACGACGCTGACGCGGGCTGATTTTTCCGGCGCGACGCTGGAAAAGGCGACCATCCTGAGACCTAGTATTTATTCGACCTTCACAGTTGCCGACACGAACTGGTTGGAGGCTCCGAAGTTTACAGGCGCCAAAATGGCCGGGGCTAAATTATTTGGCCGGTTCGATTTTGCTGACTTCAAGGGGGCCGATTTGAAGGGGGCTCAATTTACCAGCCGCGCGCCGCGGGACGAGAACACGTCGCTGGCGCAGGTGGGCCTCTTCAGCGGCGACTTTGATGATGCGAATGTGGAGGGCGCCGATTTCACGGGCGGGCGGTTGGGCTTTGCGAGCTTCACCAACGCGAACGTGAAGGGTGCCATCTTTAACGGGACGGATCTGACGCGCGCGGATTTTTCAGGAGCCGACGTGACGGGCGCGGATTTCACCGGCGCCAATCTCGATGAAGCAAAATTCACCGGGGCCAAGGGCTTCGATACGGTGAAGGGCTTCGGTCAGGCGAGCAATACCGATCGCGTGGTGCGTTAAGCCTCTAGTCTTTCAGTAGAGCGGCTGCGGCTGCGTCGGGTGTGAGCGTGCCGGCGAGGACGCGGTCGGAGAGGTCGTCGAGGCGGCTGCCTTCGCCGCGGCGAACACGGGCGGCGACGAGATCGGCGGCCGCGCGTGCGATGAGGTAGCGTGCGCGGCGACGGCGGCGGGCCTCAGCGCCAGACGCACGGACGCGGTCGCCAACGGTGCCGATTTCGGCCAGGAGTTTGGCAACGCCGTCGCCGGACGTCGCGGTGGTTTTCAGAAGTGGGATTTTATCGCTGATGGTGGCGCGGATGGAGAGTGCGCCGGCCAACTGCTGCATGGTCTGTTCGGCGCCGGGGCGGTCGCCTTTGTTGACGACGAGGATGTCGGCGATCTCGAGCAAGCCCGATTTCATGGCCTGGATGTCGTCGCCGAGACCTGGGGCGGAGATGACGATGCGCACGTCGGCGACTTCGGCGACATCGATCTCGTTCTGTCCGGTGCCGACCGTTTCGAGCAGGATGAGATCGAAACCGGCCGCGTCGAAGGCATCGATGATGCGGACGGCGGCGGGCGAGAGGCCGCCGAGGTAGCCGCGCGAGGCCAGCGAGCGAACGAAGACGCCATCGTCGTCGAGCGCGGCGGTCATGCGGATGCGATCACCGAGAATGGCGCCGCCGGAAATGGGGCTTGAGGGATCAACCGCGATGACGGCCACGGTTTTGCCGGCGGCGCGCAATTCGCGGATGACGGCGTTGACCAGGGTGGATTTACCCGCACCCGGCGGTCCGGTGAACCCGGCGACCAGGGCGTGGCCCAGGTGCGGCTGGAGGGCTTGCAGGAGGGCGGGGGCGCTCGGCGAGAGCCGTTCGAGTTCGGTGACGGCCTGCGAGACGGCGCGGCGTTCGCGCGCGATGATGCGCGCGATGAAGCTTGGCATGTCGTGCTGGCCCACACTCGGCAGGCCGGTGTGGGCAGGGTCATGTTGCCCCACACTCGGCAGGCCGATGTGGGCAGGGTCATGTTGCCCCACACTCGGCAGGCCGGTGTGGGCGTCGGGCTCAGCCTTGGCCGAGGATATTGTTGGCGCGTCGCGGGTCATGCCGTCCGCTGTACGTGACGGCGTGGACGGGCGCAACGGGGCGTGGCGACCCGTCCCCGAGTTTGGTTTAGAGGACCGGTTTCTTAGAGGGCCGGCTTCCAGGCGTTGTCGGCGGGCTTGGCATCGACCGACGGGGGCGGCACCGGAGCTTTGCGCGGTAATTCGGGGCGATAGGGGGCAGACCTGTCGGGGGTATCGGCTTCAGCTGTGGGGCGATCGGGAGCGAGATCGAGGATGCCCTGGCGGTCGCGGTCATCCTCGTCGTCGTCCTGGTCATCGTCGTCGTTATCATCGTCGTCTTCGCGTTCGAAGCGTTCGTCCTCTTCCTCGTCGAAGGCGCGCGGGGGCGGACGGCGAAGGGGCGCGGCGGACAGATCACGTCCATCGCCGGGCAGGGTTTCAACAGTGCCGTCTTCGTATTCGCGATACACGGTCTGAGCGTCCGCCGGGGCCGACAGCGGGCCCAGAGAGAGGGCGGCCAGAGCAAGGGCTGAGATGCGCAGCGTGTTCGGACGGATCATGTGCTGAGGTGCCATCGCGGGCTCCTGTTGTTGCGTTTCGCGGGCAGCCGTTGCGGCGCGAGAATCGCGCAGACGGCCGGGCGCGCAGTGAGATCGTCTCAATCAGGCAGTATGGGGGCGGGGTTCTGAACGCGCGATGAATGCCGACTCAGTGAGACTCACTCAGGTTCACGGAGTGTGAGCGCGAATTCGATTCAGTACCAGAGGCCTGGGAAGCGATAGCGTGGCCGCAATGAGGCGGGGCCCATGCCGACGAGGGAGACGTAGGGCTTTTCGACGATGATCAGGGGAGAGGGGCCATGGGTCTCGGCCAGTTCCTGCAGACGGGCGACACGGGCAGCCGCCGGAGGATGGGTCCGCAGTAGTGACGGCAAAGGCACGCGCCGAGCGGCCATGGGCGGCGTTAAATCTTCCCAGATATGGCCGGTGAGGATGTCGACGCGATTGAGGGCGGAGGCGAGGCCGATGGGGTCGCCGGTCAGGGCCACGGCGAGACGATCGGCCTCGAACTCGCGGGCGCGGGACATGGCCAGTTGGAGCAGATTGAGGGCGGCCGGCGAGACATAGAGTGCCGCGATGGCGAGCCAGGAGACCAATTCGGCGCCGGTGAGATAGGCAAAGGCATTATATGCCAGCAGGGCCAGAGCGACGAAGGCGAGGCTGTGGATCAGGCGCGCGGCGACGTCGGCAAGGCCCATGATCCAGAGATCGCCATTTCGGATGTGGCTCATTTCATGGGCGATGACACCGGCCAGTTCGCGCATGGAGAGGCGGCGGACGAGGCCTTCGGATATGGCGATGGCGGGGCGATCGATCGTGCCGGTCGCGAAGGCGTTCAGCGTCAGGCTGGGGATCAGATAAAGGCTCGGCGTTTGCGGCAGACCAGCGCGCCAGGCGAGGACTTCGATGAGGCTTGAGAGCTGGGTCTCGTCGGTGGGAAGGCGCCGGGCGGAGTAGAGCCGCATCATGGTTTCGGCCGGTACTTTGGGGGCGGCCACAGCAAGGCCGATGACGATCAGCGCCGCCGCCGCGATGCCGACGATGCCGAAGAGCAGGTAGGCGCTGAAGCCGGCCGTGATGCCGAGTGCCACGAGCAAGGTAAGGGCATGGGGGATGTTGTGCGAGAGGCGCGGCAACGACGCCGGGGCCGGGGCGAAGTCCAATCGTGAACGCACGGTGGTTGCCATCGGGGCCTCGTGAGGGGGGTGGCGCGGTCAACGGCGGACACATGCCCGCCACCGGGGCAAGCGGAAAGATGACCGCGCCACTGCGTTGGAAGAACGGTAGCGCGTTGAACTTTATTCCAGCACGGGCTAGCGGCGTGGGTTCGCCGATTTAGAACTTGGCGAGCACAGCGTCATCGTTGGCGGTGGGGCGATCCGGTGTCAGGCCGGCCAGGATCGCGGGAACGATTTCCGTTGCGTCGTCGACGACGGTGAAGCCCACTTCGAGGCCGGGACGAATGAAGGTTTCGCCGCGCATGTGCGACAGCAGATTGAGGAACGGCGTCCAGAAGTTCGCGATATTGGCGACGACGATGGGCTTGGCGTGGCGGCCGAGTTGCGACCATGTGAGCTGTTCGACCAGTTCTTCCAGCGTGCCGATGCCGCCGGGCAGGGCGACGAAGGCGGATGCGTGATCGAACATCAATTGCTTGCGTTCGTGCATGTCGCGCGTGACGATCAGGTCGTTCACGTCCTTGAGCATATGCTCACGTTCGGTCAAAAACGCGGGGATGATGCCGGTGACGTGGCCGCCGGCTTCCAGTGTGGCGCGGGCGACCTCGCCCATGAGGCCGAGGCTGCCGCCGCCGTAAACGAGACCTAGGCCCGATTTTGCGAGCGACTGGCCGAGAATGCGGGCGCTTTCGGCGTAGGCTGGATTGGCTCCGTGGCCGGACCCGCAATAGACGCAAACGGAGCGCGCCGGGCCGTGCGGATGGGACTGCGAGGGGTCTCTCGGCTGATTCAGGGTTAACGCGCCGTTGGTGGCTTTGCGGCTGTGCGATTTGTGTTTTGTCATCGTTTGTCGTCTCTTGATGCGTCCCGGCCCGATAACATGGGTGCTCAGCCCGACAAAATCGAGGCCGACGGTGCGGGAGCTTGAAGATCCCGGACTTTTACCAGCAGGCCTGTCGTGCCTAAGGTTTGTCACGGACTTATAACAGAAGAGCCCTAGGGCGGGCATTGTTGCCGCAAGATCAGCCGGCCGTGGTTGCGACAAGGGCGAAGGCCATGAACGGGACATCATATCGGGCGCAGTGCCGGACGGGACGGTTCGCCGTAGCCGTGGCGCTTGCGGCGTTCGGTTTCGGCTTTGGCGCACCGGCTGCGCACCCGCAGACGGTTGCGGAGGCTGCGCCGCCGACCATTGAAAAGGTGATCGTTGGCGACAAGGGCGTGGCCAACATCGAAGGCGAGGGTAAGCCTGGCGACGTGGTGCTGCTCATGTCGGGCGGATCGGCGCTCGGCGAGGCGGCCGTGTCCGCAAACGGGCGCTGGCGTGTGGCGCTGAAGGACGGGCTGAAACCGGGGACGCATCAGATCCGAGCGGAGGCGCGGGCCGCACCGATGGGCCTTGTCGCTTCGGGCGATGAAATTCGGATTGCCATTCCTTCGGAGACCGGGGCACAGGCTGTTGTTGCGTATGACGGTGTCACGGGTGATCCGGAGCGGGCGACGCGGCGGCGTGCGGAAGAGTTGGCGCAGGCCGCAGGCGAAGCGTTCGACGATGTGACGCGCCGTGCGGCATCTCCGGAGGCTGATGCTGCGCCACAACCCGGGAAGGACCAGGCGGCGCCGGAGCGTGAGGGGCCGGTTGCGGTTGTGATCGAATGGTTGAAGCGGTCGGCGCGCGGATACCGCGAAGAGGTTGTCAGCAAACTGGGTGTTGGCGCATTAGAGCCGGCGCCGGCCGAGCCTGCTGCTACGAGCCAGGATCGCGCGCGCGACGCCACTGCAGCGGACGCGGCTCAGACCATTGCCAAGGAACGGGCCGCGGCGGAGGCACGGCGGATCGATCTGGCGGAGGCGGACACCGTGCGCAAAGCGCGGGAGGCGCAGGCGGCCGAAGACAAGGCGCGCAAGGCGGAGGCTGCCAAGCAAAAGCAGGCCGAAGAGATCGCGCGCCGCAAGGCCGAGTATGACCGGAAGATCGCGGACGACATGGAGCGGCTGAAGAAAGCGCGCGAAGAGGCCGACCGTGCAAAGGCGGCGCGGGTTCCGAACCAACAAAAGGCGGCGATCACGCTAGAGCGCTTTTACTTGCCGGGTGAGAAGAAGCGAAAACGCGAGGGGACGTCCCAGGTTGAGGAGCGCGTGGCAGAGGCGACGGACCAAGACGACGCGGCCGAGAAGCCCTCGCGCCGAAGCAGGATGTCCGGACGCTGCGCGGAAGGCCGGGTGATCACACGCAAGGGGCGGCGCTGGTATGTGACCGGTGCAGACGATACCTTGTGGGATATCGCGGAGCGGTTTTATGGGGCGGGCACGGCCTACCCGCGGATTTACAAAGTCAATCGTAAGCGGATGTCGAGCCCGCATATCGTGCGGCCGTGCCTCGCCCTGCGCCTGCCGGGGCGGCGCGGATGATGTAGCGGCCAAGTGTCGCCGTCAAAGTGATGCGCCGCATCGGTTGCGTCCATAGACCGGTGGAAGTTGCGCGAAGCCGCCGCTAAGGTTCACTGGTAAGTTTCACTGGCCAAGCCGTTCTCTCTTCGCGCGCTGTCGGCCGCGCACCCACAGACGCACAGACCTAGGGCCCACGCACACCATGAATGCACCGATCACGACGCCGCGCGTGTCCCCGCATGCTGCCAACGCGAAGGGCGAGAGCCCGAATCTTCTCGGGCTTGCAAACAACGCGGATCATTGGACGGTTTTCAAAGGCCTTTTGCCGTTCGTGTGGCCGGAGGGGCGTCCGGATTTGCGGTTTAATGTGGCGCTGGCGTTCGTGATGCTGGTGCTGGCCAAGCTCGTGACGATCTCGATCCCTGTGATTTTCAAATACACCACCGATTGGCTGACGGCGGATGCGCCGACGCCGAATACGCTGGGCGCGGGGGAATTGGCGATGGGCGCGTCGCTGCTCATTCTGATTTACGGCGTCGGCCGCGTGCTGGCGATGGGGTTGAACCAGGTGCGCGATGTGCTGTTCACGAAGGTGGGGCAGCATGCGGTACGGTCGCTCAACAACCGGACGTTCGAGCATCTGCATAAGCTGTCGCTGCGGTTCCATCTGGAGCGGCGGACGGGCGGGCTGTCGCGCGTAATCGAGCGGGGGACGCGGGGTGTCGACCTCATCATGCGGATGGGGATTTTGCAGCTGGCGCCCACCGCGCTGGAACTCATCCTCGTGTGCGTGCTGCTGACCTATTTTTTCAACTTCGGGTACGTGATCATTCTGCTGGTTACTATCGTTGCCTACATGTGGTTCACGTTTGCGGCGTCGGAAAAGCGCATCGCGATCCGGCGCGAGATGAACGACAGCGACACGGATGCGAATACCAAGGCCATCGATAGCCTTTTGAACTTCGAGACCGTGAAATATTTCGGTAACGAGGAGGTCGAAGCGCGGCGGTTCGATGGCGCGATGAAGCGCTATGAGATCGCGGCGGTGAAGACTTATGCGTCGCTGGGGACGCTCAACACGGGGCAGGCGCTGATTTTCACGGTCGGCATGACGATCGTGATGTGGCTGGCGGCGCGCGGCGTGATCGCGGGGACGCACACCATCGGCGACTTCGTGATGATCAACGCGATGATGATCCAGCTTTATATGCCGCTCAATTTCATGGGCATGGTGTATCGCGAAATCAAACAGGGACTGGTCGATCTGGAGACGATGTTCTCGCTTCTGGGTGAGAGCGCGGAGGTGCAAGATCGTCCCGGCTCCAAGCCGCTGGTGGTGCGGAGTGGCGAAATCCGGTTCGATAATGTGTCGTTTGCCTATGAGCCGGACCGGGCGATTTTGAAAAACGTCTCGTTCGAGGTGCCGGCGGGGAAGATGGTGGCGATCGTCGGGCCGTCGGGTGCTGGCAAGTCGACGATCTCGCGCATCCTATTCCGATTCTACGATATCCAGTCGGGCGCGGTGACGATTGACGGTCAGGATATTCGCGACGTGACGCAGAAATCCTTGCGGGCAGCAATAGGGGTGGTGCCGCAGGATACGGTGCTGTTCAACGACACGATCCTCTACAACATTCGCTACGGCCGTCCCGACGCCAGCGACGAGGACGTGATCTCGGCTGCAAAGATCGCGCAGATCGACGAGTTCGTGCAGACGCTGCCGCAAGGTTATAAGACCATGGTAGGCGAGCGGGGATTGAAACTTTCCGGGGGCGAGAAGCAGCGGGTCGCCATTGCGCGGACGCTGTTGAAGGCGCCGCCGATCCTGATGCTCGACGAGGCGACGAGCGCGCTCGACAGCCATACGGAGAAGGAAATCCAGGACGCACTCGACCGGGCGACCAAGGACCGGACGACGCTCGTTATCGCGCACCGGCTTTCGACAATCGTGCATGCGGACAACATCATCGTGCTCGATAAGGGGGAACTCGTCGAGCAGGGAACGCATGCCGAACTGATCGCCAAGGACGGGCTTTATGCGAGCCTGTGGAGCCGGCAGCGGCAAGCGGAGAAGGCGCGCGAGGAACTGGCGCTGGCGCTGGAAGAGGCCGAGCGCATGGGTGCGCTCCGGGCGCAGGACACCGTTTTGCCCAAAGGACTGTGAGCGCGGATTAACCCGTGACTGAGGGGTTTGCCTTATGCTGGCCGCCGGTTTGGTGGCGGGCTGGGTTCAATGCTGGCACAACTTGGTACGTTGGTGAGGGAGGGCGCGCGGCTCGTTGTGGCGGGCTTGCGCGTGCTTTGGTTTCTCGTCTGGTCGGTGCTGAAGCCGCCGCTGATGATGGCGTTGCAGATTATTGCCGCGCTGATCGTTCTGTTCGAGGAGTGGGGGTGGAAGCCGCTCTCGGAGGCGCTGGCTTGGCTCGCGCGCTTTCGTATCGTTGCCAAACTCGAAGACTTGATCGCGCGGCTGCCGCCTTATGGGGCGCTGCTCGTATTCGCGCTGCCGACGGCGATCTTGTTTCCGGTGAAGCTGGCGGCGATGTGGCTTCTTGCTCAGGGCAAAGTGGCGACCGCGACGGTGACGTTCATTGTTGCGAAGATTGCCTCGACGGCGCTGGTGGCGCGGCTGTTCATGCTGGCGCGGCCAGCGTTGATGCAGATCGCGTGGTTTGCGCGCGCTTACAACTGGTTCATGCCGTGGAAGGACCGGTTGTTTGCGCAGATCCGCGCGTCGTGGGTCTGGCGCTATGGACGCATGGTGAAGACGCGCGTGCGGCTTGAATTGAAGCAGGCTTGGGCGCGCTTCAAGCCGCGCGCTCAGGAGATCGCGGCACGCGTGCGGGCCTGGTGGGTAGGCTACTTCGGCAAGAGCACATAGATATAGGCGATGTAGCCAGAGAGGAGGGCTGCGCCTTCTGTGCGGTTAATGCGATAGCCACTCCAGGCAAACGCGAACATGGCCGCGCATGCGGCGAGCATGACGAGATTGTCGAAATTGGCGATTTCGGCTGGGACTTCGGTGGGCGAGAGGAGGGCCGTGACGCCGCCGATGCCGAGGATGTTGTAGATATTCGAGCCCATGATGTTGCCGAGCGCGACGTCCCCGTGTTTGCGGATGGCGGCGACAACGGACGTGACGAATTCGGGCATGGACGTGCCGACGGCGACGATGGTGAGGCCGATGACGGCCTCCGACATGCCGTAGCTGCGCGCGATGCCGATGGCGCCGTCGACGAGCAGCTTGCCGCCGAGGACGACGATGGCGAGGCCGCCGAGCGCCATGATGAGGGGCACAACGGGGCCGAGTTTGTCTGCCCAGGACTTCGTTTCGGTTTGGTGGCGGATGGGGCCGTCATGGAGTTCGTCGTAGGCCTCGGCTTTTTCGAAGGCTGAGGTGTGGCCGTCGGAAGCGGCGGCGGGCACGGTTTCCTGGCGGTACGCATAATAGATGTACGCCGCAAGGAGGCCGACGAAGATGACGCCGGCGACGCGATCCAGCGTGTAGGTGTAGGACACGAGGACGAAAAGGAGGGCGGTGAGGATGACCACGACGCCATCTCGGCGGAGTGCGTTGGATTGCACGGCGACGGGTGTGATGATGGCGGAGAGACCAAGGATCAGCAGGATGTTGGCGATGTTGGAGCCGACGATGTTGCCGACGGCGATGCCGGGGGAGCCGGCCATGGCGGCTTGAACGGATGTGACGAGTTCGGGCGTCGAGGTTCCAAAGCCAACAAGTGTGAGGCCGATGAGCAGGGGCGACATGCCGAAGCGCTCGGCGATGGCGACGGCGCCGCGAACGAGGAACTCGCCGCCGATGACGAGGAGCACCAACCCGCCGAGCAACAATCCGATATCGGTCACGTGATTTTCCCCGTTTTCAGCCAGTGCCGCTGCCGCACCTGGGCGGTTGGCGAACACTTGGACGTGTCCGGCGGTTTCTACAAGCCCTGAAGATGCAATAGGGCTTCCAGTCCGGCGTGGTCGATGAGCGCGCCGGTGGGGCTGGCGCGCATGGCGGTGCGGACGGCAGGCTTGGCCCGGAAGGCGACGCCGAGGCCGGCGGCTTGGAGCATGGGCAAGTCATTGGCGCCGTCTCCCACGGCGAGGACCTGAGCCGGGGTGAGGCCCCGTTCGGTGGCAAGACCTAACAGGATGTCGCGTTTTTGGGCGGCGTCGAGGATGGGCTCAGTGAGACGTCCGGTGAGACGGCCGTTTTCGATGTCGAGGGTGTTGGCGAAACAGCGGTCGAAGCCGAGTTGGCGGGCGACGGGTTCTGCGAAGACGGTAAACCCCCCGGAGACGAGGGCGGAGAGCGCGCCGTTGGTTTTCATGGTGGCGACGAGTGCTGTGGCGCCGGGGATGAGGGTGATGCGCGCGGCCACGGTGGCGAGGTCAGCGTTCGTGAGGCCGGCGAGCAGGTTGACGCGGTGGCAGAGCGAGGTTTTGAAATCGATCTCGCCGCGCATGGTGGCCAGTGTGAGGGCAGACATTTCCTCGCGGCGGCCGGTGAGGCTGGCCAGTTCGTCGATCATCTCCTGCTCGATCATGGTCGATTCCATGTCGGCGACGAGCAAGCGTTTGACGCGGCTTTCATGGGGCAGCGCGTTGATGTCGATGGGGCGCGGTGCGAGCGAAGCGGCGACGGTATCGCGTAGCGCGGGATTGTCGATAAGAGCCTCAAACGCCGCGTCGGGTTTAAGCCAATGGCCTTGGGTGCCGGTGAGGGCGCGCACGGTCGTGGCGACGCTTTCGTCGAGTGCGCCGGATGCTGGATCGGCGGTGAGAAGGAGAACGTGTGGGTGCGGCATCGGCGGCGAGAGTCACTTTGACAAGGAGGCACGGGTGGCGTGCGGAGTTGGCCTCGGCTAAGCAGGGCCATGACACAGACAAAAGCTATCTTGATTGCCGGGCCCACGGCGAGCGGCAAATCGGCCATGGCGTTGAAACTTGCGCGGGAGCGCGGCGGCGTGGTCGTCAATGCCGACAGCATGCAGGTTTATGCGGAGTTGGAAATCCTCTCCGCGCGGCCGACGCTTGAGGAGATGGGCGGGGTTGCGCACCGGCTCTATGGGCATGTGGCGATCGCTGAGGGGTATTCCGTCGGCCGCTTCGTGCGCGAGGCGGAGGCGATGCTGGCCGAGGTGACGGCGGCGGGTCAGGTGCCGATTTTTGTCGGCGGTACGGGGCTCTATTTGAAGGCGCTGTTGGAAGGGCTGTCGCCTATTCCAGCAATC
Source organism: Hyphomicrobium sp. 12-62-95 (assembly GCA_002279935.1). Lineage (GTDB taxonomy): Bacteria > Pseudomonadota > Alphaproteobacteria > Rhizobiales > Hyphomicrobiaceae > JAGVSR01. The sequence continues at coordinate 11,155 of NCCZ01000007.1, read as the reverse complement.
CCGCCAGCTATTCGCGAGCATTGGCGGGCAGAGGCGGACCGGCTGGGAGCCTCCAAGCTGCATCGCCGGCTGGCGGAGATGGATCCGGGCACGGCGGCGCGGCTGTCGCCCACCGATCCGCAGCGGATCGTGCGGGCGCTGGAGGTGATGGATGCGACGGGGCGGCCGCTCTGGGAGTGGCAGCAGGAACCGGGCACGCCGCTCATTCGCACTGAGGACACCGAACGGCTCGTCGTGATGCCGGAGCGCGCGGCGTTGCATGCGCGCAGTGATGCACGGTTCGATGAGATGATGGCGCGCGGCGCGCTTGATGAGGCGCGGCGGATCATGGAGCTTGATCTCGATCCGGCGCTGCCGGGCATGCGGGCGCTGGGGCTTCGGCCGCTGATGGCGCATTTGCGCGGGGAGATGGCGCTCGAGGATGCCGTCGACGAGGGTAAGGCAGAGACGCGGCGTTACATCAAACGGCAGGCGACCTGGATATCGGGCAATATGAAGTCGTGGAAAGCCGTTTCTGCGCAATAAATGGAATGTCTAAGCGTCCATATCGTCACATTTATTGACCCTTTACCTTGACCGGGCATGATCGGGCTCCTAGGTTGCGCAACCTTCGCGCGGCCGGGACGACCGCGCGCGCCGCCCGGATGGGTTGGCGCATTCGCTTTTTGAGTTCAGGGGCACGACGATGGCACGGACGATGACGGGCGCCGAAATGGTTGTGAAGGCGCTGGTGGACCAGGGCGTCGAACACATCTTCGGGTATCCGGGCGGCGCAGTGCTGCCGATCTACGACGAATTGTTCCAGCAGGACAAAGTCCAGCACATCCTCGTGCGCCAGGAGGGCGGCGCGGTACATGCAGCCGAGGGGTATGCGCGTTCGACCGGCAAGGTCGGCGTGGTGCTGGTCACGTCGGGTCCGGGTGCGACGAATGCGGTGACGGGGCTCACGGACGCGCTGATGGATTCCATTCCGATCGTGTGCATCACGGGGCAGGTGCCGACGCATCTGATCGGCAACGACGCGTTCCAGGAGTGCGATACGGTGGGCATCACGCGGCCGTGCACCAAGCACAATTGGCTGGTGAAGGACGTTAACGATCTGTCGCGCGTGCTGCATGAGGCCTTCCACATTGCGCGCTCGGGGCGTCCGGGTCCGGTGGTGGTCGACATCCCGAAGGACATCCAGTTCAAGGCCGGCAATTATACCGGACCCTCGAACGTGGCGCATAAGACGTACCGGCCCAAACTGAAGCCGGATGCGGGGCCGGTCGCGGAGGCGGTCGACCTCATCGCCTCGGCGAAGCGGCCGATCTTTTATACCGGCGGCGGCATCATCAATTCCGGGCCGAAGGCGAGCCAGCTTCTGCGCGAACTCGTGCGGCTGACCGGGTATCCGATCACGTCGACGCTGATGGGTCTTGGCGCTTATCCCGCGTCCGACAAGCAGTGGCTGGGCATGCTCGGAATGCACGGGACGTATGAAGCCAACTGGGCGATGCACGACTGCGATGTGATGATCAACATCGGCGCGCGGTTCGACGACCGGATCACGGGCCGGATCGATGCCTTCTCGCCGCATTCGAAAAAGATCCACGTCGATATCGATCCCTCGTCGATCAACAAGAACGTGCGCGTGGATATCCCGATCGTGGGCGATTGCGCCTACGTGCTGGAAGAGATGCTGCGGGTGTGGAAGCAGAAGGCGCCGCAGATCGACAAGGCGGCCATCAAGACGTGGTGGAAGCAGATCGACGGCTGGCGGGCGAAGAAGTCGTTGTCCTTTAAAAATTCGAAGGACACGATCATGCCTCAGTATGCGTGCCAGCGGCTCTATGAGCTGACGAAGGATCGCGACACCTACATCACGACGGAAGTCGGGCAGCATCAGATGTGGGCGGCGCAGTATTACAACTTCGAGGAGCCGAACCGGTGGATGACATCGGGCGGGCTCGGCACCATGGGTTACGGCTTGCCGGCGGCCATCGGGGCGCAGTTGGCGCATCCCAAGTCACTCGTGATCGATATCGCGGGTGACGCATCGATCCTGATGAACATTCAGGAATGCTCGACGGCGGTGCAGTTCAATCTGCCGGTCAAGGTGTTCATCTTGAACAACGAGTACATGGGCATGGTGCGGCAGTGGCAACAGCTGCTGCACGGCAACCGTCTGTCGCACAGCTACACGGAAAGCCTACCGGACTTCGTGAAGCTCGCGGAAGCCTACGGCTGGCGCGGCATGCGCTGCGAACACCCGGATGATCTGGATGAAGCCATCCTCGACATGATTAACACCAAGGTGCCGACGATCTTCGATTGCCGCGTGGCGAAGCTCGCTAACTGCTTCCCGATGATTCCGTCGGGCAAGGCGCACAACGAGATGCTCTTGGGCGAAGCCAGCGAAGAGCAGATCGAAAAGGCGATCGGCAAGGAAGGCAAGGTGCTGGTGTGATTTCGGCCCGCGCCGCCGCGCTGTCCATCTGTCTGGCCGTGGCCCTTTCCGGGCAGGCGGCAGCGGAGACGGCTGCGCCTGCAGTGCCGCCGAGCATGCCGATGACCTGGGACAGGGCTGCCAACATCAAGGAGTCGGCCGAGCGGATCGGGCTCATTCAGCGGACGCGCGGGGCGGAGGCGGCGATCAAGCACATTGATGCCTGCTACCGCACGCACGGCCTCGCATCTGCCTATTCAGCGGCTTTCGAAGGCTGCATCGCGCAGGATTATCTGCAAACGAAGCTGCTCACGCGGATCTATGGCCGGTTGAAGCCTGAGGAATTGCGCCGGATCGGCGCGCCGACGGCAGATCAGATGGCGCAGGCGATGGGCCGCCGCGTCGTGGCAGCGTTCAGCCAATACAAGGTCAGTGCGGCGGAAGCCGATGCGTTCAAGTCCGAGGTCGACAAGGTTGGCCTGCCCGTTTTCCTGAAGACCGTGTTTCCCAATTCAGCGGCCGAAATCGACGCGCTGGGCGATAAGTCCGGCGAGCCCGGCACAAGCAAAGAGAAGAACTAGTCAGCCATGGTAAATCCCAATCCGCAAAGCCACTATGTCGGTCCCGGCATCGCGCAGGATGTTGTTTCGCGCACGCTATCGGTGATTGTCGACAACGAGCCCGGCGTGCTGGCGCGCGTCATCGGTCTTTTCACGGCGCGGGGCTACAACATCGATAGCTTGACCGTGACGGAGACCGAGCACGACCGGCAGGTGTCGCGGATCACGATCGTGACGCGCGGCACGCCGGCGGTCATTGAGCAGATCAAGCATCAGCTGGAGCGGCTGGTGCCGGTGCACCGGGTGCGCGACTTGACGGGCGAGGGAATTTCACTCGAGCGCGAACTGGCGCTGGTGAAGGTGGCCGGCAAAGGCGAAAAGCGGATCGAGGCCATGCGGATGGCGGAGATTTTCCGCGCGCAGGTGGTCGACACATCGACCGAGCATTTTATCTTCGAGATTACGGGGAAGGCCTCCAAGATCGAGACCTTCATCGGATTGATGCGCGAACTTGGGCTCGTCGAGGTCAGCCGGACGGGTGTTGCTGCGATCGGGCGTGGCGCGGGGGCGATGTAAGGGCGGCCCTGCGCATTTTCTGGCGAGCGGCGCCTATTGTCTTTTCTTCCGCTTATTGGGGTCTTCTTTGAAATAGAAGTGGCTGGCGTCGGCTGCGCTCTCGGTGAAGGTGATGGTTTCGGCGTCGGGAAGGATTTCGTCGTTGGCGGCCGTGCGCAGACCGGCCTTGTTGGTCGTCGGGGCATAGAGGGGAACGGCTGCCGTTTTGGCGCCGATCGTGAGCTGGAACGCGGTGACGCGGGCGCGATAGGTTTTTTCGCCGGCCCGTTCGCAGCGGCCTTCACCCTCGGTGCTTTCGCAGGCTTCCAGTTTCGGATAGGTGGCGGCGGTCTTATCGTGCTGGGCGACGGCGGTCTGCAGGAGCTTGACGCAGCGATCATAATCGAGGCCGGTGTTGTCGGCGCAATCGATGGCTGACACCACGATGTAGCGCTTGGTCTCGATTTTGGCTTCTTCGCTCTCGCCGCAGCCAGCGAGTGCGAGGGTGGCAGCCGCAATAACGGCGAAGCGGGTGATCACGGTAGGCTCCATATCTGCAACCCGGAGTGGACCTGGAACGGATTTCAAGGCTTAACGCAACTTGGGTTGCAGTTCCGTTAACCGCGCGATAAGGGATGCCCCACAAGCGTCTTGGGCGCGCGTGATGGCCGGTATGGCTTTTGTCGCAGGCAGCCATCGTGCGCGGGCGTTGCCGCTGCGGCAGGGTGGGGTGTAACGTCCGCCCGCCTCCATTCCGGGTCCGTTCACGCGCTGCCCACTTTCCGCATTCCTGAAGCCCGCGCCGCAAGGCGGACCACTATCGGCCGGAGTTCAATGCTGGCGCCGGCCGGACCTGATCGAACCGAAGAGACCGAAGAGAGAACCCATGCGCGTCTATTATGATCGTGATGCCGACCTGAACCTCATCAAGACCAAGAAGGTCGCCATCGTCGGCTATGGCAGCCAGGGCCATGCGCATGCGCTCAACCTGCGCGACAGCGGCGTCAAGGACGTGACGATCGCCTTGCGCAAGGGCTCGGCCACGGCGGCCAAGGCCGAGAAGGAAGGCCTCAAGGTCATGGAGGTTGCGGAAGCCGCGAAGTGGGCCGACGTGATCATGATGCTGACGCCCGACGAACTGCAGGCAGATATCTATCGCGATCACCTGCACGCCAACATGAAGAAGGGCGCGGCGCTGATGTTCGCGCACGGACTTAATGTCCATTTCAGCTTGATCGAGCCGCGCGAAGATCTCGATGTCGGCATGGTGGCCCCGAAGGGTCCCGGTCATACGGTGCGCGGCGAATACCTGAAGGGCGGCGGCGTGCCGTGCCTCATCGCCATTCATCAGAACAAGTCAGGCAATGCACACGACCTCTTCCTGTCTTATGCCTCGGGCGTGGGCGGCGGCCGGTCGGGCGTGATCGAGACGACGTTCAAGGAAGAGTGTGAGACGGACCTGTTCGGCGAACAAGCCGTGCTGTGCGGCGGTCTTGTTGAACTCATTCGCGCCGGCTTCGAGACGCTGGTGGAAGCAGGCTATGCGCCGGAGATGGCGTATTTCGAGTGCCTGCACGAAGTGAAGCTGATCGTCGATCTGATCTACGAAGGCGGCATCGCCAACATGAACTACTCGATCTCGAACACGGCCGAATATGGCGAATACGTAACGGGCCCGCGCATCATCACGCCGGAAACCAAGGCGGAGATGAAGCGGGTTCTGGAAGACATTCAGCAGGGCCGCTTCACGCGCGACTGGATGCTGGAATGCAAGGCCGGCCAGCCGAGCTTCAAGGCCACGCGCCGCAACAACGATGCGCATCAGATCGAAGAGGTTGGCGCCAAGCTGCGCGGGATGATGCCGTGGATTGGCAAGAACAAGTTGGTCGACAAGGGCCGGAATTAAGACGGGCCGCAACTCATCGATCCTTGATCCTTCAATATACGAAGAGCCCGTGGACATTCGTGTCCGCGGGCTTTTTGCATGGGCGTGCCGCACATTCAGAAGTGCCGGCTCACGCCAAATTTTATGGCGTGGTTCTGAACAGCCACGCTGTTCACGTCGCCGTCTGCGTTGACGATCACGGATGAACCGAAGTCCATGTATTCGTACTCGGCGCGCACGCTCCAATCGCGGGCCCACAAGACGTCAAGGCCGGTGCCGACGACAAAGCCTGTTTCCCATCCGTTTGTTCGGATAACGTCGCTACGATCGAGTGCCGGGGGGATGCCATTGGTATCACCCGCGCCCCCTTTGACATCGGCCCAGGCGACGCCGACCTTTACGAACAGCATATAACGGGGTGTGAGGAAAAAGCCGAAGCGGGCGGCAAGCGAGATCGTGTCGTTGAATTCGAAACTGGCGAAATCGTCGGACGTGCCGCTTCCGGGATTATGCGTATCCACGTCATTGGCGGCCGACCACGCGGCTTCGATGCCAATCAGCGCACCTTGCAGGGGAACGGTATAGCCAAGATGGATGCCCGCCGTCCAACCGTTGGGTTCGAGTTCGTAGGCTGTCGGGGTGCCGTTGTTGAACTCGCCCAATATGTCGATGGATGGGAAGTTGCCGCCGATGTGCGAGCCGAAATAGAGGCCCGTAAAATCCGCACGCGCCGCGTGAGGGGTGAGAAGCCCCCCCCGCTATCCCGGCCGTGATGATTATCGTTCGCCACGTCATTTGATTATCGGTCCAATACGCAGCAAATCTACCTCTGTGCGCTGATTGAGCAGGCGCAACATCGATTCTCAAGACTGTGGATGAGCTGTGGATGAAGTGGGGAACAAAGTTGAACAGCAAGAATCAATGGTTGCTTAGAGGCTTGTGAGATCTTGCTCGTTTGGCCCCTGCGGCCGAGTGGTGCCGCGAAACTGTTATCACTGTGGATAACCCTTCACTCGTCGGCGCGTTCGTAAATTCTGTTGCCGACGATGAGCAGCGTCGGGGCCGTGACCTCACCGCGATATCCGAAGGCGAAGGCGGCTGGTGGCTTGTTTGGCACTGCGATACGGATGGTGCGGCCGGATATGGCGTAGGTTCCGCTCAGCGACGTGCCCTCGTCTTTGAGCAGCAGACTGCCGTCGGGATAAAACTCGATTGTGCTGGTCAGAAATTCCGCCGGCGGCCCGCCGGTCGCCAGGAAGCGGCCGTTGAACGACATCGACGCCGGGGCCGCGATGGTCTTGGCGGCGCCCGCGACGGCTGTACCCTGGGTGCCATCGGTAAAGGCCAGCGCATAGGCTTCGCCATCGCGTTGCCAGCGGCCCGTTCCGGGGCTGCCGGGTGGGCGGGATGCGGGATCGAAATCGGCGGGCGCGCGGGCCTCGCTCTCGAAGACGCGGCCGTCTTTGAGGAGGAGCGCGGTCACGGCACTGGGTTCGGCTGCGGCTGATGGGTTGGCGCCATCGAAGGCGAAGCGCAGAAAAAAGATGACGTTTTCGATCAGTTCGTCGGGATTGACGGGCGATGCAGGGGCGTCTGCATTTGTTGCCGGCTCGCTTCCGTCCTCTCCTTCGGGTGCTTGAGCGGGGCCGGCCAGTTTCGCGGTGAGATCGTCGTTCACGATGATGCCGGCGGCACGCCATTGGTCGATGAGGGTGCGGGCGCGCATGATTTCGGGATTGGTGCCGGGCATGGTCGCGGGGACGGCGAGGAGTATGAGCTGCAACCTGCGGCCGGGAAGCGGATAGCCGGTCGCCTCAATGCGCGCTTCGCTGCCGTCTTCCAGTTCGACGGTGAGGGGGACCAGAAGGCCCGGTGCGACCGCGTCGGAGGCGGGGAGCGGCGTGGGGTCACCGGCGGGGCGAGGTTCGCCAAATAGATCTTCGATGAGGGCGGGTGCTTTTTCGATGATGGCGGACTTGATGTCGCCGTCGGCCGACATGGCCGGTGGCGCAACGATGGTGACCGTGCCGTCGGTGGTCGGGCCGGAAAAGAGGGCGACGACATCGGTGAGGACGATGCTCCAGCCGGGGGGGAGCGTGCCGAGGGGGGATGTGGGCTGCTGGGCGGCGGCGGGGCACAGATGGGCTGCGAGCGCGGTGCTCATCGCTATCGCAACGCCTTGCGCCGCTTGCCTTATTGACGTCATTCCCCGCCTCGTCGCGCGGCCGCCGGCGCGTGGCACCGATGGCGCACGGCCCCCGGTCGGCCCCACCTCTGACTGAAGCAGGAAAATGTGCTGGTCGCCAAGGCCGGATTGTCCCCGGGCGGGCGGGGCCGATAGGGTCCGGCCAACATGGGGGACTTTGGATGGCCGGCTACCGGTTTCGCTTTTATATTCTGATTGCCGGTCTGCTTTGCCTCGTTGGTCTGCTTTCGGTCCGCTCGGCCATTGCGCAGGATGTGCCGGCGGCCGCAGAAGCCGCAGCTGCGGAAGCCGCATCGCCGGGGCCCGAAGAGGTGGTGACCGGGGTCTATATCAACGACATCCATGAACTTGATTTTCGCACGCATAGCTATGCCGTGGATTTCTATGTCTGGTTCCGGTGGCGGAACAAGGACATCAATCCGGCGAAAACGATGGAATTCATGAACCGCTCGGCGCCGGACGATCATGTGCGCGAGCTCCTCTATGAAGAGCCCAAGGTGCTGCCGGACGGGAGCTTCTATGCGATCGTGCGCAATCAGGGTCGGTTTGCGACGAAATTGAAGCTGGAGAACTATCCCTTCGACCGGCAGGATCTCGTGATCCTTTTCGAGGATACGGAGAACGGCGCGGGGTCCCAAATCTATCGCGCGGATGACAAGCCGGTGACGCTGTCGGGCAGTATTGTGCTGCCGGGGTTCGGGATCGAGGCAGCGCAGATGGAAATCGGCGCGCATCAGTATCCGACGAACTTCGGTGATCCGACGGTGGGGGCGGAGGAAGCCTATTCGCGCGCGGCGGTGAGCATTGCGATCTCGCGGCCGATGACGGCGCTGTCGATCAAGACGTTTCTGCCCATCCTGCTCATTATGGCGTGCGCGGGGCTCGTCTTGTTCATCCGGCCGGCGTTTATCGATGCGCGGGTTGGCCTGGGGATCACGGCGCTGTTGACGCTCGTGGCGTTGCAATTGGCCGGTGGGTCGTCGCTGCCGGAGGTCGATTACCTGACGATGGTCGACAAGGTTTATCTGGCGTCGTACGGCTTCATCATGCTGGTGTTGTTCCGGGTGGTCAGAGCCTCATGGCGCGATAGCGGCGGGGAGGCGGCGATCGTCCGGGCGGACCGGGTGTGGTTCGCGCTGATCGTTCTGTTTTATGTCGTTGCGCTGGCTGGGATCGGCGCGGACAGCTTCGGCGGGTTGATGCGCGCCGCGCCTGTGGTTGCTTGACGAAGAGGCATTGATGCAGCCCGCAAGGGTGACGTATGTCGAGGCGTGCGATCTCACCGTCAGCGATGAGACGTGGGTGTTTGCGCGCGACAACGCTGCCGCCATTGATGCGCATTGGGAGCGGGCCACGTTAGCCAATCCCTCCTATTTCAACGGACGCATCTATGTGCTGGCACACTCTCAGCTGGAGGACGGCGTGTTCTCCGGGCAGCTGATCGCGGCGGAGTTCAAGGCGTTTCTCTATTGGAAGGAAACAGGGCAGACCGATACGTCGGTGTGTGATGTGTTTGGGTCGGCGCTGATCCGGTCTGGGGATGGGGCCATTCTGCTCGGACGGCAGCGGGCCGGCAATCTGAACGCGGGGCTCGTCTATCTGCCGGGCGGGTTCATCGATCCGCGCGACCGCGACGATGACGGCCGTGTCGATATCCGGGGAAGCGTGCTGCGCGAAGTGGAAGAAGAGACGGGGCTCAGGGCGCACACGCTGGCGGTGAGCGAAGGGTTCTTGATCACCACGGTCGGGCAGCAAGTGTCGATCGCGGTAGAACTCGTGGGCGACGGTGATGCGGGCCAGATGATGGCGTTCATGCGGGAAGCGGTGGCGCATGAGGCGGCACCAGAGCTGGACGAGATTGTGGCCGTGCGGACAGTGGCCGATCTCGATCCGCTGCCGATGCCGGAGTTTGCGCAGGTGCTATTGCGCCATGTGCTAGCGGGGCGTGCGCCCGTTACAACAGTGCCGTGACGGCGGGCCGCTTCCCCTTGGAGCTGGCTTCGGAATGGGGTAAGTGCCGCTCTCAGCGTTGACAGAGGCGGGGACCCATGCGGCTTTCCTTCAGCACCTTGGATGTTTTTACCGACCGGCGCTTTGGCGGCAATCCGCTGGCGGTGGTGCATGGCGCGGGCGGTCTGACGGATGATCAGATGCAGGCGATTGCGCGCGAGTTCAATCTGTCGGAGACGGTGTTCGTGCTGCCGGCGGAGAATCCGGCGCATTCGGCGCGCTTGCGGATTTTTACGCCGGTGAAGGAATTGCCGTTCGCGGGGCATCCGACCGTTGGGACGGCGGCGCTGCTGGCTGAAAACAAGTTCGGGCAGGGGCGGGATGCGGATGCGCTGATTGTTCTGGAAGAGGGCATCGGCACGTTGCGCGTGGGCGTGCGGCTGAGGGCCGATCAGACGCCGTTCGCAGAATTCGACGCGCCGAAGATACCCGTCGAGGCGGGCACGCTGCCGCCGGTCGATGTGTTGGCGGCCGGGCTCGGGCTGATTCCGAGCGAGATCGGGTTCGAAAATCACAAGCCGGTTTGTTATGCGGTAGGGAACGCGTTCGCCTTCGTGCCGATTGCGTCGCGCGAGGCGATTGCGCGGGCGCGCGTCAACGGCAGCCATTGGGCGCCGGCGTTTTCGCAGCAGGGGCTCGTGGGCGCCTATCTCTACACACGGCAGTGCGAGCACACGACGTCGTCGTTTCATGTGCGCATGTTCGCCCCCGATGCGGGTGTGCCGGAAGATCCTGCGACCGGTTCGGCGGCGGTGTGCTTTGCCGGTGTGATTGCGCGTTTCGACCGGCTGCCGCACGGCACGCACCGGCGGACGATCGAGCAAGGGTTCGAAATGCAGCGGCCGAGCCTCGTGTCGCTGGTGCTTACCATCGACGGGCAGGGGCTCGAAGGCGTGCGCATCGGCGGCCATAGCGTGCGCGTGAGCGAGGGCACGATTGAGGTTTGATGGGGTGCGAGGTGCTAAGGGCTGCTACGGGGTGTCTGCCCATTGCCCGTAGATATCGAGGCTCAGTCTCACGCCCCGCGTTGCTAGAATTTCCAACGACCGCGCGCTCATCTCAATGCCTTCATTTGTGCCGGTTAGAAACAGGCCAACGAACAAGTCGGGTTGGTACTTGTCGGCTAGGATGCGCCACACAGACAAGTCCTCAGTCAGTGCTCCGAACAGTTCTTGGATTTGGCCGTTCAAATCACCCGGTTGGCGCCTATCTACGCTCAATAGCCACTTGCCCGAGTTGGCCACGCTTATGCGTCCGCTTTTTTCACTGGTGATGGCTTCACCTTTGGTAGCGGAAGACGTCGGCGGATGACCCAATGCCGCGGTCAATAATTCGGGCTGCAAATCGTCGCCAAAAAATCGAAGGCAGATCGCTGTTTCCGAAATGAGAGCCATAAAAAATCCTATCAGGACCGGCTCTGTTCGACTTTCAAGTTGGGGCGTGAGGCAGGGCTTGGTTGAGAATAGCCGCAGGCGTCAGGTCTGAGTTTCGTTCGATCATTCTCCGCCATC
>NCCZ01000040.1 GCA_002279935.1 Hyphomicrobium sp. 12-62-95 | reverse complement strand
CGCGACGCACTTCTTGTGCAAGACGCTGCCCAAGGTCGCCGCCGAGATGGCGCTGCACGTGCTCGCCTACAATCTGACCCGAGTGATAAACATCATGGGTATCAAGCCGCTCCTGGCGGCGATCAGAGCGTAATGCGACCGCCGTGATCCTCGTCAACTCACGAACTGAGCCCATGGGGCCTTCCACGCAGATCGACGATCGTCACTGAGCCAAAACCGCTGGAAAGTGTTCTCGAGATCCGAAGTACGCCGTCTCGGCTTGGCCGCCAGCCAGACGTAGACGCTTCCGTCGCGTTCTCACACAACCAAGACCCTTACCATCCGTATAAACATCTGACGAAAAATCCGTGTAACTCCATGGTAACGGCTGCCAATTTTCAATCGTAAAATCTATTTTATAACCAGTAAATCAGTCGCGATATCTATTTTATGACCAGAAAATATAAGAGAAGGCAGTCTTGCTTCTGGAGCGATGTGATTCGTTAGAGATCCAGTGGGAGCGTCGTAGTCCACGTGCCGTCTGCGTGCGCTCGGCGAGAAAGACTGCAAGACAGTGAACACGCGGTATGCCGATGAAAATCCTGGAGAGATCCTCAAAGCGCGTTGTCGTTAGTAGCCGTGGCGGCTGTGTAACGAAATGGCGAGGCAAGGTCTCCAGCATTGCCCCCAGATTCGTTGTCGCTTCGATGTCGGCGCTAGTCGTTGGAGCTGACTCGGCTTCATCCCGACGATCTCGAGACTGGTGACGACACCGCAGACCGTTCGTTGCTGATGACCCGTGCATGGCCACCACTCTCGCCCCACGCAGCCGAGGATCACAACACCAGAGAACCCTACCCTGCCGCGGCGGGCAACGTTGCGGGACTGGTTCCGTGTCCCACCTGCCAGCTCTCAGTCCAGTCGATGTCTGTAAAGAAAAGCAATCCAAAAAAACTCAAGTATCTCGGATAGTTCTACGCACGACGAATCCACTTGAGGTTCTGCATAGGCGGCCTCTCGAAGGAAAATGGAGCAACCAGTGATACGTTTGGCGGCAAATACAGGGTGTCTTCCGGCGGCGATATCAAATCTCGCTCGTTCTGCGGGATACTCGCATAGCACGTTCGTCTTGATGGCGAATTTAGGCCGTGTCGCGCTTCTTAACCTGCGCCTCTCGCTGGTGCGATGGTTGATGGTAACAGCGGTTTTAACTTCGAGTGGATACAGCGCTCAATCGCAAGATTTAACAACCCAATTTGACATTATCGTGAGCGCTGACCCAGCTGCTGATACTTTGACAACCCAGTCCCCCGGCGTGGACGGCTTGTCTGGTCGTTCAGGATTTTACTCATGTAATCAGATGACCTGGGGCGAGGCCTGCGCCAAGGTGGGCTACAGTGGGTTCGGTGACTACACTATAAATCCGGCGGCAAATGGTAGAGATGCGCCAAATGACGGAACGGTGGCAACCGTTTCGTCGGATGATCCAAGCGTTGTGATGGTTACTGATTACGATCCTGTGTCGGTTGCGGCTAGCGTGTTCTCCGTCACGGTTACGACTTTAGCTGGTCAGATTGATACTAAGATCATCAATTCCGCCACAACCCCGGACACTGGATCATTCATAAATGGTGGAGGCTCCTTCAAGGTCAAAATTACCGACCAAAAGGGGGATCCGCAAGAGTTGTCATTCACTGAGACATTCTCAAGTGGTGCGTTTGTCGGTGGTTTTACAATAGTTGATGTTAAGGACGCGATTAATGCAAAAACTGCCGACTGGGGTCTGAGTGCTGAAATCGTCACTGATCCTGGCCCCCCCAGTATCGCAAAATTAAGTATCAAAGGTGAAGCGGGGAACCCGGATAGCTTTGCGGTCGAGTTTATCAACATCTCGGCGAACACAGGCACACTTAATGCGCCGCTGACCGATCTCACGTTTTCACCCATAGAAACAACGTCCGAACAAGTGAAGGCTGAATTCTCAGTGGCTGGCGCGGCCTCTGTCATCCCAGCTTCGCCCAGCGACGGCAATGTCATTGTGATCGATGGTGTAACGATCACCCTCGCTTCGCCAGGTTCGGCGAATTTAAGCAAGACTTCCGTCAATGCCAGCGTGCAGTCGGGAGATGATGGAGCTGCCGGAATCGTCGGAACTCCAGTCGTGGACTCGCGAAGCTATAGTTCCATTGCCTTTGCAGGGACGGCTGTTGTGCTCAGAACGACCGGCGGTGAAGCTGGCAAGGGGGGTATCGGTGGTACAGGTGGGTCCGGGGGCCGCGGGGGGGCAGCTGTCACCGATACAATCCCGCGCCTATTGGTCGTGCCTTTTCCTCCTTTTATCGTGCCAGATACAGATTCGCTCACAATTCAAGGGGGCGTGGGCGGGCGCGGTGGGCAAGGTGGCACTGGCGGTGCAGGACAAGCCGGCGGAATCGGCGGCCTCATTGATTTTGATCTGTCCAGTCTCACGGTCTCGGCGGACACGGCTCTTGAGTCGACCTCAATTGGAGGTGTGGGCGGTGAAGGTGGTCAGGGTGGTGACGGAGGACAAGGGGGGGCGGGCTCAAATGCCGATGCTTCGGTACAGTCAAATGACCTGCTACCCGTGGTGGTATCCGCTGCAGGAAACGCCGGTGGAATAGGTGGACTTGGTGGGCTCGGTGGCAACGGCGGGGTTGGTGGAGCCGGTGGGGCGGGCACTGTGACCCTCGCGTTCGATGACGCGGATGTCGACACGGGTGCGATAGTAAAAAGCCTTGGCGGCGCAGGAGGGCTGGGCGGCAAAGGTGGACAGGGTGGACAGGGTGGAACCGGCGGCGAGGGTATAGCCTTCACTGACTTCGTAACGAGCACGACTTCGCGGGCTGGACAAACGGGTGGTCGAGGAGGGGATGGGTTCACCGGTGGGGCGGGTGGTACAGGCGGCCCAGGCGGTAGCGTAACGCTAAGCAACAAGTCTATGCAAATCGTTGCCACGTCCATCGGCCTGGAGGTCGTGAGTGCCGGAGGCAGGGGCGGCATGGGTGGTATGGGTGGCACGGGTGGTACGGGTGGTACAGGCGGAGCCGGAGATGCCGTCACAAACTATCTAACTTTGAATGACTCAGCTGCTGGCGGGAACGGAGGCCGTGCGGGCGATGGTGGCACGGGAGGCATAGGTGGAATTGGCGGCGGTGGCGGTACGGTATCCGTTATGAATAATGACCGCCCTGATGGAGCGATCATTGCTTTAACTCATGCAATACACGCTGCAAGTGTCGGCGGCATCGGCGGCGACGGAGGACCCGGTGGCACGGGGGGGATTGGCGGCACCGGCGGCTTGTACGGTATTGTGGCCCCCACTCTTGCTCAGCCATTCTTTGGCGGTATCATCTCCAGCTCGGGAAACGGTGGAAATGCTGGATCGAGCGGCGACGGTGGAAACGGCGGAGCGGGTGGCAACGGTGGCAGTGTCAGCGTTGAAAACGCTCAGACCTTGTCTACGATCGGAACACAAAAGGCGACAGCTATCTTGGGGGAGAGCTTGGGTGCCATTGGTGGCAATGGGGGGATCGCCGGTGTCATTGGAAGTGGCGGCTCTGGTCAGCCGGCTGGAAGTTCCAAGGAGTGCACCGGAGTTCCATTAGTTGATGAAGTGTGTACTCCGGAGTTAACATGGACCGCATCGTTGAATGGCACTGCGGACGGGGCTGAGTTGGGTGTGGCCGGTTTTGCTAGCACCGTGGGCGGTGCGGGTGGAACGGTACGCCTGTTGAACAGCGGACAGGTCCGTACATCCGGAGCCTATTCCGACGCAGTTCTCGGGATCAGCATGGGCGGGGTCTATGGACTTCTAAGTTATGATCCCAATGCCGTGTTTCGGGATGGACTGCCGGTCGGTGCTCAGTCCGGTGCTGCCGGTATTGTCACGCTCTCGAATAATGGCTTCATCGTAACTCAAGGCAATTCTTCGAGCGCGCTCATGGGATTGAGTGTTGGCTCAGGATTCAGTTCCGGCGCTGTAAGTGTTTCAAACAATGGCCATGTCGCGACATCGGGTCATGATTCACCCGCACTTGTTGCTGTCAGCCGGGTCTATGAAATGAACGCTCTGCCGAGTGGAAATTCGGGTGGCGTGAACGTCTCGAACGAGGGTGGAATATTGGAGGCCCGGGGCAATGGCTCCAGTGGAATTTGGGCGGAGAGTGTATCGGAAATTGGTTTGTCTGGCGATATAATGATTAACAATAATGGGGGGAGTATTGACGTAGGAGCCAGCATCACTTCGGGTGACATTTATGCGATCCGGGCGCTGAGCGAAAGCAACGGGTCGGGAACAGGCTCCGCCGGATCGATTACCATCATGAACAATAACGGCACCGTTCAGACGGGTGTATCGAGCGCCGCCGCAGCCGTGTGGGCGGAAAGTCGTGGTAACAAGACCGATGCAGGCTCGATTTCGCTGCAAAATATTAATGGCAGTATCGAAGCGGCAACTACTATCGCGGCCGTTTCTCTGCACTCAATCTCGGATGCTGGCAATGCGGATAATATCAGCGTGGAGAGCCGCAGTACGATAATCTCTTATGCTGACGGCAGCACGGCCTTAGAGCTCAACAGCAGTGGCGGGAACGCTAATGGCGACATCATTGTAACGAACGGCGGTTTGATCCAGGGCGGTGCGGGCGGTAAAGGCATCGCGATCACAAATGGTGCGAATAATGTGATCACGAACGACAATTCGTTGGATCCCGCAGACGCTGCTATGATTCGGACCTCCGGCAACGTGTTGGATTTCGTGATCACAGGAGGAAACGGCAACGAAACGATCCGCAATTTGAACGGTGCAACGATTATTGGTTCAGTCGATTTGGGGGCCGGTACCAACAGCTTCTTGAACGGTGAAGGCTCTTATTTTCTGCCGGGCGGCAAAATTTATCTAGGCGCTGGCAATACGCTGACCAACGACGGGTATCTCTCGCTTGGTGGCCTCGACGCGGTAATGAATAATCCGGGAGATGATGTCCCGCGTCCGCCTCTTAGAACATTTGGACCATCAACGCTAACCGGTAATTTCACTCAAAGCGCAACGGGGCAGATGCTTACCAACCTGAATTTTGCCAGTAGCGCGGGTCGTGCAGATTATGCGGACTTTTTGGATGTGACCGGCGATGCGGAGCTAGGCGGCCATGTCACGCTCGACCCGACGACCGGTGCAGGCAAGCCTGGTAGCTTCTCGATACCGGTGCTGACGGCTGGTGGCTCCTTGACAGATAAAGGCATCTCGATTTACCCGACCTTTACGTCCGGAACATCTTCTTCAACGGTGGTTTTTTCGCCATCGCTGCATATCTCCGACAAAACACTATTCCTCGAATACTCGATAGATTACGCGCCAAATTGGCTTAGTCGCAATCAGCTAAGCTATGCCCAAATGGTCAACTCTATTCAGACCTTTGGTGTTCCTGCCTTCGAACCGGTGGCCTCAGCCTTGTTGTCTATCGTTGATCCAACCGATTACCGCCGTGCTCTCGACTCGCTGACTGGCGAAGGAACAACAACTGCTCAGCATGTTGGACTACAAAGTCGTGGGCTCTTCTTGGATACGGTGCTTGGACAATCAGGTGCTTTATTCGAATGCGACCAGAAATCGAAACGGTACATCGACCGCTCCGATTGCGATCTTCGATTTCGTCCATGGGTCGTTGCCACGAGAGGGAATTGGGACAGAGACGCCGGCTACCCCGATGGCTCTACACATACCTATAACGAGGCTTCATCCTCTAATGACGCGTCGATGTTTACGGTTGGCTCCGACAGCATCCTTGAGGACGGTCTCGTTGTTGGCTGGGCGTTTGGGCAAACAAAAGGCGGATACTCTCTACCTGACCGTTGGACGCAGGGGGACCAGGCGCAAACTAATCTAGCCGTCTATACGGCCAAGAGTTTTGCCGATATCGTATATGTAAAGGGGACATTTTCAGGAGGTGACACGGAGTTCCGCCAACGGCGTTACGCCATTGGTCGTGAGGTGAATGCTCGCTTCGATAGTCAGGCGTTGGGAGGAAAGGTCGAAGCTGGCTTATTTGGGCCTTGGGGTATAACGCCATTCATCGCCTATCGCTTAGATCGACAGCAGCGCAACGCTTTTAACGAAGACAACAAGACTTGGGGAAACGGGTATCGATCCGAGGTTGACTTTAGCCGTGAGGTTTCTGTTGGGTTGCATCTCTTTCAGTCGTTTGCATTGACGGAAGGCCACATTATCTCTGCCTCTGCGAGTGTCTATGGTTCGAAGGATTATGCTACGGACCGGGAACTCACTGCCTCACCTCTCGCTGCACCGAATTTTAGTTATTCGGTCAATGGCCAGCCAAAAGACTCTGAACAGCTGAACCTGGACTTTAACCTTGATGCTCAATTCACTGAGGCACTTTCAATCGGCTTTGGCGTGAGCGCGGTGCTGGGGCAGAGCGAGACCGGAGGAGTCGCAACGGCGACCTTGCAAATGCGTTTTTGATCCATGATGCGGGTCATCTCCTGGCAATCCGGAGCGTCCGATGCGAGTTGAATCGGCGCGGAGCTCATTTGGTTTAGTCAGGCGGATACTTTGGAGAGAGACCTCCTGCTTTGCATAGTAGGCGGCTTCGGCTTCCGCTGGCGGCACGTTGCCGATGGGTTCCAGAAGCCGCTTCGTGTTGAACCAGTCGACCCATTCGAGCGTCGCGAACTCGACAGCCTCTATGGAGCGCCATGGGCCTCGCCGCCAGATCACCTCGGCTTTATAGAGCCCGTTGATCGTCTCGGCCAAGGCATTGTCATAGCTGTCACCGACGCTGCCGACCGACGGTACGAGGCCGGCTTCGGCGAGCCGCTCGGTGTACTTGATCGACACGTATTGCACGCCGCGATCCGAGTGGTGCACGAGGCCGCCGCGAACGGGACGGCGATCGTCCAGCAGCTAAACTTCGAACTCGACAACCGCCCAAGCACTTGCCCACCTCGAACTCGCTCCAACAACATCAATGAGTTAGAGGTAGAGAACGTTCGAACCCAGGCCCCTCCCCTCCGCCACTTCGTCGATACGAACTCCGCGCTGGTCGCGATTGACCCCGAAAAATCTGTTGGTTTCAAAGGCATTTGGCGAGGGCCAGTGTACCCCTGAGACTGCGCCACTGCCAAAAATTGGTCTCAGAACGCGCTCCGTCTCATTCCAGGTGTACCTCGCGCAAATCGGTACACTGGAAAAAATCCTCGTTCTTTGAGTCACTTAAAATTTCTGCGGGAGTGTACCGTTTGATTTGGTCCTCTCGCTATCGGTTTCATAAAAACCCGAGGTAGAGGTGGTGGCTGAACCTTCAGTTGAACCTGCGTCTCGGAGGTCGCCGTGATCTTAACATCATGTGCCGGGCTTGGCTGCATTCGATCACGGCAGTATGGATCTCGTGTTCCAGAAACGGTGTCATCTGCCGAAGATGCTCAGCGGTCGCAATCAGGTCGTGCTGGCGAGCCCGCATTGCCGGCTCATTGATGAGCGTTTGAATGCCAGCCAGCTTCAGGCGGGCTTCCGCCAAGATGTCGACGGCGCGTAAGGCTCTTGTGGGAAGCAACAAGTTGTCGGCGCCATTGAACAGTCCCTGTATGAAACCGTCGAGTTCTTGTTGGCGCGTCAAAGCATACGCCGCCACGCTGAAAACTGTCGCATCGATCGGCATGGAAATCAGATGAAACGGTTCCGAGCGGTTCAGATGCTGTGTCAAGGAATTCCAAAGACCATTGATCAAGACGCCGACGATCTCATTGGCGGCATCAACGCTTTCGCATGCTGGAAATTGACCGCCCCAGAGACTGTGGACTGTAGCAAGCGGGGAGGCTGACAAGTCTGGCGAGGCGATGTTACCGAGAAAGCGCGTGCGTACCTCGTGATACGGCACGGGGCAGTTGTGCCGTGCCAATAGATCACAAGCGTGACTATCCCCTGCTTCAGTGCCTTCATTCCAACGTCACGTGCGCAACCCGCTGACCTGATTCTCGAATCAGGTAGTTTTCTTGCCGAAGGCGTCTCACTCGGCGGG
>NCCZ01000060.1 GCA_002279935.1 Hyphomicrobium sp. 12-62-95 | reverse complement strand
GGTTCCGCGTATTCTGAAACTCGAAACCCAACGCGGGGCCGGCGCGGACAAGGGCGTGCGGTTCGCTGCTCGCCAGGTGCGGCTCGTCTGTGACCCGATTGCCGATCCGCCGTTTGGACAGCCGGTTCCCAATAACAGCCCGTGGAGCCTGTGGCTCGCTGCGGCGGAATCAGATCCCACCACAACGCCGCTTCGGACACTGGTGACGGAGGCTATCACGGGCGCCCCGTTGCCTGAGTGGGAGACGGTGCGATCCGAGCTCGGTCTGACACGCGAGGCCGCGCAGGGGATTGGGATTGGTCCGGTCGGAGATCTCGATGAAGATTCGCACGCCCTGACCGGTGCGATGTTGACCGGCGCTATCCAGGCGGAGGCCAACGAAGCCACCATCGAAGAACAGGTGCCGCATGGCCATCCGTGAGCTCGTAGAGCTGGCGTCGCGCGTCGCAGAACTGGAGCGGCGCTTCTCCGGCGTGATGCGCGCTGGTGCGGTCGAAGAAGTGGACCCAAAGAAGCAGGTCGTGCGTCTGAACTTTGGCCAAAGCGAAGATGGAAAACCGTTTCTCTCACCCTGGATCCCGTATGCGCAGGTCGCGGGCGCCTTGAAGATCCACACGCCGCCATCGAAGGGCCAACAGTTCACGATGCTGGCGCCGAGCGGCGACTGGCAACAGGCCGTCGCGCTCCCCTTGACTTGGTCCGATAACAACAAGTCGCCCTCCGACAAGGGCGATGAGCACGTCATCACATATGGCGACTGGACCATCACGCTGATGGGCAAGACCCTGGACCTGAAGTGCGGCGGGACCTCGTGGAATTTATCTGAGAAGGGCCTGAAGCAGAACGGTGGCGGCATCGAGCACGATGGCCAGCTCATCGACAAAACCCACAAGCACATCGACTGCATGCCGGGACCGGCGAAGACCGGCGTTCCTGAAGCGGGCAGTATCTAACCGAGAGGGAGCACCATGCCGCGCTACATCGTGACGAAAATGGCGGGGCCCTATGTTGCCGGCCTGCGCAACCCGGGCGCTGGCAAGATCCTGGACCTGACCGAGCGCCAGGCTGCGCATGAGCTGCGGCTTGGCTCCCTCAAACCGGCAAGTTCTAAAGACGAGGAGCCGAAGGAGAAGCGCAAAGAGCGATCAACACCGTTATGACGATTGATCTCCGCGATCCCTCGGTCGGCATCAACGCCGAGACGGGGAGCATCCTCACGGGCTGGCCGCACGTCATTCAATCGCTGCGCGATATCTTCGACACCCGCTTTGGCACCCGCATCATGCGCGAATGGTACGGCTCGTTCGTACCGAACCTGCTCGGCCGTCTGATTACACCGGACGAGGTGGTGCCCTACTTTGCGGCCATCACTTCTGCCATTGAACAGTGGGAGCCGCGGTTTCGGGTGACGCAGATCACGGTCGTGAAGGTGACGCGCGACGGTCAACTGCACGTTTATCTGGACGGCGAGTACCGCCCGCGCGCGGTCTATGGCGATTTTACACCGGCCGGCGCTCGGCGCCTGGACGTCTACGCCAACCCCGACGGATTGCTGCTGGCGGAGAGGCTGAGCTCATGAGCCGCTTCACCGCGATCAATTTGTCGAGCTTGTCGCCGCCGGATATTATTGAGACGCTCGATTACGAAGCCATACCTGAATCGGTGACTTCGGTCCGATGCTGAGGCTTTGGCATCTACGGCGAGGTCCCGGGCACCAGCAACGAAAATCGCGCAAGCTTCGCACGTCG
>NCCZ01000039.1 GCA_002279935.1 Hyphomicrobium sp. 12-62-95 | reverse complement strand
TGCGACGTGCGAAGCTTGCGCGATTTTCGTTGCTGGTGCCCGGGACCTCGCCGTAGATGCCAAAGCCTCAGCATCGGACCGAAGTCACCGATTCAGGAACGGTATTTTAGATCAGGTCGAGCGGTTCCTGACATCTTTACGAGAAGATGACTGGCACACGTGTCTCCCCTATCACGAGGCTCCCCGCTACGCTTTGCCGGATCCACGGGTCGGCACGGACCCCCAATGGCTATGCCGCCTGCTCCATCGCGCCATCATGGAGGGCTGGTGTCTGAAGATGAAATGCACGGATTGCGGCTCCATTGATCTTCGTGGAGCGCTTGGACTTCTCGACCATTCCTTACCCCTCCAGGTTCGATCAATGTCGACAGAGTCGGCGGAGGCTATTGTTGATGGTCTCAGGGAATGCACGCCCCCCGACGCATGCGATTCTCAGACTGAAAAGGCCGTGATGAGGGTTCTCTACGAAGTATGGCGCAACTTCGGGGATCACTTTTTCTACAGGCTCGACGGGTCTTGGGCAGGCACCGTGCTTACCCGAATGGAAGTTCACTATAAGCAGCGACAAGAGGCTCGTCGCCTCCATAAAGCACGCCATGGCGTGAAAATGCGGGACTGGAATAGGGAGTGAGGGCATTGAGTAGCTCACTGCAGACGCTTAGCGCCGGAGCCCATACCGCCGCATCGCCGCCGATGCCCACTGCGTGTCGTATCGCTCGTAGCGTTGGAGCAATTGCTTATAGGTCCACCAGCGCATGTTTTTGGGGCGCCGAGGTAAGTTGTTGAAGTGTTCATTGGGATCAAGCCGCTTCACTATTTTGAACATACCTCGGTTCGCACGGTCGGCACTCCCCTCTGACTGTGAGGAGTAATAAAGCCGGTGGCATTGTCGACATTTAAACCCAGGCCCCGCATAGAGTATCCGGACGCGCCTTTCGCAGGTTGGGCACCGGAACCACCGACGCTCGCCGCCTAGTCGCTGCTGCGTCGTCGTAATAGAGATTCGCTCATCAACGTCACACCATGCCTCACCCTCATGCGAGCGGTACCGGTAGAGCAGCCTCAGAGAGTCCCTGGCTAAGCGGACAACACTAATGCGAGCGCCGTTCGGCCAGCCAACGTGCATTGCCACGGTACGAAAAAGCCCCATTCGCTGCAGTTGCGCGATATCGAGGTGTAGCATGTGCTCAACTTTGCCACGATCGCTGCCCCAGCGTCCCGAACCCGAGCCTCCCATTGTAGATCTCCAAATTTTGCGAAATCATATGGCAAGTGACGCTACTAACATTGGGCGGCTCCAGCTCATGCCCCATCGTGCCGCTCGCTCGCAGTTGGCGAGGCACACCAGGATTGGGTAGGTTGGACACTCGTGGGAAAGCGCCCTTGAATTCCGTGGGACAGCTTAGTGTCCAACCTACAGCTAACGCATTTGAATCTAACGGTCGGACCAATCCCCTACGGGGCGCCATCAAGCGATAAAACCTAATTCAATATCATGGGTGTAGTCGGCAACTGGCCCATTCACCCTAAAGCGCACCCTAAATCATTAAGCTCGTTGGACGTGCCACTACGTGGCTGCTTCGATATCCGGCCGGAATTCGGGTTCCACCAAAAAGCTCAACCGAAACGGAGCCAACCAGCAGCTGCGACTCCAGGATGGGTTCGCACCCGACGAACAGCGGAGCCGGCAGAGTGCCGCATGGATCTCAGAGCGTGCACGAAGGGTGAAGTGTGCTACAATTAAATCGGTCTCTGAGGAGGCCGATTCCATGAAAACTGAGAAGATCGATACGACGCCGGGGACGGCGGCAATTTACGCCGTGCGCGTTGACTCCAACGCTCGTTATCAGGACGAGAACGAGCGCTACACTTCGGGCGAGTTCGCCACGCTTGAAGAGGCGATCACCACGGCGAAGCGCATCGTGCTCGACGACCTCGAAGGCATGTTAAAGCCTGGGATTTCAGCAAGGGAATTGCTCGACCTCTGGTGGGCCTTCGGTGAGGATCCCTGGATCGCCGGACCTGGCGGTGACGTGTTCTCGGCCGCAGCCTATGCCAGACAGTTGGCAGCAGCGATGACGACTGAGGCGGCCGTCCCTAAATCATAATCTTGATACTCTTGCGTTTGAACTGCTGACCCTCGCAGGTCCCAGCACTGCGTGATGAGGACCATTCTGGCGATACAGCGGTTGAAGCGCCGAGGTTAGTCCCGGCAGAGCGCGTATAATCCTTTAGTGCTCGAAGGTCGACGACGTGCAAATTAACAAGTGATCAGAAAAAACAGAACGGTCCGCTCATGCCCCCCAATAGCGGGCAGCCAGATAACTATCAGTTGGCGACTAGGCGGACGAAAGCAAAGCGACCATAGAGGCAGGTCGCGACCGATGCAGAGTCGATAGAAGATTGCATGGGAACAATCGACATCATCCCCGACATCCACGGGCAGATCGCCAAGCTTCGCGGCGGGCTCGATGCCCTCGGATGGAAACGCAGCCCGGCGGGCTGGATCCATCCCGATCCGAACAGGAGCATCGTGTTTCTCGGTGATTTCATTGATCGCGGCCTCGACAATCGGGCAGTCATTCATACGGTGCGCGACTTGATCGACTCCGGCAAGGCCCGCGCGATTATGGGCAATCATGAACTCAACGCCCTCCATTTCCATACGCTGCACCCGGAAACGGGTCGCCCACTGCGAGCCCATTCGGACAAGAACCTGCGCCAGCACCAGAGCTTTCTGGTCGAGTTCCCTCTCGGCACCAGGGATACTCAGGAGGCGCTGGCCTGGATGCGTCGCCTGCCGCTGTTTCTGGAAACGGAAGACTTCCGCGCCGTGCATGCCTGTTGGATCGACCGCTCGATCAACAGACTGCGCGCGCTCACCGCGGACGGCGTGCTCTCAGACGAGCAGTTGATTCGAGCTGCCGATCCCGCCGACGAACTCTTCCGACTGGTCGAGGAAATCACCAAGGGCCCTGAAAGCCGCCTGCCCGCAGGCCATTTCTTCAACGACAAAGACGGCACCCACCGTGATCACGTCAGGTTGCAATGGTGGAATGCGAGCGCGCAGACTTGGCGCGACATTGCGATTTCGGTGCCAGACGCGAACGATCTGCCGGACGCTCCGCTACCGGAAACCTTGCTATCGCAGACCTATCCCGCGCACGAACGACCTGTCTTTTTCGGCCATTACTGGCTTACCGGTGAACCGGTCCTTCAGGGGGCGAATGCGCTTTGCCTAGACTATTCAGCCGGCAAGGATGGTCCACTGGTGACATATGAATTGCATCCGGGCGAAAGGTTTCTTTCCACCGAGCGAATCTGGGCTCATGCCATTCCTGACGGGACGACCCACCCAGGCCCGCAGATCCCATAAAATATAGGAATTGCTCATGCTGAAACCCGAAACCCGGCTTTATATCAACCGACTGAGCGATGCGCTGCGCACGAGTTTCGAGTGGATCGTCAAGAGCGACCGAGAAGGCTCCATTGATGACATAGCGGAGGCTTGGGCGAGCCTCACGGCTAGCGCATTACAAGATGTACGACTTATGACTTCTCCGCTTTTCGACAACACGCAGCCATTTCTCCCCTTCATCGAAACACACACAATCAGGACTAGTCGCTTTCGCGTGGCTGTCGATCGGGTTGTCCTTGATCTCGGCAACCGTCGAGATGCCAGCGAGTGGCAGGAAGAAGCCGAAATGGTTCGGCATCTCGGTGTAGCGGCAGGCGAGAAGTTCGCCCGTGGCCAGTTCCTCTTCCTCGACCATCTCGCCGTCCGTGGCGAGCACGAACTTGCACTTGCACTTGCCCTTGGCGGTCTTGGGGCTCGCCTTCAGGGCCGCGAGGCGGGCGGACGTTTGGCCGGGCGGCGCGACGATCAGGTGGATGTTGCTACGCAGGAGCGCCGCGCCCGGCACGTCCGTTGGGTTGGAGGCCCCGGACCTGAGTTTTTGCAGGGTCGGGAGCTTGAACCCGAACGCGGCCAAGAACTGATATGGGAATTCTTCCCCGCTGAACGGATCAGCCACTAGCGCCAATACGGCCTCTTCGATCTCGACTGCGTTCATGCTTCTGGTGTGCCCCCGTCGCCGATCCCCAGGACCCAGAGCCTGCTTGTCGTATCACTGGGCCATGTGGTCGAGAGTCTGCCGCGTCATCGTGAGATTGCAAATACGTTGTTTGCCCAATACTCGCCAGATAACAAATGACCTCGCGAAGTGCGCTATAACTCCTTGGATTATCTGCCACAGCTCAGTCGTGCCCTATCCGTCCGATGGGTCCGAGTTCGCAACAGCTGGGATTGTCCTAATCAGCATCACTTGATGAAAAGCTTGCCACGTGCCGACCGCTCTGCAATTCCCGCACAAATTTATCAAACTCTTCCTCCATTGACATCTTATGTTGGACGTCGAGCGACTGCGGCGGACGCCCGTAGCCGCGATCCAAGAGCACGGTGGCCGCCGACACGCGCGCGGACGGCGGAGAAGCTTCATCCCTCATAACATCAACAAGTGCTTGGATCGCTTCGACCGTATGCCGGCGGGCGAGTTGGGCTACGTCATGGTCACGCTTAGGCCGGCCGCGGGGATTGCCGGATTGACCTGGCTGAAACTGTCTAAGATTAGCCATCCTCCCCACTGCTCCTTCACTGTTTGCAGTGGACGCTATCGCCATTGATTCTCGACTGATCTGGGCCATCTTTTGCATGGTGGTCCGCTCCTTCACGGTTCGCAATTGCTGATACATTTTTTGCCATTGGCACTAGCTCCCGGCAGAGGCACCACATCGGGCATGAACCTCTCGACGAACAGCCGTCCGATCTCCGCCTCAGCAATCCGGCGCGCCTCGGCCTCCCCGATGTCGCCGGCCTCCAGGCAGATGGCGACCCGTTCGTGCCATGCGTCGGCGAGATCGGCGATGCTTTGCGCGAGATCGATGTGCACGTACGTTCGCCGGAATTCTTGGGTTCGGCGGGTTCCCAGGGTTCCATCGTCAGCAAACCCTTGTTTTGAGCGCGGTCCCGCGGAACCCGCAGGACGCCCGCCGCGGGTTCCGCCTGGGTTCCGGGGGTTCCACCGTGGAGCAGTGCGAGCAGGTGCCTCATGCCTCGCCGTCCCCGCTCGCGAAGATCGCCGGCAGCACGACGTAAACCTTGCGCTCGTTCCCATCGGGCAGCCGCTGCTTGGTTTGCGGTTTACCATCGGCGTTCGCCTTCAGCATGCCGCGTTTGACCATCTCGCGTGCAATTAGGCTCGCGTCGTGCCCTGCAAGCAGGTCGCTCTTCCACGCCTCGGGAAACACGTAGTATGCGAGACCGCCTTCTTCAGACCGGGAATAGCCGGCGCGATTCTGCACGGCTCGGTTGGGTTCGGACCAGGGCACAAACCGGCTGGCGCCATGCGCCTCGATGAAATGCCGAATGGCGGCAAGCCCGGCTTCGATCTCCGCGGGCTCGCTGCCGCCGCGCGCGAGCAGCCACTCCCCGAACAAGCGCTTGGCCGCGCCGATCGCTTCGCCCGCGGGCCAAGGCACGATGCCGTAGGCCTGCGCCATCTCCCCTCCGGCTGCGATGATCCCGAAGCGGGCCGCTACCCGGCGGACCTGGCCGTCAGCGCCGGCAGGCGTTACCTCGGCAACGAAGGTCTCGACGAACCGCTTGATGCGATCGAAAGGCCGTTCCTCGATCAGCCGTCGCATGTAGGCGCGCAGAGGATACCCATAGTGGATAGCAGTCGAGGCCCTGAGGTGGTCCGCCAGCGCCTGTCCACTGGGGAAGCCCGCCAGATGATCGAACACACCGTGGCCCGCGCCAGCATCGGCCGGTAGGTCGAGCACGCGGACCTCCTGTCCCGCCATCACCCGCCCCGCGCTGCGCTTGCTCTCGCGCAGTTTGTCGGCGAGGCCGATCTCGCCCGTCGACAGGAACAACAGCGACCACGTCGCAGTCGAACGGGCGCCGCCATCGCGCGTCATGCGCCGCTTGGCTTGCCCGTTCGCCAGCATGTAAGCGATGGCGCCCAGCGCGTCGGCGCTCACCTGACCGATTTCGTCCAGTACCGCGAGGCCGTCGTTATGGACCGCCGCGACGGTTTCGATGCCGTTGTCCGTCGCGCGCCACGTGACTTTGTAGCCGTCCCGGCCACCGCCGCAGACCGATCCGGCCACTT
Organism: Hyphomicrobium sp. 12-62-95; assembly: GCA_002279935.1. GTDB lineage: Bacteria > Pseudomonadota > Alphaproteobacteria > Rhizobiales > Hyphomicrobiaceae > JAGVSR01. The sequence goes on along the minus strand of NCCZ01000039.1, from coordinate 2,314 downwards.
CACCCGTGGTGGTCTTCCCGATGCTCGATCCGCCGCGCCAGTGAACGCCGCCACCCTCCATGCCGAGCGGCCGGAGCAAGGGCGCGGCAAACGCCATTGAGATCGAGACCACGAGCCGCGAGTTGCCGACGGCGGGCGTGCCGATTGCTTCGCGCCAGCCTTCGAGCGTCCCGCTAGAGCGGAAGGCGTGCACCAGCGGCGCGCTGGATTGCAGCACGTAACGTTCGCCGTCCGCCCTCCCGATCACCTCATCGGGGAACATGTAGGCATCGCCATGCCATCCGAGAGTCGAGACACAGCGCGCGCGGTTCTGCGGATCGGCCACGGTGAGCAGGCGATGCAGCGCATTGCGCGCCTTCGTGCCCGGCGCCAGCTCAAGCCCCATTGCGAGCAATCTGGCGCGGTAGCCGTCGCCGGCACCAGCCAGCTCGGCCATGGGCATCGCCCAATCGTGCCACACTTTATCGCGATCGCGGACGCGGATGAGCCGACCCCAGGATTCGCCTTCGGCATTACGGGTCGCCGCCTCGACAGCGAGCGGTGAGCACAGCCAATCCCATTGGCCGGGCTCGGGCTCGTGCAGGATCGAGCCGTCGCCGCGCAACCGAAACCCCTTCGGCAGCCACTTCGCATGCACCTCCTTCTCTACCTGGAACCCTGAGGAACCCTGTTGGAACCCTTCGGGGGGCCCCGTGTTGGCATTCGATCTCGCCCGAGCTCTCGGGCGTATCCTGCGCCCGGAACCCGCGGAACCTACGGAACCCTCGATTGAGGCCTTTGGCGGCGCCGTGTCAGACGCGAATGCGCTATTGGCGTGGGTCTCATCCATGGCGCACCCCCAGCCCCGTCAGCGTGTCGGCGGAAGACTTCGCAAGGCCGCTGGCGATTGTGTCCAGCACGCTCTCACGGCCACCCTCGTGCACGAGCCCGCAGCCCTCGAAAGCGATCGGCCACCGGGCGACACCCTCGATGTCATGCGGCGACAGCAGCGCCTCACAGTGCCGCTGCCACTCGGCCAACGCCGGGCGCTTGGTTCCTGGCACGATGGGGGTGGGCGAATAGCCGCCCGCGAGCAGCGGCAAGGCAATTTCACGAAATGGTTTCTGCATACATCGTCTCCGGGTTGCAGCGATAGAGACGACGGCCGGGGACTGGATTTGCCCGGTCAAAACGGTTACAACGAGCGCGTCGGTGGTTGGTTCTGCCGTTGGTAATTTCGAGGGGCTGCCGGCCGGGCGGCCCTTCGCGCTTTCAGCCTGTCGAGTTGCTGCGCCTCCGTCGCCGGGCCGCTGTCCGGGAATGCGACGCCGCCAGAGCGCTACCGCGCCGCTCGCGCCGAGCTGCCACGGACTTTTCGGCAAGTGCCCTGGCGTCGATCGCAGCTTTTCGCGCGGCGGAGAGTATCGCATCGGCGACGCGTCCAACATCCTCGCCGCTGACGACGGTCTTGCTGCCGATTTTCAGCAAGTCGACACCGTGTTCGCGGGCGATTTCATAGAACCGCGTCTTCCCGCAGTCGCCCCACTCGGCGCAGGTCCGCCTAATGCTGCAAAGGCGCGGAAGCGGGGCCGGCACGCATCTGGCCGGCGAGGGGTCGCCATGTATTCCATCTGTGCCGGGGATGTCGGTGTTGTTCAACATGCCGCTGGCTCCGCTTGCTTGGCGCGGCGCGCCTCGGCGGCTTTGCGGACCGGCGCGCTGATCCTGGCCCGTGCCCAGCGGTCAATGTCCCCAACATCGTAGTAGGCCTTCCCGGCCGCAAGACAGTAGACCGGTCCTGAACCGTTCCATGCCTTCGTGGCCAACGTTTCTGGCGTGCACGGCTGGCGGTGGATGTCGCGGATGCGTTGCGCCGCCTCCGCTCGCGAGAGTTTGTGGCTCATTGATGTGCCTCAGTCAGTTTCGACTGGGCTCACCGTCTCGCGTTGCGTAGTGTAACTGAAGCGACCCAATTACACTTTTTGGCTTGGGCCCCCATGTTCCCTCAACGTACCAGCACAGGTAGGTATTGAGGGCTGAGGAGGAGGACCAGCGGACGTGTGAACTGTCATTCATGGGCGGTCGTTGCGAACAGTGGTTGTCCGCAAATATTGTCCGTAAGTGGCAGCGAAGCAGAAGTCGCTGCAGATTTCGCCTGTCGACGCTTTTGACCCTGGCTGCGTGAAAAGAACGAGTCAGCTACGATTCTTCTCGCTAATAGCGGGGGCGACCGATAAAGCGCTTCATTTCAGGTGCAGACAGGAGCCAGTCGACGTTGTTGCCAGAATGCCTTGATGACTGGGTGGAGGAGAGCAATCCTGTTCGCGCGGTCGAT
>NCCZ01000038.1 GCA_002279935.1 Hyphomicrobium sp. 12-62-95 | reverse complement strand
ATTGGTCCGCTTCGAGAAGCGCGCGCTTTGGCGGGAGAAGAGCATAGTCAGGTTACCGCAAACCTCATCAAGGAAGCCCAGGCGAAAATCCGGAATGGGAAAGCGCTCTAACGGATAATGTGGTCGATGCGGCGCCGCCTCCGATGCGACGGGCGTAGTTCCACGGAGCCAGATGTTAATTTTCCGTTAACCGGTGCACCCCAGCCTCTCGGCTATGCTGGAGGGCCGGATGGAACGGGAACTGTATCCAGATCTGGCGAAAGCCATCATCCGGCTCAATCGAGCTATGTCAGACCTTGCCGACATCCACGGCGCGATCGGCTTCGGGCTGGGCAGGGCTCTTGAGAGCGGCGTGCGCAACGTTGATGCCCTCGCGATGAGAGAAATGTCCAACCCGAGGCTTGATCGCGTGCTCGATTATTTTGCAGCCATGCCACCAACGGCAAATCGGGAGCGGGCTATAATTCGAGCTTTGGAGGCCAGTTTTCCAAAACGGTGAGTCTTGGCCCAATCGGCCTTCCCAACACCCCGACCTCAAATAAATCAGCGACTTAGACCCCGCTAAATCAAAACAAAACGGAAAAACGAAACCGAAAAAAACACGCAAATATCGGGCGGCGGCGCGCGCGCAACTACCGGTTGCAAAACGCGGCTCCTATGGGGTCCCCTGTCGTCCAATGGCGACGCCTGACAACATCAACGCAAACAAGAGTTGTGCTTCCTGAGCGATCTTCGGTGACTGTGCGGCCCACGCCTCGAACGCGTCATCACGCAACATCTCAACGGGAATGGCTGGTCCCCACAGCTGTTCGATGGGCAGACGTTTCGCACTCGTGCGCTTGTAGACGTTGTTGCCGTAGCGTCGGACGACGAACGCCGACGGATACATTTGCGCTTTGCCCCATAATTTCGCACGCACACCGTACGAGAATTGCTTGGCGCCGAACCGCGACAGCGGCAGGTGACGCCCCGAACCCGTGGTTCGTGTTTCGAGAGACGACCGCGTCGCCTGCGTGAATCTCACAGCCGCATGCACATCGCTACGCGGGATCGACGACTGCTTGACCAACGCCCGTCGGTGCGCGGTCAGTGCCTTGCGACCTTCCATGTTCAGTGCCATCGAGAAAACGCGCCGCGCTTCGCCGTCACCGAGACGACGACAGGCGGCTTCGAACTGCGACCGCACCGTATCTGCTTCCGTAACAACGAGCCGCATCGCTGGCTCCGGAAAAGAAAAAGCGCCCGAAGCGATGTGCCGCGGGCGCAATTCTCAGAATTAAATATTCCTACGCGACGCGGATTCCGCCGTCAATCCCTTTTTGTCAGAGTCTGTTTGTAGAGTTTCGTAATGGCTGTCATTCGATGTCACTCAGCGGATCAGACCGAACACACGACCCAACGCATTCAACGCCACACGCAGATTGCCGATATCTTCGACCGGCCAGTCCCGCGCGTCTTCATCGAAACAAACAATCCGGTAGATCAGCCAGGCCGGTCTTCGCCCCTCACATAATCGATGATCTCGGTCACAGGCATCGAGCGCGTCGGCCGCCTCATCAAAGCGTTTGCGCAACCGCGCCACGTCGTCAGGCGAGGGGATCACCTCACTGCCGCCGAAGATCCCTTCGTTGATCAGCAATCCAGCAACCGAACGCGGGCTCGGCGTCGGCAAACCCGAGCGGGTTTGCGTTTGCGTCCGCGCATCATGCCCCCCCTATCCGGCGTTGACCGGCGTTTGCCATAAAGCTTCCTGCTTACCCCGATGTTTCCGCCGGAACGGACTGGATGGTGGTGATGCTCTTGCGTGGCTGAGGGGGAATCTTCGCGGCGGCGCGAGCCAGCCGTCCGAGATTTTCCTTGAGGTCGAAGCGGCGATCGTAGCGCCACTCGAAGGCGGCCAGATAGCGTGGCACATGCTGAGTATCGCACGAGCGAAGCGTGCCTGTAATCGCGCTTTTGACGTTGCCGAGGCCGGTGTTGACCCACTTGAAGTCAGCGTCGTCGGGACGACCGCCGCCGGTGACCTTGACGACGTGCTTCAGCCCCGCCTCGTCGATCCCGTTGAAGCAGCCGAGCCCGTCGCTTAACACGCGCGAGCCAGGTTCAATCGAGCGTATCGCGTAGGTCTTGATTACCTCTTTCGTGAAGGCTGCGACGGGGCGCATGTGCGTGTAGATCGGTCGTCCATCACGCGTCTGGACGGCGACGACGAAAGGGGTCTTGTTTGCGGCCCCACGCCCCCGCTTACCGGGCTTTTCGCCACCCTGGTAGGCGTCGTCGATCTGGATGTCGCCGGCCAGTTTGTAGATTGAGTTACGCTGGCGCATGGCCTCCATCAGCTTCTGCTGAATCAGCCAAGCCGTATCCCATTTGACGCCAAGTTGGCGGCCAAGCTCCAGCGCGGCAATGTCGTTCTTCAAGCCTGTCATCAAGTGCATCGCGATAAACCACTTGGTCGGCGGCGTGCGCGACTTGTGGAAGATCGTTCCAGCCCGTGCCGAAGTTTGCGCGCGAGCCGCGACGCATCGAGGCACAGCACCGCGCCGACCTGGCCAGCGCACAAGGCTGTTACCAGACGCTCGAAGCCCGGCCGCTCGACGGTCACGCTTACCGTGCGTCCGAGTCCGTCGTCGATGACCTCCACGTTGGTGAAGCCGCGACGGTGTGCAACATCGACCAGCTCGTACTGGCGGCGCTGGCTTTCGAGGTTCGCATGCACCTGCTGCGGCGTCGATTGGCGAACGTAGACGACGGCTTTGCGCTTAAGCACGGTCGCCGGAAGGAGGGCGTCATTCGTCATCATCGCTCGCCCCCTTGATTACTGAGCCGCTCGCTTCCAGAAGAAGCTGTGCCAACATCTTGAGAGCTGCTTTGCGTTGCTCGGTTGTCATCCCTCGGAGGCTGACGTCGTCGAGAACGAGGTCGAGTTGGCGAGTGCGTGTCGGGAGAGCAGACCTTGGTCGTGGGGCGAGGCCCGAAGCTCGAGTGGTGAACGGTACCAGGGCTCCCATTGTGAACCTCCTGCATAACGGTGTTGCCGTAAGCAGAGAGGAGCCGCGATTCGCAGGTGGTCAGCAGCCCGTGCAGGTCAACCAATGCCGACATCGAGACGCGCGGCTCGCCGATCGTTAGGGAGGCGCAGACGAGACGGTCGAGCTTCCAAGCCGCCACCTTCGTGACCACCCCGGGCTCGAGCTCGACATGGGCGATCTCTCCAGATGCGCGCCGCTCCGCCAGAATCAACCGCACCTGCCGACCGTAAAGCGAGTGCCAACAATATTGGACGACGACATCTTGCCCGATATGGGCAGAATGAACGCGAGATTGCCGTCCGGCGCAAGAACTGGACATTCTGTGGCAGCGACAGCGGCGGGCACCGAACGGCCGCTATGTTCACTCTGATCGAGACCTGCAAGCTCAACGATGTCGATGCCCGCAGCTGGCTCGCCGACGTGCTTGCCCGTATCGCCGATCACCCCGCGAGCAAGATCGCGGACCTGCTGCCATAGAACTGGAAGCAAAACCGCGCTACCCTGGCCGCCGCAGCCTGAAAATCTCCGAACGACCCTGCGGTCTTGGCCGGATGCTTACGCAAGGACTACTCATCCAGGATGCGGCAATGCCATGCAAGCTTCAACAGTTTACCACGATAAATTCCTACTTAAGCAAAACCTCAGTCGACACCGCGTGCAAAAAGAAACACAGCTGACGCGATGATCCAGCCTCAATCCGCGCGCTCACCCCGCGTCGTGGAAGGGCCGCGATCAGAGAAGCAATGTCGAGACAGCGCTTCCCGCACGGAGCTCTCCTCGACAAATGCCTGGCGGTAACGCCCTCAAGATTGCCAGGCTGATGGGAGAGTGGTTGCTGAGACCACATTGGGGGGATTCTCAATGACTACTCTCCCACCCTCACGTACGGGACCCATATACTAGGCAAGCCGTTCGTTAGGAACAGACCCTATAACGCGGCCTCTCGGGCTCTGCTCCGCATTTCAACCCTACCTAGAGCGGTTTCCACCTGATCTGGTTCATGCCCCATAACCAGCATGTCGGAAGTAGTTGGCGCACTCGTCGGCAGCAAACGATTTGACCAGCTTCCCTATGAGCTTGACCAATGCCGTAACCGTGCGCGCCGCGCCCTTTCGGAGCGCCGTCTTCAGACGAGGCTCTGCAACCCGATCTTGGCTCGCGCGCGTACCGCACCAATCGTGCGAATGATCCGTCCGCCCGGCGCATTCTCCTGGGCGCCGAAGACATGCTCAATCCGAGCGCGGACCTTGCTCTTTTTGCGGTTGGCTTCGACTTGTGTGTCCGACAACGGATGGTTGCGCGATGCGCGGCTGTGGATGCGGCTTCTCAAGCCGCGCTTGTCGAGTTTCACCTCGGTCTCAGCCGAGCGATAGGCGCTGTCGGCATAGACGTCCCGCGATGTGTTGGCGGTGTTCAGCAGACCATCCAACATCTGGCTGTCCTGCACCGAAGCGTCGGTCGCATCATAGTCACTCATCAGCTTGTGCCGGGCATCGGCATTGATGTGGTTCTTATAGCCAAAGAAGCTTTTGCCGTGCATCTTCGTCCAGCGGGCGTCCTTGTCTTTCTGCCGGTTTTTCGCGGGCTTCCGCGTCCAATCCTCAGGCGTTTGGCCGACCTTGACCGCGTCGTTCTCCTCGCGCGTGTTGCGCTGCTTAGGCACCGGCACGATCGTCGCGTCGACCATCTGCCCACCGCGCGCAATATAGCTTTTGGCCTCCAGATACTGGCCGAAGCGTTCGAACAATGTCTCGATCAGCCCGGCTTTCGCAAGCTTCTCACGGAACAGCCACAGCGTCGTGCCGTCGGGAATGCGGTCTTCTATGCCAAGCTTGAGGAAGCGCGTAAATGACAGACGGTCGCCTACCTGATACTCGGCCTGATCATCTGAGAGATTCTACAGAGACTGCAGGATGAGCATGCGGAACATCACCATCGCGTCTAGGGCTTGCGACCCGCTTTACTCTTTTTTTATCCTCCGGCGTTAGCACTACGGCCTCGATTGCCTCCCAAAAGCTCACCCACAGCACAAGCGAATCGATTTGCCTAAAGTGGATCACCCTTCGCTGAAAGCGCCACCAGCCGATTGTTCACATCAAAGAAACCGAACTGACCCATCGAACCCACCTTCGCTCCCAAATCTCGTGCGGTCTTTGAATCCGATTTGACCAACGGTGGCCAGGGCGCGATTATTCGAGGTGCCCTATAACGTCCGAGAAGGTTGAGGGTCAGCGTGTCTATCGGATTGCCTGCTGAGAATGCCGAGCTCAAAAACAGAGCGCCGCGACGGTTGCGGCCGGCGCGGCGCGAGGAGATGGAGAGTGCGATAGGTTTGTTACACGTGACGTACGCTAACAACTGGACGACCCCGGCAGCAGAGCGAGATCGAGTGCTTAGCTTCGCCGATCCAACGCTATGGTCAGCGCGAGAGCGAACAATTCAGCAGAACGGCTGGCTACAGGTTGGCAGCGCAGGGCACGGCGCAGAAGAAAATCGCCAACGTTGCCAACCGCAACCGAGGCTCTTCCAAATGCCCAGCGTCCAAGCCAATCCGTTCGGCTGATCGACCAATAAAACAAGCGGTCTTCGCAAGTGTAGATGAAGCGAATCATGTTCCCTCCGTGTTGTTCGAGGAGGCGCCCAAATCATTAACGGGTTCTTTACCTTTTGATGTGGGTTCTACGTAAAACCGGCGTCGTCAAGGGTCGGTGATTAGTCGGATACACCGTTTACGACACCCGCACGTCGGTTCGCAGTCTTAGGCTACTTTCCTGGCGCAACCGGCGTTCAAGCACCTGGCGGGTTTGTTCCTCCAGGTACAGGGCCCTGGCCCGCGCCTCGTCACCGCCAGCATTAATCATATGCTGAAGCATGCGCAGGGAATTGATCCGCCCGTCGGCGAACTCCAACGCGACAATCTCACGAACCTCCTGCTCTTCCGCAGGCGATAATTGCCGGGCAACAGTCGAGCTGTGCGCAAAATCGACCAAGAGACGTCGGAAGGTCGCGATCCACCCAGGGATATTGTCGGCAAGCCGAGAGCTCAAGCCCCTCTCGGACTTTCGCGACGGCGGATAGGTATTGGCTACCCTGGCCGACCAATGCAGAAACACCAGCCAAAACACGGACACGGCAGCTACAATCGTTGCTACGTCGATTGACTCGCCAACGAGCTCGTCCGTGATGGACCTCTTCGGAAAAATCAAGGTTGCAAGTCCCAAGTTAAGGCCGAGGGACATGAGGGGCGCGCCGACAAGAAAAGAAGGACCCGGCGACTGAGACGGTCTCAGCGCTGAGGGTGACGGGCTGGCCAAAGATGGGATAGGCGATCACCGACACGGCCCAGGAGTGCGGCAAACGCCCGTAAAGCCTGCCGCTTGGACGGCTCCCGCTCGAACAGCGATTGGTAGAAGAGCTTGTCTTCCCAGCGATAAATTATGCGAATCATTGGCGCCCCCGCTCTCATCGAGGGAACCTTCAAATAGTTAACGAAATCTTAACGCGCTGAGAGAAGCGGCCCCGGCCAGAGGGGGGTCTGCCGGGGCCTGATCCAGCTTTGATGGGATGGGGGGATATCGAATGCCTGGATGTTCTCTACCAGCTAAGCTCACACATGCACCTGAAGGCGGCGTTAATCGGCGACGTCGCGCGGTGTGTTCCTGTAGCGCGCCCGGAGTAACTCCAAGGGTTCAACATGGAGCTGAGGTTTCGTTTCGATCTACCGTAAGCCGCATTGGGAACATTTGAGCCGTGCGCCCGCCGTGGGGACCGGTTGAGCGTCGGACAAGCCGAGCGCACGTGGATCGACCTCCCGCTCTTAGCCGCACTGTTGGCAGTAGCACCACAACAGCCGGCCCTCCCGGGCCAGGTCGCCCAAAGTGACCGGGGACGTCGTTTCGTCCGGCTGGTCCGCCATGCCTAGGTTTCCGTCTCCGACAGCGCCTTTTGGATCGCGGCGAGACTGACGCCGAACTGCCGGGCCACAGCGTTCGGCTTGACGCCGGCCTTGATCGCCGCTCGCACCACTTTTGCTAGCGCCGGTGTGAGCGTGGAGGTCTTCTCGCGCCTCGGGGCGGGTTTGGTGCTGCGCGGGGCTGAGAAACGTTCGGCGGCGTTGTCGCGTGCCGGAAATCCCACACGAAGGTTCCATCGTGCGGCCTCATCCTCCGCTGCCGATTTGAGGCGCAGCAGATCAGCATCACTGAGGTGCTTCAGTGAAGCCGGTAAATCTCTCGGCAACAGAAGTTGCGCCGGAGCGGTCTCACCCGGTTCAGCCCGGCCCTCGCGCTGGAAGCCCGCAGAAAAGAGGTCAGGAGTTCGAGACTTTACCCGCCGAGGTCCCGTCATGGCCAGTAGTATGGCGCACATTCGCGTGCACTGCAAAAAACGACGGCTCAGTCCGAAGCGAATGCGGCTCCAAAGTTCTTATCCACAGAATACGAACAGGCACACCCCGCCTTCCATCCCGATCGTGATGGCCTTGGATGCCCCGAATCTCATAACGGAGATCATCAAATTTAATCGGACGACTTCATGAGGAGCGGCACACGATGGCTAAAAAATTCAGGTCAATGCCCGCCATTACACTGATGGGCGCTTTGGTTGGTGGCTGTGCCCTAAACTCCGGCGACTTGGGCGGCAGCAATACAACAACCTCTTCAATCAATACAAACACCGCATCGCCAGGCGCCACCGCCGCAGTCCAGCCCCAACCCGCCTGCGTTGCTCTCAAACAGCGGATTGATGCGCTGAGGGGCGAAAGCTTTGTCGGAAACATAGAAAAGGCTGCAGCAGGACAGGCGAAATCCGCGTCTGTTAAGCGCGAAGATCTTGTCAAGATGGCGGAACTTCAGAAGTCGAATGACAGCTATCAGAAGTACTGCAGCGCGACAGTCGCCTCATCGGCTTCCACCGGGTCAAACCCGATGGCAACAACGAAACCAAACTGACTGCTTATGTCTGCTCTCGGGCCTCAGGCGACCGGCGTGACTTCACCTCCGCGAACGTCCGCTGGTCTCCGGTCAACACGGCCGCCTTGCCCGTCACCGTCTGCCAGCGCTCCACGATGACGTCGACGTACTTGGGATCAAGCTCCATGAGCCGGCCCTGACGCTTGGTGCGCTCACAGGCGATCAGCGTCGTGCCGGAGCCGCCGAACAGATCGAGCACCGTATCCCGGGTCTTGGAAGAATTGCGAATGGCGCGTTCGACGAGACCCACGGGCTTCATCGTCGGGTGCAAGTCGTTGACCGTCGGCTTATCGAAGAACCAGACATCGCCCTGGTCGCGGGCCCCGCACCAGTAGTGGTCGCTGCCCTGCTTCCAGCCGTAGAGGATCGGCTCGTACTGGCGCTGGTAGTCGGACCGGCCGAGGGTGAAGGTGTTCTTGGCCGGTTGACCATTTGCCGCCGGCGTCAGCCCAGGCCTTCTGAAGCGTGTGTAGCTCCGACGAACTCATGCAGATATAACAGGCGCCTTTGGTCACCGCGAGCACGTTGCTGCATACGGTCTGTAGGAAGGGGCCAAAGTCGCCACCCAGCGCGTCGTTGAGAATGCGCCGGTCCTTGCTGCGCTTCTTGTGCTTTTGCGCATTCGCGTAGTCGACGTTGTAGGGCGGATCGAGAAAGGCCATGTCGGCGAGCTGACCGTCCATGAGCTTTTCGATGTCGGTCAACACGGTGGCGTCACCGCACAGGACCCGATGGGGCCCGAGGATCCACAGATCGCCCGGTTGCGAGACCGGAACGACCGGCACGTCGGGGATCGGCGGTTCGATATCGCCATCGATCAGATCGGCATCGAGGCTCGCCATGTAGCGTTCCAGGTCCTCGCTGGAGAACCCGAGCAGGTCGAGGTTGTAATCCTTCGCATTGAGCTCCCGGAGTAGGGACGAGAGCGCCTCTTCATCCCAGCCGGCGTTGAGGGCCAGCTGATTGTCGGTGATGACGAGCGCCTGCCGCTGGGTTTCGGTTAGGGACGGCAATCGAATGACCGGCACTTCGGTCATGCCAAGAGACTTGGCGGCTTCGAGCCGTCCATGGCCGGCGATGATCGTTCCCGTCGCATCGACGAGGATGGGATTGGTCCACCCGAACTCGGTGATGCTGGCGGCAATCTGGGCGATCTGGGTCTGCGAGTGCGTCCGCGGATTGCCGGCAAACGCCGTGAGCGCGGTG
>NCCZ01000006.1 GCA_002279935.1 Hyphomicrobium sp. 12-62-95 | reverse complement strand
CACAACCTTTGCCCTCCCCGACATTCGTGGTCGCGTGGTTGCCGGTAAGGACGACATGGGAGGTTCGTCGGCCAACCGTCTGACCAATCAGTCTGGTGGCCTTGATGGTGATGTACTTGGGGCGACGGGTGGTGCCGAAACGCACACACTGACGACAGCTCAGCTTGCCAGCCATAGCCACAGTTTGACGTACGGCAGCGGCTCGTTTGCGTCGATTTCGCCGGCAGGGGCTGGCGGGTCATCGGCGAGCAAGGCCACGAGCTCCACCGGGAGCAACCAACAGCACAATAACGTCCAGCCGACGATCATTCTCAACTACATCATCAAGACGTGAGCAGGGCTATGAAGACGACTGTTGTTTTTGAAGATGGTGTGATCATCATTGATGGGGAAGCGCGCCACGGCTTTATGTTTACAAATATCGACCCGAATTGGCGCGTCATGCAGTGGCAAGGTGATCGCGGATGGATTGAAGTCCATCGTGGCGAACGCATCTGGCTGGATGATGCAACGCTCATTGAACCCTACCAGCAGATGCATGAGGCTGCCAAAGGTTCGGCTGCCGTGGTGCCAAGCCTGTCCGAAGCCCAGGAGCAGAAGATCAACGAAGTGTGGATGCTGAGCCAGCAGCGATTTGCCGAGAGCGAAGTGTCGGTCCCCGTCAACGGCGCGCTGCGCACCTACGGCTGCGATCCCGTCACGCGCGAGAACATCACCGCCATCAACACCGCCATCAGCCGGGCGCCGCACCTTGTCCCGAACCCGCGGCCCTATACGCCCAAGGGCGGTTCACCGGTTATGACGACGCACGATGAGTTTCTCGCGATCTATCTCGCGGGGTTGGCAAAGGGCGACGCGTTCTATCAGGCTTACTACGCGCACAAGACCGCGATCATGGCGCTGGAGACGGTGGAGGAGGTATCGGCGTATGAGGCGGACGCGGGGTGGCTGGGGTGAAGCGCCGTCGACTATAGGTCGGCGAACGGTGCCACTTCACGGGTGCGTTCAGCAGCTTCTGTATCGCTCTCTTTCAGTTCCCGAGATAGCAAGAGCTTCGCAGGATCCTACCGGCCACCGCAAATGATCTGATTCATGTCAGAGACGTAATTAGAGACAGGTTGTGCTCGACAGGTCAATTGCCACCACCTGTTTGCGGCCTGACCTAAAACAGGTGGGGCATCTGCCCTGCCTGTTTTTTTTGGCAGTTGGCGACGGCTTTCCGTAGATTCACGGATCCGTCCGATAGGGATCCCTTACTCTTAAAATTAGGAACCCTTTGACCTCGCGCGGTTTTCTCGACATGACCCATTGAGCGTTTGCAACTGCCAATGGGGCTTCTTATGATCCGTCTGCTTCACATCCTTAGCAAGTCGGAAGCTCTCAAGGATCAGGGCCTCGAGATCTGGGCTGATGACGTCACCATTGCCGTCATCCATCACAATGGCAACGCACGCGCCTTTTGGCGCCAGTCCGATGGTTGTTTCGAGTTCATTCCGGCTGGGTCGACGCAACCGCTCTACACGGTCTGCAATCTTGATCAGGTGCTGGAGCGCACAAATTTCTATTTCGATCGAGCTGACCGTGGAGGCTCTCGCGTTTGTTCATAACCAAGCTGGTGATCGCTTGACTGCGTAATTGTCCTGACTGGATTTTGATCATGAGTTTGATGCGGATCAGATCAGCCAGCGAACAGGCCTGTAGCTTATCCATGATGATCGTCCGGTGATTTTCTACTGTGCGATGGCTCATCTCGAGGTCACGAGCAATCTCCTTGCTGGTGAGACCTTGGCAAATACAATCGAAAATCTGACGTTGCCGCTCGCTCAATGTCTGGAAGGCACGACGGCGGCTTCGCGCCTCATCACCGAAAAGGTGTTCCTGCCGACTGGCGACCGCTGCACCAACGACCTGCACGAGGCGGTCCGCTGACATGGGTTTCTCGATGAAGTCAGAGGCGCCGGCCTTCATCCCTTCAACGGCGGCCGCAACATCACTGTAACCGGTCATCAGGACCAGCGGCACCGCATGGCCAAGGTGAGACAATTTCCGGGCCAGATCCACGCCGCTCAATTGTGGCAGCCGCACGTCGCTCAGGATGCAATCGACATCCAAACCTCGGTCCAGCGCCTCCAGAACGTCCTCGGCAGACGCAAAGCCGCGCACATGATAGCCAGCAAGCTTGAGAACCTTTTCCAGAGCGATCCGCAAATCGCGGTCATCTTCGACCACGACCAGGGTGCGTTGGCGGACCGCCGGAACGGCTGGCTCGTCAGACGAGGCGTCGTCTGACGGGTGTTCTGCCGACCAGCGGATGCCGTCATAGCTTTTGATCATTGGGCTTCAATTTCGGGTCAGGTTGGGCCGGCCAAGGGCACAAGGAACATGGCCTGTTTATGACGAAACGGTCATCCGAGCGGCCCACCTTCAGACTAAGAGTGACGAATGAAGCCAGGATGGAAAGCTGCAACCTTGGCAGAGGACAGATCATCTGACGTGCCGCTGTTCTAATGCTGTCGATGGGATTGCAAGAAAATTTTGCTCAAGACCAGTGGGTTGAGACAAGCAATTGTTGGCGACGACTCGACCCTCTTCTTGGCTTCAGTTTCCCACGTGGCTAGCCTCATCTGCATGTCATCTGGGAGCAGGCCATGTTATATGTAGGGATTGAAAGCAAGGTTCTCATCTACGGGATCACAGCCGCAATGTTTTTTAGTTGGGTCACCGGTTATTGCCTGTGGAACGCGAGGCAACAGCGGCGTATTCGCGAAGACAAGCTGCGGCGCCAGTCTCGCCCTCAGATCTGGGAGTGGGGTCAGTCGGGGGGTGCGATATTGCTGACGGGAGATCCCGTGCCAGGCAGAGGCGGTTTACCCGTTCGATCTCGGGGCTGACAAACAGCTGACAAACAGGTTGTCAGATGGCATGCTGTCTCAAATGCGAGAAGTGGCCTCGATAAACTTTGACTTTCTCCAAGCTCATGCGGATCAGCTGGTCCGCCTAGCGGCATTGGCTGAGCATTTCCTCCATGATGACCCGCCGACAACGCTCACAAAGGTTCGTCAATTTTCAGAATTGCTTGCCCGCCATACGGCGGCGAATTATGGTCTTCTAACCGATTTGGACGAGAGCCAAATTGATCTGTTGCGAAGGTTGAAGACCGATGCGAGCCTACCCCGTGAAGTGCTCGACGTTTTTCACCACCTGCGCAAGATCGGGAATACCGCGACGCATTCCTTCACGGGTACCTACGAGGACGCTCTGAGCGCTCTTCGGCTAGCTCGGGAACTCAGTGTCTGGTTCCACCGACAGGCGAGCTGCAATCCATCATTCAAGCCCGAGCCGTTTGTTGTCCCCACGAGGCAACCTCTGAAGCACGCGAGCTCCATGGAAGGAGAGCTGGCATGGGTCGGGCGCGCCAATGCGGAGCTTTCGGGTGTCCAGGCAGCGGCCCTGGCGGAATCCAAATCAGATATTGAGGCCCGGATCAGCGCCGGCCAAACGGCGGCACAGTCCCTCTACCTGGATGAGGATGACACGCGACGGCTCATCGACGAGCAATTGCGCAATCGAAACTGGGAGGCGGATTCAGAACGGCTCACGTATGCTGCTGGTGCTCGACCACAACGCGGGCTCAATATGGCCATCGCCGAATGGCCGACCGCATCCGGACCGGCCGATTATGCTTTGTTCGTTGGCACCTCGCTATTGGCCTTTGTTGAGGCTAAGCGCCAAAGCAAAAGCGTCTCGGCCGCGTTGGCACAGGCGGAACGCTACGCAAGAGCCGTAGCCAACGCTGGCGACCTGGCTAGGGATGGCGGCCCGTGGGGCGAGTTCAAGGCTCCATTCGTGTTCGCAACCAATGGACGCTCGTATCTCAAACAGTTGGAGACGGAGAGCGGTATCTGGTTTCGGGATTGCCGGCGCGCGATAAACGCGGCGCGGCCGCTCACCGATTGGTACTCTCCTGAAGGCCTCAAAGCAGAGTTCGATCTTGACCGAAAGGCTGCGGATGATCGGTTGAAACAGGCCGCCTTCGCCTTCGGCTTTCCCCTACGGCCCTATCAGCGGAAAGCCATCGAGGCCATCGAGGAACGCATCGCGGCAGGACAGCGAACCCTCCTCGTCGCGATGGCGACGGGCACGGGCAAAACAAAACTCGCAATTGCTCTCCTTTACCGCCTGCTCGAAGCCAAGCGCTTCCGACGAATCTGTTTCGTTGTCGACCGCAGCGCGCTCGGCACTCAGACGGGGTCTGAGTTCAGCTCGACTAAGGTGGTCAGCGGCAAGGAGTTTGCGAATATTTTTTCCGTCAAAGGCCTTGGCGATGCGGTGCCTGATCCCGAAACCCAGGTGCACATCTGCACCATCCAGGGGCTCGTGAAACGCGTTCTCTACAATTCCGATCCGGCTGATGTTCCGCCCATCGACCAATACGATCTGATGCTGATCGATGAGTGCCATCGTGGCTACACGCTCGACCGCGAGTTGTCGGAGCCAGAGCTCAAGTTTCGCAACGAACGAGACTTCATCTCAAAGTATCGTCGCGTCCTTGAACACTTTGACGCTGTCAAAATCGGATTGACCGCGACACCGGCGCTGCATACGTCGGAAATTTTCGGACAACCAGTCTACAGCTATTCATATCGTGAGGCAGTCATCGATGGCTATCTCGTCGACCACGAGCCCCCGCTCCAAATCAAAACGCGGCTCAGCGAAGGCGGCATTGTCTTCAACCCTGGCGATCAGCTCGAACTCTTCAATACCGCGACGGGCCAGATCGATCTTGCCAACGCGCCTGATGAATTGAAGTTTGAAGTCGAACAGTTCAACCGGCAGGTCATCACGGTTCCATTTAATCAGGCGGTCTGCACTGAACTCGCCGCGCGCATCGATCCGTACCTCCCTGGAAAGACGCTCATCTTTGCCGCAACGGATGGACACGCCGACATCGTCGTCGATCAGTTGAAGAAGGCCTATGCAGAAGCTGGTCACGCTATTGAGGACGCTGCCATTCGCAAGATCACGGGAAGCGTAGATCAGGTTGGCAACCTCATCCGATCCTATCGCAACGACGATCATCCGAAGATCGCGGTGACGGTCGATCTGTTGACGACCGGCATTGATGTTCCAAAGATCACAAATCTCGTCTTCCTGCGGCGGGTCAACAGCCGCATTCTTTACGAACAGATGCTGGGACGAGCCACGCGGCTCTGTCCTGACCTCTATGGACGTGGCGAGGACAAAGAGGTTTTCAAGATTTTCGACGCTGTCGATCTCTACCGCAATCTCGAACATGTCACCGCGATGAAGCCGGTCGTGGCCAACCCCACAATCTCCTTTGCCACGCTTTTTGAAGAACTAGCGCAGTCCGAGGACGCTGAGCATCAAGACCTCGTCCGACAGCAGTTGGCGGTCAAGCTGAGGCGACGACTCAACCGTCTGTCTGAATCCGCGCGTCAAAAATACGAAGCCGAAGCGGGTGAGACACCCGAGAACACCCTGAGGCGCCTAATAGATGGGACCGGAGGGGAGATTGCCGGTTGGGTGAAGGGTAAGACGCATCTTGGCGGTATTCTTGACTGGGGTCCGCTGTCCTCCGGGCGTGTGTTGCCGATCTCATCGCATCCTGATGAGGTCACTACTGTCACAATCGGGTACGGACCCAACGAGACCCGGCCAGAGGACTACCTGGAGAGTTTCCGCACGTTCGTTGAAACGAATCTCAACCAGATCGTTGCCCTCAACGTGGTTGTCACCCGTCCCCGAGACCTGACGCGCAGCCAACTCAAAGAGCTGCGCATGAGATTGGCCGAGCAAAATTTCAGCGAAAATAACCTCCGTAAGGCGTGGCATCAGGCTAATAACGAAGACATCGCCGCCTCCGTTGTCGGGTTCATCCGTCAAGCCGCTCTGCGGGAACCACTGCTTCCGTATCATGTCCGCGTTCGGAGGGCCCTCGACCGCATTCTGAAATCGCAGCAGTGGACCGACCCGCAACGACAGTGGCTGCAACGAATCGGCCAGCGTCTGGAAAATGAAGTCGTTCTCGATCAGCAGGTGCTGGACGAAGCGCCTTTTGATCAGTATGGCGGGTTTCGCGTCATCAATCGTGCCTTCGACGGTCAGTTGGAAAGCCTCCTGAACAGGATCAATGACGAGCTATGGAAACAAACGGGTTGATGCGGTCGTCTGTGAACACTGCCACCATCGTCTCTAAGCTCTGGAACCTGTGCCACGTTCTGCGAGACGACGGCATCACATTTCAGGATTACGTGACTGAGCTCACCTACCTCTTGTTTCTGAAGATGTTGGCTGAGACCGGGCATGAAGAAAGGCTCTCCGGAGGCTATCGTTGGGGCGAACTCGCCAAGCGATCCGGAATGGACCAGCTCACCTATTATCGGCAGCTGATGCTGGACCTGGGTGATCCCACCAAAACATCCGACCAGACGGTGCTGGCCATCTTTGCCGATGCGCAGACGAAACTGCGCAAGCCGACGAACCTCAAAGCGCTCACGACGGACATTGATCAACTCGACTGGTTCTCCGCACGCGAGGAAGGGCTCGGGAATCTCTATGAAGGGCTTCTGGAAAAGAACGCCGCCGAGAAGAAGTCCGGCGCTGGGCAATACTTCACGCCGCGGCCGCTCATCGATTGCATCGTGCGGGTGATGAAGCCCCAACCCGGTGAGGTGATCCAGGATCCCGCGGCCGGGACCGGCGGATTCATCGTGGCGGCGGATCGTTACATCAAGGATGCAACAGACGATCTGTTCAAGTTGCCGAAAGAGAAGGCCGCGTTTCAGCGCTCCCATGCATACACAGGCAGCGAGCTGGTGCCGGACACCCATCGGCTTCTGCTCATGAACCTCATGCTTCATGGCATCGAGTGTCCGTTTGACTCCGCGGATAGTCTGTCACCTGCGGGAGAAAGCCTTGGAAAAGCCGATCTCATTCTGACGAATCCGCCCTTCGGGACAAAGAAGGGTGGCGGGCGCCCAACCCGTTCTGATTTTTCCGTGACCGCCGACACATCGAATAAGCAGTTGGCCTTCGTCGAACACATCGTACGATCGCTGAACCCTGGCGGCCGCGCAGCCGTCGTTCTCCCGGACAACGTCTTGTTCGAGGACAACACAGGGCGGCGGTTACGGACGTGGCTGTTGGATCTCTGCGATCTGCACACCATCCTGCGCCTGCCGACAGGCATCTTCTATGCGCAGGGGGTGAAGACCAATGTCCTCTTCTTTACGCGCGGCCATAAGGATGCGGGCAATACGTCGGCCGTGTGGGTCTATGACCTGCGGGCCAATATGCCGGCCTTCGGCAAGACGCGGCCGCTGAAAGTGGAGGACTTCGCCGCGTTCGAGAAAGCATTCGGCGAGGATCCTTACGGGAAATCGAAGCGCAAGGACGAGGGTGAGGAAGGCCGATTTCGGTGCTTTACGCGCAAGCAGATCGAGGAGCGCAATGACAATCTCGATATCGCGTGGCTGCGGGATACTGAGGCGGAGGCCGAAGAAGGGCTGACTGAGCCCGAGGATATCGCGGCCGCCATTATCGGACATCTAAAGGCGGCGCTCGGTGAAATTGAAGCGCTGAATGATGAGCTTGAGGTCGAAGAGGAAGCCGCAGCCGCACCTGCTGAGGAAGCTGCGGAATGACTGAACTCCCCAACGGTTGGATTTCGACGAGCCTCGGAGCTGTCGTTGATTACGGTCGCACCGAAAAGGTCGAGCCTTGTGATATTCGGCCAGACGAATGGGTACTCGAGCTCGAGGATATAGAGAAAGATACGTCAACGCTCCTCCAAAAGCGCTTGTTCTCCGATCGCAATCCGAAGAGCACAAAAAACCGCTTTGCCGCCGGCGACATCCTTTATGGAAAACTACGTCCGAACCTCAACAAAGTGATACTGGCAACCCAACCTGGCGTTTGCTCTACGGAGATACTGCCACTTCGCTGCCCCGAGGGCGTGGAGCCGCAATTTGTCTTCTACGCTTTGAAGCGCGCCGAGTTCCTTGACTACGTTACGCAAGTCAATCACGGAAACGACATGCCTCGCCTCGGCACCGAAGCAGGCCGCGCGGCAGCTCTTCCCCTCGCCCCCACAGACGAGCAGCGCCGCATCGTCGCAAAGCTCGACAGCCTGCGCACCCGCTCCTCCCGCGCCCGCTACGAACTCGACCGCATCCCCAAGCTGATCGAGCGATACAAGAAGGCCTTTTTACGGGCAGCGTTGTCGGGCGACGTGACCGCGGCGAAAGAAGAACGCACAACCGCTCGCCCCGATGTGGAGTACGATCTTACCATCCGCGCTCCTGTTTCCTGGAAGCGCCTAGCAATTGCAGATATCTGCAATATTGTCGGCGGAAGCCAACCGTCAAAGTCTACATTCTGCAACCAATGCAAGCCCGGATACGTTCGGCTCATCCAAATTCGGGATTATAAATCTGATAAGCACTTAACGTATATTCCGCGAAGTCTCGCCCGCAGATTCTGCGAAAAGAATGATATCATGATTGGCAGATATGGTCCGCCAATTTTCCAAATACTGAGAGGCTTAGAAGGAGCGTACAACGTTGCGCTTATGAAGGCAGAACCAAATACTGAAGTAGTCCATCGCGAGTTCTTATATTGGCTGCTTCAGTCGCCTGATCTGTTGACATATGTTGAGGTGGAGTCAAAGCGAACCGCCGGCCAAGACGGGGTGAATAAGAGCCATTTGTTGAAGTTCCCTGTTTTTCTTCCTGAAAAGAACGAGCAACTCAGAATTCTATACAAGATCAAACACGCTATGGCCTGGCTTGATCGTATTACTTCGGAACACACTCGCGCCAATGCGCTCCTCACCAAGCTTGACCAAGCCATCCTCGCCAGGGCGTTTCGCGGCGAACTGGTCCCCCAGGACCCGAACGACGAGCCCGCGTCAACGCTTCTGGAGCGGATCGCAGCCAGCAGGACAACGACACCTGCCAAGAACCGAAAGCAACAGCGCGGGGAGCTCTAATCCTGAACGTCGTACTTCTGCATCCAGTTGGTGAAGGTCTGATAACTCGACAGACCGACGAGCTTGGCAGCCTGCGCCTTGTTGCCATGGGTTTTCTCAAGCGCACGCCGCAGATAGTGGCGAGCTACCGTGGACATCAGCCCCGGAAGGTCGACACCTTCGTCGAGCGAACGGTCGAGGATCTCTTTCTTGGCCCTCGGTCCTGAAGCACCCGGCAGAAGCGCTTCACGAATATCTTCCTCTGATAACAGCTCGTGGTCACTCCACACCATGGCGCGGCGCAGCGTATTTTCCAGCTCACGCACGTTGCCCGGCCACGACTGCTGCAAGAGGATTTTCTTTCCGGCTGCGGAAAGCTGTTTGCGTTTGAAGCCGGGTTCCTTTGCGCGTTCGCTCTGGTCATTGATGCGAACGAGAAGACCCTCAACGAGGGCCGCAAGATCGCCATCACGCTCGCGGAGGGGAGGAACTTTCAGAACGAGAACCGCCAAGCGGTAGAACAGATCCTCACGGAAGCGGGCCGCGGCAACCTCAGCTGCAAGAGTCCGGTTCGTGGCTGCAATCACGCGAACGTCGACCCGCATGCTTTTGGTATCACCGACGCGCTTGATCTCCTTTTCCTGGAGTGCCCGCAGCAGCTTGACCTGCGCCGATGGAGGCAATTCGCCAATCTCATCGAGAAACAGTGTCCCGCCATGCGCCGCCTGAAAGTGTCCGATATGGTCTTTCGTGGCGCCGGTGAAGGCTCCTTTGACGTGCCCGAAGAGCTCAGACTCCACCAATTCCGACGGGATGGCGCCGCAGTTGACTACCTGAAATGCCTGATCATTGCGCGGGCTCGACTGGTGGATGGCGTGAGCCAGAAGCTCTTTGCCGGTTCCGGATTCGCCTTCAATCAGGACGGGCACCGAGCGCGGAGCGGCTCGCTTTGCTCGATCCACGAGCCGCCGCATAGCGGCGCCACGGTAAATCATGTCGCCAAATTGGCGGGCATCAACGGCGTCGCCGGAACTCAACGCCTCAAGCTGGCGGTCCGGCATCCGCAGGAGATCTGTAAGGACCTCAGGCGCAAGATTGATCTCGAACGGCAACGAAGCGGTTTCCACGCCCTTATGGCGCGACGACTGAATGAGCTCTGCTTGATAGCGGGTCTTTCCGAGGATCACCCACATCGCTGCCATGGCCGGCGTGCCAGGGCTTAAATGAAACGTGAGTTCCGGCCGTTCCTTCATCCGGGCCAAATACCGGTTCAGCGTCGAGGACACGGCACTGTAGATTTCCTCGAAGTTCGAGGGATTTCTAAGCGTCACCCGCTCGACATCAAGCGACATTCGCTGGCGAGCGATTGGCCCGGCGCGCAACCAGCTCTCATAGGCCCTGAGCGCCCGTGCGTTCTGATCGCCTAAGAGAAGTACGCGATCGAAGCGTCTCTCCCGTAGCGCGTTGGCGATCGGCCCTTCCTCAGAACTCATGCGCTCAGCTGCGCGAAGGTCAGTCGCTCCTATCCAGGAAACCAGAACTTTCATAAGAGGGAACCTATAAGAAAAATTGTGTTCACACAACGAACCTTATCATTTGGACGTGTCGGGGCTGACGTGTGTCAGCCCCGCCTCGGGTAGCGGCTAAGAGATGGTTAAGATTTTTGTCATTGCCTTCAGCGAGTTGCTGGCGGCGAAGCGCTAAACAAGCGTTGTAAGGCAGCTTTGGCATTGCCGTTGCTCTCTGGCTTGATGGATCGGGGACTTGCAGCACCGTCGTTGATGGTCGTGCGCTTCCCGGTGATGGGCGGGGGTGTGATGCAGAAAGACAAGATGCCGTGCAATTCGAGTGCCGCCGTCGAGATCATTCTCGAGGCGCTTGAACACCACTTACAGGCCGTCAACGGAAACCATCATGAGGCCAGCCAGGCTACCGAGCGGTTGGAAGCCATCCTGAATTGCTGGGGAAACAATGGCCGAGCGCTGCGTAAAGACGGGGCCGAGAATTCTGAACTCAGAGTGCAAAGCATGCGGACCTCGTGGATCCTTGATGTCCGTCGGTGGGACTATGCGATGGCGATCGTTCAAGCGGTCCGCCATTCCCCCGGAAGAGCCTCAGACGCCTACCGTGCATACAAAAGCGCACGCTCTGCGCATGACAGCTTTGCCTTCGACTTTCTAAAAGATCCTGAGCTGACCGATTTCCGTCAGTGCTTTCGTAAAGCTGAGGAGGTGAGCCAGCGACTTGATCAGGCTGTAGAGGTTCTATCGGAAGCGGACGTCGAGTCGTGGAGCGATCTACTCGCGCTAGCCGACGCCGCTGAATCTGAAATAGCGGACGTGAGCGCTATCATCGGAACCCGGACCGCTAGGCTTTTCCCTGCATTACTGCAGGGTATCCGGACGTTATCGGTAAAAGTCTCCTGAGAGGTCCACACGTCATTTTTTCGAGAGTCGAGAGTCGAGAGTTTTTGACATGTCCAAGATACCCATCAGTTCTCATGGTCCACGCGCTGCCGTTCTGGAATTTCCGAAAAGCAACTATATGCGGACAGGACACCCGTTGATCGATGAATCTTGTGTCGTTCTCTCGATTCAAGAGCGTCGCCGCTATGATGAGTTTCTCCGACTGGCCGAATGCCTCGATCGGCAGGGTGTTCCCGGCGTTTACACCGAGGTGGCTGAAATTGCCGAGTCGGTGACGAGGCTCAAGCGCCAGGGTTGCACTGCGATGGCAGCCTTGACGCAAGGTGTGGCTACGCTGAAGAGAGTCGAGGCTGCTTACCGAAAGGGGATCGGCGCAGCCTGTAAGCCGCTTTTTGGTGCCTCACTCGTGTTGCTGAGTGTTTTCTGGGCTCTAGTAGCTGGTCAACACTCCCCAAGCCTTTAATCAACGTCAATCCAAACGATGGGAAAACGGAATGATGACCAACATGAGCTCGGACCTCTATGGCCTCGGTCAGAAAGATGTCCATGTATTGGTGCGACAGCTCGGTGCTGCGGTGCGGTTGTTTAGTGAAGCCATGGTGCGGTGTGAGAGAGGCGACCAAGACGGCCACAGGGGTCCGGATGTCGACGAGGCGCTGCCTCTGCTGCGCCGGGCTCACAAGGAGGCGCTCAAACAGTTGTCGATCTGCGAGGAGTTGTTGTCGATCTTACCGCCCGAGGACGATGATGGTGTTCTCGCGCTCCTTCGGATCGCGGGGGCGCGGCTTGAGCTCCTCGAAAGCGCCACTGCGGCCTGGGGAGAAGGCCACCTAGCCGTTGTTAATCGCTGCATCCAAGGTGCGATCATCAGATTAAAGCAACGAAAGGATATAGGGGACGGTCTTAGCGAATTCTATGGCCACGATGGAAAAGGCCGAGTTTGGTCTCTGCCGGAGATCTGTGTCCTGGCCGAGCGCATCATGACCGACGGCCATGCCTGATATGGCTGGAAAGACAAAGATGAAGAGCCTATCGCAGTTTTCTCGATACACGGCCAACGAGCCAAACGGCGCTGGTCACGGCGCTTTTCTGGGCGCGCGCCTCAACGAATTAGAGTTGTTGCCCCACGAACAACGCCTCTTCGACGCTCTACTCAGTCGGGCGAGGAAACTCCATCGGAAAAAGGTCCCGGGCGTCTACGCTGAAGTGGCTGTCCTTGCGGAAGCGATGAAGAGCAATAAGCAGCGGGGCCAGTGCTGTCTTTCGGTGCTCGCTGTCGGTCTAGATCAACTCGATAAGCTTGAAGCAGCGGACAAGAGAGCAAAACTTGAGCGAGCGCGTGAGGTCGTCCGCGAACATGACCTAGGCGTGTTTCTTGCGGTATGTTCCGTTGTGATCAGCGTCTTCGCGGCAATCCTTGGGATCTCGAGCAGCCGGTCTTGGGTTCCCACTTCGCTTTTTTGGCTTGTGGCAGCTGCTGCACTGCTTCTGCCCGTCATCTGGCACATTGCTACACGGCGCCGCTAGGCAAGGGGGGGAAATTGATGAAGGGGCTGTCCATTGCGGCTACGAACCGTTTTCTTATTCTCCTAACGGTTGGAGCTCTGATAATGGCTTCGGCAAGCGATCGGCAGACCTTGGCCTTTCGGTGGAGCACTTATGACAATGTTCTGCGATACGATCTGCTCGCGGCGGCAGGCATCCAAGTTGATCTTCTCAGGGAACCATTGAACGGATGGAAACTGCTGTCAGGGCGGAAACGGATTGAGCTGACCGGCGGCGGTCGCATTTTGACCTGCATGGACCGTCACCTTTTGTTGCGCATCGCATTTAAGACGCGGCACCAACCCGACACCATCGGCGATGCGCTGCGGCACTGCACAAGTTTGGATCGACTTGAAGAGCCGGCAACCACAGCCAGCGCCCTAGCACTCGTCGACAAGCATTAAGTGACGAGGCGTATCCAACCACGCACATTCAACCGTCGAAATGGACAGCCGAAACCGGCCGTCGCCCTTCGCTGCTCCCCACCCAGAACGTTCGAACCTAGTTCCTCTCTGTTCCCGGTGTCGGTTTTACTAAAACTCGAGGTAGATATCTCCGCCGGTGACTGGTCCCGCACCGGGCAGGCGAGTCCCTGGTTTCGAAGAGCGGGCTGGATTGCGGGTCAATCAACCTCTTGCTGCTGTTCGTATGTGCCAGGCTCGTAGAGGATCTTTTGCATGGCGATAACATTGCGACCGTCGGGAGTGTCTGGATCATAAATGGTGTCATGGGGCCCAGCGACGCTCAACACGTGCGTGCTGGTTCGTATGATTTCTTTGCCGAATGCCGGCGGTTCATCCGGATTTTTTGTCAGGTCAAATTTGTCTGCAGGGAAATAATATACAGTCATGAGAATTGTAGGTTCGCCCGATTGTGGCCGATACAAAATTGTTTTGGCGGCTGTGGCTCCGGCAGCCCTTACTTCCGCAGCGAAAGGTTCTGCCAAATCACTCGTTGAGAGGTGTTCGGCGACTTCGGATGGAACGGAGAGACTATATGGTACCGGAGCCAAAGAAATTTGGGTGCCCAACGGGGCTGACAAAGCTGCCAGGATGGTCATCACCGCGACCAGTAATACAGTCATAGGGGGTCCTCCAGAGCGACGTGGGAGACGAACCCAAGCGACGAGCGCCACGACGGATATATGTCATGCTGTCCACGACTCTGAAACAAGTTCGAAACTGATCGATGCTTGGTGAGCCGATTTCTCCAATATATCCCATTTCAAATCAACGGATTACAAGCCAGGAATCCGAGTTCCTTTCCCTTCGCCATCGGGCCTCAACAGAAGACCACTTGCGGCAAACCGATCTCCGGGCCTTTGGAACTAGTCGCCCATATTGAATTCGGCGACCAGGGGAGCGTGGGGTGATCCGGGCTCTTGCCGCACCCGTCCGAAAGACACGAGTTCATCGGCCAAGTTTTCATTGTGGATCTCGATGTTTCGGAAGTAGGCGAGTGTCGACCAGTTGCTGAGGATGTGGTCGGGCATTTGCGCACGGCCGTGATGGACGACGCTGAAACGGCGATCCCCGGGCAAAGACCGGTCGAGCGCCGTGAGCGCGCGCATAGCGAGTGAGCCATTTCCCGTATCGTCATCGGCGCCAATAAGAATGCGCAGGGGCGTCTCGTGGTCCTCGGCATTGAAGTCGCCGGCGACAATAATGAAACGCGGGGGATCCTCGTCCATCAAGCGTTCGATTACGAGCCGTGCCTCCAGTGCTTGAGCCATCCGTTGCCAAGCGGAAACAGTATAGCCCTCGGCCCAGCCACCAACCGACTTCCAAACAAATGCGCTTTCCTTCTGTCCCGGAATGGGAGCGGCGATCGGAGCGCGAAAGTGAGCGTTGATCACGGTCAGGGTGCGACCACCAGCAATCTCGATGTTTGCCAAGAGGAGCGGCCGCTCGAATCCAACCTCAAAAGGATCGGTAGAAGCGGGTATGGCGGTCAGTGGGCGATAGAACAGAGGTGGCACTAAACTGTGCCGGATTGATTGGAAACTCAGGATCGGCCACCGCGACAGGGTGACGAGATTGTGCACATCGGCGACGCCCGCGCCGCTCCGCCCGGTAGATACGGCGCGTGTATACGTCTGGTAGTGCGTGCCCTCAAGCAGCCTATCGAGCGCTTTTAGCGTGCGAGGTCTACCTCCAACTTGCCGTTGTCCATTGACTTCCTGCAAACATAGAATGTCGGCGCGGAGACGTTCCAGTTGCGGCGTTAGAATTGGAATGCGACTTTCAAGCGGAACCGCCGCGTCCGGCGACATATCCAAGCTGTCGATATTGAAGGTTGCAATACGCATCACGTTGCTATCCTTGCTGCAGAAACTAAACCGGCTCGAGAAAAGGTACAGTCACAACGATGAGCTTTGATTCCAACAGCCATCTAACTTGGCACATGTGACGAGTGATAAGATGAAGAAGTTTTTCTTTGCGATCGCTCTGCCGGGTCTTGCTGTTGCCGGGTTTCTCCCCGCACGCGCCGAGAATATTGATGGTCAATCCCTTCTTGAGCAGCGGTGCGGCCGATGTCATGCCGTCGTTGCCCAGTCCCAAAGTCCCAAGAGAGCTGCTCCCAACCTGTGGGCCAAACTTCGAACCTTTCCGGCCGAGCGGCTGGAGTTCGAAATGTCGGAGGGCATGGGGTCTCGTCATCCTGAGATGCCCCAAATTCAGTTTACCTCCGAGGAGATCGCCGCCGTTCAAAACTATTTGGCTCGGGATCCTTAAGCTGGTCGCACCTTAGCGTGCGATGGCTCCCTTTCAAGAAGGGCGCGGGACGTGGCAATGCATACAGTCAATGGTTTTGGGAAAATACGCGCATACGAAGCGACAGCTTGTTAGTGTTTGATGGTAGCCCCTATAGCAGCAATGCTTTGCTCCAGGTCCTCCAGCTGATCCCAGAGGAGCGCCATCTGCTCCGCATCAAGTCCCTGCTGCTTGAGATGGTGCCGCAAGCGAAAACTTGCAGTGTCGAAGGCCGCAAGCAACTGTGCAAATTTTCGATCACGATCGGATAGTGACTGCTCCGCGCCGTCTTTCGTCGCGCGAAGGAATGTTCCGCTGCGGCAGTGAAGGGTCACTTCACCGGCATCTGGCAAGATGGCCGTCCCGCCCGTCCACTCGGCACACTTAGGCTTGCAGTCCATCGCAGTTCTCTCAACCGCTGAGTTCAATCGGCTTTGAAATTTGATGCCGCGGCCCCCCCAAAAAAAAACGCACGGCGAGCGCATAGCAGTCGCACGGTGGGCTGCAACGGCTTCCAACAACACGACCCCTAAACGGCGGTGCTGACCATCAGTAGAAGTACGCCGCAGCTTGCGACAAACGCCCGCCGGTCAATTGACTCAATCTGGTGGGGACGAAAGCTTCACAGCTAAATAGCGAGCATATCGGCCCAAATTTGAGATTGTGTATTCGTACTCCCGCTGCGTTAACCACTGGCGTGAGAAAAACGCATCAATTCGCGAAGCGGCTTGGGTCTTAGGCCGCCGATTTAAAGCCGTCCCACGGATTGACGGCGCCGGGGGGACGAGCAGGTCCATCATGTGCGTAACAGATGGGTTGAAGGCTTGCCTGCTCACCGGTCCGAGCACCGAACTCACGAGCACCTCGCCTAGAGGGGTCGTGTCGAGCACAATGAGAGAGTGCCGGTCTGTGATAATACGATCGCGAAGTGCGATCTCCCTGTGATCGGCCGAGACGACTCACGGGTCCTTGATTTCCGCACATCATGGAGACGACGATTCTGCAGAACATCCTTCAGCGTCGTTGGGAAAAGATCATCGACGAGCGTCAGCATTTCGGCAGTCCGGTTGGACAACAAGTCGCAAAAATAAGATCTGTATTTCGATTCGCTCTAAACGACATCTGGGGATCGGCAAGTGCGAATCTGGCATCATCCCCAGCATCAGATTTTGCTGAGGATGAATCGGATGGGCCTCGCACACAAATCCACAGATAAGTTGGCGGTGTTTGTTTTCGGTTCCGTCACTGTCGTGGCGCTAGCTACGATGCTGCTTTCAACGCAGTGCCAATCGGAAGAAGCAGCTGAGACGACCAAAGCAGCGGGCGCCGTTGCACCGGTTGTCACGATGTCCGTCGCAGCGTCGCTCGATAAATTTGAATTTGTTGCGCCTCGCGCCAAGCCGCATCTGATTTTAGAGCTTCCGCAGTCAGTCCAGAATCTTCAGCGTTCGGACTCCGCTTTGGACGACGACACGCAATCCGAGGCGACAATTCCTCGCTTGCCACCCTCAAACCCTGCCGGTGCACGACCAGCGCCACCTCAGGCTGCGAGCCTCGTTGAGGCATTGCCGTGGCGGTCAGAAAGCTCAACGACGCGCATCCAGAAGTTGACACCGGCTCTTGCGCGGCGCCTGGAACAAATAACGCCTTCAGCCTCTCAACGGCTTTCCGAAAAGTTCGCTGCGGCGAAGGCCGCATGGCCGCCTGCAGAAATGGCGTTGCTCGCGATCAAGGATGAGAAGGCTCTCGAACTCTACACGAGAGCGCCGGGTGGCACGTGGCACTTCGTGCATCGCTATCCTGTGCTCGCGGCGAGCGGCGGGCCGGGTCCGAAGTTGGTCAGAGGCGACAAGCAGGTGCCTGAAGGTGTGTACGCCATCTCCTTTCTCAATCCCCACAGCCGGTACCATGTCTCGATGCGCGTGAATTATCCCAACGCCTTCGACCGGCAGATGGCCAAGAAAGACGGTCGCAAGGATCTCGGGGGAGACATCATGATCCACGGCAAGAAGTCGTCGTCGGGCTGTCTGGCCGTTGGGGATGAGGCGGCCGAGGAGCTCTTTGTGTTAGCGTCCATGACGGGGCTGGCGAATGTGAAGCTCATCATCGCGCCGTCGGATTTCCGCAGCAAGGGCGTGCCGGTGGTCGCTGACGGCCAGCCATCCTGGTTACCGGCGCTTTATGCTGAGGTGGCCAGCGCCATGTCGCCGTTCGACAAGCCGCAGCCGCCGAGCTTCTTGTCGTTCTTCATGAACTAAAGCCGGGAACCAGACGTGGTTGTCGTGAGGGTGTTTTGGTGTCGAATACCGCCGCCTCACCGACGGCTGAAATACGGACACAGTGCGGACTCGACCACTTTGCCCCACCTAAGGACATCTGGGAGTGTCCGAGCAACGTTTTGATATATCGGAGAGAATTTGGCTCCGCGGGTAGGGCTCGAACCTACGACCGTCCGATTAACAGTCGGATGCTCTACCACTGAGCTACCGCGGAACAGGCGCGAAACAAGCGCGCCGGGGGTGATTAGCAGAACCGTCCTGAGGTGAGAAGTGCTTTTCGGTCGCGATGCGCAACAAGCTCACCCCGAAGGCACAGCACGGAATCCTTGGTTTCAGCTACCCATTTTTCTAAGCAAATTTGGAGGCCACGCCCGGAATTGAACCGGGGTACGCGGATTTGCAGTTCGACCTGTGGTCGAAATTTCCGCTGCGCTACCAACACGTTGAGTCGTCCTCTGCAACACGGTGTCCCTCATTTTGTCCCTGTGACCGTCAATCCACGACGGGGTGACGCCTGCAAAGCCCGATGCAGATCGTCGATGGTGAGGAAGGCATAGCGTTGCTGCGTAACCCGGACATCCGCATGGCCCAACCAGAGACTAACATGCGCGATGCCCATCTGAAGCTCCTGGAGCAGCCGACAGCCACAGGTGCGGCGCAGGTCGTGGGATTGACACCGGCGGAATGTTTGCCCGCTGGCAGGCCTTCTGGAGGGCCTCGTAGAGCACGGAGCTGTTCGGGCTATACCGCTTGCCCGCCGTGGTCGGAAACAGCGGTACGGCGCCGATGCGGTCGCCCGCACGGCGCTGGGCAATCTCCAGGGCCCGGGGCAGCAGCGGAACGCGGCGTTCACGGCGAGATTTGGCAACTTCGGGCCGGACCCGGACCTCTTTACGGCTGAAATCGACGTCTGACACCAGGAGGCTCGCAAACTCCTCCTTGCGTAGCCCCGTGTCGATCAGGAATGCGAACACCTCCCCTGCCTTCGGCGGGGCGGCGGCCAGCAGCGCCGCCTCTTCCGCCAGAGACAGGTATCGGGTTCGGGCTTCGCCCTCGCGCAGACCGGCCTTTGCCCGGCTGCGCAGATAGGGTTTGACGGGGTTGCCCTGATGCCAGTCCCATTCTTCCGCGCGGCTCAGCAAGCTCGACAGGCAGGCCAGGTCCCGCCGCACGGTGGACGGCGAGACACCCGCGTCCAAGCGGGCACGTTCAAACGCGCTCAAATGGCTGCCGCCAATCTGATCGAGGTAAATCCCATCCAGATGATCGGTCAGCACTGCCAGGCTCGTCCCATAGCGCAGACGGCTCTTCGGCCTTAGCGTCTTGAAATGCTCCTTGGCGAACCGCAAGGCCGCCTCGTTGAACGTTCGCCGGGGCCGCTCGCCGAAGCGGGCCGCCGTCAGCTCTTGGCGAAGCTTCTCAAGGCGCTTTTGAGCGCGTGTGCGGCTGGTGGTTCGAAGCGATCCTTCGTGGACGCGACCGCCATGGGAGAAGCGATACCAGTAAATCGTACCGCGCTTTCTGAGTGGCATGGCAGGGGCTCCTTCTGACGGTCCCACCAGGACATGACGGCTTCTTCATCGATAAAGAACCGGCGCCGGTCTCCGGTTTTCAGGGCGCGGACGCCGGGCACGTGTCCGGCCCGGATCCGCTCGTACCAGTAATTTTTGCTCATCCCGGTCCGGGCTGAGAGTTCAGCAATTGAGATATCGGGCATTCCACCTCCGAGGCCGCGCCCACACGCGTAGCGCGTCCGGGGCAGCGGATACAATTGGCATTCATTCTGCGGCGGGGGCCTGTATAAACCCGAGATAGAAGGCGACGCATCTTCGGTCAAGTCTGTTGCGCAAACAACTCATCGGTGGACCGGTGTCCGACCGCCCAAGATTAAAGCGACCGGACCACCAAAACGGCCCGGCCGATGACCCGGGCGTCGGTGTCGTCCAGGGCCTCGTAGTCCTCATTCTGGGCCACATACCGGACCCGCCCTCCGGGCATCGACTTCACCCGGCGCAGGGACGGCGCGATCTGCCGCTTGACGCTCAAGAGCACGAGGGAGCCAGGCTTCACAGTATCGGGATCCCGATCAATGACGAGAACGCTGCCTTGGGGTGCTGCGTCCAGCATCTCATCCGTCGCCACCTTGTAGGCAAAGCAAAAGGCCGGAAGATCGCCAATATCTGCGACGCAATAGTCTTTCCGAACCGGCGCCTCGGGCCCGGTCAATCTCTCGACGTCGTCGGCAGACTGATCGGATACCAGGGTCAAGTAGCGAACAGGAACAACGTGCTCAACCAAGCCGGTGTCCTTGTGATCCCACCACTCCGGGGGCCGGGTTCCGTAGATCAGGAACTCCGGTGAAACATTGAAGGCCCTCGCATACTTCGCTGCCACCTTTGCAGGATAAACCCGCAAGCCGGACTCATGCGCTGCATAGGTGGGGTACTTCCAACCCAACCGAAGGGCGGCCATGCGGCCAGATTTGTATCCGGCATGCTCACGCGCAAACCGCAGACGAACACCAGCTTCTTTGCTCAATTTATACCTCAAGAATACAGTGCGATCCCCGCAAAATATGCGCAGAGTGTATCGGGGTCAAGGGTGCAACCTGTGGGTGAGTCAGCGTGACTCAGGCCAGTTCCAGGCGGAGTTTATCGTAGGCATCATTGACAGTTTTCAGAGCGGCCTCGCGCAGCGCGCGCTGCCGCGGGTCATGGCCCCGGAGATCGGGGTAACGTTCCCGAACCGGGCCGTATCGAGCCCGCCGCGACTGAAATGCAGACTATATTCCCCCGAAGCTCTCTTCGGCCAAATGCCCACCAGATGTCGCCCACCCGTGAACGCCACCGTGCCGGGTCGAACGACGCCACCGCTTCGTCGTTCGGCATCGCAAGATGTCCGAACACACAAACCCAAGGCCGCAATCCATCCGGGCCACAAGCCGAAGGTGAGAAACCAAGTCTAACGGAACGGCGCTGCCTATCTTGAGGACAGATTTGGTCTATCTGCATCCTGTGAACGTGGTGGCCACATGTGGCAATGGTCCATATTCAGCCGCCGCAACGAGGGCCTGGGATCTCATGTCCGATTGGCTGCGGTCCGAAGAAACATTGCGCGATGTCGCACCCCGATATGGTTTGCTGCTCGACGATCTGCGCGTACCGGACTCAACGGATTGTCATTACGAGGCCTGCATCCCGCTGCCAGAAGACATCGGTCACCTTCCTTGGGGCTTCCGCATCAAACGACTCCCGTATGGAGCGTACGCACGAACGCCTCATATCGGAGGCCATGTGGGGTTCGCACTCACGTTCTCAACACTTCGCAACGAGTAGACGTCCAATATTGGGCTCGTAGTGGATACCGCCCGCCCGATCATTGAAATTTTTCTCGACGCCCCGTCCAAGGTGCCCGTTGAACGCCAGCGGATCGATGTCTGTTTGCCCGTGATGTTTCCGGCCGACCAGATCGCGTATGCGCATCACTCACATAGTCCAAAGCCTGGGTCGATTAGATAGCCTAGGCCTGCGCGACTGGCGATGCATTTGGGCGCGAGACAACACTTTGGAGAAGACGATTTTGGATCGCGCTCGCTTGTAGGTCCAGAAAGTGACCGACCTTCACGCCACATCAAAATTGGGCTTCAGCTCAGCGACATCCCGACATCTCCGCACGCGACCGTCGAATTGCGCACCCTCAGCAATCTCAAGCGTCTGATGAACAATGTCGGCTTGAACCTGGGCCGTGGGGTGGAGGATCAAAGTCATCGCGCGAATTTCGCCTTCCACACAGCCAAACACATTCACGCGAGTGGCTGACACTGTCCCCGTTACGGAACCCTGCAGACCAATCGTCAAATCGCTGCACGTGATGTCGCCAAAAATGGCGCCATCGATCTGCAACCGGCCCTGAGAAACAATTCTGACACCCTGTCCAATGATCGTAAGGTCGTTGCCAATCGTCGATCTCCCTGACGTGGCAATGACGCCGAACGGCAATGGCGACTCTGATCGAGGGGGGACGAGCGGCACAACGCTGGTCTGCGTCGTCGCAGCTGTCGCCTCCGTCGTGGTGTCAGACGGCGGGATCATCTATCGGTCTCTCCACTCGACACGAACTATAACGACCTGCCAGCGGCCCAGGAAACACGATCCCAGCCTATCGATGCGTAGGGCAAATCCGAAATACCCCAATCGTGAGAGGGTTAAGAATTCTGAGACGTAGACGTCGTTGGGGCCGTTCCACAAAGCGGACCGCTGGTGAGCGTGAGATCGCCATGTGGACCGCAGCCCGCATGGACTGTGTCACCACACCCCACGACACCCCACGACACCCCACGCTCGGCAGGATCAGGCGACTTTGTCCTGCGCGACCGGCGATGCGTCCGATTGCGACACCAATTTTTGGAGCAATCTATTGAAGGTCTCGCACTCCGTTACCGTCAGACACTTCACCACAGCTCCGTCCACCTTCTGAGCAATTGGCCGGACCTCCTTGAGAATTCGCTCACCTTCGGACGTCATGCGGACGGCATACATGCGTGCATCGTCACGCGTCCGGCGGCGCGTCAGAAATCCACGAGACACGAGGCGACGCACAATATCTGCCATCGTGGAACGATCAATGCCCGTGACCTCGCACAGGATTGTCTGACTTGGATGGTCGAGCTCATCGACGGCCAACAGAACGACGTACTGCCGTGCTGTGACGCCAAGGTCGCCGACAGCCCGAGTGAAAAGATCCTCGGCAAACTGCCCGGCGCGATGCAACAAATGGCTCGGGCTGCTCGATACAGCGGTAATTGAAGCCTCCATGATAAGCATTCCTCGGCTATCGTTTTGCTCTATGGGATGCGTTGCACGCGCGTTTGCGCGCCATTGGAACGCTTAGACTATCCCGATGTCTGCAAAGTTGACAGAGGTCAACCGATGCCTCCTGATGTTCCGGAGACAAATGATTTGATGGAGCCGCCGCCTCTCCGGCGACGCCGAACCATCTGATACGCAGGTCAATAAACGGGTCCCTCCAATGGTCTCGGATCGGATGACTTCGGGGCGATGGCAGACCGGTATGTCTTGCAGAGTTGATGGAGTGAACCGGGGCAGTGCGACTGCGCTAGGAAGATCCGAATGCGTTCGATTTCGGCTTGGTAATCAGTAGGCCGCCTTCGATGCGGGCGCGGCTCTCATCTGTGCACGTTGATGATATGAGCCTCGAAGCCCAAAGCCACCCGATCAACGAGAGTCATGGATCAGGCGAGATTGAAGGTTCGCATGCCAGCCAGTTGCCGCCGCTCCGCGCCATGGCCATGCCCCCTCTGAGAAAGGTTGAGCAGGGTGTCACTTCAAAAATATCAAGCTTGTTCAATGGTTCATTTTGCAATTGCTAACATCGCAGCGCAGCAATTGCCCGCAACAAATTGAATTGACTCGACGCATCATCATCTCATGTGTTGATTTTGCGTGCTGGCCCCGCGGACTGTCACCGGGGTCCCAGCAGCCTAGGGGGGAATAGGGTTCAGTTGCCGTCCATTACCCCGCTGACGTGCGGTCGCTGAACCCTAACCTCGAGACCACCTTGACCAAACGCCCACCAGTGTCATGCGTAGGAGTGTGCGATGTTCGAGTTGTTGGCCTACGTCGTCGGTATCGGCTCGGTCCTTGTCCTTGCGTACGTCGTCGCCTTGGGGGGCCGACTGACCCCTCGCCCAGCCTAAGGCTCGGGAACCCGAGCCGCCCGTAAGAACAGGGTTTGCCACGTGCCTTGCTCTGCTGCGCTCCCGGACCACAAGAGTAAGCGGCCGACTTAAGCGTCGCAGCGATAGCTCACCATTAAGGAAAGGCCGCAGGAAAGTACGTCAGGCTCAAAAATGGGCCGGACCACCCGACCATTGTTCATGCCGTTTCAGCCGTGACCCTCTTCGGCACGCAAGACATCCTGCTGCCGTGATACGACTTAACCTTATCGCCTGCCCTGCTGCCTAATTCGCGCGCGTCACATATAATGAACTGGAACACCTTTCAGCAGAGAGCGAAATGCAGGACGCGTCTTTCCGATGGAAGCCGTATGGACTTGCTATCCTCTTGGTCGGGGCAGCGGCCACATTCCGGTTCGGGTTGGGTCTGCTCGAACCGAACGTCCTCTACTTCGCCGTCTTCTTTCCTGCGATCCTGCTCACCGCACTCTGGGGCGGTTCCGGTTCGGCGATTTTTGCCACGGCTCTGTCACTTTTCGTCGTCTGGTTCGCATTCATGCCGCCCCACTTCGAGATCGGCATTAAGGATCGCGCCAACGTCGTAAATCTAGGTGTGTTCCTGTGCAGCGCAGCTGTGCTCATTTGGATTGCAGAACAATACCGCCGCGCCCTTGCGCAAATTACTGCTGCGGAGGAGACGCGTCGGCTGCTTGTCGAGGAGATGCGGCACCGCAATCGCAACAGTCTCACCGTCGCCAACACGCTGATCCGACGCACACTCTCTCACGATCCGGCGACCGCCGACAACTTGAGCGCTCGACTGCGCGTTCTTCTCGACACCGACAATGTCTTCGAGGGAAACCGGCCGGATGGCGAGATGCTGCATCGCGTGCTGTTATCCGAACTGCAACCTTATGGCACCGACCGGTTTGGCCTCAACGGCGAACCCGTGATCCTGGCCGCGGGCCATGCACGCAACCTTGCGCTCGTCGTGCACGAACTGGCGACCAATGCCGCTAAGTACGGCGCGCTGTCTGCGCCAGACGGATTTCTGGACGTCTTCTGGCACAGCGACGGCGATCAGCTTGAACTTACATGGCGGGAGAACATGAGGCGTGAGGGAGAAGAGCCGCCGACCGCCAAGGGCTTTGGTACCCAGCTCATCGATGCGATGATCCGCGATCTCAGAGGTCACATTCAACGCACGTTCGACGAAAAAGGCTTCACGTGCCGCATCGTCGTCCCGCTGGCAGAGATAACCCAAAGGCCGCGAGCATCAACGGCAGGTTATCCTTGAGCGGTTTCGCCTACGGACGACGACGGCATCCGGGCCCTGTATTGTTTCCCCAGACTCGCTGAACCGCACGACATGAAAAGCGACGCTCTGAACGTTCCGGACACGCAAAAGCCCCGCCGAGTACTTTTGCCTCGAGCGGGGCGATTGTCATTGATGACCAGCCCAGCAGAACTGGGCTTGAAAGGCGAGAGTTAAACTCGCGTCAGGATGTCAGTTAGTGATGAGTTCGGCTCCGTCAGCACAATCAGGGCATCGGACCGCTAACTGAGCCCGGACCACACGTCAGCGTGAGATCCGAAGTGACGATAAGGTGGCGTCATACTTCCTCCACTCGCTGTTGACGTTCGTGACGCGCAGCTTCAGTCCAAGAGGCACTTCCGATCTTTCGTGGCGCCCATCGCCTCCGATTGTGACCGGTCAACGCCTGCCATTGGGAAGTCTCAGCATCACGTCGGGAATGCTCTGCCCAATCACTCGGGATGTCAAGAAGCGCTGTCTCAAACTGGGTGAAAACGCGTTTGTCCGATTTTACGAGGGCGGAACATTGTACGGCTTTGCCATCTCTAACAATCTAGAACTCTCGGGCAGTAAATCCGATCATGTCGCTGGCCCTCCGACAGCCTCTGCACTATCGTACGTGCCAGAGCGGAGTGGACCTTGATCGGACAAGCGAGCTGCGCTCT
This sequence comes from Hyphomicrobium sp. 12-62-95, assembly GCA_002279935.1. Classification (GTDB taxonomy): domain Bacteria; phylum Pseudomonadota; class Alphaproteobacteria; order Rhizobiales; family Hyphomicrobiaceae; genus JAGVSR01. Next base: position 150,999 of record NCCZ01000006.1, on the reverse strand, counting down.
CAGCCACTTACTGTTGAGCCCTGTCCAGCATGCATTGCTGAGGCTGCTTCATTCAAGGAGGCGTGAAACCATGAGCGTAGCTGACATCCTGAACAGAAAAGGTTCTGTGGTCAAAACTGTGGGCCCTGACGTGCCTGCACAAACGTTTGCTCAACTTCTCCAGAAGGAGGGCATCGGCGCAATGGTCGTCAAAAACACCGACGGGTCGATTGCTGGCATCATCTCGGAACGCGATCTGGCCTATGGTCTTGCGATCCATGGCAGCAATCTTGGTCATCTCAGCGTTTCGGAACTCATGACGAAGGCTGTGATCACGTGCTGCCCGTCAGATAGTTTGAGCAAGATCATGAAAGTGATGACGGAACGTCGGATCCGTCATCTTCCAGTCCTTGATGGACAAGCGCTTGTCGGCATTGTCACCATCGGCGACGTTCTCAAGTTTCGACTTGAAGAGACGCAAATGGAAGCGGCTGTGCTGCGCGATTACGCCATCGCCCGAGGATAGTGCGACTGAGCCGATGACAAGCCACTCATGCGCGGTGGTCCGCTCAAGGATGCATGGCCGGAACTTGAGAAAGTACGACCCACATCTGAAATTTGTTCGCCAAGCTCATCGATGCCATGCCCACATCGGCAACCAGTAAAAGGCTGTCAACACAAACGTGCCGCTGCCATCATGTCACTGGATATTCAGTGGTTCCCAAGACGCAGCCCTGCGGGTGGTGCAGTACCCATCCGCTCCTCCACATAAGGAGAGTGCTCTATGGACAAAGAAAACTTGGTCAATCTGGCCCATGAATTCGAGGAATTGGCCAACAAAACACAGAATGATCATACGAGACTCAAATGGTATTCCCATCAAGCTGAAAATTGTCGTCGAATGGCGTGTGGTCTACCTGAGCCAAAGGTTGATAGCCACCACACACAATTCTATTGGCTACAGACAGCGTCACGCGCTTCCGGCTCCAACCTCCGTCCAGTCAAAGCCCGGTCGCAGTGACCAATTATGATGTTGCAACTGATGGCCGGCGCCCGAATAGCGACGGCGCCGACAGCAGAGCAGCGAGTTGTGGAAAGTGGGTGCGGTAAATTGAGCGATGCCGGGGGGCTTGCCGCGTGAGGCTCGCACAGGCTAGTGAGCTTGGTTGCTTGTTGGCGGGGCTGAAGGGTCGCTGACGTGACCGAGTACCTAGTCAGGGTTGCGCCTCGATCCCTGGCCGCAAAAGCGCGACGACGTCGCGCGCATAACCGTCATCGTACGGTTGCCGAGTGCCTGAAAGGAAACGGTACCAGAAGGCGCCGTGGATGACGTGAGCGAGCACATCTTCGTCAAGGTCACGACGGAACTGGCCGAGAGCGCAACCGTGGCGGAGAATACGGCGCAGCGCCTCGCAACGCACGTGATGAACCCCATCATAAAGTTTCGCACGGAATTCAGGATCGAGTTGGGCTTCGGCGATGAGGCTGCGCACGCCCTTGGCGACAAGGTCGTTGCGCATGAAGGCGAAGAACCGCGCCAGGTCGGCCTCCAAATCCGCAAATGCGTCTGCCGAGGGCACAAGCGGCGGCATGCGCCTTAACGAGTGTTCGGTGAAGGCCTCCAGGACCAAGTCTGCCTTGGACGGCCACCAACGGTAGATCGACTGCTTGCCGACCCTGGCAGTTGCGGCGATTGCGTCGATGGAGACGTCGCGGTACTCCCGCGCACCGACGAGTTCGACGGCTGCGTCGAGGATTGCTTGGCGCGTTTCTGCACTACGTGGGCGGCCTTGACTGCGCTTCTCCCGGAGACCGTAGGGTGGAATTTGCTCGGTCATAACGTTCTCCGGAATTCCTTCATGACAATCAAACATATAATACGAAACGTATCGTTCTTCAAGGCGTGCAATCTGACAATCAGTGCAGACACAACTATTTCAGCCGACTGTTCGACGTGATTTTAGAAACGCACTAAAGGTAAGGGCCCTCTTGTTATGCCGCCAAGTACCATGATCACAGAATTGTGAAAACGAGACGTATCGTTTCAATATTGAAGTTATGAAACGATACGTCTAGTATATTTTTGTCGGCGGCGAGACAGTATGGAGCGCTCCGGCAAAACACCGACGATCAAGTTGCCCCAAACAAAAGGAGACCTGTCATGAACCGCATCATCCTCGCCACTCTGATCCTCGCCGCTTCCCATTCCGTTTCCTCGGCCCGCGACCTCTCCACCAAGGTCATGCAAGACAATCCCGGCGTGTCCGGAGCAGGCACGACGACGAACCCGACCGCGAAGCCCGAGACGGGTGGCTTGGCCGAGCATGCCATGCGCATCTCGCCCGGCGTGAACGGCCCCGGCACGACGGCAAACCCAACCGCTAAGCCCGCCGCCAGGGGGCTTGCCGAAAAGGCCATGCAGGATCACCCGGGCGTGAGCCGCTGAGTGGCTCATGTCTTCGCCCGGCGGCGTGTTGGTCCCTCTGTCGCCGGGCACTCCGCCGAAGTCAAAGCCCCAGGTAGGACATGCTGCGCAGCACTGACACGCGGGAATAGGCAGTGTCGGCTTGGTCGCATCGTCGATCACGAATACGACGCCTATTGCGCACTGACTTCAGACCGGGGTGGTCCCAGGCCAATCGCGCAAGTTGGCTTATAGAGCCGTAGCCGAATGACATCGGGGCTATGGATGCCGATATCAATTCGCTTGTCTTGATCCAGAGGGCAAGAATTCGAGCATGCCACTTTCGCGTTCCGAACGTTCGACTTCCGCCAAGGCATCGTCGTCCGAGCCGAACACGGCTTCTCAGACGGTCGAGGTTCCTTCGGCATCAACCACCTCAAGCATCCACATCGCATGCTCTAGCAGATAGATGCATAACTCAATGGTCACGCAGTCTCGGGTAATAAACCTGTTGTGCTTCGAGGCAATGATTTTGGGGGGCGTCAGGCGTGTCGATCATTTGCGGGCTCTCAGTTCTGCCGCGGAATGTGTCGTCTGCTTGAGTGTCTAAGACGCCTGTTGGCCTAGGGTTAGATTGGAGCCCCTTTTGACGCCTCAACTTCCATCAATGATCGACAGTCGGTAACATGACCCCATGGAAGCGCTTCACACCTTTGCCGAATGGGCTTGGGCTCGGCATCACAACCCACTGAGTTGGTACGTTCGGCCGCTTCTCTTAGTGCCGTACTGCTACTTCGCTTGGCGCCACAGTCTCGTAGGGATGATTGCAGCCGTCCTTGCGCTCGCAACCAGCATGTTCTGGTTTCCAGCACCGGATAATCCGGATCCGAAAGCCGTCGAATTTCTCGAAGCAGAGCGCCAATATCTGCTCGGTCCTTGGGACATAACCAAGTGGCTCTTCGCAGCGTTGGTGCCAATCTTCTTCATCTTACTAGGCTTGGCGTTCTGGCGCCGGTCTGTCCTCGTTGGGCTAGCCACAGTGAATTTGGCCAGCTTGATTAAAATCGGATGGAGTTTTCATTTTGCTGGCACAAGTGGCTGGACTGTTGTCGCGCCTGCTCTACTTGGCTTAGCTGTCGTGAACAGCGTGCTGCTATTTGAACTGAGGCGTCGCGACTAAGTTACCGCCTGGGTCAGATGCCTTGCACATCGGCAGGTGCTACGTGACTGTGCAGAGGAAGTGGACTTCGAGCGGCTTGCGGGGAGGCCGCTCTTGGGTCCGATCAAGCATGTCCGCTGAGGCTTCCGATCCGGCCGAACGCGCTCAGTCGGCTAAGGGCCATTTAGACACATTCACGCACAACGGCGCATCGCGAGGCCCGCGCTTCATGCGGCCCTCTCGAACCGGAGCGAGTATTGGGCGTGGAGAGCCATCGAAAGCGGAAAAGATAGCGATGATCTGCTGCACGCACCGCCAGTCACGTAAGAATGACTATGCCGCTTTGTCCAACGCGATCTCGCCCAAATGAGGCTCAGTGTTGTGGCGCGTTTTGGCGGATCATGCGCTGGCCCAAGCGCGGACCCTCCGGCCTCTCATAGTCGGCCCCTAAAGGTGGCCCACATTGGGGCGAGCGAGGTAGCGACAGCTCGAACGCAAGCCGGGTCATCTCATCCTCGCGGGTCGCGACGTAGCTCGCAGCAGCATCCTCGAGCCGTTTGTTTGCCTGAGGCGAGGAGTCGTCGAGCGCGACGTCGACGCCCCCGAAGTCAGCCTGAAGTCGGAAGTAATCACCTTGGCCTTCTAGAGTACGGCGCATGATGTCATCAATGGCCGGATCTGAGAATGCAATCTCGAGCAAAGGATCCATCCAACCGAGTACGCCCCAGCCCCATGCATCCTCGAAGGAATGCTTGCGAGTAGACTTACCGGTTCCGATAGAGAGAACCAGAACGCTGCTGTCATCACCACTTCGTAGCCTTCGGCCGAACAAGTAGGCATCCTGCGAAGGATTGTTGGCAAAGAGCGCACCATCGACAAGCGCCACGGTACCCTTTTCAGCCACGCGTTTGCTCACAGCAAAGCGCGAAGGTGCGAAAAACGTTGGGGCCGCCGTCGCACCACGCACAATGTCGCGCATCAAGAGATCATTCTGTGCAGAGGCATAGCTCAAAAACCATATGCGCCGGTTCTCCACGATGTCATAAGCAGGAATGGCGACGTTAGTTAGCGCTTCAATAAGCCGGACATCCTCAAAGTAGCTGGCAAAGACAGCTTCTACGTCCTCCGGGCTGAACTTCGGCCGAAAGACGCGGCGCAACGCTCTCATCGGAGCGAACGATCTGGGGAATATACGCTCGGAGTACTCACGATAAAGACCAACGAGGTCCGCAGCCGAAAAGGCTGGCAGCCGAGCATTCTCATTGCTCGGCCGCGCTAATCCAAGCGCGAGTATGGCCCCGGTAGAAGTCCCTGCGATGAGATCGAACTGCTGCGAAATCGGCCGGCCGGTGCGCCGCTCCAGTTCCGCAAGGATGCTGGCGGGCACCAACCCCTTCACTCCTCCGCCATCAATCGCAAGGACGCGCGTGCAGTTTCCGTAAACTCTTGTCCCGATGCGCGGAACCCAGGTTACTCCCGACTCAGTCGCATGCTGTTGACCGCCGTCGGGAAGCAGCAGCGGAGGCGGTGGGGCCTGTCCAAGGACCACGAGCGACACGCCGCCGGCTACAAGGGAGACCACAACAGTGGCCGCGAGAAACGCCGCGAGAGCCCGTCTCACTTTCGATCCGCGCCCAAAGGTGATTTGCGCCATGTTCCGCTCCGAGCTCGCGCGAGAAAACTGATCTTAGCGCAGCTGAACCGAAAGCAGACTTCTATAATGCGCGTCCGATCACGGTTCCCGTCCTCGCTAATTTCCAATTCTCCGAGACGAGGGCGATTTCAGAAGTGATCCGATACCGACCGTGGCTAGCCCGACGCTTCGGGTCAAAGGCGAGCCTTGGCATCTGTTGTTGATGGGTCAGATTTCAGTTCAGAGGCGGGGGTGCTCACGGGACCGCCGATTGTGATGGCGCGAAGACGAGTTTTACGACTGTTCTGTATGCCAGCACTTGGCGTTCGAGTTCCAGTGGATCCTTCAACATCTTGGACATGATGATAGCGCCATCAATGGTGCAAGAGAGCATTCGTGCGAGCGTCATCAGGTCTACCGGCTCGCGCATCGGGTGCACCGCAGCGATCTCCTGAAGGTAATCAAGAAAGCGGGCGTTCCAGTCTTTGACAGACTGGACGCTGAGTTCGCGCACGATGCGGTCGAACATTCGTTCCTGATAGCAAACGCTAGCGATAAGGCAGCCCGGGTGGCCGTTCGGCAGATCGCGGAGAACCTCCGCGAGCAATTTCAAACCGATCAGGAAGCCTTGCAGAGGGTCGTCGGCCAATTGGCGGCCACGGTCGAATACGTCATCAAACACACGGTTGTTCTCATCGACGTAACGGCGCAGCATTTCGCGCGCCAGTTCGTTCTTATCCTTGAAGTGATAAAAGAAGCCGCTCTTGGTGATCTGAGCTTCGGCGATCACCTCCTCGATTGAAGTCGCACCAAATCCCTTCGTCAGTACGGCTGCTTCGGCAATTTCCAAGATCCGGGCGCGCGTGGCGGCGCCCTTTTTCATGCGGGCGTGTCTGCCTTTCTTGACCGGCGGTACGGTTTTGGCTCGATTGTTAGCCTGACTGGCTTCGGTCGGCCGATGCTCACTCATGTCCAACCTGCTGAATGAAAATTGTTTTTTCTCGCACCCCCGACTGCTGTTCCACGAGCCTTCTAGCTCCATGTGCTCTTCAGCTGCGAGATTTAATCCATTCACGGGAGCCGAGGCAAGCAAATGCCGGGGATCCATCAGCCCTTGGAGAGATGACATGGCCAAATACCGCCAGAACCTACCGCAGCTCGCCAGCGACTTTCTGACCGATGGCGGACTTGAAACCACGCTCGTGTTCCAGCGCGGTCTAGACCTGCCGCACTTTGCAGCGTTTCCGCTTCTGGACACTGCAGAGGGACGGCGGGAGTTTGAACGCTACTACGAAACATATCTTGCCATCGCCGCCAGACGAGGCGTCGGCTTCGTGATCGACACGCCGACCTGGCGGGCCAGCACGGATTGGGCCCCACGGCTTGGTTACGATTTGGCTGGCTTGCGCCGGGTCAATCAACAGTCGGTGGACTTTATCGCATCGCTCCGCACGCGTTGGGAAGCGCCGAACCGACTATGCGTCTTGAATGGGGTGATCGGACCTCGCGGGGATGGATACCGCGGCGGTGACATGGATGCTGCGGAGGCAGAATATTACCATACCTTTCAAGCGGAGATTTTCGCTGCGTCCGATGCCGACATGATCTCGGCCATCACCATGAACACGACGGGAGAGGCCATCGGCATCGCGCGTGCGGCGAAGGCTGTCGCCATGCCATGCGTGGTGTCGTTCACCGTCGAAACCGACGGGCGGCTGGTCGGCGGGGCCAGCTTGCGTGAAGCCGTGGAGACCACGGATGAGAAGACGGGAGGATGGCCCGCCTATTACATGGTGAATTGCGCACATCCCAGCCATTTCGTGGGTGCACTGGAGCGCGGGGAGGCTTGGCTCAATCGGATCGGAGGTATCCGCGCCAATGCTTCGACAAAAAGTCATGCTGAACTCGATCAAGCGACGGAGCTGGATATCGGGGACGTGATTGATTTTGGCCGCCACTATGCCGCGCTCAAGAAAATCTGCCCGGCCGTTCGCGTCCTTGGCGGTTGCTGCGGAACGGACCATACGCACATTGAGTCTGTATGTAACTCATGCCTGCCTGGCGCGAATGTTGATGTTGGCGGGCCGCGAACGTTTGCGGCGTGAATAGGAATTCAACGTCCCAATCTTCAGACACCGCAGGTTTGGTTCAGATAAATTAGCGGCCTACCCTGCCCGAGCCAGTTTTTCTGGCAACTTAATAACGTGTCGGCCTCGTGGCAGGCCCCGCCCAACATAGGGAGAGACACTCATGGACCTCGACATGACAAAGCTCGAGCCGCTGCTCGGGACGATGGTGAACGACATAGGCGCGGCAGCCAACGCTGCCTTGGTTCTGACCGGCGACAAACTGGGCCTTTATCGCGCGCTCGCGGAGGATCCGCTCACGCCCGCTCAACTCGCCGACAAGACCGGCACGCACGAGCGCTATGTTCGTGAGTGGCTCGGAGCGCAGGCCGCCTCAGGCTACGTTTCGTGCGACGCTGCGGCGGGAACTTTCTGGCTGTCGCCGGAGCAGGCGGCCATTTTCGCGGACGATGACAGTCCTGTCTTGATGACAGGGGGCTTCTTTTCGCTCGCGGCAGTCTTTGCCGACGAACCGAAGCTTACTGAGGCTTTCAAAAGCGGCCAAGGGCTCGGCTGGGGGGACCGGTGCAATTGCTTATTCTGCGGCGTGGAGCGGTTCTTCAGGCCGGGCTACAAAGGACATCTCGTGAGTGAGTGGCTGCCCGCACTCGAAGGCGTGGTCGCGAGGCTGGAGCGCGGAGCGAAGGTCGCGGATGTCGGCTGCGGACACGGCGCATCTACCATGATCATGGCACAGGCGTTCCCGAACTCCGAATTCATCGGATACGACTTCCATGACGCCTCGATACGTCATGCCCGCCAGCATGCGAAGGGGCAGTCCAACGTGTGCTTCAAGACGGCGCGAGCGCAGGACTACGATGGGGCCGATTTCGATCTGATCACGATTTTCGATGCCTTCCATGACATGGGTGACCCGGCGGGCGCCGCCCGGCACGCCCGCAACGCGCTCAGACGCGATGGCACGTTGATGTTGGTCGAACCCATGGCCGGAGATAGCCTCAGCGATAACCTCAATCCGGTCGGTCGCGTCTATTATGCCTTTTCCACTAGCGTATGTGTACCTTGCTCGCTGGGGCAGGAGGTCGGGACTGCGCTCGGCGCCCAAGCCGGTGAAAGGCGCCTCGCAGAGATCCTCCATGAGAGCGGGTTTCCAACGGTGCGCCGTGCTGCCGAAACGCCATTTAACATGGTGCTTGAGGCGCGGCCGTAGCCCGGCCCGCCTCGCAATACAAAGGCCGGTCCCATTATGGGGCGGCTCATGCGACTCCTATTGGCTTTCAGTCGAAGCACGAACGGAAGCGGTCGTGAAGAACCTGGTGACATACCGGCTTCGCGTAAGTCTTGTGGGCAGTTATTGCGGCGCACGCATTGTTGCGACGTCAGTCGGCACGCCATGCAACGCATCTGTTGCACACTGGCACTGAGTCCGCTTGCGGTCACGAGTGCCCTTTGCGATCTGTTCAGGAATATCAGCTGCGCGTTCAGAAGCGGTGATGCAGTCATCTTAAGGGCTTGTCTCGCAGGCCCAGGCTCAAATCGTCCGCTTCTCTATATAAAGCGACCGGCCAAACCTGTGTTGTCGCCTACATGCTGCAGGCGCCAGACCCGCTCCATCCGTTCGATGCGCGTCAGCAGGCGAACGGCAGTAGCTTCATCCGCTTGTTAGAGGGCGTCCGCGCCCAAAAGGAAGTAGGCCCGGCACCGGTCGAGGATTTTGTTTTGGCTGCGGACATGGCGCCGCTTCAAGGCAATGGGGAGAGCCCCGGCAACGAGATAGCTGACAGCCATGGTGGTGGCCATGACCTGCTCGCGCGGTGTCGTCGCGAACACTAGAAATGAGAGCCAGAAGATCGCAATGACGATCACGGCTGCCATAGTGACGTTTCTCTCTCAAACCAACACACAGATGTGAGCATGCCACCGAGCTCCGAGGGGTCTCAAGGGCGTATCGGTGTTCCATGCGCCGAGACGCCTAGAGAACTGACGTGACGAGGGTGAAACGTCCGCGTGACCACTTCCCGAATTTGACACGCCGACATCATCACAGGTGCCCCTACAGCGGCGTCCTATAAAGGCTGTCAACACAAACATGCCGAGAATTCGCTGCCGCAGCGAAAATGGAACTTGATCGCGATGGCCAAAATCCCATGCTCATGATCGCCACGGGGCGGGCGAAAAACCGGAACGCTCACCGCGTGCCACTCAGCCCTCAAGTCGAGAAGCTCGTTCGCGGAGCGCTGGCCGCCTCCGGCGCCAGCGCCTACGTCTTCCCAGGTGCTCAAGACACGCACATCTCACCCCGCAGCGTGTCCAAAGCCATGGAGCGCACTCGGGATAGGATCGAACTTGGTGATGTGACGATCCACGATCTTCGCCGAACCGTCGGCACGCACATGAGCCGCCGTGATGTCCCCCGTGATGTCCGTGAGCGCATCCTGAACCATGGCGGCAAGCGGAAGGGCAACGTCACCGACAGCGTCTATAATCGCTACGAATACGATGCGGAGAAACGAGCTGCTCTGGAACTTTGGGCTGGTGCCCTCGATGGCATCACCAGTGGATCACGGACGGAGATCGACTCCTATGCCGTCCGCTTGGCCCGCCTGAAAGGCGCCGACAAGATCACGGTCGGCTGACAAACAGACACAACACACAGTCGCATTCAGGTCGAAGACATCCCGTCTTCGGCCTTGCCCGCCAACTCGGCGTCAAATGGGACACGGCCTGGCTGATCAAGCAGAAGCTGATGGAGGCCAGGATCAGCAAAGACGAAGGCGGCAACTATTGCTTGCTCGATCTCGTCCGAGCCCTGAGGGAATTAAATAGAACAGGAAAATGCCGGTCGGCGAAAATGGGCGGCTGCGACAAACACGAGCAGATGAACTTGACGACAATCAAAGTTGTTTGGCCGATGGATACCCACATGAAATGTACCCCCGACGGATGCTCTCATGTCCCTCGAAGCATCCGTCATCATAAAGCTCCTCATCCCCCCTCAAGAGGAGCTTGATGATTGAACCCCCGGCCGCCCCCCGGCCGGGGGTTCTCTTTTTTGGAGGTTCCCTTTTCCTGCCACCACCGACATACGGCAGTCTATTTGCTCGCTGGTTCCGGAGATTTGAGCGACATGATGTACGAAATGACATCTCGCAGTTCGGCGTTGGTGAAAGACACATTCGGCATTGCCGGATGCGGGAAAATGATCGCTCCTGCTAATCTCTCTTGCGTTTGATTGGGCTTGTTGGCGATTGAGTGAAAACTAGAAATATCGGACTTGGCGATGTTGCCCGGGCTCGCATCCACGATGTGGCAAGTCGAGCAAAGGCTCTCAGATATTTCCCTTCCTCTGCCCGGGTCACTGGCAACTGATTGAGCAAGTGCAGTGCTTGCGCCCAGTGCTACTACCACCAGTGCCGTGGTTACTCTTGTCGCCCATCTATCGATCATCACCGGTCTCCAGAGCAGCGGCATCAAGCAAAATCGATGGCCGGGAAATACTATCGCACAGTGAGTGGTTGGCCAAGCTACTAGAGCCACCCCGTCGGATCATCGATGGCTCGACTATCAAGTGCTTTTACTAGCCCCCGAACGCACCTGAACAGAGTCCACAGTCCTACGAGCAGAAGCAGGAAATATCCAATCAGCACGACACTAAGAACGACACCGAGGCCCCACCCGATTAGCGAAATCCAAAACGTACGGATTGCATAGGTCATGTGCGACCCGAACGGCGTCGAGGCAAGCTCCGGCTTCTTCACGTATGCAATAATCAAACCGACCACGGCGGTGAGCCCGATTGTGATGATGGATACGAGATACAGCGCCCATACTGAGAGGGCCCAACTTCTTGGCTCCATAGCGTCGTCTCCTTCCCGCTCAAATACTCGGATGGCTCCCCAGAAACTTCCTTCGCTGCCTTTCAGATCGCACCAATTAACGAGATGGTCCACGAAGAGATTTGGGTCGGAACCTTTCCGCTGTTTCTCAATTTCTGCAGACTGCTCTTTATTCCGCCCCCCACCGGAAGGGCGGCTAAGCCCCGAGCCCTCCATCCTCGGAGCTTCTTTTTCGTCGTTTGACCCTGATCATCCCAAAATCCTCTCCGCTGGTGCCACTTTGCGCGCGGGAGGACGAGCCATGGGCCACGATAACAACTTTGATGCAAAGCAGTGTCTCTGCCACACCCTCTATCAATTGCGGGATGATCTCGGTGAGCTACTTGGCGGCTTAGAGTCGGGAGAAATGACCCATGAGCAAGTGGTGGCTGCCGCACGGGCGGAGTTGGATCAGGTGCTCAAAGTGCTTGGCGACCTGTCAATGGACGGTCTGCTCTGAGTGGACGCTCATCGACAAACAGCTTTTGCCTCGCAACGCCAACAACGACGATAGCAAGTCATTGTGTCGCCTGCCCGGCCTCGAAATTGCCAGTTGGAACTTCGACAAGTGTTCGCTACTGCACAATTATCCGTGGACTTATTTAGAAATGATCGAACTAGACCACGGCTGATTTTCAGTCAAAGTACCTCGTCGCCTGATCAGCAGGCTTACCCCGCATGATGAATGGGCGACATCTTGATGGTGACCACACGCCCTCTTGCGGTCTGCCGTCCTTGCGGCGGCCGGAGTATCTGGGGGGATTGCTCCGGCCTCGCTTGCTCATTGCTCGAAAACAGAAGAGCGCCCGTCAGAGGGCGCTCTTTGCTTGCCTGACCGCCCTCTGATTTAAGCCCCCGCTGTGCCAGATCGATCTAACAAGACCTTCAAACTCTGCCGCTTAGATGGCTGCGTCCAGTTCATGATCGATTTGGACAATATCCATGAACAACAATCTCACGACCAACTCTGATCTGAGACAATATGATGTGTGGTTCTAAGCGTGGGCTTTTGGAACTCGATCTGTTCCGGTACAGCGGCTCGCACAGTGACTACTCACGCCTGCATACGAATGAGTCACTGATCAAACGTGCAAAAAATAAGCAGTTGGGCAGTTTACCAAACTTTGGATTTCGACATCGACTTTACTGAACTGTCACAGTTGTCGGCGATTATAGATGTTGCCATCCTCAAAGGCATCAACAATGGCAGCCTTCATATCTGCGGACTTCGAACCTGAAATGGCGTCGGTGCCAGCATGGCGCCGTCGCCAGTCTTCGTAGATGGCCTTGCTCTCAGCATCGCTGTTGGAGCCGTTCAACAAAGCGATTTGCCCGCCAAATCCATTGGCATCCAACAAATCCCGGAGGTAGCGCTGGGTGCGAACGGACTCAGTGAAGATAACGGCCTTGTGCGCACCGCCCTTGGCGACAATCTGCTTGAGGATCTTGGGCAGCGCAGCAATAAGCTTTTCACCCTTGGCATTCGCGCTGATCGAGCGCGCGAGGTCACGCAGCGCGGTCAGCTCGGCGATCTCCGCTTGAAGCTTCACCGGATCGACAGGAACATCTTCCTCTTCATCCTCGTCAGCTTCTTCGCTCCATTCGTCTTCAGTCTCGATATCTGCAACGTCTGACAGCGTCGCCCGGTGGCGCCGCTTGAGTGTCTCGATGGAGGTTTCCAGGGTTTGCGAGATGGCGTACGTCGAAGAGCCAAGGATCTTCTGGTATCCCATCAAGACCAGGGGATTGTTCTTCTCGCCGAACAGAATTGTGTCATCGCGCTTGAGGAAGTTCGAAACGCCAAGGTACAGGTCGTGCTCCTTGTCCGCAGGCTCGAAGTTCTCAACAAGGAGGTTCCGGTTCGTGTAGTTGATGTGACCGGCCTCAAGCACCGTCTTGCGCAGCGTCCGTCGCAAGACGGGACGCAAGCGCTCCTTCAGCATCAGAAGCCCGGAGGCCCCGGCGGACTTCCCCATGTAATTCGCTTTGAATGCGAACTCGTCACCGAACACGTGGTCATCGACGATGGACACCATGCCAAAGAGCTCCAAGAGGGAGTTTTGCAGCGGTGTGGCGGTCAGCAGAACTTTAAAGGGCTCAGAGAGGGCGCGCTTCAAGTTCTTGGCTCGGGCAGAGCCAGCTTTTTTGTGCACGTTGCGCAGACGATGGGCCTCGTCGAATACGACGAGGTCCCAATGTGTCGTACCAATCGCATCCACTTGGCGGTCGGCAAACTCGTACGAGACAATGATAACGGCGTTGCCGCGCTCGAAGGGCTTCGCTTGGCCAAACCGACGGAGGTCGTTGTAGCTCTTGGCCTCAAGGATAAGACTCGGGATCGAGAACTTTGAGGCGAGTTCCTGAGACCACTGCTTGCGCAGCGAGGCTGGTACGATCAGCAGAATTTGGCGGCGGCGTTCTGCCCAACGTTGGGCGATGACCAGTCCGGCCTCGATGGTTTTACCAAGGCCGACTTCGTCAGCAAGGATGACACCCTTGGAGAGAGGCGAGTGAAGCGCAAAGAGCGCTGCATCAACCTGATGCGGCTTCATCTCGACACGCGCGGTCGATAGCGAACGTGCAAAAGCGTCTTGGCCCAACCCCTCCAGAGTTAGGCGGTGGGCCAACAGCTGGCTATGGTATGGCGTGAACCCCAGGTTCGCAGTCGTCCGCTCCTGCATAACCATAGGCCGTACAAGGCAAAACAGTGGAGGGCAAGCGTCAAGCTTGCCCTGCCCACAGGGTGATTATGGGGTCGATTTGAGAATGTGATGGCTGATGCTTTCCGATAGCGTTTCCGCCGACTCAAGAGGGCCGAGGTAACAGGTAACAAAGGTAACGTATTGCGCCGCGGAGCCGGCGCAGTCCGCAACCTCGCACCCGCCAAAAGGCGGGTGCCGGGTTACCGGGAAAAAAGAGGGAGAACTAAAGGCCATTATCCTCGGGCCCGTCTTCGGAGCCCATCAAGGCATTCAGATGAACTTCGTACATACGGGTCACCTTGGTCGAACCCGGAAGACGTTGGCCCACCTGAGGTTTACCTGCGCCGTCAACCGTGAGGACGCGGCGCTTTACCAGCTCCGCGTTGACGACACGAACATCAAAACCGGGAAAAATCTCCTCATTCCAGATGGTCGGATAGATCAAGAAGACGTCCCCATCCCTGAAACCAGCCCGGTTGTAGACAACTCGGCCGGGAGGTTCATAGAAGACCTGGAACCGGCTGTCGCCGTGGAGAGCAATGAACTTACGCAAAGCGTCGATGGCACGCTCGACATCGGACGTTTCCAACCAGTCCTCAAAGCAGCGGCTGGCGGCGGCGTACGCGCGACCCGGAACGTAGGGAAGGATCTCCCAAGAAATCGCGAGCTCGCCGGCAGCGGCAATCAGACCGAACCGGCGTGCTGCGCGATGGACCTGGCCGCACGTTCCAGAGACGTGTTCCTGGACAAAGCGGTCCACAATCGACGTGACCATCGCGTTCGCTTCATCGCGGCGTTGAACGAGATTTTCCAGAAAGGTGACGCCCGCAACGCCGTAATGGGATTTCGCCGAGAGCGCGAGCTGCTCAGCAAACTTTCCCGCCGTCATACCGTCCGGGATGGCATCGAAGATGCCCAAGCCCTGACCGGCGTCCGCCGGAAGGTCAAGGACGCGCACTTCCTGACCGGCAACACTACGCAGGCGGCCTTCAAGCATTTTGTCCTGGAGGCTGATCTCCCCCGTGGAAAGGAACACCAGCCGCCAGCTGGCTGCGGTGCGCACTGTCCCTTCGCGCGAGGCGCGAACCTTTCCTTGGCCATTCGCAAGCATGTAAGCCGTCTCTGCTGCTTGATCCGGAGAGATCTGTGAGATCTCATCCAGGCCAAGGAAGCCATCACAATGCTCGGCGGCCACGGCCTCAAGGCCGTTGGCCGTCCCACGCCACGTGCAGATGTTGCCGTTGACGCTGCCTCCACCCCAGACGCTGCCTGCCATCAACAACGCTGTCGTCTTCCCTGTCGAGCTGGCACCGCGCAAATGAATTCCACCACCTTCGTGGCCTGAAACATACAAAAGGGGCCCCGCAAACGCGACGGACAAGGCGAATACGATACGGGAGGACTCTTCGCAGGGTTCCGCAACAAGCGTCTTCCAGTCCTCCAACGTCCCGGAGCACCGCAGGTGGCTGCTGGAGCTGATGCCCCCCTGATAAACGAGCACTTCAGTGCCCGAGGTGAGCGTGCGGTCTGCGAGAACATATGAGTCGCCGTGCCAGCCGAGGCGATCAACACAAATGACGCTCTTGGAAGGCGAGGCCCGGTTCAAGAGCTCATCCAATTTACCCTTGATTTGGCGGCCAGGCGCAAGCTGGAGACCCATATCCAAGAGAGGGCGGCGGTATTCATGGCCATCCCCGCTCAACAGGCGATTGGGCAATACCCAGCGATGCTCACAGCCATCGCGATCAACGACGACGAGCAGTCGTCCCCAGCTCTGGCTGGAGTGGTCACGGGTAAATGCGACAAATGAGATTTGAGAGCACAGTCGCTCCCAGACAGCATTGCCTTTTGAGCTGGTCGCTTGGTATTCGATCCAGCCGTCCGCAGCGTAGCGAAAGCCGCTGGGCAGGCCAGTGTCTTCAGCAGCAGCATCAGCTGTTACTTCGGCATCCTCGATGGGATGGCCGCAAAAATCTTCGTATTGGTCCATAAAGACTCCCCGATTACACCGCGCCGTGATTGGCGCAGTCGTATTCGCGAAGGTCGTCCTGCGATTAAGGGAATGGCCTGGACCATCTGAAATCCTGTAGTGATGCCGAGGTTGTAGACAATGTATACATCGGCGTCCCAACAGAAAGCAAGCACATGCTGCTGCGGCATTATGTTCAAAAATAAGCCAAATACAGAAAAGAGTTAGCGGGCAAACCTCCAATTTCCAAGTTCTCGACGATGGGCAAGTCACGGTTCCCGGACAACGGCCTGCCACCTACGTGCCAATTTCCACGTGGCCTCGGAGTCTCCTTGGACCAGGGGCTGCGAGATCACTTTGTCATTTAATCCGCGCCACCCTGATCCGGCGGCGATCTCCGGAATGGCACGACGTTGGTTGGGTCGGTCGGATTGTCATCGGACCTCATCCCAAGCTGGGTAAGTCCTGAGACCCAGTCTCCGGAAATGTCTTCGAGAAGGAGGCCATAACAATCCCTGACCCAAGGCTCTGGCAAAACCCGTCCCTCACCCATGTCGATGTCGGCATGAAGCAGGAGGTACCGATCATGGGCCATCCCATCGGCTTCCGACATCCAGGCACGGCCTTCGTCGGGAGTATAGCCCTCTGCCGCCATCGTAAGGTCGGACATGAACATCTCAACGTGGGGCTGATAGAGGCCGGGATCATGGGCCCTCATCTCCCAGTGGGTGCCCGATGACAGCGCCAATTCAAGCACGGCTGCGCAAACGCGACCGTCGGCGGCGTCCTCAGGCAAGTCGACTTCGACAATGGCAAACTCAAACCGGGGCCGAACAAGGCGGGCAACATAACGCATGGGGGCCACTCTCTATATTTGGGGCTGGGGAGACGCGCGCTGGGCGCAGGAACGCAACGAAGCTGAAGCTGTGGATTGGAAGTCGTCGGAGGCCCGCGCGCACAGCGCTGGGCCGAGCCGTTCCAGCGGAGGTCCCACCCAGAAAACGGAGAAAGGCGACGATCAAGGACGCAGCAGCGTTTCGGCGTGCAATGGTGTGGCGTCGGTGACCGCCGGAGACGAGGCCATGTCACACTTCGTGGCGAACAAGCCGCGAAAATTGTCCCCGATTTTGTCCCTAGGCCAGTCGAAAAGAGGCGTACGGATGGAAATCTGCACCACCCTAAGGCACTGATTTTTCTAGAAGGGGTTGGAGGCCACGCCCGGAATTGAACCGGGGTACGCGGATTTGCAGTCCGCTGCGTCACCACTCCGCCACGTGGCCTCTGGTCCCAAGGTCGGCCGCCGCGCGATCTTAGACATCGCGAACCAACGGAAGGCTAAACCTCTCTCGGGTGGGGGTGACTAGCACGGGACGCGAACGCCACACAAGGGAGGCGGCGGCGATTGGAAAAAGAGTTCAGCGCACAGCGGTGAACCTTGGTCGGATAGGTCATTTTGCGGTATGGGGCAGGAGCGCAGGGCTCGCTTACTGTCGCCCGGCCCCTGGCAATGGAACCACGACATGTCCGATCTCTCGCTGCAGCGCCTCAATATGGTCGAATCCCAGGTTCGGCCGAGCGACGTGACCGATAGGCGTATTCCGCGCGCCATGAAGGCGGTCCCGCGCGAAGCTTTTGTTTCGGCGGCCCGCCGCAGTCTGGCCTATCTCGATATCGACCTGCCGTTGGATGTGCCGGGCCAGGGCAACACCGGCCGCGTTCTTTTGGCCCCCCGCACGTTCGCCAAGCTGCTGCAACTCGCCGCCATCGAACCCGGTGCCATCGTCCTCGATATCGGCTGCGGCACCGGCTACTCCTCGGCCATTCTCGCCCGCCTGGCCCAAACCGTCGTCGCCCTCGAGCGCGATACGGCCCTTGTGCAGGAGGCCACGCGTGTCCTGCAGTCCTTGGGCGCCGACACAGTGGCCGTCGTCCAAGGCGAATTAACGGCCGGTTACCCGGCAGAAGGCCCGTTCGACGCAATCGTGATCGAGGGCGCCGTAGCGTCCGTTCCCGAAGCATTGCTAGGACAACTCAAAGACGGCGGCCGGCTTGTTGCCATTCAGTCCGACGGCCGCACCAGCCGCGCCCTGGTCTGGCAGCGCAGCGGATCGGCCATTTCAGAAAGCGACGGCTTCGATGCCGTCGCCCCCTTCCTTCCCGGCTTCGAACCGGTGCACCGTTTCACCTTTTAACGCCGCCGGCAGCCGGTGGACGCAACGTTAACTCGCCCGCTTCGCAAGGGAATTAGGCGGCCGGTGTGGGATGGCAGCCACGCCTCCCCGATGATTCTGTGGCCAGTCTTATGCCAACAGTAAAAATTCGGTAAATACTGCTACGGTTTTGAAGGACCACGATTCGACGTCTCTGCCGGATTGGTTCGAAGAGCGATTTGTAAAAAGGCCAGTTGCCGGACGCGTCATGTGGGGGCGTGCCGGTTAGCGGGGCGAGGGGGAGCATTTGTTGAGCAAGTCATTGCCAGGGCTCTGCGCACGTCTTCTGGTGTTGCAGTCTCCGACGATCGCCGCGATTGCGGCGGCGGCGATGATGGCCGTCTGTGCCCCGGCGCCCGCGCAGGCACTCACGCTCGATGAAGCCCTGGCATCGGCCTATGAATATAGTCCGCGCATTGACGCCGAGCGCGCCCGTCTGCGCGCCACTGATGAGGAAGTGCCGATTGCCAAATCCGGCTATCGCCCCGACATCGGTGTCTCCGCTGACGTCGGCTATCGCGCAACAGACACCAGCCCAGGCCCCACATCCGAACGCAAACCGCGCGGTTATGGCGTCAGCATCACGCAGCCGATCTTCCGCGGCTTCCAAGTCACGAACGCCGTCAGTCAAGCTGAGTCGATCGTACGCGCCGGGCGCGAAACGTTGCGCACCGTCGAACAGGAAATTCTGCTTGAGGCCGTCACCGCCTTCATGGACGTCGTCCGTGATCAGGCAATCATCCGCCTCAACGAAAATAACCTGAAGGTCCTATCCGAAGAACTGAAGGCCACGCAGGACCGTTTCGCCGTTGGTGAAGTCACGCGCACCGATGTCGCCCAGTCCGAAGCCCGCCGCGCCGACGCCGTCGCCCAGCTCGATCAGGCCCGCGCCAATCTCCAGACGAGCCGCGCCGCGTTTGAGCGCACGGTTGGCCTTCCGGCAACCGGTCTCGTCGAGCCGTCGTTGAAGATGTCCATGCTGCCCGCGTCGCAGGATGAAGCCGTCGGCATTGGCACGCAGGAAAATCCCAACATCGTCGGCGCGCTCTACAACGAGCAGGCCGCGCGCTACAACGTTGACCGCATCCGCGGCGCGCTGCTGCCGCAAATCCAGGTTGAGGGGGACTACACGGATCGCTTTGGTGAGTCCCAAGGCATTCGCGAAACGGAAACCGCGCAGGTCGTCGGCCGCGTGACTGTTCCCATCTACCAGCAAGGCGGCATCGTCCACGCCCAGGTGCGTCAGGCCAAACACGAGCATCTCGCCCGTCTCCAGGATATCGAGCAGGCACGCGTTGTCGTGAAAGCCAATGTGATCGCCGCGTGGTCCCAGTTGCTCGGCGCCCGCGCCCAGTTGGAGAGCGCAAAGGCTGCCGTCGATGCCAACCAGACCGCCCTCACCGGCGTGCGCGAAGAAGAGCGCGTTGGCCAGCGCACGCTGATCGAGGTTTTGAACGCCCAGCAGGAACTGTTGAATTCGCAGGTCAACCTTGTGACCACCCGGCGCAACGTGATCGTTGCCGCCTACGGCCTCCAGGCCGCGCTCGGACGACTCGACGCCTTGAGCCTCGGCGTTACCGGCACCGTCTACGATCCTGCCGCCCACTACGAAGAAGTCGATCGCAAGTGGTTCGGGATCTCCATCACGCACGAAGACGGCCGCCGGGAACACATGGACGTCGACACGAGCGTCATGAAGTGAGCCTTCGTGGCTCTCTCCCGGAATAATCACAATTTTGCCGCGATCGTTGCCCGGTGCGGTTCCTCGAACAGTCACTTGGCATTCGCCGCCCCGCGATTGGCCTTTTCACTGAAATTCGCCAAAGCTTGAACACGTTGAGACTTCCATCTCGCGTATGTGTCGCATCGGCCGCGACCTGCTCATTTATCTTTTTTCTTGCCGCGCGGCGTCTTTGCCACATGATCGCCCTGTGCCAACCCTACAAAAATCCACGAAGCGCCGGGATCGGGGGCAGGGCTGAGCAAAGCCCTGGAACGTCGAAGTTCGCGGACCACGGCGCTTTCGGGACGATCCAGGTTGAGGGGGCGGGAAAAAACAATCTCGCGAATAACCCGTCACCAAAACCGTTCCTCTAGTCGCGAGACCCGGCAGTCGGGGTTCTCCAGTAGCGTGCGTCAGCGAGGTTCGAGACATGGAACTGACGGAAAAAAACGGACACGCGAGCATCGAGGAAATCTTGGCCTCGGTCCGGCGCATCATTGCCGAAGAGCCGGGTCAGACTGCACCGATCATCGATTTGGGCAAGCCCATGCAATATCCGCGTGGAGATGGCCTTCTCGATGATCCCAGCGACTTTGACCTCCCCTCCATGTTTAAAACTCCGTCGGCCACGCCGTCCGCTGACAGGCCAGCCCCCTTGTTTGGCCGCCTCAGCGAAGCGATCCGCGCCGCATCGTCGAATGGCCATACGGCCAACGGCCATCCCACGAACGGCCACGGCGGCGAGCGCAACGACCACGGGCTCAGTTCGCTGAACCTGCATCGCGCCG
Source organism: Hyphomicrobium sp. 12-62-95 (assembly GCA_002279935.1). GTDB lineage: Bacteria > Pseudomonadota > Alphaproteobacteria > Rhizobiales > Hyphomicrobiaceae > JAGVSR01. Next base: position 130,470 of record NCCZ01000006.1, on the reverse strand, counting down.
AGCCGGCCGATACCGCTGGGTCGCCTCACTTCCTGCTCGCAACGTTTCACGAGACGACGTCGCCGCGCATTGACGAGTGGGCAGCGTCGGCCACGAACGACGAAAAAACGCCCATTCCCGCACCTGTTCTTGCTGCCCCACCTGCGGAGGCGAACATGATGCATGGCAGTTTCACCGCACCCGATCCCGGACCGGCCCCCGTCGAGCCCGCACCACCCGCACCGCAAGTCCCCCGTCAAATGGCGGCCTTCAAGGATACGCGCTTCCGGGGCATGGGATCGGCGCCGGCCGCTATGGCGCCAATGCAGCCATCGGTCTCCCCGTTCAAAGCCGCCGCCACGGCGGCCCTCGTGCAAGCCGCCTCACTAGCCCCCGCTGTTGAAACCGCCGCCACGATGGCCGCACCGTCCGAGGACCTGCCCGTCCTCATGAGCCCCGTCCTCATGAGCGAGGAGCAATCGGCAGCCGGCGATTTCGCCGTCGAAGCCCCGTCAAGCCTCGCGGCCGCCATCGCCGCATCTTATCCGTCTCTGGCCCCGGACCCGGCGCCAAGCACGGACTTCATCCCGGTCGCCCTCGCGCCCGTAGCTCCCGCACCTGTCGTCATGGCCCCGGTCGAGCATGTCCCGCCGCCGGTCCCGGCATCCATGCCACAGGAAGCCGCGGCAACCACAGCCGCACCGGCGCCCATCGAGGACTCCACCGCTGATCTTCTGCGCCCCATGTTGCGCCAATGGCTCGCCGAAAACATGCCGCGCATGGTTGAAAAGGCGCTGCACATTGAGGTGGCCGAGTCCGTGAAGACACCCCGGAAATAGCCGCCGCCGAACCACGACCCCGGCCTCCGGGGACGGCGACGGAGGGCGAGAGGCTTGTCCACAGCCGTCCGATCGCCGCATTTCCATGTTTTCCAGTCAAGCGGTATGAAGTCTGGGCAGCGGTATCCGCAATCTGGCGACGAACATGGGGCACGGCGAATGAGCAGAGCGGAAAGTTCGGAAGCGTCGATCGAAGAGATCCTGGCTTCGATCCGCAAAACGTTCAACGAGGACCCACCGGCGCCCCCGCAGCCCGTCCAGGCGTCGTCAATCCCCGCAGCGGCCACGGATCCACGACCCTCCAACCCACGTCCAAGCGACGTTCGGCCAGGCGCTTTGCCTTCGTTTCGATCCGTTGCCGATCCGGCGCCGGATCAGGCCGCACCCCTGCCGACCCCGCCCCGTTCGCGCGCCGCAGTCATCGATGCCGATCTCGACGACCTGATCGACGCGCCAGCCCCGAAGGTCGGTGAACTCAAGATCCCCACCAGTGCTGCACCCGCCCCGGTAGCCGGCCGCACGCCGTCGCCCGCTCCGCCAACGTCTCCCATTGAAGCCGCGCGCGAAAAGTGGGCGAACTTGCTCAATCCGAACGCGGCAGCCCCCAAGCCAGCTGAAACGCCGCCTGCCGCAACGGCCGAGCCGGCATCGCCCACGGCAACCCAGCCGGCCCCTGCTTCGCCCGGTCCTGAACCGGCCGCGCCGCCGGTCGCGACACCCGCCGCAGGTGCGTTCGGCGGCCTCTTCGCCCCGCGCAAAGGGGGATTCTACCCGCCCCAGGAGCCCCGGCCCGATCCTGTTTTGCCTGATCCCGCTTCCATGGCGCCTCAGCGCGCCGCCGAAACGCCCGCCGCCGAACCAGCACCCGCCCTGTCGGCATCGCAGCCCGCAGCACCTCCGTCCCCAACGCGCGCTGGTTTCGTACCGTTCTGGCAATCCGGTGCCGCAGCCCAACCCGCAGCGCCCCCCGCACCCGCACCGTCGGCTGTCGCACCGCCGCCTGCCGCCGCCAAGGCCGATCCGCTTCCGCCACCCGCCGCCGAGGTTCCTGCCGCCGCGTCCGCTCGTGTCCTCGATGACCTGGTCGCGGAATTGAACGGCGCCGCTGTTCCCGCCGCAGCTCCAGCCGCACCCAAGGCGGCCGAATCTGCCCCGCCTGTCAGCGCGCCGCCGGCCGCCCCCGTCGAGACCCTAGCCGCCAAGGCCCTCGCCGCCGCCGCGGCAGCCCCGCGCGCGCCATCACCTGAACTCAGGGCACCTGAAATCAAAGCAGCCGCACCCACGTCAACCGAAACGACAGCACCTGTAACAAAGGTCGCCGATACCAAGCCATCCGAGGCGGCCAAACCGGCCGATCCCCCCTCCTCGAACCGCTCGTTCGAGGAGGTCGTCGCCGACATGCTCCGTCCACTCCTCGAAAAGTGGATTGACGAGAATATGCCGCGGATCGTCGAACGCGCCCTCCAGCGCGACGCCACGCTCGGCCGCAAGCCGAACCCCTGATCTAGCCCTGGTATCTGGCCCTGGGTCAGCCCCCCGGACGTTGACAGGCGGCGTTGACAGGCATGGAAGCGGGGTCGTACGACCATCGCAACAACGCGCCCATGCAAAAAGAACCCCGCCACAATGCTTGAGAAGACCTACCAGCCGGCCGCCATCGAGCCGCGCGTTCGCGACGATTGGGAAAAGGCCGACGCCTTCAAGGCCGGCCGCCCGGACCGCGCCGATGCCGAACCCTTCTCCATCGTCATTCCGCCGCCGAACGTCACCGGCTCGCTCCACATGGGGCACGCGTTGAACAACACGCTGCAGGACATCCTCTGCCGCTTCGAGCGCATGCGCGGCAAGGACGTGCTCTGGCAGCCGGGCACCGATCACGCCGGCATCGCGACGCAGATGGTCGTCGAACGCCAGATGATGGAACGCAAGGAACCCGGCCGCCGCGAAATTGGCCGCGACGCGTTCCTCGAAAAAGTCTGGGCCTGGAAAGCCGAAAGCGGCGGCACCATCGTCAACCAATTAAAGCGCCTCGGCGCGTCGTGCGACTGGAGCCGCGAACGCTTCACCATGGACGAGGGCCTATCCAAGGCCGTCGTCAAAGTGTTCGTCGAACTCCACAATGCCGGCCTCATCTACAAGGACAAGCGCCTCGTCAACTGGGACCCGAAGTTCCAGACCGCAATCTCCGATCTCGAAGTCGTGCAGGTGGAAGCCAAAGGTTCTTTCGTGTGGGCCGACGGCGATCCCGAGAAGCCGTTCGACGCGGAAGCCCTCGCCAAGGTTCTGAAAAAGAACCCGAGCGGCCACATGTATCACTTCCGCTATCCGCTCAGCCATGATCCAACGCGCTTCATCGTCGTCGCCACCACGCGGCCTGAAACGATGCTGGGTGACAGTGGCGTTGCCGTGCATCCCGAGGATGAGCGCTACAAGGACATCGTCGGCAAAAAGGTGCGCCTGCCGCTCGTTGGCCGCGAAATCCCGATCGTCGCCGACGAATACTCCGATCCCGAAAAGGGCACCGGCGCGGTGAAGATCACGCCCGCCCACGACTTCAACGACTTCGAAGTCGGCAAACGTCACAACCTAGCGCAGATCAACGTTCTTGACGCATTCGGCACCATCATTGCCGGCCCCGCCGCCAAGCTCGACGCCATCCCGGAAAATCTCCAAGGCGTAGACCGCTTCGAAGCGCGCAAAATGGTCGTGTCCGAAATGGCAGCCCTCGGCCTCCTCGCCAAAATCGAGCCGACGACGCACACCGTACCCCACGGCGACCGTTCCAATGTGATCATCGAGCCCTGGCTCACCGACCAGTGGTACGTCAACGCCGCCGAACTCGCCAAAGACGCGATCGCCGCCATCGAAGACGGCCGCACCGAGTTTGTCCCGAAAAACTGGGAAAAAACCTACTTCGAGTGGATGCGCAACATCCAGCCCTGGTGCATCTCGCGCCAGCTCTGGTGGGGTCATCAGATTCCGGCATGGTACGGGCCCGACGGAAAATACTTCGTCGCAGCCGATGAGACGGAAGCGAAAGCGCTGGCCAAAGCGCACTACAAAAAAGATGAACCACTCACCCGCGACGAAGACGTCCTCGATACGTGGTTCTCCTCCGGCCTCTGGGCCTTCTCCACGCTCGGCTGGCCCGAAGATACGCCCGAACTGAAGCGCTTCTACCCAACCAGCGTTCTCGTCACCGGCTTCGATATCATCTTCTTCTGGATCGCCCGGATGATGATGCTGTCGCTCTATTTCAAAAAGGAAGTCCCCTTCAAGGACATCTACATCCACGCCCTCGTCCGCGACGAGAAGGGGCAGAAGATGTCGAAGTCCAAGGGCAACGTCATCGATCCGCTCGAGATCATCGACGCGTATGGCGCCGACGCGCTGCGCTTCACGCTGGCCCGCATGGCCGCCCAAGGCCGCGACATCAAGCTGGCCAAGCAGACGGTGGAAGGCAACCGCAACTTCGCCACCAAGCTCTGGAACGCCGCCCGCTTCGCCGAAATGAACGAATGCGTGCGCCAGCACAACTTCGATCCCAAGACCGTTAAAAATCCGCTCAACCGCTGGATTGTTGGCGAAACCGAGCGCGCAGCCGCCAATGTCACCGCCGGACTGGAAGCTTACAAATTCAACGAAGCCTCCGGCGCCATTTACGACTTCGTCTGGGGCATCTTCTGCGATTGGTACTTGGAGTTGATCAAGCCCATCCTCGCCGGCGACGACGAGGCAGCCATGATCGAAACCCGCGCCACTGTTGCGTGGGTGATCGATCAAATCTTGAAACTGCTCCACCCCTTCATGCCCTTCATCACCGAAGAGCTGTGGGCGCACATGGTCGAGCATGGCGTCGCGCGCCAATCCCTTCTGACGCTCTCGTCGTGGCCGCAGCCCAAGGGTCTTTCCGATCCCGCCGTCGACGAAGAAATCGGCTGGGTAATTGAATTGATCTCGGCGATCCGCTCCGTGCGCACCGAAATGAACGTCCCCGCCGGCGCCAAAATCCCGCTGATCGTCACCGGCTCCGCGCCTGCCACGCGCGCTCGCGTCAAAACGCACGAAGACACGATCATGCGGCTCGCCCGCCTCGACGACATCTCGTTTGCCGCCGCGACGCCCAAGGGCGCAGCCCTCATCGTCGTGGAAGAAGCGACCTACGCGCTCCCCCTCGAAGGCGTTATCGACATGGATGCCGAGCGCAAACGCTTGGAAAAAGAAATCGCCAAGGCCGAAAGCGATAAGGACAAAGCCGAAAGCTGGCTCGCCAACGAGTCAAACGTCGCCAAGAGCCCCGAACACGTCGTGGAACTCAACCGCGAACGCGTCACCGAAGGCACCGAAAAAATCACCCGCCTAAAGGCCGCGCTAAAACGCATCGAGGCTTAACCCCCTCTCCCCATCGCCTTCGATGGGGAGAGCCCACACCGGCCTGCCGAGTGTGGGCCAACCGAAATATTGGGGTGCGTGGCTGAATCGGCAGAAGCGAGAAAACGAACGACGCCTTACACACCCCGCCACATCTCGCCTGCTGGCTCGGCGCGGGCGCCACCCCAAAGGTGTCATCCCGGGCCTCGTGCCCGGGACCCATCGAGCCGCACTCTCGAAAGAGGGAGCGTGTGTGAAGACGGGCCATCCCGCCGCAATGGAAAACGAGCTTAGCGCAATGCCGCCATCCGGCCCAGCGGGTTCGCGGCCGTGTGCACGTAAAGCTGCGTCAGCTTCCAGCGCATGTCGCGGAATTGAAATAGCCCCGTAAACCGCCGCGTGGGATCCGTCTTGTCCGCCATCTCGATCTCGAACGCCGTCGGCGTCACAAACTCAACATGCCGCAGCCGCGACCAGAATTCTTTGATGCGCTCCGGCAAATTCGCCATCGTCTTCGGCGGCTCGTCGATGCCCTTTACGTAGCGCTTGTAGGCCTGCCCATACGTGAACAGCGTCGGCAACCCTTCCGCGTTGGCATATCGATTGATCAGCCGCTCCACCGCCGCCGTGCCGAAATAGCCCTTCACCCGTTGCCACAAGCCGGCCTTCGGCGCGTTCGACGACTGCGCCAACGAAACATCAGGCGGAACTTGAAAATCCATTGGCCGGTCGAGCGCCAACGCGGTCATCGATTTGCGCAACGACACCCGCACGCTGTCCCATTCCACAAGCGCATTGATCACCGGAACATTGCCGGACTTGATCGCGTCCTTCAGCGTCCACGCGGTGGCAAACGGCGAGGCGGCAAACAGCGCGAACGGCAGCATCCAGAGAACGGCGCGGAGCAGGAAAGGCATGGACGTCCGGATCCTCGGATGGTCGCTGGGCGATAGGCTCAGAAAGACCAGATGATTGCGGCCCGCATCGGGCAAAGATGCGGTCGCGGGCGGGCAGCCTCTCTACGTCAAAAGCGAAATAGAGTTCCGGCCGCCAAAATAAAATCAGGTGTCGGTCTCGCCCGGCAGCGGTTTCGATGACCGCGGCGGCGGCGGGGCTGATGGCACCGTCTCGGCACCCTCCGTGACCGTACAAATCGACTGCAGCGCCTTCCAGTCGGCGGCATCCAGCGCAGGCGTCGCCGCATATCGCTCAGCCGCCGCCACCACCGCGCGCCGCTCCTCCGTCTGCGGATGCGATCTCAAAACGCTAATTCCACCAGCACCACCCTCACGCTCTTCCACGTCCGTTACACGGTCGAAAAAGGCCAGCAGCCCCTCCGGCGAGACCTGCGCGCCCTTCAATATCGACAGCGCATGCCCATCCGCCTCGCGCTCTGCCTCCCGCGAGTAGGACATCTGTGTGAGCAGCAACCCGATGTTTGCCAGCCCCCCCGCCCCGCCGAGCACGATTTCCGTCGCCGCGGCCAGCCCGATCCCGCGCACAATGCCGGTTTCGGGATGCAATTCGATCCCGTGCCCCATCTCGTGCGCCAGCACACCCGCCACCTCGTCCGGCGACTGCGCTTTCTCGATCAGCCCCCGCGTCAACACGATCCGTTCGCCCGGCGTCGCAAAAGCATTGAGCACATCCCAGTCGGCCACCACGACTTTGAATCGCTGCCCGGTTCCCGCCGCCGCCGACAACTTCGCGGTCAATGCATCGAGCGCCGCCGTACCCGCAGGCGCCACGCACGTGGCCCGGCCATTCGTCATGGATGCGACGACCTGATCGCCCAGCATCGCGCGGGCCTTGTCCGGCAGCATGCGGGCCAGCGCGTTGGCCGGCGAAAACCCCGACAGCCAAATTCCGGCCACCACCAAACCTGCTCCGCCCGCCGCCCAAAACCACGGCCGCGCCGACCGCATCCGCCGCGCCCGCTCGGTCAACTGCGGGGCATGCTCCATCAGCGCACGCGCAAAAGTCTTGTCTGGCACGAACAGCGCCGCACCCGGCTGATAGGAGTAACTGAGCAGCGCATCGATGGATTGCGCCGACAGCGGCTCCCCAATCGCCAGCGCCCCATAAGGCCAGATCAGCGGCGCCTCACCATCCAACCCCTCGATCGCCACCCCGCGCTCCGTCAGGCGTACGCGCACGTCATGCGAACCCGACCCCGGTCCGCGGCTAAAGCGGGCGACATAAGATCGATCATCGAGCGGGGAGGGAGAGACCATGGTGACCTTTGCCGGCATCGCGCGCCGGACGGGGCGTCCGGCAGTGATCGTTATGTAGGAGCGCACTCCCCAAACTCGAAACAAATTCCGCTGCCACACGGCCGACTCGGATCGGCGGCCAAGTTGCCCCGGTCGGGCCATTCTGCGGCCAATGTCGATGGTTAAAACCCGGACCCATCGACCGGCCGTCCTATCAATCCGGCGCCCTGGCCCACCGTCCCCGCAAAATCTTCCCGTGAATGTTGCCCCGCAGCAACGAAACGCTTGGAAACATGCCTCTTTTGAGCCACAAAACGGCGCGACACAGAGAACGGCCGGGAAGCCTTCAGAGGGTTCCAGCGCCGCGGGTGCATGCGGGTCCGCGAGACGAAAGCAATACGCGTTCGAAGCTCCCAAGTGTGTCGAGGAAGGATCGTCCAGCACGACGTCCGTCCGTCCCCCTTGGTTGAGCTTTCAGAGGAATAAAAAGAATGGACGCGAAGACGTTCGATAAATCGAAGCTGCCGAGCCGCCACGTCACCGTGGGGCCATCGCGCGCGCCGCATCGCTCTTACTATTATGCGATGGGTCTGACGGAAGAGCAGATCAACCGTCCCTTCGTCGGCGTTGTCTCGTGCTGGAATGAAGCCGCTCCTTGCAACATTGCCCTGATGCGTCAGGCCCAAGCTGCCAAAGTCGGCGTCAACGAAGCCGGCGGCACGCCGCGCGAATTCTGCACCATCACCGTCACCGACGGCATCGCCATGGGCCACCAGGGCATGAAGTCGTCGCTCGTTTCGCGTGAAGTTATCGCCGACAGCATCGAACTCACGATGCGCGGCCACTGCTACGACGCCCTCGTCGGCATCGCCGGCTGCGACAAGTCCCTGCCTGGCACCATGATGGCGATGCTCCGCCTCAACGTACCGTCCGTCTTCATGTACGGCGGCTCCATTCTGCCCGGCCGTTTCCGCGGCAAGGACGTCACCGTTCTGGATGTCTTCGAAGGCGTCGGCATGCACTCCGCCGGCAAAATGTCGGGCGAAGACCTGCACGAACTGGAATGCGTGGCGTGTCCGTCCGCCGGTGCCTGTGGCGGCCAGTTCACCGCCAACACCATGGCAATGGTGTCCGAAGCCATCGGCTTGGCACTCCCCGGTTCCGCCGGCTCGCCCGCACCCTATGAAGAGCGCGACAGTTTTGCCGTCGCCTCGGGCAAAGCCGTCATGCGCCTCGTCGCCGATCAGCTCCGTCCGCGCGACATTGCTACCCGCAAGGCCTTCGAAAACGCCGCCACCATAGTCGCCGCAACCGGCGGCTCGACCAACGCCGCGCTCCATCTCCCTGCCATGGCCAACGAAGTCGGCATTGACTTCGACCTGTTCGACGTGGCCGAGATCTTCAAGCGCACCCCCTACATCGCCGACTTGAAACCCGGCGGTCAGTACGTTGCCAAGGACGTGTTCGACATCGGCGGAATTCCGCAAATCCTGAAAGCCCTCCTCGAAGGCGGCTTCCTGCACGGCGAGTGCATGACCGTCACCGGCAAGACGATGGCCGAGAACCTCGAGAAGGTGACCTTCAACACCAATCAGAAGGTCGTTTATCCGGTTTCCAATCCGCTCTCGCCCACCGGCGGCGTGGTCGGCCTCAAGGGCTCGCTCGCCCCCGACGGCGCGATTGTCAAGGTCGCCGGCCTCAAGAAGCTGCAGTTCTCAGGCCCCGCCCGCGTCTTCGAATGCGAGGAAGATGCGTTCGCCGCCGTCAGCGCCGGCAACTTCAAGGAAGGCGAAGTCCTCGTCATCCGCTACGAAGGCCCCAAGGGCGGCCCCGGCATGCGCGAAATGCTCTCCACCACGTCCGCGCTCTATGGCCAGGGCATGGGCGACAAGGTGGCGCTGATCACCGATGGCCGCTTCTCCGGCGCCACCCGCGGCTTCTGCATCGGCCATGTCGGTCCGGAAGCAGCCGTCGGCGGCCCCATTGGTCTGATCGAAAACGGCGACATCATCTCGATCGACGCCGACAAGGGAACGCTCGATCTCGACGTTCCGGCCGACATTCTCGAAAAGCGCCGCAAGGCGTGGAAGGCACCCGACAATCCCAATAAGACCGGCGCGATCGCTAAGTTCGCGGATCAGGTGGGGCCCGCGCGTTACGGCGCCGTGACCCATCGCGGAGGAAAGGCTGAAGTCATCTGCTATGCGGATATCTAAATCGCACCTGAGAGCAGCGCTCATCGCAGCGCTGCTCCCCCTCCTCAATGCCGGCGCCTCAGCGCAGACGGTGACGTTCGCGACCCCGCGCGATGCGTTGAAACAGGGCATGAGCGCCTATCAAGGCGGCTACTACGAGATCGCGATCCCCGCGCTTGAATACGCCGCCACCAAGAAGGAGTTCATGGCCGAGTACTACCTGGCCCGCATCTACTCCGACAATTCCGGCGCCCACACCGACCACGCCAAGGCCTACAAACTCTTCTACCGGATCGCCAACGAGTACGCCGACGCTGACCCGGAAGACGATCCGCGCGCGCCCTACGTCGGCAAGTCTCTCACCGCGCTTGCCGGCTACACGCGCCGCGGCTTGAGAGAGATCGGCGTCAAGTCCGATCCCCAGCAGGCCGTCCTCTATTTGCAGAACGCCTCCACCACGTTCGCTGATGAAGACGCCCAGTTCGAATTGGCCAAGCTGAAACTGGCCGGCGACGGCATTGACGAAGACGCGGCCACCGCCCGCCATTGGCTGGCCGACCTCTCCGAGCGCGGCCATGCCGGCGCGCAGGCATTCCTCGCCGACCTCCTGTGGCGCGGCAAATACATGAAGCCCGACCAGCCGACGGCGCTCGCCCTCATCGCCGTCGCTGTGGAGAACGCTCCCGTCTATGATCGCCTCTGGATCGAAGACATCTACCAGAACATCTACTGCGGCTCCGGCGAAGGCATCCGCAAGCAGGCGACCGGTATCGTCGCCGCCTGGGGTAACCGCTTCGGCCGCAAGCCCGAAGCCCGCGAAGCCTCAGGCATCGGCCTCCTTGCCGCCGAACCGCAGCGTTCTTGCCGCAACGGCGAAGTCGTGACCCCGATCATGCAAAAGAGCGAAGAACCCGGCCTTGCCACGCCCGTCGTGCGCACGCCTCCCGTGGGTGCCCCGGCAGAGCGCTTCATCTACGGCACAACGACGCCCACCCTCCGCGATGTCGGCACCGAAGTCCGCGACCCGGACAATCGCTAGCCGTCCGCTGCATCGCACGAGTTCATCGCCTCTTTAACGACGCGATCGGGACCGGGCACCATCAATGGGCCCGGCCTGTCGCGTGTGGCAGCGCGAGCCGAATATTAACCCGCCTGTGATATCTCCATGGATCGTTCGCGGCGGGTAAATGTCACGCGCGCGTACCAGCGAGACACGCGCTCAATATGGGAGCGCGAACACAAAAGGTCGGCGGCGATGGAACTCTCCAGCATTGCAACGTCCGTTGTGATCGCCGTGGCCGCCGTCTTTTATGGCGTGTTCACTGGACGAGCCACAGGCGAACGCCTGCGTGGCGTCGCCCGCGACGTGAATGAGGGCAAGTGGCAGGGATGGCTGGTCGTCGCCAGCGTCGGTCTTGTCGTCGCCTATAGTGTTCTGAAACCCGCGGTCGTTTGACCGTGTGCGCCTGCCCTACGGACGGCGCGATCTATCCCTCGACGAGATCATGAGCCGCACGCGGCCGCGAAGCGACCACTCCAGGATCGCGCGCGCGGGCTGTTCCACCTTGGAGTTGGTCGAGTACGTCAGCCAGATGCGCCATATCCACCGGCTTTTCCAAAACGTCGATATCTGCAAACCGCGCATCCGTTCTATCGATCCGCGCCGCTGTCACGACCACGAAGGGTACGCGCCGCACACGCAATTCCGCCAACAGGTCATCGCACTCCCCATCGGCCAGTTTGAATTCGACAATGGCCACGTCTGGATCTGTGTCCCGCAGCATTCCAATGCCGCTCGCCACCGTCGGCGCTACCCCGGCGACGCAGTGACCGAGATCCCGCAGCTTGTCTTCCAGCATCATGGCGATGAGCAACTCATCTTCGACCAGCAACACGCGCGACATGGGCAACCTCCTGGTCGCTCATAGATTGCCATTTCCATTTCATTTTCAATCTGATCAGTGCGTTGAGTGCCACGCATGCAGCGTGTACGGTTATTGCCTTCTGGAACCCAAATCGGGGCAGTGCGTTTAATCTCCCAAGTACATCTTGTGAGTAATTTTTCTTAAGTCGGATTGCAGTGGGAGGAGGACCATGAATCGGGAGCGCGAAGAGCGGCTTCAAATCATGCTGACGATGGACGAACTGCGCGCCGTCGACGATTTTCGTTACAAATCGCGCATGCCGAGCCGTGCCGCCGCAGTCAGAGAATTGCTAAATCGCGGCCTGCGCTCGCTTGATGCCGGCGTTGCGTCGACGAATTCGCGTTCGAAGGATTTCGGCGTGCTGGAAATTGCGAATGGCAGCAGCTTCGAATCTGAAATGTCAGGCGACGCGCATCGCATCGCCTCCAATTCTTCCAAGCGACCGCAGCGCTAAGTCACCCCAACTCCACCCACACCGGCGCGTGGTCCGACGGCTTTTCCCACCCGCGCGTATGCTTGTCGACGCCCGCACTCACCATCCGGTCCGCCGCCTGCGGCGACAGCAGAATATGATCGATGCGGATGCCGTCATCCTTGTTCCAGGCCCCCGCCTGATAATCCCAAAACGTATAAACACCCGGCCCCGGGTGGCAGGCGCGGATCGCGTCCGTCAGCCCGAGCGCCTCAATCCGGCGCAGCATCGCGCGGCTATCCGGCTGGAACAGCGCATCGCCCGTCCACGCCGCCGGCCGTTTCGCATCCACCGGCTCAGGGATCACGTTGTAATCCCCGGCCAGTACCACCGGCATCTCGCTCTGCAATAGCCCGCGCGCGTGCGCTTCCAGCCGCTCCATCCACGCCAGCTTGTATGAAAATTTCTCAGTCCCGATCGGATTGCCGTTCGGCAAATAAAGCGAGGCAAACCGGATCGTCAGCGAGCCCTCGATGATCGTGGCTTCAATGTAGCGCGACTGCTCATCCCCCTCGCCGCCGGGCAACCCACGCGTCACATCTTCGATGGGAAGACGCGAAAGAATCGCAACCCCGTTGAACCCCTTCTGCCCGAACGTTTCGACTTTGTAGCCAAGCTCCTCGAACGCCTCGCGCGGAAACCCCTCGTCGACGGATTTGATTTCCTGAAACCCGATCACGTCGGGTTTGGCCTCGCGCAGATACGTGAGCGCGAGTTCGAGTCGCGCCTTCACGCCGTTGATGTTCCAGGTGACGACTTTCATGCACGCCTCTTTGCAAGACGGTGCCAGGCACCGACTGCGGTGCCTGGCACCGTCTCGTCAGAGCGAAAAGCTCGTGCCACATCCGCACGAAGATGTCGCCTGCGGATTGCGGATCTGGAACGACGCGCCGATGAGATCGTCCACGAAATCGATCTCCGATCCCGAGAGATACTCAAGTGAAACGGGATCGATAAGAACCTTGGCCCCGTCCCGCTCGATGACGATATCGTCGGGCGCCGCCTCACGCGTCAGGTCATAGCGGTACTGGAAGCCGGAGCACCCGCCGCCTTCCACTGCGACCCGCAGCATGGTCCCGGCCGGCTCGGCAGCCACGATCTCCGCGATCCGGCGGGCGGCAGGCGCGGTCACGATAACGGTGGGTTCGCTCATGGAATTTCCAAAGGTTAGACGCTCAGCAGCAGGCAGATGGTTGCCAAACCGGCTTGATTGCGATCAACAGACTGGAACATAGGGACGGGGGGGCACCTGTCAAACCCCTAGATCAATGAAATGGCCGGACAAAGATGACCGCGCGCACCGCCAAACCGAAAGCTGCCGACTACGGCGCGGCTCTGCAACCCGGTGAACGCGCGCCGGGCCCCTACGCCGCCAGCGCGGTCCCATCGCGCGGCCGCCGCTTTCCCGAGCCCGATTGCCCGACCCGCAGCCCCTTCCAGCGCGACCGCGATCGCATCCTGCACGCCACCGCCTTCCGCCGCCTAACCCACAAAACGCAAGTTTTCCTCTATCACGAAGGCGACCACTACCGCACACGCCTCACCCACAGCCTCGAAGTGGCCCAGATCGCCCGCACCATCGCCCGCCAACTCCGCCTCGACGAAGATCTCGCCGAAGCCCTGGCGCTCGCCCACGACCTCGGCCACCCGCCCTTCGGCCACGCAGGCGAACGCGCGCTCGATGCCGAGATGGCCGCGCACGGCGGCTTTGACCACAATGCCCAGAGCCTGCGCGTCGTCACGGCGCTCGAACGCAAGTATCGCCGCTTCGACGGCCTGAACCTCACCTGGGAAACACTCGAAGGCCTCGCCAAACACAACGGCCCGCTCAACTCCGCAAAAGGCGCCGCTGTCCGCAAGGTCACGCAACCGCTCGCAAGCTGGCACTCTCTCGACCTCGACCAATGGGCCAGCGCCGAAGCCCAGGTCGCAGCACTGTCCGACGACATCGCCTACTTGACCCACGACGTCGACGACGGCCTGCGCGCCGGACTGCTCTCGCTCGCCAGCCTCACGGACGTGGCCTTCGTAGGGCCGTTCGCCGCCGCCGTAATCGCCGAAGGGGAGGGGAGCGAAAAGAGCCGCGACGTGTTCGAAGTCACCCGCCGCATGATCACCGCGCTCATTCGCGACGTGGTCCTCGAAAGCCGCGCGCAATTGGCCGTCCTAGAGCCCGCCTCGCCCGATGACATTCGCTCGGCCGGCCGTGCGGCGATCCGCTTTTCCGCCCCCATGTGGACCGACCTCACCGCGCTGCGCACGGTTCTCTTCGAGCGCGTCTATCGCCACCCGCGTGTCCTGCGTGTCATGACCGCCGCCGAGGGCATCGTCCGCGACCTCTTTACCGCCTATGCGGACACGAACCACCGCACCGCGCTCCCCGAAGCCTGGCAGGAGATCAGCGAACGCTTGGCCCCCCGCCAGCGCGCGCGCCTGGCTGCCGATTACCTCGCCGGCCAGACCGACCGCTACGCCATCGCCGAACACCGCCGCCTGTTTGCCGAAACCCCGGAATTGCGATAGAGGCGGCCACTTCCCCCTCTCCCCGTCGCCTGCGACGTGGAGAGGGTTAGGGTGAGGGGCAGCATCCGCAATGATGTACGCCGCTTGCCCCCTCGTCAGGATCAAGGACCACGCGCAATGAACGTCTTCACCCACGTCGAAGCCAAGATCGCGGCCGCACTTGCCGACCTCAAAGTCGAAGGCGTGCTCCCGCGCGACGTGGCCCTGCCGCACATCGAAGTCGAAACCCCGCGCGACACGACCCACGGCGACTTTGCTTCAAACGTCGCTATGGCGCTGGCCAAGCCCGCCGGTCTCAAGCCGCGCGACATCGCTGAGGCATTGAAAGCCAAACTCGAAAGCGATCCGGAATTGGCCGCCGTCAGTGTGGCTGGTCCCGGCTTCCTCAATCTCACGGTGACGCCCACATTCTGGCAGCGCCTGATTACATCCATCGTCGTAGACAGCGAAACCTACGGCCGCGGCGCCAAAAAGCCCGACGGCGTCAACGTCGAATACGTCTCCGCTAATCCCACTGGCCCCATGCACGTCGGCCATTGCCGCGGCGCGGTCTTCGGCGATGCGCTGGCCAATCTGCTTGCTTTCTCCGGTTACGACGTCACGCGCGAATACTATATCAACGATGCCGGTGGTCAGGTCGATGTGCTCGCCCGCTCCGCTCACCTGCGCTATCGCGAAGCGCTGGGCGAAACGATCGGCGACATCCCCGAAGGGCTCTATCCTGGCGATTACCTGAAGCCCGTCGGCAATGAGCTCGCCAAGAAGTACGGCGACAAATTCGTCGGCAAACCCGAAGCCGATTGGCTGGCGCTCTTCCGCGAAGAGGCCATCGCCGCCATGCTTCTGATGATCAAGGACGACCTCGCCGCGTTGAACATCCGCCACGATGTGTTTGTCTCCGAAGCGTCTCTCTCGCGCGGCGGCGTCGATCAGGTCAAAGCGGCCATCGAAGCTTTGCGCAAGAAGGGCCTGATCTACGAAGGCCGTCTCGCCAAGCCGCTCGGCCACGACGACGAGGAATGGGAAGACCGCGAGCAAACGCTCTTCAAGTCGACCGAATTCGGCGACGACATGGACCGCGCCCTGCAGAAGTCCGACGGCGCCTACACCTATTTCGCCGGCGACATTGCTTACCACTACGACAAGCTGACCCGCGGCTTTCCTCATCTCATCAACGTCTTCGGCGCCGACCACATCGGCTACATCCCGCGCATGTTGGCCGCCATCGCAGCGCTCGCCGGTGGCACGCTCGAACGCGACCAGAAGGGCAAGCTGAAATCCTGGCGCACACGCGGCGGCACGACCGATCTCGAGATTAAGGTCGTACAACTCGTCAAGCTGTTCAAAGGCGGCGAGCCGTTCAAGATGTCGAAGCGCGCCGGCACGTTCGTCACGCTGCGCGATGTGGTCGATGAAGTCGGCCGCGATCCGGTCCGCTTTATGATGCTCTATCGCAAGGAACTCGAACCCCTCGACTTTGATTTTGCAAAGGTGACGGAACAGTCGAAAGACAACCCCGTCTTCTACGTGCAGTACGCCCACGCGCGCGCGTCCAGCGTCTTCCGCAACGTCGCTGAGCAAATGCCCACCCTCGACATCTCGAAGGAGGCGCTGGCCAAAGCGGACTTGTCGCAGCTGACCGATCCGGCCGAGTTCGATCTGGTCCGCAAACTGGCCCACTACCCCCGTCTCATCGCCACCTCCGCCGAGGCCCGCGAGCCCCATCGGCTGGCGTTCTATCTCTATGATCTGGCTTCCGCTTTTCATGGTTTATGGACACGCGGCAATGATTTGCCACATTTGCGCTTTATCCAGGCTCAAGATGGGGGCTTAACGCTGGCGCGCTGTGCGCTCGTTGATGCGACGCGCGCGGTGATATCCTCAGGTCTTGGAGTTCTCGGGGTCGAGGCCCCGGTCTCCATGCGCTAGATTTGGCCATAACGCCGATTCGAGCGGGGTCACGAAGCTCCAGGCCTTCCCTCGAGGCCAGCGAGACGGACCCGCGAACTGAAGGAATGATCGTAGATGTCTCGCTCCGACAGTCGACAGGCACCGCCGGGCGGATACCGGCCCCAAGCGGCCCCGCCCCAAAGCCCGCACAACCAGAGCGCTCACATCCAGGGCGAATACGACTTGGCCGGTTGGACGCAAGGCCTGGGCGGCGCGCCGCTGCCCAACCCGAAACCGCCGCAAGCCACCGCCCCGCAGGGCTATCCGCCTCAACCGGCCTACGGATCGCAACCGGCCGAACCTCAGGGCTATGGCTATGGTCAGCCCGAAGCCGCCAATTACTGGGGCACGGACCAGCAGACCCCGCCCGCCCCGCACTTCGATCCCTACACGCCGCCGACGACCCCGTCGCGCCGTCCGGCCCAGCCCACCCCCCAATTCGGTGCACAGCCCGCCGCGCCCTATGCGCAGCAGCAAGCCCCAGCAGGCTATGGCAACGGCTACGCTCAGCCGGATCCCGCATTGCGCGGCGCTCAATACGATCAATGGGCTGCATCGCCCGCCCCCGCCGCGGCTCCAGCGAGCGATCCGCGCGGCTATGACCTTGCGAGCTACATGCCGCCCCAGGGCCGCGCGCAGCCGCCGCAGCAAGACTATGGCCATCTCACCGCTGATCTCGCCACCCACGCGCCCACACATCCGCCCACACATCCGCAAAGCGGATATGCAGATTGGGGACACCAGACCGGCGGCTACCAGCAGGCGCCGCAGGGCTATGCTGCACAGCCGGGCTACGACGCCGGCGGATATGCCCAGCCGGGCTATGATCAGCAGGGCTACGCCGATCCCAACGCGGCCCAGCAAGGTTATGAGGACGACGGCTACGACTACGAAGAGCCCCCGCGCGGGCGCAAATGGATCAAGGTCGCCGGCGCGCTCGTCGGCGCGATCGTCCTCGGCGGCGGTCTGACCTTCGCCTATCAAAATCTTCTCGGTGAAAGCGGCAGCGGCCCGACACCCGTCGTGAAGAGCGCCGAAGGCCCGTCCAAGACCAAGCCGTCCGAACCCGGCGGCAAGCAGTTCGCCAACACCGACAGCAAGCTGCTCGGCCGTCTCGGCGATGGCGGCTCCAGTAGCGAGCCCGATGCCGGCGGCGCCCGCAAAGTTCAAACGCTTGTCGTCGGCCGGGATGGCGCAATCCAGGCCCCGGCTGCCGCTCCGCCCGAACCGGTCTCCGTTCCTGGCGTCTCCGTTCCCGTTCCCGGGATGACGCTCATCGACGTGCCGACTCCGGGTGCGCCCGCGATGCCGGCCGCTCAGAAGCCGCAGCCCATCGTCGTGCAGCCGCCGTCAGAGCCGGTCCAGGTCGCATCGAACGAACCTCGTGCAGCACCCGTGCTGCCGAAGTCTATCAATAAACCGATCCAGGAAACCGCGGCTACGCCGCCTGCGCCGGTCGCCGAAAAGCCCAAGCCCGCGCCTAAACCGGTGGCCAAGGTCGCGGCGCTCCCCAGCGATGCCGCTCCGGTCTCCAAACCGTCTGGCCTCGGCTACGTCGCCGTGCTCGCCTCCGTGCCCGCATCCGGCACCAGCCGCATCACGGCGCTCCAGCAATACGCCGATCTGCAGCAGCGCTACGCCGGCATCCTGCAGAACAAAACGCCCGACGTCACCGAAGCCAACCTCGGCGAAAAAGGCCGTTATCATCGTCTCGTCGTCGGCCCGCCCGGCTCAAAAGACGGTGCCAATTCGGTCTGCTCGCAGTTGAAAACCGCCGGCTATTCCAGCTGCTGGGTCATGGCCTACTGAGCAAGTTTGAACACGTCTCGAAAGGCCGCGGCGCAAATCCCGCGGCCTTTTGTTTATGAAGCGCACCCTGGAAGTGAGCCCTCCTTTGCAACGCCGAGCCCTCATCACCGGACTTGAAGGCCTCAGCATGACGGACGCGGAAATGTGCTTCCTCGCCGCAACGCGCCCGCTCGGCATCATCCTGTTCGCGCGCAACTGCGAGACCCACGATCAGATCCGCCGCCTCGTCGCCAACGCGCTCGAAGCCATCGGGACGGACGAAACGCTCGTCCTCATCGACCAGGAAGGCGGCCGCGTGCAGCGCCTCCGCCCGCCGCTCGGCCGCGACCTTCCCCCCGCTGCCGCGTACGCCGCCCGCTATGAAGCAGGTGACTGCGATGGTGCCTGCGCCGCCGTCGAAGCAGCCAGCCGCCTCGTCGCCCGCGACCTGCGCGACCTCGGCATCAACACCAATTGCACACCCGTCCTCGACCTCCCGGTCCAAGGCGCCCACGCCATCATCGGCGACCGCGCCTTCGGCACCACCGTCGAACAGGTCGTCCGCCTCGGCCGCGCTGTGGCGACCGGATTCATGTCCGGCGGCGTCCTGCCGGTCATCAAGCACATCCCCGGCCACGGCCGCGCCACCAAGGATAGCCACCTCGATCTGCCCGTCGTCGACACGCCGCGCGCCGAACTCTCCCGCACCGACTTCGCACCGTTCAAGGCTCTGGCCGACATCCCCGCCGCCATGAGCGCCCACGTCGTCTTCACCGCCGTCGATCCCGACGCCCCCGCCAGCACGTCCGCCAAGGTGACCGCCGACGTCATCCGCGGCGAAATCGGCTACGACGGCCTCCTGATGAGCGACGACCTCGGCATGCACGCCCTGAAAGGCACCATGCGCAAGCGCGCCGAAGCCGTGATCCAGGCGGGCTCCGATGTCGCCTTGCATTGTTCGGGCAACCTGGCCGAGATGGAAGAGGCCTCCGCGGGCGTCCCCGACCTCGCCGGCAACGCCCTGCGCCGGGCTCAATCCGCCCTCGCAGTGCTGAAAAACCAAGAAGAATTCGATATCGCGGCGGCCGAATACCAGCTGGCCGAGGTGTTGACCGGCCACACCCGCCGCTCTGAATCAGTATAGGCTCCAGCGAGCCACGGCATTTCCGCCGGCCAGAAGAAGGACCCCGATGGGCGACGAGCCGGACCAGTCAGCGCGCGAAACAACCGCTTGGGAACTCCCCAACGCGGAAAACGCGCCGTCGGCCGCCGAAGCCTTCATCGTCGACGTCGAAGGCTTCGAAGGTCCGCTCGATCTCCTCTTGGCGCTGGCCCGCACGCAAAAGGTCGACCTCGCCCACGTCTCGATCCTCGCCCTCGTCGAGCAGTACCTCACCTTCATCAACGAAGCGCAGCGTCTCAAGCTCGAAATCGCCGGCGACTATCTCGTCATGGCCGCCTGGCTCGCGTTCCTCAAATCTCGCCTCCTGCTGCCGAAGGAAAAAACCGAAGACGGTCAGGAAACCGCCGAGGAGATGGCGCAGAAGCTCTCCTTCCGCTTGGCCCGCCTAGAAGCGATGCGCAACGCAATGGCGCACCTCATGACGCGCAAGCGCCTCGGCCGCGATGTCTTCCCGCGCGGTATGCCCGAAGGCGTCAAGACCGTCCGCGACACCGAGTGGACCGCGCAAATCTACGATCTCTTGAAAGCCTATGCCGACCAGCGCCGCCGCACCGTCAAAGTTTCTCACGTCGTGAAGGCGCGCAAAGTCTGGTCCATCAAAGACGCCCGCACGCGGCTTGAAAAACTCGTCGGCCAGACAACCGGCCTGTGGACCCAGCTCGACCTCTTCATGCATCACTACCTCCCCGAAACCGCGCCGGCCGAAGAGCAGAAAACTGTTGTCGCCAGTTCGTTCGGCGCGACGCTTGAAATGGCGCGCGAAGGCTATGTCGAATTGCAGCAGGAAGCGCCCTTCGCGCCCCTCTACGTGCGCAAGCGCGAAGACGGCGCGTCGTGGCAGCGGATCGGCTGAGGGTGCGAGCGTTGATTGACCGATGAAGGACGGGAAGAAAAAAATGACACCGCCCCGGCTGAAACTCGTCTCCAACAACGAGGACGTCGAGCGCATCGACGATCTCGATGATCCGCTTGCCGCCGAAGCCCGCGAACTCGCCGCCGCACTTGGCGACGTTCAACTCGGTATCGGACCCGCCCCCGACTTCGGCGAAGGCGACATGCGCCTTCAGATGGAAAACGTCCGCATCGTCGAGGCGCTCCTCTTCGCCGCCTCCGAACCGCTCGATGAAGCGACGCTCGCCGAAAGCCTGCCCAAGGGCACGAACGTCGCAGCCGTCCTGTCCGAACTCAAAGAACAGTACGCCGGCCGCGGCGTCCACCTCGTCAAAGCCGCCGGCAAATGGGCCTTCCGCACAGCCGAAGACCTGTCCTGGCTCCTGGAAAAACACGCCCACGAGGAGCGCCGCCTCTCCAAGGCCGCCCTCGAGACGCTCGCCATCATCGCCTACCACCAGCCCGTCACGCGCGCCGAGATCGAAGAAATCCGTGGCGTCTCCACCTCCGGCGGCACCCTCGATATCCTGCTCGAATCCGGCTGGGTCCGCCCCCGTGGCCGCCGCCGCGCACCGGGCAAACCCATCACCTACGGCACCACCGACGCCTTCCTCGCCCACTTCGGCCTCGACAACATCAAGGATCTCCCCGGCCTCGCCGATCTGAAGGCGCAAGGGCTCCTCGACTCGAACCTTCCGCCCGGCTTCTCCGTCCCCAGCCCGACGGATGTCGCAGCCCTCATGCCCGACGAACTGCCCCTCGATTCCGCCGACGAGGACGAAGAGACCGTTCAGCCTGAACTGGAACTCGACTTGCCCGAAGAGGACGAGCCCGATAAGCCGGAGCCAGGCTCCCAAAGCGGCACCCCAAACGGCAATTAAGAGGGCTCCTGATAAGGACGGCGGACCAACACCTGGACCCCGCCCTGCGAAAGTCAAACAGTGTGACCGCGAGTTCCCCCGGCATCGACAACAGCCCCCCGGCCGCGAACGGCACGCCCCGCCGCGCCGCCGCGACCTTTGCTGCCAGCCTCGCCTTTGAAAACGTCGGCCGCCGCTACGGCGACGCGCTCGCCCTCGACAACGTCTCTCTCACCATCGCCCCCGGCGAAGTCGTCTGCCTTCTGGGTCCCTCCGGCTGCGGCAAGACCACGTTGCTTCGCCTCGCCGCCGGCATCGAGCGCCCCACCTCCGGCCGTGTCCTCATCAACGAACAGGAAGTGGCCGGCGCATCGCGCTTCGTGCCGCCCGAACAACGCAGCGTCGGCCTGATGTTTCAGGACTTCGCGCTCTTCCCGCACCTGACGCTCCTGCAAAACGTAGCCTTCGGCCTCAAAGCCTTGCCGCGAAAGGACGCCGAACGCGAAGCCCGCGCCATGCTCACCCGCGTCCGTCTCGCCCACATGTCGGATGCATATCCGCACACGCTGTCGGGCGGCCAGCAGCAGCGCGTCGCCCTTGCCCGCGCGCTCGTTCCGCGTCCCGCCGTCGTTTTGATGGACGAGCCCTTCTCCGGCCTCGACGTTCAGTTGAGCGACAACATGCAGGAAGAGACGCTGGCCCTCCTGCGCGAAACGCGTGCCACCGCCGTCATCGTCACGCACCACCCGGAAGAAGCCATGCGCTTGGCCGACCGCATCGCCGTCCTGCGCCGCGGCCGGATCGTCCAAACGGGCACTGCTGAGGATCTCTACGATCACCCGGCTGAATTGTTCGTCGCCCGTCTCTTTTCCGAGATCAACGAAATCGCCTACCGCGCCAAGGGCGGCGTCATCGAAACCCCCCTCGGCCGCGTCCCCGCTCCCGGCATCGCGGAGGGTGAAATTGCCATCCTCGGTCTGCGCGAGCGCGGCATTCGTGTCCGCGAGCCGGGCAAGGGCTTGCCGGGACGCATCCTGCACTCCAAGTTCCTAGGCGACATCGCTCTCCTGGAGGTCGGCGTTCAGGGCTTCGACGCGCCGCTCCGCGTGCGGACGCATGAAGGCCGGGGCCGCCCGAAAGGCAGCGAAGTCGGCATTGAGGTCGACATGAGCCGCGCTTTGGTGTTTCCCCCGGCCTTTGAGGCCTAAGCAACCTTACCGCGATGTCAGCGGTGCGCGGCATTGCCCCCGCGTCGCCAGTTTGCGATAACCACCCAAGTTCGTGAACCGCAGCACGGGTCACTAGAAGGATTACCAGTACAATGGGCCTCTCAACCACACATCTGCTGCTGCTTTTGCTCGTCGTCGTGCTGCTGTTCGGCAGCGGCAAAATTTCGACGCTGATGGGCGACGTGGCCAAGGGCATCAAGAGCTTCAAGAAGGGCATGCAGGAAGACGAGACGCCCGGCACACCCGAAAGCCCGCGTTCGCTCGATCACGACGCCCGCACCGGCGAGGCCCGCCGCGACACGACGAAGAGCGGCTGAACCGCTTGTGACGCGCATCAGCGCGCATCCGGACGGATAATATGTTCGAGATCAGCTGGAGCGAGCTCCTGATCCTCGCCGTGGTGGTCCTCATCTTCGTGGGCCCCAAGGATATGCCCGTGTTCTTCAACACGCTGGGCAAATACATGGGCGTGCTCCGCCGTCAGGCCAACGAGTTCAAGCGCCACTTCGACGACGCCATGCGCGAAGCTGAGATGGACAACCTGCGCAAGGAACTGGACGGCATGCGCGATGAGTTCGCCAAGTCGACCTATGAAGCCGAGCGCGCCGTCAGCGACACGGTGAAGTCCGCCGACGTTGCGGTGAAAACGGCTCAAATCGACTCCGACACGCCAACGCTCACACCGCCGGCACCGAAGCCAGAACTTCCTTCCCCCGATGCATCCACTGCGGCCGTTCCGGCAGCCCTCCCGAAGCCGGGGGCCTGACGCCATGCAGGAGCGCGTGCCCGACGGCCAGGACGACATCGACGCTTCTAAAGCGCCGCTCATGGATCATCTGATCGAACTGCGCTCGCGCCTCATGTGGGCCGTCGGCGCCTTCTTCGTGATGTTTCTGCTCTGCTTCACGGTCGCCGCCCATATCTATCAGATCCTCGTCTGGCCCTATGTCTGGGTTTCCGGCCAGGATCACGTGCGCCTCATCGCGACGCACTTCCTCGAACAGATCTTCACCCACTTGAAGCTCGCCATGTTCGGCGCAGCGTTTCTCTCGTTCCCCGTCGTCGCCACGCAGATCTATAAATTCGTGGCCCCGGGCCTCTACAAGAACGAGCGCCAGGCCTTCCTGCCCTACCTCATCGCGACGCCGTTCTTCTTCGTGCTGGGAGCGGCGGTGGTCTATTTCGTCGCCATGCCGATCCTGATCAAGTTCTCGATCGGGCTCGCCGCCACATCGAGCGCGGACGGCGCCGCCACCATCGAACTCATGCCCAAGGTGTCGGAATATCTTTCCCTCATCATGACGCTGATCTTCGGCTTCGGCATCTGCTTCCAGCTGCCCGTTGTCCTGACGCTGCTGGCCCGCGCCGGCCTCATCACGGCAGCGGCACTGCGCGCCGGCCGCCGCTATGCCATCGTCGCCATCTTCGCCGTCGCAGCCGTCCTCACCCCGCCAGATGCGCTCAGCATGTTGATCATGGCGCTCCCCACGGTGCTGCTCTACGAACTCTCGATTTACGCAGTCGCCCGCGCCGAAAAGATCTCCGCCGCCGCCGCCGGTCAACCCGCCGATAAGTAGAACAAAAGCAAACCGCACGTTTCGCCGTGAACGCTGGACCGCATCCGGCCCCCGGCCTATAGACGGTCACGAAACCGACCGAAGATGAGGCCCTTCCGTGCACGATATCAAATGGATCCGCGATAACGCAGCTGCCTTCGATGGCGCCCTGAAACGCCGTGGCCTGGAGCCGCTGTCAGCATCCCTCATCGCCATCGACGACAAGCGCCGCGCGATCCTCACGACGCTGCAGGATGCCCAGGCCCGCCGTAACGCCGCCTCCAAAGACATCGGCAAAGCGAAGGCAACGAAGGACGACGCCACCGCCGCCAAACTCATGGAAGAAGTGGCCGCGCTGAAGGACTCGATTGCCAAGGGCGAGGAAGACGAGCGCGCGATCAACGCCGAACTCGAAGCGGCTCTCGCCGTCATCCCCAACCTGCCGCGCGATGACGTCCCCGACGGCAAGGATGAGCACGACAACAAGGAAGTGCGCAAAGTCGGCACGCCGAAAACCTTCAGCTTCGCGCCCAAGCAGCATTTCGAATTGGGCGAAGCCCTGGGCCTCATGGACTTCGACACCGCCGGCAAAGTCTCCGGCGCGCGCTTTGTATTCCTGAAAGGCGGCCTCGCCCGCCTCGAACGCGCGATTGCCAGCTTCATGCTCGACAACCACACATCCCCCACCGGCGACAACCACGGCGGCTACACCGAAGTCAACCCGCCGCTCCTCGTCAAAGACCAAGCCGCCTACGGCACGGGTAACCTGCCCAAGTTCGCCGAAGACCTGTTCAAAACGACGAACGACTTCTGGCTCATCCCCACCGCCGAAGTCTCGCTCACAAACCTCGTCCGCGATCAGATCCTCGACGAAGACAAGCTGCCGATGCGCGTCACTGCTTGGACGCCCTGCTTCCGCTCCGAAGCCGGTGCCGCCGGCCGCGACACGCGCGGCATGATCCGCCAGCACCAGTTCTCGAAAGTCGAACTCGTCTCCATCACCACGCCGGAAAAGAGCCTCGACGAACACGAGCGCATGACCGCCTGCGCCGAAGGCATCCTCAAAGCGCTGGGCCTGCCCTTCCGCACGGTCTTGCTCTGCACCGGCGACATGGGCTTCGCCTCGCAAAAAACCTACGATATCGAAGTCTGGCTGCCCGGCCAAAACACCTACCGCGAGATTTCATCTTGCTCCGTTTGCGGCGACTTCCAGTCCCGCCGCATGGCCGCCCGCTACCGCCCCAAGGGCTCCAAGGATGTCCGCTTCGTCCACACGCTGAACGGCTCCGGCCTCGCCGTCGGCCGCACCCTAGTCGCCGTCATGGAGAATTATCAGCAGGAAGACGGCTCCATTCTCATTCCCGACGCGTTAAAGCCCTACATGGGCGGCCTCGACAGAATTTCTAAGGCTTAAAATCCCCTCTCCCCGTCCTGACGGGGAGAGGGTTAGGGTGAGGGGCAGCCGCTTGTTCCGCTGCCCCTTACTCCAACCCGAAGAGACGCAATGCGCATCCTGATCACCAACGACGACGGCGCCGGCGCACACGGTCTCACCGTGCTGCACGCCATCGCGCGCGAACTGTCGGACGACATCTGGATCGTCGCGCCCGAGATGAACCAGTCCGGCGCGTCCCACGCGCTCACGCTGCAAGTCCCCCTGCGCTACCGCGAGATCGGCGAACGCGCCTTCGCCGTGCGCGGCACGCCGGCCGATTGCGTCATCATGGGCGTGCGCCACGTCCTGAAACACAAAACCCCCGACCTCATCCTCTCCGGCATCAACCACGGTGCCAACCTCGCCGAAGACGTCGCCTATTCCGGCACCATCGCAGGCGCCATGGAAGGCACGCTCATTGGAATTCGCTCGATCGCCATGAGCCTCACGCTCGGGTTCGATCGCGAAGGCCTCCAGCACTGGAAGACACCGCTCACCTACGGCCCGGAAATCATCGAACGCCTGATGGCGCGCGACTGGCCGCAAGGCGTGCTCATGAACGTGAACTACCCCGATCTCGCCCCCGACGCCGTCAGCGAAATCCGCCTCACCCGCCAAGGCCGCCGCGATCAGGGCCTCGACATTGAAGCCCGCCAGGACCCGTGGGGCGACGCGTATTTCTGGTTCGCCTTCGACCGCCGCAACACCGATCCGCCCGAAGGCACCGACCTGCGCGCCATCGCCGATGGCGCTATCTCCATCACGCCGCTATCGATGGATCTCACCCACCACGGCCTGCGCGAAGAATTGGCCGCTCACTTCGCCGATCCCATCGGCAACACAAAGACATTCAAGGACGCCGGTTGAAAGCCAACCGCGAAATGTCGCCAGTTCGGCGCAATTTCTCCGTTCTCCCCGCACAATCGCCCGTTACGAGCATTTCATGAACCCGATCCCGCGAAGGTCGGCGCATCGCCTTTGACGGGCGGTGCGCAGGGCGCTTCCGCAGCGTCGGACCGGGTTCAGCTTTCCTGGCTCCCCGGGTGGGCATCTTCAACAGTGGGTACCCAACGTTGGCCGTTAAGGCCCCGTTAACCGGTTAACGGTTAATGGATGGTGTGGGTAGTGAGGTGCGTACCATGTCCAGTTTCCTGCGTTCCGGTTCCTCCGGCCGCCGTTCCATCGGCCGCCAGTCAAAACTTCTCGCCATCGCCGCGGCTCTCGCTGCCGGTGGCTGCAGCGCGGATATTGCGCGCTTCGATTTTCCAGCCTCCGCGAACTTCAACGATCCTTCGACGGCGTCCATCGCGCCCTCCGAACGCTCAGCGCTCGGCGCCGAACCCGTGATCGACGACGCGCCGCCTCCGGCTGCCTACAATCCGCCGCCGCCGGTTGAACGCAGCATCGAGGTCGCCACGCTTCCGCCGCCGGTCTCCGAACCCGAACCCGTCGCCCGCCAGCGCGAGCTGCCGCCGCCCGCGACATCCTTCGCGCCCCCGCCGCCGTCCGTCGATCCGCAGGAACGCGGCCAAGACATCGAAGTCCAGCGCGGCGACACGCTTTACGGCCTCTCCAAGCGTTACAACGTGTCGCTGAACGAACTGATGCGCGTGAACAACCTCACGTCGCCCGCACTCAAGCCCGGCCAGAAACTGGCGCTGCCCTCGGGCAAGGCCGTTGCACGCCCGCGCCCTGCACCTGCGCCCGTCGTGGCCGCTGTCCCAGCCCCTGCCGACTGGACCGGAACTTACACCATCAAAGCCGGTGACAGCCTCTACAACGTCGCCCGCAACAACAAGGTCAAACTCGACGACCTGCAGCGCTACAACGGCATCGCCGACGTGCGCCGCGTCAAGCCCGGCACTGTACTCAAGATCCCCGGCGTAGCCGGAGCCGTGATGGCCGAAGCGCCCGCCACACCGTCGTCGGCTCCGGCTCTGACGCCGCCTGCTCAGCCGCCGGTCACCGCCAACGCGCCCTCGGTGCCGATGGAGCCGGCCGCCCTGTCAGCCACACCGAGAATTTTGAACTCGTCCGCTGAAACGGAAAAGAAAGTCGCAGCTCTCGATCCCGGCACCGCCGCCGCTGTCACCAACCCGGCTCCCGCCTCCGGGTCCGTCGCCGACGGCAAACTGCGCTGGCCGGCTAAAGGCCGCATCATTGCCGGCTTCGGCCCGCGGTCCGACGGCACCCACAATGACGGGATCAACATCTCCGTCCCCAATGGCACCGACATCCACGCCGCCGAAACGGGTTCCGTCGCCTACGCCGGCAGCGAACTCAAGGGCTACGGCAACCTGATCCTCGTGCGCCACGACAACGGCCTCGTCACCGCTTACGCGCATGCGAGCGAAATCCTCGTCAAACGCGGCGATCGCGTGAACCGCGGGCAGGTGATTGCAAAAGCGGGCAAGACCGGCGCCGTCGATCAACCGCAACTGCACTTCGAAGTCCGCCGCGATCAGACACCTGTCGACCCGACCGGCTATCTGGAAAAGAACTAAAGCGCGCGAACATCGTCTAAACTAGAAGGGCCACGGGAAACCGCGGCCCTTTTTTCATGCCCAGCCGTCCTACACCCGATCGAGTGTCACGCCGAGCCGCCCTGCCAAGTCCTGAATGTATTGCCACGCCACGCGCCCCGACCGCGCGCCCCGCGTTGCGCTCCACTCCAGCGCGTCCCGCTCCAACTCCGCCGGTTCCACATCGAGCCCGTAGAACCGCGCATAATCGCGCACCATCCCGAGATACTGATCCTGCGTGCAGTTGTGAAAGCCGAGCCACAGCCCGAATCGGTCCGACAGCGAAACTTTTTCTTCCACCGCCTCCGCCGGATTGATCGCCGTCGAGCGCTCGTTCTCCACCATCTCGCGCGGCATCAGATGCCGCCGGTTCGAGGTCGCGTAAAACAGCACGTTCTGCGGCCGTCCCTCGACGCCGCCTTCCAAAACTGCCTTCAGCGATTTGTAGCTCGTGTCGTCCTTGTCGAACGAAAGGTCGTCGCAGAACACAATGAACCGGAACGGCGCCGCCTTCAGCGCGGCAAGGCATGCCGGCAGCGTCGCAATATCCTCGCGGTGGATCTCGACGAGCTTCAACCCGCCGCTACTCTGCGCCGAAACCTCCGCGTGCACGGCTTTGACGAGGCTCGATTTGCCCATCCCCCGCGCGCCCCAGAGCAGCGCGTTGTTGGCCGGCAAGCCGCGCTGAAACCGCTCCGTGTTCGCCAGCAACTGCCCCGCCGCCAGATCGATGCCCGTCAAAAGCGCCAGCGGCACCCGGTTCACCCGGGCGACCGGCTCAAAAAAGCTCCCCGCTCCCTGCCACACGAACGCGTCCGCCAGCTTGAAATTGGCCGTTTTCGGCGCTGCTGGCGCCAACCGCTCCAGGGCATCGGCAACGCGAGCCAGCAACGCCGCCAGATCAGCTTCCTGCGCCCCATCCGCCATCCCGTTGATTCTCCGTTGTCTTTGCAAAGTCCGATGAGGCGCCGTTCTACGCCCCACACCGGGTTGTCGCCTAGTCCGATCCGGTTGCAAAGCAGGCGTTCGCCACTATAGTCCGGCGAAATTCCCTTGGACCGGCAGCAGGGTGGGGTTATCTGACCCCGCAACGCTGCCTATTTGCCCTTGGGCCATAACCGACACGCTGCGCCACGCGGCCGGCGAAGAAGAGGACAACGACGAAAATGTTCATCGACCCCGCTTTCGCACAGGCGACCCCGGCAGCCGGTCCCGACCCGTTCACGGGCCTCCTGATCCCCATGCTTCTCATGGTTGTGATCTTCTATTTCCTCGTCATCCGTCCGCAATCGCAGCGCGCTGCCCAGCACCGCGACATGGTGGAAAAGGTCCGCCGCGGTGACACGGTCGTCACGTCTGGCGGGATGGTCGGCAAGGTCACGAAGGTCTCCGAAGGCTCCGACGAAATCGAAGTCGAACTCTCCGATACTTTGCGCATCCGTATCCTACGCTCCACCCTGATGGATGTGCGCGCCAAGGGCGAACCGGTCAAGGAATCCGCCTGACGTTTGAGCGCCTGCGATAAAGCCGAAATGGCCGCGCGCCCGCTCGTGCGCGCGAAAAGACTTAAATAGGGTGAGGCCCGATGCTGCACTTCGAACGCTGGAAAATCATCGCGATCATCCTGACGGTCCTCACGGGGATCCTGTTCGCGCTGCCCAATTTCGTGTCCAAGCAGACGCTGGCCGGCTGGCCCGACTTCATGCCCAAGCGCCAGATGCCGCTCGGCCTCGACCTGCAGGGCGGCGCCCATCTCCTGCTTTCCATCGACCAGAACGAGATCCGCAAGGATTGGCTCCAGGGCGTTCAGGATGCCGCCCGCGCCAACCTGCGCGAAGCCAAGGTTGGCTTCTCCGCCATCGGCGTCGACGGCAACGCCGTTAAGATCACGCTGGTGAAGCCTGAGGATGCCGCCCGCGCCGAGACCGAACTCAAGAAGCTGGTCTCGCCGATCGGCAACGCCGTCCTCGGCACCGCCGGCACCGACCTCACCGTCGACCCGGTTGGCAACAACCAGTTCACGATCACGCCCACCGCGCAGGGCTTCGATCAGCGCCTTACCAATGCAACGACAGCCTCCATCGAAACCGTCAACCGCCGCGTCAACGCGCTGGGCACAGCTGAATCCACCGTCGTCCGCCAGGGCAAGGATCGCATTCTTGTCCAGTATCCAGGCCTCAGCGATACCCGCCAGCTGAAGGAATTGATCGGACAGACCGCCAAACTTTCATTCCACGCTGTCCACCCGACGCTCAGCCCCGAGGAAGCCCGCGCGACGCGCATTCCGCTCGGCTTCAAGATCTACGCCAGCACCGATACCGAACGCGGTGCGCCCGCCGAATATCTGCTGCAGGAAACGTCCATCGTCCCCGGCGACGATCTCGAAGACGCCCAGCCCGGCTTCGACCAGCGCACGACGGAACCGATCATTTCGTTCCGCTTCAATACCTCGGGTGCCCGCAAGTTCGGCAAGTACACCCAGGAAAACGTCGGCCGCCCGTTCGCGATCATGCTCGACGACAAGGTGATCTCCGCCCCCGTCATCCGTGAGGCAATCCTCGGCGGCACGGGGCAGATCTCCGGCAACTTCTCCGTCGAAACGGCCAACAACCTCGCCATCCAGCTCCGCTCCGGCGCGCTGCCCGCCAAGCTAACGGTGGTCGAAGAGCGCACCGTCGGTCCCTCGCTTGGTGCCGACTCGATTGCAGCCGGCATGCGCGCCGGCGTCATCGGCCTGGGTGCGGCGCTGATCATGACGGTCATCGCCTACGGCACATTCGGTGTCTATGCCGTCATCGGCCTCCTGGTCCACGGCATTCTCATCCTCGCCCTGATGTCCGCCATCGGCACCACGCTCACGCTGCCCGGCATCGCCGGCTTCGTGCTCACCATCGCCATGGCCGTCGACGCCAACGTGCTCATTTATGAGCGCATCCGCGAAGAACTCCGTGCCGGCAAAACCGCCATCGCCGCCATTGACGGCGGTTTCCAGCGCGCATTCGTCACCATTCTTGATAGCCAGCTGACCACGTTCGTTGCCGCTCTCATCATGTTTTGGCTTGGCTCCGGTCCGATCCGCGGCTTCGCCGTCACGCTCTCGCTCGGTATCATCACATCGGTCTTCGCCGCCGTCACCATCACACGCCTGTTGGCTGCGATGTGGTTGAAGAACGCCAAGACCAGCAAGTCTCGCTCGCTCCAAGTTCCGATCTGACAAGGACACACGAATGTTCCTCGTTCCCGACTTCAAGGGCTATGACTTCTTTCCGCACGGCACGCGCTTGAACTTTATGAAGTTCAAGGACATCTGCTTTTTCGCGTCGCTCGCCGCGATGGCGATCTCTCTTGTCTTGATCTTCACCAAGGGCTTCAACTACGGCGTCGACTTCAAGGGCGGCGCCATGATCGAAGTGAGAGCGACGCAGGGAGATGCCGACATCGCCGCGTTGCGAACCAAGATCGGTGCGTTGGGCCTTGGCGACGTCCAGATCCAAAGCTTCGGCACGCCGCAGGATGCGCTGATCCGAATTGAAGAACAGCCCGGCGGCGAGCAGGCCCAGCAGGATGCGCTCAAGAAGGTTCAAGGCGTTTTGGGCGATGGCTTCGAGCAGCGCCGTGTCGAAATCGTCGGCCCCGCCGTGTCGAGCGAACTGCGCCGCACCGGCACCATTGCCGTGTTGGCCTCCATCGTCGCCATCATGATGTATGTGTGGTTCCGCTTCGAATGGCAGTTCGCCGTCGGCACACTGGTGGCCCTGGCCCACGACGTACTTGTGACGGCCGGAATCTTCTCACTGTTCCAGATGGAGTTCGACCTATCCATCGTCGCGGCCTTGCTGACCATTCTCGGCTACTCGGTCAACGACACTGTCGTGGTCGCCGACCGCATCCGAGAAAACTTGCGCAAGTATAAACGAATGGACCTGACGGAACTTTTGAACCTGTCGATCAACGAAACGCTCTCGCGCACCATCCTCACTGGTGTCACCACGATCGTCGTGCTGGTCGCGCTCTTCTTCCTCGGCGGCGCGGTAATTCACAATTTCACCTTCGCCATGCTCTTCGGCGTGCTGATCGGCACCTACTCGTCGATCTTCATCGGAGCCCCGATCCTGGAATACCTGGGCGTGAAGCGCGAAACCGTCGTCGGCTCGGAGGCCAAGACCGCGGGCTGACCCGAAAACAGTCCGCACGACTAGTCAACGAGAAGGCGCGTTCTCCATGACCGACGCCACGCCCCGCTATCCCGGCCGCGCGCCAATAGATGCCTATGGCAACGGCGGCTTCCGTTTCGCCGGCATGAGCCACCGGGGATCGATCCTGTGCGTTCCCGGCGGCGTCATCGCCTGGAGTGCCAACACCATCGCGGACGTCGGGCCGGATCTCATCCCGCAGCTGCAAGCTGAAGGCGCCGCCACTGGCGTCCTCCTTCTCGGAACCGGCCTCACCCCCCAGTTCCCGTCTCCCTCCGTCATGGCAGCCTTTCGCGAAGCCGGCCTATGGCTGGAAATCATGGATACCGGCGCCGCTGCCCGCACCTACAACGTGTTGCTCGCCGAAGACCGCGATGTCTCCGCAGCTCTACTGGCCGTGGAGTAGCGCCATGTCCGGCGAGACCGAACGCGCTGAAGTCGTCCGCGCCGCGCGCGAATTGGCCTACGACGACTATCTGTCGGCACTTCTCGCCCCCCGCGCACACCAAGCCGATCTGCTCACCCTGGCCGCACTCTTCGGCGAACTCGCCCGCATCCCACTCCATGTCAGCGACGCCACGCTGGGCGAAATCCGCCTCCAATGGTGGCGCGACGCCTTCGCCGCCAAAGCCGCCTCCGGCCATCCCGTGGCCGACGCCGCTCTCGCCCTCGAGCCGCGCCTGCCAGCGCCACTCTCCGAATTGATGGCTCCCGTTATCGAAGCGCACGCCGCCGAACTCTACGCCGAGCCGTT
Organism: Hyphomicrobium sp. 12-62-95; assembly: GCA_002279935.1. Lineage (GTDB taxonomy): Bacteria > Pseudomonadota > Alphaproteobacteria > Rhizobiales > Hyphomicrobiaceae > JAGVSR01. The sequence goes on along the minus strand of NCCZ01000006.1, from coordinate 97,592 downwards.
CCCCACCCAAGACGCCTTTGATGCCTACGCGACCGCGCCGGTCGCCACGTCCTTCGCTCTACGCGCCGCAATTCTAGGCCGTCCACACATGGCCTCCGATCCGATCGCGGCGACCGCCGCCGCAACCCTCGGCCACGTTCGCACCTGCGCGCGGCTGCCCTTCCTCTTTGCCAAAGGCCGCTATCCCATTCCCGCCTACCGTCTAGATGCATCATCGGGAACGGATGCAGTGGACGAACCCGCGCTCCGCCGCGCGATGACCGGTCTCATCGCGGATGCTGCGACCGCCTGGACCGCGCTCCGCCCCCAATTGCAGCGTATAAGTCCTGATCTGCGGCGCGTCGTACTGCCCACCGCCCTTGCCGGGCCATATTTGCGGGCGATTCAAAAGGATGGGCGCGATGTCCTGCGGGATATCGCTGATCCGTCGCCGCTGGAGCGGTCAGCGAGGCTCTGGCTCGCAGCACGGATCGGCCGGTTCTAAGGAGCCGGAAACGCATTGGAGAGATGCATGCGGGGTCTTCGGTTTCGGTGCGCGGCAGCGCTCGCCGGTGTGATTTGGATGTGCGGCGCCGCCGCGGTTCACGCCCAGGATCCCACAACCATCGAACGCATGCCGCTCGGCGATCCAGCCGGCGCCGCATCTCCCGACACGCCCTCGCCAGATCCCACCGCGCCCGCTGATGTCGCGCCGCTGGCCGTCACCATCGAATGGCGCGTTGCCAATCCCTTCCGCCTCTTCAAGAACGCCTCCGACACCGAAGTCCACCGCGCCACGTGGCTGTCGCTCGACGCCGCCAAACGTGCCGCCCCCATCCTTGCCGCCGAGCAAGCCCTCAGTGCCCGCCATCCTGACGGTTGGGCCGCCACCATGATCGACGACGTCTGCTGGAACACAACGCGCAACCGCCACGACTGCGGCGACGGCGCCGCCTACGTCTCGCCCAATACCCACAAAGTCCTCCTGAAACTTACCGGCGTCGAAGACCAGCGCGTCGATTGCACGTGGCTCACCGCGCCGCTGAGCAAGACCAACGAGCGCGGCCAGTCCGTCCGCCAAAAGTGCAACGAAGAAGCCTCGTTCGATATTCCCTATCCCTCCGGCGCACGCGTCACCGTTGAGATTGGCGGCCGTGAAATCGCGCGCACCGATGTCAAAGTGACAGATCTTCTCGTCGCCGCCATGGGCGACAGTTTCGGCTCCGGCGAAGGCAATCCCGACGTGCCCGTCCGCTTTTCGCCTGAACGCACCGCGACCTATGCCGCCAAGGATGTGCGCCTCGCGGGCCTGCCCGCCCGCATCGGCGATTGGAAGCGCATCGGCGATGCTGCATTCAACAAAGAAGGCGCCCGCTGGCTCGACACCGCCTGCCACCGCTCGCTCTACTCGCATCAAGTCCGTGCCGCACTGCAATTGGCCGTCGAAGATCCCCACCGCGCCGTCACCTTCGTCGGCCTCTCCTGCTCGGGCGCCGAAGTCACCTGGGGTCTTTTCCTGCGCTACAAGGGCAACGAATGGACGCCCAATCCGCCCGACCTCTCGCAAATCTCCGCTCTCGCCGATGCCCAGTGCGGCCGCGAGAGCGCCGACCTCATCGACATGCCCGAGGCCTATCACATCAACGGCGCCATTCCTGAATTGAAGGGCGGCCTCGTCCTCAAGAAGTGCAAACGCGAACTGGCCCGCAAGATCGACTTGCTCCTCGTCTCGATCGGCGGCAACGACATCGGCTTCGCCCGCCTCGTCGCCAATGCCGTGCTCTCCGACGACAGCACGCTGCGCCAGCTTGGCGGCTGGTTCGGCCAGATCCACGGCAACATGCAATCCAAGGCGTTGATGGATCGGCTCGATGAGCGCTACAAAGCCCTCAATCGCGCCATCCACGGCATCCTGCACCTGCCCTGGAACGAAGCCGACCGCGTGATCCTCACTGCCTATCCCCCGCTCGCCGTCTTGGGCGACGGTCGCCGCATCTGCCCCGATGGCAACGCCGGCATGGACGTCGCCAGCGATTTCTCACTCAGTCAAAAACGGGCCAAGGCCGGCTCCGACTTGGCCGACCAGCTCCAGCGCGTCATGGTGAAGGGGGCCCGTACCCACGGCTGGTCGTTCGCCACCGCCCATCGCAACGCCTTCATCGGTCGCGGCATCTGCGCCGGCTTCACCGACAACGCCTTCTCGATCGCCGATGACCTGCGCGTTCCCCGCATGGTTGATAACAAGTGGGAGCCCTTCGCCCCGACCGACTACCGGGCCTACGCCTCGCGCCAGCGCTGGTTCCGCACACCCAATGACGCGTTCCTGACCGGTAATTTCCACGCCGCCGGATCGGTCGCCACACGCGCTCTGGCTTTCCAGAGCCTGGCGCGCTTCCAGGTCCTTCTGGCCGCGACCTACTCGGGCGCCTTTCATCCCACGGCAGAAGGCCACGCCGCTATTGCGGACGCGGTGACGGATCGGGCTCGAGCAATTTTGAAGAAGTACGGCCAGCAATCGACCGCGGCACTAACGCCGTAACCGGCAACCTAAGGCGGCCGTCAGTGCGTCATGCGCTGCATGGCCCAGACGAGGCCGGCGAGCGCCGGAAGAAACACGGCCAGATAGCTGATGATGAGAACGACACTGTGCATAGTCGAATAACGCACAGGACGACCGGTCGGATCAACGAAGAATTGGCACGGCAGTTTTGCCGCATTGTTTGAAAAGAGGCGGCGAACTTACGCCGCCGCCACGCCGCGCACCAAGCCGGTCTGCGGATCTTTGAGCGCGTCAATCACGGCGCACGACACCTTCACCGGGCTAAATCCAAAACTGGTGTTCAGCCGCATCGACGCCGCTGCCTCGACGATGGCCTGAGCCGCCGTCGCGCCGTGCTCAGCCATCAGCTTCTGCATCCGCCGGGCTTTGCACACCGCAACGAGGCTGCGCAGCCGCACGAGTGCAGCGATTTTGCGCTGCCGGTCGCGAGGAAAGCGCTGCCAGAAAAACTGCTCAACGCGCCGGAAGTCGTCTTCGCTCCATTCGGCAGCCCGCGCGAGCGAAGCCACGTCGCCGGCCAGAACCTTGAGCGCGGTCGCTAACTCGCGCACCGCCACGACAGGAACGTCGGTGGGATCAATGGTGCCATAGACGGGCACGGGAGTGTTGGTCGCTGCCATATGAGTCGTCATTTCACTGTTCTCCGTCGCCGGTTTCAGCGCTTGCTGCCAAACGCCATCCAAGGCGACCCTCTCAAAAGAAAAATATCCCGGGGTTGACGCGATTCGACAAGGAAATCGACATCCGCTCCCACAAGTTTCCCTCCGAGGTTGCGAATCGAATTTGACTTGAACCGGAAGCGCGTCCCATCGGCACTCCGAATAACGCCCTGTCCAAGCCGCTCGCTGTACTTCACGATCTGTCCGTCCATAACACCACTCCGTTTCACGCGAACCCGAGGTTCAGTTGCGAATGGAGTGATCGTGCCGTGGATCGGAAAAAATCGCTGTTCCGAACGTCACACGATCAAGCGTGAATAATAGGCCCATCGTTGGGCAAAATGTGTGTCGCCTTCGCCGCTGCGACACAAAAAACCGCAGCCTTGTTCAGGCTGCGGCTCATTTGCGGGGACGATCCGCTCACGTTATGGTGAACGCAATATCACATTTGGTTTCAAGCCGTTTCAAACGGCTCACTTTCTAAAAAACGCATCCACCCGCATGCCCGGCAGCAACGGCGACGCGCCATCCATGTCGAGCGTGACTTCGCGCACTTCCACATCATTCGCCCGCTTTGGCCCGCGCGGTCCGATGCGCGGCTGCGCGAGTGTCGGCGCAAGGTTAGCCACCGTTCCCTCGAACTCTTTGCCCGGGAAGCTGAGCGACCGCACGAACACCTTCTGTCCCACGGTGATCTTCGAGATATCGCCCTCGTCCACTTCAGCCTTCACGCGAATGCTCGACATATCGCCCATCACGACGAGCGGTGCATCCGGGCTGGGCGCCACGATTTCACCCACCTTGGCATTGACCTGCAAAGCAGTGCCCGTCTGCGGTGCGCGAATGCGTGTCTTATCCAACAGCGCTTCCGCCATGCGCACTTCCGTTCGTGCCGCGCTGACGGCGCTCTCCGCGCTGCTGGGCGCCGGCAAGTTCGCTTTCGACTGCGCGCGAATGAAGGCCAACCGTTCCCGCTCCAAGCGTTCGTTCGCCTCCGTCAGCCGCTTGCGCGCTTCCGTAACCGCTTGATCCGATCCGCCGGCCGTGCGCTTCGCAATGAGCGCCCCATCGAGCTCGATGCGCGCCCCGGTCACAGCCCGCTCGGCCGAATAGATCGCGTCTTCCGCCTTGCGCACATCCTCGCGGCCGGACGCAAAGGCCTTCTCGCGCTCCTCGCGCAGCGCCTCGGCCTGCGTTTCCGCCGACGTGAGACGAGCCCGCGCCTCTGCATCGTCGAGTTGCACGAGAAGTTCGCCTTCCTCGACCTGATCGTCGACCGCCACATGCACCTTCGTCACGCGGCCAAGAATGCCAGTCCCGATCCGGATTTCGCCCGACTTCGGCTCCACGCGTCCCGGCGCTGCTGCGATCCAGGAAACTTCGGTCACGGGCGTCGCCCGCGCGGGTGCCCGATCGGCGTCGGTGAACTCCTTGAAGCCGAGATAGCCGCCCGTCGCCGCGATGGCCACCAGAGCGATCAGTCCAGGATTGAATTTCATGGCTCGCAATTCCTTTTCGTCGTGTTCGGAGAATGGGGTGAGAAATCAGGCCGCAAGGCCCTTGGGCCGTTCGTCGGCGACGATGCGGCCGTCTTCGATCCGGATGATGCGGTCGGCGAATGAAAGCGTTCGGTGATCGTGCGTCACGGCCAGCACTGCGCGCGACGGGTCCTGCCCCACATGGGCCAGCAGTTCCATAACCGCTTTGCCATTCTCGCTATCGAGTGCCGCCGTCGGTTCATCGGCGAGCACGACGGCGGGATTTCCAGCCAGCGACCGGGCGATCGCCACGCGCTGTTTTTCACCGCCTGAAAGCTTTGACGGGAACGTGTCGATGCGATGCGCAAGCCCGACCGAAATCAGCGAGTCGCGCGCAGCCTGCATGGGATCGGCGAGCCGCGCGCCGCGCACATCGAGCGCCATCAGCACGTTTTCATGCGCGGTCAGCGTCGGAAACAGATTGTAGCCCTGGAACACGAACCCGATGTTGCGCCGGCGCAGATCGGCCAGTCCCTCCGCGGTCTGCCCGACGGCCTCTTCGCCGTTGATGCTGAGTTGACCACTCGTCGCTGTGAGGATGCATCCGAGGATCGAAAGAAACGTTGTCTTGCCCGAACCCGACGGCCCCATCAGAAGGGTCAGTTCGCCCGGATAGAGATCGAGATCGACGCCCTTCAGGATTGTGAGATCCCCCGCACCCGTGACGATCGTTTTCGTGATCGCGCGCGCGCGGACGATGACGGGACGTTCGGCACTCATATCGCAGCTCCTTGGCTCGTGCGGCTTGTAGCAGGCACACCATGCCCCATTAGCCACCACCCCGCTGTTCCGAGTGGCACACAGGTGGCTTGATTCGTCAGATCGTACAGATTGGACATTACACACGAAAAAGCCCCGGGAGCAGGGCTCCCGGGGAGTTTGATGGAGTGTTGGTCTGGCGAGGCGTGGCCGCCCCGCCAGGAATTCGTCTGATCAGCAGCCGACGTTGATTGTCACGCCCACTGCGGGGATGTAGCGGCGGCATTCGCCGGTCGTGTCGGTCGAGCCCGTTTCGGTCACGGCTTCGGTCGTGGCCGGTTCGGTCGTCGAGGCCGGTGCCGTGTTCGCGTCCGACACATCAGTCTCCGCGGTATTGGTCGTTGCCGACTCTGCGGCCTCGATTTCGGTTGCCGGAACCAACGTCGCTGCATCCGTCACAATCGGCTGCTCGGACGTCACGGCGGGAGCGACCGTTTCCGTGGCAGCGGCGACCTTGGCTTCGCGGGCAGCTTCCCGGCGGGCTTCGGCTTTAGCGGCTGCAACGGCGCGGGCCTTCGCTTCAGCTTTTGCCTCGGCTTTAGCTTCGGCACGGGCCCGGGCTTCAGCCTTGGCTTGTGCCACGGCGCGGGCCTTGGCTTCCGACTTTGCGCGAGCCTGAGCTTCAGCCTTGGCCTTGGCGCGGGCACGGCCTTCCGAGGCGGCGCGGCTGCGCTTGGCAGCGTGTGCCCGCTGCTTGTCGGCGTTTGCAGCGGCGGCCATGGCGCCGACGGCGAGCACGCCGAGGCCGATGCCCAGGCCGATGCCGCGTCCAGCTTCTGCAGCGGTGGTGGTGATCGCCATCGAGGCGGCGACGACCGTGGCGGCGATTGCGGTGGTGAACTTGCGGGTCATGGCACTCTCCATCTGGTTTGTTGTCTGTGCTGGCGCCGGTGTTTCCCGTCCGCCGATGAGAGGACTATGCCTGAGGGCCTGAGCCACGGCTGTTCCGCCCGTGACAGGCCAAAAGTTTCTCATAAACAATTGATTTAAAAAGAAAAAAGTTACGCAGCGATTTGCTCGTCCCGCGCCGTGCCCGTCAAATCCTCCAGAAAGGCGAGCGTCCGCTCCAAAACCACGCCTCTCTGCCGGTCGACAGTCACAAGGTGATAGCTGTCATCCAGAACCACGAGATCGGCCGGACCGCCCAGCGTCTCTTGGAGATAGGAGGCGTTCGAGAGGTCGGCATATTCGTCTTCGCGCGGATGCAGCATCAACACAGGCGCGGTGATGCGGGCAATCTCTGGCAGCACGGCCTCGACCAGCCGCTGCCGTTCCAGGGCAGCGATGCCCGGGGTGGCGATGGGCAAAGCCGGCACACCCGGGGCCGCCAGCGCACTCTTGATGAAGGAGCGGAGCCGCTCATCCTTGATCCCAAAGTCCAGAGGGGCGGGGAAATGAAATAGGCTCGCCAGCGCCCGGAAGCGCACCAACCGGAATAGCCCCGCGTACCAGGGTACACGGCGACCATTCAGCCAGAGGGTCGGGGAATAGAGTGTCAATCCGGCAACCTTGCCCGGATGCCGCGCGGCCAGCATCAAGCTCAAAACCGCGCCCGTGGAAAGGCCCCCGACGATGACGCGGTCGCACCGGGAAGCGAGGTCCAGCAGGGCCGCTTCAGCGGTGGCATACCAGTCCTGCCAGGTCGTGGCCGTCAGATCCGTGTGCGTACCGCAGTGCCCGGCCAGCGTCGGGCAGGCAACCTCGTACCCGGCCCGCGTCAAACCGTTGGCGATAAAGCGCAACTCTGTTGGTGTTCCGCAGAGGCCATGCACCAGCAAAACGCCGGTTTTTCCGGCCCACCGGGCCCCCGGCTCACGCCCAATTTGATCAATGCACCCACGCATAAAGACTGCTCCTCCGCGATGTTCCCGAACCCTAGGGCGGCGCGGAGCGAGGCGCTGTTCCGGCGGAAACACGGCCGGGCGATCATGCAAGCGGAGGGAGCCGGGAGCGCCTGCGCTCAGCCGTCACTTGACATGGATCAGATCCGAGGGTGTATCAGTAGGATAGAAGCATCCATGTGGGGCCTTGAACCCCAAAGTTTGGAGCAAACCGTGTTCGTAATGTCTGCGCCCGTGTGCGCCCGCCAGTTGCCCCATTCAGCGCCCCCGCGCTGTGCTCCGTCGTTCGGAGCCGCCCCATGATCATTTGCTCATGCGCCGTGGTGACCGATAAAGACCTCGAGCAGGCCGTCCTCGAAGTCATGAGCCAGCCTAACGCGCCTCTCCCCACGCCTGGCGTTATCTATCGGCATATGCAGAAGAAAATGCAGTGCTGCGGGTGCGCGCCGCTGGCCGCCGAAACCATTTACACCAAGATGGAAGAGCTGGAGAAAAAGGGCCTGATCTGCCCCTGCGCCTGCGCCACCGCAAAGACCCGCATGAAGGACATCATGAACCCTCCAGAGCGCCGCGTCGCGCGGACCTTGCGCGAAGCACCCCGCCCCCTGACCGCACCAGCCGCCCCGGCCAAACACAAGACTGTGGTCTGATCCGCTTCTTCTTTGTAATCGTTCTAAAATTATAACAATGTGCAGCCGCGATCCAGTTGAACGCGGCGCATCCCCTAACGTACTGTCGCCCCCGCAACGGTACGCCGTCCACATCACATTCAAAGCATCGAGGAGATCGACCCCATGAAGGGCAAGGGCAACAAGGAAATCATCGACATCCTCAACGAGTCCCTCAAACTCGAACTCGGCGCCGTGAACCAGTACTGGCTCCACTACCGCATGCTGGCGAACTGGGGCTACACCAAGCTCGCCAAAAAGGAGCGGGAAGAGTCGCTGGAAGAGATGGTCCACGCCGACAAGATCATCGATCGCATCATCTATCTCGACGGCTTGCCCAACCTGCAGCACGTCGCTCCGCTGATGATCGGCGAAAACATCAAGGAAGTGCTCGAATGCGATCTGAAGGGCGAGAAAATCGCACTTGAGACCTACGCGCGCGGCCGCGACATCTGCAAAAAGCACGGCGACTACGTCACCATGGGCATCTTCGAAGATCTTCTGAAAGACGAAGAAGGCCACCACGACTTCCTCGAAACACAGCTCGACCTACTCTCCCGCATCGGCGTCGAGAACTACGGTCTGCTCAATTCCGATTCCGCCGACAAAGCTGACTAGCGTTTAATCGTAGGCTTCCTCGTGCGGTCCCGGCCGGCGCTCGGAAATGCGCGTGCGCGGCCGGTCCGGCGGCAAAGCAGGAAGTTCAATCTCGTGCTGGGCGCGGACGATGCGCCCGGCCCGTTTCGTTTCTGGCAGTTGAATGACAGACTGCAACAGGATCGGCCGCACATCGCGCACAAGACGCGCCTCGCGCCGCCGCTTCGGCGCCGCAGCACCCTTCTCTAATACGAAGACGAACAGTCCAAACAACAGGATGTAGGGCACCGCCGCCGCGTTCTCGCCCGCGAACATGACGAAAAGCGACATCGCCAGCGCAATATAATTGACCGGCCGCAGCCACAGCGAAAACGCACGCGCCCACGCGCGCCGCTTCAAATTCACCACGCCATCCTGCGAGCGGATCAGCCGGAGTTTCCGCCGGCCGAAGTCCGGCAGCACGAGGCGAACCGCGGCGATGCTCTGCGCATGTCTCATGCCGCACGTTCTCGCGGTGCCGACATCAGCCCCCAGATGATCGCCATCAGCGTATAGAAGCTGCGCCAATGGTCGGTGTCGATGATCCAGCCTTCGAGCGCCGTCGCAACGAAAGCGGCATACGCGATAATGAACAGCGGCCGCCAAACCGTCGCCTGCATCGCATGCCGGAAGCCCAGAACGAGCGTCAGCCCGGTGATGATCCAGTACGCGCCGCCGCCGATCCAGCCCGCGTTCAAAGCCATGCTGAGAAAGACGTTGTGCACTTCTTCGTGGTGATAAATCGCCGTGAACTGCTGCGCGCCGATGCCAAGCGGATTGGAAAGGATCAGATCAATCGCCTTCTCTTGTCCGCCGAAACGTCCATCCGGCCCCACGTCGTAGCTTTGCGTGAGGCTCGCACGCTGCGATAGCAGGCTCGCCACGTTATCGAACTGCAGCGCGACCAGAATGGCGCCTGCCGCGACGATGGCGCCAATCGCCGACAGCGTGATGATCCGCGCCCGCTGACCAAGGCCCGGCGCCGTCACGAACGCCAGCCAGACATACAGAACGGCTGCAAGCGCCAGATTGACCCACGCCCCGCGCGAAAAGCTGAGCAGCACAGCCACGGCAAAGAAACCAGCGCCCGCAAGGGGAAGCAGCGCGCGGCCAGCAGAGCGCGTGATCGCCAGATGCAGGCAGTAAAGAAACGGCGGCACCAGGAACGGCCCGAAGACGTTCGGATCCTTGAACGTGCCAGCGACGCGGTCGAATTTCGTGAAGAGTTCATATGCGCCGGGAACCGCATGTATGTACCCGGCAAGCCCCGCGCCCGCTGCCACGAGCGCCGCAAACATCCACGCCGAGAAGATGAGTTTCGTATGCGCCACCGGCCGCCGCGCCACGAAAGCCGCGATCACAAACGACAACAGATAGAGAAACAGCGACACCGACGTATGCGTCAGTGACTCGGCCATATCGCGCGACAGAGTGGACGCGAGATAAGCCCCCGCCGCCGCCACCAGCCACAGGCTCAAATAGGTCAGCAGCAACGGCGAAACGAGCACGAGCCCGACCGCCGGCAAAAGGACCAGCAACCCGCCCGAAAGCACATCGACGGGTGCGGGTTCCGAGAACACGACGCCGCTGGTCGAAAACGTGAGCCAGACGGCCGCCAGCGCCAGAAGATGAACGGCGCTTTTACCGGTCGCGCCAGATGCCGTCCGGTCCGTTACCGAACCGTCCAGATACGGGATTGAGTGTGCCGCAACTGCCATGAGAATCAGGGCTCCGATGATGTTGGAGACCAGATTGCAAACCCCGGGCCGAACCTGGGTCCGGCCATCCGATTTTTGCCGGATGCCACATGACCGTCAGCTCCCCCAGAAACGGCTGCGGCCGCCCCTCCATTCAAGGTGCGGCCGCCCATCGCCGTTCATCGTTCGCCCGATCAGTACGCATTCTCTGTCTTGAGCAGAGAAACCGGCGTCTTCAGGAGAATGTAGAGGTCGAACAACACCGACCAGTTCTCGATATAGTAAAGATCGTGCTCGACGCGCTTCTCGATCTTTTCCGCCGTGTCGGTCTCTCCGCGCCAGCCGTTGATCTGCGCCCACCCCGTGATTCCGGGCTTCACCTTGTGGCGCGCGAAGTACCCGTCAACGACCTCGTCGTACAGCCTGTTGTCGGCCTTCGCCGACACCGCGTGCGGCCGCGGCCCCACCAGCGAAAGATTACCCTTCAGCACGTTGAACAGCTGCGGGAGCTCGTCCAGGCTCGTCTTGCGAATAAACCGGCCGACCTTCGTCACGCGTGGGTCGTCCTTGGTCACGAGCCGGGCGGCCTTCGCATCGCACACATCGGTGTACATCGAGCGGAACTTGTAAACCTCGATCAACTCGTTGTTGAACCCATAGCGCTTTTGCTTGAAGAGCACCGGCCCACGGCTGTCGAGGCGAATGGCAACGGCCACCGCCGCCATCACCGGAGCCAGCAGGATCAGCGCCAGCGCCGCAATCGTCTTGTCAAACACCCACTTCGAAACCGTGCCCCAGTCGGCGATCGGCTTGTCGTGCAGATCGATCATCGCCACCGACCCGACATGGCTATAGGTCTTGGGCGAAAAGCGGATCGATGTCGCCCGTGCCGGCAGCTTGATATCCGCTGGCAGCACCGAAAGCCGCTTGACGATCTGCGACAGCCGCTGCTCAGCCGTCACCGGCAGCGCCACGATCACGAGATCGATGCGGCTCTCGCGGCCAAGAGCGAGCAATTCCTTCAACCCGCCCAGGCGTGGATATCCTGCGATCAGGCGCGGCGCACGGCCTTCCTGGTCACGCTCATCAAAAATCCCCGAAATGCGAATGTCGGTGCCCGCATCGCGCTCCAACTGCTGGATGACGTCTTCGGATACCGCACCCGCTCCGTAAATCACCGCGCGGCGATAGAGGCGGCCCTGCCGCGCCCACGTCCGCACGAAATGGGTCAGCAGGCCACGTCCTGCGATCAGCGCCACAGCGCCGACCAGAAACCACAACACCAGCCAGACGCGAGAATATTCGTGCGCGGCTTTCATAAACACCAGGCCCGCACCCACGATTGCCAGCGTGATCACCCAACCAACGAGCACGCGCGGCAACTGTCCGATGAACGAAGAGAACCGCGCTGGATTGTAAAGCTGCAAGGCTTGAAAGACCGTCAGCTGAACCACAGCCGCTCCCGCCAGCAGCAGCGCGTAATCCGCGTCGCGTGTCACAATGGGTTCGCTCACATAGAGGAGCGCGATCGCAAGCCCGACGGCCGCCACCAGAACGGCGTCCATGATCCGAACGGCGCCCGTCAGCACCCGCTGGGAGACGAGCGCGCCTTCGTCCGTCCGCCAACCGGCGGCGAGACGAGGAAGATGGGTAAGATCGATGACGGCTGCAGACGGCATGGCATGTGGCCCGTTGGAGGAGGACAAGTGGCCTCTTCCAAAGCATCGGCCGTGCCACCGCTTCTTCGATGTCCGTCGCCGGACGATCCACGGTAAACGAAAGCTTAATGCCGCCCGGCGCTTCTATAAAAATCGAGGATATCCGCGGTCATCCGCGCCACGGTGAATTTCGCGGCAACATTATCCTTGAGCCGCCCGGCCCGCGCACGGGCTGCGTTGCAGTCAACTAAAACGCCCCGCATCAGATCAGCCAACGCCGTAACGTCCCCGGCTGGCACAAGCGGCGTGTCCGTATCTGCAACGATTTCTGGAATGCCGCCCACGTTGGTCGCCACGAGCGGCAGACCGGCGGCCGCGCCTTCCAGAACGACGTAGGGGAAGCTTTCTTTCAGCGATGGCACCACCAGCGCCCGGCCGAGCGCGAACGCCGCCGTCGCGGGCATGGCGCCGGGAAACCGCACGACGCCATTGAGATCAAGTTCCCCCGCCAGGGCCTTGAACCGTTCGCCATGCGGTCCCGATCCCACGATCACCGCGCTCACCGGCCGCTCGTCGTTGAGCCGCCGCAGTGCACGCAGCAGAACGTCGACGCCCTTCAGATCGCGCAACTCGCCGATAAAAACGAAATCAGCGGCATCGGAATTCGGCGCATGAGGGGAAAAATCGGCCGGCTGCAATCCATTGGGCACCACGCGCGCCGGCGTTGGTAACTGTCCGACTTTTTCGGCAAACGCTCGCCGCGCGAAATCGCTCTCGAACACGATCCCGGTCGTCATGGCGGCAAAGAGCTTCTCAAGTCCGAGATAAACGCGGCCCTCCCAGGACCCGGTGGGGAAGTTCAAGGTGCCGCCGTGCGGCGTATAAAAAACCCGGACCGGCTGCCCTTCCCGGCCCTTCACGACCCGGCCGGCTAGACGTGCATACGCGCCGCCTTTGGCCCCATGCCCATGCAACACATCAAGGCCGAGTGACGTCGCATGGGTCGCCACGGCCCGTGCGGCGCTGAGATCGCCAATCCCCGGCTTGCGGCTCATGGCAACGCGTTTCAGTCCGAGCGAAAGTTTCGGTGCGATAGCGGCAAAGCGCTGGTCGGTGAGGGCATCGGACGCCGTGGCATCGGCGAGAATTCCCACGTCGTGCCCTTGGACCGCCTGTTCCGCCGCCAGATCGAGCACGTGACGGAACAGCCCGCCGACCGGCGCGCGCATGATGTGCAGAATGCGTAGCCGCTGGGTCACGGGTATGCCGGGGCGTTAAGAAAATTTCGGGATCAGAAGAACCGCTCGTACACGAAAACCGTGTCGCCCGGCTTAACGACATAGTCGGCCGGCGCGATAATCTGCTCCACGAACCCATTGGTCCGCCGCGTAATGCGGAACTTGCGCGTTGAGCCGCGATCGGAAAGGCCACCGGCGATCGCAACGGCCGTCTCCACCGTCATGCCCGAAACATACGGATATTGGCCGGCCGTCTTGACCTCGCCATGAATGAAAAATGGCCGGTTTTGCTGCACATCCACCGTCACCTGCGGATCGCGCACGAATTCGGAGCCAAGCTTGGCGGCAATCGATGCTTCCAGATCCCGTGTTGTCAGACCGCGCGAATGGACGCTGCCGATCAACGGCACGGTGATTTTGCCTTCATGGTCGACCGTGTAGCCCCGCGACAGATTGGGCTGGCCGTAAACGAACACGCGCAGCCTGTCGCCCGTGTCGAGGAGATAAGGGCCATCGCTATCCGCCACGGCCTGCGGTCCGCCGCCGAAGCCGGCCGGGACGACCGGCGGCTCCCCATAGGCAACCCCTTCGGCGACCTCGACCATCGGCGCTTCGCTGGCTGGCATGCTGAGGCCGATATCCGGCATCGGAACAGTGAAATCCGACGACGACGCACACCCGGACAAAAGCAGGGCCATCGACACGAAAATCGAGCTGGTCAGGTGGGTTTGCACGCGGGCAGCCATGTCACAAACATCCGTTCACACACTTCACATCTTCGCCTTTGTACGCGGCGGGAGTTAACAAACGCTCACCGGCTGTCTTTTTCCGGCACGATTAAGAGATTGCTTACCGCCGTACCGCTTTAATCCGCTCTGTCAGAGTCGGTCTCGCCCCAACGGGCGTTCCTCCAAAGCGGTTTCCCTTCGCCATGTCCCAAGCTTCGCCCGACAACATTGAACTAAGTGCGGTCTTCGCGGCCATCAAGAAGAGTATCCCACGCCTCGTCGTGTTTGCGGCGGGAGCCGGCGCATTGACGTTCCTGGGGTTGACCCTGGTTGCGCCCCGCTATCAGTCTGAAGCCGAACTCGTGGTCTCCGCAAAAGGCGTCAGCGATCCCTTCCAGTCCCCGCGCAAGGATGGCGGCGGTGGATCGGACGGCGTTGCCGTTCGCATGGACAAGGAAGCCGTCAACACACACGTCCGCGCCTTGCGCTCGCCGGAATTGGGCACCGCCATCGCCACCCAGCTGAACCTATCGGAGCGCGCTGAATTCAATCCGGCCCTCGGACCCGTCGACACCTTTGGCCGCATTCTCCGCATGGCCGGCATTGGCAATCCGCGCCCCGGCGAAAGCGAACAAGATCGTGTCCTCAATCGCTTCTACGACAAGCTCGAGATCTATTCGCCCAAGGAAAGCCGCGCCATCGCGATCCGCTTTACCTCCAACGATCCCGATCTCGCCGCCGAAGTGCCCAACGCACTCGCCGAAGCCTACCGCGCCTCGCTCGCCAACCAGTCCATTGTCGAAACGGACGAAGTGCAGCAGGCCCTGGCGCCCAAGATCGAAAAACTCAAAGCCGAAGTCGGCGAAGCCGATGCCGCCGTCGAACAGTTTCGCGGCAAAGCCGATATCTTCCGCGGTGGCCAACAACAGACCGGCCTCAACGAACAGCAGCTCGCCGAACTGACCGCTGAACTTTCGCGCACCCAGTCCTTGAAAGGCGACATCGAATCCCGCCTCAGTGCCGCCCGCGAGATGATGAAGTCGGGCAGTGGCGATGCCATTCCCGAAGTCCAGCGCTCACCGCTGATCCAGGCCGTCGCCCAGCAGCGCGTGCGCCTGGAGCGCCAGATCTCGGAACTCTCGGTCTCCTTGTTGCCCGGCCACCCGCGCATGCAGCAGCTGAACGCCGATCTCGCCGGCCTGAAAAAGCAGATTGCGGCGGAAGTCGCCAAGGTCGTCGACAGCATGGAGAAAGAAGCGAAGTCCGCCAGCATGCGCGTCGATGCGGTGCAAAAGGATATCGCCAGCGTTAAAACCCGCGTCGTCGACACCGGTCCCGACGAAGTCAAACTGCGTCAACTTCAGACCGAGGCGCAATCGAAGCGCGCCGAATTGGAGCGTCTCCAGGCCCAGTACGAAGCCAATCGCGCCAAGGCCGACAGCCGCGCCGTGCCCATTGAAGCTAGAATTGTCAGCCGTGCGCGCGCAGCCAGAATTCCAGTCTTTCCCCGCAAGGGCCCCTTCGCGGCGTTGGCCGCATTCGCGACACTCCTGCTTGGTCTCGCTCTGACGATCACCAAAGCGCTGCTGTCCGGCGCCCGTCCGGCTACGGCGTCGGCGAGGCAGGCCGCACCCGTGCGCACCGCCGCCCGCAAGGAACCCGTGCTGCCTCCGGCTGCCCATCGCGCCGCCCCGCCACGCCCACACATCGATGAGGATGAGATCGACGCACTGACCGAACCGATGTCGGGTCCGGCAGCCGCTAATGCCCCCTCCGCAACACCATCCAATCAGGACGCAACCGCCATCGGCGAAAACGAAACCGCCCGTGTGAGCTCGATCGGAGCACTGGCCCGCCGGATCGCCTCGCGCGCCGATGGTGCGGGCTATCGAACCATGGTGTCGGGCGAAACGGATCTAATGGGCGTCAGCAGCCACGCGATTGAACTGTGCAAGGCCTTAGCCGAACTTGGCTCCAGCGCCATCCTTGTCGACTGGTCGCCCGAAGGGGACGGCATCGCTCACGCCTTGTCGCTGCCCGGCGGACCCGGCCTCGCCGAACTTTTGAACGGCGGTGCCAGCTTCGAACAAATCATCCGCCGCATTCCCGGCAGCGATGCGCACATCATGACCACCGGCAGTTTCACCGACGGTACTGCGCCCGAGCTTGATCAAGATCGCCTCAATCTGATCCTCGATGCCCTCGACGAGGCCTATGACCAGGTCGTCATCGCCGGACGCTACGAATCCGCCCGCGCCTTCTTCGAGGCGATCGAGGGGCGCGTGGACTGCGGCGTCGTGGTCGCCGATCCGGGCCGCATCGGCTCTGCTCTCCGTGATCCGCCGGGCAGCTATCTCGGCTTCGAAGTGGCCGAAATCGATCTCGTTCGTTACGACCGCCAGATGGCTGCTATTCCTGGCCAGAGGATCGTTCGCACTGGACGTCCGGCCGCCGCCGTCGCTGGTTGATGGCGGGCCATTCTTTAACCATTTCTAAACCATACGCCGGGTCCACGCCGCCTCGGAAGATGTGTTTCTCCAGCTAGCACGAGGATTGCAAGGCGTCATCCGAACGCCCCCCTGAGGTGCGTCTCGATCCATTGCAAAGGCCCCGTGGAATGAGCCGGAGAATGACGTCGCTCATCAAGGCTGCACTCTCCGCGCTGCACTACGCGCGCGCCGACGCCATGCTTGCGCCACTGACCGGTGGCGCGGGCGTGATCTTTACCTTGCACCACGTCCGCCCCGAGCCTCCGCAAGAGTTCGAACCCAACCGAATCCTCAAGATCACGCCTGAGTTTCTCGAGGCTGTTTTGAGCGAAGTTCTCGCCGCTGGCTTCGATGTTATTGGTCTCGACGATGTCGCAACCCGCCTCGCCGCCGGCCCCGCGGAGCGCCCTTTCGCCTGCTTCACCTTCGACGACGGCTATCGCGATAACCGCGACTACGTCCTTCCGGTATTCCGCAAATTCGGTCTCCCGTTTACCGTCTTCGTCCCGGCCAACTTCCCCACTGGCAATGCCGATCTTTGGTGGCTCGTCCTCGAAGAAGCCATTCGCCGCGCCGATACCATCGATGTCCCCTTCGAAGACGGACCGCACCGTTATGAAACGTCGACCGTCCCGGCTAAAGAGCGCGCCTTCCACGAGATCTACTGGCAGCTGCGCCGCATGGACGAGGACGCCGCCCGCGCCATCGTTTCCGATCTCGCCCGCCAGAATGGCGTCGATGGCCGCGCTCTGGCGCGCGATCTGCTGCTCAACTGGGACGAACTCCGCGCACTGGCGTCAGATCCGCTCGTCACCATAGGCGCCCACACGAACGATCACTACGCCCTGGCCAAATTGCCGGAAGATCGCGCCCGCGCTGAAATCATCGAAAGCATCGCCACCCTGGAAAAAGAACTGGGCCGCCCGTGCCAACACTTCAGCTTCCCCTATGGCGATCCGAGTGCCGCCGGTGAGCGCGAATTCCACCTCGCGTCCGAGGCCGGTGTCGCCACCGCCGTCACGACGCGCAAAGGCCTGATCCACGCGCGCCACCAGAACCGCCTGACGGCCCTGCCGCGCGTTTCTCTCAACGGCGACTACCAGGACACGCGCTTCTTGAAGGTCCTGATGTCGGGCGCGCCATTCGCCTTGCGCGACGCCGCCAAGCGTCTATTGGGTGCCCCCGCCGCCGCCTAACGCCGGCTTACGACTTCTGCATCCACTTGATGATCAGGCCGGCCGGGAGCACCCACAACAGTCCGGCGACGACGTAGTAGAGCAACTCGATCGACTTGTTGGCTTCGTTGACCTGAAGGATGACTGCGACCACCATGGCCCCCAGCGAATAGACCGCAATCACCACCAGCAGCAGAATGGCGCCGACGAGCTTTCGAATGCGGGGGGTCATGCGCGATCCTGTCTAGATACCGGAGTTACGTCTCGTCCATGGATGCCGGATTGCATTGCAGGCACCCAGCCGAAGCGGCTATCAGATGCCCGTTGGGAGTCAAGCGAGGGACCACAGATGGCGCATGCCGCGATGGCCATGGATCGAACGGACGCAGACCGGGTGGTTCAAGCGTGGCTCGCCTCCATCGCGATGCTCGTTCTTCTTATGATCATCGTGGGCGGCGCCACCCGGCTCACCGACAGTGGGCTGTCGATCACCGAATGGAAGCCGATCTTGGGCGCCATTCCGCCCCTCACCGAAGCCCATTGGCTCGAGGCGCTGGAGAAGTACCGGCAGATCCCCGAATATCAGATCGTCAACAAGGGCATGTCGCTCGACGAGTTCAAGTTCATCTACTGGTGGGAATGGGGCCACCGCTTCCTCGGTCGCATCATCGGCCTCGCCTTCGCGCTTCCCCTCGCCATCTTCGCTTGGCGTGGCATGCTCCGCCCCGGCGCGCTTCCAAAATATCTGGGCGTCCTAGCGCTGGGCGGCCTGCAAGGCGCCATCGGCTGGTACATGGTCTCGTCGGGTCTCGTTGACCGGATTGACGTCAGCCACTACCGCCTCGCTTTGCACCTGTCCGTCGCTTTCCTGATCCTTGGCCTGCTTGTCTGGCTCGCGATGGACCTGAGCGACACGCCCGGCATCATCCGCAGCGCGCCCTTACCCGCCAACGCTGTGGCCGTCGCCCTGATCATCGTGCTCATCGTCTTCGCGCAGGTGGCACTCGGCGCGTTCGTGGCGGGCCTAAAGGCGGGCCTCGCCTACAACACCTGGCCGCTCATGAATGGCCAATTCATCCCAGACGACATCTTCGCGATGTCTCCGTGGCTCATAAACTTCGTCGAAAACGCCGTCACCGTGCAATTCAATCACCGCCTCGTCGCCTACATCGTTGTGGCGCTTGGGCTCTGGCATTGCGTCAGCATTTTGCGCTCGGGAACGAGCGGCGAAGTCCGCTCCTCCGCGCTGCTCCTCGCCGCCGGTCTCCTTGCTCAGATGGCGCTCGGCATCGTCACGTTGCTGCACGCCGTCCCCATCGGTCTCGGCATCGCTCACCAGGGCTTCGCCGCCATTGTGCTGGCCATCGCCGTCCGCCACCTCTGGCTCGTGCGCCACGCCACCACCGGTCAAGTGTCACGTGTGAGATAGCGCCGCCCATCGCAAACTGCTGATCTCACCCGGCCAAATAACCGCAACGGGAGAGGCATTCGTGAGCATCTTCAGCGCAACGCCCGACAAATTTCCGTTGAACGTTTCGTTGAAGACGCGGCCGGTCTCGTTTTCTTTGAAAACCGATCTTGCCCAGGCCATTCCCACCGTCATCCTCTCGCTCGTCTGGACAATCTTGGGCACGTCCCTGCTCTACGCCTGGGCCGATCCTTTGAGCGCTTGGCCGGGCGACGATGTGGCCACCCGCGCCCTCGCGCTCCTAGCCCTCCTGCTTTTTCTCGTGTTCTGCGTTGGCGGCTGGCTCTGGCCCGCCGCCAATGAAGCCCTGCGCAAAGTGGACGTGGAAATCGACGACACCACGGTCCACGTCAAATCGGCGGATCTTCTGGGGCGGCGCGCGTGGTCCAAACCGCTCTCCGACTACGACGGACTGTTGATCGAAAATTGGGGCACACGCAGTGTCGGGAACGACAAAATCGCCATTGCAGCCGTGGTACTCAAACACCGTGACGACCGTTGCACGATCCCCCTCGTCATCGACGGAGCCTTGCGCGTGAAGGCCCCCGCTGCACGCCGCAAAGCCGAACAACTGGGCCTCACCTTGTTGGCCGATACGATCGCCGCACCGGATGGAACGCCGCTTGCCGGCAACCGCATCGTCGTCAACGGGTTCCAGGCCCTCAAGGTCAAAGTGCTCTATGCGCTGGTCTCACTCGGTGGCTTGGCAGGCGCCGGATGGCTCGCAATCCTCGCACACCAGCAATCAGACCCAACCTTGCTCGCCGCCAGCATTGCCGCCCTCGCATTGGCCGCCGCAATGCATCTTTTCGCCAGCCATTAT
Source organism: Hyphomicrobium sp. 12-62-95 (assembly GCA_002279935.1). Taxonomy (GTDB): domain Bacteria; phylum Pseudomonadota; class Alphaproteobacteria; order Rhizobiales; family Hyphomicrobiaceae; genus JAGVSR01. The sequence goes on along the minus strand of NCCZ01000006.1, from coordinate 77,676 downwards.
GTAACCGCCATGAGCCGCGAAGCTTCGACGCTCGTCATCGAGACAGCGGCCTTCCTCGCGCCGGCCCACCGGATTCCCAGATCGGCAGTCGTCTCCGTCGACTACCGCGAAGGCCGCTCTACGCCCGGTATGGTCCAATCCGTTCACGCGCCATGGGTGAAGGTTCGCGTCTCCGGTTATCGGTTGCCGTTTATCGTCGACATGCAGTCCGACTTTGTCGATGAAGCAGCGCTCCAGAGCCTTTCCAAGCCCGCCGAGTGAGAACGAGACTCGTCTGGCCTACGCCACGCCCAGCATCAGCTTGATGTTCTGCACGGCAGCCCCAGCCGCACCTTTGCCGAGATTATCCAGCCGCGCGACGAGCACGGCATGGTTCAGCCCCGGCTTGCCGAAAACGAACAACTCCAAATCATCGCTGCCGTTCAGAGCCTCCGGTTCAAGCCGCGGGAGGGTGCTGGCAGCCCCTTCGATCACGCGCACGGTCTTCGAGCCCGAATAATGGCGCACCAATGCCGCTTCGAGATCGGCCACATGCACCTTGCCCGGCAGCAAGTCCAAATGCAGCGGGATCGACACCAGCATGCCCTGCCGGAAATTGCCGACCGACGGGACGAAAATCGGCCGCCGCGTCAGGCCCGTGTACGCCATCAGTTCCGGCACGTGCTTATGCTCGAGACCCAAGGCATAGAGTTCAAAATTCGGCGCCGTCCGCGTCGGCTCATAGGTCTCGATCATCGCCTTGCCGCCACCCGAGTATCCCGACACGGCATTGACCGTCACCGGAAAATCGGCCGGGATCAAACCGGTCTTCACCAAAGGGTGCAGCAGCGCGATCGCCCCCGTCGGGTAACAGCCGGGGTTGGCGACGAACTTTGCAGATCGGATTTTGTCCGCCTGATCGGTGTCGAGTTCCGCGAACCCATAGACCCATCCGGATGCAACGCGATGCGCCGTCGACGCGTCAACGATCTTCGGTGCGTTCGCCCCTAAGCCGTCCGCCAGCGCCACAGCCTCCTTCGCCGCTTCGTCTGGCAGGCAAAGAACGACGAGATCAGCCTCGGCCATCAAGGATTGGCGCGCGCCCGCATCTTTGCGTTTATCGGCTGCAATCGAAAGCACCCGAATGGCACGCTCACCGGCCAACCGCTCGCGGATCTGCAAACCCGTCGTGCCGGCCTCGCCATCGATGAAAACGGTCTTCGCGTCCGCCATGCCAACGCCCTTCGCTTAAACCTCAGCCACCTGCACCCGGCCCAAAGCCGATCCGGTGCAGGAAGCCCTGCCAGATCGTCTCCGAGCAGCCAACGCCGAATTTTGCACATGCGATTTGATGGCTATCGCGATAGATCATGTCGAGGGCCACGTAGAGAATAATGATGAGGCCGACCCAAGCGATCCAGGGATACTTATGCAGGAGCTTGGCAATGTAAGTCGAGGCCACCGCCATGAGGATGATCGCCACCGCCAGACCGATGACGAGCACCAGCGTCGATTCCCCCGCCGCACCTGCGACTGCCAATACATTGTCGAGCGACATCGAAAGATCAGCCAGAATGATCGTCCACAAAGCCGACCAGAACGGCACCTCGCCTCCCGTCGTCGTCGTGTTCGCGAGCCCCGCTTCAACCTCTTCGATTGAGTGCTCGTCCCCGTCCATGATCTGACGGTACATTTTCCAACACACGAACAGCAGCAGCAGCCCACCCGCCAGCGTCAGTCCGATCACCTGCAGCATCTGCTGCGCTACAGCAGAGAACATGATGCGCAGGACAACCGCGCCCGCGATCCCCCAGAAGATCACCTTCGCGCGCATTGAGGGATGAACCTTCGACGCGGCCATCCCCACGACGATCGCATTGTCACCGGCCAGCGTCAGGTCGATCAGCAGGATGTTGAACAGCGCCACCCAATGCGTCTGCCACCAGTCCGGCGACAGCAGCAGTCCGATATCGGTAACAACGGTATCGATGATCGATCCGGCCCCTGCCAGCAGATCCATGTCGCAACTCCCCAAAGGCTGGCTGAACGAGCCAAATTTGATCGCAGCAATAGGCGATCCACATGACACGGGCTATGTGGCACCCTGCGCGTCTCCCGGCAAGCAGGGCCCCGGACAAAACACAAACAGCCCGCTCGAGAGAAGCGGGCTGTCTGAATATCGCTGAAAGGCGCTGCTTAGCGCTTCGAGAACTGGAAGCTGCGGCGGGCCTTCATGCGGCCGTACTTCTTGCGCTCGACAGTGCGGCTGTCGCGCGTGAGGAAGCCGCCCTTCTTCAGAACGCCGCGCAGCTCCGGCTCAAAGTAGGTGAGCGCCTTGGAGATGCCGTGACGCACTGCGCCAGCCTGACCGGAGAGACCGCCACCGGCGACCGTCACGCGGATGTCGTACTGCGTCAGACGGCTGGCCGCGTTCAACGGTTGCTTGAGAAGCATCTGCAGAACGGGGCGCGCGAAGTACTTGGTGTAGTCCTTCTCGTTCACCGTGATCACGCCCTTGCCGGGCTTGATCCAGACGCGGGCGACCGCGTCCTTGCGCTTGCCCGTCGCGTAAGCGCGGCCAAGCTTGTCGAGCTTCTGCACATGCACCGGCGCCTCGGCGGGCGCTGCGGTCTTGATGGCGCCGAGATCACTCAGCGTCTTTGCTTCGGTTGCCATGTGACTTAGGCCCTCGAGTTTTTACGGTTGAGCGACGCAACATCGACGCTGGTCGGGTTCTGAGCCACGTGCGGATGCTCTGCGCCCTTATAAACGCGCAGGTTACGCATCAGCTGCCGCTGCAGTGGACCGCGCTTCAGCATGCGTTCGACGGCCTTGGTGATGACGCGCTCGGGAAAGTTGCCCTCAAGCAGACGCTTCGGCGTCGTTTCCTTGATGCCGCCCGGATACCCGGTGTGGCGGTAATAGACCTTGTCGACCGTCTTATTGCCGGTGAAGACGACCTTCTCGGCATTGATGACGACGACGTTGTCGCCGCAATCGACGTGCGGCGTATAGATGGCCTTGTGCTTACCCTTGAGGCGGGTGGCGATCAGGGCGGCGAGACGGCCGACGACGAGACCGTCGGCGTCAATCACGATCCAACCCTTTTCCACCTCGCCGGGCTTGGCGACGTAGGTTTTCATGGTGTCAGGTTCCAGCCTGGAGAGTTCGGAAGCGCCCAGACGGGCGCATGCGGGCCTAGCGCCCGGACGAAAGGGCAATACGGCGAGGTTGGCGCAGTCGTCAAGTGACAATCGCTCCGAATCCCGCTCAGATCGCGCAGAAAAATCAAGAAAACCAAGGCAAATATCGAGCAGGTATTATAATACCAAATAAAAAGGTAATATAATACCCGTGAGCGGACCAGTTCTTCGTCGCAACCAATCTTGCCCGCAAGTGGTCTGGTCCCGCGCCCCGAACATCCTTAATACGGTCTTAGTCCTAGGTCATCAGACCGCCTCGATGCGTCAGCTATACAGCCTTCGTCCTTCCTCGTCCGGAGACCACCCATGATCCTCCCCCGTCTTCCGTTCACCACTCTGAACCGCGGGCTTGCCATGCTCGCCTCGGCCGTGGTGGGGCTAGCTGCCGTCGTGTGGTCCGGGCCGCTCGCCGCCCAGGAGGTCGAGGAGCTCAAGCAGGTAGAGTTGACCGATAAGCAGGTTGGCGGCTTTATCGCCGCACAGAAGGATCTGCAACCTCTGTCAGCCAAGCTTCTGGAAGGCGGCGATAAGCCGGACGACGCCCTGAAGGGCGAATTGGACAACATCGCCAAGAAGCATGGCTTCGCCGACTTCAACGACATGGAAATCGTCGGCGCCAACATCTCGATCGTCCTCGACGGCCTCGATCCCAAAACCGGCGACTACACCGACCCGGTCGAAAAGATGAAGCTCGAGCTGGAGAACATCAAAGCCGACGCCTCCATTCCCGACGACGACAAGAAGCTCGTCATCGAAGACCTCAATCAGGAAATCGCCGCTGCCAAGCCGCTCCAGTTCCAGTCCAACATTGAGGTGGTCAAAAAGTACCAGCCCGATCTGGAAAAGCTGACCGTTGACAGCTCAGGCGAAAGCCAGCCCGAAGGCAGCGCGCCTCCGGCCGCCGAGCCCAAGCCCGACGACAAGAAATAACCTCGGGAGTAGTGATGAGCGGCAACGCAGGTATTGACCGGCCGCCGGCGCGCGTCGAGCGGCCGGAGCCCGGTGTGGCGGTGCTGTTTCTCGACAGGCCGCAACAGCGCAACGCACTTTCCGTCGCCATGATGGCCGCTTTGCATGGCGAACTCGCCACGCTTGGCACTGATCCCACCGTCGCGGCCATCGTCATCGCCGCCGAAGGTCCCGCCTTCTGCGCCGGCCACGATCTGAAGGAACTGACTGCCCACCGCGACGCCCCCGACGGCGGCCGCATCTTCTTCACCGAAACGATGACGCGCTGCGCCGAACTTATGCAGGCCGTCGTCGCCTGTCCCAAACCGGTCATCGCTGCCGTCCACGGCATCGCCACCGCAGCCGGCTGCCAACTCGTCGCCACGTGCGATCTGGCAGTCGCTGAAGAAGACAGCCGCTTCGCCACGCCCGGCGTCAACATCGGCCTCTTCTGTTCCACGCCGATGGTCGCGCTCGCCCGCAACGTGCCGCGCAAACGCGCCATGGAAATGCTGCTGCTCGGCGAAATGATGGGCGCTGCGGAGGCCGCCGAATACGGCCTCGTCAACCGCATCGTTGCCAAGGGCGAGGCCTACGCCACAGCTCTCGACATGGCCCGCATCATCGCATCCAAGTCCCCTCTCACCGTCGCCATCGGCAAGAAGGCGTTCTACGACCAGATCGATATGCCGCTCGGCCAAGCCTACGACTTCGCGGCACAGGTTATGGTCGAAAATATGCTGAAAGCCGACGCTGCTGAAGGAATCGGCGCATTCCTCGAAAAGCGCGACCCCGTCTGGAAGGGCTGCTGACATGGCCTTCGCCAACCCGAGCGATGCAGACCTCAAAAACCTTCTGCAAACGGCCCGCGTATTCGCCGTTGTCGGCGCTTCGCCCAAACCTGATCGTCCCGTTTATGGCGTCATGGAACGCTTGATCGCCAAGGGCTACACGGTCGTCCCCGTCAACCCCGGTCAAGCCGGCAGCGAAATCCTCGGCCAAAAAGTTGTCGCGACGCTGGCCGACGTGCCAGCCCCCGCCGACATCGTCGACATTTTCCGTGCCTCCGATGCCGCCCTCGCCGTCGTTGAGGAAGCGATCGCCAATAAGGATCGCCTCGGCCTCAAAGCCGTTTGGATGCAAATCGGCGTCATCAACGACGAAGCCGCCCGCCGCGCTGCCGAAGCTGGCCTGATTGTGGTGATGGACCGCTGCCCGAAAATCGAACTCGCCCGCCTCGCCATCACTCGCGCGTAATGAGAAAGTCGGTCGCCAGCGCCGTATCGGAACTTCCCCCGGCCATCACCTTGTACGGCGCAGCCTCCACGAGATACCGCCCCGCATCGTCGTGAAAGCCGAGATCCTTGGCCTTAAGGCGAAAGCGCACCGTGCGCGACTCCCCCGGCTTGAGCGTGATCTTTTCGAACGCCCGCAGCTCCTTCACCGGCCGGGACCGGCTCGCCACCAGTTGCCGCGTATAAAGCTGCACCACTTCACTGCCCGCCCGCGATCCCGTATTCCGCACGGTCACATCGACGTCGATCTCACCGCGCACCGTCATCTTCGGCTCCGACAGCACGATCTCGTCATAGGCAAACGTCGTGTACGTCAACCCGTGCCCAAACGGGTAAAGCGGCGTCTGCTTTTCATCGACGTATCCCGTTGTGTACCGGCTCCCGGTGAACGGCCGCCCCGTCGGCAGGAGATTGTACGAGATGGGAATCTGCCCTTCCGAACGTGGAAACGTCATCGGCAGCTTGCCCGATGGCGACACCTCACCCGTGAGCACTTCCGCCAGTGCTGTGCGCCCCTCGGTCCCCGGATGCCACGCGATCAAAATCGCATCCACTTGCCGCTCTGCGTCGGCCAGCACCAGCGCCCGCCCCGTCTCCACCACGAGAACAATCGGCTTGCCCGTCGCGGCCAGCGCATCGAGCATCTCCTGCTGCCGTCCCGATAACGTCAGCTTCGCGCGCGACACGCCCTCGCCCTGGATCTCGCAATCCTCAATCACGTTATAGACGACGACATCCGCGCGCTTGGCCGCCGCGACGGCCGCCGCCTTGTCCTTCAACTCCCGCCCGCACGGATCGGCAAACGCAGGTTCGAAAATCAACGTCTGCCCCGGCCGCATACGCTTTTCCAGCGCCGCCCGGAGCGTCTCTGTCTCAGGCTTCTGATGCCCAGCTGGCCCCCACCACGAATGATCGTGCTGCGCGCTGTCCGCACTCGTGCCGATCAGCGCAATCGTCCCGGTGGCCGACGTCAATGGCAACGCCGCGTTTTCATTTTTCAGCAGCACGAAACTTTCCAGCGCCACCTCGCGCGCGCTCTGGCGCACGGCCACTTCGTCCACGGCACGCGGAAGGCCGTCGAAGTCAGCCGCTGTCTGGTCGAACAGCCCAAGCCGGTATTTCACCCGCAGCACGCGCCGCACCGCGTCGTCGATGGCAGCCATTTTGATCCGCCCATCGGCCACCGCGCGGGCCAGATACAAGTCGTACCCGCCGCTCGCCATGTCGAAATCGATGCCGGCCTTGAACGCGAGCACGCTCGCCTCTTCCAGGTCCCGCGCCACGCCGTGGTTCACGAGTTCCCCGATCGCTACGAAATCGCTGGTGACGAACCCGTCGAACCCCAACTGCTTCTTCAGAAGATCCGTCACCAGCGCCCGGTTCATTGTCACCGGCACACCGTTGATGGTGTTGAACGAGGCCATCACCGTCTCGCTGCCAGCCTCCAACGCCGCCTTGAACGGCGGCAGATACCGGTCGAGCAATTCCGGTGTCGAGATCTCCGTCCCCGTATAGTCGCGCCCACCCTCCGGCGCGCCATATCCGACGAAATGTTTGACCGATGTCGCCAATCCCCCCCGCCGGTAGCCGGACACCCGCGCCGCCGAAAACGCCGAAGCCAAAAACGCATCCTCGCCCGCCCCCTCGATCACCCGCCCCCACCGCGGATCGCGCGACACGTCCACCATCGGCGCGAACGTCCAGTTCACGCCCACCGCGCGCGCCTCGCGAGCCACTTCATACGATGCGCGCTCCGCCAAGTCCGGCCGCCATGTCGCCGCCCACGCCAGCGGCGGCGGAAAGGTGATCTTCAGAGCATAAATCGCATCGATCGCATAAAGCATCGGAATGCCGAGCCGCGAGTCCCGAGCCGCTGCCGCAAACGCCTTAATGTAGCGGGGATCGACGACATTCAGCATCGCCCCGATCTCGCCCCGCCGCACCGCCTCGATCTGCGGTTCGTGCGGGAAGGCCAGCGATGGGAAATGCAACTGTCCGATCTTCTCCTTCAGCGTCATGCGCCCGAGAAGCTTGCCGACAGCCGCCTCGATGGCCGCGGGCGAGCGCGGCGCTGCCTCACGAACCGGGTTGGCCGCCGCAGGGGCTGCGGAAAGAACAAACAAGGTGAAGAGGAGGAGAAAGCGCATGCGTCCGGGGAGGGTCAGAGCTCAGAGAATGCGGTGTGCCGCACGATTGTGACCGGGCCACGATGCCCGCCCCAGGCCGCCGGAACAACCCGCCATCGGCCGCAGCGGTTCCCCCGCGTCAACTTCGCACCCATACCGCCGTTGTCCTGCCCCGTATCAAGGTCTAAGGGCTTGCAGAGGCGCCCGCTCCAGCGCAGAACGGTGAGGCAATGGCCCACAACACAGCCCGAAAGATCGGCATGCCCCTCGGGGAACTAAAATCGGCGAAGTTGGAGATCGATTGGTCGGCCCAAACCATGCTGCCGATCGAGTTCGGCGGCAGCGAAATCGCGCTCGAAGCCCACGCCTACCAGGGCTGCGAACCCGACACCCAGGCCGTCGCGCTGGTCCACCGCCAGACCCCCGCCGCTGACGCCATCCCCGTCGTGCGCCTCCACTCCGGCTGCGTCACGGGCGATGTCTTCCATTCGCTCCGCTGCGACTGCCACGCCCAGCTCAAGGCCGCACTCGCCCGCGTCACCTCCGAACCGCTCGGCGTCCTCATCTATCTGCCCTACCAGGAAGGACGCGGCATCGGCCTCTTCCGCAAGATCAAGGCCTACGCCCTGCAAGACCAAGGCCTCGACACGGTCGACGCCAACCTCGAACAGGGCCAGCCCATCGACGCCCGCGACTACGCCTTCGCCGGCGAGATCCTGAAGGACCTGGGTCTGACGCACATCCGGCTGATGACCAACAACCCCGACAAAATTGAAGCCTTGATCGCCGCCGGTATCGAAGTCGTCGAACGCATCCCCTTGATCGTCGAGGCCAGCCCCCACAACAAGGCCTACCTCGAAACGAAGCGGAAGCGGCTGGCCCACGAGCTTTAGGGGACGAGGCCTCCGTACACCGGCCTATTCCGCTCTCCACCCCCACCAGTCCTTCGACCAATCATCCAAATCGACGTGAATGACCCAGAGCGGATATCGCGCCAGCGCGTCACAAAATTGTTGCGTTGCGCGAAGCTGAAATGCTTGTCGCTGTTGTTCCAATGCCAATTCTGAATGAGGACTGTGGCCCCAGTCTCGCTAATTTAAGCGACTTTCCTCTACCGAAAAGACGCTTTGAAATTCAGCACGCCGTAGGGCTTTGGGAATCCTGGTTTACATCAGAAATCATCGTTGGTAGCCTAAGTGGGCTCGGGGGGGCTTGCTTTCAATTCGCATTCACAGTCGGCCACTACAGCTTCAAGGTGCATTGGAGCCGGTGATCGCCGCTGGATGCTGTACGGGGTTGACCGGGGGACGAGTATGACCACCAAGGCCACGCCGTCGGCGAAAAAGTCGACGCTGACCATTCGTAAGCAATCGGCTCTTTTGCCTGCAATACTTTTAGCGCTCACCGCGTTGCTGTTCGTCGCATATGCCTTGCCGTCGGACTACAGCAAGATCGCGACGCTCTTCGACGTGAAAAGCAACAACCCGACCGCGAGCGATGTCCTCACGCGGGCAGGCGACATGTTCTCAGAAGAGGACGACACGCTCAGAACCGCCTTCTGGTCCGAATTTGGCGTGCATCCGGTTCGCTTTGTCGGCGAGGTCGTGTTCCCGCTCTTCAAGGCCTATCTTGAGATCCTCGGTCGAGACTTTATCGACATCATCCAGAAGGTTGTCGGCACGGCCGGCGTGATCGCCCTCTACTCGCTCATTCCCGGTCTTGCTGGTCTCATTTATCGGCGCCAGTTTACCTACTGGTTCCTGGCCTCGTTCGCGGTTCTTTTGGCAATCAATGCTTCAGGCCTATTTCCGAAATTGAGCATCGGCGGCGACCCGATGCCGAGTTCGGGCAAGCTATTGTTTTTCTTGCTGGCCCAGATTGTCGTTCTGCTCGTGGCCTACCGTCTGAGGCGCCATGGCTCGAGCATCAGCCGTTTGCCGCCCAATATTCATAACTGGGTTTTGACGGTTCTGCTCATCGGCGCGGGGTACCTCATCTACGCCACGTGGGACCCATTATCTTCGCCCGAACTCGACGCTCACATGAAGGGCATTCAAGACACCAATGCGGCCCGCGAGAATGAAAAAGCGGGCAAGGCATCAGCTGGCTGGCGGGACTGCGGCGAGGCGCATTGCCCAGGGCTTGCGCGCCTTGAAGCTGGCCGGGCTGCGCCGATCTACGTTGGACTCTACGAGGTGACCTACGGAGAGTGGGCTGCTTGCGAGAACGCGGCACCCAGCTTCTGTTCGAAGAAGGAGCGGCCGACATCGACAGGGACTGACCGTCAAGCGATCGAGGTGAGCTTTGACGAAGCGAAGTCCTATGCGCAATGGCTGAGCCAGCAGACGGGCGCCTCATACCGGTTGCCATCACGGCAGGAATGGGACTACGCGGCCCGTGCAGATGCTGCGGCCGATGCGGCTTGGTCGTTCGGCAGCAATCAGGACGAACTTAAAGAATACGGCTGGTGGGGTAACGCGGGCGCCGATCATGGTCGCCATGTTGGTCGGTTAAAGCCAAATGGTTTCGGTCTCTACGATGTGCACGGCAATCTCTCAGAATGGATCGATCCCTGCCGGCGGGCGGACGGGATGGCGGAGGAGCCCTGCACAAATCAAGTCGCTAAAGCGATCGGCGGGCGTTTGAACGAATTGCCGCGAGAATTGAGGCTTGATGCTGCGCCGATGACGGACGGTCATTGGGGCAAGGCCGGTTTTCGACTCGTGCGGGATTCAGGTGACAACCCGCCGGCGATACCTCCACAAATCCCAGAGAGCAATGAGCCCGGCGCAACGGCCAAGTCCGCGGTCCGTCTGCCGGAGCTCCCACCGCGCTCAACATGGTCGATCCTTTCGACAGGATTTTCAGGCCTGATCTTCAAATGGGAGGTCATCCTCCTCGGCCTGCCCCTCGTCTACACGCTGTTCCGAAATACGGGAGCATGGACCAACCAGAAGCCCAAAAATATTGTGATCTGTATCGACGGCACGAGCAACAATCCCGATCAGGTCGAGCAGGGCTTCGCGTCCACAACCAACGTCTACAAATTGTTTCGGATGTTAAAGTCCGACAAGGATGAGATGTTCGAACCGATCGACCTTCTGAACGCATCCCTATGCAAGCGCTATGATGGCAAACAGATCGGCCTCTATTACGCAGGTGTCGGCAATTATTTCGACAACGACCCCCTGTTGGGATTTTTTGGGCTGGCAGCAGGGCTGGGGTCTGAGGACCTTGTGGAGCGGGCCTACCTCGATCTCGTGCGTGTGTACCGCCCCGGCGATCGGGTGTTCATCTTTGGATTCAGCCGAGGGGCCGCGATCACACGGCTACTTGCGCGGGCGATTGATGCACGCGGCGCGCCGCGCACAGTTTGGACCATCAAACTCTTCGGCAAACACCGGACTTTATGGACGTCGAAAGACAAGCGGCCGGTCCCGATAGAGGCCATTGGCTGTTGGGATACGGTTGGCTCGTTCGGCATCGCCAAGACGATCGGCGGCGTCAACTTGCAGCAGATCAATCTGTTCCGCGACATGTCGGTGCCGGAGAATGTTCGCCACGCCTATCACATGGTGGCACTTGACGAGCGCCGCCAGGAGTTTGAGCCGACGCTGATGGATCCAGATCCAAACCGTCCTGAGCGAATCATCGAGGTGTGGTTTGCGGGCGATCACGCCAACATCGGCGGCGGCTGGGCGACGGACCGATTGTCGGATGTCACGCTCGATTTCCTTTTGCGCCGCATAAGTAGCGGCTACAGCAACACCAAAGAGGCCGCCGGCAAGGAGGATTGGGGACTGCATCTCGTGGCTTGGAAAGCCGATAAGCTCGAGCACTGGAAGCGCCAGGATCTCGATCCGCACGTGGTCGATCCGGACGCCCTTGGCCAAATCCAACTCTCGTTCAGCCACGCGTTCAACTACCGGCCGCGCAAGGTGCCGCCCCATGCGATTATCCACGATACGGTGTTAGAGCGCATGGTGTCGTCGCTACCGCTGTATGCACCTCAATCGCTATTCGATCTCAACGACGAACTCGACCGGCGGCGTGATCTGATCGATGGCCAAGTCGCCAAGCTGAGTGAAAGCAAGATTTTGTCCGACGACGATCTCAAAAAGATCGAAGGGTACAAGATGAAGCTTCGTCTCAATCGCTTCGAGGAATACTATCGGGAGAAGCTGACGCCGTCGTTCAGCAGCGAATACGTCGCCAAAGAAATCATTCTCGCCAATGGGCCGGATGGATCGCTTAAAGTCGACGATCCATCAAGTGCGATTGTGCCGCCGAATAACCGGGTGTCGGTGGCGGCGAGCTAAAGCCTGTCGGGCGGCCTAAAGCGAGATTCTGCTTTTCCGCCCAGAATGATCAGGACTCAATGAGGTGTGCTCGCATACCTGCCCACTCGGCGTATAAATTCGCTTGAGCCTTTTCATGTCGTGAGCACATTGCGCCTTTTTTGATACCTGAGAAGCAAAGGCGGCTTGATGATCCGCATCTGGCTAGTGGCACTTATGGCCAATCGCCGTAACGCTAAGAAGTCCGCTCTTGCTCGCGAAGCAGCCACTCAAGGAGGCTGCACTCCCTCACTCCCGCTCCTTCGGCACGGTGAACCCGCCCTCCGCCACCATGCGCGCAAAGAGACCGTTCCCCTTCCGCCAATTCCACGAACCGCCCTGTCTCCACGATCCGCCCCATGTCGAGAACATAAATGCGGTCGGCGTTCGCCACCGTCGAAAGCCGGTGCGCGATAACGAACGTGGTGCGGTTTTCCCGCAGCCGGTCGAGCGCGCGCTTGATCTTGGCTTCCGTCTCTGCATCCAACGCGCTCGTCGCCTCGTCCAAAATCAGGATCGGCGCGTCTTTCACGATCGCACGCGCAACCGCCAGCCGTTGCCGCTCCCCGCCCGACAGCGACGCCCCGCGCTCGCCGATCACGTAGGCATAGCCACCCGGCTTGGCCATGATGAACTCATGCGCCTCCGCCAACCGGCATGCGCGTTCAACCTCGGCATCGCTGGCATCCGGCCGTCCGATCCGAACGTTTTCCGCAATCGAGCGGTTGAACAGCCCCGCATCCTGAAACACCACCGCAATCGAGCGCCGCAGCGAATTGAGCGTGACATCCGCGATATCCTGCCCATCGACCAGAACGCGCCCCGCTTCCGGCGCACGCAGCCGCTGCAACAACGACAGCGTCGTGGTCTTGCCCGATCCGGTCGGCCCGACGAGCGCCACGGTCTCGCCCGGCGCAGCGTGCAGGGTAATGTCGAAAACACCCTGCGCACTGTTGGCGAATTGGAACGTCACGCCCTCGTAGCGAACATCGCCTTGCACCGGCGGCAGGTCTATCGCGCCCGGCTTCTCCGCAATCGCGTCCGGTTCATCCACGAGCCCAAAGAACGTGCGCAGTGTTGGCGCCTGCCGGTTGAGGCTCATCACGAACCCGGAAATCTGATCCAGCTTGCCGATCATCAACCCCGCGAACCCGACGAAACTCACAATTTCACCAACAGTCAATTCGCCCCGACCTGCCAGCACCGCACCGATTGAAAACACCGCCACCATGGTGATCGTCGCCGCCGCCCGCTGCAGCACGGTCAGGATGCCCCACCAAGTGAGAACGGGATATTGCGCGTTGAGCAGGTTCCCCATCAGCCCGCGCATGGCTTCCGCCTCCGCTGCCAGACGCGTGTAGCTCTGCACTACCGTCACATTGCCGATCACGTCGCCGACGCGCCCCGACACCTGCGAATGATATTGCTCCACCGCCGCTTGCCCCGCGCGCGTCTTGCGCATCACGAGCAGGTTCATGAACACGTAGGAAACCGCCAGCGTCGCCAGAATAAGCGCCATCCGCCAGTCCATCGAAATCGCCGTCGGCACCAGCAGCAGAATGCTCGTGATCGCCGTCAACTGTTCGCGCATCGCGCTGAGCCACAGCCAGAACATGCTGTCAGCCCCCGAATTGATGGCCCGCACCACCGCCCCCGACCCACGATCGGCGTGATAGCTAAGGGGCAGCGTGATCGCCCGCTCGAACGCATCCGCCATCACGGCCAGCCGCCGCCGGTGCGCTAGCCGGTCCGCGATCACCGCCACCACGACGCTCGCCCCGATGCCAAACAACCCGAGCGCCGCCCACAGGCCAATGAGCGGAAATGCGCCCGATCCCGTCGACAGCGCGTCCACCACGCGTCCGAACAAGATCGGCTCGGCGAGCTGAATAACGCCGATGACGACACTCGCCGATGCAAGCGCAATGGCAAGTCCGCGCTCGCTGGCGAGATAGCCGAGCACACGTGTGTAAATCTGGCTGAGCGTCAGAACGGGCGGCGCGGTCTTCTGCATCGGAAACTGTCCGGAGAACTTAGGTCGGTACGCCGACGAGATCGGTTTGGCTGATTTCAAGCGTCGCGCGCGGCCGGGCGAGCCACGCATCGATCATGACGTCATGACCTTTGGCGACGATCCGCTGCGCCTCGGCCAATTCCTTCTGCACCGCGCGAATGAGCGGCGCTTCCGCCGCGCGCAGGTGCATATGGCTCGGCCCCTCGATAACGGAATAGTCCGACAGCCGCAGTTGTTCGCTCAGTTCATTCGCCGCCTGCGGCCCCATCGCCTCGCCATGCCCGCTATCGCGCATGAAGCGGCGATGCAGCGCCGCCGTAAAAGCTCCATCCGCCGCATGATGGGGCATCAGTTTGAGCCGCCCATCGTAAATGAGCCGCGCGTGCATCACGGATCGCCTGTCCGCCAGAATTGCCACCAGCATCCGGATCGCAATCGCTGAGTACCGCATCAGATCGTCGTCGATCACCACCAGCGACGGCGCCGGCTCAGCGAGCTTTCCGCCGGCAGCCACCACATCGTGCAACTTGAACCGCACGGCGATCTTCTGCCCTTGCCGGTCGATGAAAAGACCGTCCTCGGTCGCCTGCGCCGCCGGCGCCCATCGCGTCAGATGATCCCGCGCCAGCGCCTCTTCCGCCGCATCCCGCGCATAAAGTGTCCACGCCTGATCAGGTGCAAGCAGCGGCGCCAGCGCTCGCAACGTCGCCCCCGTGCCCGCGTGCAGATCGAGCACGTCGAGCGATGCGCGCCCTTCGAACCACCCCGACACCGCATCCGAAACATCGGAGTTCTTAGACCGCTTGTCGGCGGCCTCCTTCAGAAGCTGCAGGTCTGTCGTGCGAAAAAGCATGTCCCTCACCAATCGAGCAACGCTGTGGCCGCAACCGCCGGCGGCGATCCCGGTCCCAACGCCTGCGCAAGTTTATCCCGATCGACCGCCGCCCCCGTCATCGTCTCGGCGCGGTGAATCCCCGACGTGACGAACAACGCATCGACACCGGCCAACTCCGCCGCCTTCAGATCCGTCCTGATCGCGTCCCCGATTGCAAGAATGCGGGATTTCGGCACCACTTTACCCCGGATCGCTTCCGCCCGCGCGAGCGCGGTCTCATAAGCCGAGGGATGCGGCTTGCCCGCCCAATACACCTCGCCGCCGAGCGCCGCATAGGCTTCGCCGAGCGCCCCCGCACATACGTAATGCCGTCCGCCGACATCCACGACGAGATCCGGATTGGCGCACACGAACGGCAATCCCAGATCGCGCCCCTGCTCCAGCACGCCGGCATAGTCCGCCACCGTCTCCGTCACATCATCGTTGAGACCGGTGCACACGATCGCCTCGGCCTCGTCCATCCCCACCATCCGGGCCGTCAGCTTGTTCATGAACGCCGCATCGCGATCCCGCGGCCCGATCACATAAACCGACCGGTACGCCTTCTCCGCCACGTGCTCCAGGGCGATCGCCCCCGACGACACGATGGCATCATAGCTCTCACCGCCGACACCCTTATCCACCAGCATCTCGGCCACCCGCTCCGCCGGCACCGGCGCATTCGACACCAGCACGACCGTCCCGCCTTGGCGCCGGAACGCCGTCAGCGCCCGCATCGCGCCGGGATAAGCGCGAAACCCGTCATGGATCACGCCCCACACATCACAGAACAGAACGTCATAGCGCGCGAGCAAGTCACGCGCGGCGGTCAGGATCGGCGGCGGGGAGGGGGATCGCATCGAAAAAGGGGGGTCCCAGAAGAGGGCAGCAACGGGCCCGGTCAAACCCGGCCATAGGAGTAGTCCCTACCGGCTTCTCCGCTCTCAAACAAGCCGCCTGGGAGCCGCGTCCCGCTCCGCAAACATCTGATCTGCCGTCATTTCCAATTCTTAATCCGGATACTGGCAGTCACCTCTTGAAACTGCCAGCCGTTGCATTATGTCGCTGCCAAAAATTCGCCGGTCGCGGCCGCAACTAAACGATGACGCCAACACGACGAGGGAGGACGCCATGGGCACGCTCATTGAAGCCCACCAATTGCGAAAAACCTTCGGTGAGATCACCGCGGTCGACGGCATCAGCCTCACCGTCAAACGGGGCGAAGTCCTAGGATTCCTCGGCCCCAACGGCGCCGGCAAGTCGACCACCATGAAAATGATCACGGGCTTCCTCGAGCCCGACAGCGGCCGCGCGACGATCTGCGGTCATGATGTCCAGGAAACTCCCAAGCTGGCGAAATCGAAACTCGGCTACGTTCCTGAAGGCGCGCCCTCCTATTCTGAAATGACGACACGCGCCTTCCTCAGCTTCATCGCAGAAATTCGCGGCTACCGCGGCGCCGAGATCAAGCAGCGCATCGCCGCCGCCGTCGAAAAAACCGGCCTTGAACCCGTCCTCGACCAGACCATCGAAACGCTGTCCAAAGGTTACAAGCGCCGCGTCGGTGTTGCCCAAGCCATCCTCCACGATCCCCCCGTTCTGGTGATGGACGAACCCACTGACGGCCTCGATCCCAACCAGAAGCACCACGTCCGCGAACTCATCAAAGCGATGGCCGCCGAAAAGGCCATCATCATCTCCACTCACATTCTTGAAGAAGTCGAAGCCGTCTGCTCCCGCGCCGTTGTTATCAATCGCGGCACCATCGTCGCCGATGGCACCGCCGAAGACCTGCTCCTTCGCATCCGCCACCACGGCGCCGTTTCCATTCGCGTGCCGGCCGAACGCTCCGACGCCGCCATCCGCTTGCTGAAGGATGCCAAGGTTGTCGCCGGCGTCGAAACTCTGGGCAAAGCCAACGGCCATACCCACATTCGCGCGCTGCCCCGCGACGGCGCCCTGGAAGCTGCCGACGTCGCAGCCCTCCTGCGCGCTCAGCAAATTCCCATCGACGAACTCTACGTCGAGCGCGGACGCCTCGACGACGTCTTCCGCCAAATCACCACATCCGACGACCTGAAGCGCAAGACCAACGGGAAGGGCGCCTCTAATGCGTGAGACCTTAGACAACGCCTGGATCATCGCCAAGCGCGAGTTCGCCGCCTATTTCTCCACACCGCTCGCCATCGTGTTCCTCACGATCTTTGTGGCGCTGACCGGCGCGTTCGCCTTCTACATTGGCGGTTTCTTCGATCGCGGACAGGCCGACCTTGCACCGTTCTTTGCCTACCATCCCTGGCTCTATCTTCTCCTTGTTCCAGCCGTTGCCATGCGGCTGTGGGCTGAAGAGCGCAAGTCTGGCACCATCGAACTTCTCATGACGCTGCCCGTCTCACCGATGGAAGCGATCCTCGGCAAATTCTTCGCCGCCTGGGCCTTCATCGGCCTCGCCCTCGTGCTGACGTTCCCGATGTGGATCACGGTCCACGCGCTGGGCGAACCCGACAACGGCGTCATCCTGACAAGCTATCTCGGCTCCTTCCTGATGGCCGGCGCATTCCTGGCGATCGGTTCTTTCGTCTCCGCCATGACCAAGAACCAGGTCATCGCCTTCATCATCGCCGCAACCATCGCTTTCCTCTTCACCATGAGCGGCTTCGAAATGGTGCAGAACGCCGTCAAGGCGTGGCTGCCGGAAGTGGTCACGCAAGCAATCTCGTCGATGAGCGTTCTATCCCACTTCGAGCGCATCACGCGCGGTGTGCTCGAAGCCCCGACGCTGGTCTATTTCCTCTCGGTGATCACATTCTTCCTGTTCGCGACCGGCATCGCCGTCGATCAGAAAAAAGCCGAATAAGGGTGCGTCATGACAAACGCAGCAAACACCAACTCTGAAGCGCTAAAGCCTCGCGAAGGATTTTGGACCGATCCTGCCGCCTATCTCGGCGGCATGAGCAGGCGCCGTATGGCCTGGACCGGCCTGGGTCTGGGCGCCATCATCCTTCTGTCGGTCAATCTCATCTCTGCGATCGCGTTCAAGAACGTGAAGGGCGATCTGACCGAAGACCGTCTGTTCACAATCTCGGACGGCACGCGCGAAATCCTGCGCAGCATCGATGAGCCCATCACGGCGCGGCTCTATTTCTCCCGCCGCCTCGCCGAACTTGCCCCCGAACAGTCCCGCTACTTCCAGCGCGTCAAAGCGCTCTTCGAGCAGTACCGCGATCTCTCCAGCGGAAAACTGCAACTCGCCGTTCTCGATCCCGAACCCTTCTCCGACGCCGAAGATCGCGCGGTCGCGGCCGGTCTGCGCGGCGTGCGCCTCAATACCGAAGGCGAAGTCGGCTACTTCGGACTTGTGGCAACGAACTCGACCGATGCCACCGAAGTCGTTCCCTTCTTCGCCCCTGACCGCGAGACGTTCCTCGAGTACGACGTAACGAAGCTCATCTACAATCTGGCCAATCCCAAAAAGCGCGTTGTCGGTCTCATGTCCGGCTTGCCCCTCGACGGCGGCGAAACCGAAACGCCCATGGGCAAGCGGCCCCAGAAGCCATGGATGATCATGAGCCAGATCCGCGAACTCTTCGAGGTTCGCGACGTGTCCCAGACCGTGTCCTCGATCCCGTCCGGCATTGATGTGCTAATGGTCGTGCAGCCCACCGGCCTCACGGAAGAGGCAGCCTTTGCCATCGACCAATACGCGTTGAAGGGCGGCAAGGTCCTCGTCTTTATCGATCCGGTCACCGAGACCAACCAGCTGGCAATGCTGAAAGCCCCAGGCGAAGGCCGCAGACGTCTCGCCAAAGTGCTCGTAAACTGGGGCGTGAAATTCGATAGCACGAAAGTCGCCGCCGACATCCGCCACGCCCGGCGCGTGCAGTTCGGCCGCGAGCAGGACTCCGTCACCGAATTCGTCGCCTGGCTCGGCCTTGATGAGCGCAACATCAACAAGGACGACGTGCTCGCCGCCGGCATCGAAGTCTTGAACGTCGCCTCGTCCGGCTTTCTGGAAAAAGCGGACGGCGCCACCACCAGCGTTCAACCCTTCCTGAAGACGAGCACGGATGCAGCCATCATCGGCGCAGAAAAGATGGGTATGGGTGCCGATCCGCTGGGTCTCTTGCGCGCCTACACCCCCGGGGGCAAAGAGTTGACGCTCGCAGCCCGCCTCTCCGGTGAAGCCAAGACCGCCTTCCCGAACGGCAAACCCGCCGCCGAGCCCGAAAAGAAAGAGGGCGACAGCGCGGACACCGCCAAGTCCGCCGAAGCCAAGACGGACACCAAGCCCGGCGCGGATCTCGTCAAGTCCGGCACCGTCAACGCCATCGTCGTCGCCGATGCCGACATGCTCGCCGACCAATTCTGGGTCAGCCGGCAAGAGATGTTGGGTCAGGAAGCGGTCATGCCGACCGCGCACAACGCCGCCCTCGTGCTGAGTGCACTCGAAAATCTCTCCGGCAGCAACGCGCTCATTGCGCTGCGCGGCCGCGGCGTCAACGAACGTCCCTTCACCTGGGTTGAGGAACTGCGCCGCAACGCTGAACGCCAGTTCCGCGAGAAGGAGCAGGCCCTCGAAGCGCGCCTGAAGTCGGCACAGGACGAACTGGCCAAACTCCAATCCTCTGGCGCCTCCGGCATCGTCATGTCCCAGAAGGAACGGGACGCGATGGAACAGTTCCGCACCGTCATGCTCGAAACCCGGCGCGAACTGCGCGAAGTCAAGCGCGCGCTGCGCAGCGACATCGATCGCCTCGACGGCTGGCTCAAGTTCGCCAATATCGCACTCGTGCCGCTGATGATCGCCTTCGGTGGCCTGGGCTACACCGTCCTGCGCGGCGCCGGTCGCCGCAAGAGCAGCTGAAACAGCGGATCAGGGAGGATCGACGCATGAAGCCGAAACAGTTCGCAACACTCGCCGCCGCCGCCGCTGGCTCTTTGCTGTTGGCTGTTGTGACGTATCTTGCGGCCGTGCCGTGGACATCCGATGACAGGGCGTCCAGCCAAGCCATGCTGCCGGGCCTCGCCGCCCGCGGCAGCGAGCTCGCTGCCATCGAAATCACCCGCGAGAAGGAAACCGTCCGCATCGCAAATAAAGACGGAAGGTGGGTCTATGCGTCCGGCGAAGGCTACCCTGTCGACGAAGCCAAGGCCCGCGAGCTGGTCGTCGCCTTGACGGAAGCCCGTCTCGTCGAGCGCAAGACCGCTCTCAAGGATCGCCACGACCTCCTGGGTCTTGGCGACCACACCGCGCCCGGCAGCAACGCCCGTCTCCTCCGCATGCTGGATGCAAAGGGCGGCGTCCTGGGTGAAGTCGTTCTCGGTCGCCCGGCCACCGACATGATGGAAGCCTCCAAGGGCGGCACCTACGTTCGCCGCCCCGGCGATGATCAAACCTGGCTCGCCGACCGCCCGCTCCAAGTCAGCCTTTCGATCCGCGACTGGGTCAAAACCCGCCTCATCGATCGCGATGTGAAATCGATCACGTCGATCCGCATCGAGCGCGAGGGCGAAGCCCCCATCGACATCAAGCGCTCCGCCGACGGCAACCAGCACGAACTCGCCGCCATTCCCGCCGGCAAGAAGCTGAAATACGTGAGCGCCGTCGACGATGTCGCCGAAGCCATCAGCCTCGTGGAATTCCGTCAGGTCCGCAAGGCAGGCCAGGCCGGCAGTCTCCCGGTCAGAGGCCGCGCGACCTTCGAAACCGACAATGGCTTCAAGCCCACGATCGAATTCCGCGGCGACGATAGCAAAGTTTGGATCCGCATGACGGCGACAGGCACCGGCGCCTCCAAGGCAGAAGCCGACGATCTCACCGCACGTACAGCCGGCTGGGAATTTGAAGTGCCCCAGACCGAGTTGAACGCCATCCTCGTCAAATTCGCCGATCTCGTCGAAGACGCTCCCGCATGACGCAGAGCGGCGCGATCCGCAGCTGTCTCCTGCCGGCTATGCGCCGGATGGAGATAGCAGCGTGCGCACCCGCATAGGCATCCCCTGCAGTCTCATCGCTTGCCTGAGCGCTTCGAGAAAGTCGGCGCGCTCCGCGGGCGACAGATCCCGCCCGATCTCCACCGCCCGCCCCCGCTGTACAAGCCGGATGCGCAGTAGTCCGTATTCGGGGTCCCGCTCGCATTCGATCTCAACCGAGCTCTCTGGCAGCGCCGTCTTTGACACGAGCATGTCCCGGCGAAAGCGCGTTACGACAACTTCACCGTTCTCGATGTCGATCTGTTCACACCGCCGCAGTCCGCCCTGGAAAACGAACACCAGCGTGAGCAGCGCAACCGTGGTGAGAAACAGAACGGCAGCGATGATCCACAATCCGAGCACGATATAGATCGCGTGAAATAGACCCGATAACCCCACGATCCCCGTGCAAAGCCACCGGTGGGCTTGCCGGTCGAGGCTTTGCCCCGGCGTGATGACGGCATGGAAGCCGTTATCGCGCGCCAGATCGTCGTCAAGGCTCTGAAAAGAGCGCGTCTGAATTGCAGTCACGTTCAACGTCCCAGTCAAACAGCGCCGGCTCAAAGCAGTGGCGCACCAATGATATGTCCCTGGCAGCCATTCCATGACGGAGCACTGCGCGACGCAACCGACCGGGCATTGGCCCGAACGCGGTACATCAAGGATCGTTGGAAAGTATCGTTCTCACTCAGGCCGTAGCCGGCGGTCCCCGCGACCCCAGCGTAGGCCCGGTGCGCCGCACCGGCTCGCGCGGCACGACGAAAACAAATGCGGCTGGCAGTAAAAGCGCGCATGTGGCGCCGAACACCGCGTCGGGATGGGTCAGTTGGACCAGCTGCGTCAGCCCGGCAAATCCGCAATCCTCATTCGTGCCCGGCGCGCCATGGCCATCGGGCGGCGGATCACTGTCGCTGACCGAGATCGTCTTCACACCCTGCGCGGTGCAGATCGCCAGTTTCAGCAGCTTGTTCGACCCGGTGGCGATGCTCGGCATATATCCCGGCACCACAAGCGACCGCAGCGCAAAGCAGGCCAAGAGCATCAGCCATAACCACTGCTGCAGTCCCCATGTGCGCGCATGAAAACGATCGATCATAACCCTGAAGGCTAAAGGCGGCCGGCTGACAGTGACAATGGGGCCGAAGAGCGCGGGTCCTAATCGGAACAATCCGCCGGACGGCCCGGTTGAATCAGCCCCGCGTTAGCATTAAGTCCCCGAATGACCGCATTGATTGGCCACACTACCCGTCCGCCATTAGCACAGGAAAATTGACCATGATCGAGCGCCGGACTTTCCTCTTCACCGCAGGAGCCGCGACCGCCGTTGCCGCGGGTCTGGGTTCTTTTGTGATCCCCGCTCTGGCCAACGACCCCGACGGTCCCTTCAAACTCGCACCCTTGCCCTACGACCCCGCCGCCCTCGAACCCCACATCGACGCCGCCACCATGGGGATACACCACGGCAAGCACCACGCCGCCTACGTCAAGAACCTCAACACCGCGCTGGCAGGCAAAACAGAATTGGCGAGCCTCCCCCTCGAAACACTTCTGACCAAACTCAACGACGTGCCCGAAGCGATCCGCACCACCGTGCGCAACAACGGCGGCGGTCATGCCAACCACACCATGTTCTGGCAGATCATGGGCGCCCCCGGCGGCCCCGGTCCTGACGGCGATCTCAAAGCCGCCATCGACCGCGACTTCGGCGGCATGGAAAAGCTGCAGGAAACGTTCAACGCCGCCGGCGGCAAGGTCTTCGGCTCCGGCTGGGTTTTCGTCACCGTTGACAAGGACGGAAAGCTCGCCCTCGAACCGCGCCCCAACCAGGACACGCCGCTCATGGAAGGCAAGCGCGTCCTGTTCGGCAATGACGTGTGGGAACACGCCTACTATCTCAAATACCAGAACAAGCGCGCCGACTACCTCAAAGCCTGGTGGAACGTCGCCAACTGGAAAGTCATCGCCGATCGCTACGCCGCAGCCAAGGCCGGCACGCTGACGATCTGATGCGCCTCGCGCATGCACTTAACAAAACGGGTTCGATCCATCACGCGGATCGAACCCGTTTTTCTATCGGTCCATGTATTGCCGTCAGCGGCTAATACTTGCCGGGCGTCTTCATATCGTCGCCGGTTGTCGTCTTGCCTTTCACGCTGTCATCGTCACCCGCAGACGAACCACCCGCACCCTGATCAGACGTCCCATCCGGTGTCCGATCCGACGTTGTTCCGGGCTTCGGCGGCGTGGCAGTCGAACCTGCTGGCGCGGTCGTGGTTTTATCCCGCTGCGAAAGTGGTGTTTCCGTCTTCGTTCCCGGCGTCCGGTCGCTTGTTTCGCCCGCTGCCGGTGCGGGTCCGCTCGGTGCGGTCGTCTGCGCCGACGTCATCGCCGGACCTGCCATCATGAAGCCGGCAGCAACCGCAGTCATTGTTAGGATCTTCATCGCAATTCCTCCTTGCGTATTGACCCCCCCCTCTATCGTTAGCGTTCACGATTGACCGGTCCCCGTCCCGGCCGGTCAATCGCTCATTCGCATGTTTTCACCGGGCTATGGCGTCACCGCATCGCGCGACGTGTTTCCAGCCGGGTTACCATCGGCCGGCGGAGACGGCTGAGCCGGTGTCTGATCCTGCGTCACAGGCGGCACGGCCGGTGCATTACCGGCGTTGCGATCGCCGCGCACGGCGAATTGCGCCACCGCCGCCGCCATCACGAACAGGAACAGCAACGCCGCGAAGAATCCGATTGCGGTCCCCAATCCAACGGGCCGGCTGTCCACACGGCTGCGGATCGCCCCCGCATCGCGCCGAAAGTCGTGCTCCCGGTGCAACTCATCGGGCGGAATGCTGGGCCGGCCACCCGTATCCGATCCGACAGGCCGGTTGATGGGCAAATCGTTCATGCTGGGAACTCCTTCATAAACCTGGGTTTCCAAGGCACGGCTGCACAGCGGACACATATCGGCCCGCGCCACGTGTGCGCGCTTCAACAGGACGTGCACAACCATGCCTGTCGCATCGTCGTCGTCTGCTCAGAAAACGCGCTCGTTCCAGCATGGTTCCGCCGGGTGCGCGCACGGCCGGCGATGGTCAGATCGATGAACGCTCTGCTGCGGCTCGGCGGGCTGGATGTACTACCGGACGACGCCGGTGGCCTTGGCCCACTTGAGGATCGCCATGCTGGTGAGTTCGGTGCCGTTGTCAGAGACGCAGGTTCTGGGCCTAGCTTTCCGCCGCGCGATCACGGCGTCCAACTCGAGCGCGACGCGGGCTCCCGATAGGGAGGTGCCGGCGACGAGCCCCAGACATTCGCGCGTTAAGGCGTTCACGATCACCAGAATGCGGAACCGTCGAGACGAAGTCTAGGCTCCAACGCTCGGAAGCCCGAGCGGCGCTCTCATGCTAAGTGCCCGCTTGCGTCGGCCGCGCTTCCTCACGGTAGAGCCGCCGGAATCGCTACTGGATCATGTGCACGCGTAACTTGCCGCGCAAAAAATGAAGCCGCCGGCAGCCGGCAAGTCTCACGTCACCAGAAATGACTGTCGCATCATCACTGCGGTGCGGCGCCTCTTTCAGCAATGCCATCTACTAATCGCGCTTAACGCTCTCAGCGCTGTGCCGAGCTTTCTTACGGCCTTATCTTTGTTGTCTTCGTTCCCACCTCCTGCAGCGCCGCACGAAGTCTCGGCGCCGCGTAGTCGATAAAGGCGCGGACCTTGGGTGCGACGAGCCTGCTTTCCGGATATACAAGCTGTACCGGGACAGGAGGGGGACACACGTTCATGAGCACGGGCACCAAGCGTCCCTCGCGGAGCGGCTTTGCAACCATGTACGACAGCGCATTTGTTATGCCGCCCCCAGCTTCGGCGGCTGCAATTGCGGCCGTCGCGTCATTGATCTCGAAGCGCGGCTGGAGTGTCACGCGACTGACGCCCCTCTCGTTGACATAAGTCCACTCGTTGTTCGGCATCAGACCCGTGAATGCAATAATCGAGTGCAGCTTGAGATCAGCCGCTGCCTTCGGTGTGCCGCGCTGCGTGAGATAACCGGGGCTTGCGACAAGAATTCGTCTGACGTCGCCAACTTGGCGGGAGATCAGAGACGAGTCGGGTAGCTCACCAATGCGGACCGCTACGTCGATGCCTTCCTCTACGAGATTGACGACCCGGTCGAGCAAGAGCACCTTCGCCGTGATGCGCGAATGCGCAATGAGAAAGCCCATCACGACAGGTGGCAGCATCGAGCGCCCCAATGTCACGGATGCCGTGATGGTCAATCGTCCGGTTGGCATGCGCGCTTCGCCGGTGATTTCCGATTCAGCAGACTCGAGGTCTGAAAGAAGACTTCGCGCACGTTCCAGAAATAGCTTTCCAGCTTCAGTCAGGTGCACACGCCGTGTCGTTCTGGCAAAGAGCTCCGTGCCGAGGCGTTGCTCAAGCCCAGCAATGATGCGCGTGACAGCGGGTGGAGAACTGCCCAGCCTCTCTGCCGCCTTTGCAAACCCACCGGTCTCGGCGACGGCGACAAAGACTTTCAACTCTTGGAAGCGATCCATTCTATAATTCCACGAAATGGAACAATTAGTTCCATAGATAGAATATTATTCCGGATGCCGCCATGGCGCATGTTCCCCGGGCCACTGGCCTTCTGCCTCTGGCCCACACAAACCTGGAGGACTTTCCATGCCCAGAATTGATGCGCCCACCGTCGAAGCCGCCCCGGCCGCTTCGCAGCCGCAGCTCGCCGCCGTCAAGAAGCAGCTTGGCGTCGTGCCCAATCTGTTCCGCACCATTGCGCACAGCCCCGCCGCCCTCGAAGGCTACCTCAGCCTCAACGGCGCTTTAGCAAAGGGCTCGCTCGATGCAGCAACCCGCGAGCGCATTGCGCTGGCTGTCGCTGAATTCAACGGCTGCGGTTACTGCCTCGCAGCTCACACCTACATCGGCAAGAACGTCGCCAAGTTGAGCGACAGCGAGATCGAATGGAACCGCCGTGGCCGCTCTTCAGATGCCAACGCCGATGCCGCCGTCGTCTTTGCGGCGAAAGTTATCTCCGCACGCGGTCACGTCAGCGAGGCCGATCTTTCAGCGGTTCGTGCAGCCGGCCTCACCGAGGCAGACATCATCGAGATCATCGCTCATGTCGCCCTCAACACTCTGACCAACTACGTCAACGAGGTGGCAGGGACCATCGTCGATTTTCCCGCTGTGAGCGCTCTCAAAGCCGCATAGCCGATCAACGCCGATCAATCCGCATTCTTATGGAGGACGTCATGAGTCACGCAACGCTTAGTCTAAAGGCCCTACGCGCCAGCGTTCTGCTCGCATCGGTTGCTCTGCCACTTTCCGTCTGGACCACCGGCGTGGCATCCGCCGAAGAGTATGGATCGGCAACAGCGTCTGCCGCCGTTCAGATCCGCTACAAAACCGTCACGATCGGAGGAGTAGAGATCGCCTATCGAGAGGCTGGCCGCGACGATGCCCCGGCGATCATATTGCTGCACGGCTTTCCAACGTCGTCGCATCAGTATCGCAACCTCATCCCGGCCCTTGCCGAAAAGTACCGGGTTATCGCTCCGGACTATCCGGGCTTCGGCCAGAGTGGCGCACCTGAACGATCTCAGTTCAAATACACGTTTGACTCATTCGCAAAGCTCGTCGACGGCCTCATCGAAAAAATCGGCATCTCGCACTATGCGCTTTACGTCATGGATTACGGCGCGCCGGTCGGCTTCCGCATCGCAGCCAAGCATCCTGAACGGGTCACCGCTCTGATCGTGCAAAACGGCAACGCCTACAATGAAGGTCTTCAGAAATTCTGGGAGCCCATTCAGAAGTACTGGGCATCCGGCAAGGATGAAGACCGCGAGGCCATCCGGTGGTTAACGTCCTTGAAGGCAACGAAGTGGCAGTACACGCATGGGGTTCCCGATGTCACGCTCGTCAGTCCTGATACTTGGACTCACGATCAGGCCTTGCTCGATCGTGCCGGAAATCAGGAAATCCAGCTCGATCTCTTCTACGACTACCGGACCAACATTCCGCTCTATCCGGAGTGGCAGGCCTACTTCCGCAAACACCAGCCAGCCACGCTCGTGCTGTGGGGGAAGAACGATCAGATCTTCGTCGCCGATGGAGCCGCGCCCTACAAGCGCGACCTCAAGGACGTCGAACTGCACCTTTTGGACGCCGGGCACTTCGCGCTTGAGACTAACGGCCCCGAAATGGCGGCGCTGATCCGCGATTTCCTCGGCCGCAAGCTGCCGGCATCAAAAGCTGAGAAGTAGTCCTTTGCGCAGAGCTTGCCGGACCCGACAGGCACGTTACCGATGGGTCCGGCCCGGCATCCATATCCAATCGTGACCAGGAGAGATCAAATGAGACTGCCCCTTCCACCGTTCACTCTTGAAACAGCGATCCAGAAGGTCCGTATGGCTGAAGACGGCTGGAACGCGCGTGATCCCGATCGCGTGGCCCTCGCCTACACGCCCGATAGCCAATGGCGCAATCGCGCAGCGTTTCCCAATGGGCGCAGCGAGATCATCTCATTCCTGACCGCCAAGTGGGCGCGGGAGTTGGACTACAGGTTGATCAAGGAGATCTGGGCTTTCACAGACAATCGAATAGCCGTGCGGTTTGCCTACGAATGGCACGACGCGACCGGCCAGTGGTTTCGTTCCTATGGAAACGAGAACTGGGAATTCGATGAGCAAGGTCTGATGCAAAAGCGCTTCGCGAGCATCAACGATCTGGCCATTCCAGATAGCGATCGAAAATTCCATTGGCCGCTCGGACGCCGTCCCGACAACCATCCCGGCCTCAGCGATCTGGGGCTCTGAGATGAGAGACACGAAAATCGAAAGGCACCCGCCATGGGACACAAGTTTGCAGAACTGGCCTTCACGCCGAAGGTGAAGGCCGCGCAGGAGCGAAACGGCAGCCGCCGCGCGTATGCCCGAATGGAATCTGGCGAGGATCATCATAACGTACTTGGTCCGAGTGAAGCCGGCTTCATTGCCGCGCGCGACAGCTTCTACATGGCAACCGTCAGCGAGACCGGCTGGCCCTATATCCAGCATCGCGGCGGCCCTGCCGGGTTCGTGCGCGCGCTAGACGGCAAAACGATCGGCTTTGCAGATTTCCGCGGCAACCGGCAGTACGTGAGCGTCGGCAACTTGCAGACTGAAGACCGCGTCTCACTGTTCCTGATGGACTATCCAAACCAGGCACGCCTCAAGATCCTCGGCCGTGCCCGCATGGTGGACGCCAACGACCAGGAGACACTCCAGCGTCTTTCGATGCCCGAGTATGGGGCGCAGGTAGAGCGGGGAATTCTCATTTCAATCGAAGCATTCGATTGGAACTGCCCCCAGCATATCACGCCGCGCTTCACGCTTGCCGAGATCGAAGAAGGTATGGCGCCGTTGCGGCAACGCATCGCCGATTTAAGGATTGGACCCGAGTGAGTGCATCGGAAACCTCCAAGCGCACCGTCGATATGACGATTTTCAAATTGTGCAAGCAGCTTTGCATCGTCTGTCGCTGCGTCGCGACCAATTCGAGCGTCCGCTTGGATAATTCAAACTTCAATGCTCACGAAAGGTGTGCGCGATTCGATCGAGCAGTGGTTTGACGAGATAATTCAGAACGGTTCGGTCCTGTCCTTTGATGAGGAGTTCGACCGGCATGCCAGGAACGAGCCGCGCTGGCAGCCGGCTTTGCACATCGGGCTCCAGGCGGACCGACACGGAATAGTAGGGCAGGCCGTTTGGACCGTCCGAGCGGACGTCGGGCGCTATCGCAGTGACCATACCTTCGATCTCGGGCGTCTTGATGTGATCGAGCGCAACGAGACGCACACCACAGCGCTGGCCAATGGCGACCTGATCGACGTAAGCAGGGTCGAGCCGCCCCTCCAGGACCAGTTCCTCTCCCTGAGGGACGATTTCCATGATCACGTCACCCGGGGCCACAACACCGCCAACAGTATGGGCCGTCAACTTGTGGACGATGCCGGCTTGCGGCGCGGCGACGGTCATGCGGCTCAAGCGCGCTTCCATCGCGATCTTCTTTTCGCGTGCTTCAGCCAGCTTGGCCTCCGTGTCGCGCAGCTCGTCCAGAACCTCGGACAGGTGTTGCTGGCGTTGCTCGGCGATCTGCAGCCTGATCTCCGAAATCTGCACATTCGTCTTGGCCGTTTCGGCTTGATATTGACTATGTTCGCCGGCGAGGCGCGCAGCTTCGCGGCGTACAGAGGCTATTTTCGTTTTCGGTACCAGTTGCTGGGCTTCGAGTTCGGACAATCCGGACAATTCGTCATCGATGAGTGCGATCTGCTTTGTTAGGGCCTGTTGCTGGGCTGCGAGGCCGATCGTGACCTGCTGCAATTGCAAAATGCGTTCATTTAACTGCTTCTCGCGACCCAAACGCGCTTCGCGGCGCGATTGGAATATCCGCCGCTGCTCGTTCCAGATGTCCTCGACGTCGAGCCCGCCTTCCTTGATCAACTCAGGCGCGGGCGAGGGCGGCTCGGGTAAATCGTCGATCTCTGTTTTCAGCCGCGCCCGCAACGCATGCAGCTCGTCGATCTTGCGCCGGACAATTTCTAAGTTTGCCGAGGCTTCGGTGTCGTCCAACTGCATGAGGACTGTGCCGGACGTTACGGCGTCACCGTTTCGAACTGCGATGACCGAGACGATTCCACCCTCCAGATGCTGGACCTTTTTGGGGTGCCCGGAAACGGCGACGACGGCGGGAGCAATTGCGGCTGACGAGACAGACGCCAGCACCGAAAAGCTCGCCACCCCCCCAAGAAGGAGAGTAAGGACAAAAATCCCGGCCCACGTTGCCCGCCGCAGAGACCGCAACAGCACGTCGCCTTCGGCTGGTTGGTTCTTTTTCACTCGCCCACCACGCTCAACGATACGCCGCGATCAGCGGGTCCGGCCATGCCGAGCTTTGCGAGCATTTCAGCCTTTGGACCGAATGCGACCTGCCGCCCATCGCGCACATACAAAAGCAAATTCATCGACTTGATCGCGCTCGGCCGGTGCGCCACGACGATGACCGCTGCACCCGCCGCCCGCATGTCTGCCAATGTGGTACTCAGTGCGGCCTCGCCATCGGCATCAAGATTAGCGTTGGGTTCGTCGAGCACCAGAAGTACAGGATCGCCATAAAGCGCACGGGCAAGGGCGATCCGCTGTTTCTGTCCACCGGAAAGGTCGAGCCCGCCCGTGCCGATGCGCGTATTATAACCGTCCGGAAGCTTAAGAATAAGATCGTGAACGTTAGCCAGCTTGGCGGCGCGAATGACTGCTTCGGGGTCGGGATCTCGATCGAACCGAGCAATATTCGCTTCGATTGTTCCCCCGAGCAGTGTCACGTCCTGCGGCAGATAGCCGATATAGCGTCCGAATTGTTCGGCCGACCATTGATTGATTTCCGCCTGATCGAGGCGGATCGTTCCCGCGAGTTGCGGCCAAATTCCTGTAATGGTTCGCGCGAGAGTGGATTTGCCCGAACCCGTCGGGCCAATAATTCCCAATCCGTCACCGGGACGAAGCTCAAAGTTGAGATTGACGAGCAGGGGCTTGGCGGCGCCCGGCGCGCTGATGGCTACGCCGTCGAGCCGCAGGTGGCCCGCGGGGCGCGGCAGGCGCATGGGTTCGCCGCTGCGACCCACGTTCGGGGTGAGCATTTGACGAAGCCGGGCTTTTGCCTGCCTGTAGCTCAAATAAGTACGCCAATTCCCAATCGCCTGCTCGACAGGTGCCAGCGCGCGTGCAGCGATGATCGACGCCGCAATCATGGCACCGGCGGTCATCTCAGACTGCAGAACCAAATAGGCCCCGACGCCCAGCACGGCGGATTGCATAGCGGTGCGAACGGTCTTTGAAGCTGAGGAGAAGATGCCAGCACGGTTAGCCGCGTGCCGCTGCTGCTCGACCGCACGGCGATGCCTATCTTCCCAGACGTCGGCATACGACTGCTTCATTCCAAGGGCATGCAGGACGTCCGACGCCACCATCGATTGCTCGGCGATCATGTTGGCTTCGACCTGCGCCGCGTAAGCAATTTGGCTGCCGGATTTAACAGCGAATTCGTTGATGAGCGCGATCGCGAACAAGATGAGGGCGCCCGCTGCTGTCAATGCCGCCAGCACGGGATGAATGAGATATGTGACGGCAAGGAAAATCGGCGCCCAAGGCAGATCGAAAAGGCCGAATGGAGCCGGTCCGGCATGAAATTGGCGGACCATGTCGAGGTCGCGGATCGGCTGCGTTCCAGAATCGCTGGTTCGGCGAATAGCGTTGTCCAGCATGCGTGAGAAGACCGGACGGCGCAGATCTTGCTCGATCGCGTTACCGACACTCACTATCAACCGGGACCGGATGTGCTCAAGCAGCCCGGAAATCACGTAGAGCGCGAGAACGAGAACACTCAAAGCGACCAGCGTCGGAATGCTCCGGCTGGTCAAAACACGGTCGTACACCTGCATCATGTAAAGGGGCCCGCTCAGCATAAGCAGGTTTACGAAACAACTGAACAGGCCGGCTGTAGCGAAGGCCCACCGGAAGCGCCGAAACGCCGCGGACAGCGGATGAGGTTCAAGCGAGCCGGCCTTGTTGCCGCGTTGCATTGAGTTTAAACCACGCTGCTATTGGCCGCCACCGAGGACGGGTCCCCTCGGCACCGGGCTCCCATTTTGTAAGATCAAAGCGTGCGAACGGCGATCTTGCCATCCGCTCCGGGTGTGGCGACGCGGATGGCGCAGATTTTAGGATCAGTCGCGCGCAAGCGCTCGATCATCTCGGGAATGGCACGAAGATCGCCGACGGCCTCCGTCAGCCATACGATATCACCGCTTCGCCATTCTTCGGCCGAAAGGTCGATAGCAGCGGATGCGGTTTGCGTGAGCCGTTGATCAACCTGATCCGATACACGGGCCCAAATGAGGGCGGTCACCGGGACGGAACCTGTGGCGTGATCGTTGCTGCGGCCTGCAAGCATGTATTGGCCAAGCATCACCGGAGCCAGAAGGCCCGTCTTGATGTCGGCGATCGTCATGTTTTGATGCGCAGCCGAGCGCGTGAGAAGCCCCACAATCTGTCCCAGAACACGGATACGCTCGTTTCCGAGGGCAGCCAGAAGTTGTGGTGTTGCTTCGCTGTCATGCGCCGCATTCGACGCCAGCGCACTAGCTGATCCAGCCATCAATCACTCCCTCGTAACACTCTCACGAACGCATTGGAGCGCGTTCGATATCCGCCATGTATGAAATATTCGCGACAGCGTAGGTCAGGCGGCCCGTGTGACGGTGCCATGGCAGACTCATAACCGGCAGCCGTCTTTTTTTCGCAACACGGCTGCAAGCCGTCACAAACTCATTACGTACGGGCTCTAGCAACCTCTCGAATTTTGCAGGCTCCGCGCGGATGGCGCGCTGCTTCATTTTCGGAGGGTACCAATGACGTTGACGACCACGCCGACCAATGCGCTGACCATTTCCGCTCTGGGCACGATCGATTTCGACGGTGCTGGCAATGCCGAGATCTCGGCTTTCGATCCAGCGAGCAAGCGGATCTTCATCACCAGCGATGTTGGCGTTCGTATCGTCGATATGACCAACCCAGCAGCGCCGGTTCTCATTGGCACCGGCCCCGTCAGCCTAACCGGTCTCGGTGGCATTTCGAACAACGCTTCCAGTGTCGCGGTCAAAAACGGCATTGTGGCTATTTCTTTGATCAACCCCGACAAGACCCTGCCGGGCGAAGTCATTTTCCTCAATGCTTCCGACGGGACTTATCTGAACAAGGTCACGGTCGGCGCCAACCCTGACATGGTCACCTTCACGCCGGACGGCGCGAAGGTTCTGGTTGCTAATGAGGGCGAGCTGGCTGCGAACGGGACCGACGCGGAAGGTTCTGTCAGCATCATCAATCTCGCCAACGGCGTCGCGAGCGCAACAGTGTCGACAGCGACATTCACTCCCTTCAACGGGCTTGAAGCAGACCTTCGCGCGGAAGACGTTCGCATCGCCGCGGGCAAGACCGCGGCGCAGGATTTTGAACCCGAATACATCGCTATCACGCCGGACGGAACGAAGGCCTACGTCACGCTGCAGGAAAACAATGCCATCGCAATCCTCAACATCGCGACCGGCACTTTTGAAAATATCGTCGGTCTCGGCCTGAAGGACTTCAGCACCTTGTTGGCCGACTTCTCGGACCAGGATGGCACTAATCCGGCTCTTTCGGAACTGAAGACGGGACAGCCGGTGTTCGGCCTCTACATGCCGGACTCGATTGCTACCTATAAGGCGGGCGGGCAGAACCTGTTTGTTATCGCCAACGAGGGCGACGACCGCGATGACTTTCTTGCACCTGATGAGACGGTGCGCGTTGGAGCACTCGACCTCGACGACTCTGTGTTTGGTGCCAGCGAAGCGACGCTCAAGCTCGCCGCTAACCTTGGACGCCTGAATGTGTTTCGCGCCGACAGTGATGTTGATGGCGTGAACGGCGCAGAGAAGCTCGTCATGCTCGGTGGCCGGTCATTTTCTATCCTCGATGGCAACGGCGATATCGTCTTCGACTCGGCGGACGCCGTTGAGCGCATTATCGCAACTCTCGATACGCCGTTCTTTGATGACGGTCGTTCCGACAACAAGGGTCCCGAGCCGGAAGGCATCGCCGTCGGCACGATCGGCAGCCGGACCTATGCTTTCGTCGGTCTTGAGCGGTCGAACGCGACGCTCCTGTTCGATATCACCAACCCGCAGTCGGTCACTTATTCGAGCATCGCGTCCAACCTTGGCGACGTGAGCCCGGAAGGCCTGCTCTTCATTCCAGCCCAAGATAGCCCTACAGGCGCCGACCTGCTTGTGGTCTCCAACGAAGTTTCGTCGAGTGTGACGGCGTACCAGCTGACCACACCGATCGACTTCACCCTCCAGCTACTGCACTTTGCTGACGGCGAGGCTGGATTGCTTGCGTCGGGCACAGCACCGTTGTTGGCGGCTTTGGTCGACGGGTTCGACGACGACTATGCCAACACGCTGATCCTTGCGGGTGGCGACAACTTCCTGCCGGGTCCGTTCCTGGCGGCTGGCACGGATGCGTCGGTTGCGGCCACGCACAACAAGGGCAACAACCCTGGCGCGGCCGACATCGAGATCCACAACCGGATTGGTGTGGAGGCCTCGACGATCGGCAACCACGAGTTCGATCTGGGCACGAACGCATTCTCGGACGTGATTGGCGACGCGGCGTTCCCGTACCTGTCGGCGAACCTGGACTTCTCGGCGGACGGCGGCATCTCGGCGCGCTACCAGGAGACGGTCGGCACGGGCGGGCTTGAGAACGTGACCAGCCTTGCGCGCAAGATCGTTCCGTCGGCTGTGGTTGAAAAGGGCGGCGAAACGATCGGCCTCGTGGGCGTGACGACGCAGATCCTGGAATCGATTTCGTCAACCGGCAACGTGGAAGTGAAGGGCTTTGCCGGCGACGGGTCTGAGACCAACGACATGGCGCTGCTGGCGGCGCAGCTGCAGCCGGTGATCAACGACCTGATCAGTCAGGGCGTCAACAAGATCATCCTGATGGCGCATCTGCAGCAGATCCAGTTCGAGAAAGCTCTGGCACCGCTGTTGACGGGCGTCGATATCATTCTCGCAGCCGGTTCGAACACGCGCCTGGGCGATGAGAACGACGAAGCGGTAGCGTTCCCCGGCCACGCGGCCGACTTCGCGGACACCTACCCGATTGTGACGGCCGGTGCCGACGGGAAGCCGACGCTGATCGTCAACACCGACAACGAGTACACCTACCTCGGCCGCCTCGTCGTCGACTTCGACGCGAACGGCGAGATCCTGGTCGATTTGCTCGATAACAACGTCAACGGCGCCTATGCCTCGACGGTCGACAACGTTGCCGAGGCGTGGGGTCTTGACCCGGCTGACGTCGACAGCATCGCGGATCTGGAATCGACGGCGCTTGCTGCCGGCACGAAGGGCGACGGCGTCCAGCAGATTACGGATGCGGTGCAGACCGTCATCGAGGCCAAGGATGGCAACGTTCTCGGCTTCACGACGGTGTACCTGGAGGGCGAGCGCAATCTTGTTCGCAATCAGGAGACCAACCTCGGCAACCTCACGGCCGACTCGGCTGTGGCGGCGATGAAGAGCGCACTCGGCGACGACGGCAGCTTCATCGTCGGGATCAAGAACGGTGGCGGCATCCGCGCTCAGATTGGCTCGGTGGAAGTCGGCTCGGGGGCCAAGAACCCGCCGCTGGCCAACCCGGATGCGGGCAAGCCTGAGGGTGGCGTCTCGCAACTCGATGTGGAGAACTCGCTGCGGTTCAACAACGGGCTGATGGCGTTCGATACCACGGCGCAGGGGCTGAAGGCGATCCTGGAGCACGGTGTTGCGTCGCTCGGCAACCAGGGCCGCTTCCCGCAGGTGGGTGGCGTGTCGTTCGCCTACGATCCCGATCTGCCGGCAGGCAGCCGGATCACGTCGATCGGCCTCATTGATGCGGACGGCACAGTCGTGGCCCGCATCTTCGAGAACGGGGCGTTCGCCCCAGTCGTGCCGGCGAAGATCACGATGGTCACGTCGAACTTCCAGGCCAACGGCGGCGACGGCTATCCGATCAAGGCGAACGGGGAGAACTTCCGCTTCCTCTTGAACGACGGCACGCTGTCGGCCCCGGTCGACGAGGCGCTGACCTTTACGGCGGCTGGTGTGGTACCGGCCAACATCCTCGGCGAGCAGCAGGCGCTCTCCGAATATCTGCAGGCCAACTTCGGGACGCCGGAAACGGCGTACAACCAGGCTGACACGGCCATCACGCTCGACACCCGCATCCAGAACCTCAACTTCCGGACCGATGCGGTACTCGAAGAAGCGATCATCGGCACGGCCGGCAAGGATAATCTGGTTGGGACGGCGGCCGCGGACCTGATCGATGCCGGAGACAGCACCGACCGCGTCTCGGGCGGCGATGGCAACGACACCATCCTCGGTGGCAATGGTCTCAACCTCCTCGACGGCGATGCGGGCGATGACATCATCATCGGCGGCAGCGGCAAGGACGTGATCTACGGCGGCGAAGGCAACGACCTTATCGACGGCGGCGATGGAAACAACAACATCCTCGACGGCGGCGAGGGTGACGATACGATCATCGGCGGGACCGGCAATGACGTGATCCGCGGCGGTGACGGCATCGATACAGTCGACTACTCGGGTGCTGGCAGCAGCATCGCTCTAAACCTCCAACTCGCAACGTCGGTGTCCGCCACGGAGGGAGCAGACCGCGTCGCGGGCATCGAGAATGCGATTGGTAGCGCATTCAACGACACGATCGTGGGAAGCACAGCCGCCAACGTTCTCGAAGGTGGTGCTGGCAACGACACCCTCTCTGGTGGATGGAACAGCGACACGCTCACGGGTGGCGACGGGGACGACACCTTCTTGTTCAATACCGGCATTGGTGGGGCGTCAGGCTTTGACGCGATCACAGACTTCGAGGCCGGTGTGGACACGATCGCACTCAGCCTGCAGATCTTCCGGAACGCCGGCGCGGTCGGCGATCTTAGCGTCGACGCCTTCACGATGGGCACGGCGGCGACGACACTCGCCCACCGCATCATCTTCGATGATGCAACGGGCGAACTCTTCTACGACCGCGACGGCACTGGTGCCGGCACGGCCATAAAATTCGCTGTCCTCGAACCGGCGCTCGACCTCGCAAA
This sequence comes from Hyphomicrobium sp. 12-62-95, assembly GCA_002279935.1. Lineage (GTDB taxonomy): Bacteria > Pseudomonadota > Alphaproteobacteria > Rhizobiales > Hyphomicrobiaceae > JAGVSR01. The sequence goes on along the minus strand of NCCZ01000006.1, from coordinate 41,167 downwards.
CACCGACTTCTCAATCGTCGCCTAGGCAACCCGAATTGATGGGCCCACCCACATGTCGTGGGTGGGCCGTCATTCTGCATCAATCATCAGGAGAGCAAGCACGCGGCCGCAGAACTGGAGTTAGTCCTTATGTGACACTCCAAACGAGCCTTCAATTTGTCGCCCCTTCTTCGCGCGACAGTGTCCGTACCCGCGTTCGCGCTCGGCATTGCCAAGGAAGGCGTCCCCCGACCGCTTCAACCGCCCCCGTCCCGCGCGTGGTACCTCGTGCTGTTGACCGCAATCAAAGACGCAATCGAGCGCGTCTCCGAAGGAACTTCGACGAACTACATTTATGACCGTGACGAAGCCAAGCTTCGCGAAGTTTCCAATCCGCGACGCGCCTAGAAAGCGATCTGGCTGGTAGCCAGATGATTGGCAGCGATCCGGTGTAGGCCACCGGAAATACAGTCGTGACTGAAATCATTGGTGCCGGCTGCAGGATTTGAACCTGCGACCCCCTGATTACAAATCAGGTGCACTACCACTGTGCTAAGCCGGCGTCCGGTGCGTGGCCCAGCCGAATGCCGCCGGACCCGATGGCCGTGCTTCTACCTGATTGTTGTTCCCGGGCCAAGATGGGAACGGGCCGCCCTTGACGGTTCCGGAAACGGGCGGCTCCGGTCTCTATCCTCCACCCGGCCTCGGCCCAAAGACGTCAACCGCCTGCACCCCGCAAAATCCTGAGTTTGGGGGCGGCCGAACGGTCCGCACCACCGTCTGGCCGAAGCCAAGCTCGTCGAGCTGATCAATACGTGCAAAGCCAAGTCCTGCCCCGTAACCCGCGCGGCAATCCTGCACCGGCCGCCAGAGATTGCCGCTAGCCCGGAACATTGCCCCTGCTGGCCGCGCCGAACCCGCATCGATCAGGACGGGGTTCATATCGTGCGCGCGCCAGGGTCCCATGAGGCCGGGCGCGTGATACAGGTTGAGGGCATCCCAAGAAGAGCCGCCCTCGCCGTCCGTTGTGGCGAAGAGCCAGCAGCCATCGGGCGTCTCCAGCAGCGTTGCATCGTGGACCGGCTCGCTGAGAAGATCGCGCACCGCCACCCACCGGTCGGGAAAGCGCTCCGCCCGGTAGAGGGTGAGGCGGCTGCTCGCGGCGGCCTCAGGCAGCATGTAAACGTCTCCGCCATGTGCAAATACCTGCGGGTACGAGAGATGAAATGGGGCGTCGAGAACCGGCTGCGGCACCGTAAGCGCACGCCCGTCGGCGCCGATCTCGGCGACTGAAATGAGGCCACGGCCAGTGGCATAAGGATACTCCTCAACGAAGATAAAGCGGCGGCCCGAGTGCGCAAAAATAAATGGGTCTGCATAATACCGTTGGCCATCGTCAGGTAGAACCGTCCAGCCACTCAGATCCAGGCTGCCATCATCAGGAAGCGGGCCATTTGCAACACGAGACCGCCAAGCGACAGACCATTGCGGTTCGCGTCGAAAGCGCCGCTTCAGGACGCGCTTCGTTTTCTGGGTGAGAATATTAGCCAGCGCTGACATCGGCCGGCGCGAAACTAGGCTTGGCTCCCAGGGCGGTGTTTTCAGAGCGCGCGTACCGTCAATCTCGTGCCGGACAACGCGCACGATGCCCTGGATGAGACGGGCGATCACCTGATCCGCCGCGAACATGAGTTGATGCGGCGCTTCCGTTGCCGGCAGTCCAATTGGAATAACCTGGCTGTTAGCCGCATCGAAGAGATCAAGTCGCGGCGCGCGACCATCGAGCAGAGCAGACCAGAGAGCGGCTTCGCCCACGGCTCCATCGAACAACGGAACAAGGTGGCGTGCTGTGCGCACTGACCCAACGCCCCCCGTCAGGTCGATTGACACGTCGGAAAAACGCGGTGGGCCGGCGTCAAAATCAAGACGGATCCGATCAAGCGCATGCTCGCCAGCGCCGTGCAACGTCTGATCAAGCCAAAGCAGCACGTGTAGGCCCTGCGGCAGAGGGGCTCGGTCATCATCATGCTCACCGGACCTAACGGCGCAGTCGAGGCCCGCGCCTCTCAGCGCGCACACAAGTTTGCTGTGCCACCTTTGAGCCCGGTCCTTGGTTATGAGCACGTCTGCCATCATGCGTTCGGCAAAGCCCTTGATTTAGAAAGCCCGGTTATGCGCAAGTTCCACGCCGCCGACGCGCGCCCTGAGCGAGCATGGCTAACGGTCATTATTCCGCAAAAGCCGCAGCGCATCCGGCATGGTTCTAGCGTAAATGCTTCCCAGGTTAATGCTATGTCGCCCGGCGCAATGCCGCCGGAACTCCAGTTCGCGCGGTTTCATGCTGTTTCGCCAGACCCTACTCTATCTGCCGGCTCAGGTTCTGGGACCATTGTTCCAGTTCATTTCGATCCTGGCGTGGACGCATTTTTTAAGTCCAGTGGAGATGGGCGTTTTTGCGCTGGTCGTCGCCGTGCAGGAACTGGCCTACGTCGCGACCACGTTCTGGTTCACGCTCTACACCATGCGTTACCATGATCCGGCGGCGGCCCCCGATGCAAAGCGCACCTTCCTCGATACGGAATTGATGGTTCTTGCGGCGGCCTCGCTGGCAACCGTGGGTGTCATGCTGCTCCTGCCTCTGACCACCGGCGTGCCGTGGTCGTTCGACCTCTCGCTGGCTGCCATCGCCTATGCAATCACGCGCGGTCTCGTGACCCACTTGGCAGATCGCGCCCGCACGGAACACGACACCATGACCTATTCCGTGCTGCAGATCTCGTGGCCGGTTCTGGGGCTCATGTTCGGCTTGGCACTGGTCGTTTGGGGCAAGGAAGATGCCGTCCACGTCCTCTGGGGCTATACGCTGGCGCAGGCCTTCTCGCTGATGATTGCCTTTTTCCGCCTCGAGTTCGGACGCAATCCGCTGCGGTTTGCTCGTGCGGCAATCGCCAAAGGCTTCGACTACGGTTTGCCGCTCCTCATCGGTGGCGTCTTCATCTGGATGGCCAACAACGGTCTCCGATTCGTCGTCGAAATGCGCGAGAGCGCCGCCGCTGTGGGTCTTGTCACGGTGGGATGGGGCCTTGGCCTGCGCGTTGCCGCCTTTGCCGCCATGCTCGTCACGGCCGCAGCGTTTCCTGTCGCCATGAAGCGCGCGCGCGAAGAAGGCATGTCCGCTGGTCAGGCCCAGTTGGAGCGCAGTGGCATCCTCTTGCTCGCCGTCCTGGCGCCTGCCTCCGCCGGATTGGTCGCCATCGGGACGCCCTTCATCTCCCTCGTGGTTGCCGAGGAATTCCGCGCTACAACCATCGCCGTCCTGCCGTGGGCCATCTTGGCCGGAGCGATCCGCAATTTTCGCATTCATTTCGCCGAACAGGTGTTCCTGCTCCATGAGCGGACACGTGTGCCATTGTGGAACGACGCCATTGATGCGGTGTTGAGCCTCGCCGGCGTGGCAATCGGGCTTTATGCTGGCGGCCTACCTGGAGCCGTCGCCGGGGCTGCGGCGGGCGCTGCAATCAGTCTCGGCGTCACGCTCTTGGCCGGCTGGAGCGCCTACCGTTTTACCTTGTCGCTCGACGCACTCTGGCGGATCGCCTTGGCAACATCGGCGATGGTTGCATCCGTGACGATGATGCCGGCCGAGGCCACGCCGGTATCGCTTGCACTTGCGATCGCCGTTGGCGCGGCCACCTATGCGCTGACGCTTGCAGCTGTTTATCCCGATCTCGTGCGCAAACTCGCCGGTGTCTTGCGTTCAGGACGCCTGGGAACTGGACCATGAGCCGCACGCGGCCGCCCTGGTTAACAACTTTCATCGTCCCGCTGTCCGCAGGCCCCATGGCATGGTCCTTGGGTAAGACAACAGATCATCGAGTTCACACAAGCAGAGCCATCTGATGCAACACCGCCTGAGTGTCATCCACTCATTTGATCCCCGCGGCGCGAAGGTCGGCGGTCTGGAGACGTTCATTCGCGATATGATTGCCTTTCTCCCAGAGGACTTTTCGTTCCTCATGGTCGGCGTCGATGCGCTGGGCGATTTGGAGATCGGCAAGGTGACAACGGTGGAGTTCCGGGGCCGCCGGTTCGAGTTTTTGCCCGTTCTGAGTTATCCCGATGCACAAGCCCGGGAAGCCGCAACCAGCGTGCGCCAGTCACTCACGTTCCAGTTTATGCAAGGCCTGCTGAAGCATCTGCCTGCGGTCCGACGGAAGCTGAAAGACCAGCCAACCAGCGTTGATCTCCAACGTGTCGAGTTCGCACCCGTGGTCCGGGCTCTTGGAGTTCCCTTCGTGCAAATGCTGCACGGAGAAGGCGCGCCGCCGCTCAAGATGGATAGCCTGCTCAAGAATTATCGCTTCGTGCACAACGTCAACGAACGCCTCGCGGTGATGGCAGCCGATAAATTTCTGTGCGTCAATCCCTTCATCACCGAGCGTCTCCGAAAAACCTACCCGCGCCAGGCGCACAAGATCGACACGCTATCCACGTGGGTCGATACCAAGACGTTCTACCCCCGCCCATTCCCCGATCACGGCACTTTCCGTGTCGCCTTCGCCGGTCGCCTCGATCTCTTCAAATCGCCACCTCTGATGTTCAGGACGATGGCGCGGTTGCGCGAGAAATTGGGCCCCGGTGTCGAATTTCATTACATGGGGACCAGTGACCCCCACCGCTTCCCCGAGTTTCAGGCCATCGAATCCATCGCAACCCTGCATGGTTTCAAGAGCGCGGCTGGCGTCTCCGAAGTTCTGGGCAACGCCCACGCTGGCATCCTCACGTCCGAATTCGAAGGGATGCCCTTCGCCGTTCTCGAAGCTCTGGGATGCGGCCGTCCCATGGGCGCGATCCACCTGCCCCAGCTGGAGAGTGTCGTGAAGCCGGGTGTAAGCGGCACACTCGTTGCCCGCTCAAACAGCGACGACGACATGGCCGATCGCCTCTCGGACGCCTTCGTTGCCCTGCGCGAAGATATTCGTGCTGGCCGCCTGACGCCCGAAGGCGTCGCTACAGCGATCCGCGAGTTCACGCCCGAGCGCCAATTGGCCAAGTGCTATGAGAACCACCGCCAGATTCAGCGGCGCAAGTACGGTCCCGGCGCCAGCGCCGCTCCCGTCTCGTCCGCGGTTCTCTAGCAGTTCAGCGAACTTTGATGGCGTCGCGCGCCGGCATGGCGTCGATCGCCTCAGCCACCGCATCCCAGGCGCGCTTACGCCGGAACCCGCTGTCGTAAATCAATGGGCGCGGCCGCCGCATCGCGCGCGGCGTCTTCTGCACGGCATCGTAGTAGAGCCAGCTCGTGTGGTCTGCCATCTGCCATAGCGTCAAAGTCGAGACGGCTTTGACCTGCAGAACCTCGGACAGGAACCCGCGATAAATTTTTGCCACGGCCGTATCCCGCGTGGCGGGATCGCGGGGAAGCGCACGGTCGTTGACATCGAGTTCCGTCAGCAAAATGCGGAAACCAAGATCCGCCAGGCTCTGCACCCATGCAGCGAATTTGGCAAAATCGTACGGCCGCGCACTGTCGATGTGGCACTGCAAACCGATGGCATCGATGGGCGCACCCTTATCCTTTAGCCGCTGCACCAGACCAAACAGGCTCGACCGGAACGTCGCCCCGTTCTCGTCGTCGCTTTCCGTTTGCGCCTCATTGAGCACGAGTTCGAGCCCGGGCGCCGTTCGCCGCGCAACTTCGAAGCTGCGCAGAATGTAGTCCTCGCCGAGTGCCGTCAAATAAGGCCCCTTGCGCAAATTCCCCGGCAGTCGGTCCCAGGGGCCAATCGGCTCATTCACGATATCCCACGAGCCGACGCGGTCCCGATAGCGCTCCAGAACCGTCACAATGTGCTGTTCCAAAAGCCGCTCGACGTCTTTCGGCGGTAACGCATGGATCCAATCTGGCAAGTAGTCGTTCCAGATCAGCGTATGCCCGCGCACGCCCAGCTGGTGTTTTGATGCAAAGTCCATCAGCCCGTCGGCGGGCGCAAAATCGATTGCGCTGGCTGTCGGCCGTATCACCCCCATCTTGAACTCGAGTTCCGACGTCAGAACACGCGCCTCACGCGCATACATCGCCCCATATGCCGCGCCATAGGACTGATCGAGTTCAGCAACAGAAAACGATGCCCCGAACGTCAGCCCCTTCGCTGCTGCCTTTGCGCCAAGCGACGTCGGCGCATCCGCGCGCACGGGACCGGCAACCAATGCGGCGGCTGTTGCCGCACAACCAATTAGAACTGCCCGCCGCGTCGGTTCCATCAAACGCTCTCGCGCGCGACGGCCGTGAGGGGCACATCCATCGGCGAAGCAAGCAGTGCCCGCACCCGTGCCAGATCCTCTTCCGCTGCAGCGTTCCACCGTTCCAGATTCTCCGCCGCAAGGTGTGACGCCTCAACCCGCCCCGACGGCCATGAAACCAAGTCGACGATGGTCCGTGATGCGGCCTCAGGATCGGCCGGATCGATAAACACGCCAGATGCTCCAAGCGCCTCTCGGAACACGCGCGCATTCGGCGCGACGACGGGCAACCCGGCGAACTGGACCTCGAGGAGCGGCAGTCCGAGCCCCTCATCGTGCGATGTGCAGAGATAGAGATCGGCACTCTCAAACAATGCCTTCACGTCCGTCGCATCGAGATAACCGTGTAGCGTCACGCCGGGCGCCGACCGCAGCAGCGCCGCATCCTCGCCCCAGCCTGCGCGTCCCACGATGTGCAATTCCGCATCGGCCGCACCCGCCGCCCGTAGCGCATCCAGGATCGCAATCGCCGCCCGGTAATTCTTACGCGGTTCAACTGTCCCCATGGATATGATCTTGATCGGCGACCCTGGCGCACGCGGGTGCCGCCGGTCAACCGCATCAAGTCCAAACACATTCTGCACCTTGGGCCTATAGAGCGTGATGGCCGCATCGCGAGCGACAAACGGCAACAGTTCAGCCCGCGTCTTCTCGGAATTTGTTAGGAAGTGGCGCAACCGCGTCACCGCACGCTTGAACGGCCACGCCATATAAATCCGCGCCTTTCCGCTCAGATCCTGCGGCCGCGTGATCAAAAATGCGTCGTGGACATAGTGGATGACCCGCTCCCGTGCGAAGGCAAAAAGTGGGGAGGGCGGAAATCCCGGAAACACAAATCGCGCACCTGGATGCATCAGCGCCATAAAGGGAAGCCAAACCTGCTGCGCCAGCACCATCCCCAGCGTGCCTTTGGCGCGAACGGGCCGCACGTCGGCCCCCGGAAAGACAACCTTTTCGAAGAGCTCAATTGTCACCCGTTCGATACCGGTGACGTGCCGGCCCAGGTGCGAAAAATCAAGAAACACAACCGGCCGGTTGTTCTCGCCGCGATCCTGTCCCGTCATGACGAAGTCTCTGAGTTGACAGGCAAAGGCACAGGTTCCCCGCGCGCAATGTGCGCCTCCAGCAATATCTCGCGGATCAAGCTCTCATAGGCGGGCACGCGCGCCTCGAATGAAAACTCCTCCGCCCGCTGTCGCCGCTGTGCGGGATCGCCCGGATTCGCGAGCGTCGCATCAATGGCCTGCGCCAACTGAACGTGATTGCCGATGCCCACGATCCGCCCATACGTGCCATGATCGAGAATGTGATGCGGCCCCGAACATGCGGTTGCAACAACCGGCAGTCCATAAGCCATCGCTTCGACGACCACGTTCCCGAACGGCTCCGAATTCGACGAGGAGACGAAGCATTTGGCCGATTGATAGACTGTCCAAGGTTCCTTGACATAGCCCGGTAGCAGGACGCGCCCTTCCAGACGCAGTTTCCGGATCTCGGCTTCAATCCGATTTTGCTCTGGCCCCTTACCGAGAATGACCAGCCGCGCGTTGGCTGTCTTCAGTCGCGCAAAGGCGCGCACGAGGGTCAGATAGTCCTTTTCGGGCACCAGACGGCCGACGGAGAGCACGAGATTTTCCCGCTCCGAAAGTCCATCCGGTGTGGGAATTTGGACGTCGCGGGGAAAAAATACGGGATTAAAAATCGTGACCAACCGGCGGCGATGCGCCCGCCACTTCGTCCTCAACAAATACGCCAGACCATCCGAGACCGCGACCGTTCGCGATGCCCAGCGGCTGAGGAGCGGCAGACCCGCGTAGCTGAAATAGCTGAGCCAGCCCGTCTTCCATTCCATCTCGCCATGATAGGTGATCACGGGCAGGGTGGCCGCGCGCGAGAGTGCCGATGCCAGCAAGAGCTTTAAGTTCGATCCGCCAATGGCCGACAAGGCCACATCGGGCCTCTCGTCCCTGAGCAGCTGCGCCAGACGCCACGTGGCACCAATGTGGTTGCGGCCCAACGTATGCAGCGGAATAGATGGATCGAGGTTGTGCTTGTTCTCGTCGGCTTCGAAGTCCTGAGCGAAGATAACGTCGTAGCCGCGCTGCTTGAAGGACGAGGCCAGGCAAGCCCACAGCCGTTCGCCGCCGCCGTCGACGAGTCCATGCGTATAGAAGAGTATGCGCGGCGCGGTCATGTGCAGGTCGATCCAAGTGGGGCCAGGGTTTTCAGCACAGTGCCGGGTTCCTGCCCTTGAGTTGGCCGGTGTCGGGTTGAACTACGGTCGGCGCCGTCCGGCCCCTGCACTACTCAGCGGCGCGAGCAGCCGCAGTTCCGCGAGAAGAAGCGCGCACTGGGTATATCGTGCGGCTAGCCTCCGCGGATTGGACCCCAGCCGCCACAACCATTCCAAACCAGCGCGCTGAAAGGCGCGGGGCGCGCGGACTTGCTCGCCGGCGAGAAAGTCGAGACTGGCACCAATGCAAACAAATCCGGCCTTAACCCCTTGCGCCTGGGCGCGAGCGGCGAAGATTTCCTGTTTGGGTGCGCCAAGCGCAACGAAGCAAATGCGCGCGCCCGACTGTGCGATCCGCGCTATCGCGGCATCCGCTTCCGGTCCCTCGGGATCGAAGCCGATCGGCGGCGACAGCGAGCCGCAGATCTGCAGCCGGCCATCGGTGTTCTCCACGAGCCGCGCACCGGCTTTCGCGAGCACACCGGGCGACGTGCCAAAGAGAAATACTGGCAGCTGTGCCTCCGCGCACGCATCTGCCAGTGGGAGCAAGAGGTCGGCACCGGTCGTGCGCACAATGCCGGGCGCATCGCGCCGCGCCAATTGCGCGACCGGCTCTCCGTCTGCCGTCACGAAAGTCGCGCCGCGATAGGCCTGTTGAAAGGCGGCACTGCTGCGCAGCTTTACAAGATGATCGAGATTAAGGGTGAAAACCGTGAAGCATCCATCCGATTGTGCTGCTTCAACAATGGCATCAATCGCGGTGCGTTGATCGGGGAGATTGATCGGCCATCCATCGACGGAGGCTATCGGCGGTTGCGGCTCAAGTCGCATTACACTCGGATCCACTAACGCCGCATCGTTGACCGTGCGGATACACTGATAGGTATGCGTCATAACAGAAATTCACCTGCTTCTCACCGTGCTTTTCATGTCGTGATCGTGAGTGGGGAAGCGTCAGCCCGTCGCAGGCCACCTCCGTCCCGGCCCGTTTGTCGCCCCCCAAGCATCTGTAGGACCTACGTATGTCCATTCAAAATAAGGCCGCGCCGCGCCGATCCTGCCGCCGCGATCGCCGCATCCGCTGTCTCCTCTAAGTCGGCTTGTGGGGTATCGCCTTCGCGCGCCACAACCAGCACATCGGTGGCCAGAGGCAGCAACGTCAAAACCGCGTCGTCTTCCAGAATTGGTCCAGCGTCGATCACGACGAGATCATAAGATCGAGCCAACGCTGCCAATCCATCCGCGAGACGCTGCCGCTGGGTCGCCTTGAGCCGCCGCAAATCCGCAAGTGCAATCGGCAGCACTGAAAGACCGGAGCGGTCGTCACGCGTTGTGATGCTGGCCAGATCGTCTTTGCTGTCGAGCACGACCACTGTGCCGCTATCAACGCGCTGTGCAAAGATTTCGGACAGATCGGCGTTGGCCGACGAGCCGTCCACCAGAAGCGTGCGCTCGCCCGCAAGCGCGGCCGCATAGGCAATGGCAAGTGCGGTAGACGACGCGCCGCCTCCCGTCCGCGGCGACACAATGGCCACGATGGCAGTCGTCCCATCCTTGGGCGCTGCCCTGAGAGTGCTCGTCAATCGTAGGATGGCTTGCCGGTAGCGGGCAGCTGGCGGATTTTGTGGATCTGTCACCGCCTGCAGAATGTCGGCGAAATGGGGTTGTGCGCGTCCGCCGCCGAGCCACGACTGGGTCCGCTCCATCACCGACTTCGCAGAGCTGAGCATGGGCAACGTCGCCCGGACCGGCAATGCGGCAAGTGCCGTGCGCCGCGTCTCTTCCGGCCGCACGCTCCCGTCGAGCGCATCGCCCAGCAAAGCCCGCCCAATGCCGACGCCAAGTCCGCCAAGGCCACCGAGCGCAAGGAACAGCAATGGAGAGGGGAAACTTTGCCGTGTCGGTACAGCGGCCGGCGTAATGATGCGGGCTTCTGGAGTGGTCAGATTGGCCTGCTCCAGCGACTCCTTTGCCCGCGCAATGAAGGCGCCGAGCAATTCGCGCGATGTCGCCAGATCCTGTTCCAGCTCTCGCATTTTGATTTGCGCCGTGTTCGACGCACCAACCTCTCGCTTCGCGCGCTCGGTGGCCGCCAAAATCTCCCGCTCGCGCGCCTTGGCGATGTCGGCCTCTCCCTTGGAACTGGCCGCAATGCGGTTCAGTTCGTTGTCGATCTGTCCCTGCAGTTCTCTGAGCTGCGAGCGTACGTCGATCAAGACAGGGTGCCGGCCCTTCAGCTGTTGAGATAGGGCCGCTTCGCGCCGCGCGATCTGGGAATATTGCTCGCGCAGTTTTTGCACCAGCCCGGACTTGACAGCTTCGGGCAAGAGTTCTGGCGTGCCGGACCGCGCGGCGGCGCGGGCCTGCTCCAGGCGGGCGGCTGCTTCCGCTGCCACCGATCGCGCCGTCGCCAGTTCGATATTGAGTTTGCCGAGTTGCTGCTCTGAAACGATCCCTCCCTCAGAGACAACGATGCGATTGGCTTTGCGGAAATCGTCGAGCTGCTTTTCTCCCAGCCGCACCTTCTCGCGAAGTTCGCCGATCCGGGCGTCGATCAGGCTGTTGGCTTTCCGCGACTCCTGAGCTTTGGCCACGGTTTGATCATCGAGGTAGGCCTCCATCACCGCATTCGCGATCCGGGCCGCCTTGGCCGGAGACGAACTGTTGACCTCCACCTCCAAGACATACGACTTGGCAGCCCGCTTCACCCGAACATGCCGGGCCAACATTTCGATCGCATGCGTCTGGGCATCAACGACGGGCCGCGGCCCTCGGATGAGATCCTTAAGGTCGGCCAGCGGGCCCGTTGCCGGCTCGGTATAAAAGTCCGGATCATCGACGAGTTTTTCCCGCTCCACGACCCGCCGCAGCACGCTGTCGGAAGCCAGGATGGCGACCTGGCTTTCGACGAGAGAGGCGTCGTTGCCGTATCCGGCTGGGTTAGTCTCTTCGGTCACAATCCGCCGGGCGCGGGGATCGACAAAGACCGCGCCAGTCGCCGTGTAGGTTGGGGGAGTGCTGGCCAGAATAAGGCAAGCGGCGATCAGGCCGGCAAGTGGCCCGAGGACCAGCCACCATCGATAGCGCCGCAAAATACTCATCAGTCCGCGGACATCGAGCCGCGAACTAGAACGATCGGGTGCATGCTCTGCATTGTTGTTCATACGCTTAACAAATATCCCGATCGCTCCTGCATGGCCTTCGCCGGTTCCCGGTTGAAGTGTCTCATTTGCTTCCAATCCGGCCCCGGATGGGCGCGGTTTGTCCGGCAGCGGAACATTTTCAACCCCGGGTTGGGGCGGAGCGAGGCTGCTCAGGGGGGCAGGTGTGCAAGCCGTGTGCCTTCATCACGCCGCGACGGGCAAAATGGTGATTCCGTCAGCCCACGTTTCGGTTCACACTGCTGCAGTGCACAATGAGAGCATGCCTTGAAACCATGATTTGGGTCGGGCCTTGCGTGTGGGGCAGTGCGCTGTTGTCTGATGGTCGGCGCGCGGGGAAATAAGTGCAGGGAAGTTGCGCGTGAGTGTTCGGTTCGACAGTTATCCGGGGTCTGATGAGGCGCGCGCGACCCGTGCTCGATTAGGCCGGACGAGTTTTGCAGTCGCTGCCTTTACGGTCGAGGTCGCAACGATCCTGGTTGTCGCTTTGACTGTTGGTGCGGCGTACCACCTTGCCGCTTACGGAGACGTTGGGTCCTTCCAATCGTATCTCGCTGTGGGTGGCATCGCAGCCTTCGCTTACACGATGCCATTCGTGTTCCGTGAAGAATACTCCGTCCAGTCCTATCTCGAGGGCCACCGTGAGTTTGGCCGCACATTCTTTGTCTGGAACACGGCGTTCCTCAGCTTGGCCGTCGTCGGCTTTCTCACCAAATCGACCGACCTCGCCTCTCGCGGCATGCTGGTATTGTTCTATTGCGGCGGTCTTGCAGCTCTGACTGCCACCGCGGTTCTGACCCGGTCTGCGCTGTTGTCCCTCATCGCCTCGCACCGCTTGACCGCGCGCCGCATCATGCTGGTAGGTCCGGAAGATGAGATCCGCCACGTTCAGTCAGAATTTGCCTTACGGCCCACGGGCATTCGCATTGTCGCGACGCAAACCTTGCCGGCCCCGGCTCCCGGCGAAACGGCCGACCGGGATGCCACCCTCGCCCGCACTCTCGAGACAGCCGTCGAAAAAGCCCGGCTGATCGGCGTCGATGATGTCGTGCTCCTCGTCGAATGGTCGCGCACGGCTCTCATTCAAAACATCATTGCCGCCTTCTCACTGATGCCCGTTGCCATTCATCTGGGCGCCTCGAGCCTGCTGGGACGTTTCTCGGAAGCCCGCGTCTCCCGTCTTGACGTTCTGACAGCGCTCTCCCTCACCGCCCCGCCGCTCGGACCGCTGCAGGTGGCCGCCAAGCGGACGTTCGACATCGTCATGGCCGCGCTGGCGATTATCTTACTTGCGCCCCTGTTCTCGGCCATCGCGGCTGGCATCAAGTTGACAAGCCCGGGCCCCGTTTTCTTCCGCCAGCGCCGCCGCGGCTACAACAACTGCGAATTCCGCATCTGGAAATTTCGCACGATGACGACCCTCGACGATGGCCCGCATATCGAACAGGCCCGCGTTGACGACGCCCGCGTCACGGTAATCGGGCGCTATCTGCGCCGTTTCAATCTCGACGAACTTCCCCAGTTACTCAATGTCCTCAAAGGAGAGATGTCGCTTGTCGGCCCGCGCCCCCATGCGGTTGCCCACGACCAGATCTACGAAAAGCGGATCCTCTCCTACCCCCGCCGCCTCAACATGAAGCCCGGCATCACGGGCTGGGCGCAGGTCAACGGGTTCCGCGGCCGCACGGAAACCGACGAGGCCATGCGCGCCCGCGTCGAATATGATCTCCACTACATCGACAATTGGTCGATCCTCTTCGACCTTTATATTCTTGCACTGACAGTGCTTTCCCCAAAAGCCTTCCGCAACGCACACTGATTTCTGAAAGCTGTTTATTGATCGGCGCGTGCGTCCGCCCGGCACCGCTGCCACCGGAACGTGTTGACCGCATCCGGATTGTCTTGCTGGCCGTTAAGGATTGCGCTAACAAATGCTGAAGGACCATATAGCTAAATCGTAATTACTCATTGTGAACGTCGTTTACTGCGGGGGTGGGGATGTTGTTTCATTTCGAAGCAATGCGCCGGGGCGGCGCCGCACGTCCATCAATCGCGCATAAGCTGGCGACCGACAGTCCGTCATAATCCTCGGCCCGCTCCCAATTCAGGGATCGGGCCGAAATTGTTTTCTGATCCGGCCCGTGCGGGGCCAGTTTGCGGGGGGCACGATGGCTCTTTATCAGTCGCTTGTCGGCGGGGCTGATCTCAACACTTATGGGAACTGGCCCTTCAATGGTTTCCTCAACCCGTTCAATCACACATACATCCCTGCGGAATCCAACGCGACCCGGCTCGTATTTTCGCACCCCGACGGAACCAGCACACACATTAACGGCACCGGTCTAACTATTGACGGCGTCGGCGGAATACGGTGGACTCAGCTATCCACCATCCAGCGTATTGCGACCGATGGGACGGTGTTAGAGATCATCTCTGACTTGGATGGGATTGCACTCACCCCCATCATATACCCAGACGCTTTTGGCCTACGGGATATTTTCCCAGCTTTGATGAGCGGCGATGATATCATCATTGGGTCGTCGGGCAGCGACTGGCTGCGCGGGGGTGCAGCGGGCAATTCACAACCAGCCGGCAACGATACCTTCTATAGCGGTGGCGGCGCTGACCAAATCGTTGGCGGCAATGGCAACGATACGTTTGTGATCCAGGCGGGCGACATCGTGCCGGGACTCTTTATCGAAGGCGCTGCGCATGGTGGCGTAGACACGTTGCATCTGCAGAACGTCGGCAGTGTGGATCTCCGCAACGGCATCACCGGTATCGAGGTTCTAGAATTTGCATCCGGCGTTTCGTCAGTTCTGGCACGAGACTATCAATTCACCAGCGAAATCATCGGAAGTGGACAAGGAGATACGATCGTCTTCGAAAATGGCGGATTCGGTTTTGATCTCTCGACGTTGACGTTCACGAACTGGACGGCGGGCCAGGACACCATCACGATCAAGGGGAGTGCGACGGGCACGACCCAGAATGATATATTCCTGATGAACGTATCGTTCGCGGGAGCGCTCTTTAATGGTAGCGCTGGCGACGATGTCTTTATTTTCGATTCAACGACCACCGCTCGCTTGGTTCAAGGCGGAGTAGGGCTAGACATCATCCAAGTCGATGGAGCAACCCTAGATTTCACTGTATATGCGGGCGACTCTAGGCTTGGTGACGGGATTGAAGTACTTGCATTCGGCGATGGCGGTTCAATCGTCACCCTCACGGGCGCTCAGATTTCGTCGGGCATCATGCCGACCATCGTGGGTGGCGCGGGCGTCGATACGCTGGTCATCGTCGGCAACCAGCCCGCCGATCTATCACACATCGCTTTTCAAAATTGGACCGACGGACAGGACGTTGTCCACCATCAGGGCATCAATGGCCTCAGCGTCGTCAATACGCTGCTTGGTTCAGATGTGTCCGAGACCTTCACGGCCTACGGGGCGAACGGAGACTACATCGAGGGCCGAGGTGGAAACGACACCATTCAAGGTGGAGGCGGCGACAATGACACCGCGGGTTACAGCGGCAGCAGCGCAAACTACTGGGTTCGCTACGACGCTTTAGAAGACGCTTACACAGTCACAGACCGACGAAATGGGTCGCCCGATGGCGTGGACACACTTCGGGGTATCGAAACTCTTTCATTCAGCGACGGGAATTTTGCCATGGCCGATCTAATTCCAAACGAAATTCTCGGCACCGAATTTGACGATAGCGGCGCCACGGCGCTCCACGGCACGATGGGCGACGACATCATTTATGGTCTCGCAGGCAACGACGAGATCTACGGCGGCTCCGGCATCAACATCTATTTCGGCGGCGCGGGCGACGATGACTTCTTCGGCGCAACGTTTGCCAACAGCGAAAACCACGACATCGCCGACTATTCCGATGCTACCGGCCCGATCTACGTCTATCTAGACACCGAAAACGGCTACGTCACTGGCACCAGCGTCGGAAACGATACTCTTTACTATATCGACCGCATCGTCGGCACCGCTTTCGACGACGTGTTCGACGTCGGCAGTCCATTTGGTATTCAAGCGCACATCGAGGGCGGCGCAGGCAACGACCAGATCAACGGCAACGGCTGGCAAACCGTCGTCCGCTACACGTCCGCCGCTGCCGGCGTCACCGTAGACCTCGAAGTCGGCACCGCCTACTCGACCGACCCCGGCGACGCAGCCGGCATCGGCGTCGACACACTGAACTTCATCTCCGAAGTTCGAGGCTCGGATTACGGCGACACGCTCCTCGGCTCGAATTCGTTTACTCAAGAGACCTTCCGCGGCCGTGGCGGCGCCGATGTCATCAATGGGCGTGATGGCTGGGACGTCGCTGACTACAGCGGTGCAGCCTCTGGAGTCGTCGTCGACCTTGGCGCAAGTGGAATTGGCAGCGGTGTCGCGAGTGATGATGGTGACGGAGCCTCCGATATTCTCTTGAGCATCGAAGCCGTTGACGGTTCGGACCACGCCGATGATATCACAGGAGATGATCGCGATAACGCCTTGTACGGCCGCGCCGGCAACGACATTCTGATTGGAGCCGGAGGGGATGACTATCTTGAGGGTGGCGACGGAAGCGACCAGCTACTTGGCGGTACGGGCGATGACGAGCTTCTCGGCGGAAATGAAAACGATATCCTCATCGGCGGCACGGGGATCAATTTCCTCGGCGGCGAAAACGGCACCGATACGGCCATCTTCGAAGGCAACCGCGCTGACTATGAGATCTATCAGCAGATCGTCTATCAGCAGGTTGGCAGCCAATTTGCCGAAATCGTCCTTATCGACACCCGCACGGGACTTCCCGAAGACACGATCCATTTCACATCAAGCATCGAAACGTTCAGCTTCGCCGATGGCGACCTAACGGCGGGAATGCTCAATTTCTCTTGGAACACGGTCCCTGAGACCGCTGGCGAATTTTTCGTGGTCCGCCCTGGCGATACGGTCTCCTACAATATTCTGGCCAACGATTTTGACGCCGATGGCGACACGCTTGAACTACTTGCGGTTGAATCTATTTGGAGTAGCGACTCCGGTGGTTGGACATTCGACGTTTTCGGAAACGTAACATTCTACGTGCCGCAGAACGCCGGAGGAGAGCTGCTGGAATTCGAGGCGTTAGTTTGGGACGGAAAAGGTGGGGCCTGGTGGAGCTCGTTAACCCTTCAGGTCATTCCCGATTTCAACGCACCGCCCACCGCCAATCCCGACATCTACCCCACGCCCGCGACGGACAACCTCCTTTTCCTCGGCTTTACGCCAGAGAGCGGGCCGGAATTCTATAAGCTCGGCAACGACGGCACGCTCAATCAGGTCACCAGCAGCGGCCTTACCGGAGGCGTCTCGCAAGCCGAGCCCTACCTGTTCGGCGGCGCGCTCTACTTCACAGCCGTCGACCCGGTCACGGGTAAAGAGCAGGTCTGGCGCGGTATCGATGGTGAAATTGAACTCGTCACCCGCCTGAACAACGCCGGCAACGGCATAAGAGTTCAGAATTTCGTCGAATTTGACGGCGGCCTCTATTTCTACGCTGAGCAAGCGCCGAGCACGGGATCCACGGGCTTCGGCGGCATCTTCCGCATCGACGAAAATGGTGCCGTTTCTCAAATCACCGACCCATTCTTCGGAGGCGATCCGAACTTCTTCTACCAGCCCGTCATTCTTGGCGGCAATCTCGTGTTTGGCGGCGGCACCGAAACATCGGGGCCGCAGTGGTGGTCTATCGACGAAACGGGCGCTGTTTCGCAACTCTCTAACTACGCTGCGACGCTGCGACGCTGCCACCGCCGACGACCGACGCGCAGATCGTTTACAATGGCGCACTTTACTGGAATGCGACCGATGAGTTCGGCGTCAGCCAAGTTTACAAAATCGATGCCAGTGGCGTCACCACGCCGGTCACGTCGATCAACGCAGAGAATGGTGGGGTCGCAGTTAGCTCATTCCACGAGTTCGGCGGGGCCCTCTATTTTCAGGCGAGCGGATTAAATGGCACGGGCGACGCTCTCGGCGGAATTTATAAATATGATGGTACCACTGTAACGCAGCTCACCTTTATCGATGCACCCGACGCCTTCGTCGGCTTCTTCTTCCCCACCGAGATCAACGGCACACTCTACTACGGCGCCTACGATCCCGTAACGTTTGACGAAGCTTGGTACAGCATTAGCGGCCCCGCAGGCGAAACGGTCACGGAAATCGCGGCAGGCCCGTGGCCCAAGGTCGTCGGCACTGGCGATGCCATCCTGCTCCACGAAGACAAGATTTATTGGAACGCTTTCGACGAATTCGGCAACGCCCAGGTGTGGGTGTTCGATCCGCTCGTGGGATATGACGTCCTTGTCTCCGACATCAATTCATCGAACGGCGGCATCGTTGTTGACCGCTTCTATAGCTTCGACGGCGAGCTCTATTTCGGCTCTTCCACCGGTGGGGCCGCAGGCATTTACAAGATCAGCGATGCAGGCGTAGTCACACAGGTCGTTGATTCCAGCCAGTATGGGCAGCCCTTCGGCTTCTTCTTCCCCATGACCATCGGCCCCGACGAACCGGTCGTTGAAGGTCAATTCGTGACACTCGATGTGCTGGCCAACGACATCGATTCCGACAGCCAGATCGACCATGGCCAGACCTTCGAACTCGTCGATGTGGAGATCACGTCGATAGATGGACCTTACGGCGTTGCGCTCGGCACCGGCACAGCATCGATCGTCGACAACAAGCTGTTCTTTAATCAAGGAAGCGATTTTATAGGCCTCGCCGACGGTCAGACCGCCACCGTCACGATCGCCTACACCATGCGTGACACCGGCGGCCGCGAAGATAACTCTTACGCTCAGATCGCCATCACCGGCAGCGGCACATCCGCCCTGCCGATCCTCGGCACGCCGAATGGCGAAAGCCTGCCCGGCACCCCCGGTTGGGACGCCATCCTGGCCGATGCTGGTGACGACACGATCGTCGGCAACGGCGGCAATGATTTCATCGATGGCGGCGAAGGCACTGATACCGTCGTCTTCCCGCGCACGTTCTTCGACGGCAACGGCTATTCCGTACATCTCAATAACAACGGAACGGTCCGCGTCGATGCCGAAGGTACGACCATCGATGATGGCTCGGTCACCCTGACCAACGTCGAATTCCTCGACTTCGGCGGCACCGTTTACAATCTCATCACCGGTGACGGCAATGACAATACGCTCGCGGGCACGGCCAACAATGACTTGATCCTTGGCGGCGATGGCGACGACACCATCGAAGGCGGCGCCGGCAACGACTTGATGAGTGGCGGCGAGGGCTGGGGCGACACGCTTTCCTATGCCTCCGCGACGGCAGGCGTGAACGTCAATCTGACCACAGGTATTGCCAGCGGAACCGAAACCGGAAACGACATCTTCGGCGAGTTCGAGAATCTCGTAGGTGGCAACGGCGACGACGTATTGACCGGCGACGAGTCAGATAACGAACTCACCGGCGGTGGTGGTAACGATACCATTGACGGTGGTGGTAGTGGCGCTCCCTTCGATGCTCCCTTCGATATTGTCTACTACTCTGGCAACCGCTCCGACTATCTCGTCACTGCGGGCGCGCCTGGCTGGATCTCCATCGCAGACCTTCGCGACGGCAGCCCCGACGGCACCGACACAGTCACCAACGTTGAATACTTCGAATTCAACGGGGTGTCTTACTACATCGACGGGCTGATCGACCTCGGCGGCGAACTTCAGGCGAACGCCGATACAGGTTCGGCTGGCGAAAACGAAACCAAACTCTTCAATGTCCTGGCCAACGACAGCGCGCCCATTGGCGGGACACTCACTCTGTCAGGCTATACCGTCAACTCCGTCGTCAGCGACAACCTCGCAATCGATGGCATATCCGTTGACGGCGTCTTGAGCATCGTTGCCAATCAGATCGAATTGAACCCGGGCGCCCTGTTTGATCAATTGACCGGCACCCAATCGGCCACGATCACCCTCGAATATACCGTAGCCGACGGTCTGGGAGGGCTCGCAACCGCGCCGCTCGTCATCACGGTCGATGGCGAGAACGACGCGCCCGTCGCGGGCGACGCATCGGCCTCCGGCGGTGAAGATAATTTCTTCATCCACGCCAATCTGCCGGTCTTCGATGCCGACCACCCGTTCGATGCGGCCACGATCGAAATCGTCGGCCAGACAGGCCCCGGGATCGCCTCCCCATGGGCGGGCGGCGGCGTCTTCGCCATCGACTTCCAGGCGGCCGGCTTCTTCGATTACCTCGCAGAAGGCGAGGAAGAAGCCGTCACGCTGACCTACCGCGTCATTGATGCTGAGGGAGGCGTGTCGAATGACGCCGAAGTCACAATCACAGTCTTTGGCGCAAATGACATACCGATCGCCGAAGACGACAATGCAACGGCCGTTGCCGGCGAAGCGACGACGATCGACGTTCTTGCAAACGACACTGATCCTGACGCGAACGACACGCTAATCATCGTCAACGCCTACTCGCCGAACGCGACGATCGTCATCGAGAACGGCGTTCTCATCTACACGGCCAACGCCGGCTTCAGCGGCGAGGATATGATCTCATACACGATCGACGACGGTTCTGGCAGCTTCAACTTCGCCGACGTCTTCGTCACCGTCGAAGGAGGCAACCAGAACCCCATCGCCGTCGCCGACGAAGCTACGGTCGGAGAGAATGAAAGCACTTACATCGATCTCATTGGCAACGATACCGATCCAGACGGCAACCCTCTGCTCGTCTGGAGCCTGAGTATCACCACCTCTGAAACAGAAAATTCTTATCTGACCGGTGTTGATGCGGAGACTATTTTCACAATCTTTTCGCTCAATGACACCGGAATTGACTTCGCGCCGGGCACATTCTTCGATGAACTCAGATGGGACGAGTCGGTCACGCTCACCTTCAGTTATGAAGTGACGGATGGCCAGGGCGGCTTCGCCTCTGCGCCTCTGACAATCACCATCAACGGTGAGAACGACGCCCCGTCGATCTCTGGAACGGGTCTCAATCCCAACTACGTCGAGAATGCAGAGCCAACGCCTCTATTCTCGAACGTGTCAATCGTGGATGTCGACAGCACCGCTTTCGCCCCTCGCATCGTTGTAACCGGCTTGGCTGATGGGGCGGCCGAGCAACTTATTATTGAAGGCACCCCGATCTCCTTGGTCCATGGAAGTTCGGGCAGTTACATCGCCTACTCGTTCTCCGTCAGCGTGACAGGGGAAACTGCGACCGTCACATTCGCTGGCGTGAACAGCAGCGCATATCTTCAGGGCGCGATCAATAGCTTGCAATACGTCAACGCGTCAGAAAATCCAACCGGTGGCAGTCGTTCCGTCACAGTTTATGCCGTTGACAACGGCACGCCGGCTCAGACATCGACAACCGCGATTACAACCACGGTAGACGTCACACCTGTGAACGACGCGCCGGAAGCCTTCGGCGGCTATTCCGGAGTGATCCTTGAAGATAACGTCAACACGATCGTGGTCGATGGCGTCGGGCCGAACGGGATTCCTCTGGCGTCACTGGCTAATGACGTTGACAGCGTGCTGACGCGGTACTCGATCACCGCGTTCAGCGCGACTCTGGATGGCAATTCGATCAGCCTTGAGGACGCGGGAATTTCATATGATCCCGAGACGGGCGTCGGCACGATCGACACCACGGCGGCGGCGTATCAGTCGCTCGCCGAGGGCAGCACGAGCGTTCTGGAGTACACGCATGCCGTGACCGACGGGGAGAATACCGTCTACGCAAACTTCACCTACGACGTGATCGGAGCAAATGACGCGCCCGTTGCCCAGAATGGCGTCGGGTTCGGCACGGAAGATGGACTTGTCATCGCCCAATTGGCGGTGACCGACGTGGACGATCCATTGCATTCGGGCAGCACAATCGAGATCCTCAGTTCCACCGGATTGGGCAGTGTATCAACGCAAGCGATCCCTGGCGGCTATCAGCTGACTTACGGGGCAGCGGCGCAGCACGATCACCTCGGCGTCGGCGAATCCGAGGAAGTGTCCGTCGTCTATCGGGTCACCGATGCGTTTGGCGCAGTCTCGAATGAAGCCACAGTATTACTCGACATCCACGGCCAGAACGACGCGCCAGTCGCCAACGCAGAAGAAGCTGAAGCGATTGTCGGAACGCCGGTATTGATTGACGTCCTCGCCAACGACACCGATGTGGACACGAACGACGTTCTGACTGTCGTGAGCGCCACCGCTGGAAACGGCACGGTGACGATTGGCGATGGTGGCGTACTGACATACACGGCTGCACCTGCTTTCAGCGGCACCGACATCATCAATTACCAGATCGCTGACGGTAATGGCGGCTTCTCGGACGGAACCGTGACCGTCAACGTCACGAGCGATAACGCCCCGCCCACCGTGGCCGATGTCTCGCTGACCGTTCTCGAAAATCAATTCAACAACGCGGCATTGTTGGGCTCGGACGAAAACGTTCCGATGCTGATGTTCAATCTGGTCGCACCGCTGGCCGGCGCATCCATCGCCGGCAACATGGTGAACTTCTTCGCCGGTCCGGAATTCGATTATCTGGCAGCGGGTGAAACGGCAGAGATCATCCTGCAATATACTGCAACCGACATCGAAGGTCTGACCTCGGATCCGGCCAGCATCACGATCACGGTCGTCGGCCAGAACGATATGCCGCTTTTGCCGCCGATCCCGCTGCAGGTCGTCAACGAGAACACGGCCACTGCGTTCCTGAATGTAGCAGCTACCGATCTCGATACCTCCGACATCCTCACCTATGCCATCGCAGGTGGGGCCGACGCTTCCTTCTTCACGATTGATGCTGCGACAGGCGCGTTGGCCTTCCTCACCCCGCCTGACTTCGAGGCCTTCGCCGATTCCGACGGAGACAATGTCTATATTGTCGACGTCAGCGTCTCCGACGGGACCGACACGTCCGCGGCCACCATCTTCGCACAGGTTGCCGATGTCGCCGGCGTCAACCGCTCGGGAACCTCTGGCAACGATACGCTCGACGGCACCGTGGAAAACGACACGCTGTCAGGCCTCACCGGCAACGACACACTGACCGGGTATGCTGGAAACGATCTACTCCTTGGACTGGCCGGCGATGATGTCCTCAATGGCGGCGATGGCGACGACATCCTCGTCGGCGGCTTGGGCATCGATACGATCCTTGGCGGTGCCGGCAACGATGTGATCCGGATCGGCTCGAAAGAAGCGATCGGCGAAACAATCGATGGCGGCGATGATCATGACACCATCGAGGTTACCGGGACGGGCGTCGTCTCGCTCACCAACTTCAGCGCCTCAACGAGTAGCATCGAGCAGTGGGCTGGCAATAATGCCGGCATCCTTGGCGGCGCCGAAAACAATACCTTCAATCTTGCAGGTCTAATCGGTGGTCACACCATCGGAATTGTCGACGGCGCTGCCGGCAACGATATCATCACCGGCACCTCTGCTGACGACAATCTTCGCGGCGGCTTGGGGAACGATGTTCTCGAGGGCGGCGAGGGCAATGACACTCTCACAGGCGGGTCCGGTACGGATACGACCATCGGCGGCGCTGGAAACGACACGTTTATCATCGCCTCCGCCGACGGCACGTTTGATGCCATAATCGGCGGTGCGGACACCGATACCATCGTTGTCGCCGGTACTGCAGCAGTGACGCTGTCGAATTTCGATGCAACATCGAGCAGCATTGAAATTTGGACTGGAAACGGCGCTGGCATATTTGGGACGATCGTGAACGACCGTATCAACCTCGGGGGAATGACGGCCGTCAGCGGTCTGGCGTTCATCGATGGCAGCAGCGGTGACGATGACATCACCGGTTCGATGTTCGCCGATGATCTGCGTGGCGGTGCCGGAAACGACACGCTGGCCGGCGGTGATGGCGACGATGTCCTGATCGGCAACGCGGGCAACGATACAATGCAGGGCGGTGACGGCAACGATCGCTTCACCGTCGCTGGCAGCGATGCCCTGGGAGATACCTTCAGCGGGGGATCGGGCACCGACACCATTGAAGTCGCAGGCTTGTCGGCTCTTGTGCTGACCAGCTTCAACGCGGCGGCCAGCAGCATCGAAGCTTGGGACGGGAACGGAGCCGGCATCACCGGAACAACGGGGGCCGACAATCTCGACTTCTCGGGCCTCTCGGCTTCCATGAATATGGGCGTGGTTTCCGGAGGCAGCGGCGACGACGTGTTGGTTGCTTCAAACTTCTCTGATCACCTGATCGGCGGAGCCCAGAATGACACGCTCATCGGTGGCAACGGCAACGACACGCTGCAGGGAGGCGCCGGCATCGACAGCATATTCGGCGGCGACGGCGATGATACGATCATCGTCGAGCGGACATTCGACCTATCCGATACGATCAATGGCGGTGATGGGACAGGCGACGTTTTGCAGGTGGCCGGAACCCTGAACGTGTCGCTGAACAATTTCGATACCACCACAAACGGCATCGAAATATGGGACGGCAACGGGGCCGCTCTGCTCGGCAGTGGCGCCGCCAATACATACAACTTGTCTAACCTGACGGAAATCAACGGATTGAGCTTCATTGATGGCGCCAGCGGTAATGACACGCTCGTCGGCTCGGCATTCAGCGATGATCTCCGGGGCGGCGCCGGCAACGACCAGATCCTTGGCGGCGATGGCGCGGACCGAATGAACGGCGGCACGGGCAACGACGTTCTGACCGGTGGTGCCGGATCGGACATCTTTGTATTCAATACATCGTGGGGCCGCGACCAAATCCTGGACTTCGATTCAGCCGACCAGCTCTTCTTCACCGGCATTACCGGTCTCGATGAGTTTGCCGACCTGACCCAGAGCATCGTGTCTGGCAATGTTCAAATTGCCTTTGGAACCAACACAATTGCGCTTGTCGGGCACACCAACTTCCTGACAGCGGACGACTTCTCGTTCACTTAATGAGGTGCGATTTTGGTCCCGGCGGGCCTGACCGCTTGCAATTGAATTAGGGAGAGTTTCGTGTTCTTTCGATCCAAGAGTGAGAAGCCGGAAGCGGGCAAACAATCAGCGACTGACGCGGCGGCATTGGGTGCCGCCGCGCCCACTGCGCCGCAGCCCCCACTCAGCAACACAATGCCATCGATGTCGTCGGCAATTCCCAATGCGAATTTTTCGAGTGGGTCTTCGGCAGGCGTCGAGAAGCAGCCGGAATCCACCCATAAAACTGGTGCTACGAAAAAGGATCCTGCGTCGGCCTTTGCTCAAGCCGTGAGCATCTTGATGCGTGCTCCGCAAACCCGCGACATGAAACTAGCCGATCTCGAATGGTTGATCCTTCCAGCTTTGAGGAACCAGCAGATCGCGATCGCCGAAGCCAAACTCAAGGACAATCCCGGCAACGTACCTGTGGCCATGCTTCTCTGGGCGATGGTGTCTCCAGATGTTGAGCGCCGCATGATCGCCGACAAAAGTGCGGTACCGCGCATGGAACCGGGCGATTGGAAGAGCGGCGACATTCCCTGGATCGTTGCGGCGCTTGGGCCGGCCGACATCTTAAAGAATGTCGTGGCGCAGTTGGTGGCTGGGCCACTGGGCGGACGCCGTGTACGCG
Source organism: Hyphomicrobium sp. 12-62-95 (assembly GCA_002279935.1). Lineage (GTDB taxonomy): Bacteria > Pseudomonadota > Alphaproteobacteria > Rhizobiales > Hyphomicrobiaceae > JAGVSR01. Next base: position 15,851 of record NCCZ01000006.1, on the reverse strand, counting down.
GACGCGTCGCCGATGCGACCGGTACAATCCGTGTCCAGGAATTCGGCTAAGGCTGTCCGAGGGCCGCAGAGCGATTGCGCTCGATCGAGAGATCGTCGAACCTTATTGCTCCTGAAATAAACCGTTCCGTGGCGCGGCTGTCATCCAGCGCCACACTCAGGTGTTGCACGCGGCAGTCTTTCTGAGGGACCACGAAGTTCGCCGAGAACGGATTCCAACCAGGTGCCGCGCCGCGCATCACATCCGTCGTGGTCAGAGTTGTGCCGTTCAAACACGTCACGCGCCAAACAAGTCCACGTGGTCCAAGCAGCGAACTGGCGAACTGTCCGGTCAGTTGATACGACCCTGGCGGCAAAAGCAGTGTCTGACGAACGGACGGTTCATACGCGCGGTTGGCCCGGAATTGAATGGCGAGCACATTTAGACCGGGTTTGGTCGGATGGGGCGTAATAGACGCCCGCACTCCTGACCGCGAGGTAATCGTCCAATCGAATGGCCCTCCGTCCGGTGCCTGTTCAAAGCTGCCATTCTTGACCGGCTTCAGCTTGCCGAGCATCTCAGTTGGCTGGAACTGCAGCCAAGTGTAATAGGCAAGGTCGTGAAATTTCTTACCCGCAAGAAAATTGAGGTAGATTGCCAACTCCGCGTGTGTGGGAGGCGCGCCCGTTTTTTTTAATTCCAGAAACTGGAAAAGCGGCGTGCGCGCGTCGGTAATGAGTGCCATCAGGCGAACAAGAAACGTCTTCCGCCACGGTGGATCGGTTGCCAGCAATGCAGTCAGTTGAGCGCGGTTCTCGGAGCTTTGGGCTAGTTTGGCGAGCTTTGGTGCGACAAACCCCATAGATGTGGCACGCGTTCGCAACAGGATATCGGCGTACTTCAGTGCGCCGGCGATGTCGCCCGCGCTAAGACGCTTCTCGAAAAGCCAATAGGCGGCGTAACTCTCGCGGACTGAAAGGCGAAGCGCCGTCTCCATGAGCTGAGCGGTTTGTCCGGTTTGTCCCCGCGCATCTGCAAGGCGTGCCATGAGGCTCATGGCATCAGCGTTCACCGGACGCGACTGCAGCGACCGGATAGCGAATTGGCGGATGGGCGCCAATTGTGTGTCGGTAAGCGCTGGTCCTCTGACCCGCTGCTCCTCGCCGGCAGAGCCGGATTTGTTCGCCTCAAATCCGTGCGTCAGAGCCTGCTTCGCAAGGCGCGAAATAGAGCCAAGCCGATTTTCGGAAAAGCCCTCTCCATCGACGACGTCGACGGGATCTGAATCCGCTGGCCCGCCGCTGGTCGACACACCCAATAGACGCAACAGTTCCGCTTCCGCGTGCACGACGAGGGCGTTCGGCTCACTCGGTTGCAGGAAAAGTGCGGCTTCCGGATCAACAGTCCCGACGTAGGATGCCAACGTCCTCGTCACCACCAGCCAGAGCAGCACCACCCCTGGAACAGTCAGTGCAAGCAACTCCCCTCGTGTGAGCGAAGAGCTAGCCAGCGGCGTGCGGACATGAGGCTGAGCGGTCATCCCGTTTCATCACGCAAGTGGAGGGCGTTGACCCAGTAAAAACGCTCTCAAATTTTCAAGCATCCGTCGGCGCTTTGAAGGCGATGGCACATGATATGTTCGCAATCCGGCCTCGTGATGAGGATCTTGACGCGAGTGTAAGCCAGGGACCTGCATGTTCTGCGCCAAATTGGCATCGTACTCGCCTCGCCGTGCCTCGTTCGACAGCGTATGCCATGCCTCCATAACGCGATGCGCCAGGGCCTGCCGGGCGCTGTTCACGCCCTTGTCGGGATGAAGCCAGGCCATCAACAACGCCATATTGCGTCGCATGTCCTGAGTACTGACTTGGGGTGAGCTTCCCAGATTTCGATACATATCGGCGCCAGGGTGCAACAAGACCTGCTCGATGTAGAAAGCCGCAGCTTGATGCAGTGTTTCGGCCTCCCGTCCCGTCGCGCGAACCAAATCGGCGATGAACGGTTCATCACCGGCGACAATCCGCAACACGTCTTCAATTCCAGCAGGCAGAGGCTCGGCCCGCGCGGCCTTCACCCGCGACGGCAGGATCAGCATATCAATTGCTGACTTGATGGCCACATCTGCTGCCATGGTCAGGAAACACCCTTTGTCGCGATCTTCTGGCGATCGCCATCGTCTGAGCCGCCATAACGCAACTGGTCAAGTCCGTATCCATAACCGTACCCGTATCCATAACCGTATCCGTAGCCCGCCGCCTTCGAGCTGAACTTGGACAACACCGTGCCGATCAGCGGGCTGCGTGCCAGCTGAAGCCGGCGCAGAGAGTCACGGATAGATGATGAACGCGCGTGTCCGGCAGCAGCGACAAAAATAGTGCCTTCAACAGAGTTTGAAAGGATGGCCGCGTCCGCCAGACCCATCACCGGAGGTCCATCCAGTACGATAAGATCGAAAACCTCGAGCCCAACTGTCAGAAGAGAGACCATGCGCGGCGAAGCCAGAAGATCCGCCGCATTCGGCGGGAGCGGCCCCGATGACATGAACGCAAGGTTCGCAGAGTCGGTTTGCTGGAAAGCCTCTGGAGGCGAGCAACCTCCGGTCAGATAGTTACTCAGCCCAATCGAATTTGATAGCTGAAGCTTCGTGTGCAGCGACGCCTTGCGAAGATCGGCGTCAATCAGCAGAACGCGCAGACCCATGGTGGAGAAATGCCTCGCGATCGCCAAGGAGGTCAGCGACTTCCCTTCGCCTGGCCCCGAGCTCGAAATCAGCAGTGTTTTTGGCAACCCATGTTCAGTGGCGAACTGCAGCGACGTACATAGCGTTCGATAGGCCTCGCAAAGGCCTGATCGAGGATCGTTCAATTCGGTTTCCGCGCGCGCTGGCGCTTCAATCAGCGGAATGACACCCAGTGTCGGCAACCCGCTGATCTGCTCGAGATCTGCAGGCGCTCGGATCGTGTCGTCGATCATCTCGACGACATAAGCGGCCACCAGACCGGCGATGAGGCCGCCGGCAAATGCAAACAGCAAGGCGCGCGAAAGCTTCGGCGAGGATGGGCTAAGAGGCTTTTCGGCCCTCTCAATAATGAAAATATTGTTGGCCCGAACCCCACCGGCTACGTCGACTTCCTTATAGCGTTGCAGCAATCCGTTGTAGATGTCTCGGTTGGAGTCCACTTCGCGTTTCAAGATGTTGTATTGAACGGAGCGCTTCTGAAGATCGATAACTTCAGCTTTGAGCGCGCTGATGCGCGCTTTCATCTCATTTTCCTGCGCCAGAGCCGATTCGTACGCGCCCTTCAGCGAGTTCTTGATGACCTCCACTTCGTCCTTCAATTGCCGGTCAATTTCTTTGATGCGGTTAGAGATCTGCACCATGTCCGGATAGTCAGGCTTGAAGGTCTGCAGCTTTTCTTTGAAGTCGGTTTCGAGAGCGTTCCGCTTGACGCGCAGCCCGTCGATCACGCCATTGGTGAGAATCTGCGGCAGCGAGAACCCGTCGGCTTTTTCGACCTGCCGCCAAAGGTTCTCGTTCTTGATGCGATCTGTGATGAGATTGCCGAGAGTGGCGTTGGCCGCCGCTAGATTGCTCTCCGCAATAGATGTTTTGTCTGCGGCCTCAACCAATTGCTCCTTCTGAGCGAATTCGAGCAGGGCCTGTTCGCTTGTTTTCAATTTCTGCTTGAGTTGCGAGATCTGCTCATCAAGGAATGTTTTGGCGTACGAATTCGCTTCAAAGCGGCGGTCGATCGTGGCCGCGATGAACGCTTCGACATGCGCATTGGCGATGCTCTGAGCCCGTTCCGGACTGGGATCGCTATAGTGTACGTCGACCAATCGGGTTCCGCGGATCGGAGCGACAGTGAGGCGGCTCTGCAAGCCCGCGACGTCTGACCGGCTTGTTGCCGCAGCCGATGCTGGCTGGGAGTCTCGGCTCAAAAGCCCGTAGATGTATCTTTTGGCGGTCTCAATGACACCTCTGGCTTGCGGTTGCTCCTCGCCTACGCTCGCGGCGTTGTCGGCCGGCGCGGTGTCGATGTTCAACGCTGCAAGTGTCCGCTCGGCCACCGAACGGCTCTGTAACAACATGACCTGTGTCATGTTGAAGTCCGCACCTTCAGAATTGCCCTCCATCACATCCCCCTTATCGAGGATCTGCGGGGAGTCGCGGTCGATTTGAATGCGAGCCGTGGCTGTGTAAAGCGGCTGCTGCAAGAGCGTGTAGAGAACAGCACCGAGCAGAAAGGCGCCGATGATGGAAGCGATCAGCCCGCGGCGCTTATAAAATATCCGCCAATATTCCAGGAGGTCGAAAGCGAAATTGGAGTCCGCTTCATTGCCGTTCTGTGAAGGGACATAGGTTGGCTGATGGCCATAGCCCGCCCTCTTTAAGGCTTGGGGGCTTCGCTGCGCCAGTTGGGTTCCTGAGGTGTTCGACAACTCGCCCGATGACAATGTCGTATTCCCATTGGCTACTGCGACTGAATGCGGAGTTCGCCTCTAAAGGCCCATAAAGAGGCCCGCCGAGGGCAAGACGCGCAGGACATTGTTGAAGGTTGTCTTGATCATCGACTGTCCGGCAATAATCGTGTCGCCGGGCTGCAAGTCGGGATCTTCCGCTTTGCCGTCGCGAATTTCTGACACGTCAAATCGGGCTGCTGATTTCTTCCCGTCCGTTAAGCGGAAGACGACAACCGTCGAATCCGAATCCTTGTCGAGCCCATCGGCCATCGCGATCGCCTGCAACAAGGAAACCGAGTTCCGATAAGGAAACACGCCCGGCTTCTTGACGGACCCATCGATCGTGATGCGCTGACTATTGAACTCTTTGACAAAGACGCTGACCTGCGGCGACTGCAGATATTTGGCGCCAAGCTTGCGTGTCAGGTCCCGCTCAACGTCCTGTGCGGTCCGGCCAGCCGCAGGTAACTCCCCAACGAGCGGCAGGTTGATCGAACCGCTGTCGGCGACTTGGACGCTTTTGGTCAACTCAGGAACCTTAAAGACGGTCACTTCGAGCACATCATACGGTCCGATCTTGTAGCCACCCGTTTTGGGCGCCGATGGAGCCGTTGCCACCGCGGTCGAAACGCGCGGAGCGGCTGGCGCTGGAGCCGTGCTCTTGCCTCCGCTCGCCGGCGACGCTGTATCGCCACCCAAGGCAGTGGCGCTAGACGTATCGGTCAGATTGTTCGAACCGATCACCGCTTCATCGGTCAAAGAAGCTCCGCAGCCGGCGACCAATGCCGCCAGCAGGATGGCGCTGGCGTGCCGCAGCTTGCCCGTCACGGTCCGCACGATTGTGTGCATCACTTGCCTGTTCCCGCGATGGAGGTGAAATGACATGTGGTTCGCAATTTTGAATCACCCCCAAAGGCCGCGTGTAAACAAGTTGCTGCGCTTCTGCATGCCCAACTAAGCGAGCGGCCAGTTCGCGGCCGCGCCCGAGTTCTGGGGGCCGGTTCCGAGGATCATGCGCGTCGGTGGCCAGAATATGAACCGCGCCATCACCCAAAAGCCGTTCGGCCCAGTACTTTGCATCCCGCCCGAACTTACCGGTAAGCGAACCGGCCGTCACCTGCATCCAGACACCCTGGCCGACAAGGCGCAAGATGAGTGCATAGTTGTCACGAATCCAAGACAGCCGTTCCGGGTGGGTGAGGATCGGAACATATCCAGCGAGCGTCAGGGAGAACAACAGGTCCTCCATACGCGCCGGCAGGACATGATGCGGTGGCTCGACGAGGACGTAGCGTGTGTCGGCCAGCGTCAGGAGGTGCCCACGGCGGATACCGTCAACAAAATCAGGCACGATGTGGTTGTCCGCACCCGTCAAAATCTCCAGCGGAATGCCCTCCGCCTCCAGTGCCGTTCTGAGATCGGCGACGGCGGCTCGAATTTGGGCCCCTGTGTTTTGATAGAGCCCCGGCAAAATATGAGGAGTGCACGCAACTGCAATGACCCCATCGTCAACAAATTGGCGTGCCATCGTCATGGCCGTAGGGAGATCCCTGGCTCCATCATCGATCCCGGGCAGCAAATGACAGTGCAAATCAATCATCGCCGTCATAGCGTGAGCCAGAAGAGAGCAGACATTTGATGTCCGGTGGCAAAGCAAACATTAGGTAGCACTCAAGATCCCACCATCTAAAAAGTAGAGTTTCAGCATAAACAATTACAGGTAGAAATCAAGCTGAACCTAAGGTTGCAGAATAGTCTTGTAGTCATGTGTTAAATATCACCTAGTAGACAAGAAGATGGCATTCGGACTGCGATCTCAACTACTATGAAACCTTGCGACGCGTAGAATCAGTCTACATCACATCCGGTCTAGTTGCCGTCGTTTCTTCATGTGTCTCAGTAAGCACACTAGGGGTGTTTAGCTGAGGTTCATCCGTGGTTTGTCTTTCACTGAACACATTCAGCGGCTAACGTTCGATCATTAGAGTTTGTACGGTCGTTTGTTTGCGCTGAGAGTGTGTGTTGGAGGAGTGATCTATGTTATTTCGGTTCCGCAATTTCAACATCGCGCTTTTTTTTATGATCGTGAGTGTGCCTTCGTTTGCAGCCACCGTTACGCCGAGCGGACAGGTTTTTATCGATCGCGGCCAAGGCTATCAGCAGATTTCGGGGCCGACAGAAGCAAAATCCGGTGATGTCGTGATGGCAATGGCCGGTGGTAACGCAACAATCACCTATGAAAACGGCTGCCAGCAGGCTGTCGATGTCGGCGCGGTGGGTATCGTATCTGAAGTTCCTCCCTGCTTGGCAGACGCTCCGGTTTCTCCGGGGATTGATTACACGCTCGTCATTGGCGGTGTGGCGGTCGCGGGCGGCGTGGCTGCGGCGATTGCCCTGAGCGGCGGCGACGACAAATGCGCCAGCGGCTGCTAAATACGAGCACCGCAATCTGCCGTTGAGGCAGCTGGAGCTCGCGTCGTGTGAACCGTGCTGCAGAGCAATACCGCCCCCTTTTTTGGTTAACTACCGCCACGTTGGTCGCAGCCATGGTGTTAGGCGGTGGCACGCGTGCTGGATATTTCGGTGATGCAGTTGTCCAACTCATCGCAATCCCCACGCTTCTAGGTGCAGTCGCGCTCACGTTGCGCGACCGCGAGGCGCATGGTTGGATACTGGGCTGGGCGGCCGCGCTGTTACTCCTGTTTGTCCTACACCTCGTGCCCCTACCGCAAACGATCTGGATGCGGCTACCTCTCTCCGGCGTGACGGCGTCCGTCTATGAGCAGATCGGCAAGTCGCCCGGATGGCGGCCACTCAGTGTGTCGCCTCATGACACGTGGATAGCGCTGCTGTCGTTCTTACCGCCCGCTGCGGTGTTTTTCGCAGTGCTCCACCTGAGCGACAACCAGAAGACCCAGCTTCTAAAAATCGTACTTGGGCTTGTAGTTATCTCGTGCGCCACGGGGCTTTGGCAGGTCGCCGCATTGTCCGGCTACGCAACCCAAGCGGAAAAGCCACTATCCTCTGATCCCACAGGCTTTTTTCGAAACCGCAATCATTTTGCTGCCCTGCTGTACTGCGCCCTCCTCATCGCTGCTGCTGTGATGATCGACCGTTGGCGCGAAGCGATTGCACGTGGGAAGTTGGCTCGCAGTGCTTCGGCATTCGCCGTGCCGGCGATGTCGCTCATTTTGATTGTTATGAGTCTCGCCTTGATCGTTTTGTCCCGGTCCCGGGCCGGAATGGTGATCGCCATCGCCGCTCTGATCGGTGCCGTCTTGATTGCGAAACTTCCCGATCCTCGCAAGCTTCGCCAGGGCGCTTTGCGTTGGGTCATCCTTGTCAGTGCGTTGATGTTCATAGCAGTTTCTCAGTATGCCTTCACGCGCATCCTGCTCCGCTTCGGCGAGGACCCCCTCCAAGACGGACGTGCGACGATCGTTGAAACGGCATGGCCCGTCGCCTGGTCCCTCATGCCGTTCGGATCGGGATTTGGAACATTTGTTCCCGTTTATAAGGCCTTCGAGCAACCGTCGGCTGCGCTCATGGGCGTGTACGTCAACCGGGCACATAATGAATTTCTTGAGCTTTGGATGGAGGCAGGAATCCCCGGCCTTGTCGTCTTAGGTTTTGCGGTTCTTTGGCTTGTCCGGCGGATATCAGATGTCGTTGTGTCTAGCGCTGAGCAATGGCAGCCCGGCGGCCGCCAACTCTCTGTGGCGGCAGCGATGTTAGTAGTGCTCTTATTGGCCCACTCCGCCGTCGATTATCCACTGCGAACCGCTTCCTTGGCTTGCATTTTCGCACTCAGCTGCGGAATCCTCGCGCGCCCGATTGGACTGGGTTCGGTCGCCTCAGAATTGCCGGCCCTCGAGGTCTCAAAGGCAGAGGTTGGATCTCAGGATGCGGGAGCAGAGGACGCTAAGTTTCGTCCGTTCCAAATTGCGGGGGCAGTTGTCCCGGACAACTGGGCCCCCCCGACGATCATTAAGCCAGGTCAGCCTCTTGCAAAGGAGAAGGCGGCAGGACAAACGCTCGTGCCGGTCGATAAGGCCGATTGGCATCGAGGAGAGCAGCAATCCAGACAGACAGGTCCCGACGTCGGCGGCTCTGACGGCTGGCCGGACGTGTGGCGCAAACGCACAACCAATCCGTCGGAAGATTAGTCAACTGCCACAGTGCAGTAGCATCCAACTTGTAGAACGACTACACGATAAGGAGCATTGCTTAGAAAGCGCGAGGGCCGGAGCTGACGTTTTGCGAACGAAGGTGATTTGATGAAGAGTTTTAAGTTTTTGATTTTGGATGTGCTGCTCGTCGTCGCTGGAACGTTGTTCGCACAGGCACTCCGCGACAACTTCGAAGTCGTCCCTGCAAATATTATCGGCGTCATTCCGTATCTTCTGGCCTCCATCCTGAGCGCCTTCGCCGTAGTGCTCGGATTTCGTCTCAATCGCACCGTTTGGCGCTTCAGTACGATGCGGGACTATCTGATGATCGCTGCAGCCGCGGCGATGATCGTGGTCACTGCGGTTTTGTTGACCTTCAGCTTTAACCGGCTTGAAGGATTGGCACGCTCCATTCCATTTCTGCAATTTCTCACCATCCTTGTGATGATGGTAGGTGCCCGCGTTTACTCACGGATCCACTATTCGGCACGCCGGGGCGTTGCCAAACAATTCACTGCCGATGACGGGCAGGTTCTCGAAACAGAATCGACGATTATCGTCGGGCTCAATCGCCTGACAGAACTTTACCTCCAGGCGGCTCACGAATTCGGGCACGGCAAGCCCCGCATTGCGGGATTGATAGGTCGCACAGGCAGTCACACGGGCCGCCTCATGCACCGCTATCCCGTTTTGGGTGAGACGGAACAACTCCCCGCGATTATCCAGCAACTCAGGTTGCACGGTGTTGCCGTCACCCGCATCGTCGTAACGCTGCCTCCAAACACGTTAAGCTCCCCAACGCGCGGGCTGCTTCGAGATCTCGAATCGACCTCGGATATCGAGGTGAACTACCTCACCATGAGCTTGGGTCTGGAGACCGGGTGTGGTGACGGCACGAGCGGCGCGGCTGATCCTGAAAACGACGCCAAGGTGCTCCAATTGCAGGTTAGCCCCGCGGAACGGGTCGCACTCTCTGAGCGATCATATTGGCCCATGAAGCGCTTTGTGGACGTGACCGGATCGATCATCTTATTGGTTCTGTTGGCGCCCGCGATCGTCGTCACAGCGCTGCTTGTGGCGATAGATATTGGCCGGCCAGTTTTGTTCTGGCAGCAGCGGCCTGGTTTGGGAGGCCGCGCCTTTCGCGTCTACAAGTTTCGCACCATGCGCCCGGCTTTCGATACGGATGGGCGGGCATTGCCGGACAACGAGCGGGCCTCCCGGCTAGGATCGTTTCTTCGCCGGTGCCGGCTCGATGAATTGCCGCAACTTTTCAATATCCTCGTCGGTGAAATGTCCTTCATCGGGCCGCGCCCCCTCTTGCCGGTCGATCAACCGATGGGCGCATCCGGCCGCCTGTTGGTTCGGCCGGGACTGACCGGTTGGGCGCAGGTCAAGGGCGGCCGCACGCTATCGCCCGCTGATAAGGTCGCGCTTGATGTCTGGTATGTGCGCAACGCGAGTCTGGCGGTCGACGCGGAGATCGTTTGGCGCACCATCCTGATGGTTCTGGGCGGTGATCGCGAAGATCCCAATGCCGTCCGGCAGGCATGGGCCGATATCGCGCAGCGTGCACCGGCCGCCCGCGTGGATTCTATCGTGACTGCTGACCGCAATGACGTACAGGCCGCGGCCGCGCCGGTTGACTGTCGGACGTCCCTGGCGTCGTAACCGCGAGGACGGGACGAGACCGCAGCCGATGCAGCGGTCGTAGAATAGGCGGCGTTGCACTTGGGGACGCGAGTCACCCGAAGTGCGGTAGCGTGGATGCACTTCTGTGATCCGGATTTTAGAAACGTGACCCCGTCGATCAGAGCCGGCAAAATTCGCCAGCGCCCGTGCATTGCGATGTCAGCGAATGCCTCTTGGAACATCGTGAACTTCCGGTCCGGTCTGATCCGGCGGCTCATGGCTGAAGGGTACGATGTGGCCGTGCTTGCTCCGGCCGACACGCACAGCGAAACCTTGCTGACGATGGGATGTCGCTACGTTCCTCTTGCGATGGACAACAAGGGTGCCAATCCGTTGCGCGATCTCGGCTTGATGCGCCGCTATCATGCGGCGCTCAAGCAGCTCCGTCCGGTCGCCTATCTTGGCTACACGATTAAGCCCAACGTCTACGGCTCGCTCGCGGCCCAGGCGCTCGCCATCCCGGCAATCAACAACGTCTCCGGTCTCGGCACCGCTTTCATACGAAATACCTGGCTAACACCCGTCGTCAAACAACTCTACCGAACCGCGTTCCGCCGCTCAGGCATGGTCTTCTTCCAGAATGAAGACGACCGAAGCCTGTTCACCCAACATAAATTGGTTGTGCCGGCGCGTACGGCCGTGCTGCCCGGTTCCGGGATCGATCTCACGCAATTCAATCCATCCCCCACCGCACCCCGGCCTCCGGGTGCCCGCCACTTTCTTCTGATTGCTCGCCTGCTCTGGGATAAGGGCATCGGCGAATATGTCGAGGCGGCACGCCAAGTGCGCGCGCGCTATCCCGGCTGTCGCTTTCAAATTCTCGGGTTTCTCGACGTGGAAAATCGAACGGCCGTCAGCCGGGCCGACGTCGAGTGCTGGGTCCGCGAAGGGACGATCGACTACCTAGGCTCCACAGACGATGTCCGCCCCTTTATCGAGAGGGCCGATTGCATCGTCCTACCGTCGTATCGGGAGGGCACCGCTCGGACGCTTCTTGAAGCCGCGGCCATGGGCAAACCGCTGATCGCAACAGATGTTCCAGGCTGCAACAATGTTGTTGTCCACGGTGAAAATGGCTATCTCGCGCAAGTGCGCAACGCGGCCGATCTCGCCCAGCAAATCGAGACCTTCGCACTGCTACCCTCCGAGCGCGTCACTGCGCTGGGCAAACGGAGCCGCGCGAAAGTCGAGACGGAATTCGATGAGCGCATCGTCATCGATCGCTACGTCGAAATCGTAACGGCCTTGCGGGCGGAATCGAAAGGCACGGCGATAAACGCATGAACCTCGACAACGAAAAAATTGCCGTTATCGGTTTAGGCTATGTTGGTCTGCCCCTCGCTGTGGAGTTTGGCAAAGTCCGGCCGGTGATGGGCTTCGACATTAGCCGTGAGCGCGTCTCGGCCCTGCGCGCAGGCGTTGACACAACACGCGAGGTCGAGCCCGACGAATTGCGATCCGCCCGCCATCTTACCTTCACGAGTGACATCGAAGATGTGCGCGAGTGCGGTGTGTTCATCGTGGCGGTTCCCACCCCCATCGACGCCGCAAATCGGCCCGATCTCAGCCTGCTGGAGAAGGCGTCCGCCACGGTCGGTCAGGTCATCCGCAAGGGTGGTGTCGCGATCTTCGAGTCGACCGTCTATCCCGGCTGTACACGGGATGTCTGCGTGCCCATCGTCGAACGTCTCTCCGGACTGAAATACAACGAGGACTTCTTCGCCGGATACAGCCCCGAACGGATCAATCCGGGCGATAAGGAGCATCGCCTCCCGACAATCAAGAAAGTCACCAGCGGATCAACGCCCGATGCCGCAACCGCGATCGATGCTCTCTACGCGCAGATCATCACGGCGGGGACCCACAAAGCGGCATCCATCGAAGTGGCCGAAGCTGCAAAGGTTATTGAGAACACGCAGCGCGACCTCAACATTGCGCTCATGAATGAACTGGCCATCATCTTCCACAAGCTCGGTCTCGACACCAAAGAAGTCCTTGCCGCCGCCGGGACCAAATGGAACTTCCTGCCGTTTACGCCTGGGCTCGTGGGCGGGCACTGCATCGGCGTCGACCCCTACTATCTGACGCATCGCGCCCAGGAGATTGGCTACCATCCCGAAGTGATCCTGGCCGGCCGCCGGATCAACGATGGCATGGGTTCGCACGTCGCTGAGCGGGTCGTGCGCTTGATGATGCGCCGCGGCTTCCCCGTCGTCGGCAGCCGCATTTTGGTTCTCGGGCTCACCTTCAAGGAAAACTGCCCCGACCTGCGCAACTCAAAAGTCGTCGACATCATAGAAACGCTACACGAATATAACGCAACGATCGAGGTCTACGATCCCTGGATCGATATTGAAGAAGCCCGCCACGAGTTCGGTATCGAAGCGGAAAAAACCGAACCGCCAGCCGGCCGCTACGACGCCGTCATTCTGGCCGTCGGCCACCGCGAATTCGCCGCCCAAGGTGTCGAAAAACTCCGCGCCTACGGCCGGCCGGGCGCCGTGCTCTTCGACGTCAAAGGTATCTTTCCCAAAACCGAAAGCGACGGCCGGCTCTAAACATGAAAATTCTCGTCACCGGCACCGCCGGATTCATCGGCTATCACGTCGCCAAGCGCCTCATCGCGCGGGGCGATGAGGTTGTCGGCTTTGATGTCGTCAACGCCTACTACGATCCACAACTCAAAGAGCGCCGCCTGACGCTGCTGGACGAAGCAGCGCGCGGATCAAACGCAAAAGGCGCCTTCCGGTTTGTCCGTACGAATTTGGCCGACAAAGTTGCAGTCGACCGAACATTTGCCGAGCATGCCTTCGATCGCGTCATCCATCTCGCAGCTCAAGCCGGCGTCCGTCACAGCCTTGAGCAACCCCACGACTATGTGGAATCCAATATCACCGGCTTTCTCAATATCATCGAAGCCTGCCGCTACGCTTCGACACCGCATCTGACATATGCATCAACATCGAGCGTTTACGGCGCCAACACCAAGATGCCCTTCTCCGAGCATGTGGGTGTCGATCATCCCCTGCAATTCTATGCCGCCACCAAGCGCGCCAACGAACTCATGGCCCACGCCTACAGCCACCTCTTTCGACTGCCGACCACGGGTCTGCGCTTTTTCACCGTCTACGGTCCCTGGGGCCGCCCCGACATGGCGCTTTTCCTGTTCACTAAAAATATTCTGGCCGGCGAGCCGATCAAAGTCTTCAACCACGGCAACCACACGCGCGACTTCACCTACGTCGAGGACATCGCCGAAGGCGTCATCCGCTCGTCCGACCAGATTGCTGAGCCCAATCCCGATTGGTCCAGCGACAGACCCGATCCGGCCACATCCAACGCGCCATTCCGCGTCTTCAACATCGGCAACAATTCGCCGGTGAAACTCAACGAATACATTGAAGCCGTCGAAGAGGCGGTCGGCAAGAAGGCGATCAAGGAACTGTTGCCGCTTCAGCCGGGCGACGTGCCCGACACATACGCTGACGTCTCCGAACTCGTTGCAGCCGTTGGCTACAAGCCAGCAACCCCCGTCCGCGAAGGCGTCCGCAACTTCGTCAACTGGTACCGCAGCTATTATGGCGCCTAACACGCGTGCGAAGTGGGATGTTACGATCGGCGGGCTTGGCCATGAGACCACCGCCGTTCTCCTCAACGACACGGTCCACGACCGTCACCATGGCTGCACGTTGGTTGGCCGCACAATCGACAGGCTTGCGGCCGCCAACGGCATCCAGATCATCGGTCGCTCACCTGTCCACCACGACTGGCGCTCCCACCAAAAGCTGCTGAAAGTGATGGAAACAGCGGATCTGATCCTCATCAATGCTGAGGGCACCATTCATCACGACCGCCCGGCGGGCCGTCTGCTCTTGGAAGCTGGAGCATGGGCCAAAGAGAGAGGTATTCCGTCAGCCCTGATCAACATGACCTGGGAGAAGAACTCAGCGCAGTCGGCAAAGCTCCTACAGGCTTTCTCGCTCGTCGCCGTACGGGAGGGCGCCAGCTATCGGGAACTTGTCGCGCATGGCTACTCCCCATTGCAAGCCCCCGACCTGGCACTGTATTCAGCACCGACCGAACCGCAACCGCGCTCTGGAATTGGCGTAACCGACAGCGTCCTTCCTGGTGTTTCCGCGGACCTCGAGTCATTGCGCCACCGTTTCGGCGGGCGTCACATCAGCATTCTGTACGGCCGCAGGGGCCCACGCGAGTGTGCTCGCGCAGTCCGTAAATTCGGCGGGTTGGCGAGCTTCAGTCCCAGTCAAACTCTACGGGCGGCGACAGCTGCCATCAGTGAGCGGAGGAGCCAGACAAGCAGCGCGGATGAATTCGTCAACAAGGTCTCCAGCTGCCGCCTGCTCATCACCGGTCGGTTTCACGCCGTGATTGTTGCGCTAGCGACGCAGACGCCCGTCCTCGCCGTTGCCTCCAATACCCACAAGATAGAAGCAACCCTTCGCGACGCTGGCTTGGACGAAGTTCGCATATCCCAACCGGAAGATATCGATGCTGAGGCGATCAAACACTCCACACAGTGGTCCGAAACAGAAGTACAAAATCTAAAGGCGTATCTCGCAAGAGGCCGCCGCCAGATCGAGACACTGTTTGGGACGGTAAAGGAAATCTCAAAACAACGGCGATGAGCGGCGCAAAAAACCAGAGTTGGTGGCTAACGCTCGCGCGCGGGGAAGCAAATGCGTGGACAGTTGTCATGTCCAAGGCGCAGCCAAGCGGAACACGCGTCTTGACCTATGTCGAGGAAGAACTCGAAGCCTCCGTCACTGCGACGGTGAGGCAGGCAACGGCCCACGTTACCGACATCATCTGGCGCCACGAACTCGCCGCCTATGCCTATCAAAATCAGAGTCGAACGCTGGGCATGGCTAGGCAGTTGGTGCACGCCTCGCACGAAACGAATTGTGCCGGCCTCGCCGCCCTGCATCCGTCGAAAAAGGAAGCAAACGCCGTTGCATTCGCCGTCCGGGCGATGTTGGGACGACAGGGTCGCGTGCGCGGCCTGAGGAAGCAGATTCGGCTCGAACAAGTGAAATGGCTGGTCGCCGCGATCGCAGCGTGGCCGGCCCTCATGGCGTCCATCCTGCGTTACGGAGGTACCTCGCCAGAGCGGTTGCGCCCGGCGGAGGTTGTCCACGCGGTACACGGCGAGTGGGAGACGCGCACGCGCCACCTACTTCCACCCAGTTACGATCCCGGTCAGGACCCTCAATATTTGATCATCGGAAGACCCCGCCGATCACTGCGAGACATCGCCGTTATGCTGGGCGAGAAGTCAGGATTGAAGGACGCAAATTTGATCCGGCCACTCGATGTCAGCGCCGCTGTTCGCGCCCTCATTCCAGGCTTATGCAAGATCGTCCACGGCATCGACGTCGCCGCCTCAGGCCCCATTCAAGCCGGTTGGAGGGATTGCTGGGCGCTGACCTACCGTAAGCGCCCCAGGAACGACCTGATCTGTCGGTGTCGGTTTCGGCTTGACGTTTGGCGGAGGGGCGGCCGACGCTATTGCGTCGGTTTCAGCGCGGC
>NCCZ01000059.1 GCA_002279935.1 Hyphomicrobium sp. 12-62-95 | reverse complement strand
AAGTGCCGGTCATTCGATTGCCGTCCCTGACCGAAACCCAGCGGCAGGCGCTCGTCATTACCGACAATCAGCTGGCCCTCAACGCCGGCTGGGATGAAGAGGCGCTCTCGTCCCTACTCCGGGAGCTCAATGCAAAGGATTACAACCTCGACCTGCTCGGGTTCTCCAGCGAGGACCTGGAACGCTACATGTCGAGCCTCGACGCCGATCTGATCGATGGCGATACCGAACCGCCGATCCCCGACGTCCCGGTCATTCCCGTCTCGCAAATGGGCGATCTGTGGATCCTCGGGCCCCATCGGGTTCTGTGCGGTGACGCCACCGTCTTGACCGACGTCGAAAAGCTCATGGACGGTCAGCTCGCCGACATGGCGTTTCTCGATCCGCCCTACAACGTCGATTATGCCAACGCTGCGAAAGACAAGAAGCGCAGCAAGGACCGGCGCATTCTCAACGACGCGCTAGGTGGTGACTTCGGCCCCTTCCTGCAGACGGTATGCAGCAACATACTCGCGGTGACCAAAGGCGCCTGTTATATCTTATCTGCATGAGTTCGTCGGAGCTACACACGCTTCAGAAGGCCTGGGCTGACGCCGGCGGCAAATGGTCAACCTTCGTCATCTGGGCCAAGAACACCTTTACCCTCGGCCGGTCCGATTACCAGCGCCAGTATGAACCGATCCTCTATGGCTGGAAGCAGGGTAGCGACCATTACTGGTGCGGCGCCCGCGACCAAGGCGATGTCTGGTTTTTCGACAAGCCGACGGTCAACGACTTGCACCCGACCATGAAGCCGGTGGGGCTCGTCGAACGCGCCATTCGCAATTCTTCCAAGACCCGGGACACGGTGCTCGATCTCTTCGGCGGCTCCGGCACGACGCTTATCGCCTGTGAGCGCACCAAACGTCAGGGCCGGCTCATGGAGCTTGATCCCAAGTACGTCGATGTCATCGTCGAGCGCTGGCAGACGGCGACGGGCAAAGAGGCGGTTTTGGCCGAAGACCAGCGGAGGTTTGCGGAGGTGAAGGCACGCCGGTCGCCTGAGACCGCTTGATGCAGTCACGCACGATGTCATTCATCGAATCCGTCACCAATGTTGTCGTGGGCTTCGGTCTCGCCGTGCTGACCCAGGTGCTGGTGTTTCCGGTGTTTGGATTGGCGGTGACTTTCGATCAGCACCGTTTCCATCGCGGTCATCTTCACGCTGGTGTCGCTGGCACGGGGCTACGTGCTGCGGCGGCTATTCGAGCGCCTCTGACGATGAAATGTAAAAAATAGACACATGTTCCGAATCGTCTTAAAGCTGAGATCAGCTGGCTTCGCGACCTACACTTGCGGGTCGAGTTGCCTGCAGATTAGGCCCGTCGCTTTTACCCGAGCGTCGGGCCGTTTGCGTTCTTGGCGAGTGGGCCTTTAGCGAGCGGGTTCGCTGAACTTGTAGTTCAGGCCCAACCGAATGATGTTGAGGTCTGTCGGGCTTGCCGAAAAATCATAATCTTCCGTGGGAATCTTCCCGCCTGCCTCGGGAAAACTCGCCGTTCCCGTGTACCTCTGTCCGTCAAAGCGCACGAAGAGATACTCTGCTTTTGCTGTCAAAGTGGACGTTAAAGCGAGTTCAACGCCGCCACCAACAGTCCAGCCAACATCCATGTCGCCTCGTGCATCCATAAGTCCCGACCCACAAGGAAATTCTTTGCAGAAATCGTAGTTGCGATACTGGCCATCGTTGAATGCGACGCCGCCGGTTCCATAGATGAGCCACTGATCGACGGCGTAGCCGACGCGGCCGCGTACTGTGGCTAGCCATTCCATTTCTACGATGACCAGTGTGTCCGCTCCCCAGTCGGCTTTCGAGCTGGCTGGTGTGCGCGATGCGCTGAAGTCAAACGCCGAGAGATCGGCTTCGATACCGACGACCCAGCGGTTGCTGAGAGCATAGTTGTACCCCACCTGTCCGCCGCCAATGAACGCGGAATCAGTACCGACATCGGTCACTTCGCCAGGAACTGACTTGCAGGTGTCTCTGTCGTCACAGAAATAGTTGAAGCCGCCGAGGTCGAGAGAGTTAGAGTTACCTCCGAAACCAACGCCAGCGCTGCCGCCGATATAGATCCCGTTCCACTTGGAGGCGGGCGCGTCTTCCGCAAGAGCAGATAGTGGTGCGGCGAGAAAAAACAGAGCAGTCAGATAACAACTCGAACGCTGGTATTGGAGCATGTTCCCCCCTCGGATGAGATAGCTCAACTAAACACTCTGCAGAGGAAAGGGCTGTCACGTTCCAACCACAGCAGCTGGATTTCCGCGGAGTTCAGCAACTCCGGCAACCAACCGCTGGGGCAAAGGGGCAATCGGCTTAACCAAAATCGAATCCGCAGTGTAGAAATACGTCCGTAGACTTGCGATAAATTTCCCTGTCGCGGGCGTTTCCCACCCCCGTCCATTCACCGCCCGCGATATGGCCCGCCGCTTGCCCCCCGAGCGACGGGCCGCTTTTTTGTCGGCTTCTACGCCGCTTGGACGCGATACACGCGCCCGCGGCCTTCGACCTTCTCCGACGTGATCGTGAGCCCGAGCTTCTTCTTCAGCGCTCCGGCCATCGCCCCGCGCACGGTGTGCGGCTGCCAGCCTGTGGCGGCCACAAGGTCCGCGATGGTGGCCCCGGTGTCGCGCGAAAGCAGCTCGATCATTTGAGCCTGTTTGGTGCCGCTGCGATGTTGAGCGCCGGTGGAGACCGGCGCCGGTGTTTTCTTCGCCGCTTTGCGCGTCGTCTTTCCAGGCTTGGATTTGGTGGCGGGTACTTTTGCTTTCTTCGGCTGTGCCATGATGGACCTCGGGTCTACCGCACGGTCCGACCATCGAACCGCTGCTACGACCCCAAGCCCCGGCATGAGCAGGGCGTGGTGTTCGGAAGCCTCATCGGCACAAACGGACCATCACTCTGATCGGGGCGGCGATCCAGTCGAATGTGAGCAATGAGATTGCTGAGTTACGCGACGTGTGCTGTTCAGAGAACGGCCACGGGAAAGTCAAAGTATGTGTCGGGAAATGGCTCGTTCTTCAGCGTAAAGTGCCACCATTCCTGCTCATAGGGCGCAAAACCAGCAGCGCTCATGAGGGTTTGAAGAAGAAGGCGCTTGGCGCGGATGTCGGGG
>NCCZ01000058.1 GCA_002279935.1 Hyphomicrobium sp. 12-62-95 | reverse complement strand
GGAAGGCCAGGACGGTGTCGCCATTGAAACCCGCATGGGGTTCGACGTCGACGGTATTGAAATCCGCGCCCGTCTCGACTTCGGCGCCAAGGCCATCGATTGGCGCGGTCTCTACAAGAATCCGGGCGTCGCCCTGAGCTGAGCCTCAATGCCTTTTCGATTTTCTCTTACAGAAAGGATCATCCCATGAAAGGGTATGTTCAACCCGGCATCAGCGTCACGCTGCCGGCCCCCTATCCCGTATCGTCAGGCAGCGGCCTGCAGGTGGGCGCGTTGTTTGGGATTGCGCTGCACGATGCGATTCAAGGCGAAGACACCGAGACCCTCATGACCGGTGTTGTGGATCTGACCAAGGTCCCGTCTCAAGCCTGGGCGATTGGCGACCGGATCTACTGGGACAACACCGCCAAGCGCGCGACCACCGTCGGAACTGACAAGCTGCTCATCGGCGTCGCCCTGCGGGCCGTTGGCAATATGAAGATCGTCCTGACGCCGGACGTCAACTTCCGCCGCATCGAAGCGGTGGCACAAACCCTCGGGGAGGTGCGGGTGCGCACGGCCCTCTCCCGGGCGATCAATCACACCGGCCGCAAGGCTCTGACGGCGGTGCGGCGCGCGCTCGTTGCCCAAACGTCGATCCCGCGGCCGGTCGTGGTGGCAGGGGTGACGCCGCGGCCGGCATCTCCCGAGAACCTCAACTATGCGATTGTCGCGTCGGGTCGACAGCTGCCGCTGAAGCTCTTTCGGCCGAAACAGACGGCCTCGGGCGTCACGGCACGCGTGTGGGGCGGACAACAGGATTTTCGCTCGGCCTTTATCGTCGCCTCACTCGGCAGCCATGTGTTTCGTCGCATTGGCCGTCCGCGTCTGCCGATTACCAAACTCTACGGTCCGTCACTGGCCGACGAACTCGTCAAGGATCAGTCGCGCGCCGCGTTCGAACGCGTGGTACAAGACTTGGAACCGCGCGTGATGCATGAGATGAAGCGACTGCTGCCCTAATTTTAAGATCTTGGCCGATCGTCCTGTGGCGACTCGCTTACTCAACGATCGCTTCAGTCAGTTCCTCGAGGGTCAGGGTTCCGCTGCCATCCGTGTCAGCAGCTTTGAAGTCGCTCAATTTTTCGCTGATCGCTTCTTCGATCGAGATTTTCCCATCTTTGTCTGTGTCTCCGTCGGTGAATTCCGACGTGTCAGCCTCCTCCCCGGCTTCCTCTTTCTCGATGTGTCCGTCCTGGTCCGTATCGGCATCCCGAAAATTCTGGATCACGTCCATGAGGATTTCGCTCTTGTCGATCACGCCGTTTCCGCTGGTGTCCGTCGCCGAGAACACAAACTTGATGTCATCTTGCGACGGCGCCGTGTCATCCGCTGAAAGAGATCCGCTTGTCACGATGGTGCAAAGTGCGCCCCAGACAACTACGCTATAATTTTTGGTCACGTTTACCCTCATTGCGCCATGTGCTCGAACGGTGAGCGGATGTGTTTTTCCTATCAGCGAGTCATGCATTCATTATAGGCGCGCGTGTAGAGCGCATTGTAGTCCCGTGTTTCACTTGCACCACCAGCGAGTGCCCCAACGCCGGTACCGATAAGCGCTCCGCGGCCTGCTCCCTTTCTGCCTTTGGCGAGGGATCCGATAAGAGCGCCGCCGATGGCTCCGCTGAGTGCACCACCAACCGCTTTGCCCCGGGAATTCTTCTCTGCGTAGTTGCGGGCATATCCGTCACAAATGGCCGACTCGCTTTGTGCCAGGGCCGGACATGAGGACGCCACAAGCGCGGCTGTCATGGCGAGCAGTTTCAAAGCACTGAATGAAGACATACCGGGCACAGGCCGCTCCTAGAATTGCAGGATATCATCGCGGGGCGGATTACAGACACTGTTCACGTACGGGTGCAAGTCTCTTCTAGGATGGAGCCCGATATTTGAGCCGCAAAGAAACCGCAGGCCATGGAACCGCAGGCCAGGCCAAATCGCGGGTGTATCGAGTAACCTTGCCATGATCCCGTTCGCGTCGCTGGAGTCACTTGCGGCAGGCACGCTGCTGTCGGTGTTCGGCGAAGTCGCCATCGTGCGTCCGCAGGTCACGTCCGGGTACGGTCCGGCCACCGCGGATGCCGATCGGCCGGCGATCATCATCAGGGGCCTGCTGATGACGAACGCAGACACGGTTCGGCTCATGGACTCGCGCCGCGGTGGCGCCGCGCATGCGGCGGCCCTGACGACAGATGTGCCCCGGTTCTGGGTTCCCGCGTCACAGGTCGGGCCGGATCGGATCCCGACAGACGGGGATCGTCTCGAGTTGCCGCACCGGTGCCGCACGTTTTCCATCGTCGCCGTTTTACGCGGCCTCAACGGCGATCTGACACTCAATCTGGCGATGACGGAGCCTGCATGAGTCTCGTCTCTCTCGCTCTGCGCGTGGCGGTGGCCCGCGCGCTTGTCGGGCAAACCTTCGCCGAAG
>NCCZ01000018.1 GCA_002279935.1 Hyphomicrobium sp. 12-62-95 | reverse complement strand
CCGCCGAGTGAGACGCCTTCGGCAAGAAAACTACCTGATTCGAGAATCAGGTCAGCGGGTTGCGCACGTGACGTTGGAATGAAGGCACTGAAGCAGGACCGTTGTCTAAACCAATCGCGAGTTGCTGCTCGAAGCATTCGCGCTTGTGCCAATTGCTCGCTCCCCATCCGCTAAGTATTAGGTACTTTGGAAATTCCGTGCTGTCCGATCTTCCTCCGATGAGTTCCCAGAATTCCACCCACTTCTGTGATTTGGGACAAATGCGGCCACCCAACCGACACAGCCAGACCAAGGCCAGTTTTCGCTCATCGTCATAATTTGGCATTCGAACGCCCCCATCGGGTGGTCGTCACAGAAAACGCGATAGGTGGTCAAAATCAAACACGCTATGTACGTCCCAAAAGACCTACGGAGAGCAGTCTGACATCTGGCGACTGGGAAGTCAGCGACCTCTACAACGCCGATGTGTGTTGGGGTTGCTTACGCTGGCCAGCTTGGTTCGAGCGCCCGGCCGCATGTGCGTGCGGTTTTCAGGCTCCAGTCCACATTTCCGCAACCCTCCTGCCGTCCTTGCTTCTGCGATCAAGAGTAACGTGCAAGACAAGCGTCCCCAGCGTTCTTCGAGGCTCCGGTGCTCATCAAGCGCGGGCAGCACCATCACAATCCGACATCGTCCTCATTCCTCGCTCGGATATGGTCCACTGGCCCCAGGAACCATCTTGCCGCCAGCGTCTGAGCTGACCTACGCTCCGCATCGGCCAGTTCAGAGGCTGGTCACAAGCGGCCGGGTTCTAACCTAATCCCTGGTGTCGCGACGAGGGAGAGGCCAGGGATGGAGATAATTGTTGTTGGGCTAGTCGCCTTGATTGGCGGCTTCATGCTTGGCGCGAAGTTGACCGAAATGGCTTGTGCGCCCAAGCTCAATAAGGCGTGGAACGAACAGGCTATCGACCGGGCCAACTACCTCCAGACACTGCGTCGGGAATTAGCCAACCAACTCGTTTGGCGCGACCCGCAGCGGTTCTTGCAACTGTATCGCCACCTGCACTCCGAGGTTGCGTCTTTCGGATCGTGGCGGCCCGAAGAGGTTCGAAAGCGCCTCTATGAATTATGCAGGAAGTATCCCAACTACGATGACTTCGACGCAATCGGCACTCGCGAGTATGTCCTGTACCCGGACCGTGTGTCGTCGTTCGACGACACAGAACTGGAGGACTGCTATCGCGACATGGTCACGTTCGTCGCCCTGTCTGTCATTGCAGATCCGACGTGGAACGAAGCGGCATCGCGCGGGTGCGTTCATAAGCTCAGCGAGGAGGAACTAGCGCACCTGACCAAGTATGTGAGGAAGATCGAGGACACAAAGCTGCGGCTGCGCATCGAGCAAGCCGTAGATGCGTACTACGCTTGGCGCGATGACCAGACCGGCATCCTGAACAACGACTTCTACTCAGTCCACCCGCTTCACCATTTCGCTGAGACCCGCTACGGCATCCACCTCAAGCGTACGAATGAGTTCGCCATATATGCGTTCTTCATGTTCGACGACGGCCGCACCAGCCACAGCTACTATCGGTCGGACCCTACGTTTGAGAAGGAGGAGGACTTGTGTCCGCTTCACGCGGTCCTAGAGGCGATTCGACCGATAAGGCCAACGGCGAATAAATGACGGTTGGCACATGATTTCGTAAAATCTGGAGAAGTCAGCGGCGCAGGCCCACACTAGCGCGTTTGCTGGGGCGGATTGCGTTCTTCTCTGCCTGCCGGACGTAGCGGGCGAGGATGTCGAGCGAACGGTGGCCGGTGACGCTGGCAATCTCCAGTGTCGAGGCTCCCGCCTCAGCCGCCGTCGTGGCGAAGCCATGCCGAAGAGAATGGGCGGCGTACTTCTTGGCCTCCACCTGCGCCATGGCGGGCGGAACGCCGAGGCGCTCCAGATGCTCGGCCACGCGGCGCTTCACGATATGCGCCACGAAGTCGGGGCTGAGCCGGTCGTGCGTAATGCGACCGCCGCGACGGATCGAGCGGAAAACCGGTGTTCCGGGCTTGATGCCCGCACGATCAACCCAGCGGTCAAGGGCCCGCGCTGCCTCGGCGTTGTCCTCCCGGTTGATGATGATGGGATCGTCGTCGCCTGTAACAATCTTGGCGCGCACCAGCTGTACCCTGAAGTCGAGGGCGTTACGGATGAGAATGCCGTCGCCGCTCCCGAGCTTGTCGAGGTCGAGGCCGACGATCTCTGAACGGCGGCGAGCGGCAGTAAACCCCAGTGCCAGAATGGCTGCGTCCGGGACGTCGACCGGATCGTTCCCCAGGCCGTCGAGGATCGCGAGCAGCTCGAACGCCAGGAGGGCCTCGGATTGGATGGGCGCTTCCGCCTTCAAGCGCGTGTGGCTAGGTCCGCGTCGATCTTGCGGCACAGCGCAATGAGATCGCGGACTATCCGCCGATCCTGGGCAACAGCCGCGGCCTTGATGCTCCGCCCATTCAATCGGATGTCCGAGAACGGCCGGGACAAGAACGAATGAGAGAGACGGTGCTCTCTGATGTCGCGCAGGAGACGCTCCCGAAATTGAACTGCAAGCTGCATCATTAATCCTCCTGCTCGGAAGAGAGCGCGATTCGGTCGGCAATGGATAGTCCTTCCGTGCCAAATATCACAAGTTTTGACACAGTCAGTTTTCGCCTTGATTGACGTGCCAAAACTCGTGCCATATATTGGTGTCATATGTCCTGCATGATTTGACACAAAAGGAGGCTGAAAACATGAAGATCGGATACGCCCGCGTCTCGACCACAGGGCAGAGCCTCGAAGCGCAGATCGCGGCCTTGAAGAGCGCCGGGGTCAAGCGCGTGTTCCAGGACAAGGCATCGGGCAAGGACCGCAACCGACCGGCGCTGAAGGAGATGCTCGCCTTTGCCCGTGAGGGCGATGAGATCGTGGTCGCGCGTCTCGATCGCTTCACCCGATCGAGCGCCGACCTGCATGCCATGCTTGCCGACATGAAGGCCAAGGGCGTCTCTGTAACGTTTCTCGATAACCCGGCGATGAACCTCAGCACGGCCCACGGTGAGCTTCTGCTGGCGATCCTGGCCGCTACGGCAGCGTTCGAGCGGCGCCTGATCCTGACCCGCACCGCTGAAGGCCGCGAGAACGCCAAGCGGAAGGGCGTCCGGTTCGGCCGCACGCCAAAGATCACCGACGAGCTCGTCGACGGCATCAAGACGCTGCGAGCCTCAGATGAGAGCCTAACGGCTGAAGAGATCGGCCACCGCTTCAACGTCTCGCGCCGGACCGTCTATCGGGCTTTGGGTTCGGCGTCGGCCTGATCTTCTGCGCGAATTCGTGATCCAGATGGGGGGACACCCGATGCTTTTATTCACACAGCTTAGCCGAGCGATTGCCATTATCGGTTTGCTCTACGGCGTTTTTTCACTGTGGGGCTCATACCTCGCATATACCAACATCCTCGATCAAGTTGCTGCAAGGAGCGAGGGAAACCGCCTCTTCTCCCATGGTCTTGAAGTTCTGTTCGGCTCAATTATCCTCGGCACACTCGCTGAGATCAGCTTGTCGCTTCGCCAGAAAAAAGACGGTTGAGCCTCGATAGCGCGACTGGCCCTCGGCCTTCTACGCGATTCCCCCTGTGATCACACGTAACACTTGCCGACTTATCCGTGGCACAATACTTTACTTCCGCAGCCGCAGGTGGACCGATGATCAAAGACGTCGAAATCATAATGGGCGATCTTGACCAAGAACCGGATGTTTCTGACTCCAAGCCGACTACTAAAGAGAATCCTGACGAGTTCTTCGCCAAAAACGCTTTCCGCATAATATATCAAACCAACAACTTTTTTTTGCCCCAGCTACGCGACCTCATAGATCGTGGCGAGGTGCTAAACCTGAGGCCAGAGTATCAACGGCGCTTGCGTTGGACGTCTGTACAGAAGTCAAAGCTCGTCGAATCGCTGTTGCTCAATATTCCCGTGCCACCAGTTTTTCTATACGAGAGTGATGCCGCTCGGTATGAGGTGATGGATGGCCAGCAACGACTGAATGCCGTCCGGGAGTTCATAGCTGGCGAATTCGCGCTTACCGGACTGAGCGTACTTGAGCCCCTCAACGGCCTCCGATATTCGCGGTGCCCTCCCCGTATCAAGCGGGCCCTTGACCGGGCCAGCCTATCCGCAATTGTTCTGCTACTAGAGAGTGATTCCGAGAAAGTCGAAGCTAGTCTTACAATCACTGATATTCGGCGTTTCATTTTCGATCGGCTGAACACCGGCGGCACCAAGCTTAATCCACAGGAGATTCGCAACGCCATCAATCCGGGACCCTTCAACAAGGTCATCGTTGATCTAACTCGCGATCAGCTCTTTACTGATGTGTTCGACATCCCGCCTTACGTCGAGGTGGATCCAAACGACTATTACGAGAACGCCGAGCGCCGCAAGAATAAGCTCTACGCAAACATGGGCGACTGCCAACTCGTGCTGCGTTACTTCGCCCTCAAGGACCCCCACAATATCCGCGGTGCTGTAAGGTCGATGCTTGACCGTGCTATGGAGATCGATATCGAGGAAAAGGATATCGAGCGACTAAAGATTGAGTATAAAGAACGCTTCAAGTTTCTATTCGACATCTTTCAAAAAAAACCTTTTGAATTGCTTCCCGACGAGAAGGGTCGGACCCGCGTTTCGGCGGCGATCTACGATGCATCTATGGTTGCCATTGACCAACTGTGGGACGAGCGCCAATCAATTGCAGCCGATGGCGTCGGCGTCCGTGCGAGAATGAAGGCAACACTCGCCGATCCGGCTCAAGTTACAATTCTGACCGGTAGCGGTAATACGGCTAACGCGATCAGAGCTCGTATTAACCTGATGCGCATGATCCTACGGCCGGAGTGATTTCTACATGGCGTCGGTCTTCAATCTTATATTGGAGGACTTTCTCAGCGAACTTGAGGCCATCCGATTGCTCGTTACCACCTTCGACAGCGCTGGAAAGCCACCGAAGTCTCGGGTCGCCGCTGCAAATTCTGCGACACTTCTTGTTGCCGCCACCTTCGAGGAATTCATTCGTCAATGTGCGAGGGAGTATGCACGGGCAGTTGTTGTGAACTCGACGTCTTTCAGCGAACTGCCCCCCAAACTTGCTGCCACTGCATGGAAGCGATCATTGGAAGCTCTTTCCCGTGTCCGATTTGATGTGGAGCAGTCAGTTCGAGATAATCTTTTTATAACAACTAAGACACGCTTCTCGGTGGTTTACGAATTTGCAAAAGGAGACTTGAGCCAGAACATATACGACGATCTCATCCACAACCAAAACAACATGCGACCGCAAGAGCTGAATTCTATGTTTAAAGTAGCAGGCCTGGGCGATGTCTGTTGCAAGCTAGCCGACAAGGCGCCGATCATGACACACTTCGAGGAAGCGGAGGCCGGGAAGGCGCACGGTAAGATACTCACTGCACTTGAGGAATTTATGGAGCGTAGAAACATAATCGCGCATGCATTAAATCCCGGATTTTCGACCGGCACTGATCAGATACTCAAAGACCTTAATATGCTTACTGCCGTGGCCGCATCCCTGTGTGTGACGCTCGATGACTTAGCGCCCAAGTCCCCTGCTCAGTCGGATGTCGGAGGTGTCGGTCCTGTTCTGCCTTCGCAGGATGAGACCTAGAGATTCAGCTTTTGGCTTACAGCCTCTACAAGCCGACAGGAATGGCCGTGGCTGAAATTGCCAACACCTAAGTGTTTTGCGCTTAGCCAGAGACTATCTGACGCTGTTTTACCGATACCGCTCGCGTGAGGGCGAGGCGTGGTGTGACGTCCAGGAGCGGATCCCGGTGACGATGACGCAGCAGCGTATCGGTGGCGAGCGTCGGTGGTTCCGTTTCCAAACTGACCGGTAAGACCTATCGCCTCCTGAGCGAACAAGAGTTAAACGCCAGCCGGGAAGATTTCAGCGGACTTGCCTGGGGCGCGATTGGCAAAATCCGATCCCCCGAAGGTGAGAACATCCGGCTGCTATATCCGCTCGCCCATGAGTGCGGCCATATTTTCCTGCATGGCTACTCGCGAAAGAGATGACAAAGAACGAATATCACGGTCATACTTCAATAGTGGCTGGGGCGCGCATGTCATGTCTAAGAAGCGGAAGCGGAACAAGGGGGAGATCGGCCCGAGTCGTCCGATCGTTGATGATCAAGGTCGCGCCGACTGGCTGAGGCAAAAAGGCGACGGACACGCGGGCTTCGAGGAGCTTCTGCGGCCAGGGTCCGGCAAAAACTTCTCGAATTTAGACAAACTCCCGGGCTCACATCCTCTCCGGCGGCTTCTTTCCAAGATTAACAAAAACGGCGAGGCGGCCCGGAAGCCGAGGCACGCGAAGAAGGCGAACGCGGAAGCTGCAGATTTTGGCGCGGGGACGTCTCAGTCAGTCTTGCCATCTATTCCACCTAGCGAGCCTGCTGCCCCGCCCTTGCTCTCGGTGCCCGTGCCGACGGCGAATCAGGTCGAGCAGGATATGAAACTTCGATGGGCGTCCCGGGACGGCCAAGCCGAATTTCGCGAAGCCATTATCGCGGCGTATGGCGCCTGCGGGGTAACAGGTTGCGCCGAAGAAGCGGCCCTCCAAGCCGCGCACATCATCCCGTACGTTGATCGGCGATCGAACATCATCAGCAACGGCCTGTGCCTGCGGGCTGACCTGCATCTACTCTACGATCGAAACTTGTTGCTGATCTCTGGGGAGGGCCTTATCACCATCGCGCCCTCGGTTCAGGAGCCCGAGTATCGACGCCTCCATGGGCAGAAGATCAATTTTCCGATGAAGCAGTCGGACTGGCCAGACCCACGACTACTCGATAGCCGTGCTGAGATAGTTAGCTGTGGCGTACGCCTCGTCAGTTAGCGGAGGTCATTTTGTTCGGTTGGATTTTCGGGAACCCCCGTGTCACGGGGATGGCGCAGGTGATCCACGAGATGTGCAGCTACGCCCATCACCTTCGCGAGTTGACGGGTGCGCCGCTCCATAAATACTTCCTGACTCACTCCATGCTGCAGAACCACAACCCACCCGCCGCTGGAGGGCCGGACAGCACGCATGTTTTTTGGCTAAGCGATGGCACGCAAGGGCTCCAGGTCCTGGTACATGACGGCGATGAGCGTAGCGGCGCATGGGTATCCGTCTCGCCCGACGGCGATTTCCAGAACGCTTCGGTGCAGTCCACGAAGAAGGGCCGTTACATGGTCCGCGTCGACCGGAGAGGCGTGACAAGGCCCGAGGGCCGTCTCGCTCAGAAACTCGTCGAGAGCTTCGTGAAAAAGCACGACGCGGCGGATGTTAGCTTTTAGGAGCATCGGCTGCGTCAGCCCCAGTTCGAATCCTTGTTGTGGTTTCGACAGATCATCACCCGGAGGGGCCATCAACTTCCAAAGGCTCGGCGCCACCAGCAACACCAAGGTCGGCAACGATTTCACAGAAAGCGTTTGCCAGATGCTGCTGGAACGCGAGGGCCTGCAGCTCGTCAGAGAGTTCAGCGTGGACGTGGGATTCTCCAGCAAGAAGGGTCATCGCTTCGACTTGGGCGGAGACCTGCCGCCGACGCTGGTCGAGTGTCGAGTGGGCCGGTCGGGTAGTTGCCGATGAACGCGCCAGCGAGTGCTGCTACGGCAGGTACTACGACTGACAGCAAGTCGACGCTCATGGCTTACCCTGCTCCTCGAGCGCCCACTTGCCGGTCCACGTCCATCGTCCCACGCGGTAGATGAACACGAGCAACCCGCCGAATAGGAGACTTCCGATGCCCCATATAACGAACGCCGCCAGGGCGTCTATCCCCATCATCCGGAAGTCAACTTTCGGAACGGGTATGAATTTGTCGATGCCGCTACGTCTGATGAGGAGAAGCTCCTCAGGCGAGCCGTAGAAGTCTGTGCCACTGCAGCCAACCAGCCGAGCATTGAAATTGCCATACTCATTCTTCGCACGCCGCTCGAGTTCCTCATCCGCAACTCTACTCATGCATTCGTAACTGTATCTCCTCGCGAAGGTCTCGCTCACCTTGAGACTATTACGGTGGAACGTATCGTAGATGCTGACCAGCGCCGCCAAGCCGGCGACAACGAGAGAGGCGCGGAGTATGAGGCCGTAAATGCGTTTCATGGGAACACCGGGTACATCAAGCGCTGTGCGCCCTGTCAGTTACGCTTGCTATTCGTGCAGTCGAGTGCGCCCGCTGCATAGCCGTCGCGATAGCCGCGCGAATATTCTTCGTTGTCCCACTCGCCTGCAATGAGAGTTGTTCGGATCTGGCAAGTAGTATTGTAGCCGACAGCATACCCATCGCTGCGCCCATTGTCATATCCGAGCTTTGGCTTCCTATCGCAACCAGCCAGAGCAAGGGCAACAATCACGTAGATGAGAGTTTGAGTTAGCAACCGCATTTGTAATATTTTGCTCGCCTGCGATCTGAAAAATTTCTTAAACATGTCACACCCTACGCTCCGTATCGGAGAACGCTCATCTGTAGCAACGGATAGATCATCGACGGGACGTAAGCACCGCTGTCCTCAGCGCGCTTCAGGCGCTCCCGCATCGCGTCCGGATCAAATGCTCCCGTAGCCAGTTCTCGGCGTATGAGTTCGAGCGAGCGCAAGGAGGCGGTCATGTGCGCTTCGGTGAGCGCTGCGCCCTTTTTGACCCGCCTGGATGTCACGACTGTCCTAAAAAGATCCCATATGAAGAGAGCGGACAGGGCAGCTCCGAGCCACACTACGTCATAGGCAAAGGCAGCGAGCGCGGCTGCGCCAACAAAGACGAATGCGATCGATCGCGTGGCGCGGCCGAAGCCAGTTTGACCGATGATGGCGAGTTTCACTCGAGGATTATCGGTCCCGCGTGCCAGAACATCGAGCGGATTGCGGGCGTCGCGGCGGAGTGGGTAAAGCTCAGTGTCGAGCAGCGCGAGAACCAGAAACAGCGTCAGAGGCTTTGTATGCAGCTTGGGGGCTTCGACCTAGTTTCCAGCGATGGCGGCAATCTCCTCTTTGAACTCGGCATGGTCGATGAGCGGGTAAAGGAAATTCCCGGCGTTCGGATTGCGGCCTTCAACGGCCTGGTTGAAGTACGCCTCGTCGATCTGCAGCAGGCCATTCAAAACTTCTGTCTCGCGGTAGTCGTAACTGTCGCCGCTCGCCAAATGGTCTGCATAGTACCGTTGTGGACCAGCAGGAAACATTCGGCTGATAAATCGCTGTCGAGCGGCCTCGAAATCGTATTGCGCCGTCATACCCACCTCATCCCGGCTTCAGCCTATCCGAGGACCGAGAATTGAACCAGGGCCGAAACGGGTCAGTGATATTACTGAACAGGGTGGTTTGGAGGGGTGGCACGCGCGCTGGGTGCCCCCCTCCCGCCTGCCCCAAGCGCCCGCATCAGAAACGACATCCGACCTGTAGGATTTTTCGGCCGAGACGCAATGTCCCCTCTTGAAGTTCTGAGAGGCGACACATGGCGAAACGACCAAAACGATCGCGAAAAGGCACCTGGCCACAAAAGTTTCGCAATGACTACTCGCCCTTCCTTCGAGAGATTGAAGGGGCACATTTGGCGTTCGATGTCCGGAAGGAAGTTTTCCCCGGCCGACGGCGAGGTGCGCCACACATACCGCCTGAGCCTGCTGCGGCTCGCTGTGACGCTGCCGCCGAACGTGCTCGACACGCTGTCGCTGCTGAACGTCGTCGCCATCCGGATAAGTACGTTTGGCCATATGCGAGCCCTCATTTCGCCTTGCGATTCTAGATTTAGTTATCACAACTTTTTTGGGAGTAGCGGCATGCACACAGCGATACTCATTCTGATCATCTTTGGAGCCTCGTCGGAGCCCCTTGTGCTATCCTACCCACAACCGAATCTTGCCGTATGCTGGATCGAGAGAGACATTGAGCGCCGGCATGGCATTCTGCGATCTAACAACTTTCAGGTGCACGCCCTGTGCCTTCCCGAAGCCGAAATTTCGTCATCAACAACCCAAGACATCGGGTAAGGCTATGCGCATCGAATTTCAAATCCCCGAGTGCTTCCACTTCAGCCTCAAGACCATCCTTTTTAGCGCCATCCTGGCGGCCCTGTTTTTGATGCTGGGCGCTCCTGACGATGCCGCCAAAGTCATGACCGCGGTTTATGTCGGACTGGCCATCATGGCTGCCGTCGCCGCCTTCAATCTTGTCTGGGTTCTCCTGTCTTTGGCTTGGGTTTCGTTGGCAGGCTTGGTTTCACGGTGGCTTTCCCGAGCAGGCCTTTCTTTCTCATCCGCTCGTAAATCTGGGCGTCGGACAGTGGAATATACCGACCCCTTTCGTTGACGCGCATGCCTTTCGCTCGTTGCGGCGCGCTACAGGGTCGAAATCACGATTCAATGCTCAGCATGTCGTCTACGAATTCTTTTAGGTCATCTAAGTCGTTTGTGCCGCTCGCAGCGAGCAAGCCATGTATGAGAAGAATTATCTGCAAGCTGTCTTTCAGTTTCGTCAGCGTCTGTACGACTGCCGTGGGCTCGCCCTCAAAAAAGGGGAAATCTGGATCCCCAGTTATCCCGTTGAAACTGTCGATGACCTGCTGAATGCCTTTTACAGTTTCGTGCTGCTTCAAAGGCGGGCCGTATAGACACTCAAACTTCCACAACAGATTTACGAGGTTGCTGCGACGGGTGGCATCGGACTTATCGATTGCCCGAAGTGCCGCGTAAATCTCTCGTGCCCGCTGAACAGCCTCAGCACGCTCCTCTTGCTCGGTTACGAGATGGTCCCCAAAGCTTGAGTCCAAGAGATACGAAGGACAGGAGTGCCAATCGTCCACTCCTAAGGTCATAAGGAACCGCTCGGCGTTGTCGAGCATGCCGTCCTCGATGGCGTACCGGAGATGCGACTCGAAGCGTTCACGCTTTTCCCGATCAGTGGAGAAGTTCCATCCAGAAAGAATCAGGGGGACACTTAATACGCTTGGCTCTCCAATAAGGCGCCAAAACTCTTGCCATCTGAGTGGCTGAGGGCAAATGCGGTCGTTCTCGCTGCAGTAGCGGAACAACGCCTGAATCCGATCGTTCACGCTCATGTCAATGCCCCAAAATACTCCAAATATGGCGAGCTTCGAATCCTCGTTGCGAAGCCTAAACTTTAGCAACGACCCCTAACAATCGCGGTCTTTGCTGTGCGGCCCGATTGCACGTGGGCTAGCCAGGATGGATTTTGAGGCCATGGCGATGGCTAAGATGCTTCGTCCGACTAGCCCTAAGACCACAGGGCGGATGATCTTGTGGAAGATTGCCGCAAGGTTTGTCGAGTCCGGGCAACTCAATGAGCGCAACTAGCCGGATGCCTCGAGGACCTTCGAGAATGATCGAGTGCTGAGCCCAAAACTAGCAAACGGGCTGCGCCAACTACTATCTTGTCTGCGACAGGTGGCGTTCCAGATCTTTTTCAATCCGTTCAAGCCGCCGCTCCAGGCTCCGATTGGTTCTGCCTAGCCCCTCCACTTTGGTGGCGAGCCAGACGAACCCAACAATAACGAGCGCCCACGATATCCGCTCCTTTCCCTCGTGCCCCAAGAAGCCGTCCGCAGTGGTTGCAATAAGAGATACGGCTCCAAAGAATCCTGCGAACGCGGCGATAAATAGAATGCCGTTGCCAACCCAGCGCAGCCATCTGATCTGAGACTGGGACCAGTCGGGTGCGAACATCAACAACAATATTATCCCAAATAGGACAAAGAAGGCTAATTCGGCTGACATGATGGTTCTCGCGACTCGTGTTCACCGGTCTTTTAGCATCTTGACGCTGTCACTCCGCCACTCGCCTATCTGCATCTGCTGAGGGACAGCCTGCCGCCCACCCAAGCCGCGCTGTCCATGCGCCACTGTTCCAAATACACCACACGCTTAATTCGCTAGCGCCATGTTATATGCTAGCGGCATTGAATGCTAGCGCCAACTCTTGTATTGCTAGCAACAGTATAGTGCTAGCTGCTAGCGCTAGGAGACAGAAATGCGCGTAATATCAATTGCCAACACCAAGGGTGGCGTGGGCAAGACGACGCTAGCAAGTGCGCTAGCGGTTCGAGCTGCCCGCGAGAGCAAGCGTGTCGCCATGGTCGATCTCGACCCCCAGGGCTCACTGGCGGATTGGTGGAAGCGTCGGGGTGGGACGGACAATCCCCGCATCTTTCGGGGCGCCGACACGGCAAGCGACGCCATCGAGGCTCTTACGCTGGATGGCTGGGATTGGGTGTTCATCGATACGCCGCCCGCCTTCGTTGCCACTATCGAGGACGCCATTCAGAGTGCCGACCTCGCGCTGATCCCCTTCAAGGCCAGCGCACTCGACCTGATCGCCAGTGAGGATGCGGTCGTCATGGCCCGTGAGACGGGTGTCCAGCACCTGTGTGTCATCAATGACGCCGAGCCACGTTGGAAGACGACCCGCGCCGCTCGCGACTACCTCCTCGCCGCGGCGGTGCCGGTCGCTAACACTGTGATCTCTCACCGCCAAGCGTATCTCGCCGCCATGACCAGTGGGCGGACTGGGCCCGAGATTGACAAGTCCAAGGAGCGGCATGCCGAGGCGGAAATCTCGGCCCTGTGGAACGAGATCAAGGCCGCTTTGCGCAAGAGCAAGAGAGTGCGCGCAGCATGAACAGGGAGAGCCCAATGGATAGCGAAGATGACGGTGCCGCCTTCCAGCAGCTCCTAGGTAGTTTTGGCGCCCATGCGAACCCGGCGAAACGGGCCCGTGCGGAGCGGCTCGCTACAATGAAGCCGACCGACAAGCGGCGTCGTCGCGGCCAAGCGCGGCTGCGCCAGTTCAACGTGCGCGTGACCCAGGAGACTCAAGTGCTTGCCACGAAGCTCTGCGAGGCTGAGGGCTGGTCTCAAGCCGACATGGTGGAGGCGGCAATAGTTGCACTCGCCAAGGCGAAGGGGATTAAGGGAGATGGGTAGCGGAGTTCTTCGCGTCCTAGCAGTGATTGCGGGGACCGCGGTCATTGCGGCTGCGACGCATGCCAATGTGGTGCACGCTGGGGGCTATGGTTCGAACGACGCTGCGCTCATTATCGCCATTGCAGCGCTGTTGGCGGTCGGAATGGGCTTCGTCAGTGCGACTTTCGCCGAGGGCCGACGCCTCTCCGCTATCCTCCTCGGCATCTGCATACTATCTGGCGAAACCTACTGGGTGCTCTTGAATGCGGAGCGAGAGTTCGTGGCGCGGGACGCCCTAACCGCACCCGTTGCCGAGGCGCAGAGGAAATACTCTGATGCCCAGCACCGTGTCGAGACGGCAGCGCAAGCCAAGCGCAGCGCGGACGCGGCAGCTATTTCAGAGGCCGCTAAGCGAGACTGCGCGTCGAACTGCGCCAACCTCCTCCTCGATGCCAGGGACCGTGCCGACGCAGAGCTTGCCGCTGCACGTTCAGCGCTTGCCGCAATGCCCGTGCCACCCTCGGCTGTGCCACTTCCCGAGCGGCTCGGCATAGCCTCGTGGGCTTGGGATCTCATTATGGCGGCCTCACGCGCGCTGGCTGTCTTGGGCGGCTCGCTGGCCATTGGTCTCGCACTACATGGTTGCCGTGAGAGACCCTCGGCACCCGCCGAGAGGCGAGAGCGTGTTGAGATTGTCGAGCCGCCGCTCGCTAAGCGTGAGCACGTCGCCCGCTTCCTACACGCCGTCCTGAGGCCCGACCCAGATGGCCATGCGTCACTTCGAGCCCTGCATGGGCGTTATGGGGACTGGTGCCCCACACCTCAGCGTTTGCCGCCCGCCGAACTTGGTGCGGAGCTACGCGCGATCCTGGAAGTGCTCGGGCTCCGATGCGAGAAGGTGGCGAACGATGTCGTCGTGCATGGCGCCACCATCTGCGACTGGTCTCGGACATGAAGCGCGGCAAAATACTGAGTGGGAGGCTCTTGGGAGTTCGGGTCCTCGAATACAAGCTCGCCGAGCTTCAGGATAGTCCGGAGCTGGCAGCAGAGGTGCTGCGATCCAGCATTCGCGCGGACCGAGAGTACGCGCAGAACATCCGATCATTTTACCTTGCTAAAGGGGAGGCGCCTGTCGAGGGCGACGATTCCTCGCCAAATTGGACAGCGGCCCGGCTCTTGGGTCATTGCGACCTTCTTGAAGAGCAGCTAGCGGGACATCGTTCCGATCTCGCGATCCTATCCGCAATACAGATCGCCACACTCCGCGAGCGACTGAGGTGGATTTGGGTCCACGGTGGCGCAGCAGTGAAAGGTCATGACCGTTTCGAAGCCGAAAGGCGGGCGCAAATAGAGGGCGCAAAGGCCAACAAGAAGAAGTCCCTTGGAGACCGGAGCAGGGCTGTGGAAGCTTTGCGCAAGGGCTTTTCGAAGGAGCAACTCGCAGCACTTAATGACAGCCGACTAGCACAGCACTTGGCCAAGAAGAATGTTGTCCGATGCTCTCATAGGACCCTGCGCAGATACATCAGCTCGGCACGGAAGGATGGACTCCTGCCCCGTCAGTTTCGGGACAAGTGAA
Organism: Hyphomicrobium sp. 12-62-95; assembly: GCA_002279935.1. GTDB lineage: Bacteria > Pseudomonadota > Alphaproteobacteria > Rhizobiales > Hyphomicrobiaceae > JAGVSR01. The sequence continues at coordinate 45,451 of NCCZ01000018.1, read as the reverse complement.
TTAGGGTTTGCCAAAGTTGGCCATCACTAATTGAGTAGGCCAGCGACGAGCGCGACATTGGTGCGCAAACCACCGAAGGAGCGCGAATGTGTCGCCCAAATCTGCGCAATCGCCCGATCAAATACCTCAACTGGCTGCGCCACCGACGGCTCAAGGAGTGTGGCCAAGCTCTAGCGATGCACTGCCACTCTTTCTCACGCAACGCGAGCTTGCGCAGCTCCTCGTCAAGTCGGTACGCACCCTTGAACGTGACCGCATGGCGGGGTCCGGAATCGCCTTCCGCAAGGTGGGACGGACCGTTCTCTACGCGAAGCAAGATGTGCTCGACTATCTCGCCGCGTCGCGCTTCGTGAGCACGGCTGAGGCGCGGGCGGAGCGCGCCGCATGAGCAGCGGAATCAAAAAAATTGGCCGCCCGGATTGCAGTCCGAAGCGGCCAAGCATCTTAAACCTTGATGGCGACAGTATAGGCGTTTTCATCCCCTGCCGCAAGAGTCTGCGGCCGCCATCTCCTAGATCAACGAACGGAGATGAAGATGCCCGACTTGAGCACGCATGCCCCTGATCGGTCCATGAACGGCGTACACACGTCCGCGACGTCCAAGGTGCCCGAGCTGCCTCGCGAACAGTTAGCCGAGGTTCGAGTTGGATTCGATGACTCAATCTTCGGCGAACTCGCTCCACTCTTGCTGGCAAACGGCCTATCACCGCTGCCCATCGAGCCTGGCGCGAAGCGGCCTCTCGGCGCGTTGAGCGACTGGAGCCGCCTACGCAGCACACCGCTGACGCTTGAAGACATTGCCGCCATTTCCGAACGATTTCCAAATGCAGGGATCGGTGTGGTCGGTGGTTTCGGCGGGCTCGTGCCGCTGGACATTGACACCGATGACGACCGAATCATTGAAGCCATTATGGCGGCCCTGCCGACACCCTTGGTCGGCAAGCGTGGGCGCCGAGGTATGACGCTGTTCTTTCGATCCACCGAAACGATTACCGCGCGCAAGTTCCGCCAGACTGACGGCGTGCCGATGGTCGAAGTGCTCATCACTGGTCAGACCGTGATCCCGCCGACGCTCCATCCGGAGACCGGCCTGCATTATCAATGGCTCAGTGATGACGTCACTCTGTTGACCTGCCGCGTCGAGGAGCTACCTGAGATCACCCTGAAACACATGGCGGCCCTCGAGACTGCTCTCACGCCATGGACGGTGTCTCGCCCAGAGTACGTGCCGAGGCAGGCATCGCGCACCGAGCCGGCCTCACCGACGCGGATGCGCGCGTACGCCGAGGTCGCCCTGAAAGCTGAGGCTAAAAAGCTACGCGCGATGGCGAAGGACAGTGGGCGAAACCGCGCGCTTTTCGATGCTGGCTGCAAGCTCGGGCGCTATCTCCACCATGGAGTGTTGTCAAAGGCCGAACTCGTTGGCGCGCTGCTTGATGCGTGCCACGCGAACGGCCTCTTGGCCGAAGACGGTTTGCAGGCTTGCGAGCGATCACTGCGCAGCGGTCTGCGCAAAGCCCAAGGCGACAATCTGCCCGTCATTGAGGACCGGTTACACTCGGCTGAGCGTATTCGGCTGAATGGCGGGACGAGATCGCCCGATGCAGGCGGTGAGCCTCCGGCTTCTGGCCCGAACGACGGACGCAAGCGTAGCCAAGCAAACCATCTTATAGAAATAGCGAGTAGAGACGGCGTCGAGCTTTTTCACACGCCTGACGGCACCGCATACGCCGACGTTGTCATCGACGGGCACCGGGAGACGTGGCCGCTCAAGAGCGTCGGCTTTCAGAGGTGGCTAAGGCGTGCTTATTACCTCGAAACTGGCGACGCACCCAACCGCGAGGCGACATCGACGGCGATGAGCGTCATCGAGGCCCGAGCGCAGTTCGATGGCGCTGAGCGCTCGGTTCACCTGCGTGTTGCCGAATATGGAGATCATATTTATCTCGACCTCTGTGACGACCGCTGGCGCGTCATCGAGATTGACCCCTGTGGATGGCGCATTGTGGAGGCCCCGCCCGTCCGGTTTCGCCGCACAGCTGGCATGTTGCCGTTGCCCGAGCCTGTGCGTGGCGGTACCGTCGCTGAGCTGCGCGAGCATATGCATGTCGATGATGGTGCGTACGTCCTCGCCGTCTCGTGGCTTGTCGCAATTATGCGCGGGCGCGGTCCCTACCCGATCCTGGCGCTAACAGGGGAGCAGGGCACCGGAAAGTCGCTCACCGCGAACCAACTCCGGTCGCTCGTTGACCCGCACAGCGCGCCACTCAGATCTCTGCCGCGTGACACGCGTGACCTCTACGTCACTGCCATTAACGGGCACGTCTTAGTCTTCGACAACCTCTCCTCGATATCGGCAGAGATTTCCGACGCCCTGTGCCGCCTCTCGACCGGCGGCGGCTTCTCGACACGGGCTCTCTACACGAACGACGAAGAGGTCATCTTTGATGGGCAGCGGCCGATTGCGCTTACCAGCATTACGGACGTTGCAAGTCGTTCTGACTTAGCCGACCGACTCCTCTTGGTTAGGCTAGAAGTAATCCCGGACGCTAAGCGGCGCACCGAGGCCGAGTTGCACGCCGCCTTTGATGCGGCTAGGCCGCGTATCCTCGGAGCGCTACTCGATGTGGTCGCCCACGGCCTGATGCAGCTTCCACATACTCGTCTCAACCATCTGCCCCGCATGGCCGACTACGCGACTTGGGTGCGCGCCTGCGAGACGGCCATTTGGTCTGCGGGCATGCATATGGCCGCCTATGAAGTTAACCGTGCCGACGCTGTCGATGTCGTGCTCGATGCCGATCCCATAGCCATAGCTCTGCGCCAGCACATGGAGGGGCGAACGGAACACGTGACGACGGCGACCGAGCTGCTCAACGCGCTCAGCCCGCTTGCCAGCGATCAGGTTCGCCGTGGTCGACAGTGGCCGGGCAACGGGCGCGCCCTCTCCGGCCAGCTGACCCGGCTCGGGCCTGCGCTTCGTCGCGTCGGCATTACGGTCGAGCCCTACCGCGAGGCGCATACCGGCCGACGCTTGCTCCATATTCGCAATGGGGGTGCCCCATGCCTTTAGAGGGGGGCAATAATCGTCACCATGGTCACCATCGTCACCACCGTCACCTAGCCGTGGCTTTCAAAACGCCGGGTAGCGGTCGGGGTGGCGATGCAGTGACGCAAATGCGAGCACCTGCGTCACCGTGTAAGCAGCTGATACCGCCAACAAAATCTCCAATCGCTTCGCACGGTGTCGATGGTGACGCAAATTTCTATATCCACTTTGGACCACAAGAGGGCCTCGGAGGCTGTCGATGATCCGCACCCCGAAACGCCAAAACGTGCTTCCGGCAAACCTTCCCCCGCGAGGCCTTAGTCGCATCGAGGCGGCTGCCTACGTCGGCGTGTCGCCCAGCACATTTGACAAGATGGTAGCCGCCGGGCACATGCCGTCGCCCAAGCGTATCAATACGCGTGTTGTTTGGGACCGCACCAAGCTTGACGAGGCTTTCACACTGCTGCCTGGTGATGACGGCCGTCAAGACGACCCATGGAGCGACGTCACGGCATGAGCGCTACAATGATTACAATCTTGAAGCGCTACCGTTATGTCGTTCGGGACGTAGACCGGCACGGCACCGTGCGCCATTACTTCCGGCGGAAGGGCCAAAAGAAGGTGCTCCTTCGCAGCTTGCCTGGCACGCCTCAGTTCGATGCTGAGTACGAAGCAGCTTTGGAAGCGAGCGAGTTTGGGCAGCGCGTTCATGGCCGCAGCGCATCTGTATTCCGAACCTTCAAGTGGCTCTCTCATCGCTACATGCAGTCGACCGATTTTCGGCAACTCGATCCCACCACCCAGCATAGTCGTCGGCTAATATTGCAGCACATGTGGGACGAGCCGGTCGCTCCTGGCTCCCCCGTACTCATTGGGGACTGCCCTGTGGACCGCCTCAGTCCCAAGATCGTCCGCGTCTTGCGCGACCGAAAAGCTGCACACCCGAACGCAGCAAACAGCCGCATCAAAATCCTACGGCGGTTGTTTAGTTGGGCGGTAGAGAACGAAATAGTCGAGAGCAGTCCCGCCCGTGAGGTGCCGTTTCTGCGCGTTCGCAGCGGCGGCTATCACACACTCACAGAGAATGAAATTCAGCAATTCGAGAACTACTGGGCCATTGGCACTAAGGAGCGACTCGCATTCGCGCTGCTGCGCTTTCTCGGTGTTCGTCGCAGCGATGTCGTGCGTCTCGGCAGGCAGCATCTACGCGACGGCGTGCTCGTATTCGCCACAAGAAAGGGCGGTGTGCCGCTGGAGCTACCGATCCCGCCCGAACTACAGCGCGTCATTGATGCTAGCCGGACTGGCGATCTGCACTTTCTCCTGACCGAGTACGGCAAGCCCTTTACCGCGGCTGGGTTCGGCGGTTGGTTCCGCGATCGCTGCGACGCCGCTGGACTGCCGCACTGTTCTGCCCACGGGTTGCGTAAGGCCGCTGCCACGTCACTCGCGGAGGCTGGAGCGACCCCGCATCAGCTCATGGCATGGTTTGGCTGGAAGACATTGGCGCAGGCGGAGCGGTACACGCGCGCGGCTAATCAGAAACGGCTCGCTGCTAGCGTAGTCCAGCTATTCGCGAAGGCCAAAGAATGAACAAAAGTATCCAACCTAGTTCCGCTTGCGAGTGTCCAACCTTAGCTACGAGCTTGATACCAAAGACGAAACTCCGGCAGGTGGCGCCCCGTAGGGGACTCGAACCCCTGTTGCCCACGTGAGAGGCGGGCGTCCTGGGCCACTAGACGAACGGGGCGTCGGGCCGGGCGCAGATCAGTACGAGAAGGGGGTTGAGGTAGCAAGCGCGAAGTGGTCTGAGCGGGATCCCGCTTTCGCTGCGGCGCCGGCAGCAAAAGTGGGCGCTGCGGGCTGCTGGCGGTCGGTAGTGCTGGATTATAGGCCCCTTTCGTGCTCCCCATCGCGCGAGATAACCGACACGCCTGTTTTTTGAGGCTTCACACACCACCATGATAGCTGACCTTCCGGACGACGATATCGAGGAATTGGACGACGACGTCGCGGTGGCGGCTGGCGTGGTGGCGCTCGTTGCCGGCGCGGAGGCGCAGGGGCAGCGGATCGACCGCGTGCTGACGGCGGCCATCCCGGGGATCAGCCGGTCGCGGCTGCAGGGATTGATCAAGTCGGGGCAGGTGACGCTGGACGGCGTGGCGGTGACCGATCCGGGCACGAAGGTGCGCAGTGGTCAGGCCATGAGTGTGACCTTGCCGCCGCCAGTGGCTGCCGATCCGCAGGGGGAGGATATCCCGCTCAACGTCGTGTTCGAGGACCGGCATCTCATTGTGATTGATAAGCCGGCAGGGCTGGTGGTTCATCCGGCCGCGGGGCATGGGACCGGAACACTCGTCAACGCTTTGATCGCGCACTGTAGTGATAGCCTGTCCGGGATCGGTGGCGTGAAGCGGCCGGGCATCGTGCATCGGTTGGATAAGGATACCTCCGGGTTGCTCGTGGCGGCGAAGTCCGATGCAGCACATGCGGGTTTGTCGGAGCAGTTCGCGGCGCATGGTGCGGATGGGCGTTTGCAGCGGGCGTATCTGGCAGTGGTGTGGGGCGTGCCGCCGCGGACGAAGGGCGTTGTGGATGCGGCGTTGTCCCGGTCGGCGCAGAACCGGGTGAAGATCGCCGTGGTACCAGAAGGTTCTGGCCGGCACGCCGTGACCCACTATGAAGTGCTGGAGGTTTTTACCGATACGGACGGGTCGCCGGTGGCAGCCCTCGTCAAGTTGGTTCTGGAAACCGGGCGGACCCATCAAATCCGGGTGCATATGGCGCATATCGGGCATCCGCTGCTGGGAGATCCGGTCTATGGGCGCGGATTCCAGACGCGGGCGGCGCGACTAAGGGATGGGGCGCGGAGCGCTCTGGACGAATTGGGGCGGCAAGCGTTGCATGCGGCCGAATTGGGCTTTGAGCATCCGGTGACAGGCAAGGCGCTCAGTTTCCAGTCCGAGATGCCGGCCGACTTGGCGGCTCTGACCGCGGCCTTGCGGGCCGGATCGGGCAAGACGGTGGCGGGAAAAATTAAACGCGGGCGCGGACGCCGGGCCTGACGCTACTCTTGGGGAAACGGGCGAGCGACGGAACAAAGGGGTCTCGACCGTCTTATCCTGAGAGCCGATGGTGTGGTACAGTATGGTGCTGCAACCTGAGGCGGCCGATTAATTCGGTGTAATCCCATTTTCATTGGGAGGTTGACCTCCCATATGACAATCCGGGTGATAGGGAGCCGGGACCGGTCCGCTGTTGGAACCGTTCCGTAAAAACGAATATGAGCACGAAATCTTTTCCAGTTTTGGCCGGTGGTTCGCAGGGACTGTCGCGGTATCTCGATGAGATCCGTAAGTTTCCTATGCTGGAACCGCATGAGGAATTCATGCTGGCGAAGGCTTGGCAGGAGCATGCCGACAAGGAAGCAGCCGAGAAGTTGATCACGTCGCATCTGCGGCTCGTGGCGCGCATCGCGATGGGCTATCGCGGCTATGGTTTGCCGATCGGCGAAGTCATTTCCGAAGGGAACGTCGGCCTCATGCAGGCGGTGAAGCGGTTTGATCCGGACCGCGGTTTCCGTTTGGCCACGTATGCCATGTGGTGGATCCGCGCTTCGATCCAGGAGTACATCCTGCGCTCGTGGAGCTTGGTGAAAGTCGGGACGACGGCGGCGCAGAAGAAGCTGTTCTTCAATTTGCGGCGGGCCAAGAGCCAGTTGCAGGCGCTTGAAGAGGGCGATCTGAAGCCGGAACACGTTAAGGCCATTTCCAAGAAGCTCGGCGTGACCGAAGACGAAGTGGTGTCGATGAATCGCCGTCTGGGCGGCGATGCCTCTCTCAACGCGCCTGTGCGCGCGGACATGGAAGCCGGTGAGTGGCAGGATTGGCTGGTTGACGAGACGCCGGGCCAGGAAGAGCGGCTCGTCGAGAGCGAAGAGGCGAGCCGGCGCAAGTCGTTCTTGCTGACAGCGCTCGACACTCTGAATGACCGTGAGCGGCGTATTTTCGAGGCTCGGCGTTTGGCGGAAGACCCGGCGACGCTGGAAGATCTCTCGGTTGAGTTCGGTGTGAGCCGGGAGCGCGTCCGGCAGATCGAAGTGCGGGCGTTTGAGAAGGTGCAGAAGGCCGTTCGCGGGGCAGCCAGGTCGGCTGACGCGGGCATGTAACGGCCCGGCCGACGAGGTCTTTGATTTGTTGGCGGCCCCGCTCATGGCGGGGCCGCTGCCGTTTTGCAACTGGCCCGAAATCCGGCAGGGCCCGGCTAAACTTGTGTCATTGGCCCTGTGGACGAATCACTTAGCATCCGTGCTGCGGGGGAGCCTCGCATCCGGTCTGCTCCGGTTTTTCCGGAGTGTGCCGGAGAGGTGCGTGCGTCGGAGCTAGAGGGCGAAAGCGCTTGGAAACTCTGTGCCGGTCAAAACCAACTGGCCATCTTATTCGGTTCGACGTGGAGCGGTCCTGGACGGGGCTGCTCGAGGGAGCGTCGAAGCGAACCGCACCCAAATCTCCCCGCAGAGCCGTCCAAGACTGCCGCGCCCCTTCCTGCAGACCAACCGGACAGAACTCGCCGCGATGGGCTCACCCGTCGCGCTCGCGGCGTGCGTCACTGTCCAACTGTTTCGAAGGGGAACCTATGGCCCGGGTTCCACGGCGCGGTGCACCGACCCTCGAGGGAGTGCCTGATGAAGATGCACTTTCGTCCAAGTCCAGCAGTCGTGTTGGCGTCGCGACCACGCCGCTCGTTCTCAAGGAGGCTCGATCTCGAATGGCTTTTTCTTCTCCTCTGGCGACTCAAACCTGCACACCCTCCAAGTAGTGCTTGAATGACGAAGGCCGGTGGCGGGTGCGATCCCTCGCCGGCAGATACACGAAAGGCCGGTCTTGCGACCGGCCTTTCTTTTTTGAGGTGCGCGACGGGAGGTGGCTTATCGCGCAATGCGGAGTGGCGACAAGTTCGCGCCGATGTTGGCGAATGCCGCCTGGAGTTCCGTTGCATCCTCGGCGTCATAGAAATTCTGAGGCGACGATGCACAATCGCGAAGCATGTCTTTCAGGTTTTCGTCGATGACATCGAACGCAACCGTATAGATCTTGATCTTGTTGCTCTTCACGTTCGTGCACAGTTCGGCCGTCCTGGAATTGGCCAGGGCGACATCATTTGCGGAGTGGTTCTTGCCCACGTAATCGGGGGAACGGGTGTTGGCGCCGTCCGTCATCAGCACCATGATTTTCTCGATCGGCTTGCCATCGACGAGTTCGTCATAGCCCTTGGCCGTCGAGAACAGTTCGTTTTGCGAAAGGACTGTCCAGCCCCAAAACAGGCCAGCGGGGATGTAGGTATTGCCGAACGTCGTGATATCGGAGATGCGCTGCTTCAACGCGGCGTCGTCGTTCGTCAATTCCATGCCGGGGGTGCCGCATGTCACGTTCATGGCGCCCGGGACACGCACTTCCCACTGCTCATCCCTAACGTCGAGAGGGTAATCGCGCGAAGCGGCGCAGCCATACCAGCGGTTAAGATAGGTCGTGGTGAAGCAGCGCGTTGTCGGTGGGCCATATTCGTAATCGCAGACTTGCTGCTCTCCCGTGACGGTGACCCCGTCGCGGTCGTAGGAGAAGGTCTCCATGCGGCAGTTCGTTGTGCCTGTCACTTCACGGTAGTTATCGATGCAGTTTTCGCTGGTGGTTTCCGTGTCGAGGGGAACGTCGATCCAATCGGCGTTGCGATTGATTTCGCCGACGTTCACGTAGTCGGCGAACGGTACAAGGGCGATACGGACGTGATCGCGCGACGATTCGTTCTCGTACGCTCTCTCTACGAGTTCGGTGGCGGATTGCTTCAAGGCCTCTATCTTGGGCCCAGCCATGCTGTCGGTGACGTCGAGGACAAGTGCGACCTCGAGATTCTGCCCTGCCATCTGAATTTCAGAGGCGACGCTGACGGGCACTTTGGAAATGCCAGCGATTGCCATGAGCGTCGTTGGGACCTGGACAGTAATCCGGCCGCGGACGACGGACTCCTCAGGCTTGTCGACAATGATCTCGACGTCGCCGGTGATCCCAAATTTATTGCGCCAATTGTCGGCGACATACATCTGAGCGACGTCACGGATCTCTTCCGTTTTGTCCGACTGCGTGGCGCCGGCCAGAAGTGCAGCATCGAGGTCGTTCTGCAGGCTCGTTTGAACGCTCGAACTGCGGCTGTAATCGACGGCGATGCCGCCCGCGATCAACAGCGTTGTCAGCATGATTGCAAATGTCAGCGCGACCGAGGCGCGCGAATCTTCCGCGAACGTCCGTATCGGATGGGTCTTCATTTTCATCGCCCGTTACCTCCGGGCGATCAGCCGTAGACCGAAAGAATTAAAATGAGCAGAACGCGGATGGTTAACGATGTGTGTGCTCACCCGCAAAAACATTCAGCCTACATCGGTAGGCGGGCCAATTGGTGCGTGAAATAGTTCTCGACCGCCGTCGTGATGCTATCAGCAACTTTACCGCGCCATTCGTTCGACTGGAGAAGTCGGGCGTCCTCCTTGTTGGTCACGTATGCCAGTTCGATCAATACGGAGGGGAACTGCGCGGTTTTTAGGACGCGGAAGGCCGCTTGCTGGTCGGGCTTTTGACGAAGGCTGGTAGATTCTCCCATGTGTTCGATGACAGAGCGGGAGAAGATGTTGGTTCGCTCGCGGGTGCTCTCGACTTCGCGGCCGGCAAAGTCTGCCAGAATGTTGCGAACCGCTGAGACGTTGTTTTCGCCATTGGCTTTTTTAACCGCGGCCAGTTCGCTGTCGGAGAGGAGGTGTTCGGAAACGTCGCCTTTTGCGGACCGCTTCAAGGAATTGGCGACGCTCTCACGCAGGGAGTAGATGGTCGCGCCGCGCGCGCTGGTCTTCGCATAGTCGGCGTGGACTGCAATGAAGAGAGCCGCCTGATGCTTCTCGCCAAAGGCGCGCCGTTCGTCGAGTTCAACGAAGACGTCGGTGTCGCGGGTCATCAAGACTTTGTAGCGGCCGGTCTTCTCGATCTTGTCACGCAGTACTTTGGCGAAAGCGAGCACCACGTCTTTCTCGACGGCACCGTGTTTCATGGCGCCGGTGTCGTGGCCGCCGTGGCCGGGGTCGATGACGATGATCGGCTTATAGGCAGCCTTAGCGGCCTCGCCGGGCCGTTTGGCGGGCATGGGCAGCGGGGGCTGAATGCCGGCGGCGCCCAACGCGAACGGCTGCGACTTCAGGGGCTTTCTGGCAGGAATGATATCGACGGACAGGTGGACGCCCTTGCCGCCGTCCACCTTCTCAATCTTGGTCTTGTCGATGACGACCGGTTCGGTAACTTCGATGACGACTTTGGTTTGGCCGGTGGCCGTCTGGCCGCTGCGAACTGATTTGACGAGGCCGACGGGATTAGGACCGGGGTCGGGCGGCAGCCGCACAGCGACATCGGGGATGTCGATGACGACGCGATTGGGATTGGGGAGGGCCGACACCGTATAGGCAACGGATTTGTCGAGGCCGATGAGGAAGCGCGTGCGGCCACTGGCTTTCGGCTGAGCGGCCGGAGCGGCTTCCGCGGTGGCGGACGTGCCTGATGGGGCGAGCGCCGTTTCTTCGGCGGATGCGGTGGTGCACATCACGGCACAGGCCATCGCTCCTGCGGCAAAGCAAGTTGCCGCGCGCGAGACGCGCGAAAGTGTCGTGTCCAGAACCATCCCCTTCGACCCCCGACGACGCAGCACGATAACCATAACGGGTAAGTCCGAAGCATCCCCGGAGAAAATGGCGGTTTCCGGGTCGGCATCGGCCAAGATATGGACCGCACATAGTTATCAAAGTGCTAACGGTGGTCTCGCGCTTGTATTCCGGGCGAGGCTACTACGACGTGCTGCGGGTCCAGCGCTCTACGGCTGTAGCGTCGGTTTCGCGCGCATCGACCCACGCAGTCTGACCATCGGCCCACTTTTCCTTTTTCCAGAAGGGCGCGCGGGTCTTGAGATAATCCATCAGGAATTCAGCGGCTTGGAAGGCAGCGTGGCGGTGCGGCGAGGCCGTGATCACTAGGACGATATTGGCGCCGGGCTGGAGTTCGCCGACGCGGTGGACGATGAGGCTCGCTTGCAGGGGCCAGCGGGCGTGGGCTTCGGCCTCGACGGCTTCGAGTTCGGCTTCGGTCATGCCGGGGTAGTGCTCCAGCGTCATGGACACGAGGTCGCGGCCGGCGGCTGTGCCGCGCACAAGACCGGTGAAGGTGACCACAGCGCCGATGTCCGTGCGATCAGCCGTGAGGGCTGCTATCTCGGCGGCGATGTCGAAGTCTTGTGTTTGGACGCGGACGGCCATGGTGTCAGCCTCCCGTGACCGGGGGAAAGAACGCGATTTCGCGAGCGCCGGCCAAGGGGGAGGCGGGCTTGACGTGGCGCTGGTCGATGGCGGCGCGGATGACGCCGGGCTTGGCGAAGGCATCGGCGAATTCCGGTCCGCGCGTGGCTTGCCATGCCAGCAGATCGGCGACCGTTTGCAGTGTGGGTGGCAGCGTTAAGCGTTCTTCGGCTCGGCCGGTCTTTTCGCGGATCCAAGCGAAGTAGCGCAGCGTGATTTCGGTGGCGACCGTCATAGTTTCGAAACTCCAACGCCGGTGCACGGAGTATCTTCCGGCAAGGGCGAGCCTTTATGTCTACGTGGGGGATGGCTGCGTCAATGGGTAAGCCCCGGTCATCTTCCAGCGACGTGATCGCGTAGATGGCTTGGGGTGTAGGCGGGATCGGGGGTTAAATGCGGGTTTTTATGAACGTGGCGTTGAATTACGCGGCGTGGCTTGCAGTGGCGTTGTTGGCCGCTCAGGGCGAATATGGGCTGGCGGTCGTGCCCTCGCTCGTGGCCCTCGTGATCCATCTTGGGGTGATGCCGGCCGAGAAGCGACGGCCTGAATTGATGCTGGCCGCAGCCGCCATTCCGCTTGGGCTTGGTGTGGAGACCATCACAATGGCCGTGGGCGCGACGCAGTATGCTGAGGGTGCAACGGTTGGCGGATTGCCGCCTGCCTTTATGATCGGGCTTTGGGCGGCGTTCGCAACGCTGATCAACGTGTCGCTGGCGTGGATGAAGGACCGCTTGTGGCTGGCGGTGCTGTTTGGTGCGCTGGCGAGCGGGCCGTCTTATTATGCGGGTTCGAAGATTGGTGCGCTGTCGCTGGGCGAACCGGTGTGGCAAAGCCTCGTGACCATTGGCGCGGTGTGGGCGGTGGCGTTTCCGCTGCTGATCTTGATGGCGCGGCGGATCGATCGCTGACGATCAGCCGCGCTCGTGGAAGAAGTCGTAGACCTTCTGCGCCATTTCGGCGGAAATGCCTTCGACGGCTTTCAAATCTTCAATGCCTGCTTTTGAAACCGATTTCGCCGAGCCGAAGTGATTGAGGAGGGCGCGGCGGCGGGATGGGCCGATGCCGTCGATTTCGTCGAGCGGGTTGGCGCTGATAGCTTTGGAGCGCTTGGCGCGATGCGTGCCGATGGCGAAGCGGTGGGCTTCGTCGCGCAGGCGCTGGATGAAGTAGAGCACGGGGTCGCGCGGTTCGAGCATGAAGGACTGCGGGCGGCCGGGAACGTGGAAGTGTTCGCGGCCGGCATCGCGGTCCGGACCCTTGGCGATGCCGACGAGGGGAATGTCGTCGAGGCCGACATCGGCCATGACTTGTTGGGCGACGCTGAGTTGGCCGGCGCCGCCGTCGATGAGCACGAGGTCCGGCTTATCGGGGAACATGGGTTCGGGATCGACGCCGGGTTCGCTTGGTGCTGGCGCGGCGGTGGCTTCGGCGAGGCGTTTAAAACGGCGGGTGAGCACCTCGCGCATCATCGCGTAATCGTCGCCGGGCGCGGTGTCGGGCGATTTGATATTGAACTTGCGATAGGCGTTTTTGACGAAGCCTTCCGGGCCGGCGACGATCATGGCGCCGATGGCGTTGGTACCAGAGATGTGGCTGTTGTCGTAGACCTCGATGCGGCGGGGGAGTTCGGTGAGGCCAAAGCGTTCCTGGACGCCTTCGAGCAGGCGAGTTTGCGAGGATGTCTCGGCGAGTTTGCGGCCGAGTGCTTCGCGGGCGTTGGTCAAGGCGTGGTCGACGAGGCCGGATTTGGTGCCGCGGCTGGGGACGCGGATTTCGACCTTGCGCTCGGCCTTGGTCGAGAGCGCTTCGGCCATGAGCGCACGCTCTTCGAAGTCGTGGCTCAAGAGGATGAGGCGGGGCACGGGTTTGTCGTCGTAGAACTGGGCGATGAAGGACGAGAGGACCTCTTCGACGGTGAGTGCCTTATCGGCCTTGGGATAGTAGGCGCGGTTGCCCCAGTTCTGCCCGGCGCGGAAGAAGAAGACCTGGATGCAGGTCTGGCCGCCTTCCTGGTGGGCGGCGAAGACGTCGGCTTCTTCGATGTTGTCGGGATTGATGGTTTGATCAGCCTGGACGTGGGCTAGCGCCCAGAGACGATTGCGGAACTTCGCGGCGCGTTCGAATTCGAGGGAGTCGGAGGCCTGCTGCATCAGGAGTTGGTACATTTCGCGCACGGACTGGCTTTCGCCGCGCAGGAAGCGAACGGCTTCGTCGACAAGGGCCTGATATTCGGCATCTGGGATTTCATGCGTGCAGGGGCCGGCGCAGCGCTTGATCTGGAAGAGAAGGCAGGGGCGCGTGCGGCCTTCGAAGACGCTGTCGGAGCACGAGCGCAGGAGAAATGCGCGCTGCAGCATGCTGATGGCGCGGGAGACGGCGCCGGCGGAGGCGAAGGGGCCGAAGTAGTCGCCTTTGATGGTGCGCGCGCCGCGGTGTTTCAGGATTTGGGGGGCGGGCGTGTCGCGGCGGATCAGGATGTAGGGGAAGGACTTGTCGTCGCGCATCAGAACGTTGAAGCGCGGCTTGAAGCGTTTGATCAGGTTGGCTTCGAGGAGGAGCGCTTCGGCTTCAGTGCGGACAGTGACGAATTCCATCGACGTGGTGAGGGAGATCATGCGCGCGATACGATTGGAATGGCCGTTGCCGCGCGCGTAGTTGGAGACGCGGGCCTTTAGGTTGCGCGCCTTGCCGACGTAGATGACGGTGCCTTCCGCATCGAGCATGCGATAGACGCCCGGCTGCGACGGCAGGGTTTTGAGATAGCCGGCAATAACGGCGGGACCGGCCGGGGAGCCGGATGCTGGCAGGCCGCCGTCTTGAAGGTCGTTTGTTTCAGTTCCGGACATGAGCGGACCATTGTCTTGGACCTGCGGCGAGGTCAAGGGACGGACGCTTGTTGCCGCGTCTGTCGCGGCGCGTGAGGCGGCCGGGTGATGTTTCGAATTTGAAGCGAAACTGGAGGAATTTCGAAGTTAATTCGCGGAGAAATCGTGCGCATCCCGGCACAAGTTATCAGCAATTGATGCGTATCAAGGGAGGATCGCGACACGTCAACGGCTGACGTGAGCCTTAGGTGAAGTCACCATGCCCAAGAAAACATTTGGAAGCCGGAGCCGAACACCGTCTTCCTCGACCGGTGGGGACGGCAGAAACAACAAATATTCCAAGGTGGATTTCACCCGGGGTGTGATCGCCGCTTTGATCCGGACGTACGAGACGGTGCCGGTTGCCGAGCGCGACAACATGGAGATGCGGATCCGCCTGTTGCAAGATCAGTTGGCGGAGTTGAAGCGGCTCAGCGGCGCACGGTCGCACAAGTCGGATGACTTGGCGTGGGTCGATATCTGGCGGCCCCGTGGGCCCGCCGAATAGGCACTGCCACAAAAGCGCCACGGCGGAGAGCGTCTGTCGCCTGATCAGCGGTGGAGGCGGTGATGCGCGGTTGGGCGCGATCCTTGGCAGTTTTGTTGATGATCCTGGTGCCCGCTGCCGCAGATGCGGCGGCGAAAAAGTCGCGTGAGCCGGCTAAAGCATTCGAACGAGCGGAAGCCGTGCTCAAGTGGATCAACGGATATCGCGGCGAGCCAGAGCCAGCGAAGCTGCCGGCGGCTGTGCGCGCGATGGGCGAATATGGGCTGTTGCGCGAACTCGATCAGGCGGGATTGCAGGTGGGCTTCATTGCCGGTGTGCTGGCGACGAACCCGGATGATGCGCCGGCGTTGATCGCCCAGATGTTTCCGATGCCGCCGGAAGATCAGGTCATCCTGATCAAGGCGATTGCGTTTTCGGGTCTGCCGAATTGGAAGGCTGTTCTTTCCGCGTTTGCCGAGCGGATGCCGGCGCGGCAAGTGCTGATCGACAAATATCTCTATGGCGACGGAAAGACGCTGTTCGAACTGCCGCTCGACGAGGGGTCGTTCGTGCTCGACAGTCACTGGGGGTACTATTTCGGGAGCGGGTCGGAGGCGGCGGTGGGCCGCATTGTCTCGGCACTGGCTTGGATGAGCGAGGGCGACAGTGTGGACCGGCTGACGATTGCTGCCATGGCGAAGTGGACGCTGGCGTCGAATGCGACGCGCGATAAGGACCTGCTCGATACGCTGAAGGGGCAAATGAACTTGCAAGAGAGCGACGTTGCGCGGCGGCATTTGCGTGAGGTGATCCTGGCGGCGGAGACGTTCGAGACGGCGAAGATCCGGCGCGATGCCGTGGCGGCAATCGACCAGTTGAAGGCGCGGGGGCCAGAAAGCGCGCGCAATTATGCGTGGTGGGGGCAGGCGGGCCAGACCGTGCTGGCGCTGGGATGCGTGGCGGCGAGTGCCATGGGGCAGGTGCAACTCGGTATTCCCTGCGTGGTCGGTGGGGCGGTGTCGACGGCGGCACTCAAATATTTGGCGCCGACGACGCCTTGAGCGGTCGTGTTTCGTGTTTGAGGCGCGCCCGCCCGGTTGCCTCGCTGGCGCCGGTGGGATAACCAAAACCTCTTCATTTCATTCCGACCGAGGCAGGAATTAAGCCATGGCGCGTGCTGACACGACGGGTGCCAAGACGAAGACGTCCAAGCTCATTCCGGGGGCGACCGGGGACTGGGAAGTCATCATCGGGCTCGAGGTGCATGCGCAGGTGGCTTCGCGGTCGAAATTGTTTTCCGGCTCATCGACGGAGTTCGGTGGCGAGCCCAACAGTCATGTGTCGCTCGTTGACGCGGCGATGCCGGGTATGCTGCCGGTGATCAACGAAGAGTGCGTGGCGCAGGCGGTGCGCACGGGGCTCGGGCTCAAGGCCGAGATCAACCTTCGGAGCATCTTCGACCGGAAGAACTATTTCTATCCGGACCTGCCGCAGGGCTATCAGATCTCGCAATACAAGCACCCGGTGGTCGGCGAAGGTCAGGTGGTGATCGACGTCGACGGGGAAGAGAAGACGGTGGGCATCGAGCGGCTGCATCTGGAACAAGATGCGGGCAAATCGATCCACGACCAGCATCCCGATTATTCGTACGTCGATCTCAACCGCTCGGGCGTGGCGCTGATGGAGATCGTGTCGAAGCCGGACATGCGCTCGGCCAAGGAAGCGCAGGCCTATGTGACGAAGCTCCGGACCATCTTGCGCTACCTGGGCACGTCGGATGGCGACATGGAAAAGGGCAACCTGCGCGCGGACGTGAACGTCTCGGTGCGCAAGCCCGGTGATCCGCTGGGCACGCGGTGCGAGATCAAGAACGTCAACTCGATCCGCTTTATCGGGCAGGCGATCGAGGTGGAGGCGCGCCGCCAGATCGACATCATCGAGGATGGCGGAAAGATCGATCAGGAGACGCGGCTGTTCGATCCGGGCAAGGGCGAGACGCGCTCAATGCGGTCGAAGGAAGAGGCGCACGATTATCGTTATTTCCCCGATCCTGACCTTCTGCCGCTCGAATTGGAGCAGGCGTGGGTCGATGGTCTGGCGCAGCATCTGCCGGAGTTGCCGGACGAGAAGCATGCGCGGTTCATGGCCGACTATGGCTTGTCGGCATATGACGCGCGCGTGCTCGTGGCCGAGCGGGAGAGTGCGGATTATTTCGAAGCGGTGGCGAAGGGGCGCGATGGGAAGATCGCGGCCAACTGGGTGATCAACGAATTGTTCGGGCGGCTCAATAAAGAGGGCAAGGATATCGAGCGTTCGCCGGTCTCGGCCAAGCAGCTCGGCGGGCTCGTTGATCTCATTTCAACGAGTGTGATCTCGGGCAAGATCGCCAAGGATTTGTTCGAAATCTTGTGGACCGAAGGCGGCGATCCGGCGGAGATCGTCGAAGCGCGCGGCATGCGCCAAGTGACCGACACAGGCGCAATCCAAAAGGCCGTGGACGAGATTTTGGCGGCTAACCCTGAAAAGGCGGAGCAGGCGAAGCTAAAGCCGAACTTGCTCGGATGGTTCGTCGGTCAGGTCATGAAGTCGTCGGGCGGCAAAGCAAACCCGGCGGCGGTAAGTGATCTGTTGAAGACGAAGCTTGGGATCGAATAGTACCAGAGGCTCAGCCCATGCTGCCGGATTGCTTTGAGTGCAAGTATGGCGAGATGGGGCATCCGTGCCGGTTGAGGGACGGGGCGTTCGATTTCGCGAAGGTGGCGGCGGCGATTATCGGCGTGGCGCGGGCCTATCAGGCGGCGGATGCGGCCGGCGGCGAGGCAGTGGTCGGCGACAGCATCGCTTGGGTGACTGACTGCGAATACGAAGCGATCGAGGACCATCCCCAACTGCTCTTGCCGTTGATCGTGGCGGCGATGGATGCGTGCGAGACACCAGCGGATGCGTCGTTCGTGGCGGCGGGATTAATCGAGAACGCGGTCGTGAAGCACGGGCCAGTGTTGATCGACCGGCTCGAAGCGCTGGCGGTGGCGAGCCCGAAGGCGAGCTACATCTTGTCGGGTATCTGGAGTCAGCGCGGGAGCGTCGATGAGGCGGTGTGGGCGCGCATCGGGCGGGCGGTGGCCAAGCATCCGCGCATGAGCAGCGATGGGCGCGGTCCGCATGACGGGGGCACGGTGACCGTGCTCGACGAGGTCGCGGCGGCGGTCTTGATGCAGGAACGCGTCAGCGAGACCGCGCGGGCGATCTCGCTTTAGATTTCGGATTTCATAAATCAGGCTTTGGCCTTGGCTTGCGCAAGGCTCTTAGGCTTTGGCCTTGGCTCGCGCAAGGCCGGCTGCCTTCTTGAGGCGCTTGCGGGCGCCGGCCGTGTTGCCCTGGATGCGCGTGGCTTTGGCGCGGGGGATCGCGCGGCGGGCCTTCTTCTTGCGCGTCTCGATATTGCGTTTGCTGCGGGCGCCGGTGCTCATGGGACGATCCTAACGAGATTGGGTTGCAGGGGCAGGCTCAAGAACTGGCTCAAGCTCACGCCCTCAGAATGGGAAGCGCTTCGTCTAGGCCAGGAGGTCCCGGCTGGCAAGCCTCAACCGCCAATGATCGCCTGGATTAGGGGGACGGGGGCCAGAAGAGCGGCGGTCCAGATGACGCAGGAGACGAGGCTCGCGATCAAGAAGGCGCCGAATGACAGGCCGGTCGCCCCGGCGGCCAGGGGGGCAAAGGAGCGCAATGTGGTGTGGAACTTCGACAGGATGAGACCGAAAGCGCCGCGCCGACCGACAAAGTCGATGGCTTTGTCCGACGATTCCGGGCTCCAGCTGTTGCGCCAGACGTTGTGGAGGTCTTCGCCCGCGTGGCGGCGGCCGTAGCTATAGGCCAACAGGTCGCCCAACAGGGCGCCCGCGATGCCAGCGCCCAGGGCGAGCAGCGGATCGCTACCGGCGAAGAAATAGACCGCACCCGTCGCGAAGAAGAGAATGAGCGTGGGGGCGGCCATGAGCGGCATGGGGATGGAGTTGAGGAAGGCCGTCGCGAAGAGAATGCCGGCGACCAGCAAGTGATGCTCGCGAACGAAGCCGACGATTTCCTCGCGGAACGTTACGGCGAAGAAGCTCGGCGCGATGACGCCCGCGGCCCAGATGAAGGCGCTCAGCACATTGGCGATCTGGAAAGGAATCTGGCGCATGCGAAACATTCCGGCGACCACGGGAATGACGGCGCGCACGGGGCCGAAGAAATGGCCGAAGAAGACGCCCCAGCCGCCCCATTTTTCGAAGAAATGCTCGCCTTTCTGGATCAGCTCGGGCTGGTTCTTGAACGGCCAGATGTGGGGGATGCTGTCTTTGAAGTAGAGGCCGATCCAGAATGAGATCGCGTAGCCGAGCGTACCGCCGAGACCGGCTGCGATGATGGACGGAAGCAGGATGGATTGATCGGCGCCGCTTGCCGCCAGGAGGCCAGTGACGCCGACGAGGATGGCGGTGCCGGGCCAGAGGATGGAGAGGAAGCAGAAGCTTTCGGCGAAGGCGACCAGAAATGCGACCGGGACAGCCCACTCCTGATGCGTTTTGACGAAGCCGACGATCAATTCGACGAAGTCCTGCACGCTCATGGAGATGCTTTCGATAGGTTCATGTTCCGTTGGCCTTGATCGATGGTGCCCGGCTAGATCGGGAAAGAAAAGAGGACACGCGGTTCAGGTCTTGCCACAGCGGCGGCCTAATTCCCGGCTCAATTCGCGGCTGACCTCGTGCGCCAGGATGACGCCTCGCGATACTTGGGAATGCGACAGGCCATTTCCAGGGGTACGCAGGATAGCAGGCCCCGCGTCGGCTTCGCGCTTGCCGGCGTGGAGTTCGGCGCAGCTCATTTCTTTCTTCTTGGATTTGAAAGCGAAAAGGCGGACGCCGGAGGCATAGGCTGCGGCATCCGGGCGCTGGGCGATCCAGGAGCGATTGGGGTCGGCGAGCATGGCTTTCATGGTCGCCTGGCGTTCCGCGATGCACGTGGGGCTGTCATCGACGCATTTGAGCCCGGCGCCGGGCGTGGTGACGGCGACGCCATTGCCGCTGCAGGCGGCGAGGACGCCAGCCGACCACAGCACTGCGCTCCAGATGGCCAGGGTCCGGCGGAGGGCCGGGAAAGTGCGGTTGGGCATCATCGGGTCCCTCAGGCTCCTGGGGGCCTCTGGCATTTGTCTCGATCAGCGCTTATGGGGCGGATGGGGCGGGGTCAAGGCATGATGGCGTCCCGTGGGATTTGTTGTTTCATGCGAGCGGCATAGCTGTGGCGTTGGGGCCGCGGTCAGAGCCGCGCGCGTGTGTTGGGAGGTCATATGGTTCGCGCGATTCGCATTCACGCCACGGGCGGGCCGGAGGTTTTGCGGCTGGATGACGTGGAATTGCCGCCGCCAGGGCCGGGGGAAGTTCGCATCCGGCAGCGCGCGATCGGGCTCAACTTCATCGACACGTATCAGCGGTCGGGTCTCTACAAGCTGGCGGCGTTGCCGGCTGTCTTGGGGATGGAGGGGGCCGGCGATGTCGTGGCGATGGGCGATGGTGTCGCGGATTTCAGTGTCGGTGATCGCGTCGCTTACGGGACGGAGCTTGGCGGCTATGCGGAGGCGCGCAACATTCGCGCGGACCGGATTGTGCCGCTGCCGTATGTGGTCTCGTATGAGACGGCAGCGGCGATGATGCTGCAAGGGATGACGGTGCGGTATCTGTTTCGCGAGACGTTCGAGGTTGGGCCGCAGACGGTGATGCTGTTTCATGCGGCGGCAGGCGGCGTGGGGCTGATCGCGTGTCAGTGGGCCAAAGCGCTGGGCGCGACGATGATCGGCACCGTGGGTTCGCCGGAGAAGGCGGAGTTGGCGCGGGCGCACGGCTGCACGCATGTCATCGATTATAGAACGGAGAACTTCGTCGAGCGGGTGCGAGAGATCACGAATGGCCGCGGCTGCGATGTCGTTTATGACTCGATTGGGCGCGATACGTTTCCGCAATCGCTCGATTGTTTGAAGCCGAAAGGGCTGTGGGTCAGCTTCGGCAATGCCTCAGGTCCGGTGCCGCCGTTCGATCTGACGCAACTGAAGGGCTCGCTCTATGCGACGCGGCCGTCCTTGATGGCGTACACGGCGACCGCGCAGCAGTTGCGGGCGAACGCGGCGGACCTCTTTGCGCACGTGGCTGCGGAGCGGATCAGCATCCGCGTCAACCAGACCTATCCGCTGGCCGATGCGCAGCGGGCACATCGGGACATGGAAGGCCGCAAGACGACGGGATCGTCGATCCTCGTTGCGTAACGGGCGAGGCTGCGCGCCGTTAGCGATCGATGAGCCGGGCGGGGTCGACCTCGAGGCCGGTTACGCGTTCGAAGACGACGGCGGAGAGAACTTTGCTCGATGTGACGCGCGGCATCGTGCCGACGGCCGGAGAGGCGGCGGCAGGAGCGGGTGGCGTCAGATCGTGAGCGCCCAGGTAGCTGGGATTGCCGGGGTTGCCGATGGTGGCAGATGAGCAGCCGGCCAGCAGAGCCGCGCTCAGGGCAAACGCGGCAAAGCGGATGCTGCGGCCCATTCGTGATCCCACCGGCGTTTTGGCTTCGCATGTCATGGCGTCGAACCCAATTCCCTTCGACCAACCCACCGGGCTGGTCACCATCCCGCGTCGGTTATGGCAGCGCCTGGCTGAATGCCACCTGAACAGTCGCGCAAAAGGCATCTTGAGGACATGGTTAGTGCACGGTTTCCCCACCTTTTAAGATGGGTTGAGGGGGCGCTCCGTTTCGCAACGTTTGGGTCGCCGCGACACGCGAAGTGGCAATTCCGTTCACTCTTTCAAGCTTCTAGAGCTTTGGATTTTAACCAGATTTCATCCTGCGGCTGACAGTCTTTTCGGACTTGCAGAGGCTGCCCACCGGGATGGAGGGCGGCGAAAAACAAACAAGAGAACCGGCTGCGAGCAGACAGGTTTTTTGCGGGACGGAGTGGATGAACTATGGCGCGTTTTGACATCGCGACGAACGAAATGGTTGAGTTTGCGGCTCAGGGCGGTGCGCCCGATGCGCTGTTCGAACTGGGTCTCATGTATTGCAGCGGACGCGAAGTGCCGCTCAATCTTGTGCAGGCTCATATGTGGTTCAATCTGGCGGCGCAGCGCGGCAATGCCGACGCCAAGCGCTACCGGATGGAGCTTTCGGCTGAGATGTCGAAAGCTGAGATCGCGGAAGCACAGCGGCAGGCACGCGCTTGGGCTGCCAAGCACTAAATCACGCGCGAGTACCGCTGGCGGTCAACCGTTCAGCAATCGCTGAATAGGGATGTGACGCAGTCCCAACTTTTCTTGGCTGCATTGCCGATGGCGCTGCCGGCGTCCTCGATTTTCTCGCCAGCCTTCTCCGTCGTGTTCTTCACCGACGAACCCACGTCGCCTAGCCCCTTTTTGGTGCTCTCGACTGTCGTTTTGGCGAGTTCTTCGACTGTTTGCGGTGGTCCGGCCGGTTCTTGAGCCGGTTCGACCGGGACGGGTTCTGTCTGCGCGCCGGTGGATGACGGTGGCGCGGCCTGTGTTGCTGCGGCCGGTGGTGGTTGAGTCAATGGAATGGCGGCCGCCGACGGCTGGATGACGCGCTCGGGTCCGTCGCAGCCTTTGGTCGAGAAGCGTTCAACACTACAGCGGGCGTGCGCGCCGGCCTTCGCCAACTGTTTGATGCATTGGACTTGGTTGCGCGGATCGGGCGCGGCGCCGGCCGGGGCGTCCGCGATCACGCAGCGATAGATGGCATCGGGCCCAAAGCAGGCGACGCAGTAGCTTTCCGCGCGCGCGCTGGTGGCCATGCACAGGATGGCCGCGCCGGTCAGCAGAAGCTGTTTCCGTCTTGTCATGACTTCCTTGCTGCAGTCTGGCTTGCTGCGGTCTGGCTCGCCGCCGTTCGGTCGTCGGTCGCCGTCTGCGTCTTGTTTTTTGCTGGTGTCGCCGCGCACTCTTAGCCCGGCTATGCCGTAACTGCACAAGTCTTTTACGGCAGGCTCGGGGCCGGAGTGGGGCAGGCCGGGATCGGGTGCAGCTGGGGGATGCCCGTGAACAGCTTGCCATCGCCCGGTGGCGCAACTATACGGGGGACCTGCCCGCGCGCAGGGAGACGTGGCCGAGAGGCTGAAGGCGGCGCTTTGCTAAAGCGTTATACGTGCTAAAACGCGTATCGAGGGTTCGAATCCCTCCGTCTCCGCCATAAACACACTGGACCACACTTAGTACGCCTTTCGGGCCTCCAACTAAGACCCTTGAAAACAAAGAGAAAATAGCCCCCAAGGTCGGCGTGGGGTGGGGTCGAAAACCGACATTTTCCCAGCTTTGGCCCCTGACAACGCCGCCCTCCTGAAAAATCCCGTACCATCGAGAGCGAAGTACGGGTTTTTTAGTCAAGGAATCTCAATGGGTTGGGTTTTGAGCGGTTGCGACGGGTCTTTGCCTGCGCACTGACTTTTAAATAGCTGACAACCCGACCCAGCTGCAGAATCGCGTCGCAATGATGCGCGCGAGCAGAGGGCTCGCCTTAGCGCCATGATGCGGTTGGCGGAGCCTCCCGAACCTCGATGCCTAATCTGGCGCGCCCGTATTTCCCCGTGTGTGCCGTTAAGAAACTGGAAACCGATTACCCGCTGTCATGAGGGTCAGGAGTGGCTGGCGGTGGACCAGCTGACTCGGCGTTGGGACGCATGCGATGCGGGCTTTTCTTGCTGTGCTGGGCTGGGCCCTGGGATCTGCGGCGGTCCTCGCTGAGACGCGGACAACCTTTCGGAATTTCATTCCTGACGCCTCTGCATTCATGCGTTCTTACGGCACGGCTGCGGCTCCGCATGGCTTCGTTGATTTTTGTCGGCGCCACGCCGAGCATTGCCGGCCCCACGGAACGCCGGGCCGTATGCCGCTCACAGCCGAACGTTTGGATCAACTTGAGGCGGTCAACCGGTGGGTCAACGAGGTGATCAGTCCCACCAAAGACCGCGACGTTTACGGCATCGATGAGTTTTGGGTCCTACCGGTCGACAAGGGGGACTGCGAAGACTACGCGCTTTTGAAACGCAAGCTGCTGATCGCGCAGGGATGGCCGACGGGGGCTTTGCTTTTAACGGTTGTCCGGGACGAACACGGGGAGGGCCATGCCGTTCTCACCGCCCGCACAAACTTGGGCGACGTCATTCTCGATAACAAAATAGCCGAGCTTCGATTTTGGCAAGAGACGCACTATGATTTTGTCTCCCGCCAATCTTACGTCGACCCACAGCACTGGGTGTCACTCGAGGCTGGGTCCGGTCAGCCGCCATCGCAGTTGGCCGGCGTGGAGGGCGCGTCTGACGATTCTGGGATCGACATGACGTCACCATGGCTGCCGCATTAGCTGCGGACCGGCTCAATCAAAGGAAGTCGAGCTGTCATGTACCGCGTTATCAAATGGGGCTTCGTGTCGTTGTTGGCCTATGCAGCAGTGACGGCCACTCCCGCTCAACAGCTTGCGATGTGGCAAGGCGGTCTTGCGTTGAAAGCCGCTCTCTTCAGCGCATGCGAGCGCGAGGGAAGCCCGTGTACGACGATGTTGGCCTCAGCGAAAGCCGTGTTGGTATCCCACGGTTGGATCGATGCAGCCGTGGGACGCGAAGCGCCCGGTTCTGACTCCTGAACGGAAGAAGGGCGGATTGCAGCCGCCGCAAAGGTTTCAAGCCACCGATCGTAGACAGTCTTCATGCGCCAGCAAAACCTCAGGTGCGGTGGGTCTTCCGGCTTGGTTTCTGGCGGTCCCGTGCCGTGAGTGAGATCTGCACGCCGCCGCAGCCATCCTGATCCCGTTCATGATACGCTTCAAGCGCCACAAGACCGGTATCGGGGGCCTCATATCCCTTCCAAGCGTAGCGGCGATGTAACCGTCCCAGCCTGCGTTTGGCCTCGTCCCGAGCCTCGTTCAAGGTCCGGAAGGATCGCCGATTCTCGCTGAACGTGTTTTCGGCACCGTCAGCGGGGGGATAGCTGTAGACAACGTACGGCACCCACGTGCCCGTTGTGCCCGCGATTACTCCACCATCTGGACTTCCACCCGCCGATCGAGATCGTAGAGAAGGTCTTGAGGTAAGCGATTTCGATCCAGGGCCGTATAGGGCTCACCCTCGCCTTTCGGAACAAGGTCGATCACGCCCGTGTATCCGCCGGATCGCAGAAAATCTGCGACGGATTTCAACCGCTGTGCCGAAAGCGCCAAATTGAACTCGTCCGGTCCCCTTTCGTCGGCGTGCCCGGTCAGTTTGATGGATGGCGGTTTTTTTGTGCGCACGTACGCCAAGAGAATGTCGGCGGCTTTGAGCCCCTCCTCGGTCATGGCTGCTTGGCGGAACACGAATTTGATGGGGATGGGAACCGGGGTTGGTTGCGCGATATCCGGTGCCGAGCCGCGGACTGTGGGAAGATCCTGGAGGGGAGCGACGGTTATGTCCGAAGAGGTTACCGGCGATGCAGGCGAGATTGCGTCTGGGTTGAGTGCGCCGCTTGACATAGGAACGCTCTCAAGAGCTGCCGGTTCATCACTGGGGGCAACTGGCTCGGGGCTTTGTCCGAGGGCCGCCTCTTTTTGCGGCGCAGAGGTCGCCCCATTGGGTTGTGCTGCCACGGAAGATGAGCCGCCAGCAACGTCCGCTTCCGGTTCCGACTGGATCGACAGCTTGGGATTAGCGGCCACGATGGGGTCGTCCACGATCAGCACCCACGCCCCATTTTCGTCTGCGATCGTCTCCCCCACAGGGCGCCCGTCGACAAGAACCCGCACGCGAGCGTTTGGAGCGGATTGTCCGGCAAAAACCGAGGGCCCATCCGATGAGATGTTGGCAACGTCAAACGAGGCCGCATCCGCCGGACTGCTGGATGGATCGGGTGGAGAGAGCTTGGCCTCTTTCAATTTCTGATCAGGCGCCGCGGAAGGCTTATCCTTAGCAATGACCGGCGGGGCTGCGGGCTCGCTGGGCTGGAACAGTGCGATCACCTGCGACCACAGCGTCTGAATTTTCGTCATGCCAAGAGCGGCGATGCCCGCCCCCGACAACAAGACAATAATGATCAGAAGCGCGATCAACCGTTTCATGGTTTGATTTTAGGAAACTCTTCTGGCGATTTCCATCGGGCTCTGCAAAGTCCGGTTAGGCAGAGCCAAACGTTCGTTGGCCGACGATCGGCATCACACGATGAAACGCAAACCTCCCACGCAAAAAGGCCGGGCAATGCGCCCGGCCAGGTCAAGTCAGGGGGAAAGTCGAACGCGGGACAAACTGGGACATCAAGCCTTTCGGATGGCGGCGCCACTGCCGGCGAGAGACGTCGCAAGGCGTTCGGAGGCGTAGCCAAAGAGGACGCCGATGATGAGCGACAGACCGACGTTGAGCAGCGGGCTGGTCGCAATGTCGGTGGACAAGGGGGCGGCGCCCGACTTCAGAAGGGTGAACGCTGCGGTGGCGGCATAACCGTAAACGGCAGCCGGGATGGCCGACAGCATCGACGAATGCGCGCCCATAATCATAATCGCGACCGTGGCGCCGACGCACAGCGCTGTCCCCAGCGTCCCCATGCCGACGAGCGGCATCAGGACGAAGGCCACCGTGGCCATGATGGCGCCCCAGATGCCGCCTGAGATCGAATTCTTGAGACCGGCTTCGCCGCCGCCGCAGTGATAGAAGCTGGCCCAGGCGATGAAGGCCACCCAGATCTGAAGGCCAAGTGCGGCCAAGGGGCCAAGGAATAGCCAGGTCGCTACGGCGCCCAAAGCGCCAATGACCAGGGCAAGTGCTGTCGTCAAGTTCATGGATCTCTCCTTGAGGTTCTACCGAACAGGAGACAACAGTGCGGCCAGCAATGCCTGACGCACACCCTCACCCACGTTTGCCGCTGCAATGAAAGTCTTCCCCGAGTCAGAGTGGTATCTGACTCGTGACCCGAGCGTCAGTGGGTCGATTCGCATCTGCGAGATGATGAAGATCTGGTTGATGAGACATGCAGTTGGCACGTGCGTATGGGCCGCGTACTGGGGAGTCTCAATGAAGTCGAGCATCTTGAGAACCAACGCCATCGCCTCAGGACGAGCGATGCCGGGCCTTAGGGTGAGGGTGATATCCGGCGTTGCAGCCGGCACAACAGGCGTTATTCCACGACGGACTAAGAGTCCCGGGAAACTCTCGTCGAGGTCGGATCGGGTCTCGTCCCACGGCGCATCTTGGTTGACCTCTGCGGGCGTCGCACAATAACCGACATACTGAATGCGCGCTTCGAGGTCGCGAGTTTTACGTTGCATCCGGCCCCCTCTTTTGCATCAGCACTTCACTAAAGGACTGATCGGTTTTTGTACTGAAGCGGGTGGAGGGATTCTGGGGTTTTCAACAGATGGCTCACTTGCCGGCTTAACCGGGAGCCATCCCATAGCGAGCCACAAATTCACCCAACCTTAACGTCTTGGCGACTAGGCTTTTGGTTATCTGTCTCGATGGGAGAGGGTCGGGTGGCGGGCGTTTTTGCTGAGACGATAGAGGGTGATGCCGCTTGGTGGCAGGCTCGTCTGGCTGAGTTGGCGCCCTGCAGCCTGCTTCCGGAACTTAGTCTCGCAGAACTCGCGACCGAGCTCGATGAGATGCTGCCACTATCTAGTAAAGTGGCCGCGACTGACAAAGGCCCATCTGTTCAGCCGATCATCTTTGCCGACGAGCCGCGTAGCTCAACTTTCGCTGATATCGCTGCAAAGAAGAAGCTTCGCATGCCGGCCATGACGGTCGCAGAGCGTGAGCAACACGTGAGAAATCTTAGTCAGCAACTCGTAGAACTTTTCGAAGGCGTCGGTGTCGGCAACTCTAAAATGTCGACAGAAGCGAGAGGGACGCACACTCGCACGCGCGTCCTCAATCACAGGTTTTTGATGTCTAACGAGACCTCGCCTGGCGTCCAGCTTCTGCAACGCCACTTCTCATCCAGCCAGCGTCCATGCCAGGGTAGTTAAGTGCGCCGCGCATTACGGCAGGTGCCGTCGATTTCCTCTTCGATCGCGTCGACATGGTACCAGCCCGTCGTGTCGACGACGGAGCCGTGCTTGGCGGCCTCCGCTTCTACGGACCGATTGGTCCCGTACACAGGTGCGCGGGCGCAGCGGGGGAACGGAATGATCTCTGCGGACTGGCGACTGTCATTCTGTCTCATTATTTGCTCTTCTCGGTTGTTGTCACTGCAGACTGCGAGCCGTCGTTCTAAATTACCGTGTAGTCTATTTTGCATCTGATTTCATCCAATCGCCTAACAAATATCGATGTTTGCTTGAATTATGGGCATGCAAGATAGTGCCTGTCTGAGTAGCATTCGGGTCGCAGATAGATCTGCTGGTGCCTGCCCGTCGAATGCGAAGACTGCACTTGGCAAGACATGCTGCCGATGGCTCCAAGCTCCAAAATGCATTCCTCATCGCCTGACTCCGGGCGTCCGGACAGGGTGTGGTCAAGAATGAAGCGTTTGCAGCACGTGGAAGAGAACTGGTCAGGTTTGGACTGTTATCGGAAAGCGATCAGCCGGGCCGTCGCAACATGCGGCTTTTGGTCGGAACTTTGTCACACGCAGTTGGCGCTGACAGCAGCTTTTTCCGTACCGCTGGCCTCTCAAGGTCCGTGTCGCGGAGCGGATGTCACCAACTTAGGAGAGAGCCAATATGACGAAGTATAAGCTCGAGTACATCTGGCTCGACGGATATACCCCGGTGCCGAATTTGCGCGGCAAAACCATGATCCGGGACTTCAGCGCGTTTCCCGACTTCGAGCAGTTACCGCTCTGGGGCTTCGACGGGTCATCCACCATGCAGGCGGAAGGGCACAGCTCGGATTGCGTGTTGAAACCGGTTCGCCACTTCCCCGATCCCGTGCGCACGAACGGCGTACTCGTTATGTGCGAAGTCATGATGCCGGACGGCAAGACACCGCATGCTTCCAACAAGCGGGCGACCATTCTCGACGATGCCGACGCCTGGTTCGGCTTCGAGCAGGAGTACTTCCTCTACCAGGACGGACGTCCGCTCGGGTTCCCAGCCAAGGGCTATCCCGCGCCGCAAGGTCCCTACTACACGGGTGTCGGCTATAAGAACGTCGGCGATGTCGCTCGCGCGATTGTGGAAGAGCACCTCGATATCTGCCTTGCAGCCGGCATCAACCACGAAGGCATCAACGCGGAAGTCGCGAAGGGACAGTGGGAATTCCAGGTATTCGGCAAGGGCTCGAAGCGGGCCGCCGACGAAATCTGGATGGCGCGCTATCTGCTCGAACGACTGTGCGAGAAGCACGGCGTCGATGTCGAATATCATTGCAAGCCGCTTGGCGATACGGACTGGAACGGCTCGGGCATGCATTGCAACTTCTCCACGAAGTACATGCGCGAGGTTGGCGGCAAGGATTACTTCGAGAAGCTGATGGCAGCCTTCGAGAAGAATTGGAAAGAGCACATCGACGTCTACGGTCCGGATAACCACCTGCGTCTGACGGGCAAGCATGAGACGGCGCCGTGGAACAAGTTCAGCTACGGCGTAGCCGATCGCGGTGCTTCGATCCGCGTGCCGCACTCTTTCGTGAACAACGGCTACAAGGGCTATCTGGAGGACCGTCGCCCCAACTCTCAGGGTGACCCCTACCAGATCGCATCGCAGGTGCTGAAGACGATTTCGGAAGTGCCGCTGGCGGCGTCCGCTGCGGCGTAAACTTGAGAGCATGCTCCCAAACAGAGCGCTGGTCGCAACTGGCGCTCTGTTTGTTCGGGCCATGTCAACCCGGTCTTGACCGTGGTCCGCCTTGTTGACCACGTGCCGGGCCATTCTTCCCATTCAAAATGAAAAAGTACGGCACTCTCCTGCAGAGCTGAGCGGGACTCCGTTAATCTCGTCCAAATTGAACAAGTTGACGAAGTTCTAGGGGCGCCGCTCGGCGGAGCGATGAGCGGCCCAATGAAGGCGGCTCGCCTGTGCCTTACCTTGAGCTGTGCGCGAGCCCGTGCCTTTGGCCTCGTGAGATCTGCATCGGCTGTTCGGTCGTGGCGGAGCTTGGCAAGGCCGGCGGTTCGATCGGGCATAGGAGCCGCACGCCTTAGGTATTGACGGCGCGGACTTAAGATCAAGATAGCTAAAGAGAGCGTCTAGGGCCTCGATATGGGGCTTCAGGTCCGCGAACGGGTCGGGTTCGTCTTGTGCGGTCATGGGCGGGCCTCTTCGATGCGTTCCTTGATAAGATCGGAAACCTTGCGGCGGGTGTTGGCGCCGATACGTTCGGCTGGTTGCCGGGTCTGCCGAAGCCGTATCGCGCCCGATTCGAAAGTTTTATCCCATCCGACGACCTGCTCTGAGACGCGTCGGCGCCCTCGATGACGTCGTTCGCTAAGCAGTCCGATAACACTGGCCACGACGCCGGTCAGGTCGCGCGGCTCTGCGGACAATCCAGCTCGCAAGGTCAAGTGCACAGGGCCGTCCTCTCGCCGAACCGGCAGCACCTAACACCCACCCAATTACCCGGCACTTCGCGCATCACGACAAGCGTAGAAACCCGGTCCCGCCAGCGGTCCCCGGATCGCTGTCACCAGCAGGACACGGGACGTGGGCGCTCGTGAGAGCCGCAGAGGGTCGTCAATGATCGACTGGGCAGCGCCGCCAATGCTTCGGACATGTTCCAGCACTTGCAGTTTTGGGAACCGTAAACGAAGGCCCGCCGTCAGTTCGCGGCATCCGCAAGCCAATCCTCAAGATTGGTGTTTGTGTCCTGTCGGATCACAAGTTCCGGTTCGTACGCATTGCGCGACTTGCAAAAAGGAAGCGGTTCGCTCCGGATGCCGAAGAACGCCTGCAGCGCCTTGCTCAGTTCCGATTTTTGCTTTCGTATTTTTAGCCGGTTTGTCGAGCGAAAGAGTTTCATGAGGTCGGCCATCTTCAGGCAAGGGCCGCGTGCGGCGAATGCCATCAACAGGTACCACTTATCCGTCGGGTTCTTTTCTCGGCTGTTGGCGGCAAACATCTCCGCGATATGCAGGCGCTCGAAATTTGCAGCTGGCAAGGCGCTGCATTTCACAGAGATGATGTCGCGAGACAGGAATGTGATGGTGATGTCACGCCATGTCGTTTCTGGTGGTGTTGGGAACCGGATGCCGCTGCCGACGCCTGAGTGAGACGGCGCCACCTCGGTGATCCAGGTGTCGACTGTCGCCGGTCCAGCCGTCACCGTGGACATGGTGCCGTCAGGGGCAAGGCTGAGAACGTCGTCCAGAGCGATGATGCGGGAGCGACAGACAAGCGCTGCTTCATGATGGGACGGCTTCAGGCAGTTGCTGTCTGACACGATCAGCAGGAAGTGGTCGCGTGAAGTGAGGATCAGCTTGCTTAGCACCTGATCGATATCTCGTGCGCCAACAAAGCCAAAAAAGACCGGCAACCCGCGGTCGCCGGCCATGGGAATTCTGCCAAGGCTCCAGACGTCTGGGCTTTGGCTGACGGACTGGACGTCACGCCTGATGCTCAGAACCTCTGCGATGCGCTGGAACAGTTTGCCTTCATCCAGTCGATAGATTGCGCGCTCGGACTTGGACACCGAACGGGTGTCACAATGTTCGGGGTTCTGCATGCAGATACCGACGGCATCGCCGGCATCGTGTTCGATGACGCGACGCTGGCAGGCGTGACCGGCCTCGCAGGGCAGCACGGACGCCAGATCACATGTCGGCATGAGCAGGTCCTGTGGGAACGCTCCCCACACCGCCAGCACCCCAGACCGGCTGGGGTGCTTGCGCAGCAACGCCCAACCGGTCCGCGTGTGACTTTGCATCTTAGGCTTCGCCGCCTTCATCGGGCTGCTTCTCAATCGCAAATCCGCGCTTGCGCAGCCAAGCCTCCAGGAGGTGCGCATCCTCGTTGCGGTCGTAGTTCGCCTTGCGCGGCGGTGCGATCGCGACCATGCGCGGTCTCTTCGAGCCACTAAACGTGACGGAGAGCTTAGCGCCACGCAGTTCCCCATCTTCGGGAAATGGTTCTCGGTTCTCATGAAGCAGGGCAAAGATGTCATCGGATCGGCGCGTTCGAAAGTCGCCAACCTTGGAAACGTGCACCACCTGCAGTTCGATCAGCTTGGCATCCTCGAGGCCTTCGAAGTCCGACGTGGCCAGGGCCTCCTTGCCCTTTGTTCGCAGCGGTTCGAGCGTGAACTTGTTTCGCGCGATGAAGTAATCCTTGTGTCCAAAAAGCTTTTCGCCGAGCACGGCGGCGTACATATCGCGCTCGCCCTTGGCTTGCGATTTGTTCGAGATGGCGAGCTCGTTGTGGATCCGATCATAGATCACGACATCGTGGAATTCGGGCCGGTAGCACACGGCTGAGGAATTGCCGTTCTCGATCTTGCCCTCGCGCTTGAACGGCATGCCGTGACGAATAAGAAAGTAGACCTTGGCTTCGTCGGGGAAATCGAATGCAAAGACGCGAGCGCCGGTGCCGCGCATGTTATTGTTGAACCACACGTCCATTTGTGACGCAATGTCCGTCAGCCGCGCCTCATCGGGAATGTCGAAGAGACCTTCGGCATCCTGTTCGGACTGAAAATAGTGGAATGCTTTTGGTTTGAGGACGAGTGTCTCGGCGTGCATCCGCCGCAGCTGCATCGGGTCTGAGAGCCAGATGGCTAGGGCAAGGTCGGCGGGTGATGAATCCGGCTGGACGGTGATGTTGAGGACGTGCGCGATTTGGCAGAGCTTCTCGAAGCGGTTCGGAGTGGATAGTTCGTGGAGCAGAACCAGCGCTTCCACCAATTCCACGTCAATCTGGTCGGTCGGTTGCAGAAGAAGTGTTGCCAGCTGGTCAAGATCGAGGTCGCGCTCGGTCGATGTCGAAAGGCTGAAGCCACGCTGGGTGAGATAACCCGCGTAGGCTTTAAGGAACGTCAGGAGATTGTTCGGATCGAGTTCGCGCAGCACATCAACGTCCGCAATACGACGGGGATGGAAAGTGCCCATAGAGGTCCTCGCTGTTAGATTTGAACTGACGGCCGCCGCGCGAGGCGTGTTTCCAAAATCAAACGGACGCCCAAAAAACAGGCCCGCATGCGCCGTCTTAAAAAGGAGAGGTGTGTCTTAGAATTGAGCGTCAAGGCTGCACGCTAGTTCACTTTTTGTTCCGCCACAAGATCAGCCCCCAAACCGGCCGCCGGGTTATCCCCGACGAATTGCGGCGCGCCCCGGTAAGTAAGACCTCGACGGCAACCCGTGAGGTCACAACCCATGAATGCGCCCCATCCAGATCTGATGTCGGCCAACGACCGCTGCGCTGAGGCCGCGCAGCTTCTGGCGCAGGCGATCCTGCGCCGTCGGGCCCGTCAAAGCACTGAAAAACCACCGAAAAGGGACGCTATGCCCCTGGACTGTCCCGGGGCGTCACGCCTTCATGGGCCCCGCAAGGACACCGGAGGCGGGGCAAGCGCGTGAGCATGAAAGACACCGTTCTGGCGCGCGTGGCCGCGCTGCCGAAGATGAGCCTGCCAGAGCTAAAGGCCACGTGGCGGGACCTGTACGGAGAGGATCCGCCGCGCACGACATCGGCCCATCTGGTGCGCCGGCTGGCGTACCGGATTCAGGAGCTGAGCTTCGGGGTCGACCCGGCAATCGAGGCGCGCATTGCCGCCCAGGCCAAGGCGCTGTTCAGCGCGCCGGGCCGCCCCAAGACGAAGACCAAGGACTATGCCGAGCCGATGGTGGGGACGCGTCTTGTCCGTAGCTACAAGGGCATCGAGTACCAGGTCACGGTGCTCGCCGATGGTTTTGAATATCAGGGCGCAAAGTACCGCACGCTCTCGAAGATTGCGACCCTCATCACGGGGGCCAACTGGTCCGGCCCGGCGTTTTTCGGACTGAAGCCGCGCAAGGAGATCAAGAGTTGACAGCGCTCATCCGCAAAACACGCTGCGCCATTTACGTGCGCAAATCGAGCGAGGAAGGGCTCGAGATGGAGTTCAACTCGCTCGACGCGCAACGCGACGCCTGCGAGTCGTACATTGCCTCCCAGCGGCAAGAAGGCTGGATTCGCCTTGATGGCTCTTATGATGATGGCGGGTTTTCGGGCGGTACCATGGAGCGCCCGGGATTGAAGCGGCTGATGGCCGATATCGAGCGCGGGCTGGTGGACACCGTCGTCGTCTACAAAGTCGACCGTTTGAGTCGTTCACTCTCCGACTTTGCCAAGCTCATTGAGATGTTCGATCGGCACAATGTCACCTTCGTCTCGGTGACGCAGCAGTTCAACACCACCACTTCAATGGGCCGCCTGACGCTCAACATCCTCTTGTCCTTTGCCCAATTCGAACGCGAGGTGATTGGCGAACGCATTCGCGACAAGTTCGCCGCATCGAAACGCAAGGGCATCTGGATGGGGGGCGTCACACCCCTCGGCTATGAGGTGCGGGATCGCCAGCTGATCATCCATGAGGCCGATGCCCAGGCCGTCCGGCTGATCTTTGAGAGTTTCCTCAGGCTCAAGTCTGTGGCGCGTGTGGCGCACGAGTTGCCAGCGCTCGGCGTGTCCAGCCGCGCGCGCGTCAGTCGAACGGGGCGACCCTTCGGCGGCACGGCGCTTGATCGCGGGGCCGTCTACAAGATCCTCAACAATCCGATCTACATCGGGAAGATCCGGCATAAGGACCAGATCTACGATGGCCGCCATGCGCCGATCATCGCGCAGGAGGTCTGGGACCGGGTGCATGACCTCCTGCGGGTGAGTCCGCGCCGGAAGAGCCCGTCCAGCAAACGCAAATCGCGGGCGCCGCTGACTGGTGTGCTCAAGTGTGGCGGCTGCATGAGTGCGATGACACCGGTCCACACCCGCAAATCCTGCGGCAAGCTGTATCGCTATTATTCTCCGAGCAGCTATCTGCGAGGTGGGTGCCCCACGTGTCCCATCAAGCGGATCGCGGCGCGGGAGATCGAAGCCCTCGTCGTGTCACAGCTGCAGACGATTTTCGCTTCGCCGGAAATGATCATGCGGGTTTGGAAAGACGCCGCGCGGCAGGATCGGTCCATCAACGACCATGCCGTTCGGGACGCGCTGTCCGATCTGCTTCCCATCTGGAACGAGCTTTTTCCCAAGGAGCAGGAGCGGCTGATCGCGTTGATGCTGGAGACGGTGGTGATCCATCCCGATGCCGTGGACATTCGTGTGCGCGCCGAGGGGCTCGAAAGCATCGTCCGGGAACTCGACCGGCAAAAGAAAAGACGGGAGGACGGCCATGACGGCCCTATGCGTATCGCTGCAGAATGATGTCATCTCGATTCGGGTTCCGATTGCGTTGCGCCGGCATGGCGGCAAGACGCACATGGTCTTGCCCGAGACGGTCTCCAACAACCCTCGCCCCGGAAAACCGGATGACACATTGATCCGTGCTTTGGCCAAAGCGAAGCACTGGCAGGCCCAGATGGATGGGGGTGCCTACCGGTCGCTCGGCGATTTTGCAAAGCGGCGCAAGATCAATGCCTCCTACGTCTCGCGCATTCTGCGTCTCAACGACCTCGCACCTGACATCAAGGCTGCGATTCTCGACGGTCGGCAGCCGCCGACCATGGATATGCTTGCTCTGCAAAAGCCGTTTCCCGATCTCAGGCATGAGCAACTCGCACATTTCGGGTTGCGATCCGGCACTTGAGGCAGGGGGGCGGCCGGACCGCACGGAGAGATTTCACCGAGGTCCGTGAAAAAAACTCAAAAATTTTTTCTGCCCCTCGAGCCCCATGTCCTGGGGCTTTTTTGTTGCGCGGAGGCGCAGCTGAAGGGCTCCCAGCAGCGTCTGCGTGAGATTTCTCCGTGCCCGGCTGTTCCCGCTCTCGAAGCGGGTCATCACAGCCAAGGCGAAATCATGAAGAGCTGTAACCGCTACACCGGCATTGATCCGTATCTGGTCTCCCAGGTGCGCTACCGGGCCCGCAAACTATCCCGTCACGCTCTGATGCGGGGCGTGGAGATCGAAGACATCGAGCAGGACTTGATGCTCGATGTTTTGAGCCGAAAGGCGTCCTACGATCCAGAGCGGGCGCAGTGGTCGACGTTCGTCGACCGCGTGCTGTCCAACAAATGCGCGACCCTGATCAGTGCAGAGTTGGCCAAAAAGCGCGGCGGTGGACGGGGCTGTCTGTCGCTCGATGGCCTCCTGCCCGAACCGGTCGACGAAGCGAGCCTGGATCCGGCCAGCGTCGAGATCCGGATCGATCTGGACCGGCATGTCGCTGATCTGCCAGCGTCTCTGACGGGGCTCCTGGGCGGTCTGGGCAAGAACACGATGACCGAGATCGCCCGCGCGACGGGCGTACCGAAGACAACGCTCTACGATCGTCTGGCAGATCTGAGGGCCCGCCTTCAGCCGCTGCATGACTATTTGCACTAGCCGCCGACGATTTGCGCGCGGCCCCGGTATGTAACCCAGTGAAGGCCATCATGCCGGGGCCTCGCGGAAATACAAGACCGGTCTACGGGAATACCGCGACCGCCTGACCTTCTGAGCGGCGTCACCCCCGGTTTTGATCTGCACGCATCAAGGACTGCTCAACCGTCAATTCACGGAACGATGGATCATGTCTCATCCCAACACTGCTCGAACGACACACATGAGCACAGTTTCACCCCTCTTTGCCTCGGCATCACACGTCGTCTCCGAAGCTGATTTCTGCGCATGGATCAGCGCGACGACTCCAGGCGACCGCCTCGAATACCACCGTGGGTTTCTTGCCCGGGATCTCGATCCCGAGATGGGCCTCGCGTCGCCGGATCTGCGCCGGCAACTGAAGCAAGTCGCCCGCCGCGCGCTGTGGGCCGAGTCCCATGGCCTCATCTTCCTTGTGCAACGGCGGCATGGCGAAGGTGCCTTCGGCTACTGGGCCATCGCGCGTCCCAAGCCCCGCCGAACCTCTGTTCCGCTCGCGTCGATCTGGACGGCACCCATCCCGCGTGAGTTCGACGAGATCATCACGTTTCCCCCCAACATCCCCCAACCGCCACGGAGACGATCCTAATGCCCCGCTCTCGATTTTTCAGAAACGCCAACGCCTGGAGGCGCACATGATAAGCTCCAATCTAATCCCCCTCGACGCCCTGTCCCGGTTGCCGATGGCTGAGATCGCCAGCTTGCCGGCCGAAGAACTCGCCCGCCTGCAGAAGGAAGCCGACGCGGCGCTGCGCCAGGCCAAACTCATCCTTGCTTGCCTGGATGGCGCTCTGACCCAGAAATACGCCGACCGCGCCAAGGCCGCGCGTGCAGATGTTCAGAAGGACTTCGGTGTCGCGCGGTTCCAGGACGGTGCCGTCACCGTTGTGGCCGACCTTTCGAAGAAGGTCGAGTGGAACCAGGGCAAGCTCGCCGGGCTCGTCGACCGCATCAAGAGCGAAGGCGAAGATCCGCACGAGTACGTCGAGATCACGTACCGGGTCGCGGAGCGCAACTATACCTCTTGGCCGCTCAACCTACGTTCGCTTTTCCAGCCGGCACGGACGGTCCGCCCAGGCAAGGAAAGCTTTGAGCTGATTGTTGATGGGGAGGGCGTGTAATGCCGCTTCCGATCATTCTCGCCGATCAGCGCCTGAGCGAACGCCGCGGTATCAAAGCCGCCATCTTTGGCAAGTCCGGCATCGGAAAAACTTCGCTGCTGTGGACGCTGCGGCCGGACAACACGTTGTTTTTTGACTTGGAAGCCGGCGACTTGGCGATCGAGGGCTGGGGCGGCGACACGATCCGCCCTCGCACCTGGGAAGAGTGCCGCGACTTCGCGGTGTTCATCGGCGGTCCCAACCCCGCCATTCCTGATGGCCGTCCCTACAGCCTGCGTCACTTCAATGACGCCTGCGCCAAGTTCGGCGATCCGCGCGCGCTTGAGGCGTACACAAGCGTGTTCATCGACTCGATCACGGTCGCCGGTCGTCTGTGCTTCCAGTGGGCGAAGGAGCAACCCGAAGCCTTTTCGGAGAAGACCGGCAAGCCGGATGTGCGAGGCGCCTACGGCCTCCACGGCCGCGAGATGATCGGCTGGATCACGCATCTCCAGCACACGCGGCTGAAGAACATGTTCTTCGTTGGCATCCTCGACGAGAAGCTCGACGACTTCAATCGCAAGATCTTCGTGCCGCAGATCGAGGGCGCCAAGACGGGGCTCGAACTCCCCGGAATCTTGGACCTCGTTCTGACAATGACCGAGATGGCGGACGCCGAGAACCAGCTCCACCGCGTCTTTGTCTGTCAGACGCTGAACTCGTGGAATTATCCCGCCAAGGACCGCAGCGGTCGTCTCGACCTCATCGAAGAAGCCCATCTCGGCCGCCTCATCGCGAAGATCGGGGAGCCCGGCCGCTCGCCTCTCGAACGCCTGACCTTCAGTCGCCCGGCGCCCGTCGCGCCGGAGTGAAACGCTGCGTCCTCACGAAACCAATCCTCATTTTAGGAGAGCTCCCATGACGACCGCATGGAACGATTTCAATGATGCCAAGCCCACGTCCAACCTGATCCCGAAGGGCACCATCGTAAAGGTGCGCCTCACGATCCGCCCCGGCGGGTTCGATGATCCGGCGCAAGGCTGGACGGGCGGCTACGCCAAGCGAGGCACGACAGGATCTGTGTATCTCGATGCTGAATACACCGTCCTCGAAGGCCCGTATGCCAAGCGCAAGATCTGGTCGATGATCGGGCTCTACAGCGCGAACGGGCCCAACTGGGCCAACATGGGCCGCAACCTCGTGCGCGGCATCCTGAACTCTGCCCGCGGTCTCTCCGACAAGGACAATTCTCCGGAGGCGCAGGCTGCCCGCCGCATCTCAGGGCTGGCCGATCTGAATGGCCTTGTGTTCGTCGCCCGCATCGATATCGGCACCGACGCCAACGGCGATGAGAAGAACGACATTCGCCAGGCCGTGACGCGGGATCACAAGGACTATGCGGCCGCGATGGGCGGCAACGCGGCGCCCGCAGCTCATGCAGCGCCGACTTATGCCCCTGCACCCCCGCAGCCGGTAGCGCCCCAGGCCGCGCCAGCTCCGACCGCCGGTATTCGTCCCACCTGGGCACAGTGAGGTCGCGCCATGCTGCTTCGTCCTCGCCAGAAACTGTTTGTGGAGCGCAGCCTGGCTGCGCTCGACACCCACCGCAACACATTGGGCGTCGCGCCGACGGCGGCAGGTAAGACCATTATGCTCTCCGCTGTCGCCGGCGAAGTGGTCGGCGGAACGCAGGCCAAGGCCTGTGTGCTCGCACACCGGGATGAACTGACCGACCAGAACAAGACCAAGTTCGCGCGCGTCAATCCGAACATCACAACCTCGGTCGTCGACGCGAGCAGCAAGTCCTGGGATGGCCAGGTGACGTTCGCCATGGCACCGACGCTGTCGCGGGCGGCAAACCTGGACACCCTGCCCGCCCTCGACCTTCTCATCATCGATGAGGCGCATCATGCGGTGGCCGACACCTATCGCCGGATCATTGACCGGACGCTCGACCGCAACCCGTCGGCGAAGATCTTCGGCGTCACCGCCACGCCGAACCGCGGCGACGGAAAAGGCCTGCGGGAGGTCTTCAATAACGTCGCCGATCAGATCCGTATCGCGGAACTCATCGCATCCGGTCATCTCGTTCAGCCCCGGACCTTTGTCATCGATGTCGGCGTCCAGGAGGCTCTGAAGAAGGTCCGCCGCGTCGCATCCGACTTCGACATGAAGGAGGTGGACGCCATCATGAACAAGGCGCCGGTGACCGAGGCGATGATCGCCAACTGGATGGAAAAAGCCGGTAACCGCCAAACGGTCGTGTTCTGCTCCACCGTCGATCACGCCCGGAACGTCGCCAACGCCTTTAATGCGGAGGGAATCCCGGCGGGGATCATCCATGGCGAGATGAGCGATGACATTCGGAAGGCAACGCTCGCGGCCTACGATGAGGGGGAGATCCAGGTTCTCACCAATGTCGCGGTGCTGACCGAAGGCTGGGATCATCCACCCACCTCCTGCGTCGTGCTGCTGCGTCCGTCCTCGTACAAATCCACCATGATCCAGATGGTGGGCCGCGGGCTTCGGACCGTCAATCCGGAAGAGTATCCGGGCGTTGTGAAGACGGACTGCATCATCCTCGACTTTGGCATCTCCAGCCTTCTGCACGGGTCGCTCGAACAGGATATCGATCTGGACGGCCGTGAGCTGTCCGAGGCCCCGACCAAGACCTGCCCCTCGTGCGAGGCGGAGGTTCCGACCGCCGTCATGGAATGCCCGCTGTGTGGCCACGTGTGGCAGGGCGGACGGCACCGGCGCGGTCCCTATCCTCTCACCGACTTCGTCATGACGGAAATCGATCTTCTCGCGCGCTCCAGCTTTGCGTGGGTCGATATCCAGGGCGATGGCACGGTCATGATGGCGAGCGGTCTGACCGCCTGGGCCGGCGTCTTTGCCGATGACGGCCGCTGCTATGCCGTCGGCGGCGCCAAAGACAAGCGCGCGACCCTGCTCGGTGTCGGAGACAGCATCGTGTGTCTGGCGGCAGCCGACGACTGGCTGAACAGCAACGAAACGGATGAGACGGCGCACAAGACCAAGAGCTGGCTTCGACAGCCGGCGACCGAAAAGCAGCTCGCGTATCTGCCACCCGAGCGCCGGTTCGATTTCAATCTGACCCGCTATCAGGCCTCCGCCATGCTGAGCCTGAAGTTCAACTGGTCCGCGATCCGCGCCCGCATCACGGAGGTCAAACGCGCAGCCCCTCAAGCTCCGGAGCTCGTCTGCCATGGTTGATCCCACCGACGAGGAAATGTCCGCCCTGCGCGCCGCTCTCAAGATGGTGGCGGAGATCATGGAGGAAATCGGCTGGGCCACGCGCCTCGCCGATCTCACCGAGTCCCAGGTTCTGACGCTGATCGAGGTGGCCGTCACCGCCTTCCAAGACGCCATGCGCGACAGCGCCGCCCGCACCCCCAACACTCTGGAGATCCCCTTCTAATGCTGGATTACAACCACACCGCGACACTGCCGGATCAGCTCAACGCAGCCGTCGATGCGGCCCTCGCGACAGAAGACGCATCAAAAGCGCCGCGGGATTATCTCGGCGGCTCGCGCGTCGGCCATCCGTGCGAGCGCGCGCTGCAGTTTGAATTCGCCGGCGCCCCGAAAGATGAGGGAAGCGCGTTCTCCGGCCAGACGCTACGCATCTTTGCGATCGGTCATGCCTTGGAGGATCTGGCCGTGCGCTGGCTCCGCGCCGCTGGTCTCGATCTCTATACGCGCAAAGGCCACCGGCCGGATGGCGAGCAATTCGGTTTTTCCGTCGCCGGCGGTCGGATCCGCGGTCATGTCGATGGCATCATCGCCGCCGCGCCGGAAGGATGGGCTCTTGGCGTTCCCGCCATCTGGGAATGCAAGACCATGAACGCGAAGAACTGGCGCGAGACCGTCAAGAGCGGTGTGGCGATCGCCAAGCCCATCTACGCCGCCCAGATCGCGCTCTATCAGGCCTACATGGACGCGAGCGTCCCCGGCGTTGCAACCAACCCGGCGCTCTTCACCGCCATCAACAAGGACACCGCCGAGCTCTACCACGAGTTGGTGCCTTTCAATGCCGATCTGGCCCAACGCATGAGCGATCGGGCTGTCCGCATTCTGCAGGCGACGGACGCCGGCGAGCTGCTGCCCCGCATCGCGCGCGACCGTGACCACATCGCATGCCGCATGTGTGCCTACGCGCAGCGCTGCTGGAGCCTTCCGTCATGACTGACGACAACATCATCCATTTCAACCCCTGGAATGACTTCAACGATGTGAGCGCGATGATTGACCCCGCTGATATCGAACCGGACGTCGAACAGCTGAAGATCTTTCTGGAGGTCGTGTTCGGCTATTGCGAAGGCCTGATCCCCGTGCGCGGCTTTGCCGACAAAAGGGCCGGCAAGGATGGCAAGCCGAACAACATCTGGATCGAAGCCAACAACACCGCCCTGGAAAAGCTCGCGACCTTCACCAACTGGGCGTGGCGCGAGGGCGCGGCGGTTTATGTGGTCCCAGGCACGGTGGTGAACCCGGGCCAAGCCAAGGCTGAAGACATTGGCCAGATGCAAACGATCGTTGTCGACCTCGACGAAGGCGACATAGCCGCCAAATACGCGCATCTGGTGCGGTATCTGGGCCCGCCGACGTTGCTGGTCGAGAGCGGTGGCCGCACGCCA
Organism: Hyphomicrobium sp. 12-62-95; assembly: GCA_002279935.1. GTDB lineage: Bacteria > Pseudomonadota > Alphaproteobacteria > Rhizobiales > Hyphomicrobiaceae > JAGVSR01. Next base: position 3,431 of record NCCZ01000018.1, on the reverse strand, counting down.
GAGGGCCGCCAGAAATGCCACGTCTGGTGGAAACTGACGGAGGCGGCCGAAGGCTCGGATCTTGATTGCGTCTGCCGCCTGCGGGGGACAATTGCTCACAAGGTCGGCGGCGACCGCCACTTTCGCTCAGCCCACCAGCCGATCCGGGTGGCCGGCTCTGTCTATCACAAGGGTGGGTTTGTTCGCGCCGTCACCATCCTGGAGCACCGTCCCCACATCGAATGCGATCTGCGGGAGTTTGCCGATCGCGTGAGCGCCATGCCGCTGTTCCCCGGCGTGGACAGCACCGCCGATCCGGATGGGATGGACAAGCCGTCCTTGCGCGATGTGCTGACGACGCCGGTCCATGAAGGCGGCGTCGACCCATGGACGCGGTTTGAAGGCGCCAGCGCCGCGATCGGCCATTACATCCGTCTTGTGCATGAAGGCCTGCTGAGCCCCGACGACGGCTGGGATGGGATCTGCCAGTACAACGCTGCCATGCTGCGCCCCGCCTGGCCGCTGGAGCGTCTCAGGGAAGAGGCCGACCGTCTCTGGGCCCGACACGTCGCCAAGAACGGCCCGGCGCTGCTGAGGGCCGCGGCGAACGAAACTGCGGCCCCCGCCAGCATGACGGCCTATAAACTTCGCGCGCTGCTGGCCGACACGTCTCCCATGCCGGACGACATTATTGCGCCGCGCGTGTTGACGCCTGGCGGCATGCTAGTCCTCGGGGGCGCGCCGAAGGTCGGAAAAAGCGATTTCCTGATCAGCCTGCTCGTGCACATGGCTGCCGGCGTCGCATTTCTGGGCTTCACGCCAGCCCGGCCGCTGCGCATCTATTATCTGCAGGCCGAGATCCAGTATCACTACCTGCGCGAACGGCTGCAGAGCATCCGTCTCGATCCCGCCATCATCGAAGCGGCGCTGGATAACCTCGCGGTCACCCCGAAGCTGCGTCTGCTTCTCGATGCAAAAGGCATCGCGCTCGCCGCAGCGTCGATCCAGGAGCATTTCCCCGACAGCCCTCCGGACATCATCTGCTTCGATCCCATCCGCAATCTCTTTGACGGCGGGCCCGAAGGCGGCGGTGAAAACGACAATACCGCGATGATGTTCTTTCTGACCGAGCGCATCGAACTGCTGCGTGAGTCCATCGCGCCCGACTGCGGCGTGATCCTGGTTCACCACACCAAGAAGCTCGCCAAGCAACAGGTCAAGGACGACCCGTTCCTTGCGCTGTCCGGCGCGAGCGCTCTGCGCGGCTTCTATACGTCAGGCATGCTTTTGCACCGTCCGGACGAGGAGAGCTCGCAGCGCCGTCTTGAGATCGAGTTGCGCAACGGTCCGGCGCTGCCCGCCAAGTTGGTCGACAAGATCAAGGGCGAGTGGGTCGAACTCAACCCGATGAACGAGCGGTTGGTACGCCAAGAGGCAGGAGCGAAGAACGATGCCGAACGGCTGCGCAAACACGACGTCATCCTTGGCATCCTGCTCTCTGAAGCCGCTGAAGGTCGTCTTTATACGATGACGCAGTTCATGGAGCGGTTCGAAAATAAGGGCGGACTTGGAAGCAAGTTCACCATTCGCGAACGTCTTAGCGTTCTGGCCACGAAGGGCTTCATCAAGTTTCTGCGCGATGGCGCCCCATTCGGGTTTTCGATCGTGCGCTCGCGCTTTGGCTACCTGTGCGTCCAGGGCATGGAATTTCCATCCGAGGAGATCATCGAGGAGACGACCGGCGAGCTTCAAGCAGCGCTGCGCCCGGTGCTCCCCTCGCACTTCAAATGCCCTCAGACGGGAGCCTGCCTGGAGGTCGAGAACCCCGCTGTCTGGGTCTATCCGGAGGGCGCCGAGGGCGACCTAAGTCCTCACTAAGTCCTAGGACTTGGGCCTAAGTCCTCAGTCCTCCCTAAGTCCTCCCTCAATCAAATCAATGGGTTAGAGCACCGGAGGACTTAGTCACTCAAGTCCTCACTAAGTCCTCAAAAAACAAGGAATTCGCAAATGAAAACAGGGTGTTGGTTGATGAAGGAGGAGTTAGTATGAAAGCCCTATACTACGTAGGGTCGCGGACAGAAGCCGCGACCCTCTACGTAAGACCGAAGTTGCGCGCGCGAGGGTGCTGCAACCGAACTTGCGCGGGAGGCTTGCCATGACCCGCAAGCACCGCGTTGCTCACACCATCGATTTCAGCAGTCTGCCCCCGCTCGACACCGTCCTGATGTGGGAGGGCCAGCGCTATGTCGTCGTCGGCAGCCAACTCTATCGGCGTGCTGATGGAAGCGAAGTGCCTTTGATCCGGTGGCGCAGTCACTGCCCCGACTGTGATGCGCCGTTCGAGACGACGACCCCGCTGAAAGCCCGAAATCCGAACCGTCGCTGTCCAAAGCACCACCGCATCGGTGTGGCGGTCAGCAACGGCGCGCGACGGCCAGCACCGCCAAGCACCAAGCCGTCGTCGCCCTCCACCACAAACCGATCCCAACTGAGGAGACCCAGCCCATGGCTGTCCCGACTCTGCCTGTGCCCGTGTGTGATTCAACCCCAATTCCCGGCGCTGTTGTCGCGCTCGATCTCGGCACTACGACCGGCTGGGCGCTGCGTATCGGCTGCTCGACAATCACCAGCGGCACGCTCGATCTGAAGCCCAACCGCTACGACGGTGGCGGCATGCGCTACCTGCGCTTGCGCAACTGGCTCGAACAACTCCGCCTCGACATCGGCGGCATCGACGCCATCCACTACGAAGCCGTTCGGCGACATTCGAGCACGGATGCTTCCCACGTCTACGGCGGTCTGCTGGCAACGCTGACCGGCTGGTGCGAGGAACGCGGCGTTGCCTACCAGGGCGTCCCGGTCGGAACGATCAAGCGCTTCATCGCTGGCAAGGGCAACGCCGACAAGACGGCGGTCATCACGGCCGTGCGCGAGCGCGGTTACGCACCGAAGGACGACAACGAGGCGGATGCGATCGCGATCCTGCTGTGGGCGCTGGAAACCACGGGAGGTGTGCGATGAGCATCAACCGGACGGTGGGTCTTGAAGACCGCAATGGCGCGCTGGTCGGCCGGGATCCTCGTGAGATGACGACCGCTGAACTCGAACAGTTGGGTCAGCAGCGCATGAGCCCAATGAAGACCCTGCGCTTGCGGTGCCTCGACTGCTGTGCGGGTTCGACGGCTCGCGTGCGTCTGTGCGTGTCGGTGACGTGTCCGTCATGGCCGTTTCGGATGGGAGAAAACCCCTGGCGCGCGGCACCCTCCGAAAGCAAGCGGGAACAAGCACGGGCCCTGACAGCCAGACGCATGTTTCTTGCCGAAAACGAACGACAGCATCGTAGCTCCATCGAAACGCAGGAGGGGGCCGCTACCACCCTACCGGGGAAACCTCGCGCGGCTGAAAGCACGGCTGGAATAGGCAGCAAATCGGAGGGCGGTCATGACCACTGA
>NCCZ01000037.1 GCA_002279935.1 Hyphomicrobium sp. 12-62-95 | reverse complement strand
CGTCAGAGCCGCCGTCAGCGTCGTCTTGCCGTGGTCAACGTGGCCAATCGTGCCTACGTTGCAATGCGGCTTGTTACGTTCGAATTTTGCCTTCGCCATCGTCGGCTCTCCTTCGCTTCATCTCGTTTTCTGGGGTTGCGGGGCGCGTGGCTCCGTCGAACTCCAGGGCTTTTCAAGTTTCTAACCTCAGGCGTACTTCGCCTTGACTTCTTCGGCCACATTGCGCGGCACGTCGGCGTAGTGGGCAAACTGCATCGTGTAGGATGCACGTCCCGTCGACATTGAGCGCAGCTGGCTGACGTAGCCGAACATATTGGCGAGCGGCACGTACGCGCGGATCACCGTGGCGTTGCCGCGCATCTGCTGATCGCGGATCTGGCCGCGGCGGCCGTTGATGTCGCCGATGATGCCACCGACGAAATCGCCGGGTGTCACCACTTCGACATCCATGATCGGTTCAAGGATCTTGATGCCGCCCTTCTCGCAACCTTCCTTCATGCCGGCGCGGGTCGCGATTTCGAACGCGATCGCGGACGAGTCCACTTCATGGAAGGCGCCGTCATAAAGGGTGACCTTCATGTCGACGATCGGGAAGCCGATCAACACGCCGTTGTCCCAAACCGAGGTGACGCCCTTTTCGACGCCTGGGATGTATTCCTTCGGAACCGTGCCGCCGACGATGTCGGACTCGAACAGATTGCCCTTGCCGGTTTCGTTCGGCTCGAGACGCAGCTTGACGCGGGCGAACTGGCCAGTACCGCCGGACTGCTTCTTGTGCGTGTAGTCGATTTCGGCCGGCCGGGCGAGCGTTTCGCGGTAGGCAACCTGCGGCTGGCCGACGTTAGCTTCAACGCCGTAGGTTCGCTTCAGGATGTCGACCTTAATGTCAAGGTGGAGTTCGCCCATGCCCTTGAGGATGGTCTCGCCCGACTCACTATCGACCGAGACGCGGAACGAGGGATCTTCGATGGCCATCGTGTTGAGAGCGATCGCCATCTTTTCCTGGTCGGCCTTCGTCTTGGGCTCGATCTTCAGGTTGATGACGGGCTCGGGGAAATCCATCTTCTCAAGGATGACAGGCTTGCTGGGGTCGCAGAGCGTTTCGCCCGTGCGCACGTCCTTCATGCCCTGCAGAGCGACGATGTCGCCGGCGAAGGCTTCCTTGATTTCTTCGCGGTCGGCGGCGTGCATGAGGTACATGCGGCCGGCGCGCTCTTTCTTGTCGCGCGAGGTGTTCGTCAGCGCCATGCCCTGCTCGAGCTTGCCCGAGTAGATGCGGCAGAATGTGATCGAACCGACGTGCTCGAAGCTCATGATCTTGAACGCGATCATGGCCAACGGATCTTCATCGATCGGACGGCGCGGAGACTCGTTGCCGGTCTTGGGATCGATGCCGCGATACGCGTCGCGATCGGAGGGAGCGGGCAGGAAGTCGACAACGGCGTCGAGAAGGAGCTGCACGCCCTTGTTCTTAAAGGCCGAGCCGCACATCATCGGATAGAAGGCGCGCGTGATCGTCGCCTTGCGGATGAGCCGGCGGATCGTGTCCTCGTCGGGCTCGACGCCGTCAAGGTAGGTTTCCATCACCGCGTCGTCCATTTCGACGGCGGCTTCGATCATGGCCGCGCGGAATTCCGCGGCCTTGTCGGCGAGGTCGGCGGGGATCTCGCTCTTGATCATCTTGGCGTCTTTGCCGTCACCATCCCAGGTGATGGCCTTCATCTCGATCAGATCGACGACGCCCTTGAAATCGGCTTCCGCGCCGATCGGAATCTGCAGCGGCACAGCGCGGGCGCCGAGCTTGTCCTTGATGTCGGCCAAGCACATGAAGAAGTCGGCGCCGGTCTTGTCCATCTTGTTGGAGAAGATGATGCGCGGAACGTTGTACTTATCGCCCTGGCGCCAGACGGTTTCGGTCTGCGGTTCGACGCCCTGGTTGCTATCGAGCACGCAAACGGCGCCGTCGAGCACGCGCAGTGACCGCTCGACTTCGATGGTGAAGTCGACGTGGCCGGGGGTGTCGATGATGTTCAGGCGGCGCTTGCGGCCGTCGCGGCCGGGCCAGAAGCAGGTCGTGGCGGCGGACGTGATCGTGATCCCGCGCTCAGCTTCCTGATCCATGAAGTCCATGGTGGCGGCGCCGTCATGGACTTCGCCGATCTTGTAGGACTTGCCGGTGTAATAGAGGATCCGCTCAGTCGTCGTCGTCTTCCCAGCATCAATGTGAGCCATGATGCCGAAGTTGCGGTAGTCCTCGATCGCGTATTGACGGGCCATGATGGTCCTCGAAATCCTAAAAAGCGAACGGCGTTACCAGCGGTAATGCGAGAAGGCGCGGTTGGCGTCGGCCATCTTGTGGGTGTCTTCGCGCTTCTTGACCGCGGAGCCGCGGTTCTGAGAAGCGTCCATCAGTTCACCCGAGAGACGGTCGACCATCGTGTTTTCGTTGCGGGCGCGCGCGGCGTTGATAATCCAGCGAATGGCGAGCGCCTGGCGGCGTTCAGCGCGGACTTCAACCGGCACCTGATAGGTTGCACCACCGACGCGGCGCGAGCGGACTTCAACGGCCGGCATCACGTTTTCGAGCGCCTGATGGAACATAGCGAGCGGATCGGACTTGGCCTTCTTTTCCATCGTATCGAGTGCGCCGTAAACGATGCGCTCGGCGGTGGACTTCTTGCCTTCCTTCATGACCGCATTCATGAACTTCGACAGGATGAGATCAGCGAACTTCGGGTCAGGGTTGACCTCACGCTTCTCTGCTTTATGGCGGCGAGACATGGTGCAAATCCCTCAGGCTTATTTCGGACGCTTGGCGCCGTACTTCGAACGGCGCTGGCGGCGGGCGGCGACGCCCTGGGTATCGAGAACACCACGAAGGATGTGGTAGCGCACGCCCGGCAAATCCTTGACGCGGCCGCCACGGATGAGCACCACGGAGTGCTCCTGCAGGTTGTGGCCTTCGCCCGGGATGTAACCAATGACTTCGAAGCCGTTGGTCAGGCGGATCTTGGCAACCTTACGAAGCGCCGAGTTCGGCTTCTTCGGGGTCGTCGTGTAGACGCGGGTGCAGACGCCGCGCTTCTGCGGGCACTGCTCCATGTGACGCGATTTCTCGCGGTACGTCTTCGGGTGCCGGGGTTTCCGGATAAGCTGTTGTATCGTCGGCATTCGCCTCGTCCGTCGTTGGGTGCCGCGCGGGATAGCCCCACGCAAACGCCAAGCCGATCCTGCCGGGCTGCGCTTGCGCGCGGCCTGACACGAAAAAACCAGAGGATCGTCCAGTCCGCCGCACGGCGGTCCAGAGATCTTGGTCCAGAAATGTCCTCTGCTTAGAGACGACAGTGTTTAGGTCCGTTATGGGCGCGAATTTGGGCGCGAACGGCCTACGACCTACCGTGAGAGTGAGGTGTCTATATACAGAGGCTAAAGCGTGGTCAACACTTGGCGGCCAAGGTGTTTCACTTTTTTGACCCCGGCCTGGAACCAAACCGCCTTTTCGCGACGCGGACGGCTGCGACAAATGAAACGGCCGCCCCGAAAGGCGGCCGTTGGTTCGTGTCAGTGAAAAAATCTTACTCGGCGACTCGGCGGCGGCGGCGGGCGGCGACGCCCCCCTCCGACGGTCCGGAGAGCGCTCCAGTTGCATCGCCCTTCGCCTTTTCCTTGGCGATGAGTTCGTCGCGCTTGGTCGCCTCGCGGCGAAGGCGGCGGAGCATGCCACCGGTGCCGGCCGGGATAAGGCGGCCGACGATGACGTTCTCCTTGAGGCCTTCCAGCGTGTCAGACTTGGCGATAACGGCGGCGTCGGTGAGGACGCGCGTCGTTTCCTGGAACGAGGCAGCTGAGATAAAGGAGCGCGTCTGGAGCGAGGCCTTGGTGATGCCGAGCAGGACGGGCGTACCGGAGGCCGCACGCTTGCCAAGCTTTTCGATCTTGACGTTGATCTCGTCCATCTCGATGCGGTCGAGCTGCTCACCCTTGATGAGACCCGTGTCGCCGGGATCGGTGATTTCAACCTTCTGCAGCATCTGGCGAACGATCACCTCGATGTGCTTGTCGTTGATCATCACGCCCTGGAGACGATAGACGTCCTGGATCTCATTGATGAGGTAGTTGGCGAGTTCTTCGACGCCCTTGACCGCCAGAATGTCGTGCGGAGCAGGGTGGCCGTCGTAGATGAAGTCGCCGCGCTCGACGTGGTCGCCGTGCTGAACGGAGAGGTTCTTGCCGCGCGGAATGAGATATTCCACCGGCTCGGCACCTTCCTCGTCAGGAGCGATCGTGATGCGCTGCTTATTCTTGTAGTCCTTGCCGAACTCGATCGTGCCGGAGATTTCGGCGATGATCGCGTGATCCTTGGGACGGCGGGCTTCGAAGAGTTCGGCCACGCGCGGCAGACCGCCCGTGATGTCGCTCTGCTTGGCGGATGCCAGCGGAATACGGGCGAGCACGTCGCCAGCCTTGACCTCGGTACCGGGCTCAACGGAGAGCACGGCCTCGACGGGTAGCAGGTAACGGGCATCGCCGCCGCGGGCGACCTTGATGGGTTTACCCTTGCTGTCCTTGACCACGATGGCGGGCTTCAAGTCCGCGCCGCGCGGCGTTGCACGCCAGTCGATGATGACGCGGTTGGTCGTGCCCTTCATTTCGTCGGTCTGTTCGCGAACAGAGGCGCCGTCGATCATGTCTTCGAAGGCCACCGTGCCCGAGGCTTCGGTGAGGATCGGGCGGGTGAAGGGGTCCCACTGGGCCAGACGCGTGCCGCGCTTGACCTCATCGCCCTCATCGACGTGCAGACGCGCGCCGTAGGGCAACTTGTGAGTCGCCAGTTCCTTGCCGGACTGGTCGGAGATGACGATCGACATCGTCCGCGCCATCGCAACTAGGCGTCCCTGGCTGTCCTTCATGACGGCGCGGTTCTTGATCTTGACAGTGCCGTTGAAGTTCGAATCCACGAACGACTGGTCGACGACGTTGGCGGCGCCGCCGATGTGGAAGGTGCGCATGGTGAGCTGCGTACCCGGTTCGCCGATCGACTGGGCGGCGATGACGCCCACCGCTTCGCCGATGTTGACGGGCGTGCCGCGCGCGAGGTCACGGCCGTAGCACTTGGCGCATACGCCGGAAACCGTTTCGCAGGTGAGAACCGAGCGGATACGGATTTCCTGCACTTCGTGCTTGCCGATGAGGTCGGCGTGACGCTCTTCGATCAATTCGCCGACCGGAACCAGGATTTCGCCCGTTCCCGGCACAACGATGTCTTCGGCGGCGGTGCGGCCGAGGACGCGCTGTGACAGCGAGACGATGACCTGACCAGCGTCGACGACGGCCTGGACGTTGATGCCGCCGTCGGTGCCGCAATCGTTTTCAAGGATGATGGCGTCCTGGGCGACGTCGACAAGACGGCGCGTCAAGTAGCCGGAGTTCGCCGTCTTCAACGCCGTGTCGGCGAGACCCTTACGCGCCCCGTGGGTGGAGTTGAAGTATTCGAGAACCGAGAGGCCTTCCTTGAAGTTCGAGATGATCGGCGTCTCGATGATTTCGCCCGAGGGCTTCGTCATGAGACCGCGCATGGCGGCCAGCTGGCGCATCTGGGTCGGCGAACCGCGCGCACCGGAATGGCTCATCATGTAGATCGAGTTGATCGGGCGTTCGCGGCCGTCCTTGTCCTTGCCGGCATTCGAGATGCGGTCGATCATTTCCTTGGCGATCTGATCGGTGCACTTCGACCAAGCGTCCACCACCTTATTGTACTTCTCAAGCTGGGTGATGAGGCCGTCCTGGTACTGCTGTTCGAACTCGAGAACGAGGTCGTTCGTCTTTTCGACGATCTTGGCCTTCGTTTCCGGGATCTGCATGTCGTCCTTGCCGAACGAGATGCCGGCCTTGAACGCGTGATGGAAGCCCAGCGCCATGATGCGGTCGCAGAAGATCACCGTCTCCTTCTGACCGCAGTTGCGGTAGACGGCATCGATCATGCCGGAGATGGCTTTCTTCGTCAGCAGCTGGTTGATCAGCGAGAACTTGACGTTCGGGCGGCGCGGCAGAACTTCGCCGAGCAGCATACGGCCGGGCGTCGTTTCGTGCAGCTCGATGACTTCTTCGCCTTCGGGGCCGACCGCGCGGAAGCGGGCCTTGACCTTGGCGTGCAGTGTGACAGCCTTGGCTTCGAGCGCGTGGCGGATTTCGCCAACCGACCCGAAGATCATGCCTTCGCCCGGCTCCTTATCGCGCTGGATCGAGAGATAGTAGAGGCCGAGCACGATGTCCTGCGACGGCACGATGATGGGCTGGCCGTTGGCGGGATGCAGAATGTTGTTGGTCGACATCATGAGGACGCGCGCTTCCAGCTGCGCTTCGAGCGACAGCGGAACGTGCACGGCCATCTGGTCGCCGTCGAAGTCAGCGTTGAATGCGGCGCAGACGAGCGGATGCAGCTGGATCGCCTTGCCTTCGATTAATTGCGGTTCGAAGGCCTGAATGCCGAGGCGGTGGAGCGTCGGCGCGCGGTTCAGGAGAACTGGATGCTCGCGGATGACCTCGTCGAGGACGTCCCAAACTTCCGGCTTTTCCTTCTCAACGAGCTTCTTGGCCTGCTTGACCGTTGCGGCCTGACCGAGCGTCTGAAGGCGCGCATAGATGAAGGGCTTGAAGAGTTCGAGCGCCATCTTCTTGGGCAAGCCACACTGATGCAGCTTGAGTTCGGGACCCACGACGATGACCGAGCGGCCGGAGTAGTCGACGCGCTTGCCGAGGAGGTTCTGGCGGAAGCGGCCCTGCTTGCCCTTCAGCATGTCGGCGAGCGACTTCAGCGGGCGCTTGTTGGCACCCGTGATGACGCGGCCGCGGCGGCCGTTGTCGAAGAGCGCGTCGACTGCTTCCTGCAGCATGCGCTTTTCGTTGCGGATGATGATGTCGGGCGCGCGCAGTTCCATCAGCCGCTTGAGGCGGTTGTTACGGTTGATGACGCGGCGGTAGAGATCGTTCAGATCGGACGTGGCGAAGCGGCCGCCGTCGAGGGGGACGAGCGGGCGCAGTTCCGGCGGAATGACCGGAACGTGGGTCAGGATCATCCACTCGGGGCGGTTGCCCGATTCCATGAAGGCTTCGATGACCTTCAGGCGCTTACCGAGCTTCTTGGGCTTGAGTTCGGTCGTCGCTTCCTTGATTTCCTGGCGCAGATCTTCGGCGATCTTCGGCAGGTCCATGGCGGACAGGATCTCGCGGATCGCTTCGGCGCCGATGCCGGCGGTGAAGCTGTCCTGGCCGTGCTCTTCAATGGCCGTGTTGTACTGCTCTTCAGAGAGGAGCTGCAGCTCCTTGAAGGGCGAAACGCCGGGCTCGATGACAATGTAGTTCTCGAAGTAGAGAACGCGCTCAAGGTCCTTCAGCGACATGTCGAGAAGCAGGCCGATGCGCGAGGGCAGCGACTTCAGGAACCAGATGTGGGCAACGGGGGCTGCGAGTTCGATGTGGCCCATGCGCTCGCGGCGCACCTTGGCGAGGGTGACTTCGACGCCGCACTTTTCACAGATGAGGCCCTTGTACTTCATCCGCTTGTACTTGCCGCACAAGCATTCGTAGTCCTTGATCGGCCCGAAGATGCGGGCGCAGAACAGGCCGTCGCGCTCGGGCTTGAAGGTACGGTAGTTGATCGTTTCGGGCTTCTTGATCTCACCGAACGACCAGGAAAGGATGTCGTCGGGGGACGCGATCGAGATCTTGATCTGATCGAACGTCGGCACCGGCGCCTGCGTCTTGAAGAGGTTGGTGATCTCGTTCATCGGGCTCTTCTCTCCTCGGGGAGCGCTTCAGGGATAGCGCGCCCTAAAAAATTCTGGCGGTGGTGGACCTCTCCCCACCGATGGCGGCGGGGAGAGGCATTTGTTCTTTTCTACTCTGCGGCCTGCGGCGGCAGCTGAGGCTGCGGCTCGGGCGTTTCCGTTGTGCCTTCAGGCGGCACGACTTCCGTGTTTAGGAGTTCGACGTTGAGGCCCAACGCGCGCATTTCCTTCACGAGCACGTTGAAGCTTTCCGGCACGCCGGCCTCGAAGGCGTCGTCGCCACGGACGATCGCCTCGTAGACCTTGGTGCGGCCCGCCACGTCGTCCGACTTGACGGTGAGCATTTCCTGCAGCGTGTAGGCGGCACCGTAGGCTTCGAGCGCCCAGACCTCCATTTCGCCGAAGCGCTGACCGCCGAACTGAGCCTTGCCGCCCAGCGGCTGCTGGGTGACGAGCGAGTAGGGACCGATCGAACGGGCGTGGATCTTGTCGTCGACAAGGTGGTGCAGCTTCAGGATGTACTTGTAGCCCACCGTGACCTTACGGTCGAAGGGCTCGCCGGTACGGCCATCGAACAGCGTGACCTGGCCTGACGAGTCGAAGCCTGCCTGCTTGAGCATTTCGACGATGTCGGGTTCGCGGGCGCCATCGAACACGGGCGTCGCGATCGGCACGCCGCGCTTCAAGAGATTTGCGGCGGCCACGAGTTCATCGTCCTTGATGTTCGGCTTGATCTCGTTGTTGCCGTAGATCCGCTTCATCTCTTCGCGCAGTGCGTCGGTCTTGCCGGAGGCGTGGAACTCCTGCAGCGCCTCGTCGATGAGGCGGCCGAGACCGCGGCATGCCCAACCCATGTGCGTTTCGAGAATCTGCCCGACGTTCATGCGCGAAGGCACGCCGAGCGGGTTCAGCACCACGTCGACATGCGTGCCGTCTTCGAGGAACGGCATGTCTTCGCAAGGAACGATGCGGGACACGACGCCCTTGTTGCCGTGACGGCCGGCCATCTTATCGCCCGGCTGGATCTTGCGCTTCACGGCGACGAAGACTTTGACCATCTTCATGACGCCGGGAGGCAGCTCGTCGCCGCGCTGGAGCTTGTCGACCTTGTCCACGAAGCGGCGCTCGAGGCTCTTCTTGGCCTCTTCGTACTGCTTGTTGATGGCTTCGAGTTCGGCCTGGGCCTTTTCGTTGGCCAGACCGATTTCCCACCACTGGCTGCGCGGGATGTCGTCGAGGATGGCGTCGTCGAGCGTTGTGCCCTTGCGGGCGCCGCGCGGACCCTTCGACACTTCCTTGCCGAGGAGCGCTTCCTTGAGACGGGCATAGACGTTGCGGTCGAGGATCTGCATTTCGTCGTCGCGGTCCTTCGCGAGTTGAAGACGCGAACTTCGACGATGGTGCCCGAGACGCCCGGCGGCAGACGCAGAGACGTGTCACGCACGTCGGAGGCCTTTTCGCCGAAGATGGCGCGCAGGAGCTTTTCTTCCGGCGTCATCGGGCTTTCGCCCTTCGGCGTGATCTTGCCGACGAGGATGTCGCCCGGATGCACTTCGGCGCCGATGTAGACGATGCCTGCTTCGTCGAGGTTCTTCAGCGCTTCTTCCGAGACGTTCGGGATATCGCGCGTGATTTCTTCCGGTCCGAGCTTGGTGTCGCGGGCCATGACTTCGAATTCCTCGATGTGGATCGAGGTGAAGATGTCATCGGACACAACGCGTTCGGAGAGGAGGATCGAGTCCTCGAAGTTGTAGCCCATCCACGGCATGAACGCGACGAGCACGTTCTTGCCGAGCGCCAGATCTCCAAGGTCGGTCGAGGGACCGTCGGCGAGAATTTCGCCGGCGTCGACGCGATCACCCACGTTCACCAGCGGACGCTGGTTGATGCAGGTATTCTGGTTGGAGCGCTGGAATTTGCGCAGACGGTAGATGTCGACGCCAGGCTTGGAGGCATCGGTTTCTTCGGTTGCACGGATGACGATACGCGTTGCGTCCACCTGATCGACGACGCCGGAGCGGCGGGCGGCAATGGCGGCACCGGAGTCACGGGCCACGACCTCTTCCATGCCGGTGCCCACGAACGGAGCTTCGGCGCGGATGAGCGGCACGGCTTGGCGCTGCATGTTCGAGCCCATGAGGGCGCGGTTGGCGTCGTCGTTCTCGAGGAACGGGATCAAGGCGGCTGCGACGGACACAAGCTGCTTGGGCGACACGTCGATGTAGTCGACCTTTTCGCGCGGCACGAGCAGCACGTCGCCCGAGTAGCGGCAGGTGATCAGTTCGTCGACGAGCTTGCCCTTGGCGTCGAGTTCAGCGTTGGCCTGGGCAACGTGATGGCGCATTTCCTCCATGGCGGAGAGGTACACGACCTCGTCCGTCACGCGGTTGTCCTTCACGCGGCGATAGGGGCTTTCGATGAAGCCGTACTTGTTCACGCGGGCAAACGTCGCCAGCGAGTTGATCAGACCGATGTTGGGGCCTTCCGGCGTTTCAATCGGGCAGATGCGGCCGTAGTGCGTTGGATGCACGTCGCGGACTTCGAAGCCGGCGCGCTCACGCGTCAGACCGCCCGGGCCAAGTGCTGAGAGACGGCGCTTGTGGGTGATCTCGGAGAGCGGGTTGGTCTGGTCCATGAACTGCGAGAGCTGCGAAGACCCGAAGAACTCGCGCACGGCGGCTGCCGCCGGCTTGGCGTTGATCAGGTCCTGCGGCATGACGGTGTCGATATCGACCGACGACATGCGCTCCTTGATGGCGCGCTCCATGCGCAGGAGGCCCAGGCGGTACTGGTTCTCCATGAGTTCGCCGACGGAGCGCACACGGCGGTTGCCGAGATGGTCGATGTCGTCGATTTCGCCACGCCCGTCGCGCAGATCGACGAGCGTCTTGACGACGGCGACGATGTCTTCGCGGCGGAGCACGCGCATGGTGTCGGGCGCGTCGAGTTCGAGGCGCATGTTCATCTTCACGCGGCCGACGGCCGAGAGGTCGTAGCGCTCGCTGTCGAAGAACAGCGAGTGGAAGAGGGCGGTGGCCGCTTCGATGGTCGGGGGCTCACCCGGGCGCATGACGCGGTAGATGTCCATCAGGGCTTCCTGATGGTTTGAGTTCTTATCAATGTGCAGCGTGTTGCGGATGAACGGCCCGATATTGACGTGGTCGATATCGAGGATCTGGAATTCCTTGATCTTCTGGTCCTTGATTTCGGCCAGGAGCTTGGGATCCAGTTCATCGCCGGCTTCGGCGTAGATCTGTCCGGTTTCCAGGTTGACGACATCTTCGCCGATATAGCGGCCGGAGAGATCTTCGGGGGAAACCAGCACTTCCTTGAGGCCGGCATCGGCCAGTTCACGCGCCTTGCGGGCGGTGATCTTTTCGCCGGCCTTGGCCACGACATCGCCAGACTTGGCGTCGATAAGATCGCCGAGCGGGGTCATGCCGCGGATCTTGGCGGCGTCGAACGGCATCTTCCAGCCGCGCTTGGATTCCTTGACGGGGATCTGGCGATAGAACGTCGACAGGATCTGCTCGTCGTCGAGGCCGAGCGCATAGAGAAGCGTCGTCACCGGCAGTTTGCGGCGGCGGTCGATGCGGACGTAGACAACATCCTTGGCGTCGAATTCGAAGTCGAGCCAGGAGCCGCGGTAGGGGATGATGCGAGCTGCAAACAGGAGCTTGCCCGAGGCATGCGTGCGGCCACGGTCGTGGTCGAAGAAGACGCCCGGCGAGCGGTGCATCTGCGAGACGATCACGCGCTCGGTGCCGTTGATCACGAACGTGCCGTTCATGGTCATCAGGGGCATTTCGCCCATGTAGACGTCCTGCTCCTTGACGTCCTTGATCGACTTGGAGCCGGTTTCTTCGTTCACATCAAACACGATCAGGCGCAGCTTGACCTTCAGCGGCGCGGAGAAGGTCATGTCGCGCTGCATGCACTCGTCGACGTCGTACTTCGGCGCATCGAACTCATAGCGCACGAACTCGAGCGTCGACTTGCCGGAGAAGTCGGAAATCGGGAACACGGACTTGAAGACCGCCTGCAAGCCATGGTCGTCCTTGCGGCCGCCCGGGGGCTCCTTAACCATCAGGAAGTCATCGTACGAGCTCTTTTGAACCTCGATGAGGTTCGGCATTTCCGCGACTTCGCGGATCGAACCGAATTTCTTCCGGATGCGCTTGCGGCCGTTAAACGTCTCAGCCATGTCCGCTCCTCGTTTGTCATGACGCGCAGGTCGCGAGCCCTGCGCTTCGTTGCTTCATGTGCACCGCGACCGCCGCCGCTGGTGCCGATAACCGCTTCTTGAAACGGCTCACCGGAAGATCCTTTTTGCGGATTTTTCCGCAGGATCCTCCGGACAACCGTCCCGGCAACCGCCATCCGGCAACCGGCAACCGAACATCCTTGCGGATGCCGGTTGCCGGCAGCCGGAAGCCGTTACTTGAGTTCGACCTTGGCGCCCTGGTCTTCGAGCTGCTTCTTCATCTTGGCAGCGTCATCCTTGGAGACGCCGTCCTTGACGACCTTGTTGCCGGCCTCGACGAGGTCCTTGGCTTCCTTGAGGCCAAGGCCCGTGATGGCGCGGACTTCCTTAATGACGTTGATCTTCTTGTCGCCGCCCGAGACGAGAACGACCGAGAATTCGGTCTGCTCTTCGACGGGAGCTGCTGCTGCTGCGGGGGCCGCGGCAACGGCAACGGCAGCGGCGGCCGAGACGCCCCACTTCTCTTCGAGAAGCTTTGCGAGTTCGGCTGCTTCGAGAACGGTGAGCGACGAGAGGTCGTCGACGATCTTTTCAAGCTTAGACATTCGAATACTTCCTTCCGGTTTGAACTTTTTGAGCGCGGGCTTTCTCTCAGAAACACCCGCGTGGATTGCTCATTCGATCCCTTAGGCAGCGTCGCTCTGAGACGCCTTCGCCTGGATGACACGTGCGAGCTGGCCACCCGGCTCCTTGACCGTGCGGGCGATCTTGGTCGCCGGCGCGTTCAGGAGGCCGATCAGCTTGGCACGCAGTTCATCGAGCGACGGCAGCTCAGCGAGCGCTTTCACGCCCTTCGCATCAAGAACGGTCTTGCCCATCGCGCCGCCGAGGATGACGAGTTTGTCATTGCCCTTGGCGTAGGCGACCGCCGCTTTAGCGGCGGCAATCGGATCCTTGGAATAGGCCAGAACGGTCGGGCCCTTCAGCAGATCCGAAATGTCGGCAGTCGCGGTGTCCTTGATGGCGAGCTGCACCAGCTTGTTTTTGGCTACCTTCACGGAGCCGCCAGCGTCTTTCACGACGCGACGGAATTCCGCGGATTGGGCAGCCACCATGCCGGTGTTGTGGGCAACCACCACCACGCCCGCGTCGTCAAACACGGTATGGAGGCGATCGATGAGCTCACGTTTCGCGGCTCTATCCACTGCTCACTCCTTGTTGCGAGCGACCGAAATGGCCGTCTCGCGGGTTGCACCAGCTGCGCGCCTTGGCCGTTCCCGGCGTAGGTGCGCAGCGCTTTGTCTGTCCTTCCGCGCGCCTTCGGGTGAAGGACGACACGGTGCTGACCCAGAAGTTTCAAACCGGAATGGGCGGCGCTTTCGCGCGTTGTCATTCCGGGTCGCTTCTGTCTCTTGCGGGCCCGCTTCAGAAGGCGGTTCAAGCCGGTTGCCCAGCACCCACAGTCTCGGACAGTCGAACCGGAGCGTTCGGCCTTGACGGCTTGGCGCTCCGGGCCACCCGGGTTGCCCCGGATGCGTGATGGATCAGGCCGCCTTAGTTGGCAGCCGGACCCGAAGACACTGAAGAGGTTTCAACCTTGACGCCCGGACCCATGGTCGAGGACAGCGAGACCTTCTTCAAATAGGTACCCTTGGAACCCGGGGGCTTGGCCTTCACCACGGCGTCGACGAACGCCTTGATGTTTTCGACCAATGCCTTCTCACCGAAGCTGGCCTTGCCAACGCCGGCGTGGATGATGCCCGACTTCTCGACGCGGAATTCGACCGAGCCGCCCTTGGCACCGTTCACGGCGCCAACGACGTCCACGGTCACCGTGCCGACACGCGGGTTGGGCATCAGGCCGCGCGGGCCCAGCACCTTCCCGAGACGGCCGACGAGGCCCATCATGTCGGGTGTGGCGATGCAGCGGTCGAAGTTGATCTGACCCTTGGACACGATTTCCACGAGGTCTTCGGCGCCTACGATGTCGGCACCGGCGGCCTTGGCTTCTTCCGCCTTGGCGCCGCGGGCAAACACGGCGACGCGCGCGGTGCGACCCGAGCCGTTGGGCAGATTGCAAACGCCGCGGACCATCTGGTCGGCGTGCTTGGGATCGACGCCAAGGTTCATCGAGATTTCGATGGTCTCGTCGAACTTCGCCTTGGCGCGCTCTTTGATGAGCTTGACGGCTTCATCGACGCCGTAGGCCTTGGTGCGGTCGACGCCCTTGGAGATGGCGAAAGCGCGCTTGCCGCCCGCTTCGCGGGTGGCCTTGAGGTCAGCTGCGGACACGTTGCTCTTTGTCATCGGATCACTCCACCACCTTGAGGCCCATCGAACGGGCAGAGCCGGCGATCGTCTTGGCGGCCTGATCGAGATCGTTCGTGTTCATGTCCTTCATCTTCAGCTTTGCGATGTCGCGCAGCTGGGCCATGGTGATTTCACCGGCCACGTCGCGGCCAGGGTTCTTCGATCCCGAGCCCGGCTTGCCAGTCGGCTTCATGCCTGCGGCCTTCTTGATGAGAAAGGTTGCCGGCGGCGTGCGCATTTCGAAGGTGAACGAGCGGTCGGAGTAGACCGTGATCTTCACCGGGATCGGCGTGCCCTGCTCAAGATCCTTCGTCTTGGCGTTGAAGGATTTGCAGAATTCCATGATGTTGACGCCGCGCTGACCGAGCGCGGGGCCGATGGGAGGTGCCGGGTTGGCGGCGCCTGCAGGCACCTGCAGGTTGATGTAGCCGTCTATTTTCTTAGCCATGTGTTCCCCTGGAACTTGCCGGACGGTTTGCCTTGCGGGACCATCCGAGGGTTAGCGGTTGAGCGAGCCTTCCGGCATCGTGTTGAGCTTTCCGGCTCTCCCGCGGGTTGCTGCTTTGCTGGAATAACCAGCGAGGCAGATTTCGTCCGGCGATGAGGCGCCGGAAGCCGTGCCACCGCTCGCAGGCGAGCGGCGAAAACTTTTCTAGCTGGCGACTTTCTCCACCTGCTGGAACTCGAGTTCGACCGGCGTTTTGCGGCCGAAGATCGAGACGCCGACCTTGAGACGCGAGCGCTCGCCGTCGACTTCCTCCACCTCGCCCTGGAAGGAGGCGAAGGGACCGTCGATCACCTTAACCTGCTCGCCGATCTCGTAGATGATCGACGGGGCCGGGCGTTCGACGCCATCCTTGACCTGGTTGAGGATACGCATGGCTTCCTCTTCCGGAATCGGCATCGGCTTATTCTCGGCGCCGAGGAAGCCCGTGACCTTCGGCGTGTTCTTGATGAGCACCAGACCGGCGTCGGTCATTTCCATCTTTACCAGCACGTAGCCGGGAAGAAATTTGCGCTCTGCGTGAATCTTGCGGCCACGCTTCACTTCAATGACATCTTCCGTCGGCACCATCACCTCGTCGATAAGGTGTTCGAGGCCGCCGGCTTTCGCGCGCTCCTTGATGGCGTCAGCCACCTTGCGCTCGAAGTTCGTATAGGCGTGGACAATGTACCAGCGCTTGGACATGTGTCGCGTGTTCTCTCGTCTCGTTGTGCGGAATCGAGCTAGCGTTATCGAAACGGTCAGCGTCCGAGACCGAGGATCGTATTAATAAACCAACCCAAGAGCTGGTCGGCGGCGAGGAAAAATAGGGCCGCCAACGTCACCATGATGATGACCATCACGGTCGTGACCCAAACTTCCTTCCAGGTCGGCCAAGTGACCTTGGCGACTTCCTGCCGAACCTCTTGGATGAACTGCAACGGGTTATACATCGCCATCGACGCTGTCTTCACCGGGCGCATGCGACAAAACAGCACAGCGCCGCCGGAGGGTCCCCTCCAGAAGCGCCATCCCAACAGAACCGGCCCGGCGCCCTCGCCGCGAGCCCGCTCGTAATTCAAATGGCAGGGGCGGCAGGTCTCGAACCTGCGACCTTCGGTTTTGGAGACCGACGCTCTACCAATTGAGCTACACCCCTGCAGGCCCACCGCCCGGCTTTTGCAAGCCGGCGCGGACCAGGGCCGCCACCTCTAGCGGATGTTTTGGGTCTTGTCACCGCCGAGTTGGTGAATTTTTTGCAGATGCTCAGGAATTCGGCTGTAAGGGCATCGGTTCGACGACGACCGCCGTGCCGTAGGCCAGAACCTCGGTGACGGCAGCGGCGATTTCGTTGGCATCGTAGCGGAAGGCCAGGATCGCATTGGCGCCCATCTGCTCAGCATTGCGAATGAGAAGGTCGAACGCTTCCTGGCGGGTCTGTTCGGCGAGCTTGGTATAGACGGTAATGTTGCCGCCAAAGAGGATCTGGATCGAGGCCCCGATGTTGCCGACGACGCTGCGGGAGCGGACGGTGAGGCCCTTCGCGACGCCCAACGTGCGGACGACACGATAGCCGACGAGATCATTGGTGGTCGTGACGATCATGGGCGCACTCCGCTTTTGGCATCCGGAAACCGGAAACCGATCGATAGCCTATTCGCCGAGGAATGGCACCGGGAACGAAAAAGGCAGCCGCCGCTTTCGCGACGGCTGCCCGTTGCCGGTTGCCGGCTGCCGAATTACTCGACGATCTTCGTCACGACGCCGGCGCCGACGGTGCGGCCACCTTCGCGGATGGCGAAGCGAACTTTTTCTTCCATTGCGATCGGCGAGACGAGTTCA
>NCCZ01000005.1 GCA_002279935.1 Hyphomicrobium sp. 12-62-95 | reverse complement strand
CCGCCGAGTGAGACGCCTTCGGCAAGAAAACTACCTGATTCGAGAATCAGGTCAGCGGGTTGCGCACGTGACGTTGGAATGAAGGCACTGAAGCAGGTCCCGGCCATCATCCCAGAAGGTCAACTCCTGCGCCACGTAGCCAGAGATGGTAAGAGAAACCTTGCGGTTTCCTTTTCGAGCGGCAGTGGCTTCGAGTTCCGCGATCCGCACCTCAAGATCGGCACAGCACTCACTGCCGATATCGGCCGCCAAAGCGGGCTGCATCGCAGCAAATGATAGTGCGCACAAGATCGGCATAGCGAAGGCAACGGACATTCCGGCGCGGCGGCTTTGCAGAAATTGCATCCGTAGTTCCCCCAAATTCCCGTCTCTCTGGCTGATGGCGCAGTGCCCCCGCTTGCGCCATCTCCCGTATGCAGGCACTGCGACTCAAAACCTGAGATCTAGAGCATGCTGATTTAAAACCATTTCGCAACACGCGTGCATGAAAGGAAACGGATATTGATGACGCGCAGCATATGACACCGGCAAAACCGGAGATTACAGAGCGATGGCGCAACGCACACGGGTGCACTGCATACCGGATCTACAGAGGTGCCCGCCCACCCGTCGGATACCAAACTGCCCCATACATGCTTCCTTAAGGCGAGTAATTGACTTTTGTTAAGCCGTAGCCAGATGTGCGATGTTTGAAACACACCTGTGTTCGCAGGCCCATACTCACCTATGGCATTAAGGGATCTTCAGATGGCAGACAATATCGACACCGCAACGGCTCACTCGGCGGTGTTGCTGTCCAGCCTGCCACGCGCCGTTGCCGATCACATCCTTCAGCGTTCTGCGTCAAAGGCCTTCAAGCGGGGCGAAACGATTTTCTGCCAGGGTGACGAGGCTCAACACATTTATGTCGTCCTCGATGGATGGGTGAAGCTGTTCAGAATTACGCCCACGGGAGCGGAAGCCGTCGTGGGTGTTTTTACGAAGGGTCGTAGCTTCGGCGAAGCGGTTGCGTTCGAAAACATCTCCTATCCAGTCACCGCCGAGGCGGTAACCGACACGCGCCTTTTGCTCGTGCGTGCATCGCTTCTGACCACCATGATGCGCGACCAGCCCGAAATCGCCATGGCCATTCTGTCGTCGACTTTCCGGCACCTGCACTTCCTCGTTACCCAAGTCGAACAATTGAAGGCTCACACCGGGGCGCAGCGTGTCGCGGAATTTCTTCTCGAACTGTGCGATGCCGAGAGCGGAAGCTGCACAATCATCCTACCTTATGACAAGTCCTTGATCGCGGGCCGGCTCGGCATGCAGCCGGCCAGTCTCTCGCGTGCGTTCAATCGGTTGGAGACGCTGGGAGTGAAGATCACTCAGAACCAGGCGATGATTGGCGATATCGGTCAACTGCGCGAGTACATGATGGAGGACCGGAGCGCGCCGTGGAAAAAGGCAGACTAAACGCCGGTCTCGACGCTGGCCTCCGCGTTGGCGAACCGCTCACTCGGCAAGGCCCTCGTGAATTTTGCGCGCTAGCCAGCGTGCTGGCAGAAGTCCGGTCACAACTCCCACCATTCCAGCCGCAATGAGCCCATCGGTGCCGAACGGCGCCATGAACGGCAGGGCCAAGGCCAGAAAGACGGCGTTGATCCCCATGGCCGGCCCCATGAGCGCAAAGCAGAACAGCGAGATCCAAAGCGGAATCGGTTTTTTTTCGCGACGGGGTTCGCTCTCTGCCTCCATGCTGCACTCCCTCATCCAAGGACATAGATCAAGTAGGCGATGCTGAGGAAAACGAAGAGCAGGACGTCGAACATTTGCTTCCAAAAACGCGACCGGCTTAGTCCCAAGTACCGCGTGAGGATAACCCGGGCTTTCAATCCCGCGAGAACCAGAACGCCGCCACCAATCATCAGTCTGTATGACGTCGACGCTTCAATCAATGTGAGTATCGTGGTGCCAGCACTGAGAACCACCAAAGCAAGCCAAGCCTCGATGAGACTGCGCGTGGTCATCCCGGATCACCTCAGCAGATAGATCACGGGGAACAACAGCACCCAAACGAGGTCGACCATGTGCCAGAAGGCTACCGCGGCCTCCATGTTGCGCAAGCTGTCGGCCCAGCCGACGAGAGCCAGGATCAAAATGCCAGCTACGACATGAAGCGCATGAAATCCGGTTGTCAGATAGTAGAAGGTGAAAAAGGCACTGGTTTCTATGTCGATCCCGGCATCTGCTTTGTGGGCATACTCAAAGCCCTTTACGACAAGAAAGACTACCCCAAGTGATGCGGCGGCGAGCAGCCAGCGCCGGGCGATGGTTCGCGCCCCGCGGTCACGATACACGACGGCAAGGCCAGCACATAAGCCGCTGGTGACGAGCACCATGGTGTTAAGCGCTCCGGCTGTCCGGTCGAGCAAAGCCTGATCCGCACTAAAACCGATTGGATCTGCCGCACGAACGGCAAGAAACGCCAGCAGTGCCGCGCCGAAAACGAGGAGCTCGCTGGCAATCAACACCCACATCATAAGGTCGCCCGGCAATTCGCCGAATGCTCCCAGGTTGTCCTGACGCCACCGGTCTTCGTCGCGGTCCGTCATCCGCCTACCAAATGACGATAGAGTTGCGGCAACGCGGCGGAGAGCTTTTCGGGCTTAGGAACGACGACAAAGCCACTGGTGCCGAAAATACGGCTGAACGCCGTCTGCGATTTGAGATCTATCGTTACGGCGAAGACGGATTGTCCTCTCCGCCGCGCCTCGACCACGGCCATATGCGAATCCTCTATGCCGTGCCGGCCTTCATAGTGATCGAGGTCGTTGGGCTTCCCGTCCGTTATGATGAGCAGCAGGCGGCGTTGCCGCGGACGCTGAGCCAGTCGGGCTGATGCATGCCGAATGGCGGCACCGAGACGCGTATAATGCCCAGGACGCAGACCAGCGATCCGTTCCTCGACCGCAGGCCCCATGGCCTCGCCAAATGCCTTGCAGGATTGGACGAACACGCGCTCCCGCCGCAGGGAAGAAAATGCGTCGATGGACGTTTCGTCGCCGCAGGCGTGAAGTCCCCAGGCGAGCGCGACAAGGGCTTCGCGGGCGATGTCGAGGATCTGACGGCCAGCGACGTAGCTCTCTGTTGATCTAGATGCATCAAGCAGGATGGAAACGGCGAGGTCGCGCTCCTGACACTGGGTCGAACGGTAGATGCGGTCGGAATGCGCGCCCGTGGCGGCCAATTCAACCCTGGCATCCACAGCAGCTTCCAAATCGATGTCATTGCCGTCGATTTGCCGGGTCAGCTGCACCCGCTTTGGCCGCAGGGCTTCGAACTGACGCCGCACTGCTCTAATCCTGCGCCGTGTTGCTGCGCTGCTCAGTGTGCTAGCGGAACTACTGGGGTAATCGGCTGGGCCTTCGAGAACCTGGCAATAGTCTGGCAGGTAGCTCTTGGTCCGGTGATCCCATTCCGGGTAGACGCTTTTGCCAGCCAGCCGCTCGAACTCAGTTTCTTCCGGCGACAAGTCGAGTTGAAGCCGAAGGCGGGTACGTGCCTTCTGCGGAACGCTCCCCAGACCGATCTCGTCGAGATCATCCATCGCCTTTTTGGCATTGTCCTCGTCATCATCGTCGACGCGGCGGTTGAGATTGAGGAATTCAGCCCAGGAGAGAATGGATTCGAATTTGTAGAGGATCAGGCTGTCCTTGCGTGCTGCCTGATCCGATGTCTTGCGCTTCGCCCGGAGCGTCTTGTCGTCGGGACCGGGCGGCGTACCTGCTGCCTGCTCGCCATCCTCTCTTTGCCCGGAAGCTGCACGCCGCGGCATCTGTCGCATATCGGGCCAAAGCGGAACCGGCATGTAGGGCCGGTATCCGCGCGGAGCTATGAAACTGCTGAGATCCGTAGCCTCGCTGCGAACAGCCGCGCTAAGCGATTGGGAAAAATGATCGTCGGGGGGCGCAGCACCCAGAAGATGCACGATGCAAGCTTCGATTGCTGCTTCGGCGGGCGGTAAATCTCTCTCAGGCCGCAACATGCGCGTTTCCATAACAATCGCTTGGTGCACACGCTTGAGCCCGGGACATTCCGCCAATATGGCCCGCGTCATCGATTGGGCGGCTTGCAAGGCGCGTAGGTCGCGGCGCAATGGGTCGGCGTCGTCAATGGGCTGTCTTGCAAAGGCCATCGCCGCGGCGAGCCATACATAAAGCGCTAGATTGGCGTCGCGCGCCGGAAACGCCGCGATCCGGTTCGGCAGTCGTATCACTTCGCCATCGAAACTCGGCAACGTGATCCGCTCAGCGGCTTGACCAAGAGAGCGCTTCCAGGTCAGACGGTGACGGGATTCCTCCGCTGTTGCGGGGCGAATTTCGACGTCTCTTTTCCCTCCAAGTCCGCGGAACAGGACACCGAGGCGCGTGCGGGCGTCTTCAAGGGAAACGGCCGCATCTTCGAAAGACTCTGGGACGTCGAGCCGGCTGGCGAAGGAATGCCACAGCTTTCCGATGCTCTCTTCCGGTTCCCAAGGTTCGAATTCCAGCCGCGTCATTGCCAAATCCCAATTCAGCCGTAGACCGCAGTGACGAGATCCATGAGCCCCTGTTTGACGTCCGCATCGTCGCTCAACGGTTCGATCAGGGCGGCGCGCACCGCCCTCTCCACCGGGGCGCCCTCCCGGATGAGTGTCGCGCAATAGACCAGCAGCCGGGTCGACACACCTTCTTCGATGTCCTGACCTTTCAGCGCGCGCAACTTGCCAGCCAATCGCACCAGAGTTGCGGTCTTTTCAGCCGAAAGACCGCTTTCCTTTGCGACAATTTCAGTCTCGCGGTGGGCAGGCGGAAAATCGAATTCGACCGCCAGGAAACGCTGCCGCGTCGATGGCTTGAGTGACTTCAGAATATTCTGATAGCCGGGATTGTAGGAGGCCACGAGCATGAACTGCGGTCCGGCTTCCAACACCTCACCAGTCCGTTCAATGGGCAGCATCCGCCGGTCATCTGTGAGTGGATGCAGAACGACAGTGACGTCTTTGCGAGCTTCCACGATTTCGTCGAGATAGCAGATGGCCCCGTCACGTACAGCACGCGTCAAAGGCCCATCGACCCACTCGGTGTTGCCCCCCTTCAAGAGAAAGCGGCCGATGAGATCAGCGGCCGACAAATCGTCGTGGCAGGACACCGTGTAGAGCGGACGGTTCAGTTTCGCAGCCATATGAGCCACGAAACGCGTCTTACCGCACCCTGTTGGCCCTTTCAGAAGAAGGGGCATCCGGTTTTTGTGGGCGGCGGCGAAGATTTCGCACTCGTCGCCCAGGGGTAGGTAGAAGGGAATCTCGGCCCCCTTCGCCTGCTGTGCTGTCTGCATATCGGTCACTCCGCAGGGCTCAAAGCTGCGTCTCTATTGGGCGCTATCAGTTCGCGACGTGGGAACAGCGTTGCGATCACAAACAGTATGGCGCCCAGAACGACGGCCACACCAGCGCCAAACCGCATATAATAGAAGAGGGCCAACTGATCCTGAACCTCCATGTAGTTCTGCCCCATCACGCGCTGCAGGTGAGTCTGTACGACGCCTGCAAACGTCAGAACGAACGTCATGAAGGACATGCCGCCGGCCATCAGCCAGAAGCTGGTCATGTTCAAGACCTGATTGTAAGGATCGCGGTTCTTCAGATACGGGAACGCATAGGTAAAGATCGCGAGGTTGAGACAGACGTAGGCGCCGAAAAAGGCAAGGTGTCCGTGAGCCGCCGTGATCTGCGTACCATGCGTGTAGTAGTTCACACCGTGAAGCGTGTGCATGAAACCCCACACGCCCGCACCGAAAAAGGCCAGCACTGTTGTTCCAAGCGACCAGAGCAGCGCAGCCTTGTTGGGGTGGTCGCGCCGGCCCTTCCAGACCATGACGAAGCTGAAAACCATCATCAGGAAGAACGGAATGACTTCGAGACTTGAGAAGATCGAGCCGATCCACTGCCAATATCCCGGCGTTCCGATCCAGTAATAGTGGTGCCCTGTTCCAAGGATCCCGGTGAAGAGCGACGTACCGACGATGACGTAGAGCCACTTTTCGACGACTTCTCGGTCGACACCTGTCAGCTTCAACATGAGAAATGCGAGGACCGAGGCCATCACCAATTCCCAGACACCTTCGACCCACAGGTGAACGACGTACCACCAGTACATCTTGTCGAGGCTGAGATTGTGGGGATTGTAGAATGCGAACAGGAAGAATAGTGCGATGCCCCAGAGACCGATCAGAAGGACGGTCGTTATTGCGGTCTTGCGGCCGTTGAGAAACGTCATCGAGACGTTGTAGAGAAATATGAGTGCGGCAACGACGATACCAATCTTCACCCAGAGTGGCTGCTCAAGGAATTCGCGTCCATCCTTGCCGAGCAGGAAATTGCCCTGAAAGAGATTGAAGATGTACGTGACGACGACGCCCAACGTCCCGAGTACTAGGATGGCGAGCTGAATATATGCGAGCTGCGGTGAATGGATCTCGCGTTCTGCCTCCTCTGGGATCAGGTAATACGCAGCTCCGAAAAAGCCGAGCAAGAGCCAGACAATCAGTGAATTGGTATGCAGCATCCGGATGATATTGAAGGGCAGTGTCTCAGATAGCGTATTTGGCGAAACATAGACCCACCCTGCAAGCAAGCCGCCTGAGACCTGAACGATGAACAGCAGCATCGCAGTCAGGAAGTAGGCGTAGGCGATCTTTTGGCTTTCGTATTTCATTGCGTCAGTCTCCCGGATGCGATCTCAGCCAGCGTCATTCGGCGGCCAGCCTTTGGTGTCGGTTTTGTCGGCCCAGATGAGGAAGTTGCTGAGGTCGCGAATTTCCTCGTCTGTGAGATGAAACCTCGGCATCTGCCGCCGGCCGGGGAGGCCGCTGGGCTGCGCTTCAATCCAGCCCTTCAGCGTCTGGAAAGCGTCGTCAGGCTTGTCGATCACGCCCCACCGCGTCATCACGTTGCCGACCTCGGGGGCGAAGTAAGCCCCCTCGCCGTGAAGGCTGTGACAATTGATGCAAGCGTGGGCCTCCCAAACCCGTTTGCCGCGCGCGACCGAGTCGGTCAGCGGCATGGATGCAGTCGATTTGGTGACGATGTACCAATGGCTGTGGGCGGTCAGGCCGAGGAAAATCACAAAGAAAAACAGTGATCCTCCAAAGAAAATATTTCGCGCCATGGCCTTTGACATGACTTCGCGCATTGGCGTTTGCTCCCCTCAACAGGCTGCGTGCTTTGAGTGCACTGTTGCCCAGCTGCGGGTGACGCCACTTAACGAAAGGCAAGGCCGGGGCGATTTTCGCCAGGGTCCGAGAGGGGCGCGGGGACCGACTTTGGTCTGCGGCGGATCGGCTTGGGGGGGAGGGCCAGCCTAGATGTCAGACCCGATCCCATCCAGAGCCACGGACCCGTCGGCTGCGATGGCCGCTGCATAGGCACCTTGGCTAATGGCCGTCCGCGCGGCGTCGACCGCAAACGCCGAAGTAACGAGGACAAGACACGCTGCAATGCACAATGCGGCAATGCCCACAGATAAGCCGCGCGCGTCAATTTCGGCGCCCCAAGCGGTCACGCTTCGAAAATTTGACGCCATTACACCGCTCCTTCGGAGCCGGCAAAGCGCAGATCCCCCATCCGGCGAATCCGATCTTTTGCGTCAGCACCAATCACAGCAACCCCATCGATCGACGCGACCAGATCGGCAACAGCCGCGTGAGGCAGGACCGCAAAGGCGGTTGAGAGCGCGTCAGCCATCTCTGCGGTCGGAGCGAAGACCGACAGGCTGAGCCAATGCCGCGGACTCTCTCCCGTGCGCGGATCTATGAGGTGATGCCGGAAGGTCTTCGTGTCGAAAACCAATGTCTTCGGTTCGCTGGTGGCAATGGCCACACCGGCAACGGATACCGCCGTTTTGGCCGCAGGAATGCCAACCGCGCGGCGGTTCGTCCCCGGAAGCCGCAGCTCGCCCGCATCGATGACGACGTCCGTGAAGCCGTGTGCAGCCAGAATTTCAGTCACCCGGTCGGCAATCCGGCCCTGGGCGATGCCGTTGAGGGTGACGCTGGCACCGGGCTGCAATGCAATCACGTCCCCTGAGATCTGAATCGGCGAACCTGCAAGTGCGATGTGGTCAGGATCAGCAGGCTTCCCTTCTGCCGCGTCCTGCCAAAGTGGTTGCACCGTCGGATCGAACGCACCGTGCGTCCGCTCGCGCCAGCCGACTGCCGACCGCAAGACATCTGCAAGGTCCATCGATGGCTTTGCAATTCGGCCATCACGGTTGAGCCGGCTGATTTCAGAGGCGGGGCGATAGAGCGAGAAAATCTCCTCAAGCCTTTCGATCTCGCGCGCAACGCTTTCCAAGGCGGCACGCGCTGCATCCTGATCTGCACCATACAGCGACACCCGCGCTTCCCCGCCGAGCGCTGCGCCGCGCCACACATACGCCGGCTGCGTCGGGCCCGTGGCCACAAGAACGCCTCCAGCCACTACGGTCCCTGCTGCTAAGCCGGTCACCACGAACTGCCGCCGTGTAAGCCTCATGCCGATTTCTCCTCCATCGTTGGGCGCGGCGGCGGCGATAGATGACCACCTTCGACGCCGCGCCCGGCCCGCCGCTTGAGCGCTACGCATTGGCTGGCATCGCACATGATGACCTGGCACCTGAGACACAGGACACACTCGTTGGGGTTGATCCGGCCAAGAGGATCAATCGCCCCGACAGTGCATTGTGTTTCGCAGTAGCGGCATTCGCGGCCGCATTGCGGCCTTCGATGCAGCCAGTCGAATAGCTTCATTTTTGCCGGTATCCCGAGAGCCGCGCCAAGCGGGCACACATATCGGCAGAAGAAGCGCTCTATGAAGAGTCCGGCCGTCAACAGCGCCATGGCGAACAACACGAAAGGCCACTCGCGCATAAATCGCATGGAAATGGCCGTCTTGAACGGCTCGATTTCGGCCATCACAAGCGCACGTTCCATCGAATAGAACGATACGCCAAGGATCAGAAGAAACAGAGTGTACTTGATAGCCCACAACCGCTCCTGGACCGCAAAGGGCACTTCGATCTGGCGGATACCCAACCGCTTGGCGCCCTCATTGAGCAATTCCTGAAGCGCACCGAAGGGGCACAGCCAGCCGCAGTAAACGCCGCGCCCGAGAAAGAGGAGACCAAGCGCAACGAACGACCAGAGAATGAAGATGACCGGCTCGATTAGAAAGGTTTCCCAACGAAAGCCATTCAATAGCGAGTGGAAAAATGCGATCACTTGAACGACAGAGAGTTGCCCATTGGCATACCAGCCGAGGAAGAACAGCGTGAAGAGAAGGAAGCCGGTCCGCGTGTAGAGCCAGAGCTTCGGCCGCCGAACGAATGCTTCCTGTGCAAAGAAGATGACAGTGACCATAACAAGCATCAGGCCGACGATCGCAATCGTCGCCGGCTTTCTCTCCCAGGCGGAAATCCACAACGGCGTTTCTGACCGCGGCGCTGACCCTGAAGTCGCCAAAACGTATGTCTCTGGCAGACGATACGTCAGCGGCTGCGTGATGCTTGCGGTCGCACCGTCGGAGCGTTCCCGATCTGCCCGCACCACGATCTCAAACGGCTGCGTTGCATCAAGCCCTTGGCTCGCGTCGAACCGAAACAGGCTCATTTCTGTGAGCGGCGGCGCACCGGTGATGGCCAGTTTGTCGATACGGACGTAGTTCTCCCGCCGGAGCCTGTATTCCGTTCCGGACTGCACGACCGCAATACGGTCAAAAATGCCCGTCTGAACGTAGTTTGTGCCTCGATAGGAATGAAATCCCGAACCGCCGACAAAGAGCTCCATTGCGTTGCCCGGCAGCGATGCCATCTGACGGGAATAGGCCTGGGCCCCGAGAAGATTTTGGCCGATGGTGGGTGGATCGAGGATTGCTGCCCATAGCTCTATGAATGGGTCACCGGCTTCCGGGAGCGGTATCGCAATATCACCGAAGCCGCGGCGGGCCTCGTCCATCTCAAGACGCGCATGGGCAATCGAACCATCCGATACGAGAGCCTGCCAAGTTTTTGGAGCGTATGTGGTTCGATCAATGCCGGCGCCGCCGGCCGACACGACACCCTCTTCGAGAGCGACCGCACGCGCCGTGCGCAGGATGGCGTCTCGAATGACGCCCGTTGATACAGTCGCCCTCGCAATGATTGGAGGGAGTTGCGAACTATCGGCAAAGGCCTCAACTTGAACCGACTTCAGATCATATCCGGCAAAGCCATTCACGTAGCGCTCGATGTCTTCATCGGAAATACCAAGCGTCAAAACCGGCTCGCTGTGCTTCATGAGGACCGCACCGGAGATCCGTCCGTCCGGGGTAATTCCGACGAGAATGTCGATGGGCTGACCAGAGTAGCCGACCGATCCAGAGACCTTTGCAGTCGACGCAACAAGGCCGGCCAGCCCGCCAGGCCCCTCAATGCGCCAAGCGCCGGCACTCCTTCGCGCTGGAGAAATGGAAAAAACGTCCGGCGCTTCAGGCAACACCCGGACCACCAAGTCGCGATCCGGCCCCGCCTGTACTGCCTGAGGTCGCGCCGTGTCATCCGCGGCTTGAGCCGGTGCTATCAGACCAAGACAGATCAGTGCCATGCCGACGCAAGCAATCTTGATCCGCGTACATCTGTTTAGCCACAGCCACAGCCGCAGTTGCCGCCACGATTGGCGCTGTGCCGACGGTGTATTGATAACGGTCATGCCGCTTGATCCTGAGTTGCGACGAATGTCGCATGCCGCGCGGCGAGAGCCTTCACATAAGTCAAGATCAATGCGCTGAGGTTCAGCCAACATCCTCACGAAACGTCTGGTCTCGGAGGTTACGCTGTCATGAAAATCCTTTATCGGCAGTACCTGCAGCATCTGAGGACAAACCCAAGGGGCATGGCGACACGCCTGCAGCCGCCTACGAGCCTAGCCTGAACACACTCGGCCAGTTGAAAGTCGAGATTCCAGGCCGCAAGCCAGACGATCCGGTTATCACACCCGAAGAGTTCACAAAGGCGTCGCAAATCTACTTTGAGCGCTGCGCCGGCTGCCACGGCGTTCTGCGCAAAGGGGCCACGGGTAAGCCACTCACCACCGACATCACGCGTGAACGCGGATACGATACGCTAAACGCGTTCATCACGTACGGCTCGCCGGCCGGCATGCCGAATTGGGGCACCTCGGGGGATCTGAGCGAAGCCGATGTCGATCTGATGGCTCGGTATCTTCTGATCGATCCGCCACAGCCGCCCGAATTCGGCATGGAGGAAATGCGTAAAACATGGAAGGTTGTTGTTCCGGCGGACAAGCGTCCGACGAAGCAGATGAACAAGCTGAAACTCGACAATCTCTTCTCCGTCACCCTTCGCGATGCTGGCGAGGTCGCGCTGATCGACGGCGACACGAAAAAAATCGTCAAGATCCTGAAGACTGGCTACGCCGTCCATATTTCACGTCTCTCTGCATCGGGACGGTACCTGTTCGTCATCGGGCGCGATGCAAAGATCAACATGATTGATCTTTGGATGGAGGAGCCGGACACGGTTGCTGAAATTAAGGTCGGCGCCGAGGCTCGCTCGATCGAAACGTCGAAGTTCAAAGGGTTCGAAGACAAGTACGCCATCGCCGGGTCATACTGGCCTCCACAGTACGTCATCATGGACGGCGATACGCTGGAACCGCTGAAGATCCAATCCACGCGCGGGATGGTGTACGACACGCAGGAGTTTCATCCCGAACCACGTGTCGCTGCCATTCTTGCGTCTCACTATCGTCCTGAGTTCATTGTCAACGTGAAGGAGACCGGCAAGATCCTGATGGTCGACTATTCGGACATCAAAAATCTGAAGACCACCGAGATCGAAGCCGAGCGGTTCCTGCACGATGGCGGGCTTGATTCCACAAAACGGTACTTCCTCGTAGCGGCCAACGCGCGCGGCAAGATCGCCGTTATCGACACCAAGAAGGGCGTCCTCACCGCATTGATCGAGACCGGTGGTCAAACCCCACATCCGGGCCGGGGTGCGAACATTTTGCATCCGGTGCATGGCCCCGTATGGGTCACATCCCATCTGGGCGACGAAAAGGTGGCGTTGATCGGCACTGATCCGGAAGGACATCCGGACAAAGCCTGGAAGATCGTCCAGTCGTTTCCCGCATTGGGCGGCGGCTCGCTCTTCGTAAAGTCGCACCCGAAATCCAAACACCTCTACGTTGACGCAACGCTCAATCCGGAACCGGCAATCTCTGGCTCTGTGGCGGTCTTCAAGATCGCTGAATTGAGCCAGGAGAAGCCCACTTTTACGACACTGCCAATCGCCGAGTGGGCCGCTGTCGGCGAGGGTCAGCCCCGCGTCGTGCAGGGCGAATACAACGAAGCCGGCGACGAAGTCTGGTTCTCGGTGTGGAACGCGAAAGACAAAGTCTCCGCAATCGTCGTGGTGGACGACAAGACCCTGAAGCTGAAGCACGTGATCAAGGATCCCAAGCTGATCACGCCGACGGGTAAGTTCAACGTCTTCAATACACGCAACGACGTCTACTGAATTCATGCGGGTGGCGGGCAACCGCCACCCGTCAACCGCGCCCATCAACGACAACCCAACGAACAGGCAGCGGGGTGCACCTCATGAAACGTCCAGGACGCGTCTACTTGGTCGGTGCCGGCCCGGGTGACCCCGAACTTTTGACCGTTAAGGCTGCACGGCTGATCGCCGATGCAGAAGCTATTGTCTACGACCGACTCGTCTCACGCGAGATCATTGAACTGGCAAATCCGAAGGCTCTCCTATTTGCGGTGGGCAAGGAGCCGAAGCATCACCCCGTTCCTCAGAATGAAATCAACACGCTCCTGATTACACTTGCTGCGGCTGGATACACCACAGTGAGACTTAAGGGCGGCGATCCATTCGTGTTCGGCCGGGGGTCGGAAGAATTGATGGCGGTGCGCGATGTTGGGTTCCGCTGCGAGATCGTGCCGGGCATCACCGCAGCCCAGGGGTGCGCTGCCAGTGTCGGCGTTCCGCTCACCCATCGGGGGTTGGCCACAGGCGTTCGGCTCGTCACGGGTCATTGCCGTGAGGATACGCCACTCGACCTAGACTGGAAGGGACTGGCCGATCCGGACACTACGCTTGTTGTCTATATGGGCGCTGCAAATATTTCGGAGATTGCCGAGCGTCTGGTTTCAGAGGGATTGACCCCATCAACGCCGGTCCTCGCAGTCAACAACGGCACGACTCCCAGAGAGCGCAGGGTTTGTGCTGACTTGGGAACAATCGCGCATGCCGCGAACGAGGCCCAATTTCGCGGACCCGTGTTGTTTCTCGTTGGCGCCGTCGTCTCACTTTATCAACAAGAACAGATCTGCCCACTGCTCCGGGAGGTCGTACCGCTTTCGCCAGCTGAAGCGGAGGACCGTGTCTATGCCTGACCGGCGGCACATCTGGGGTTGGGTTTCTGTCATGACCGCAATGGGAATTGGTTCTGCGGCAGCCCAGTCGCCGTCTCCAGATCTGGAAAGACTTGTCCGGCAGGACTGCGGCTCTTGTCATGGATTGACACTGAAAGGTGGTCTTGGGCCCGACCTGCGGGCCGAACGCCTCTCCGGGCGGCAGCCGGAAGAACTCGCGCAGATCATACTCGATGGTGTGCCCGGCACGGCCATGCCCCCATGGCGGCCGCTTCTCAGCCAATCGGAAGCCGATTGGATTGCCAATTACCTCCTGTCGAGGGCTCCAGAATGAGGGCTCTGTCTTTCATCACCGCCGCATATCTTGCCGTAGCCGCATGTGTGAGTGGCATGGTTTCCGCTCATGCTGAGCCGCCGGCCATGCGTGGCACGGGTGATCTTGGAATCGTCATCGAGCGCGCGAGCGGCTCTCTCCTCATCGTCGACACGACGGAGCGGCGGACACTATCTCGCCTGGAGGGATTAGGCGATCTGTCCCACGCATCTTCTGTCTTTTCACGCGATGGCCGGTTCGCGTTCGTTTTTGGCCGTGACGGTGGGATAACCAAAGTCGATCTCCTGACCGCAACAATCGCCAAACGCATCATCCAAGCCGGCAACTCAATCGGCGGCGCAATCTCGGACGACGGCACGCTTGTAGCCGTGGCAAACTACGAGCCAGGCGGCGTCAAGGTCTTCGATTCAGAGACGCTTGATGAGATTTCCAGCATCCCAGCGACGTGGCGAGGCGGGCAATCCAAAGTCATAGGTCTGGAAGACGCTCCTGGCCGCCGGTTTGTGTTTTCCCTCTGGGATGCCGGCGAAACATGGATCGCCGACTTCACCAAATCCGGCCCGCCAGATGTGACGAAGTTCAAAGGCATTGGTTCGCAGCCCTATGACGCGCTCGTCACCGGAGATGGACGCTACTACGTCGCGGGGCTCTTCGGAGAAGATGGACTGACTGTCCTCGATCTCTGGCAATCGCAGCCGCAGCCGCGCCGCTTCCTTCAAGGCTATGGACGTGGCGAAACGGCGCTGCCCGTCTACAAGATGCCTCATCTGGAGGGTTGGGCCGTCGCGGGAGAACGTCTTGTTCTGCCTGCAGTTGGAAGGCACGAAGTGCTTTGGGTCGACATTCGCTCCTTCGAAGAAGTCCGCAGAACAAAAGTTCACGGCCAACCCGTCTTCGCAGTCGCGCGACCTGGCGGACGGAATGTGTGGGTCAACTTCGCCCATCCGCACAACGATGTGGTGCAGGTTCTTGATAGCCTCGACGGCCGGATTGTCGCGGAGTTGAAGCCCGGACCAGCAGTTCTGCACATGGAATTCACCCCGCGCGGTCACGAGGTCTGGGTGTCGGTGCGCGACAGCAACGTCGTGCAGATCTACGACGCACGCACATTTGAAAAGAAGGCCGAGATCCCTGCGTTGGATCCCAGCGGCATCTTTTTCACGTCTCGCGCCCATCAAACCGGACTTTAGCCATGGTCTCAACATCGCGCGATACGGTGAACGAGCGTCTACTGGGAGATTGGCAGCGTGACTTCCCACTGGTTCCGCGTCCGTTTCGCGACATCGCCAGCGCCCTGGACTTGAGCGAAGCTGACGTCATCGAACGCCTCAAGGCTTTACATAATGCGGGAGCGATTGATCGTGTCGGCGGCGTTGTACGGCCCAACACGATTGCCGCAAGCACGCTGGCCGCCATGGCCGTCCCCGATTTCGAGGTGGATGCCGTTGCGGCCCTCCTCAGTGCCGAAGCCGGTGTGAACCACGTCTATCTTCGGGAAAACGATTGGAATCTCTGGTTCGTCGTAACGGGTCCTGACCGGGCCTACGTCAATTCGGCACTGGTTAGAATTGCTGAATGTGCCGGCTACCCGGTTCTCGATCTCAGTCTGGAGACCCCCTACTTCATCGACTTGGGCTTTGCTTTAACGGGCGCTGAAACCAACAAGCCAAGATATCTGAGCGGGGACCGGGGCCCGGGTGACCGCCATTTGCCAGAACCGGTAGACCGGGCTCTGGTACAGAAGCTGACCTCGGGACTGCCGCTTGTACCCGAACCGTTCCGACTACTGGGCTCGGACCTTGGAATGACAGAGGCGAATGTCCTCAAGCGCCTGGGCGCATTGACAGCCTCCGGCATCGTACCCCGCATCGGTATCATCGTTCGGCACCGAGCGGTCGGATGGCGCGCCAACGCCATGGTGACGTGGGACGTGCCTCCCCCCGATGTCGACCGTGCCGGTGAGATCCTCGCGCGCGCTTCAGGCGTCAATCTCTGCTATCGCAGACGGCGGCATGAGCAAGCTTGGCCCTATAACCTTTACTGCATGGTGCACGCCAAAACTCGTGAGGACGCGCTTGAGAAGATAGGCGATGCGCAGGACCTTGCGGGATTGTCTTCCTTTCCGCGTCAAATTCTCTTTTCGCTACGCTGCTTCAAGCAGACCGGAGCGCTGATTTCACTTCCCAAGGAGGCAGCGTGATGGACCTAGACGCCTTGGATCGTGCCATCGTCAACCGGCTTCAGGTAGGGTTCCCACTCGCGCCCAATCCCTTCGATATCGTGGCAAACGATCTCGGTTGCACGGCGCCGGCATTGATCAGCCGATTGCAGCGTCTGGTCGCAACTGGCGCCGCGACGCGATTTGGGCCGTTTTTCGACGCAGAAGCCATGGGTGGTGCCTTCTGTCTCTGCGCGATGTCTATTCCAGCTGATCAGTTCGATGCCGTCGCACAAACCGTGAATGCGAGGCCGGAAGTCGCCCACAACTATGAACGCGACCACGAACTCAACATGTGGTTTGTCCTGGCAACGGAAAGCCCCAACGACATCGATGAAATCGCCGACGCCATCCAGGACGAGACAGGACTGGCCGTTTTTCGCTTTCCCAAGCTCGAAGAATACTTCATCGGCTTCAAGGTGACAGCATGACGATGCTGGATCCCATTGACCGCCGTATAGTCGCCGCGACGGGAGGAGGGTTACCTCTCGTCGAGAGGCCCTATGCTCAGATCGCGTCGGAGCTGGAACTGACGGAAGACGATGTCATTTCGCGTCTCTCGGCCATGCAAACCCAGGGAATAATCCGCCGCATCGCGCTGGCGCCTAACCACTATCGCTTAGGCATGACAGCAAACGGCATGACCGTTTGGGATGTCGATGACGCCCACGTATCCGATTTGGGTAAGCGCGTCGGCGCGCTCCCGTTCGTCACGCATTGCTATCGCCGCCCTCGCGCATTACCGCAGTGGCCGTATAATCTCTTTGCCATGGTGCATGGCAGCGACCGGAGCGAGGTAGAAGCCAAGCGTCTCGAGATAGCGCAATTACTCAGCGAATTCTGTCGCGCCAATACGGTCCTCTACTCGACGCGCATACTCAAAAAGACCGGCCTTCGCCTGTCGCAAAAGGAGGACTAGCGCCGTGTTTCGTCTCTCGCACTACATGAAGCAACTCGTCTCCCCAACGCCGGTGAGGCGACGGACCAGCCGTGTTCGTCCCGTCGTGATCTGGAACCTGACCCGGCGCTGCAATCTCAAATGCCGTCACTGCTACGCCGTGGCCGCCGACCATCATTTCCCTGGTGAATTGACGACGTCGGAAGCCAACACAGTTCTAGACGATTTGGCCGCGTATGGAATTCCGGCGTTGATCCTCTCGGGAGGAGAACCGCTGTCGCGACCCGATACGCTAGACATTGCGCGCAGGGCGAAGGGGCACGGACTCTATACCGCCCTGTCCACCAACGGCACGCCGATTGCCGGCGAACTTGCCGACGAAATCGCCAGCATTGGCTTCGACTACGTCGGCATCAGCCTAGATGGTATCGGGGCCACCAACGACTGGTTTCGCGGTCAGAGCGGCGCCTTCTCTGCGGCACTCGCAGGCATCCGCGCATGTAAGGAGCGTGGCATCAAGGTCGGCATGCGCTTCACGATGACAAACGACAACGCGACCCAACTGCCTGAGCTTCTCGCCCTCGCCGATGCAGAGGGTGTCGAAAAGTTCTACCTATCCCATCTGGTCTACGCCGGCCGCGGCAACAAGCATCGCGCCGACGACACCGATTGGACGGTTACACGCGCCACCATGGACCTGCTCATCGAGCGGGCATGGCAAGCGGCCCTGCAAGGTTGCGATCTGGATATCGTGACCGGAAACAACGATGCTGACGCCGTCTACTTTCTACAGTGGGCAGCCCGGCAATTTCCCGCAGAACGCGTCGCCCATCTGAAGGAGCATCTGGAGGTGTGGGGCGGCAACTCGTCCGGATTTGGCGTTGCAAACATCGATACGCAGGGCATCGTTCATCCCGATACCTATTGGTCCGGATACTCGATCGACAGCGTCCGGAACCGCCCGTTCAGCACCATATGGGAGGATCTGTCCGATCCGATGCTGGCCGGCTTGCGCATGAAGCCGCGGCCACTCAAGGGCCGCTGCGGGGCCTGCGCCTTCAAGAGCATCTGCGGCGGCAACACGCGCATCCGCGCACTCCAACTCACCGGCGATCCCTGGGAGGCCGATCCCGCCTGCTACCTGAGCGATGCAGAAATCGGGCTGGATCTTTCCGCCCAAGGCATTGCGCGCGTTCCGTTGACACCATTTCGAGGCACCCGCCATGATCCGGCGCATCGCTTTCTTTAGTTTCGCGTTCCTTTTTTTCAGCGTCGCTCACGCCCAAACGCAGGCGTCACAGCTCTATGTCGAGCATTGCGCAGCCTGTCATGGCAGCGGACGGCTGGGCGGCACAGGACCCGCGCTGATTCCGGAGGCGTTGACGCGACTGCGCGGCGCCGCACTCACCGAGGTGATCGCAAAGGGGCGCGTCGCAACACAAATGCCGGCCTTTTCAGACCAGCTATCCGAGGCTGAAATCGACGCGCTCGCTCAGTATCTGACAACACCTTTGGACAGCGTCCCGGCCTGGACAGCTGCCGACATCGCGCAAAGCCGGGTGCTCGCGCCCCCGGCAGAAGTGCTCACAAAGCCGGCATATCAATCCGATCCGCTGAACCTCTTCCTCGTCGTTGAGACAGGCGATCATCATGTCTCAGTCATGGATGGCGACACGTTCGAGCGGCTCGACCGCTTCGCGACGCCATTTGCGGTCCACGGCGGTCCGAAGTTCACGCCCAATGGACGGTTCGTCTATATAATGTCTCGCGATGGATGGGTTCAAAAATACGACCTGTGGTCTTTGAAGGAGGTCGGGCGGATTCGTGCCGGTCTTAACTCCCGCAACATTGCAATCTCTCATGACGGCCAGTGGCTCGCGGTCGCCAATTACCTGCCTCACACTTTGACCATCCTGGCGGCGGAAGATCTTTCCGTGGCACGCATCTTCGATGTGGCCCACCGAAACGGAAAAGCGTCGCGCGTCTCGGCTGTCTATCAGGCGCCCACGCGCAAGAGCTTCATCCTGGCCCTGAAGGACGTTCCAGAGATCTGGGAGATTGCAACCGACCCGAATGCCGCGCCGGTCTTTGAAGGCTACGTTCACAGCCACGAAGGCGGAATGGTGGAAGCGCTTCCCTCATCGCAAGGACTATTTGCACGTCGCCGAATTGCCGTATCGCAGCCCCTCGACGACTTTTTCTTCGATGTCGACTATCGAAATCTCATCGGCGCCTCGCGCGAGGGCGACCGCGGAGTTGTGGTCAATCTTGTGGTCGGCCGCGAAATTTCCGAGTTACCGCTCCCCGGCATGCCGCACCTTGGTTCTGGCATCAGCTGGATGCGTGACGGGCGGCGGGTGATGGCCACGCCGCACCTCAAGGAGGCCAAGCTCAGCATCATCGATGTGGAGAAGTGGTCGATTGTCGACACAATCAAGACAGACGGGCCAGGCTTCTTTCTCCGATCGCATGAAACATCGGACTACGTCTGGGCGGATGTCTTCTTTGGTCCGAACAAGGACGCCATGCATGTGATTGACAAAAAGACACTCAAGATCACCAAGACGCTGCGACCTGTTCCCGGCGCAACCGTGGCGCATACAGAGTTCGACCGGCACGGCCGTCATGCCTGGGTTTCTGTTTGGGAGCAGGACGGAGCGGTGATTATCTACGATGCCAAAACACTGGAGGAGGTGCGCCGCATTCCGATGCGCAAGCCGTCAGGGAAGTACAACGTCTTCAATAAGATTACGTTCTCCGAAGGCACCAGCCATTAATGGCGGATTGCTCCCGTTTCATCAGAACACGACGCCATGTGAACCCAGAACGGCGCCCGCGACGGCGGCCAGACTGACACTCAGTAGGACGATATGCATGCGCCAGACGAGCTGGAACGTCCCTTCCGGTTCGCGTGAGGCCCGTTCGTGGAACCAGCGGTGCAGAAAGAGAGGCTCAGCAACGAACAGCACGAACGTAAAGATCGCCCAAACAGCCACCATGGCATGCATCCACCAGAGAGAAGGATCGCCGAAGCGATCCCAGGCGTCGAGTTTCTCGGTCATGTAGAACCCCGACACACCGGCAATGATCGTGCTGACGCGTGCCTGCTTACCAAACCGGCCCTCAATACGTTCGAAGAGCGCAAGGCGGTCGGCCGCCGGCACCGATCGCATCAAACTCGGGAGTAAAACGAGCGTCACCATCGATACGCCGCCGATCCAATGAACGATGGCGAGGACATGTAGGGCCCGTGCAATTGCGATATCGTCCATATTTCATGGCTCTCTAAGCTGTTTGATCCGGGCCGCTTGGGCGGGTCAGAAGAAAGGCCGCAACCGCCAGCATCACGGCGGCCTGTGTCGCGAGAATCCCCAGCGAGACCCCCATCACCGCGCTGCCGCCCAGCGTGAGTATCATGACGGCAATTGCTGCCACCTTGGCTCTACCGCTGACGGCGCCGTGATGATTCCAATTGTGGATGGGTGGGCCGAAGCGGGGATGTGTGACGAGCCAATCGTGTAACGCGGGGGACGAACGTGCGAATGAAAAGGCCGCCAGCAGGAGAAACGGTGTCGTCGGCACGAGAGGTAGAAAGATACCGGCAACGCCGCACGCAAGTGCGACGTATCCAACCGACAACCAGAACAACCGCATGGGCATGACGCGCTTTCTTCAGTTCCAAAGTCCAGACGTCGCCGTTACGCCGATGACAGGTTCATGCGCGGCAACCAGCACCAAATATAGTATGAGCGAGGCAAGCAGCCGGATGGCTGCACCGCCGTTGAGTCGCCTGAGATCTGGTCGCCAGCGGCCGCTCAAAAGTGCCGCGAACGGCACCAGTGATGTTTTCGCTGCCAACAGGTTCCACTCCGCCTCGCCCCATTGCCTCTTCTTGCGCCGGTCGATCATCAGCATGCCGGCGAGTGCAAACGCCGCTGACGGCCCGAACACCAGCGCGTGCGCCAGATCTCCATTGGGCATAAGATGCGCTAGAGACCACAGCGCGAGTGCCAGCAACAATGGATGACGGGCAACACCAGCGATCCCGGGATGGTCCGGATCGAAGACATCAGGCGCCCTGCCGCCAAAGCTCAAAGGGTTGGGAGCGGCAATCGCGAACGTGATCAGCAAACACACGAACGGCATGACAACGTGTGGCACACCCATATGCCACTCTTTGATACTCCAGAGTTCGACATACGGCGCCCGCCCCGCCGCCATGATCAGCAAGCCTAAAGCGACAATCGACACGAGCGAGTAGGCGAGGAGATAGGCTCGTTCGCCGATGCGGCCCGCCAAGGCGCGCCGTACCGGCGGCCTTGCGGGAACTGCATGCGACGCCAGGAAGAAAGCAAAGGCAAGCCCGAGGTCAACCCAGCCATTCCCCGTCATCGGCTTCCCCGCGCGGGATAGGCACATTCGGCAAGCGTCGTCTTGTCGAGTTCGGTCAGGAATTTCTCGGCCGCTACCGCCAGTTTGGATTTGAGCCGGCATTTCGGCGTGAGAACGCATAGTCCACCGTCGGCGCGAAAGCACTCAACCAGCGCATGGCGGGCCTCCAATCGCCGCACCACCTCACCGATGCTGATATCTCCGGGAGCGCGCGCGAGGCGGAAACCGCCCTTAACACCCCTCTGCGTGACGATGAATCCGGCGGATGCGAGTTCTCCAACCACTTTCGTCAAATGGTTCCGCGAGATCGCGAATTCCTGCGCGATCTGCTCAGTCGTGAAAAGAACTTCGGGATTGCCCGCCAGACGCATCAGTGTGCGCAATCCGAAATCCGTAAAGGACGTCAAGCGCATGTGAGAGTATCCAGAACGGCGGTGGCGTGAGACGGCAAGGTCTACTTCACCAGATGTTGCAACGAAAGGATGGGCAGCGTGTCCTTCCAACGGCACGTGACACGTCCCCATCACAAACTCTCAACGGGGCCGGCACCTCCGACAAAAACACGCATTGCGATGACCCATTATGGGCGTCTAAAGTAGAATTTCAAATGCCTATTTAGCTTCGTGCCTCCTCGTAGACCAAAGGCGCCAGGACTGGGCACGCGGGGATACCACCGCATCGGGGAAAGATGTCCATGGCAACCAGTGCCGAACAGATCCGCTCGTATGAGGGGCCAGCGATTCTCAGTTACGGGTTTCGACCGTTCTTCTTCTTTGGGTGCCTGTGGGCCTTGGCAGCCATGGCGCTATGGCTCTCGATGCTTCAAGGGCGAGTTGCACTTCCAATAACGTTGTCCCCGGTTCAGTGGCACGTCCACGAATTGATTTTCGGTTATGTGCCAGCGGTGGTTGCCGGGTTCCTTCTGACAGCAGTTCCGAACTGGACGGGCCGCCTGCCCGTCGTCGGTCGCCCTCTGCTGCTCCTGTTTGTCGCCTGGGTCGCGGGCCGAATTGCACTCATCACGTCGGAGCTGATCGGCGCACCGCTCGCAGCCGCTATCGACCTCATCTTTCTGTCCGCGCTCGGAGCAGTGATCGCCCGGGAAATCATAGCCGGGAACAATACTCGCAACCTTAAGGTCCTGGCCGTGGTTGCCCTGTTGTGGATCGCCAACGCGCTATTTCACGCCGAGGCAATCACCGGCAGTACCGACGGCTACGGAACGCGCCTAGGTGTGGCTGCGACCGTGTTTCTGATCCAGCTTATCGGTGGACGCATCATCCCGAGCTTCACACGCAACTGGCTTGCGCGGCGCGAAGCAGGCCGGCTTCCAGTGGTCTTCGATCGCTTCGACGCTTTGATACTGGTGGTCAGCGCGTTGACCCTTTGCAGTTGGGTCTTGATGCCAACCAATCCTGGCACCGCTGTCATGGCATTCGCTGCCGCGGTCCTCAATCTAGTCCGGCTTTTTCGCTGGGCCGGTTACCGCACATGGGCCGAACCGCTCGTGCTGATCCTGCACATCGCCTATGCTTTCGTCCCTCTC
Source organism: Hyphomicrobium sp. 12-62-95 (assembly GCA_002279935.1). Lineage (GTDB taxonomy): Bacteria > Pseudomonadota > Alphaproteobacteria > Rhizobiales > Hyphomicrobiaceae > JAGVSR01. The sequence goes on along the minus strand of NCCZ01000005.1, from coordinate 235,005 downwards.
GGCTTTCTCCTGCTCGGACTGGGCATTCTCCAGCCCGGGATGGTCAGCCCGACCGGCGCACTGCACGGTTGGACCGCAGGCGCCATTGGCATCATGACTCTTGCTGTCATGACGCGTGCGACGCGCGGACACACAGGACAGGAACTAACCGCAGCGGTGCCAACGCAGGTGATTTATGCACTCGCAATTACATCGGCTCTGGCACGCATTGTCGCCGCGTTCGGTATCCTGCGCGATCCGATGCTCACCGTGTCGGCCACGGCGTGGTGTCTCGCCTTTGCCGGCTTCCTCGTCGTCTATGGCCCGCTCCTCGTCCGATCGCGCCAATGAGCAGCAAGGCTGTCGTGACGCCCCGGGCGCCGGACGGCGCAAGTTTTGAAATCTATCTCGCTTGGAGCGATTGCACTCTCAACGTCGAGGCCAACCAGACAGCTCTTCAGGTCCTTCTCGAAGCCGGAGTTGCTATCTCCCCCGGGTGCTTTACGGGCGGTTGCGGAGAATGCGCGACGGCCTATGTCGAAGGCGATATGATCCACAAAGATTCATGTCTCAATGCAGCCGATCGGCAGCGCCTTTTCTGTCCTTGCGTTTCCAGAGCCAGGACAAGCATCGTGATCGCGGAGTGAGGATCGGTCGCACGGATCGAGTTTGCAACGAACTACTTCGTCGACATGAGGATCTCTTTCATCGTGGCGAGGCGTTCGCCCTGGACCCCCGTCGCAATTTCCCGTGCACGGTCCATGCGTCCGGAAAAGACCGCCGGAATAATCTCAGTCTGGCGTGTGGTTTTGAACATATCCCACACACATCGGAACGTGTGTGCCTCCCTGACGGCGCCGTCACTGACCCGGCTCAATTTCGCATCGAGTCTCCTGCTCGCTGTCTGCACTGTCACGTTAAGTGCCTCGCGGGTCGCAGCATCGCGTGCGTCGATCATCGAGAGTAGAGCAAGACGTGCCTCTATCAAAAAGGCTAGAATCTCTGACCGGGGCATTCCTTCAACGCACGACGGCGATGCTACGAAATCCATCGCACGAGCAGCACCCGAAAAATCAATCCAGCGCCCATCAATGACAATAAGCCCCTCCTCTTCGAGGTCGCTCAACAGACGGGAGAGGGATCCAGGTGCGGCACCCAATAGCGCAGCGATGTCCTTTCGCTGAACCGGGACTTCCACTAAAAATGGCTGGTCGGCCCGCTGTGCGGGGCTCATGTCGCCTATCCGAAGCAGCAACTTGATGAAGCGGCTTTTCAAGCTTTCGGTGAGCAGCCCCGCGCACATTGTTTGTGCCCGGTTCAGGTCGGACAAAGCCTTGTGTATGAAGTAGTCCCGAACGGGCGGAGACTCAGCAAGCCACCGCCTGAGATCCGACGATTGAATAAAGAGCACTCTGCAGGGCGTCAGCGCCTCCGCAGTATTGCTGTGAAAGTCACTGGCAAGGAACGCACGGTAGCCTACAAGCTCGCCAGGGCCGCTTAAACTGACAAGCGCACAATTTCCATGTTCGTCACTTCGCCTCAGTCCGACGATGCCCGTATTGAGAATATAGACGCCCGCGCATGATTCCCCCTGTGCGAACAGCGTATGACCCGGCTGATAGACGCGCATCCGGCCGAAAGCGCGATTGCCCCCGAGAACACAGGCATCACCTTTCGAAGGGGTCGCAGCATTTGCCCGACCGAATTGATGGACGACCGCCATTGTGAAACCCCGTAATGGCCGCACACCTTGTGCTAGCAGCCGCGCGCTCGCACGCGGCAACCTGTGCTGAGAGGATTCAGCCAATAGCGCTCAAGCACATTGATTTGCATCAAGATTGGGAAGATGAAGTCGCCAAGTCCCTGACGTTTAAGAAGCTCTCCCATGTGCGATTGATCAATTTCCCGAGGCCGTCTTCACAACTGTCAATTCGGTCTTCAAAGCGGCCGGTAAACTCTAGCAATCGTCGGGTCCCTTGGCAGACCGCTCATGCACAATGGGTTACACAACGCGTCCACAGAGCCTGAACTTCTAGCCGGTATGTCGGCCTCGGAATTTCAACGCCTCATCGATGATACGTCCGTGGTCGAACTACCTGCTCGGAAAGTCGTCTTCAGCGAAGGATTACGGCCGACCTTCCTGCATATTCTTCTCGAGGGTACAGTAGAACTCTTTATACGTCATGGCAGACGCGAGTCGTGCATTACTCTGGTTCAAAAAAACACACCCTTCGTACTTGCGGCCGTAGTCACGGATGCTCCCTATTTGATGTCCGCCCGGACGGTTACCGAAGCTCGCATTTTATGTATTCCCGCTGGAAAGTTCCGTTCCTCCTTGCGCCGTGATCAAGGATTGAGCATCGCCACGGCGACCGCGATCAGCGAGGCCTACCGCTCGCTCGTTCGCCAACTGAGAAGCCAAAGACTTCGTTCGGCCCAAATGCGTCTTGCGCATTATCTCGTGGGAATGCACGAGGGTGCCGGTGGGAGCGGAACAATCCAACTGCAGATATCGAAGAGACGATTGGCGTCTCTCATTGGTTTAAAGCCAGAGAGTCTTTCGCGCGTCTTTGCCAGTCTCAGTCAGTACGGAGTTCATGTATCCGGAAGCCAAATCACCGTGCAGGATTTTCGTGTATTGGAAGAACTTTCTCAATTTGATTACGACATCGACGCTGAATAAGGCAGCCGCCAGCAAGCGAGTCTCTGCAAACAGGAAAAAGCCGACCGAGGGATCGGCTTAGTCGGGCTTCGGCTCAGAAAATTGGTCGAAAAATCCCAGGTTTGGACAGAAATCCAGGGGATTGTGTGCCGTATCCCTGTCTGCCATCCAGCTTGCACACTTATCGGCGTTTCTACAGAAGATGCATCTCGTTTGAGCTGACATCCAGCCGAGACCCGCATCGCTCAAAGCGGCCATTTCGTGTGTCGCGCCACGCGCCGACATCACGGCCCGCATCTGCACTTCGTGCGCCTCGACGCGCTCTACGTACGCTTGATAGTCCATGGCGTCCTCCACCTCGATCTTTACTTGCCGAGTGCGAGCTAGCCTATAGCAGAGTAAGCGGTGGGCCGTCATGACCGAAGTCAATTGCACCCCGTCCACTGTCGGACAAAGCGCGACATAATCGGCAGCATCCCATGTCGTTTTTCAAAACTGGGATCATCGGAGTTGTTCGTGGCGACCGGCCGACAATCAAAGCGCGTAGCACCTTATACCGCGATCGGTTCGCCCGGAATTGAACCCATCACTAGATCGTGTGAGCTGCCTCTGAAATTCAGACCTCGTCATCTAGCAACATAGAAGCCCCCGCAGAGCGGCGCCGCCGACAACATTAATGTTGCCCACGGACACGTAGTCAGCTGAGGGTCACTAACGCCGCCTGACCCGACGCGGACGGTGACTGTGCAGAGGAAGCTGCCGTCGGAACCATCTCGTAATCAGTTTCGGGAGCAGCAAAAATGCGCTTCCGCTGGACCTAGGTGGGCAGACGTTGACCCGCGCTGGCGTCAAGTCGGGCGCAGCTGGCTTTTAGTCGCCTATCTCAGGAGCGATCCAATACCGACCGTGGCCAGCCCGACGCCTTGGGCCACTAGGCGCCTTCAGTTAACGCTAGGCAGGCGCGACCCGGCCCGATGCGCTATGCAGAAGCTGACATCAGCGCTGGCAATGCTCCATCTGCCGGCTACTGCGGTTCTCAGATCGGACTTGAGGCGAGGGAAGGGATCGCCGATCTCTGCCCGTAAACATCGACCCTGACCCACAACGATCGCAACGCCCCGATCGTTCACAAAAGTCAAGGCGACCCTCGGTTCGGAGAGCTAGGATAACTTTGTTGTCACGCCTCTCGACGGCACGGGCCACTTAACTGGGGGCGATGAGCTTTTCAGTGATGAAACGCGAGGTGCCCGATGGAGCGCTATAGCGACCGAAGCACGGATATGCGTTCAGGCATCCGCAGTGGTCGGACCAACGTGATCCGGTGTGTCGGAGTTGCGTCTGGTGCCGTCGGCCTCCTCATTGCCGTGAGTTCGCTTTGCCTGGCTCAAGGCGCAGTGAGTCCGCCCGGGCGGCTTCTCGCTTCAAACTGCGCGCAGTGTCATGGCACGACCGATGCGGCACCAGGGTTCGACCGGCTGACGGGAAAATCGGCCAGCAAGCTTCTTAGAAAAATGCACAAGTACCAATCTGGTGCCGCAGGAGAGGGCATCATGACCCACCACGCCATGGGGTACACCGAGCAACAGCTCCGCGACCTCGTCCAGTGGCTGTCGCAACAACGGTGAGGATGCTGCCATGGATCGCCGGGCGTTTCTCATTGGCTCCGTTGCCGCCCTCACGGTGCTGCCGCGCTCCGGTTGGGCGCTGTCTCCGCCAATCACGCCCAAGGCTCGTGTGATCGTGATCGGTGGCGGCATGGGTGGTGCGACTGTCGCCAAGTACTTGCGCCTGTGGGGCGATGACGTGGCCGTCACGCTAGTTGAACGCAATGCCAAGTACGTCTCGAACATTATGAGCAGCCTCGTGCTCACAGGGCAGCGGACGATCCCCAATCTCACGTTTGGCTACGATACACTCCGCAACCGCTATGGGGTCGAGGTCATCATCGACGATGTTGCCGAGGTGGATCCAGTCCGCGTGGCTGTAAAGCTGACGTCCGGAAAGCAGCTGACTGCGGACCGTATCGTGATGGCGCCCGGGATCGACTTTGAAAGCGTTCCCGGCCTGGACGACACCCGAATGCCTCACGCTTGGAAGGCGGGTGATCAGACGGACTTGTTGGCCAAGCAGTTAGGCCGAATGCCGGAGAATGGGATCGTCGTATTGACCGTTCCCAAGGCACCTTACCGGTGCCCGCCGGGTCCCTATGAGCGTGCCTGCCTGATCGCGGACTGGCTCAAGACGACCAAGCCGCGCGCCAAGCTCATCCTCCTGGACGCCAATCCGGAAATCGCAGTCGAGAAGGACATTTTCGGTCGCGCATTTTCAGGACTCTACGCCCAGGTAATCGAGTACCGCAGCGGTGTGGAGGTCACCTCGGCTGATTCCGCGCAGATGCTGCTATCGACGAATGCGGGTCAGGTTCGTGGAGACGTCATCAACGTAATCCCGCCGCATCGTGCAGGGGCTCTGGTTGCAGCTTCTGGACTCATTACCGGTAGCAACGAGCGCTTCGCTCCTGTGGATGTGCTGAGCTACGGCAGCAAGGCCGCGCCGAACGTGCATGTGATTGGCGATTCCTGCGCGACCACTCAGCCCAAAGCCGGCCACATCGCCAACCAAGAGGCAAAAGTCTGTGCCGATGCCCTGGCGCGGATCTTCTCCGGCGGACAGCCGGATCCCTCCCCCGTCACGAATTCCGCCTGCTATTCGACCATCTCGCGCACGGAGGCAACTTGGCTCAATGCCGTCTTCCAGTTTGATGCCGCGACGAAATCAATGGTGGCTGTGCCGAAATCACTTGCTGCGTCGCAGAGCTGGACCGCGGACAACTTCAAGGACATGGGCAAGTGGTTTGACGCTCTCATGGCCGACACGTTTGCCTGAGCACCGAGCGACCCTTACGTGCCTCGAGACGGTGATTGACTGCATCTGAGCACTTGACTGTTGTCATTGGACATTGGTCCGCGTTGGTGTCGAATGAGCACCAAGATCCGCCCAATGACGTCGGGCTCTCTGACGTCGTAGGCGGATTAAATTCGAACAAGGAACCCCATTCCATGACGTACCCGCGACTCACAGCGATTGAAGCAGCGATGCTTGCCAGCTTTTCTCTGACAGGTGTCGCCTCAGCGCAGGGAGGTCCCGTGGCGACCGCCTGCAAGGACGACATCCCGAAGCTCTGCGCCGGCAAGGAACATGGCCAGGGCGATGTTCGGGCCTGCCTCGAGTCCAACAAGGACAAGGTCTCGGCAGCGTGCAAGACCGCGCTCGACACCACCGGCCCGGGCAAAGGGCAAGGGCAGGCGAAATAGGACGCTGCAACGCTGAGGCGGGGCATGACCGCTTGTCGAGCGCTCATGTCTTGCCGAGCTTGAGGGTTGTCCCACGAGCGGGGCTCGGGAGCGCGCTATGAAAGGCAGAGTGAACATCGCGACACGGCTCCTATTTCTAGTCGGGTTCATGGTCTACGGCTTCTTCCTCATCTATCTGCGCGACTTTGCGCCCGGCGAGGAGCAATGGATCGCCGACTATGCCATGGGCAAGCATTTCGACTCGCGGCTCGCCCATGGGCATGGGAACTTGTTTGCGCTGATCAACATTGCGGTTGGTCTCGCTCTGATTGTGCAGCAGAGTTCCGCCCGGTGGATCGCCGGCCTCGCACTTGCTGGCACGCTCATCCCACTCGGAATACTCTCTGAGGTAGTCCTCGGCGTGCCCCCGCTCCTGGTCAATGTCGGCGGCATCTCAATGGTTGCCGCTGTGGCTTGGCTCGGCATGTTCGGGTGGCGCCTTGGCCTGACCCAGGGTGGCCGGCCATGACGGGGCAGAATTACGCTGTCGCCGGCGATGAGGGCTCCCAGCCCCCGCAGATGGTGCGCGTGTGGGATGGGCCGACGCGGCTGTTTCATTGGCTGCTCGTGGTATCTGTCGCCGTCGCCATGCTCACCGGTTTCTTGGCCCCGGAATGGTGGATGGGAACGCACCTATTTGCCGGCTATGCGATCGTGCTCCTACTCGCGTTTCGCTTGATCTGGGGCGTCTTCGGCTCCGAATACGCGCGCCTCATCAACCTGGCACGCTCGACACGCTACCTTGGGGCGTACGTGCGCGGACTGGCACTGCTCAGACCACCCCACTACGTTGGGCACAACCCGGTGGGCGCTTTGATGATCTTCGCCTTTTTTGGCGTCTTTCTAGGGCTTGTTGCGACAGGTCTGATGGTGCAGGCGGGCGAGGAGAAGCAGGGGCCATTAGCCGGTATCGTCGGTTACGCGGTCGGCCATGCTGGGAAGGAGGTGCATGAGTTCCTAGCGTTCGCGGCTCTGGCCATGATCGCCATCCATATCGCGGGTGTTCTGGTCGAAAGCTGGCTTCAGAACGTGAATCTGACCCGCGGCATGATTGACGGCCGTATGCCGCTGCCACGAGGCTTCAGGGTACCAACGCCGCGCGCGGCGCGCCCGCTCGCAGCTGGAGCGGTGATGCTTCTGATAACGTCGCTTTCAAGTGCAACGCTCTACGGGCTTTCGCGCATGCCGCCACTTGGCATTCCGATCATGCCAGAAAATGCAACATATCGTAGCGAGTGCGGCGCGTGTCATTGGTCGTTCCACCCCAGCCTCTTGCCGAAGACGTCATGGGAGCAACTGCTTGCCGAGCTGGATGAACATTTTGGCGAAGATGCGAGCTTGCCTGCCGATAAGAAAGACGAGATTGCGCGTTACTTATCCGCTTATTCCGCGGAATCTTGGGACACCGAAGCTGCAAATAGGTTCAGGTTGGTTTCAGCTTCAGATCCTATGCAGATAACGAAGACATCCTACTGGGTGGCAAAGCACCGCCAAATCGATACTAAAATCTTTCAGTCAGCCGCCGTCAAATCATCGAGCAACTGTACTGCCTGCCATAAGGACGCTGACACCGGCCGCTTCGATGATCAGAAGATTGAGATGCCAAAGGTCTCACGCCCCTGAACGGCATCCAAACGTCAGTCAACCGTCAGCTGACAAGGATTAGGGTACACGCGATCGAACAAGAACTGCAGGTCGAACAGAGCCGATATTGACTACTTCGAGAGGCGCAGAGATGAGCAACTCACGCAAGATCGCACTCATAAGTCTATTGAGTTTAACCAATTTGGCCATGGTTTTGCCTGCTGCAGCCGATCCTGCCCGGGACGCCATTCTGGCCACACTCGCCGAAGAGGCCAAGAAAGCTGATCCAGCTTTTGGTGGGTTCTCTGCAGAGCGTGGGCAGGCCTTCTTTGCCGCCAAGCACACGGGCGGAAAGCCCGACACGCCATCATGCACCTCGTGCCATTCACAGGATCCGACAGCCGCCGGTGAAACGCGGGCTGGCAAGCGCATAGAGCCCATGGCCGTGTCGAAGAATCCCAGCCGCTTCAACAAGGTCGAAGAAGTCAACAAATGGTTTGGCCGCAACTGCAACAGCGTGCTCGGGCGCGAGTGCACTGCCGTCGAGAAGGGCGATTTCATCACGTATCTTTCAGCGAAATAGGAGGAAGCCATGAAGCGCCTCGCTTTGCTTTCGACCATAGTTTTTACCTTAGGCCTATCGGGGCTCCGTGCCGACGAAGGGGTGAAGGTTTCCCCCATAGACCATGCTGCGACGCTCAAGGAATGCGGCGGATGCCATATCGCTTTTCCGCCGCAGATGCTGCCCAGCCGATCGTGGACCAAGATGATGGGCGACCTTGCCAATCACTTCGGCGAGAATGCCGCCCTCGACCAAGCAGTGCAGGATGATATAGCGACTTATCTCGCGGCACATGCAGCCGATGCCCCAGCCACAAAGGGGGGAGCCCGTTTCACCAAGGGACTCGGCGCCGACACCGTTCCGCTTCGGATCACAGAAACACCGTACTGGAAGCGGGAGCACGACGAAATCGCGGCGAGTCGCTTTAGTGACCCGAAGATCAAATCCAAAGCCAACTGCATCGCGTGCCACCGCACCGCTGACAAGGGTGAGTTCCTGGAAGGAGATGAGTGAGGCAGGATCAATCCATAGTGGCGGTCCTGCTTTAGCTCGGGTTCCCACGGCCTTCGGGCATGATGCCCAAGTGGCAGGAGTTCGCGCGAGCCGGAGCCATCCAATATGACACGCCGCAACCTTCTCATCTCCATGCTCATGCTCGCTCTCGCCGGTGTCGGGGCAATCGCGCTCCTTCATCTGTACGGTCCGGCCGAACATGGCCACGGGCAGCACGGGATGTGGGAGCTTGCCCTTAATGACGGCAAGCGATGGGCGACAGATGCCCCCTTGCGGCAGGGGCTGGAGCGCATTCGCGATGGCGTGGCGCCCATCGTCGCTGCATCCACGGCGCGGCCGCTCACCAAGGACGAGGCGACGGCGCTTTCGGGCGCGATCAAGGTTCAGGTGCAGTTCCTGGTCGAGAACTGTAAGCTGGAGCCCAGGGCGGATGCTGCACTTCACGTGCTGCTCAATGATTTCCTCGAGGGCGCCGACGCCCTTGCCGCCGACCCCGCGTCGAAGGCAGGCATCAAGCGCGTCGTGAAGGCTCTCAATCTATACCCGCAGTACTTCGATCACCAGGGTTGGCGGCCCCTGGCGGAAGGGCCCAAATGAACCGTTGTCTCGCCGGTTATCTTCATCGCTTTGCAGGCACGGCAAGCAGCAATCGGGGCTGAGACACGAATGAATTGGCAGCTTCCAATCTTGGGGAACAAGCGGCTGTGGCGCACCATGCTGATCGCCGTAGGTATCGTGGCACTCGGATTTTCCACATATGCATTTCTGGCAAATCGCCCCGTTTCCGTCCGCGTAGCGACCATAGAGGAGAGTGTGCCCGTCCGCGTTTTCGGCCTCGGCACCGTGGAAGCGCGCGTACTGTCGAAGGTTGGGTTCGAGGTTGGCGCGGCGCTGACCGAGCTTCATGCCGACCACGGCGACCGCGTGACGGAAGGTCAGATCCTTGCGCGTCTCAGCCAGAATGAACAGGAGGCCAAGGTAGCCAAGGCCCACGCTGCACTTGAGATCGCTACTGTCAACATCACCAGGGCAGAGGCCAACCTGGAGAAGGCCCGCGCGGTGCTCGCCCAGAAGCAGGAGGCAAACAATCGCAAGAAGGCGCTCGTTGGCCGCGACATCGTCTCTCAGCAGGTGGCGGAGGAGGCTGTGCGGGACGAGGCGGTGGCGAAAGCCGATGTTGTTGTTGCCGAAAGTGAAATCATAAGCGCTCGCGCACAGCTGACCGATGCCAAGGCACAGGTTCAGTTCGAAGAGACATTGCTGCGGCACCGCACACTTGTTGCACCCTACGATGCCATCGTGATCGAGCGTCACAAAGAACTCGGAACCGTGGTCAAGGCCGCAGATCCGATCTTCACCCTGATCGCCGCAGGCAGTTACTGGGGCCTTGCCTATGTCGACGAAGCCCGTGCGGGGTTCATCAGCGAAGGTCAACAGGTCGATGCTCGTCTACGCTCGCGCCCTCAGGAATCATTCACCGGCAAAGTCGAGCGCATCGGTCTCGAAAGCGACCGCGTCACGGAGGAGCGCCGTGTCTACATCAAAGGCGAAAATCCGCCGCCACGCGTGTTTCTGGGCGAGCAGGTGGAGTTCTGGATTACCGTCGCCACACTCGATAAGGCGCTGCTGGTGCCTGCAGCCACTGTGCATGGATACGACGGGCGCCAGGGCATGGTTTGGACTGTCGAGGATGGCCGGCTGCACCGCCGCCTCGTCAAGTTCCGGCATCGCACTGAGGACGCCCGCCTTGAGATCGTCGATGGCGTAAATGAAGGTGCGCGCGTCGTTATCAGCCTAGACAGCGGCTTCAAGGAAGGCCGAGCTGCGCGCGTGAGCGAAGCGAGGCCGCAATGAATCTCGCCTATCGCGATATTCGACACAGCCTCGGCCGCTTCCTCCTGACCTGTGTCGGGCTCGGATTGCTCCTTGGCGTCGTTTTGGCCATGATCGGCATCTATCGTGGGCTCGTCGTCGATGCATTGACGATCGCGCGGGCGCCCGCTGTCGATCTATGGGTCGTGGAAGCCAATACACGTGGCCCCTTCGCCGAAGCCTCGCGAATTCCCGGAGATATCCGCGAGGCTGTGGCGCGCATTGCCGACGTGACCGCTGCGGGCAGCATCACCTATCAGACGGTCGAAGCCGAGCATGGAGGCGACAAGCTCCGGCTCTACGTCATCGGCTATGAATTGACCCGCCCCGGCGGACCGCCGCAGATCGCGGAAGGCCGTGAGATTGCCCGCAGTCATTACGAGATGGTCGCCGACAAGAGCTCAGGCCTAACCCTGGGCGAACGCATCCATCTTGGACGCCATGTGTTCACCGTCGTCGGACTGACGCGCCACCAAGTGAACTCCGGCGGAGACCCCGCCGTCTACATCACACTGCCAGATGCGCAGAAGCTGCAATTCGACCTGGCGCCGCCCGCCGCGCGAGTCCAGCTGGCGCGTGGCACCGGGGACTCCAGCCGCGATACCGTCAATGCCGTTGTCGCGCGACTGCACGCCAACGCATCGCCCGACGCTGTGGCCGAGACGGTGCACCGTTGGAAGCATCACTCCGCGATTACCCAGGAAGCGCAGGAGTTGATCCTCACGCGCTCGCTGGTCGACCGTGCACGGCGCCAGATCGGGCTGTTCACATCGCTTCTGCTCGTCGTCTCTGCCGTGATTATCGCGCTCATCATTTACACGATGACGATGGAGAAGCTGAAGCAGATCGCCACTTTGAAGCTGATCGGCGCTCCAGACCGCACCATCATCGGTATGATCGTGCAACAGGCTCTTGCGCTCGGTTTCATCGGGTTCGCCACCGGCGCTACGCTTATCTTCAGCGTAAAAGACTACTTTCCCCGACGTGTGGTGCTGGAGCCCGACAACGTCATGATCCTCGGCCTCATCGTGTTCGCCGTGTGTCTGCTCTCGAGCGGTCTTGGCGTTCGTGCGGCTCTCCGCGTCGATCCCGCAACGGCACTCGGAGGCTGAGATGGCTGAAGCGTCAGATCGGCCGCTCGTGCATCTCGATCGCATCTCGAAGCACTTCGGCGAGGGCGAGGCCCGTGTCGACGCATTGCGTGACGTTTCGATCGACGTCCACCCTGGCCAGGTCGTAGCGCTGCTTGGACCGTCCGGCTCGGGCAAAACGACGCTCCTGAACGTCATCGGCTGTATTCTCGATCCCTCATCGGGTTCGATGGAACTCGATGGAGAGCGGGTGCTTGAGGATGGTCTCTGGCTGAGGCCAAATCTCAGGCAGTTGCGGCTGGACAAGATCGGCTTCATCTTTCAGTTCCACAATCTAATCCCGTTTCTCGATGCGACGGACAACGTGGCGCTCGTGCTGCAACTGGCGGGTGCCAATGCGGTGACGGCCCATACCCGCGCTGTCGAGCTGCTCGACTATCTCGAGGTGGGGCACAGACGCAATGCCATGCCGGCCAAACTGTCGGGCGGTGAGGCGCAGCGCGTCGCCATCGCCCGTGCTTTGGCTAACAAACCGCGCATCATCCTGGCAGATGAGCCAACAGCGGCGCTCGATTCCAAGAGGGCGGGAATCGTGATGGATCTCTTGCGCAAGGTCGCCGTAGAGCAGAACGCGGCGATCATCGCAGTTACCCACGACGAAAAGATCTTCGACCGCTTCGATCGAATCTTCAGCCTCCGCGACGGGCGGCTGGACGCAGGTGGACCTGTTACCGGTTGAGTAGCGCGAATGGCGAAGCGGGTTATCTGTTCAGTGCTGCACCTGCTCAGGGCCGCTCCGGGTCATTCGCGTCGACCCTCAACCGCGCGACGTCCGTGGTGCAGAGGAAGCCGCCAACCGCAGACTTAGATACTCAGCAAGAAAAGAATATCGAAACATCGCCGCAGTGCCTCGAACAGCGGACCTTCCTTTAGCTTGGAAGCAGAGGAGAACGATCCAAGTGCTCAGATTTGAACGTCATAACCTCGACCACTATCCCCTCGGGCAATGACTCGCGGAGCGCGCCGGCGGCCCGATGGAGCGCGTCCGTGGGCGCGTCCATGCAGGCGATCACCAGCACATCGGGCCGGATGCGCCCGGCCGCGATCACCAGCTTCTTGATCTCGGCGCTGTCGAGACCGCTCGCACTCTTCGCCTCGATCAGATGCACGCGGCCATCGACAATCGCAATCGCGTCGACTTCCACATCCGCCGTGCCCCGCGTGCCCTTTGGATACTCACGCCATAGCCGCAGCGACGGCGCATAGTAGAATGAACGCCGCGAACTGTCCCACAGCTGCCATAGCGCCCACACCAGAGCCTCTGTGCCGTGATCCCGGTAGGCCTCGACCAGGAAAGGATTGGGTCGGAATTGCCAGTCGCCGCCGACCGGCGCTGGCTCCTCGCGGCGGCAGACGGCGCAGGTCATGGTTCGCGTCAGTGTATCGATACCGACCCAGTTGCGATTGAAGCACGACCGGCAGCGCCAGTCGCGCCCTTGAAAAAGCACCTCGCGCTGACACAGGAATTGCACGGAACGCGACAGCCAATCCTCATCGCGATAGTGATCGTCATCCTGGCCGGTCCGAGGATGTGCGGAAAGAAAGGCTTCGGCAACAGCCGACCAGCGCTCCTTCAGTTTTTTATAGTGTACGTGAGTGGCTTCGCGGCTGAGCATGCGGCCTGCTCTTAGGGACTCACGGGCCAGGCGCGCAATCTCCTCCTCGGTCGAGAAGTGCAGTGGGCCATCGGGTCGTCCGAGGAGGCGGCGCAGCCGCTTGATCAGCCGGGCCCGCGCCGCGTCGGCTTTTTCGGCCGGAACGCCGCCCAGGCACTGCAATTCCTCCCGCCAGAACCCGTTCATTAGCACGCCGAAAGCATCAGCCAGCGTGTCGAACAGTCCTAGCACACCAATCAGGTAGCGCCCTTTGTCCGACACCTCTGCAAGGGCGAAGCGCGGCTGCGCAATGGGCCCGTCCTTTCGATCACGGTCGAATAGTAACCACTCCTGATTGCAGCACACGGCCATGCGAATGGCATCTAGATCATCTGGCATTGTAACCGCTGCCCGCGATACGCCCGTGCTCATCGCCAGCGCCAGCTGGCCGCTGCGCGTCACGCGCAGGGCCGGATCCTCACTATCGAAGCTGCGCTCCCTCTCGCGGTTGACGGTCACCGCCCGCTCGAGCCGCAACCGCCGGGGCAGCACCCACACGTCGCGTTGATTGGCATAGCGCCCGTGGTCTTGATAACGGTTGATGGTGAGATCGACCATCCACTGGCCGTTGCGCAGGCCAGGCGGAGGTAGTCCCTCCTTCATGTGCCAGGGCATGACCGTCGGCACCGGCACCCGCTTACCGTTAAACTCCGCGCTGGCCTCTGCTGGGGGCTCGGCGAACACACCACCCGTGTGAAACATCACGCGGTCCGGATTGCGGAAGCGCGGCACGACGGCGGCGTGATCAGCCACGCGGCAGACGCTGACCCCAAGATAATGCTTGCCCTGTCGCAATCGCACGGCGAGGGCTTCCAGCGCCTCCGGGTCCAATGAACAGGATCGCAGGCTGATATGGTCGTTATGATTGTTGTGGCCACGCACGCCACGGTGACGGATCAGCGCCTTGATCTGATCCAAGAACTCATCATCGGCCGCACGCTCGGGTGGAATGCGCAAGACCGCAATCTCGGAGAACGCGGGACGACCGAAGCGGTGATGCATGTTCCAGAACAGCAACCGATCCGGGACCGTGTCCCCGACTACGATCGAGGTACCGGGCTCGCTGATCCCGTCGCCGGTATCGAGCCAGGGGCAGAACCAGTCGCTGAGTTGCGCCAGCGTCAAGGCACCCCCGGGCGCGGCCAGGGCCGTCAGCACGTCAGCCTCGCTCGTCAGGTGGGTCGCCTTCGGATCCGTGCCCTCGCGACGGTCCTCCAATGATTTTTCTGTGATCAGGGTGGTGCAGGTGAACACGTCCGGGTGTGTGCGCCCGATCATGCCGTTTGCAAACGTCTTCGACAGGAAACCGAAGTTCTCTTCGAGAAAGGGGCTCGCTGATCGATCCCAATGCTTGCTCAGCACCTTCACGTCGAGTGGCGGCCCATCAAAGCCCCAGGTCCGACCGCGAAACACCGGCAGCACCGACAGGCTCGACAGTCCATTGACCGGCAACTCGATGCGGAAGCTACGCTCCCGGGTCGGATCGCGCTGAAACTCGCGGTGCCTCACTAGATGCGCCGGTCCGTAGCGCTCATGTATCCGCGCAACGGATGCATCGTCGAGCGCGACGAAGCTGTAGAGAATGTCGGCATCGAAGTAGTCGAGCCAGTCCGCATAGCGGGGATCGGTGCCTTGCGCTGTCGCCGGCACAATCAGTGTCCGCCGCCCACCCCAGCGTCCATAAGCCTCGGCAAAAATCGCATCGAGCAGCGCATTCGGGCAGTCGCCGACATCCACGAGGTAGGCGATGCGCAAGGGCCGCGCCAGCGCTGATACTGTCAGATTTTCCGGTTTGTCCCACATCATTTTCCAAGCATTGCACCACCGTGTGGCGGCATCCAGTCTGCCAACACTACGAATCCTCAGAATTTCGAAAGTCCGTGGAGAATTGTTAGGCATGCTGCCGCGAACGAATGAGGAGCGCGTAAGGTAGACGCGGCGCCCCAGCAAGCGGACCTGCTCGGAGACCGACAAGGTGTCGCCCGATGCAATGCGTCAACTTCCGCTAATAGGATATAGCGGGCGACAAAGCCGAAAAATCTGGCTTACCCCATCGTTTTTAGCGCGGACTTCGACTGGACTTCGTCGGAAAAGGAAGCACTACTGACGTCGTCGCGACGCAAACGTGTCTCCTCGCCCACCTCGGCGGAAGTTCGGGGCTTTGGGTAGTGCGAGCGCCGGCATAGGGCCAGCACCTCGTTAAGGAGACGCCATCATGGCTCGTGCCCAGAATGTCAAAACGAAAACCCTGAGCTCTGAAACCAGAAAAATTTCCACCGCTGCCACGGCCGCTACGCGCGAAACGAACAAAGCGGCGACAATCGTCGCGCTACTAAAATCGAAACGCGGCGCGACAATCCCAGAATTGATGGAAGCTACCGGCTGGCAGTCGCACTCTGTGCGTGGCTTCTTGGCTGGGGCGCTGCGAACTCGCCACGGGCTTGAACCGGTGTCTGACAAACGGGACGGCGAACTTCGCCGATATCGAGCGCGCTGAGCATGCGCATGTCGAAAGATGACAAAGTGGGTCAGGCTCTTCGCGGACTTGAGGAGGCTTCGCGCGGCACTCTGGTCGCGCAGTGGCGGCGGCACTACCGGTCAGAGCCGCCGCGCTATGCCAGCGTAGAATTTATGCGGCAAGCCATCGCATACGCAATCCAGGAGCGCGAGCTTGGCGGACTTCCCGCCTCGGCTCAACGAGAACTGCTCGCAATTGCCAAGGGTACGCAACCCGCAGGCACGAGCTCGAAAATCAAAATCAAACCCGGCACCAAGTTGCTTCGCGAGTGGGATGGGAAGACCCATGAAATGCTGGTTACGGATAGGGGCTTTGTCTGGAATGGCGCCACGTACGGAAGCCTTTCGGCCGTCGCGATGGCGATCACCGGCGCGAAATGGAGCGGTCAGCGCTTCTTTGGGCTTCTGAAAAAGCGCGGAGGTCAAGGTGACTGAGCGGAAGCGCACGCGGTGTGCGATCTACACGAGGAAATCCTCGGAAGAAGGATTGGAGCAGGACTTCAACTCACTGGATGCGCAGCGTGAGGCCTGCGAGGCCTACGTGCTCAGTCAGAAGCATGAAGGCTGGACGGTTCTTGCTGATCGCTATGACGACGGTGGCTTCTCGGGCGGTAACATGGAACGGCCTGGTTTGGTCCGATTGCTGGACGACATCCGAGCCAAGCGTGTTGACGTGATCGTCGTATACAAAGTCGATCGATTGACCCGATCATTGGCCGACTTTGCAAAAATCGTTGAAGTATTCGATGCACAAGGTATTTCATTTGTTGCGGTGACGCAGCAATTCAACACGACGACGTCGATGGGACGACTGACGTTGAATGTGTTGCTTTCGTTCGCCCAATTCGAGCGAGAAATCGCAGGAGAACGCATTCGCGACAAGTTCCGTGCGTCACGTCAGAAGGGAATGTGGATGGGTGGCTCGGTGCCGCTCGGTTACGAGGTCACGGATCGTGCGCTCATCATTAATGATATCGAAGCAGCAAAGGTCCGGCTGATCTATGAGAAATATCTGGAACTCGGCTCCGTTCGCGATCTGGCGGGCTATCTGGATAGCAACGGCATTCGCTCACACCGGCGCGCCACGCAGTCTGGCAAAGTCATTGGCGGTCATCGAATTACACGGGGCAGCCTTTATCTAATGCTCCAGAACCCGGTTTACATTGGCATCGTCGTGCACAAAGGCACGCGGCATGCGGGCCTCCATCAGCCAGTCATTGAACAAGACCTGTGGGATCGAGTTCAGGCGAACTTGTCCAACAACCGGGTCGAGCATCGGAGCCAAAGCCGCGCCCGTGTTCCAAGTCCGCTCGCGGGTCTCGTGTTCGACAGCTCGGGTGAACGGTTGACCCCGACGCATTCCAGGCGCGCGAGCCTTCGCTACCGATACTACGTTTCGCAAACCCTGCTTATAGGACGGCCGAGATCTGACGTTCCTAGTAAGCGGTGGCGGATTCCCGCTAGTGAGATTGAGAATGCAGTTCTTGCCATGCTCACTTCCTTTCTCGATGATCAGAGCGAACTGACATCGATTTTTCGGCTGGGTCAGATGACGCCCGTTGAGGCGACGGCAGTTCTTGAGGCAGCTACAAGCCTGTCACTTTCCCTTGGGAAGTTGGATCTCACCCAGCTCCGAAAAGCGCTTCAGAGCTACGTGACGCGAGTTGAAATCGGCGACGCGACAATTGCCGTCACGTTAAACTTTGCCGAGCTGCATCATGTCCTTAGATTGCCGGCGATAGAATCGGACGAACCGCAAACGCACACGATCGTCACGCCGGTACGCGTCACTAAGCGCGGCGTCGAGCAGCGATTGGTTATCGGCGGAGGGGTGATGACTCCGGTAAAGAGAGACGAAACGCTCGTCAAAGCGCTCGCGCGAGCCTACGCGTGGTTTGAAGACATTCGAAGCGGCAAGATCGGAGACCTTTCAGAAATCGCGACGCGCGAAAATCTTCCGAGATCCTACGTTCAGGCGCACCTTCCGCTCGCGTTCCTAGCGCCGAATATCGTGCAGGCGATACTGAACGGAAAGCAGCCCGCCGATCTGTCTGCGAAGCAGATCATGTACCGCACGGAGCTGTCGGTAGAGTGGGCGATGCAGACCAGTCAGCTCGGCTTCGCCGGCTGATACAGGTCCGTGACCTAGGAAATACCGCTTGTTCGGCTCGAATGCTGCCAAACTGCCAGCCCAAAATCGGGCTTTGGAGACGGGGGCCGCAATCACAGGAGATAAGTACCGCTGGGAGACGATGCATTAGCCCGTCGGGCAAGCACCGTCACGCTAACATGCGCAACTCGCGCGGTAATTTGGCGCTTCTCAAACCGCCTAGCGGAGACGGTTCTCACCGGCAGACTGAGTGGCTGGGCAATCAGGATTCGAACCTCGACAGGCAGAGACAGATTTGTCCCGCCTAACCCACGGAAAAGACGGCGGAAAATCAGGCGTCTAGCCGAAATCGCACGGCTGAGACGCGGAGGCGACCGGCGGTAGACTGCCCACTCGGCATGGGCAGGTTGGACCTGCCGTCGCCTTGAACTATCACCCTAGGGGTGATATAAAGGTGCTGGCCGTAGGGAGATGACAGTTGCGGGTTTTCGCCACCAAGGAGTTTGCCCGCTTCGCTCGAAAGGAACGCATTGGATCGAGCCAACTGTGCGAGGCCGTGAGCCGTGCCGGTAGCGGATTGATTGATGCCGACCTGGGAGGCGGCGTTATCAAGCAGCGCGTTGCTCGGCAGGGCCAAGGACGTTCTGGCGGATATCGGACGATCATCGCACTTCGATCAGGTGACCGCAGCATCTTCATGTACGGCTTCGCGAAGAACAGGAAAGCCAACCTTTCGGACCATGAACTTGAAGTGTATCGCCGGCTCGCCAGTATTTTTCTCGAAGCCGATACCGCCATGCTTACAAGACTGATTGCTGCGGGCGAATTGAAAGAGGTGGAATGTGATGACCAAGAAGGCGCTTAAGTATCGCAGTGATGCGCTGGCCGTGGCTCACAAGACGGCTGCCGGCCTGCATCGCGCTGGAGTAATCGACAAGGGTACGATGCGAGAGTTCGACGTGTCGTGCCTGACGACCATTGAGGATTTATCGCCAAAGGCGATTCAGACAATCCGCGAACGGACCGGGGTAAGCCAAGCCGTGTTCGCGAGTTATCTCAATGTCAAAGCCAAGCTCGTCAGCGAGTGGGAGCGGGGGGAAAAGAAGCCAAGCGGGCCGTCATTGAAGTTGCTCAGTCTCGTCAAGTCCAAGGGGCTTGAGGCAATTAGTTAGTCGTCAACAGCATGCCATCCAAAGTTGAAGGAGTTTCCGATGTTCCCCAACTTGCGGAAGTGTGGCCGAGCCGCCCCTACCTCGGCTGAGGGCCAACCTACCCCCCGACGACACGGACGATCGGATGTCGTGTGCTTTCCACGCACGCCGAGGCGATGATCAACACGACGAGAGCCGCTGCAGTGCATCAACCAAGAGGCCGATTCTGGTGTCTGGCGACCACTTTCGATCCTATCGCGTCGGCCGATAGCCAGCCGCCTGATCGTGCATTTTGACCCCATTAGCAGCCACTGGCGAGGCATACAGGGTAGGGGGCAACAGCCTGTCTCTCGACGCGAATACGGAGCCGGTAACCCGCAATCCGAATGTTCTTTACCTCCCGCTGTCCGTACTGCTGCAATAGCGAACATCAATTTGCGGTCTTGAAAGACGCGACGACCTTTCCGTCGGCCGACAACGTCAACTCATTTCCGGACACCTTGAAGGAATCGACAGAGCGCAGCGCCTTGGCGAAGCTCTTCTCCAATTCCATGAGTTCCGGAGGACCGGCCATCTTGGTGCTGGCGAGATCGCTCATTGTCACCGTGTTCCGTACCAAAGCATATGACCCGCTCAGGCGGTTGACGCCGCCAAAGATCGACAGCTTTCCATGTGCGAATGTCATCGTTGGGGGAGACTGCGTGTTAATTGTCTCTCCATTCAGCGTAGTCAGCTTCCATTCCTTGTGTGCAGCCGTGTTCACGCCCGCCATGTCGCAGACGTGGGTAGCCCAGGAATAGACGCCTTTTATGTTGGTGACTGGAGCCGAAGGCGGCTTAGCCGTGCTGAGCGACGCCGGGTAGATCGTCTCCCCCTCCTTGATCGTCTCCACGATCTTGATGTCTTTGATGGTCGCCGGATCGACGTCGACCGGATCCTTGTCGAGGATTACCAGGTCGGCGAGCTTGCCGACTTCGAGGGTTCCCTTTCTGTCTGCTTCACCGTATTGCTCGGCGGCCCATTCGGTCATTGTTTTCAGACCCTCGAATGGCGTCACCCGTTGACCGGGCCCCACCTCTGCACCAGCGCGTGAAACACGGTTGACCGCTGACCAAAGCATCATCATCTGATCAAGAGGGGCGACGACGAAGTCCGTATGGTTCGTCGGGCGCAGCCCGGCATCGATGGCGTCCCGCATCGGGCTGAGGTAACTGGCCTGCGCTTCTCCGCGGTTGGCGATGTGCGTATCAGCGAAGTAGAAAGTATGCAGGGTATAGAAAGAGGGTCTGATCTTGTACTCTACGAACTTCGGGATCTGGTCCTTCCGCAAAAACTGTGTGTGAATGGTCGTGACGTTCCAAGGCTCGCTGTAGTCGCCTTTGCGCGCGAGTTCGTAGGCACTCAGGAACGCATCGATGGCCGCGTCACCGTTCGTATGAATGGTGAGCGGCACCTTCAGATCATAAACTTTTTGCACCATCGCGTTGGCAAGATCGGTCGGAAAGGTCGGCTCACCTTTCCAATCCTTTTCGCCCCCCGGCCCACCTTTCAGATAAGGTGTCGTGAAGAATGCAGTACGGCCCTGCGGTGAGCCGTCCAGTGTGATCTTGATCCCACCTATTTTGAAACGATTCTTGTACTTGCCCCATTCCGTTACAGGTACTTCGGCCAGCACCTTTTCCGCATCGGTGATGAATGGGTAGGCTACGACATCGATGATATTGGCATCGGCCTTACTGGCTCGCATCATCGACTGTAATTGGGGCAGATGCGACGCCCCCTCGTGAGCCGTCGTGATGCCAACCTCCGCGTAAAGCATCTGGCCCGCCCGGCTCCATTCGATCTCCTGCTGCGCAGTCATCGGCTCGGATTGTTCCATCACGGGCAGGAACGCCGTCTCCATGATCAGCCCCCAGGGCTCCTCGGTCCCTGGCTTGCGGACGATAATGCCGCCCGGTGGTGTTTTCGTTTCCGCTGAGATGCCATATTTCTTCAGCGCAAGCGTGTTCAAGACCGCGCCGTGCATTGAGACGTGATCCACACGAACTGGGTTGTCGGGAAACGCCTCGTCGAGATCATCGCGGTTGAGCAGGCGGCCGTCGGGCATGACTGAATCGTCGTAGCCGTAGCCTACGATTAGCTCACCCTTGGGTATGTTGCGTTCACTGGCGAACTTCTTCAGTTCGGCAATGATGCTCGGAACGTCTTTCCCAGGGCCAGAGGGCGGCGCATATAGTTTCGCCTGATTGGCGACAAGCAGCGAGTTGATGTAGTGACTGTGTGCGTCGATGAATGCCGGTAACAGAGCGTTGCCTTCAAGATCCACGACTTTGGTCGCATCTCCCTTCAGAGCAATTGCCTTATCCTTGGCGCCGACAAAGATGATCTTGCCGTCTTTGACTACAAGGGCTTCGACATAGGCGGGGCTGTCACCTGCCATCGTCAGTATGCGTCCACCGTGAAAGATAGTCTGTGCCGCTTCTTCAGCAATTCCGGATTGGGGTATCGCGGTTGCAATCAAGACGGCCAATGCAATAGTAGACGAAGTAAAGCGCCACATGCGGCAATCTCCATTCAAAACGCGCTCTGGAAATATTGCCAGTCCGATGTAACCTTCACAAGCATCGAGAAATCAGCCGTGAGTAGGCGTGAACGTCCGACGGTGGCCCTGACCGACGTTTCGTTGCAACACGGCATGACGGTCGGAATCCGGCACATCGCGTCGCGCCGGGCACAGCATCGATCGAACCGTCGAAAGCGGGGGCATTCCGGACCACGACTGAACGGCGATCAAGCCTGCCCTTGACCCATCTCGGTCGTTTGATCAGGGGGGGGCGGCCTAGTCAACTTCGGCTCGGTTTTAGGCGATGGGTCCCCGAGCAGCTTCGCGAAAGACGCGCCCTCCTTGTTTAGCCACGATGTCATCGACGGCCTTGGGGCTATCTTCCTCGGCTTCAATGATGACAGCAACTGTTCCTGGGTGCATCGCGTCCTTGATAGAACTCACGGTGGCTGATGTGAGGATGGCCGTCCCGGCCGCGCCGATCGCGCCCAGAGTGGATCCGAGAAGTGCGCCGATCGCCGCGATCGGTGCGCCGCCGATCAAACCGATTAGCCCGCCAACGACCGCGCCAACCGTCATTCCTCGGAAAGGATGGGAGTCACTCTCAAGAACTGACACTTCCCCGCGCGCGTCCTTGGTTACAATGATACCGGACTTGAATTTGAACCCAGAATCACGGGCGTCTTTGAGGTCAATTATTGCTTTAGCCGTTTCATTCGCAGGATCGACGCTGCTGAATACCGCTACGATGATATTGTCTGCCATAGCTTTCCTCTCGACACCAATTGCAGCCTAGCTTGCACGCCTTCAACTACGTTCCTGGATCTGGAGCGCTGCTAGCCCACAATCCACATAAATAGACTGCGGCGATAGAGGTGTTGATGTGGGTCAATACTGTGAAGGGTAACTAGCGCCATCCGAGGAGGGGGCGACGGCTATCAGAGATGCGTCGTCTGTTCCTGGCCCTCAACGAAGAACGGAACAAGCAGGTCTCGAACGGCAACCGGACATACGGTCTCGACGACCTTTGCATAGGTAGTTTTGCAACGCATCATGTGCCGATCCGCTCGATCGCTCTCGATGCAACACACGTGTTGAGCGCGAACACTGAGTCCGGAGTGGGTCAAAAGCATCCGATCTTCCCATCGAGAAGCACGTCCGGTCAGACCCAATGACCGAACGTGCCAATCGATCGCGACCTACGAAGCTGTCCGCTTCCCCCTCGGCATCAGGCCCCTTTGGGCACTGCCCACTGGTCGTTGGTTCAATGATTGGTGTGGCCGTGCCGACACCGTCGCAGCCTCGTTGCCTGCTATGTTGCAAAAGGATTGAGGCGCGGCTGGAGAATTCGATGACGAGCCAAAGAAGCCTTTTAGCGCTCATGATGTTTGGCTCTGCAGTCGTAGGAGTTTTGACCTCATCTGCATATGCCGATAGCGACGCAGAGCTGGCCCAAAGGCTTTCAAACCCCATCTCCTCGCTCATTAGCGTGCCCTTCCAATACAATTACAATAATAACATCGGTCCGGCAAACGACGGCACGAGTAGCTTTATCAACGTCCAACCGGTCGTTCCGATTTCGCTCAACCAGGATTGGAACATGATCTCCCGTACGATCGTTCCCGTCGTATGGCAGGACGAAATCTTTCCAGGTGCGGGCAACCAATTCGGGTTAAGCGATACGGTCCAAAGCCTCTTCTTCTCGCCGAAACAGCCCACCAACGGCATCATCTGGGGTGTGGGGCCGGTGATCCTACTGCCAACCGGCACCGATACCTTGCTGACGACCGATAAATGGGGCGCTGGACCGACGGCTGTGGCGTTGACCCAACAGAACGGTTGGACCGTGGGCATCTTGGCCAACCATATCTGGTCGTTTGCGGGAGACGAGAACCGCGCGGACGTCAATTCGACGTTCCTGCAGCCATTCGTCTCGTACACCACGCCGGACGCGTGGACGTTTTCGCTCAACACGGAAAGTACTTACGACTGGACGGCTGAAGAGTGGTCCGTGCCGCTCAATTTTGTGATCTCGAAACTGACGAAGATCGGCGACCAGCCGATCAGCATCGGCGGCGGCGTGCGTTACTGGGCCGATGCGCCCGATAGCGGTCCAGAGGGCTGGGGCGCGCGTGCAGTCGTGACATACTTGTTCCCGACCGGCGGGTAACAACGGACCTGGTGCAGACCCTATTCTGACAGCGCCTGGGCTGAGAGTCCGGATCGGGTCAAAAACGCCGTTTGGCCGTCGGCTGCAACTCGTCCGCTCGGCCCCAAGCAGCGGTCATAGATTTCCTTAACTTTGGCTCCGAATTCGCCCATTTGCAGCGAAAGAAGTCTCGACTGTAGCCGCAAAGGACGCATTCGTGGTGGGACGGGCACCGGAGAACTGGGGTGCCAAATTTTCAGGGCTCGCCTCGCGAAATGCGGGGCTTTGGGTGGTGGGAGCGCCGAGGTGGCGCAATCCTGACACCCTGGAGCCCACGATGACCTCAATAGAAGCCCGCATCTCGAGCCAAGCCAAGAAGCGCACGCCAACGGCGCCCGCCAAATCCGCCAAGACCAAGGCAGGCGCCAAGTCTCGGCCGGTGCCAGCCGAAAATCGCACCGCTTCAGGCGGCGAGCATCATGCCGAGCGCATCACGAAGCACGATCGCGTCCTGGAGCTCTTGAGCCAGCGCAACGGCACCACCATTCCGGAGATCATGGAAGCAACCGGCTGGCAGCAGCACAGCGTGCGCGGGTTTCTCGCGGGCACCGTCAAGAAAAAGCTCGGCTTTACGCTCACGTCGTCAAGGATCGAGGGTGATCTGCTTCGCTACAAGATCGACACCAAGCGCGGTCGCTGACATGAAGCGAGTCTCGATCGACATTGCGGCCGAGTTGGTGCGGCTGGAAGGACTGACCAACTTTGAGTTACGGTCAGAGTGGCGGCGGCTGCATCACATGCAGCCGCCCAAGAGCCTCTCCCGCGATCTGCTGCTGCGCGGTATTACCTACAAGATTCAGGAGAGAGCGTCTGGCGGCCTCTCCAAATCGGTTCTGCGAAGGCTGACCGGTGCCGGGCCTGACGCAACTTCGAACGAACATCGAAGGGCTGCGCCCCTTACAGTGGTCAAGCCGGGCACGCGGCTCGTGCGCGAGTGGAATGGAGAGACGCATACGGTTCTCGTGCACGCGGACGGTGTTGAGTGGCGCGACAGGCGATACAGGTCACTCTCGGTCGTCGCACGTGAGATCACGGGCGCGCACTGGTCCGGACCACGGTTCTTCGGCCTGACCTCGCGAAAGGATCCGACGGATGGCTGACGTCAGCTTTTTGTGGTGCTTTCGGTGAAACGCCTCAACTGCGCCATCTACACACGCAAGTCCTCCGACGAAGGGCTTGAGAAGGAGTTCAACTCCCTCGACGCGCAACGGGAGGCCTGCGCTGCCTACGTCCTTAGCCAGATGCATGCCGGCTGGGCGGCACTTTCAGATCTCTACGACGACGGAGGGCTGTCGGGCGGCACCATGGAACGTCCAGCGCTTCAACGGCTGCTCGGTGACATCACGTCCGGCAAAGTGCAGATCGTGGTCGTCTACAAGGTCGACCGGCTGACGCGGTCGCTGGCGGATTTTGCGAAAATCGTCGATGTGCTGGACTCTCACGGCGCCTCGTTCGTTTCTGTGACGCAATCGTTCAATACGACGACCTCGATGGGTCGCCTCACGCTCAATATGCTGCTCTCTTTTGCCCAGTTCGAGCGTGAGATTGCCGGCGAGCGGATCCGCGACAAGATCGCGGCGTCCAAAGCCAAAGGCATGTGGATGGGCGGCAACGTCCCGCTCGGATATGACGTGAAGGAGCGCAAGCTGATCGTCAATGACGCCGAAGCTGAGACGGTGCGCATGATATTCCAGCGCTACGCGGAACTCGGATCGGTCCGGGTTCTCGCGGAGGAACTGGCCGGGCTTGGTATCGTGAGCAAGCGCCGGGAAGGTGCGGGCGGCGTCCTAGCGGGCGGCAACCGCTTTTCCCGCGGCGCGCTCTACACCCTGCTGCAGAACCCTATCTACCGGGGTGAGATTGGACACCAGGGAAAGGTGTACCCCGGTCAGCACGAAGCCATCGTTGAGGCCGAGCACTGGAAACTCGTCCAAGACAAACTGGCCGGCAACCGACAGGCCCGAGCGCTTGGCGCGACTGCGGAAGAGCCGAGCCTACTTGCCGGGCTGATCGTGGATGGCGAAGGACACCGCATGACGCCGACGCATGCGGTGAAGAAGGGCCGGCGATACCGGTACTACGTCTCCACAGCGCTGATAACGGAGGCTCGCTCGCTTCATGAAAAAGGCTTGCGCGTGCCAGCTGGCGACGTCGAGGCGCTCGTCCTCGATCGGATTAGAGCGTTTTTTGCTTCGGAGCAAAACGTCGGAGAGACGTTGTCATTCTTTGGGCTTGATGCAGTGACGCTTCGCTCGTCCCTCAAGAAAGCCGATGAACTCACGCGCGGTTGGGCGGCCTTGCCGTCGAACAAGATTCGCGAACTCGTCCGGTCGATTGTCGAGCGCGTGTGTGTCCGTGTTGATGAAGTTGTCGTCAGCCTCAACCGCAAAGAGATCGCGAGAGTCCTAATAGGTGAAGCATCTCAAGAGTTGTCGGGAGAACATCTCGACACAACTGAACTCCGCGCCGAAGCCAAATTGCGCCGCGCGGGCAAGGGCATTCGACTGATTGTTGGAGGCGGCCGTGCTGCCAAGCCTGATCGCCAGATGATCGCGCTGCTCCGGAATGCGTATGCGACCCGCGAGGCCTTAATGTCGGGACGCGATGCAACCATCGATGCACTCGCGCAGCGGCTCGGCGTCAAACGGGACTATCTGTCAGCGCACATGCGCCTCACCTACCTCGCGCCCGGTATCGTCAAAGACCTTTTTGAAGGACGTCAACCTGATCCGCTCACAGCGGCACGCCTTGTCTTACTCTCCAAAGACCTGCCGCATGACTGGCAGGGTCAGCAGGTAGCCCTCGGTTTTGAGACTCGATAGCGTCTTCCACGTCGCGAAAACGATGCGAGTCTGACCGGCCGAAAAAGGGCGACAGAGATAAAACGCGCAAAAAGCCGACGAGCGTCGTGCAGAGACGGGGGGTGCGTACGGGATCGGAAAACTGGCGTCGACAAGGCCCGGAAAAGACGCTATATTTCCGCCTACGGAAATGGCGTAATATGCAGTGATATCAATGAGTTAGACGGTGGCTGGGGGACTAGGATTCGAACCCATGGCGTTGCGACCTCGCAAGTGATTGATACGGCGTAAAGATTATCCTCAATGCTTTAGCGGGCTTTCTCCCATGTTGTGCTGAGAGTTCTGCCGGATGTTATGCGGCCGTGCCCTTTCTTGTGCGTTTGGAACTCGCTGGAAAAGGCCACCTTCCGCCTGTGCCGGAGGGCCTCTCTTGCTCTGTGTTTCTGGCTTTCGTTTGGTATCCCCGCTCCCATCAAAGCCTCATCCCCACAATAAAACGGAGGCCCAGGAAGCGGTGCTGGGCCGGTATGTGGGGCGGCCCGCCGTCAGCGTGCAAGAGGGTATCGGTGTCGGGTTTGTAGCGATACGGCAGGGGGTACTACGATGAGCTCAGACGGTGTGCAAAGACCGAATGATGGAGCGGCCGGCCGTAGTCGCCAGCCGCTCACGGCGACCCAATTCAAGAAAGGTCAGTCCGGCAATCCAAAGGGCCGGCCGCTGAAATCCTTTGGCCAGCGTATGGTCGTCGAGAAGGTGCTCGCCGAAAAGCAGCGCCTCGCGGGCCAGCCTCGGGGCGAGCGCGTGCTCTATACCAACCTTGAACTGCTCATCATGACGGCCAAGAAGTTGGTGGACAGCGGCTACCAGCAAGCGACGAAGCTCTACACGTACTTGCTAGGCAAGTACGGCACTCAAGAGCCCGTCTACCGCGAGAACGGGCACATCGTGATTCCCCAAGCACTTACGCGCGAAGAATGGGAGGCAAAGCTCATGCCGAAAGATGATCCGCCGGGAGACCGGAATGATGTCGACTAAGCGAAAGTCGATACTCGCTGTTTCGTCGCGTTGCTGCCACGTCTCGGCTCAGGGGCAGAAGTCATCACGCTCAGTTCAGCGGTGAAGCAGCAATCTCAGCGCTTCCAAGCTTCGGTATAAGCTTCATATACACAAGCGAAGCGACGAGTTCGACGACAGTTTGCGCCACGATCACCGCAGGTAGGAGCGGCATGGCTCCCGGCACCGCCAAGGCCAGGGGTAGAACGACAAGTGAATTGCGCGTAGCCGCACTGAACGCAATAGCTCGAACATCCTTGACGGGTAGTCCTGCAGCGCGCCCCACGCCCCACCCAATCGCGGGAGCAAAGAAAGCGAACGCGATATACACCGGTATCACACTCGTCGCGCTTGGGAGCGCGAGACCCATTTGCGGCACCACCGCCGCGAATACCAGAAACAACACAAAAGTAGTCGAAGGCACGGGGAGATGGTCCAGGCCAGTCTTCATGTGAGAGAATAATTGGCTGCGCCAAGCTCCAAACTGCACCGCTGCAGCCAATGTCAGCGGGACGGCAATCAACCACAAAAAGGCGTGAAGAAAAGGGCCAATCTGCATCAGGCGAGCCGCCTCTTCGCCAAGAAAGAGCCTTAAATAGACGGGCAGAAAAAGCATCTGCAGGAGAAGAAGTATCGGCGTCGATGCGAGCAATGACCGCGCGTCCGCTCGTCCGATATGCGAGAACGTCACGACATAGTCGATGCAGGGGGTAAGCAAGACCATCAGCACGCCAAGGCGAACCATTGGATCAGCCGGCACGAATTGGACGAGTCCAATTACGAGGAGCGGGATCGCGACGAAATTTGCTGCCATCAGAGCACCGAGAAAGCGGGTCCGCAAGAACGCCTTGCCGAGGTCAACAAGTGGCACCTGAAGAAACGTCACGAACAACATCAGCCCGAGCGCTGGCTCGATGAGAAGCGCCAGCCCCGTCGTCGGAAAGACCTGGGTCGCGCCTACAGCGAATAGAATGGCGGCGAAGTAAATCGCCACCTGACGGGTTTCCAACGTCTCGCGAACGCTCGCGGTCATGTGATGTGCTTTCGATTTCGGGTTCGCAGATTTGTCGGTCGCCCCTCGCATTGGGCAAAGAGCTTGATGGCTCGATCGCATACCTCGCAGTGCCCTTCGCAGCAGTCGCGCATGAGGAATGCAACGAGGTCGGAGAGGGCAGGAAAGATCGCGCTGTAAATTATCGAGCGGCCCTCTCGGCGGCTCACTATCAATCCCGCTTGCTGCAAGTGATTGAGATGAAAGGCGACTCGCGAACTGGCCGAACCGTCGAGAGCTGCGCCAATCGCGCCGGCCGCCATGCCTCCAGCTCCCGCCTTGACCAACATTCGCACAATTCGTAGCCGCGCCTCCTGAGCGAGTGCCGCGAAGCCATCCAGAGCTTGCTGTTCTTCCATGTTATCTCAATATCTCAATAGATATTGATATAACAATCACGACCTGACCGATATGGCAAGAACTTTTAGTTTCCGGCCGGCCGTTTAGCCCATAGCCCGGAAGACTAAACCAGAATTGAACGCACCAATTTGAGAGGATCGCAAAGTGCGCTGTCCGCTACCGTCACACCGTCAATTCTGATGTCAGCGAATATCGTTCGCTCAGAATCCGAAGCCGTTAGCACGCTCACGTTATGCTTCAGAATTCATGAATGATGAATGAGCGCTGCTGAGCGCCTCTACTTGCTTGATGTTAGGCGGGCAAATTGCAGCGGTTCGTCGTGCTACTTTGGCAAAGCACCCCACCGTCAATCCAGTTGTCGACGCGACCCTCGATTGTTCGCTGCGTTCGCCGGCTCGGATACGATGCTTGTCGCGGCTGGCATTATGCGGCAGCAACGAAGAGGCAGGATTTAGTAGCGTATGGGGGGGGTCGCTGCATCATGCATTACGAGCGAGTCTGTCATGCAGGCCGTGGTGCTCTATGCCGTCACGGCAGTCTGCGGATTCAATCTGAATAGTTACGTGAGTGATCTTGAATTGACGGGAAAGCATAGCCGCCACCTGCTGGCGCACTTCGTCGGCGTTAGCGCCGTCCGTAACGATCACGTGCACTGATAGTGAAGGCAGATCGCTCGTCAGCGCCCATACGTGCAGATCGTGAATATCGGCTACGAGAGGCGTCGCCGTCAGCGCGGAGGCAACCGCTTCGAGGTCAACTCCATCCGGGACGCCTTCTAACAGAACGTTCATGGTCTCACTAAAGAGCTGCCACGTTCGCGGCAGCACCCACAATCCAATCGCCACAGCGACCAGCGGATCGACCCAACGCCAATCGGTGAGCCAGATGATCATTGCAGCGGCCATGACTCCAATCGAGCCGAGCATGTCGCTCCAGACTTCCAGGTAGGCGCCTTTCACGTTGAGGCTAGATTGCGCTTTGCCTGCCAGCAGCCGCATGGCGGCAAGGTTGACGAGAAGACCGAGGGACGCCACCACGAACATCGGCAGGGATGCGATCTCGGTCGGGGCGAGAACCCGCTGGTAGGCTTCATACAGAATGTAAGCAGCCACAGCGAACAGCAGGATCGCGTTCAAGGCTGCGGCCAGAATCTCAAACCTTCGGTAGCCGAAGGTCCGCCGGCTGTCGGCAGGCCGTTCGCCGATCTTGATGGCGGCGAGCGCAATAGCGAGCCCGGCCGTGTCGGTCAGCATGTGCGCGGCATCGGAAATCAGCGCCAGGCTGCCGGTCAAGATACCGGCCACCACCTCAACGACCAGGAACGTCCCAGTCAGTATCAGTGCCCTCGTCAACGCTGAGGCGTTGGACGTCATATGTCCGTGATCACGACCCGCGCCCATTGTCTCCGATTTACAGAACTTTAACGGACGCGCAAACAAGCAACACTTATTTGCCGGATTGCTATGCAACAATAATTTGTGATAGTTTGAAAACTAGAGGAGTTTACAACACACACATGCGACGCGTCTTAACCGTTCTACTGCTTGCGCTGTTTATCCCGGCCACCCTGGTTGCCGGGTCGATGCGCCTGTGCATCGGCAATGACGGCCACCAGATGGTGGAGTTCGTCCACAGCTCCATGCACCACCAGAACGACCAAGTCGCTGACGTTGTACACCAAAAGGCTTCGCATACCGCCAGTCTCGAGAACGGTCCAGATTGCTTCGATATTGGTCTTCAGGCAACGGCAACAGTTACGTTCTCCTCAATCAAGAAGCAGACGACCGATGATGGCAACGATTCGCCATTGCAAATCGCAACCACATCTCTTGAGGTCCAGCTGCAGCAACTCCCCGTCGCTTGGAGCAGCTATGCAGCGCCGCCGTCCAGCGACCCGCGTCTTGACGCCCTGAGCACGGTTATCCTCCTCATTTAGAGCCTCCCGTCTGATCTTTGGCTGCGCACGTCGGCACACTTGCTGGCAGCGCAAAAATGATTCGATTCCTGGGGGCTCTAATGGTGAAACGTTCGACATTTAATCTCTTGCTGGCTGTGGCTGTGGCCAACGGTTGCTCGGGCTATAGTGCCGCCGGCGAAGAACTTTCCAGCTGGAGCACCGAAACGGCAGTGTCCGGGGAAGCCGGACCGGTAATTTTTCCATCAGTCAGCGCTACTTCAACCTTAAGTTATGAAAATCATTTGACGCTGCACGACGCCGTCAGCCGTGTACTTGCTTACAATCCCTCTATGCGCGCGGCGTACCATGAAATTCAGGCGCGCGATGGCGAGGCCTTTCAAGCTTCGCGCCGGCCCAATCCGGAGCTGTTGCTTGAGGTCGAGAACTTCGGTGGCTCGAAGGACAAAAGCGGTTTCGACGTCGCCGAGGAAACTGCGAGCCTGACCCAACTCATTGAACTCGGCGGCAAGCGCTATGCGCGTCTGCAGGCCGCGCAGCTAGAGACCTCTCTCGCCACGTGGGACTACGAGGGTGTCCGTGTCCAGATGGCGACCCTGGCCGCCCAGTCGTTCGTCGACGTGCTGACCGCGCAAGAGCGGGTGAAGGTCCTGGGTGAGTTTGTTTCGATAGCAGAGAAGACGCGCAAAAGCGTCGATGCCCGCGTGAAGGCCGGCAAGGCCAGTCCGATCGAATTGGATCGTGCTTTGGTGGCGGCCGCGCGCGCCAGGGCTCTGCAAGGCGCCGAGAAGGCGCGGCTGGATGCGGCCAAGCGCAAGCTCTCGACACTATGGGGCGCGCATGCCCCCGACTTCGGCGCAGCAGCCGGGCGACTGGGCAATGGTACTAGCGTGCCTTCGGTCGAAGCGTTGAAGACATATCTCAATAGCAATCCAACGCTGGCGCGCTGGAGTGATGAGGTTGGTCGCCGTGCGGCCCAGGTGGATCTAGAGAATGCCAAATCCATCCCCGACCTTCGGGTTGGTGCTGGGGTACGTCAGTTCAATGAGAACGACTCTACGGCGATCGTCGCGTCCGTCGCGATCCCGCTACCGATTTTCGATCGCAATGACGGCAACATTGCTGCAGCAGAGAGCCGGCTTGAGAAAGCGGAGACCGACGCGCTGGCTGTGCGCGACGAACTTCTGCGCGCGCTGATCGATGCCGTTGGCGAACTTGAAGTCGCGGCGACGCAGCTCAATGGGTTGAAGCGCGACGTGCTCCCCGTGGCGCAGACGGCCTTTGATCGAACTAAGATCGGCTACGACGAAGGCAAGTTCGATCTTTTGAATGTACTCGATGTTCAGCGCTCGGTGTTCGAGGTGCGGCTCGATTTGCTCAACGCCCGAGCTGACTACGAAAAGGCACGGGTCAAGGTCGAAGCCCTGATCGGGCGCGACATCAAGGAATTTTAGGAAAGCGTTTTTAAATGAAGTTCACCTCGAAACTTACCCTAGCGGCTGCAGCAGCTCTTCTGGGCCTGTTCGTAGCGTATCGCGAGACCAGCGCCATGTGTGGACCCGCGAAGGTGGATGCACATGGGCATGGCCACGGTCATGGCGAGGAGCAGGACGCTGCTCATGCGGCCGAAGGCTTCGGCACGAAGGTGTGCGAGGACGGAATAGTCCGGGCCGTCTGGGAATCGATGTGGCCTTCCAGTCCAGAGATGGCGCCGGTTGCGAAGGCAGACACAGATCAAGGTAAGAAGGCCGACACAGATCACGCAAATGAATCCGCAGGTGCAAAAGACGAGCATGGCCACGGCCCCGGCAAGGAAGAAGGTGAATCATCCGAGGGCTTAGTCAAGCTCAGCAGCGGACAGATCAAAGCTGCCAGCATCGAGATGCAGCCGGCGGCTTCCGGCAAGCTCAGCAAAGAGGTCGCCGCGCCTGGCCGCATCACGATGAACGCCAATGCCCAGGCCCGCATTGTGTCGAAACTCACCGGCACGGTGGCGAGTATCGACAAGCAGCTCGGCGATACAGTCAGCGCCGGTGATCTTCTTGCCACGATCGACAGCCGCGAAATGGCTGATGCAAAGGCCGATTTCCTGGCGGCGTCGCGCACCGAGGAGCTGGCGCGTTCAACCTATGAGCGGGAAGAGCGACTGTGGAAGCAAAAGGTGACGGCTGAGCAGGAATTCCTTGCCGCCCGCAATGCTCACGCCGAAGCCAAAATCAGGTTGGATGTCTCGCACCAGCGGCTGCATGCCATCGGGATTTCCGACGATGAAATCAAACGGTTGCCCAAGATCGGGGATGAAAGCAGCTTCCGCATCTATGAATTGCGGGCGCCCATCTCTGGGCAGGTCGCCGCACGTGATTTGGTGCTTGGTCAGACCGTCGGCACCGACAAAGAGGTGTTTACGATCGCCGATCCGGCAAAGGTCTGGGTCGAGCTTGCCGTTCCGCCCAATGACTTAGCGTTCGCCAAACAGGGCCAAACTGTACGCGTGCAATCGGGCGCCAGACAAGCAAGCGGAACGATCATCGCGCTCAGTCCGGTGATTGATCCCGAGACACGCTCCGCCAAGGCCATTGCCGAGCTGGACAACGCAGCCGGCATATGGAAGCCCGGCGACTATGTAGATGCGCGCCTCATCGCGTCTGAGCAGGAGGTCGACATTTTGGTGCCCGTCGCCGCCATTCAGACGGTGAAGGGGTCAAAGGTCGTGTTCGTCGGCGAGAGTGGCGGGTTCCGCGTTCGCCCCGTTACGACCGGCCGAGAGGATTCGCTAAACGTTGAGATCGTGTCTGGTCTCGAATTCGGCGAAACGATCGCAACCTCCAACACCTTCACGCTCAAGGCTGAACTCGGCAAGGCCGAAGCAGAGCACGAGCATTGAGCAGAGGGAACCGGCCATGATCGAACGCATCCTAAGTTTTTCCCTCACACACCGCGTACTGGTGGTGTTGCTGGTCGCCGCCGCGTCGGCATTCGGCTTCTACTCGCTGCAACGGCTGCCGATCGACGCCGTACCGGACATCACAAACAACCAGATTCAGATCAACACCGAAGCAGCGGCGTTGTCGCCCTTCGAGATTGAAAAGAACGTCACCTTCCCGATCGAGACTGCGCTCGCGGGCATACCGGGGCTCTCCTACACCCGCTCGCTGTCGCGCAACGGGTTCTCGCAGGTGACCGCGGTCTTTGAGGACAACGTCGACATCTACTTCGCACGCTCCCAGGTGTCGGAGCGGATGAACCAGGCCAAAGCCAGCCTGCCGGCCGGGGCTGAGCCACGCATGGGGGCCGTTTCGACCGGCCTCGGCGAAATCTACATGTGGACGGTCCATTTCGAACATCCGCGCGGCAAGGGCGCTGAGGTCAAAGACGGCAAGCCAGGCTGGCAGAGCGATGGCAGTTATTTGACACCGGAAGGCCTAGTTCTGCGTAAGGACTTCGAGTTTGCCATGTACCTGCGGACGGTGCAGGACTGGATCATCCGGCCCCAGCTCAAAGGCGTGACCGGCGTTGCCGAGGTGGATGCCATCGGCGGCTACGAGCAGCAATACCAGGTGCAGCCTGATCCGCAGAAGCTGTTGTCGCTGGGGCTGACGTTCACTGATGTCATCAACGCGTTGGAGCGAAACAACACCAGCGTCGGCGCCGGATACATCGAGCAGAAGGGCGAATCCTACATAGTCCGTGCCGACGGGCGGCTGGAGACCGCGACCGACATCGGCAATGTTATCATCGCCAATCGCAACGGCGTCGCGGTTTACTTGAAAGACGTCGCAGAAGTTGGGATCGGTCGCGAACTGCGCACCGGCTCGGCCAGTGAGAATGGTTACGAGGTGGTCGTTGGCACCACCATGATGCTTAAGGGCGGCAACAGCCGCATCGTCTCGGCCGCTGTAGACGAGAAAATAAAGACCATATCGAAGTCGCTGCCACCTGACATCGCCATCAAGACCGTGCTCGACCGCACGGTTCTGGTGGATGCAACCGTCAAGACGGTTGTAAAAAACCTCGCCGAGGGTGCACTTCTGGTCATCGTCGTGCTGTTTCTGATGCTCGGCAACCTGCGCGCTGCTCTCATCACGGCGCTGGTCATTCCCATCACGATGCTTTTCACCACGGTCGGAATGGTGGAAGCCGGGATTTCCGCCAACCTCATGAGTCTTGGCGCTCTCGATTTCGGGCTCATCGTCGACGGCGCGGTGATTATCACCGAAAACGCCCTGCGCAGACTGGCCGAGCGTCAGCACCACGAAGGCCGGTTGCTCAACGTCAACGAGCGTCTGCACGAGGTGATGGTCGCCAGCAAGGAGATGATCCAGCCGTCGGTGTTCGGTCAAATCATCATCATCACCGTCTACTTGCCGCTCCTCACCTTTACCGGAGTGGAAGGTAAGATGTTCGAGCCGATGGGACTGACGGTCATCATCGCGCTGCTCGCCGCATTCGTAATGTCGCTGACCTTCGTGCCCGCCATGATTGGGTTGTTCGTGACCGGACGCATTGAAGAAAAGGAAAGCGCGATCATCCGCTATTCCAAGCGCGTCTACGAACCAGCGTTGCGCAGCGCGCTGGCCGACACCTCCAGCGTCATCTGGATGTCGGTGGCCTTTTTCGTGTTCTCGCTGTTCCTTTTCACGCGCCTTGGCCAGGAGTTCATCCCGACGCTGGATGAAAAGAATCTTGCCATGCATGCCATGCGGATTCCCTCGACGTCACTCTCCCAATCGCAGGAGATGCAATTGAAGGTGGAGGCGACGGTTCGCGCGTTTCCCGAGGTCGCACTCGTGTTTTCCAAGACAGGCACGGCGGAGATGGCGTCGGACCCGATGCCGCCCCACGTCTCGGATACCTTCATCATCCTCAAGCCTCAGTCGGATTGGCCAGATCCGAGCATGACCAAGGCAGAACTGGTCGAGAAGATTGCGGCGGCCGTCGGCCTGCTGCCGGGCAACAACTACGAATACACCCAGCCGATCCAAATGCGCTTCAATGAGCTGATTGCTGGCGTGCGTAGCGACGTGGCCGTCAAGGTGTTTGGTGATGACTTTGACGAACTTGGAGCAACGGCAACCAAGGTGGCGTCCGTGCTGCGGCAAGTACCGGGTGCCGCCGACGTAAAGGTCGAACAGACCACGGGTCTGCCCATGCTGGACGTCAAGCTCGATAAGCAGGCAATCTCCCGTTACGGTCTCAACATCGGTGATGTTCTGGACGTGATTTCGATTGCGGTCGGCGGGCGCGAAGCCGGCCTTGTGTTTCAGGGCGATCGCCGCTTCGCCATTCTGGTGCGCCTGCCCGACCGCTTGCGAGACAATCTCGAAACCCTGGAAAATCTGCCGGTTCCCGTGCCGGATACCGACGGCGATGGCGCGAAGACGTCATTCATCCCGCTCAAGACTCTGGCGCGATTTGTGGTCGAAGAAGGCCCAAACCAGATCAGCCGCGAAAACGGCAAGCGCCGTGTGGTCGTTCAAGCGAATGTGCGTGGGCGTGACATTGGCTCTTTTGTCGAAGAGGCGCAGCGGCGCATCGATGCCGAGGTTCAGGTGCCTCCGGGCAACTGGCTGGCCTGGGGCGGGCAGTTCGAAAACCTCCAGGCAGCGCGCAGCCGACTTATGGTGGTCGTGCCGGCCTGCTTCTTCATCATCTTCCTGATGCTGTTTACCGCACTCGGCAAAGTCCGTGAGGCACTGCTGGTCTTCTCCGGCGTGCCGCTCGCGATCTCCGGCGGCATCCTCACGCTCTATCTCCGTGACATGCCGTTCTCCATTTCAGCGGCGGTCGGCTTTATCGCGCTATCGGGCGTGGCGGTGCTGAACGGGCTCGTCATGGTCACCTACATCAACCAGCTTCGGCTCAAGGGTGTTAAGGGCGAGCTGGCCATCTTCGAAGGCGCAATGACCCGCCTCCGTCCAGTCCTGATGACCGCGCTGGTCGCTTCGCTCGGCTTCGTGCCGATGGCGATCGCGACAGGGACCGGCGCCGAAGTGCAAAAGCCGCTGGCAACCGTTGTCATTGGCGGTCTGATCACCGCCACGTTGCTGACACTGCTCGTGCTGCCGGCGCTCTACAAGCGCTTCTGCCTCAACGAAGAGTTCACCGCCGATACCCAACCCAAACCACAACCTGTGAAGGAACATATCGCATGAGCATCACCCGAACGACTCTGGCTGCAGCCGCCGCTGTCGTCATTGCCATGACATTGCCTGTGATGGCCGAAGAGGGCCACGACCATGGCAAGGGGCACGAGCATGGGAAGGAGCACGCACATGGCAAGGACGAGGCCCACTTCAAGATAACGCCCCCGACCGACGTCAAAGAGGCCTGGACGCTGATAACGGCGAAGTTGACCGAAGCCGAGACGGCCATTGGCGGCAATAAACTGACTGGGGCTCATGAAGCGGGTGAGCACATGGAAGCGGCGGTGCATACGCTGCAGGAAAAGTCGGACATGGTTGCCGAAGGCTCGAAGGCCAAGCTGACATCTGCGCTCAAACAGCTCGACAAGGCTGTTGACGAGCTACACCACGGCGCCGAGCACAACGAGGCTGATGCTGCCTCGACTGCACTAACGAAGATAAAGGGGCTTTTGCCGCTCGTCGAAGGTCTTTACCCGCCCGGCGCCCTGAAATGACACCAGTGACCCCAAGGGCCTGTTGACGATGGAGTGCGCGTTTCATGCCTCTTTCCCTGACGTCGAAGCGCTATTCGGTTATCCTTTTGGCAGGCCTCGTTTGCGTGACAGGCGTGTCATTGGCTCCGGGGGCTCCGGCTGAACGCGGTGAGTCTACCAAGGCCGCCGACTTCGCCACTATCCATGACCGTGCCGCATCCGACTATATGAAGGGCGAACTGGACGAGGCCTTGGCAGGTTTCAATGCTGCAATTGCACTCAACCCGGCGAGCGCCCTGGCATACTACAACCGTGGCAATGTCTATTATGCGAAGGGAGACTACATCGCGGCCATCCAGGATTTCACGGAAGCCCTGAGGATTAACCCCGGACTGCCATTCGCCAACATGAATCGCGGCAACGCGTTGTCCAACCTCGATCGGCTTGATGAAGCCCTCAATGATCTGGACGAGGCCGTTCGCCTACAGCCCGACGTGAGTGACACCTACTTCAACCGGGCGATCGTGCATGTGCGCCGTCGGGATCTTGAGCAGGCGCTTGCCGATTACGAAACAGCCATCGGCCGCGACGCGGAGGACCAGGAAGCGGCGGCGGCTCGGCAGCGTTTGGTGGACCTGCTCGGAGGAGGTAAGGAAGCCGGGTTGGCAAGGGTGGATACGGCCAAGATCACAGCCGAGATCGCGCACGCTCGGCAGGTTGAGCATCTTCTGCGGCTGGTCGCAAACACCTGTATCGCGCACGGCGATAGTCTGGAAGGCCTGAAGACCCTTGCGCTGGTTGGCAAATGGAAACCCGCCCCAAGCGAAGACCAGATCGGCAGACGCGGGGCCGCTGCCCAGTTGGACGGCGGATGGACGTTCCGCGACAGGTTCGGTGCCTATGCGTTGGTCCATTCGGAAAGCAGCCATAAGCCTCCCGTTTACGTTTGCTCCCTGACCACCCAGCCCATCAGCCCGCATCTTTTCGATGATGTAAAAGTGGGCTTCCAGTCGCGTTTTGGCGTGACCCCGAACGACAACCCGACGTGGCCGGGTCAGCAAGTGACGCGCTATCAGCATCCGAACGGCAAGGGCAGCTTGCTCACTGCGCTGGCTTTTACGCCGAAGTACGGCGCGCTGACCTTCCGCGTCTATCTTGGTAACCCCTGAAAGGAGGTTAGTTGACTGGCAACCATCACGGCAATCAAACGCGAAACAGGAGTATTCCTATGATCAAGCCTTTTATAATCGCGACTGCTATGGCGTCGCTTCTGTCGTCGGCGGCTTTTGCAGGCGAGGAGCACGGTCACTGTTCGGGCCCTGCCGTCTGTCAGGGTGACGCCGCGTGCGAAAAGCAGGGCTGGAAGGAACTGACAAAAGACGAATGCGCCAAAATCGACGGCGCCAAGTTTGAAGCATCGTCGCACGAAGGCGAAAGCCACAAAGACGCCGAACATGACCACAAAAAGTGACAGTCAACGCTAAGGAGGACGCACATGAGAAAGCAAAGTGTCGCAATCTTACTCGCCACCGCGCTTGCAGCATTCTGCGGGGCTTCAGCCGCAACGGCCCTGGTTCCCGCCGGAAACGCTGGAATCGCTCTGTCTGAGACTGTCAGGTCCGATGTCCAACAGGTCCGACATCGGCATCGCCGTCATTGGGGGCACCACGGTCACCGGAGATGGGGCCACCATCATCGCCGCTCGTGGAGGCACCGCCACCGTAGACATGGGTACTATGGATTTGTGCCGCGGATCTACGGGTGGGGTGGCGGGCATCATCATCACCACCGCCATCATTGAGCTAACGGACGGCGGCTAACGCCGCCGTCCCCTCAGGAGAAAGATAAAATGACCAGACCTCATCTCTTTGTTTGCACGGCAGCGCTGCTCGCCTTTAGCGTCACGTCCGCAACGGCACATGTCATGCCTTGGCGGGACGGCGACTCGCGCATCAAGGGGTTTGGCCATTGTGCCAAAGGCCCTTGCATGAAGCGCGCTGATTTCGGCGTTAGCAAACCGCATCATCATCACGGCAAGCGTATCGTGGCCGGCGACAATCGGCACACCGCGCATTGCGGTTACGCTGTGAGATGACCAGGGCGATTGATATGGTGGAATCAAACTGTAAAGAACACGCGTGCGGTTGCCACGGTACGCCGAAATTCGACGGCATGGATCGGCGGTACATGCGGGTGCTGTGGGTCGTGATCGCAATCAATGCCGTGATGTTCGCGGTCGAGATGACGGCAGGGCAACTCGCCGGTTCGCAAGCGCTGCCGGCCGATGCCCTGGACCTCCTCGGCGATACGCCCGCCCGCGCATTGCACGACCATGCGTTCCAGTTTAGCTTTCAGCGCCGTCAACCGGACAACGCGGCGTTCGACCTCGGCAAGTTGCGCCTAGGCGATCGCATCGGCGGCAGTGCAGGATTGGTCGGGTTTATCCGAGAGGCTGAGAAGGTCGCGGATTGCCTCCAAGGTAAAGCCCAGCTCGCGTGCGTGCCGGATGTAGGCCAGCCCCGCAAGGGCTTTGCGGCCGTAGAGCCGTTGGTTTCCCGCGCTGCGTTCGGCCTCGGGGAGAAGGCCGATCTGCTCGTAGTAGCGGATCGTCGGTACCATCACCCCGGCCGCCTCGCCCAGTTTTCCGATGGTCAGCATCAGATTCCCCTTGAAGCTGTAGTTGCTAGAGGCATGGGGTTACTGGTCGTATGAAGGCAACTGTCCTCTTGTGGGCGGGAGGAAAGATGATGTCAGAAGCACCACGCGAAACATCCTGCGACTGGACAGTGACGGGCATGGACTGCGGGTCCTGCGCGACCAAGATCAAAGATGCAGTGGTGCGTCTACCGGGGGTAAGCGGCGTCGAGATCGGGATCATTTCGGAGCGTCTGCGGTTGACTCTGGATGAGGTGCAGACCGGGCGGGACAGGATTGAGAAGACCGTTCGAGCACTCGGCTATGGGATTTCGCCACGCGCGGGATCGGCGAAGAAGGACTTGGTGCTGCCCGGTGCGCACGCTGCACCCGACCAGAGCGACGCCCATCAGGATCACGCGCATTCCGACAACGACCATGAGGGCCACGATCATACCGGGCTCGACCACAGCCCGAAGGCGGCGAGCGCAAAGCACGACGAT
This sequence comes from Hyphomicrobium sp. 12-62-95, assembly GCA_002279935.1. Taxonomy (GTDB): domain Bacteria; phylum Pseudomonadota; class Alphaproteobacteria; order Rhizobiales; family Hyphomicrobiaceae; genus JAGVSR01. The sequence goes on along the minus strand of NCCZ01000005.1, from coordinate 194,191 downwards.
AGCGGCCACGGCAGCCCTGGCCATGTCCATGACGACCCCGCCGACCGGGGCAAGCGCTGGTATCAGACCGCCAAGGGCAGGCTGGTGATCTTTACTGCCCTGCTTCTGGGGGCGGCCTGGTTCATCGAGTATCTTGCGCCCGAGATCGGCAAATGGGCCTTCGTCGCCGCTTGTCTGATCGGGGTGGCCCCTGTAGCGCAGCGCGCGTTTGCTGCGCTGCGGATGGGTCAGCCCTTCACCATCGAGAGCCTGATGACGATTGCCGCCATCGGTGCGCTCTTCATCGATGCGGCCGAAGAGGCGGCGCTGGTGGTGTTTCTGTTCGCCGTGGGCGAGGTGCTGGAAGGTGTTGCCGCAGGCAAGGCACGCGATGGGATCCGGGCACTGGCCAATCTGGTGCCGAAGACGGCGCAACTCGTCGATGGTGACACCACGCGCGAGGTGCCAGCGGCGAGCCTGAATGTCGGACAGACCGTGCTGGTCCGCCCCGGCGACCGCATACCGGCGGATGGCGAAATCATCGACGGCACCTCAGGCGTGGACGAAAGCCCGGTGACCGGTGAAAGCGTGCCGAAAACGCGCGGCCCCGGGGATGCGGTCTTTGCCGGGGCGATCAACACCGAAGCTGCACTCCGCGTGAAGGTCACCAAAGGCCCCGAAGACAACACCATCGCCCGCATCATCCGTCTCGTCGAGGAAGCCGAGGAAGCCCGCGCGCCGACCGAGCGTTTTATCGACCGCTTCAGCCGCTGGTACATGCCCACCATCGTCGCCGTCGCGGCGCTTGTCGTGCTGGTGCCTCCCCTGGCCTTCGGTCAGCCCTGGGACACCTGGGTCTATCGCGGCCTTGCCTTGTTGCTGATCGGCTGCCCCTGCGCACTGGTCATCTCTGTGCCTGCCTCCATCGCCTCGGCTATGTCCACCGGGGCGCGGCGCGGACTCTTGATGAAGGGGGGCGCTGTGATCGAGGCAGCGGCCAAGGTCAGCCGCATCGCCTTTGACAAGACCGGCACGCTGACGCACGGGCGGCCCAGGGTGACGGATGTGGTCCCCTTCGGCTCCGTGACCGAAGCCGAATTGCTGGCCGTTGCGGCAGGCGTAGAAACGGGATCGAGCCACCCTCTGGCCATTGCCATCCTGAACAAGGCCAAGGATGCAGGCGTTACCGCCCTGCCGCCGCAGGATGCCAAGGCGGTGATGGGCAAAGGCGTTGTCGCGACTGTTGGCGGTGCACCTGCCTGGGTATCCTCGCCGCGTTACGCGATAGACAATGGCGGGCTGGATGGTGCCGGTTTGCGGCAAGCCAGGGTGTTCGAGGAAGAGGGCAAGACCGCCGTTGCCGTGTTCCGCGAAAAAACGCCGCTGGGTCTGATCGCCATGCGCGATGAGCCGCGCTCGGATGCGAAGGACGCGGTCCGGCAGTTGACGGCAATGGGCGTGACTTCGGTGATCCTGACTGGGGACAACCCGCGCACGGCTGCCGCCATCGCAGGCGGTTTGGGGATGGAATATCAGGCCGACATGATGCCCGAAGACAAGCTCAAGGCGATCAAGACCATGAGCGAGACAGGCGGCGTGATGATGATCGGCGACGGCATCAACGACGCGCCTGCGCTGAAACAGGCAAGCGTTGGCGTGGCGATGGGATCGGGCACTGATGTGGCGCTGGAAACCGCCGATGCGGCGATCCTGCGCGACAGGGTGACCGACATTCCCGCCACGATCCGTCTGTCGCGGGCAGCAATGGCCAACATCCGCCAGAACGTCACCATCTCGCTTGGGCTGAAGGCCGTGTTCCTGGTGACATCGCTTCTGGGACTGACCGGCCTCTGGATCGCGATCCTCGCCGATACCGGGGCGACGGTGCTGGTGACGCTGAACGCGCTGCGGCTGTTGCGGTTCAACCCCGAACGTGAGACGTGAGGCGATGATCTCAGGCTTTGGCTGGGCCGCGCCGTAAGTTTGTCAAAAGCGGACGCGTTTAAAGATTGTGCCCGCCGCCATGGCCACCGCGGTAGCCCCCGCGATACGAGTTATAACCGTGGCCGCGCCGCCCGCTGCCGTAGATCCAATGGCGACGATGACCGCCATCCAAATAGAAGCGGATAGCACCACCGTGGCGTCTATAGCCCTCGTGGCGGCCTCGATAACCCGCGGCCTGGACCAACCGTGCGGACTCGGATTTTACACCCGCGAGATTTGCGAGCGAGGCAGGCGCAGCGTTGGCAGGCAGGGCGAAAAATCCTGCACCGACGGCGGCGAAAACGGCTGCTGTGAATGTTTTGCGTGACATGAACAGCTCCTCCTTGAAGCTTGCCCGGATGCAACTCTGCATCCGGCACTCGGTCCTGGAGACGGCGAGTTGTGCCGCCGAAAACCGAGCATACCGTTTGGCTACCACCTCAGAAATGAACAGTGCCGGAGCATCCCGTTCACGCGCGCGCCGCAGTTACACCACAAGCAACCCCAGAAGCCTGGCGCTCATTTCCGATGCCGCGCACATGTTGACCGACACGGCCGGGCTCGCGATTGCTCTTTGTTTCAGGCCTTCGTAAGGCGCCCGCCGCTATCAGTGCTACAGGCTCATACCTATGAGGTGGCGTTGGAGCAGGAAGCGATGCTGCGCCGGTATATTCGGTGGACCTCCCTGCGCGTCCATGAAGGTATTGGTCTCCGGCTTATACCGATACGGGGGACCAAATCGTAGCTCCTGGTAAAGAACATGGCTGGGTGCCGGTGCGCTAAAGATCTCGGCCAGCGATGTTGCAGCTGAGAAAGGGGACTCGATATCCGCATGATGAAGGAGCAGGCTGAGGCGATTTTCCCGCTGTGCCATCTCCCACACGGATATGGCGTAGGGTCCGCCTTCGACTTTGTGTAGGGCGGACATAAGCGTGATGGTGTACGGCAAGATGCCAGAGGGCAAGCGGCTCTGATCGCGCTCGTCGACCCATGTAAAAAGGGGCCTAAGTCCTGTTTCCTGAAAGAGGTCCATGCCCAGGGCGATGTGCCGGGCGTAGAGCGCAATGCGCTCGGGATCGAGCGCGGCTGAGTTTAGCAACGGGAAGAGGGCGATCTCGCAGTCCTGGCGGTCGTTGCGTCCGGGCCGCGGAATTGTGCGCAGGGTCTGTTCGTAGGAATTGAGCGTCATCATGGCTGGCTGATCGTCGCTGACATAAATCCGCTGGTCTGGGCAGAATAGCGCATATCGCGGCTCTGCGTTGAGGCATTGATCCTATCCTTGCCGGTGAGCCGGTATCCACCCCTGCGAAGCCTTCCCGTGTCTGGGCGAAAGGCTTCGATGGTCGGAGCCTCCCTCTCAACGGAAGGACAATCCGATGCTCAAGATCACCCGCGAATTCGCTGCAGCCAGCACCAATCAGGAGTTGCAATCCATGCTTTACTGCCTGTTCAACGAACTAGCCTGCACCACACGCAGCAAAGCGGAGCAGCATGGATGCCATGCCTCGATCCAGGCCGTCCGCGCCGAGCTTTCTCATCCGGCGCGCTAGACTTGGCCAAAACCCCGTCTTCTTCCTTCCCGCAAAAGCGTGATTGCCTTGTCAGCCCTTGAGGGCGTGGCATGTCTGGCCGCCCAAGAGTTTCGTAAACCGTGCGCGTGCTTGGCGAGGGTCCGCTGTAACGGTTAGAATATTCAAAGGCGCATCGACGATGCGTAACATCCAATTTAAGAAATGCTGCGGCCATGCCACTTCAAAATGCTATACGAACCCGCTATGCTTGGCTCGATATGCTCGCGGCAAAGAGTCAGTCTATTGCCAAGTTTGATCTTAAATCCAAGCTTTCCGATGAAATTTATAAGGCGGACGGCGTAGCAGCCCGCAACGCCGACGCCTTTAATCTTGCCAACAGCGAACCCCACAATACGGTCATCGTTGATACGCTCGAGGTGCTTTTAAAAAAACCCGGCGTGTCCGCCGACATGATCACAAAGTTTCTGACCGATCTGACCAGCCGGAACACCTATGGCACGTTCAGCGAGCTCAGTGCTTATGCCTTTTTGCTAAAGGGCGGCCTTCCCTTCGACATTCAGATACCATTGACCGGCGCGGATATCCTCAACCCCAATGGATCTGATATTGACGGCTGTCTGCATCTCTCCGAAGACGTGCTGTTCGATGTGAAGGGGTTTGGCTTTCAAGAGTATTTGGTCGGCCAATTGGCTGACCGCCTCTCAGCCGAGGTTGCGCCGGAACGTGTCACTATCGAAGACAGCTGGGATGTGCCCATCGAGCTGCTCTCGGATCTTTCTGGAAAAGACTATAAGCCGTTGAAGGATGAACTCATTGCCAAAGGCACCGCACAACGCGGCCTACTGTGCTTCAAGAAAAAAGCCCGCACCCAAGTCATGATCCAGGCTCGGATAGTTGATCCCTATCTCCTCGCCAAGGAGAACGCCGATTACGCGTTTCGCTACGCCAAGCAGTTTGCGCGCAATAAGCCCTTTGTCTTGATGTTCGTCATCCATCCATGGTTCAGTGGATCGTTACATGTAAATTTTGCAGATAGCCTCAACGTATTCACTCGAGCGTTTGCGCGGCGCACATTCATGCAGTTCCGCTCCGACCAAACTCAGCTCTTTGGGCTCCCGAAAGGCGCGGTCTCCGGATTGCTCTCTGGCATTTTCTTCGTTGACGCCTATGAAGGCACCGACTCGCACGCTTCCCCAAGGTATCGGTTCTTCCTGAACCCATTTGCGACCCATAAAGTGTCAGATCTATCGTCTGACAGGCTGCAAGGAGCCTACAACAACGACATATTGATCGACGCGCTAGAGCATGATGCCTACTGACGCGATGGGGCGCGGCCTTATCGCAGTTCTTCGTATAGAGGCACTTTCGGTGCGTGAGTCTCAACGGCCTCAATGACGGAAGCTGCGAGGGGGAGGTTCGCTTTTTCCGCCGGCCAGATGTCTCGAAAGGTCTGAACCGTCTCGCGTGCGGCATCGAGAACGAGCTTCTCAGGAAGATGCGATTTCGCGGCGAGGTGCTTGAGCTCATCTGTGCTGAGCTCGGCCATCTTCTTGGTCCGCGAATAGTTGAGGGCTGCTGTGTCCTCGCCTGCGATATATGGGATCGTTGAGAGGAGGTCATAGGCCGGTGAGAGGGCGGCATTGCGTTTGTCGGGGTAGATCAGCGACCAGTTTTTTAGATGCATGTCGCCATTGCCAATAAGGGTGCTGAAGACGAGGCGGCGAATGAACTCGCTCACGGCGGCATCACCGGCCTCGATCCCGATGACGGTGGCGATGTTGCGATAGCTGGCGGCTTTATATTTGTCGTCGGGGAAGACCCCAAAAATCTGAGCGAAGTCTTCGATATGGACAGGGCCCTCAGGCGTGCGGTCGAACCGGCTTACGGCTAAGGCTGGGCCTTTCAGTTCACCGATCCCTTCGGGCAGCCCTTGGATGGCCTCAAGGTCTAGGAGCTGGATCTCAGGCACGTCCATGCCCATCATGCGGGCAAGGGTCATCATCGAGAACTCATTTTCGGGAACGCCCGAGAATTGCTGTGAGGGGAGCTTTACGATCCAGGAGCCGCCAACGCCCTGCGCCGGTATCGTCAAGCCTCCACCTTTATGGCCGTTGGCCAGGGCCGAGAATTTGAGCTGAATGCCTGCCAGGGAGAAACGGAGGGCATTGGGCCGGTTCATCTCCGCCTCATCTTGGGCGGGCGGGATGGCTCCACCTTCCAGAGGGTGAATTTCGAGGGCCCCCGGCAGGTCGCGCCCCAGCATCCACAGCAGAAAGAATTCGCGCTGCTGGTTGACCCCGGCGCGGTCTGCCAGGTAGCGGCGCAATTGACCCTCAGGGAGCAGGTTAGAAAAGAAGGGTGGAATGACCCGCTGGGTTGGTTTGAAGTCTGTGATGAGCCCGCCCAGATCGTCTTTGAAGGACAGGCTCAATGTTGGCCTGTTCTCATCGGCGACGTAGTCCTCGTTGAAGGCAAAGATGGTCCGGTCGCCCTGCAAATGGGTCAGGGTTGCAATGGAGCGGCCATAGAGCCTGACATCGAGGATGGAGACGTCAGGCATCGTTGTCATCCTCGGTTAGGGAGTAGGCAGGGCGTGGCGTTCCTCTTGTTGCGTGAGCGATTTTATTGCGAAGCGGCCAGAGAATGTTGGCCGCTTTGGCCAGGACGTCCTGCGACACGGCCGCCCTCTTGTCGGCAAGTAGGTCAAGCGCCGCGCGCAGGAGGTCCTGATCGCCCGGTGCAAGAGGTGCGGAGCGCAGCATTACCAGAGCCTTGCTCAGGCGATCTAAGGTTGCCATGTCGGTCGTTTTATCCTGGCCGTTTTGGATATGGACCAAGGCGCTATCAATCGCTTTGCGTGTCCGGTCATCCGGGCCCTGATCCACGGGTCTGTGCGCACGCAGAACCCCGGTCACGGCAGGCAGGAGCCTGCGTGGCACGAGGACGGCTTCAAGGTCGAGGGAGCGGGCCAGCGCCAGGAAGCTGGAAAGTCCTGGCTCGAGTTTGCCGCTTTCGATCTGGGAGATATGACTTTGGGTGATCCCCGAGCGCTGGCTCAGACCGCGCTGGGAGATCCGTCGGCCTTCTCGCTCCCGGCGCAACTGGTCTAGCAGGTCTTCGCTGGCATAGGTCATGATGCATTATCCTAATCATATCGGCGATCTGATTAGTATCATACATCAAAAGGCTCCAGAGATGCAAGTCTGTGATGCATTATCCTTATCATAAAAGAATTTTGATATAAAATTCTAATGACTCACTATGTGTCGGTTGGGCACGCTCTGACGGGGGCGTCACTGAGCAACCCCAAGAGGCGGGGCAGCACCCAGCTACCCCTGTGAGAGCCTTGTCAGGCCCCCCTCCTGCTTTCCGGCCAATCTTTGCCGCGCCCTCAGGCCTTGAGGGCGCGGGATGTCCTGTCGGCAATCGGTTTGGCATCCGCAGTCGGAGAGGGCTGCAAAGTCTTGATCTCGGCCAGGACGCGCAGGGCGCGGGCGGTTGGATCGTCTTTGTGAGCTGCTTCGATGATGGTCTCTTCAGGTCCGTATTCGAGGATCATGAAGGCGGCGAGCCGGCGCAGCCTCTCCAATTCCCGAATGTCGAACCTCTGCTCCATCCCATCTCCTCAAGCCGTGCCTGATTGGGAGATTGAGAAGGAGAGCCGCTCGCTAAAGCCTGTGGCACGCCCGGAACGTCACTAGAATAAGAAATTAGAGGGACGGGAGTACTCGCTTTAATGCGGTCAGAAGCGCCCCAGCTCGATCCTACCGGAGCCATTCAGCCCCCAGGAGGATGAGCGATGACGAAGATTTTCGAGACCAAGGTTGCGGCCTGCGCTGACATCGATCAGCGGCTTGAAACCCTCTCGCATGCAATGCGCGCCTTTGTGGATTGTTGGGCCCCGCGCATTCAAGCGCTTCATTCCAGGAAGGACCGCGCACTGGGAAGCCTAGATGAGGAACTCTCTGAGGCAGCGCGGAACCTGCAGCGCGCGGTCGTCGAAGCGCAGTATGACGCGATGCTGGACGAACTCACCCGCGAAGGCAAAAGCCACCGCAAGGCTCTTGATCGCATGTTCGACTTCTACACCGACCAGGATATCGACCCGGAAGAGCGCACGCTTCATTGAGGGCTCATCGGCGACGGTGATTGTCGAGGCGATTGATGAGCAGGCTGCAGCCTTTTATCGTCACTACGGGTTTGAGCCGTTCCGCGACACAAAGAACAAGCTATTTTTGACGATGAAGGATGTGAAAGCCAATATTGGCTGAGGCTTCGTTAGCTCGTCAGGCTGATCTACAATAGCGTGCGGTGGGAGGGTCAGGCGGATCCGGCTTTGCTGGCAATCTCCTGCACCAGTCTAAAGATGGTGTTGCGAAGCGCGGGGACAGGGATCGAGTGAAACATCTGCATGAGCTGTGTTGCTTGCTTCGAGATCTTTGGATCGCGCATGTCATCAGGCTGCTTGAGGGATGGAAGAATCTCTTTTACATCAATCTTGAGAACCTGGGCGATTTCTACAAGGCGAGAGGCGGCAATACGATTGACCCCGGTCTCGTATTTCTGGACTTGCTGGAATGTCACACCGATCATGTGACCGAGATTGGTTTGAGATAATCCGTGCTCGTGGCGCACGCGTTTGAGATTTCGGCCTATTTCAATATCGATTTGATTTGCAGTATTCATCATCGCCTTAATCGTAGCACTCATTTTATAATGATCTAATCATAACATTCAATGCAATTGCAGCATACAAAGGTATGTACTGCGCTTCAATTTATTCTTCTGTGATATGCTATTATGCATGGGTTTTTCCGTTTATGGGATTGTCGATCCCCGTACCAAGCAATTTTTCTACATCGGCCAGACCTCAGAATTCGAGCTTCGCTGCCACCAGCACGAGGAGGGTGGGCAGACGATTGCTGGATTGGTCATCCAGGAGATACAGGCAGCCGGATTAAAGCCGGTTTTTGTCGTGCTCGAGCAGTGCAGTGAGCGCCGCCAAACGCTGATGGCCGAGGTCTTTTGGATCGACCTCATGCGCTCCCGTGGAATCACGCTTACCAATGCCCAATCCTTCGAAGGGTACGCGGCGCGCGCGGAGCATAGGAAGGCGCTACGCACGCACGGAACGCTGGAGGAGGGGCTTGATTTGGAGAGCCTCGCCAAAGGCCGCCCGCTCCGCGAGGGACGGCGCTGGAGTCGCAAAGAAGAGGCGATGATGCGCAGGCTGCTGCGGGAGGGGGAGTCGATCTATGAGGTGGCTGACCGGCTTGACCGCTCGGTCGGGGCCATAGTGGAGCGACAGCGCCGGCCGTCCCAAGAGCGGTCGCCAGAGTAATGCGGATCGTATTGCGGTGCCTGCCAAATGGCGGCTGGCCTTGCTTGACGATAGAGGTGAGCGGTTGATAATCCTCTTTGGGTGATGGGAATGCGCTTTTGGGCGGGGCTGGCGCTGTGGCCAAGGAACCGAAGGACAGAATACGGGACCTGCAGGCCTTGTTTAAGGCCCAGCCCGTTCGTCTTCCCACAACCGAAGAACGGCGGCGGGTCCTGTATTACCCCGAAGCCTTCAAGCGGCATTACATGGATGTTTTGGAGCGCTACCGCGCGACGCTCTCGCAGCGAGCCGGCAAGCCCGTGGGCTGGCAAACGGTCCGCGACCAGGTGATGGCGAATGAAGATCAAAAGCTCTCGAAGGCCCAGGGGGATCGCTGGCAGGTTGATGTCGGCACGGATCGCCCGCGCTCACCGCTTGTGACGCTTGAAGATTTCAAGGGGTGGTATCATCCGCAGAAGTCTCACCTGCCGAACGATATCAAGTTTCAGTACATTGAGCGCTACGTCCGCTTGCTGCGAGTGACCGGTGAGATTGACGCCATCGAGCGGGAGCTTGATCAGGCGCAGCTCAACTATATCCGGGATGCTTTGCATTTGTTCTACAGGCCCGTTCCCTATGCGGGCGCGACGGAGATCCTGCGCGACATCAATATGGAGCGCATTGAGCGGCTGGTCTCGCACGGATGCTTTGAGCTTGAGGCCGCACTCCTACCGCTACCCCCCGGCCAGACTGGCAAGTGCCTTCTCCTGTTCCGGGATTATGTGAGCCATATAACCCCGGTCGAAATCCTGCTGGTTCGCCAGCGAGAAGAGGGCCCGCCTCACCTTCTCGTTCCGGTCTTCTCTGGGTTCCTGTTGTCCGAAACAGTGTTCGGAGAGGCCATGATGCTGGAGGACGTGGGCTTCATGGGCAAGTTGGTCCTTACGCGGCAGAGCGGAGCAACAGCGGGCGATGATGGTGTCAGGGTTCTCTCAGAGGGCACAACACTTGGGACACTGGCCACCTTTAGCGACAAGTCCTTGGTACTGTCGCTGGGTGGCGGAGAAGAGGCGCAGCTCCTCAGGGCAGTCTTTGGGCTTGAGGCATCCGCAGAGGATACGGAGAGCGTCAAGGTTGCGGTCAGGCGGATCGATCCAAGGCGCTATTTCCCGGATGGTGAGATCGGACGGTTTTTCAGGTACCGGCCATGGGGCTAAGTAAAGCAGAGATTGAACGGCGCATCCGTGCGCTGGTCGGCAACCCGCTCTATGAGGCGGCGCGTCTTGATGATGTTGAGCTCATGAAATCTGCGCTGGCCAGTGGACGCTCCCTCAATGAGAAGCGGCCCGGGAGCGGATTTACACCGCTGCACACAGCGGCATTGAACGGGAGTAACCGGTTTCTCAAAGAGGCGCTGCAAAGGATGCGGCCTAGAGCCGTTGCCGGGCTCTCGCCCTTTGATGAATTGAAGTCGCAGATGGCCGCACCACTTGGCCAACCAGAGGCCGATCCCTGGATCAGGGACAATAAGGGCATGCTGGCGATCGATCACGCTGAGGTTAGACGGGACCGCGAGGCCATGCGGCTCCTGTATGACGCCATGTATCCGGAAGGCCGAGTGCCGTTCACGGAATAGTGCGGAATGCGCTGATAACTCAATCAGCCAAATTCAATCATACATTATAGGCCGAATGGGCCGATTAAACGTTATCCACAGATAATTATCCCTTTATTCGTATTTAAATAGGCGGCGAAAGCCACGTGCACAAGTGCGCGCACGCATTTCTGCCAGATTTTAGTATCTAGACGGTTGCAATTTGAACGTGCATCAAATTTTTTATAAAGCCCTGATTGAGTGGAATGTTTAATAAAATTGTTGCAGGACAACGGTAATGACTATTGAAATATTTTCGATCGGTAATTGCCCTCAGCATATGGTGCTCGCTTTTAATTATTTATGTGAAGCACGTTGAACGGAAGGTGCAGGAAATGCCCAACCCATTTGGCGTGGAATTGGCGTATGCGATACTTTGTTCCTCCTGGCGCTGGAGTGAGTCCAGGTATTCTGCGTTGGCTTGACGCTGCTTGGCGGCATCGAGAATGCCGCGAAGATTGCGTGTCTCCGGATGGTCTTCGCCATAGGTGGACTTGGCCTGCTGCCAACCGGTTTCGGCGCTTGCTACCTCATCCGACATGAGCGCGGCTTTCCGAGACACAAATTGCGTCGACATCCGTCTGGAGATATGACGCGATCTAGATCATCGCATCAAGATACAAGATCCTATGTAGGACGAGACGGAAGCTCCAGTTTGCCACGCCGAGGTTCGGAGCGAGCGCGAGCCCTTGATCACGTCACTTGGGCTCATATCGCCCGGTGGAGATGTAATAATCAAGCGCATGGGCGCCTGTTGGCATCCCGGAGAGCTCTGCGTCGGCTTGTAAGTTAACCCGAGCGAGTTCGGGAAGCTGTCGATACCATTGACAGAAGGCTTGCAAATTCGGCTGCGTTACTTCGGAGGCCAAGGCGCCGGGCGTCAATATCTCCGACCAGTCATCCCTCGCTGATGATCCTTGAAAAAGTACCGCAATGCTAGTCACAGCAATTGCACCGCTCACTCCGGCCAAGCCTGCACGGCGGATGGTTGTTTGAGAGGCCGTCATAGCTCGATCTCCGGTACGCCATAAAAGCCGGAGTTTTGAGTCTGTTGGGCTGCGGATTCTGGCATGTCCTCCTGAGCAAACCCTCTTTGTGCGAACTCATTTACGGCCACTTGGTAGCGGCGCAGAAGCTCCTCGGCTGGCACTTCCGAATACAGTGCCAGCCCTAATTCGTCGGAGAGGATGTCGATGACGGACTGATAGCGGTGCAGTTTCCCGTCGCGCATGAAATGTTTTTCAGTATTGGTCGTGATGTTCCTCACCACCGCCGCCGGTACGAACCGCCCTCCGACGTCAAACAACGGCGGAATCTGGCTCAAAAATTCAGAGAGGGGTGTATTCGTAAAGATCAGGTCTGGGTCCTGGCGTCGGTCGTAATTGCCTTCCGCAATGACGGCGTGAGGATCGTCCGTGGCCATCCCTGCCTCTTCATGTGTCATGGGCCGGATAAAGGCGATATCTCCGACATCGATCGTAGAGAGCTGATCTCCTTGAGGTGAGAGCTTTATGTATTCAAATGTGCAGCGCGGATCATCGAATTCAAAGTTCAACAAGATGCGGCATCTTAAATCAGTCGTGTGCGACAAAACATACTCCTCTATATATTAAATATAACTCTTTATACATAATATAAAATTATAATGCAATAAAATGCGAATATTATATAGCCATAGTGGCGTGGCTATTGCCGAGCTGAGCCGTCTTATTCTCCGCAGGTCCTGGTCGTTCCGCCCTTAAGTCCGGCCTCCTCTGGCCAGCAAAGAGTCTCCCCGATCAGTTATACTAGGTGCTGAAGAACGGCATCATGCCTTGTGCGGCTTGCTAAGTTCGTCGTTGGCACGAGGTATTGACGCAATGCGCGCTCTCAGAGATCATCAAGGGAGATAGGCGGCAACATAGGTTCACTTCCGGGTAGATCGTTGGTGCACTCCTCGGCTCGCATTAATTCGATCATGATCCTGGAGCAGGTTTGCTCGTCGGTTGCGATTGGGGCATCGAGAATCGATTGCAAGCGAATGAGGCACATATCAGGGTCGGTGGTTGGGTGTTTTGCCATGGCAGTTTGTGCGCTATTTATAATGCTGATTGAGGAGGCGGCAATAAAGAAAGCACTCATCAATAGGTGGCTTCGAGAATAAATCAAAATCAACTCCTTTTGTATTAATTAGTAACTTGCGGTGCGAGTAGATAACAATTGATAATAATTATCAATATCAAAAATATACTTAGTCAAATCAGGGGGGAGCGATGATCAAGCAAATAAGCGCTATCGCTGTTTTATGCTTCGGCATCGGCGCCGCTCACGCGGAGCCCATCGTTACCATTACCGACGACAGAGACGGAAAAAGGGTGTCTCGGAGGGTCGACTGCGGCCTTCTAGGTAAAGGTGCCGTGCCCGAGCGCTCGCTGCTGGTGACCTGCGGATGGGTTGAACAAGTAGCAGGCGGGCCCGTTTGCTTTGACAAGAAGTTTCGCCGAAAGCCCATGGACGCGGCGGACGCCGATAGGCTCTCAACAGCAATCTTGTGGGAGGCGCTTCGCCATTTTACCCTCGTATTTTATGATTGTCGGAGGGCGTTTGCAGAGGCCAAGATCAAAAGCGGAATTGCGCCCGAACGCATGGATGCTTGGCTCGGCTCTAGCTGGCGGCTAGAGCCGAAAGACAAGTGTTTATTGATTCAAGCGAGAGATCTTTGCAAGCGTGCTTTGTCTTTGAGCGAATAATGCTCTTACTGAATCGCATCGTTGAAGCCCAACTTCTGTTCCTAAAGGTCTAGCCCATGCTTGTTTTCCTGAGGCTTCGAATAGCACAGGGTTGTGCCGTTTTTCTCTACGCAGGTCTTGTCTGAGCCATTGCCAGGGGCGTTCGGTTTTGGCCAGCAGAGCGCTTGTCCGTCTTGGCCCTCCGCGCACACAAGCGCATCATCATGTGACTTACGCCCCTGTTGATTGTCCGAGCTGGAAGGGGCTGAGGCAGACGTGTGATTTTGGGAGATGGTGCTGGAAAGAGCGAGTCCGAAAGCTGTTCCAAAGGAAAAAGCGGCGGCAAGGCTTGCGGCAATCAATCGTTTTGTCATTATTATTATCCTTTACTCAACTGTAATTTTTATAATTCTCCCGTTTATGACATAATCTTTTCTCTGTTTTCAATATAAATATATAACATATCGCATGCGGCAGCAGCGTTGGCCCCCATCTCGCACCTTTTGATGTTTGGATTTCTAAAAATATTTCGTCATAATGTTGGGTCAGTAATAAGCCATGGGATGTATTGCGCGCGCGAGTCGTTGCGCCGTTTTTGGCGTATGTCCTTCCCAAGCCATTATATCATTTAACTTATTGAATCAGAATATTAATTTGCGCCCGGATTCTTTGTTGTGATATTCTGGAATAAGATACAACTATAAGTGGGGGAAATAACAAATGATAGAAACCAGAACCAGAGCACTCAAGGAGCGTGTCCAGCTTATGTCATCGATGATGCGATGGCGCGTGATACGGGGAAAGTCCCAACAAGAACTATGCCGGGAGACAGGATCAGCGCAGGCGCAGATCTCGCGCATCGAGTCGGGGCGCGCCGGCGTTACACTCGGTCTTGCACTGGATATGGGCAAGGCTATCGAATGCGATTTGGTGGTGGTACCGGTCGAGCTGCGCAAGCATGTGATCCAGATGGTGGACCGGTATGCGCAGCAATGCGAGCTTGATGTAGAAAAGCGGGGGCCCGTAGGCCGCCCGCGTGGTGCGCTGAATAAGGCGCCAGTTCCTGGAAGCTTCCAAAGGTCGGTCAGCGATTCATTTGCTGGGTTTCACTGATCATCACACCGTTTTCGACAAGACGGCCTCACGGATTTTGCGCAGAGCCGCTTTCTCGATCTGATGGACACGCTGCGGCGTGACTCCGAAGATCGTAGCGAGATCCGAGAGCTCGGGGATTTCTTCGGCGTCGGTGTAAACACGGGCCAGGATGACGTGACGCTCACGGTCAGAGAGCATGCTCAGTCCGGTTACGGCCATTGCGAGAACCTGCTGTTTCATGAGCGTAGCTTCGGGGTCATCGTCGTTGGAGGGAATGGTCTCGATTTTTGAGGTTTCATCGTCGGGGCCGGCCGCGACGTCAACGGACTGGTCACCGCCGAGACGCGCGCTCATGTTTTCGACAGAGGTTTCTGTGACACCCAGAGTGCTGGCGATTAAGGCATTGGCATTCTCAGGCAAGCGGCCGTTATGGGCCGCGGCGAGGGCAGCCCGGGTGCGCTCAAGCTGGAAGAACAGACGCTTGTTGGCCTTGGTACCTGAGATCGTGACCAGGCTGCGGTTCTTGATGACATAAGCCATGATGGCCGAGCGAACCCAGTGGCGAGCGTAAGCGCAAAAGCGCACGCCGCGCTCAGGATCGAAGGACTCGATGGCTTGCATGACCGCGATGTTGCCTTCGGTGATCAGCTCCTCCGCCGCCATACGATAGCGGGCGAAACGACCGGCTTCACCGATCACCAGCCGAAGATGGGCGATGGCGATGCTGTTGCGAGCGCGCTGATCTCCCTTGGTGCGGTAGGCAGCAAAGAGGGCGCGTTCCCTCTCTTCCGAGAGCACGGGAGTGTCTTTCGCGGCGAGGAGGAGGGGGGAGGTCTTGTAGGTCATGGCTTTGGCTCCAATCCCGGCGAGTTTTGAGATTCGCCGATAGCTTGGGACGGGCGCAGCCGGATCGGCTTGACCGATGGATTAGTCAAGCATATCAATAAGCTATACGCCGCGTCTCTGAGGTGGATTGGGCCGGAAATCGTCGCCGGCGCGAAGGGTAAGAGTGTTCCCCGCCGGGTAAGATTCTGAGTGCGGCCGGAGGATCGATCGAGCGCTTAGTCGTCCCGCTCGCGCTCGTTGTCATTGCTGGGGCCGGGGGGATTTTGGCTCAGGTCGCGGGCTCGATCTTCCATGCGCTCAAGGAATCCTTTGGGAGCGGCGCTCTGGTTGAAGTCTTTGGTGCGCGCCAAGGAGGCGGCGAGCGCGGCAAAATCCTGCTCTCGCTTGTTGATCAAGCCATTCCATTCGGCGCGCGTGCGGGCACGCTCACCGTTTTGGACCAAGGCCAGGTCGTTACGGGCTTTGTCATAGGCGTGTGCCGCGTGCTCTAGGGCCTCACGGGCTTTGGCAACGATCGGGGCCAGTGCGGCGCGAATGGATTTCTTGGTCGAGAGTTCGAGCTCCCGGCGCCGCTTGCTCTGCTGCTCCTCAAACATGGCCTGGCGCTCTGCGGATGACCTAAGACCGTTCCAAAGCTGGGTGAGCACAGGCCGCCGTGGCCCGTCTATCGCCGAACGGCCGATATCCAGGTTGCGGAAAACATTGGAGAGTTTTCCGAGCGCGGATTTCTCAGAGGCGGTGAATGTCTCCTTCTCGGAGGTCTCGAGGATTTTGAGCGCCTTCCACTTAGGCTTGAAGGCTTCAACAATATTTTTTTTGGTTTCCGCCTGGGCCTTGCGCGCGTCACGCCGGATAGCTCCACGTCTGCCGGCTTCTGCGCTTTCCATGGCCGACCATTGGGTGCGGTGGCGATCTTTCAGGCTATGAGTCCGCGCGGCCAGAGTGCGTGCTAGCTGAATATGGCTCTCCACGAGGCTCTGCCGGCGCCCAGCATTATCGTTGGCCCAGGAGGCAATCACCGCATTCAGCTCGATGACGCGTCGCGGGGCCTTGCGGTGTTTGGTATTCTCGCCGCGATCGCGCGCCTCCGCATTGAGTTCGCGCTGCGGGCAATAGTCTTGCTTGCGGCTGCGCTGATACTCAAGCGCCCACTCTTGTAAATTATTCCATTCGTAGGAATCGGGCAGCAGCGTCCCGTTGTCGAGAACGCGGTTGATCAGGATATGAACATGGGGGTGCTTGGTGTCGTGATGGGCGATTACGAGCGCCTGCCTGTCTTGAGCGCCAATGGCAGCGAGTGCCCCGTCAATGGCGGCTTCGATATCCTCGCGGGTGAGGGTCGATTTTTCATCGGGGTGCCACGAAAGCACGAGATGTTTGACGACGTTTGTCTGCTTGCGGCCCGTGGTCTTGATCCCGGCCTCTCTTTTGAGGCGGGTGGAGTCCATAGCGATCGCGGCCATCACCCGCCAAGCGGTCTCGGGGTTCTGGGTGGCCAGATTACGCGTCATCGTCCACGCAACACGGCTTGCGGCCGCGCGGTCTTTCACGTCGTGCAAGAGATAGGCGGCGGCGCCTTTGAACGAGCGCCCGTGAAGGATTTTGGGTGTCATTGGGTGCGCTTGAGAACCTCACTCAGCGCATGGCCCACGCGGACGCCTATAATGCGCCAGTAGTCGCGCTCATCTTGTCCGCGATTGGCGGCGCGGGCGATCTGATTGATGTTCACACCGATGGCATTGAGCTCACGGATGAGCGCGGCATCGGCAATGGATTTTGGGGCCGCGACTTTGAGGTTGAGACCGGCTCTGCGGAGATACTCCGAGACCGACAAGGCAACCTTGGCAGCCTCAGCTTCATAGTAATCATGCTCGGCCAGCGTCACCCGGATGTTGATCTGGATGCAGCGCTTCTCTTCGGCTTGTTTGATCGGCCGTCCGCCACGGCCTTTGATGGCTCTGCTCAATAAATAATCCTCCGGCTTTGTTGTTTGTGAAGTGGTGCGAGCCCGGTGGACGTTTAAGCCGGAACGCGCGGCGACCCCGTCCAGCCCTAGGGCTGTGGCGGTGGTCTAAAAGCGCGGCCGTGCGCTGTTGTGAATGAGCGGGTCAGAGGCTCAAATCAGGGATGAGCTACCCGCTGCGGGGGACGGGGGCCGCCTTGGCCCCGGTGTGCTGTCGGGCACATGCCCGACCCTGGAAGGGTTGAGGGAAACCGGGACGGTTTCCCCACGAGATGCCGACCATTCGGATAAGCGGGCAACGGTGGCGAAGCCCCGTTGAACGCCCGAATGGGAGGGTTTTTGCATAGCAAAAACACATCTCGCTCCTCGCTTGCACCATATAATGGCGCACGCTCGTCGAAAAACTCAAGGGAATTGTATTATGTCATTTTAAAAGGGCCGGAGATCCGCCCATATCCGATGATAAACCCGCGAAAATTTTGACATAATGGAATCGCGTTGGATCGGTCATTCTATTGAAGCATGAAAAGAGCCCCGTTTGCAAATTTCACCTGACAGACCGGCGGCGCACGGCCCGGGTTCGCTCATGGCAACAGGGGGCGGGGCGGCGGCTTAGGCACGCCGCCCAGATCGCATAACGGCGCTATCTCTGGAATGGAAAGCGCCCACGCGATGAAGTTCGCGGGGCAGGTGCGAGGGCGGTGAGACCGCCCGCATGAGGGCGCTCAAAATTTAGGCGCAAGGGCACGCGCCCTTATTCATATGTGACTTCGAGAAGTTCAGGGATTTGTAGCGCGATCTGGCGCGTGATGCGGTGGCAGGCTGCCAGGCGTGCATCGAGCTGGGTGAAGACTTTGCTGGAGGCGAGGCTTTCATGAACGCTGCCGGTTTTAGAGAGGTCAGAGAGAAGCGTGCCCGCGATTTCTGTGTGGTCTTCGAGGTCGCGGATCATGGTGAGAAGATAAGAGGCACGAAGCTGGTTCATGGCGATGGTCCTTGTGTGATGAGAGGGCGCAAAAAGAAAGGCTCGCCCGGTGAGGGGCGAGCCTTGGGATTAGATTTCCTCGTGAAGGGCAGGGCCGCTGTCATCAGCGGCTGCGGAGGAGGGGACTTCACCGGTGTCCTGATCGTAGTCGGCATTGTCCTTTTTGGGTTTTGAGTAGGCCCGGAGCCAGGTGATCTCGCCATCGACAGGATTGGCGTCCAAAATCTGATTGAAGCCGTCGCCTTTCTCGTGGGGGAACATGACGCCGATTTTGACCCAGCGTTTGCCCTTTTTGCCCGCATTGCGAAATTCACGGATGACGAAGCCTTCGTAGTAATCCAGCGGTGTGCCTTTGTCGTTGGCTTGGTTTTGTGTGGTGTTTTGAGATGTCATTGCTGCAGTTCCTTTGGACCATCCAGCCATGCACTTGGTCATTCCGGCGCAAGCGGCGGGAATGCAACGACCTTCGCGGTGCTGGTGCGGAAGGTCGTTGCAAGCGCGGCTTCTAAAATCATGAAGCCCGCGCGTTTTGCGGCGCGCGCCGGATAAAGTGCATGGAAAGGCTGGTTGGTTCAGCGCGGTTAAAACCATGCATGGGAACGCAGGCTGGCGGATCAAGGCCGCGCTAACCGGGTTCGCGATCGGCGGTTCAGAGCTGTCGATGTGATTGGTTGGCTTTGAAAGTGATTCCGCATCGCGGCTGCCTTTAAGCGCCGGTTCATAGGGTGCTCATCGGGCATGGCTTTAGACGGCGCCCTTTGGCCTCGTTTTCGCCTTTGCTCTTTAGTGGCCAGATCAGCGCTCCACTTCTCCAGCAACGCATGAAGCTTCTCCGGTTGGTTCCGGATGAGAGTGTTGATGCGCAAGGCCGGGTGTTTCGGCGCGACTGGAGAACTGATCATGGCTATCAAGACCAAGGTGCCGGGCGCGTCCTGGCTTAAATCGATCTTCGGACGCAAGGACAGCGATCCCAGTTTTGCGTGGGACGTCGATGTCTTGAGCGAAGAGGAGATCGAAGAAAAAAATCGTGAGAGAGACCGTCGTGCCAAGCGTTCGCGCGCACACGCCGTCTCCGCAAAGCTGGCAGAGATGGGAACTCTTGCGGCCGTATTCCTGACGGCGGAAATGGTTCAGAAGGGACTCTATCAGGAGCTTGTGCGCTTCTATGGCCCTTCGCTTCAGTATTGGCTGATGTCGGTGACCGTCGCCTTCACTTTGTCGCTGTGCATCTATGTCGGGTTCCTGATGGCCGCTAAGCTTTCGACGACCATGGAGCGCGTCTCCAGCTTTATCGGCGGCTGGCTTTGCATCTTCGCTTTCTGTCTGTGGGCCGTTGGCACGTCGTCCTGGTATGCGTTCATGTCGACGACCGGTATTCCGGCGCTTGAGATGCATTTGAACGCCGCTGTCGACAAGCTCGAGAAATCCGTCGAGCAGGCCACCAACCAAATCAAGAATGCCCGCGGCATGCCCACCGCCATGGCGTCGAAGGCGGCTGGCTTTACCGTGCGCGGTGACTCGGAGGCCATGGGCGGCGGTGCCACCGGCGCTCGCGGCGCAGGTCCTGTCTCGCAGTCCCTCGAAGGCGCAGCGGCGGTGCTCAATACGGGCGCGGCGGAAATCCGCGCTGCCATTGAGAAGGCCGACCAGGACGCCCTCAAGATGCGCGAGAAGCTGCGCGACATCTCTGCGATCGTCAACAAGCGTGAGATGACGATCTTTGAGCGTGAAGCGGCTTTCATGGCTGGAGCCTCGGAGTTGCGCAGCCTGATTGGTGCGATGAACTCCGCCGGTCTTGGGGAGATGGTTCGCTCGACGCTGGCCGCTGTGGAATCGGCTGTCTCGGTCATGCCCACGGATGGCTCGAAGGTCGGTGCGCGCCAGGCGGCTGCCATCGAGCAGACCCGTGGCGATATGGAGACGATTGCCGCGGCGCTTCGCAAGATCCTCGATGATTTGCAGGGAACGCAGGCTCTGAGGGGCTCGCTTGTTGAAACTGCCTCCCTCTCGCAGGTCGTCTGGGATCACAAGCACAACTTCAAGCCGGCTTTGGCGCTGGCAATCGGCATCGATCTCTTCGCGGTTTGGGCGCTCATTTTCCTGGGCATCCACGGCCTTGAGAAGGTGCGCCGCCATGAGGCCCGCTCCGGTGCTGCAGCGCCGGCGCTTGATCCCACCAAGAAAAAGAAGGGGCGCGCTTAAACGCGCGCCTCCCCTTCCTCACTTCCTTTCATCATGAAGCTCTCCCGGCTGGCCGGGCATAGAAGGACATTTCAAATGCCTAACGCAGTATCACGCATGGCTTCGGGCTTCGTTGATCTTCTTACGGTCGGAGCTGTCGGGACAATTGCTTTCGGTGTGGGAGTCATCGTTCTTTTCAATATCAGCAGCACCATGCCGAAGGATCCGATCGTGGCGAAGGCCCTTTGCTTTCTTGAACTGCCGTATGAGAGCGACGAAGGAAGCTGCTTTAAAACGCGCCTGAAGCAAGGCCTCTCCGAGATGGAGCGCGTCTATGAGCAGCAAAAGCAACAGCGCGAGCAGGAGTTCCAGCAGAAAGAGCGCGAGCTTGATGCGACCATCCAGAAGCGCACTGAGGAACTGGCGGCGCTTGATCAGCGCCGCCAGACCTTGGAAGGCGAGAAGGCGCAGATCACTCAGGCGCGCTCGGAACTCGAAGGTCAGATCAAGAAGTTAGAGGAGATCGAACGCGCTTCGACGTCTTTCAATCTTTTTTCTGAGAAGTCTTGGAAGCGCGGTCTCAAGGTGACGACAGGCATCGAGTACAAATCCTTCGTGCAAAGCCAGGATTGGACCAAATCGTGGTGCTACGTGCAGTTCGACATGGACAACGGCGTGCGGGCGCAGCTCGATCTCGGCAGACACTTTCCAGATGGGTCTGTGAGCGCGGCGACTGTGAATAGCTCGGTTCTTGAGGCGGGCAACTTCACGGCGTCCGAGGTGGAGGAGGCGCGTGCATTATGCGCGTTTCCTGCTTCCGGTTCCTGAGCGGGTTTTGTACCCATTGAGGGGATTATGCCATGACCAAGAGTAAAGCCGGATCAGGGCTCGATAAAGCCAAGGGCTCTCCAGTCCCCGGAGCGCTCTGCGGTCTAGGCGTCTTGAGCTACGCATGGGCGCAGGATTGGGTCAGGGAGTTCGTGCCCCCTGATTTGATCGGCTCTGCCGAGATCTCGGTTGCCGCGCTGGGTGCGTATTGGTCGGGCGTCCTTGTGTTGGCCTGCTTCCGTTTCCGCACGCGCCTGAAAAAGGCGCTGGATGCGGAGCGCCCGAAGGACTCGAAGCATTCGTCGCGGATCGCGACGGTCCGCGACATCGAAGAGGCGGGGCTGATCGAAAAGCCCTCGTGGATCCCGGCTTTTATGAAAAAAGCGCCGGTCCCGGTAACGTTTTACGCAGGTGTCGTCGGACGGCAGGTGCTGCGCCTGCCGGCTTCGCATGTGCTTGTGGTGGCTCCCTCGGGTGCGGGCAAGAACGTCAAATTTGTTTTTATTCTGCTCGGACTCAACCGTGAGCCTGCGGTGGTGACCGATGTGAAGGGCGAGAACTATGAGGTCACGGCGGAGTATCGCCGCATCGTCTTCAATCATCGGATCATCCGGCTCGTGGCGGGCGGAGAGCATAGCTACAATCCGATTTGTATCCTCATTGACGGGCTGGCTGCGGGTGGCGCCGATGTGCTGACCGATGCCCGGATCATTGCGCAGGCTTTGATTCCGGAGCCTAAGGATGAGCGCAATTCGTATTGGAGGCAGGGCGGGCGCGATATCATCATTCTGGTCATGGTGGGATTGGCCGTGAAGGATCCGGCTTCGGCCAATCTGGGCAACGTGCAATCCATTGTGACCGATATCTACATGCTGATCGCGCTCTGCGAGGAGCTCGAGAAGGAGACGGCGCTGAGCGGCGATCTGGCGATTATCGCCCGCGGTTTCCTGGGCATGGCGCAAAAGACCGAGAAGGGCTTGCAGGAATATGTGAACGTGGCTAGGCAGGCCATGGCGCCCTATGCGCGCTCTGGCATTTTGCATAAGCTGACGGAGCGCTCGACCTTCCGCTACCGCGACCTTAAATACAAAGATGCGCAAGGACGCCACCTTACCATTTACAATCATTTCGACAGCTCGCGCCGCGTCATCTTCGAGCCGTTCGGCGCCATGCTGAACTCATGCATGCTTCTTGAGCTGCAGCGGGAACCATCGCCGCAGCGCTGTCTCTTTATCAATGACGAGGCCGCGAATTTCGTTGTCAAGGATCTGCCCAAGCTCTCTACGATCGTGCGTGGCGATGGCAATATCCATTTCATCAATATTTGCCAGTCTCTGGCCCAGATGCAGGCCGCCTGGGGCCGTGAAGGGGCACAAGTTCTCCGGGACAATTCCGACATCAAGATCATCTTTGGCCTCAATACCGATGAAGAGGCGGCCAAGGTTAGCGAACTCATCGGCAAGCAGAACGCGCTCACGCCGTCTTACGCGATGGGGCAGGGGGCGGCGGACGGCATCAGTGAAAGCCGGGGCCTTGGTCAGCGCCCGGTCATGACGGCCGACATGGTGCGCCGGGAGAAGCGTGCCTTCGTCGTCTACAAACAAGAGCGCGTGATGCTGGTGCATTTGCCTGGGTATCAGCGCTGTGAACCGATGCGCTCCAAGTTTAAGGCCAATAGCCGCTACAGCAAGAAGCGCTTTAAGGAACGCACGGAGGTCATTTTTTAATGGCAAGAGTGCTGCGCGATTTTCCCGTTCCGGAAGACCCGTTGAAGCCGAAAGGATCGCTCCGCCGTGCCTGGTGGCGCACGATCAAGGAGTCTATTGCTCTGGCCGGCTTCAAGATTAACATGAAGCCTTTGATCCTCGTTGGTCTGGGCGTGATGGTCTATCACTGGGGCTTGCCGCATCTCCTTTTCAACTATCGCTATGTCGGTGAGGGTTCATCGCGGATATATCATCGCTGCGAATATCTGGGCTGGCAGCCTTTTATCGCCGGAGGTCCCCGCTGTCCTATTGTGGTGTGGGTGCCTTGGGAGAGGCTGCGGAGATAACGCGCTGTTATATTCGCGCCCTAAAGTAGCAATCCCGCTAAAACATTATGCTAAATATTGCAGGCGATAACCCGCATATATCTGCGGTTTCTGCAATAATGAGCGCCAAATAAATTGATTACCTATGGTTTATTATGAAAATATAAGAACATATTTCACAATAAACATCACGCATAGGAGATACTCATTATGAACACCAATATTGCAAAAACCAGTAACAATACGAAGGCCAAGGTCGTGACGGCCACGCTGGAGGATGGAACACATACCACGATCCCCCACGCCAGCATTCGGGCCCTGCAGATCGTCAATGCCCCATCTGGCAGCGAGGGCACGCCTCCCTTCCAGACTAAAGTCTTCGTCGCCGGAAAAGTCGACCCGATCTATGTTCGCGAAAGCCTCAAGGATCTCCGGTCGAATGACTTCCAGCTCGTCTATGTGGGCGGCGGCAAATACGCGGTGCGCGCCAACATCATGCGTTTGGAGCCAATCACGCCCGAACAGAAGAAGGTTTTTGCCGAGCAGGCCAATGCCTCAGACACTTCGAAGTTTAAGACCCGCGTAGTCCTGACCAAGGAGCTGGGCTCGTTCTGGGCGGTGAAATCGATCAAGGAACTCAATGAGCGCGGCCTGCGCTTTATAGATATCGGCGAGGGTGCAGCCGTCCACGTCATGAATGTGAAGAAGGTGGCGGAGCTCTCCGATGATGACCGCACGCGAATTTCTGGACGCTACAACATCGACGCCGCCGGTTTCCGCGGTCAGGTAACGCTGCAGGGTGAGGACCGCCCGAAACTGACCAAGCTCTCGGTTGTTGAGCTGCGCAGCCAGGGCGTGGAACTTGTCGATATCGGCGAACGCGAATTTGTCATTCGTCAAAACGTGAAGTTCTTCGGTCCTTTTACGGACCAAGACAGGTCACGGCTGGTCAGTGACAAGAAGGGAATCAAGGCCGATCGCTTCGTGAGCAAGTTTACGATGGCGAATGGCAACGGCACTGTGCTGTCGACCAGGAGCGTGGATGAGCTGAAGGCTTCCACACAGGCCGTCAATATCGGATATGACCGCTATGTGCCGGCGGCCAACATCGCGCAGGACAGGGTAGCCAACTTCACGAAAGACGAGCGTAGTTCGCTCTCGGGAGCCGGATATGACGTTCAGCGCGCCTGGAAATCCAGTGTGGCCTTGATCAATGGCATGGCGCTGAGCCCTGCCACGCCGGAGCAGATAAAGCAGCGTTGTGAGAAGGCGCTGGCCGCGTCGGGGGCCGCAGCTTCGCCGGAAGACACACTCGATCTGGACATGGCGTAACCACAAGCAAAAGGAGCAGAAGTCGGCGCCGCCTGGCGGGCCGTCGCTCAGGCGGCGTCTTCTGATCAAGAAAAGGGGATTTAAAAAAAATGGAATACTTACGTGTAACAAAAGAGTTGAAGCTGCGGACCAGAGATATTCTCTATATCCGCAAGGTGCGTGAGAGCGAGGCTTTGTCCTTGGACCGTGACGGAGCTATCAAGGCGCCTAAGGGGTCCGCGATCATCGTTCTTAAGGCCGCCAATAGCGCCCGGATCGTGACGCCGGTGTCCTTCGATACGCTCAAAGAGCGGATGGCGTTTGTCGACATCGGCGAGAACCGCTTCGTTCCGGCCAGCAACATCGAAGTGATCGAGCAGAGCGCGGATGAGGGCTACGGACAGCGCTTTTGTTCGGTCTGGTTCTTTGGAGGATCGGTTTTGACGACGCTGACCCCCTTCTACATTCTCGAAGGCCGCTATAAGGACGGAGCGCTTGCTCAGCAGCGCATGGATGAGCGGGCCCAAAGCGCGGAGCGCGTCAAACAAAAGCTGCTTGAGCGCCCGCATTTCGCGCCGGTTATTCCGCGCTTTACTTTTCCCTTCCCGGATAGAGGTTTTGGTGTGGCCGCCTAGAGTGACGGCCTGCGGGTAAACCAGCCGCGCGCGCGGGGAGCCGGAGGTCGTCGTGGGGTGATCACCGGCTCCCCCTTGGCGTAAGCGCGAAGACCACAGAGATGTCAGTCAGACCTTGGCCCCGGAGCATTCCGGGGTCTTTTTTTGTGACCCTGATGGGATCATTTAGCGGTTAAGGTCTCAAGGCGTTTGAGATAATGACGCGGGTTCATAATCTCAATGTCTTGAAACGTCCCGAGGCTTAGGAGATCAAGGTCACCCGTAATGATGGCACGCGCGCCTGAGACTTTTGCGGCCGCGAGCACATGATCATCGTCGGGGTCACGGCAACCGTTCTCGATGATTGGCAGTGGGTGTTCAATGATGAAAAGGCGATCCCGCAGCGACAGCATCCAAGTCTCAGCCTCGTGCGTGCTGTAAGCGTAGTTGCGGATCAGCTTTGGCTTTTGCAGAGCGCGACGTACCTCTTCGATTAAAATTTCAGAGGCGTGGAGTGCGCACATACCTTGATCCCCAAGAGCCAAGACTTGTGCTGGGATACTCTCAGGAAACAGAAAGGCGCTGACCAGGACCGATGCGTCAATGACGGCGTTCTTGGGCATAGTCTCTTCGCACCCCATCGACCACGGATTGAATGAGGGCGTCGTCCGAACGGCTTGGATGTCTGGCCCTGACCGTAACGGGGCGAAGGAGGATTCCGTCGTCGGTGACGCTGGCTTCGAGATAGTCGCCATCATGGATTTTGGCAGCTTCACGAATGTCGAGCGGCAATGTGATCTGGGAGGACCGGCGCAGTCTGACGAGCGTCGTTTCATAAATTTCTTGTTTATCCATAAGCATTCCCTTTCCTTATATTTATTATTATATGTGTAAAATAATAATTTCGCAAATTTGAAAATCGTTATGTTTCACATTTTGACAAAAAATCAAATGTGGGATTGTCGGTCTAACGCGGACTATCTCGTGATTGGCTGAAAATATTCTGCCGCACGCCGGCAGCATTCCCTGTGCGGTGTCGACATACGATCTGAGAAGGTCGCATAGCGCTGCCCAATACGCACGAAAATGGCTGTGATGCGCCCGCAAGTAAATTCGCACATCTTGAAGCTTTCCCCATCGCTGTCGGTCTTCCAGCCGGCGGGTGGGAGGATATTCAGCATCTCGTGAAAGCGATCTTCGCCGATTTCTTCCACATCTGAGATAAACGGCGCTTCAAACCGCTCGAGCGCTTCGGTCGGTGACAGCAGAGTTAGATCGGGGCCGTATTCGGCGGCGAGCGCCGCTATGCGCGTAGCGCCGTCTTGGTAGGGGGCGAGGATGTCGATGGCATGCGCGGTGCGGGAGCAGAAGATGACGGTCTTGGCGTTTTCAGAATGTCCTGTGGTCATGGAATGTCCTTTCGAGGGTTGATAAACGCAAAAGGCCCGCGAAGAGCGGGCCTTGGGTTTCGATGAGTTAGGCTTGCTTAGAGATCGACCTCACCTGTATCGATGCATTTGGTTTCACAATATTCGTTGGTCGATTCCGTGAAGTTCACATTGACATCGAGGGAGACGCTGCGGGCCGCCACATCGATCTCGAGTTCGCCATAGCCGCCGTCATTATCGTACCAATTGACGCCGGTTTCTTCGAGGTAGTCATCGGTGATGTTATAGAGCGCTTCTTTGAGCGTCATGCTTTCTGACACAAGGCCTTTGCGCCACCGGTCATTTTCATAGACGCTGTTGCTTCTCAACTGCTCGACTCGCGTTTGATGAAACTCCTCCGGTTGTTCTGGCGTGAAGTAGGCCCAGTCAATGGCCCCGGAGTCGCCGGATCCAGAGAAGGTGATGGTGACGCGCTCGATCCCTTGTCGGTCGAGCACGGGGAGCACATGTCTGAGGTTTTCGAGATAGACATAGTTAGGGACGCTATCGGAAACGAACTCGCCGCCCGGGAGGGCCAGGCCCATGAACTCATGGATCTTGCGTCGGATACCGGGCGGGGCGATGCCATTAAGCCGGGTCTTGATCTGGGTGATCGCCAGCGGCTTGTCCTCGATCCAAGTTCGCTCGAGCTGCACGGTCCAGCGCTGGCGCTCGACGATCACCGAGGCAATGGCGCATCCCCCATTAATGATGCGGTCGTGGTAGCTGGCTACGCAATGGCGCTGGCGCAGTCCTTCGAGGCCCAGACGCTTGCTGCATCGGATGAGGGCTTTGCGTGCGGCATCGGGCAGGTGTTCATCATAGGCGCTGAGGTCATAGAATTGATTGGATGCGGACAGGCGAGCGAGGGTTTCGGCGCGGGAGAGCTTGTTGTGCTCATTTTTCCACCGGGCGGGTGACCAGCCGAGGTTGATGCGCCGCTTTTGGCGTTTGGCCATGCGAATGACGTCCTCGACGGGCACGCCATCTTTGGCCATGTGCAGGTAGCCTGCGGCGAAGCCCAGGAGACGCTTGTCATCGCCTGAGAGTTCCGCCGCATCGAGCAGGATTTCGAGAAACCCCTCGTCTATTTGACCCGCAGAGGTCAGAGAGGCCAGGGGTTGGGAGATTTTATGGGGCAGTGCCGCGAGTCGGGCATCGGTCGTTGTAAAAGTCATGCCGCGGCCCTCCCGGAGTGAGCGCCCACTTTGGTGGCGCGCGCCATCCAGGGCTCAGGCTGGATTTTGGAGAGCCAGTCCGCGACGGTTGGGATGCGTCCGCAATCTTCGGTGACGTGCTGCTCGCCGATATAGCGAACCGGCACCTTCTTGCCGACGCTATTGGTGATGTGGACGCCAAAGACACGCTCGCATTCAAAAATGCCCTCGGCGTGATGGCGCAGGGCCCGGTGCCGGAAGTCTGCAAAGCTTTCTTTCGTTTGATCGAACCAACTGTGTATGGCGATGTAATCCTCAGCCTTGCCGCCGAAGAGGCGGGCCGAGGATTCGGCGTGGAAGATGGGATGGGTCATGAGAGGGCTCCTTTCGTTGTCCCGGACATCTCTCAGCATCGGCCCGGATCTACCCGGGCCGGAAACATCGCTCTCCTCTTATTCAGATGCTGTCGTGCTATGTCGCTGCTTCCAGTTTTGCCGCGCGTTGTAAATTTGTATGATGTGCGGCAGGCCACCCTCGTCCAAGATGTACAAGAGTACGTGTTGCCGGTGGGGATGGACGCGAGCAGGCGGTGATAAATCGCTATGCAAACGGCCCAACTCGGGGTTGTCGGCAATTATATGGAAGGTGTTGAGCAGGCTATTGGAGTAGTCCTGGGCCTGTGCCAAACCGAAATGATGCAAGGTGTGGCTGAAAATGTCCCCGAGAGTTTCAGCAGCACGCTTGGATAATCTATAGCGGCTTTTGTTGTTCATAGGTCTTCACAGCCTGCGCAAGAATGTCTTCGACGGTGAGTTCGCTCACTCCGCTTGCCAGGCCCTCATCGACCAATTGTTGCAAGTGTGCGGTCTCTGCAATTTTTTCTTGATCGCGCCGGATCAGATCGCGCACGTAGTCGGACGCATTGCTATATCGCCCGCTGGCTTGCTGCGCTGTTACCCATTCTTTCAGCGGTGCTGGAAGTGATATATTCATTGTTGTCATGATCTGTTCCTCATTTTTATTATATGGTACTATGACAAGGTTTGTCAAAATGACTTATTTTATATTCATAATGCATATTGAGTATTTCTAGGTTTCGTAGCTATCAAACGGCGCGCCCGTGGCTTCTAGAAGTTCATCGTCCGTAAGGCTCGCCAACCGTTCGAGCATGGCGGATCTGATATCAGCAGCCGTAACGTCGGATCCGTTCGGAGCATTGGATCGCAGTGAAAACGCGATGTTGAAGGCATGGTCGTAGACGGCTGCTGGCTGCGCCGGCGCTTGTATCCCTATCCCGCGTGCAGCGTGATAAAGGTGCGCGAGCTCCTGAGCCCCTGTGTCTGCATAGTCATGAGGCTCGCATCGGGATCCAACGCTGGCCAGAGCTCGTTCGGCTTGTTCGATGAGATCAATAAAGCCGTCATCGGTACGATCCCAGGTGCCCGTAAGGGCCTCTAGGCAGCATATGATGGTAAGCTGGACGGCGTGGATCAGAGGCTGGTTTACACTGCGTTCGCTCATGGTGGTTCTTTCTGGGTCTGGGTTATAATTCTCTTCCGCAGGCGGCCCTCTCTTTCTCTTTCCGTACGGCAGAACTGTTTGTATCGTGAAAGGCGACGTGAGCAGGGGGCATCGGCAATGCGCGAGCG
The DNA here is from genome assembly GCA_002279935.1 of Hyphomicrobium sp. 12-62-95. Taxonomy (GTDB): domain Bacteria; phylum Pseudomonadota; class Alphaproteobacteria; order Rhizobiales; family Hyphomicrobiaceae; genus JAGVSR01. The sequence continues at coordinate 164,927 of NCCZ01000005.1, read as the reverse complement.
CACGCGGTTCCAGCTAGCCGGAGAATTCAGCATCTTCCTGACAGCCTGCCTCGCAGGGGCCTTGTCCGTCCCGGCGCTTTTGAGCGTCTTGAGTTTGAGCGTGTTGTTGCTGTTTGTGGCTGATCGCGGGCAGCACCGGGAGCTGGTAGAACGCTTTCAATCTCTGCCAAGGGATTGGATTTTGTTGTTATCGTTCGGTTCGCACGTGGTGCTCAACATGCTTGCGCTCGCAGCGTCCTATGCGGTTGGGTGGATTTTCATGCGGTGGCTCGAGCAGGCTCAGTGATGAGATCCACTCGACCAAAATGACCCGGGCCGGTAAATGAAGGATCCAGCACGCTTGCGCCAGCGACCGTAACCCGAATGGGACGAGACCGCCCCAGCGGGCTCGGTCGCGCGTTGGACGCGCGATAGGGCGCGGTCCAGTGGTTTCGCTGGAGGCGCCCCGAAAAATCCGCATGATTGTAAGGATTGGTCATTTGGGGAGCTTAACGCATGGCAATTCTTCACGAACGTAAGGAAAGTGCTTGGTCATGACAAAGGAAACGGCGAGACGACCCGGCAAGGACAAAGGAAGCGTTTCTTATGATTTGCGTGCGAGTAAGGCGCCGTTGTTGGGAGAGGACGAATTGATCTACCGGGCGTTGCAGATAGCGGCGTTGCGCGCGGAACGCAGCGTTCAAGACGGTTCGCTGACGCAAGATGCACTCAACGAGATCCGGCACGTGATGGAAGCAGTGGATGGACAAATACCGATCGCGGAACACCAGGAGCGAGCCTTTCACCTTGCTCACAAACATAGCCTGCCTGAAGAGATGACGTTGACTACTGTGTTGAACGAAATACGCGGCTTGATAGAAATCGGCACCTTGGGCGAAGAAGGGGATGCTCAGCGACTTTTTCGCTTGTTGCCGGGGCTCTCGAGGATCGAAATGCCGGATTCGATATTGAAGGTGTTGAAATCTGTAAAGGGCCGGTTGTTTTGGGCCGTGCTGTGTTATCTGCGTGACCCGCAGGACCCACGCCGAGAAGAATGGGTGAGGGAAATTTCGGCCAACGTCGAGTTGGTCCAAAAAGGACTACAGTTATATCTAAAAGAGGGCACGGTCGCCTCCGCTGAGGCTTCATTGAGGGCGGCCATGGCCCAGCAAAATGCGCGGCAAGGTTAGAATCCTCTCAAAAGCATTTGTGATAATCTTTGGTGCGGCGGGTAACGGCGTAAAAAGGTGGGATGTGGCGATGCCGGCCCATGATCCAGCGGCGGCATGCGGCGCGGGTCCCAGAAAAGCAAAGCGAATACGTCCCACCGAAATTGCGGGAGACGACATGAAAAAACGTTGTCATGCCAGCCTCGCTGAACTGAGGCAGGAAAAATGCACGGAGTGTTGGAAACCCGGAACTCTGTTTATGATTTTCGTTACGAAACAGCAGTGTTGGCCATGGCCAACGCGGTTTTCTAGGATGGCCAACTCATAGGCGTCGCGGGCGACACGCCGGCTATCAATATAATAGCGGGCGGGCTTGCGGCCGCCGTAGTCGTGCTTGATCAGCTGCATGATACATCTCCCACAAATTTCTCCGGCAAACCATGATGCGCGCGGCAGCGGGCGCGCCAGTCGATGGCATAGCGACCATCAGGCTCGGGGATGAGCTCTTCAAGTTTTTGGAAGAAGCAGAGAGGGGCGAGAATATTGGGGCCCATGCTCTCGGTCATGTCTTTATAGCCAATCTCTGAGCCCGAGACCTCGATCAGGCAGACGAGGCAAAAGTGGCGGATGTCTCCGGCGGGATCAGTGCGCTTGATGATGGCGAAGTAGGCCTCTCGGGTGGCGTGGTCATGCACAATTTCAAAGCCGGTTTTTTCGTTCGGAACGTGGTTTTGCGTAAATTCACGGCGCAAGAACTCCGTGACGGTTACTCCGGTTGGCCGGGGGCAAAAGATCCATCCCATGGCAGTCTCCTTTCAAGGCGATTTCTGTTTCAGACACAAAAAAGCCCGGCTGTGCCGGGCGGTACGAACGTAAAGTGCGAGCGCATTTCCTGAACGGTCTCTACAAAACGGTTTCTCGCGTATCGTAAATCTCAGCTTCCTCCTCGATCTCAATGAGCTCGGCTGGCTGGCACAGAGAAAAATCAAGACCACCTATGGTTCGATCGAAGAAGCGCCGCCAGAGAGAAGGCTTATGGACCGTGGGGCCATGGAGGAGAAACGCTTCGACCCGTTTCACAACTGTGTCCGCCGCTTTATGCGCATCGACGCTGAGCGGCACCGAGCCTTTCAAGCGCAGAGTGATCCACACCTCCTGATCCGGTGAGTTTGTTGTCATCGGGAATTCCTTTCTGTTCTGGTTTTGGGTTTCCCCGGCGCATGGCTTTGTGTGGGGGAGCGATGCGCACGCGCCGGGAAAGGTTTAGGCCGCTGTTGGCGCGGCTGAGCCGTTGAGACCGCCTTGCAGGAAGGCCGGCAGGGGGGCGGGCTCCGGAGCGGATGTTTCAAGGACGTCCGTTTCGGTCTCACCGGGTTTGAGCGCGTAGGGGCTGCGCAGCAGCGGCGGGAGCCAATCCGTGTCTTTGACTAGGCGCTCGGCTTCCTTGGCCATGACCGGCTTTTTCAGGTGCTCGATGAGAGCCACCTTGGTCGGCGCTGCTTCGCGCACGGCTTCGATGATCTGCTCTTTGTTCACGCGCCCGAAATAGGTCTCGGTCGTGCTTTCCCAACCAGCCGTTTTCATATCGAGCGAGACGGCTTCGGCCATCAGATCGGCGTGTTGGGCAGAGGACCCCCGCCCTTGATTGCCGTAGACGGCATCAATGGTGAGGCTCACACAATGGGCGAAGAGATCGGCCCGCTCCTCATGTGAAAGGGCACAGAGCGCATTCCAGAGCGCTGCGCCGCCCTGGCCGGGCAAACGGTCACCCCAAGCTTGATGGCGTTCTTGGACCTCCTTATACGTCGCCCAATCCTCAAGACCGACGACGCCGCGCAAAAACAGCTCGCTGGGCGAGATTTTCACGCAGCTATTGTAAGAACCGCTCCGGAAGAGATTGGAGCACAGAGCATGCAAGCAACCGAGAAAGGCGATGTTGAAATCCTGAGCGACAGCGTTTTGGAGAGCAATGGTGCGATAGGAGGTCAAATCGCGGGCCAGGGAATCCGAGATGGTCTTGCCGGCCACGACCGCCCCGGGATTGTTATCAGCCCGCACATAGTCTTCGTCGCCATTCTCGGATTCATCGGCGTCATGGTCTCCTGCGAGACACTCGACGCTGTCGTCATCGCTGAGTGACGGTGTTGCGGCTTTTTTCTTGGCTTCTTTGACGTCTTCCGGGCGCAAGTAGCCGTATTCCATACAAAGATCGCCCTCATCATCGAGGCTGATGAGGACTCCTGTGCGTGCGATCTGCTTGACCGAGAGCTTGGGTGGGCGGTTGCGGAATTCGAGAAGGATGGGCCGGAGCTCATCAAGCCGCGCCTGATCCTCCGCGGTGAAGGGATCGTCTTCGTCCCCGTAGTCCTGCTTTTCGCTTAAAGCGTCATATTCAGCCGAGAGCACCTTCTCTTCTGCGCGTTCTTCTTTTGAAAGTCCCGAGGGGAGATTGGGGATCTGGGAGAGATTGCGCTTAAGACCGCAGACCTCACGCGGATCGAGCGTGATCTCGGCCCATTTGTAGCCGGTGGCCAGAATGCGGGCTTTCTCCGCGGCGATCTGCTCGGCGGCCAGTTTATCGAGAAGGGCCGCATCCTCGAGCCAGGGACCTGAATCCTCGCGAAACAGATCGTTCATCACCGTGCCGCCCGCGGCTTGGTAGGCCTCAAGGCCTACATAACGCGCGCGCGGGTCATCGGCGTCGACGGATGTTTCTGTCAGCGCTTGACGGATGGAATAGGCGCCCATGCCATGCCCATCCTGCAGGCGCTGGAGGAGGGCCTCTTGCCGTTCATGATGATCCGTGACGCAGAAGGCTTCGAGCTTTTCCAGGCTGATCTCATCATCCTGGAAGGCCTGAAGCAGAGCGGGGCTCGCTGAGGCGAGCTTCAGGCGCTGGCGCACGAATTTTTCAGAGACATGGTAGCGCTTGGCGATCTCGGAATCGGGGATGTTTTGATCGGCCAGCTGCTTGAACGCCTGGAACTGATCGAGAGGATGGAGCTGTTCGCGAAAGACGTTTTCAGCGAGGCTGTCATCGGTCGCATTGTCGCCATCGCGGACGATGCAGGGAATGGTCTGCGAGCCATCGATGCGCTTTTCAAAGGCGAGTTTTTGCAGCGCCTTCAGGCGGCGTCCGCCCGCGATCACGCCGAAGCGGTTCGTGGGCAAGCCTTTCTCATCGTTGAGTTGGCGAACGGCCAGGCTCTGTAAAAGGCCGCGAAACGCAATGTCATCGGCGAGCATGTCGATGCTCACGCCGTTTTTGATGGTCCGGACATTGGCGTCATCAACAAAAAGCTGATCCAGCGGGATCTGGCGGATGTCATGGATGCGCACCGGAGCGATCGGTGCGTCAGGAGTGGTGAGGGCTTTGGGTTTTGATTTAGCTTTGGTCATCGGGTTTCCTTTCGATTGTAAATTGGTGTTCAAGCTAGGGGCTTGGCATGCACTCTCTTGAACGCCCCCGGGCTTGCCCCGGGGACGTTTGATCTCTCCTGGTCGCTCAAAGCGCTTGTGAGGATTGCTGCTCAGCCGGGAGATGGTCGATGATGTGTCCGGCTTCCACGGAAGCGCGGATATAGGCCGAGACGGGGGCGCTCGCTTCCCAGCTTCGGTCACGCTCGATCAATGTAAATCCGAGCGGATGACGCAGGCTTGCAAGTTCAGAGAGGCTGATCGTGCCAAACTCGGCGCAGCCCATGCCGAGATCTGCGAGAGCCCAGGCGATATCCGGCTCATCCGGATCGAGTTCGGTTAGGAGCCACGTTCCGGCACCATAGGCGTTGAAGAGTTTGACGACCGGCGCGAAATCGAGTTCGCCTTCCGTGCCTTTGAGTGGGGCCTGGCGGCGGCCATTCTCGAGCAGCTTGTCGTATTGGGCTTTGGTGAGAAGTTTCATGAGCAAAAGATCCTTTCGGTGCTGGTGTGGAAGCCCGCTGGTCTCTCTTCTCGATCGCCGCGGGCTTGTGCCCTGCCGGCGCTGCTCTCTCACTCTCTGTTGGGGTTTGTGGCTCTAGGCTGCGCGTTTCCTTGCAGCGGATAGGTTTGCAGGCTGGCGGTTTGATGCGGGTTGGAGGCGAGCCAGTCCTGGGCCTGCTTTTGTGAAGGAGCTAGGTGGAGAAGTTCGCACTCAGTGCCATGTTTGGTGATGATGCCGACAGAACCGGCGGCCGGGTGCTCGAGAATGGCAAAGCCTAGGCTGCTAAGACCCAAGAAGGTCTTGCGGGTTGAGATCACGATGACACCATGGGCGCCGTAATCCCCCATATGAAGCGTTATGGTTGTCTCCGAGTCTGCTTTCCCCGTTCGCACGGAGATCAGGCGTCCTGTGCTGTTGTTGCGGGACCATTCTGCATGTTTGCGCTTGAACCGGATCGGCGGCTCCGGTGTGAAATCCGAAAAACGGATCACAGCGCCGAGCGGGGCTTGAGTAGCAAGCTCCGCTGCGGTCATAAACTCTACGGATGAAAGGTTGGTCATGGATGGCTCCTGATGTTTGGGGTTGGACATACGCTCTCACGCACCCGTGCGGGCACGCGCTCCCTCAGAGGCATCTCTCTTCCTCTGGGTTGGTTTATGCGGCTGTGGTGGCAGACTGGCGGAGCTGCGGTTTCTGCAAGGAAGCAAAAAAAGACCCCGAGCGCCGGAGCGCTCAGGGCCTCGCAGAGGCGATGAGAAGGCGCGTTAGCGCGTGTCTTTTTCGGTGCGGTAGTCATTGACCGGAATGCCAGCTTTCTTGGCTTCACGGGCGATCTGATGCTGAACGCCGGTGCCATCGAACACCAGGATCCCGCGCGGACGCAGCTTGAGGATCTCATCATTGCGGACGAAGCCGGCACGTGAGGCGCCGAAGCGTTTGAAGTCCGGTTTGAAGGGCATTTCGGTCACGTTGCGATTGCGCGCCCAGAGCGAGGCGATGTGATCGGCACCTTCATGATATCCGCCATGGATAAGGATCATGTCGGGGAAGCGGACCAATAGCGCGTCAAGCTTGGAGAAGATCAGGTCGACATTGGTGAACTTAGTGCCACCGGAGATCGCGATCAGCGTGCCTGGAGGCGTGAGCGTGTTGGTTTCCTTGTACTTCTTGGCGTTGATAAAATCGCGGCTATCGATGACGGAAGCCGTCATAGATTTGCGATTGGCCATGGTACCGGAGCGCGGCTTCCAGGGCGCGCCGGTGATGGCCTTGAAGTGGTCAGCGGCCATATCGCGGCAAGCCTCAAAGGCATCGCGGCGCTGAAGGGCCAGTTGACCCTGAGCGATAAGGCTCTCAAGCTCAACGGAGCGGATTTCTGAGCCATCCTGCTGATCCTGGGATGAACGCTGACGGGATTCATTGTCGTCGAGCTGCCGCTGGACGTTCAGCGATTTGCGGTGAAAGACGCTGGTGAGCTGCCAGAGTACATCCTCAAGATCCGGCTCAAGGCAGGTATCCATGAGGGTGTCCGAGAGGATCTGGTACATGGCGGACAGTGCGCTATCGAGGTCTTCAGGCTCAGGTGCAGGACGCTGGTCGATATCTTCGGCATTGGGCGTGTAGCCGAAGGTTTCGAGACCCTCGATAACGTGTGCGGTCGCCGAGGCGCCTGTGTCGGGCAGAGCGGTATGATCGTATGGTGACATGATATTCTCCTTGAGAGTGCCAAGCCGCGGACCATCCGCGGCCTTTACGCGATCCTCTTGCCGGGGCCGGTTAGCGGGAGTCACCGCAGCGCGCTCCACCGCGCGCAAGGCGGCGCGCAGCGTCCGACCCGCCAGGGTTGACCCCGTGCCGGCTCTGGCATGATCGCGTGTGTAAAAGGCCCGCGGTGTCGCGCGCGCTTCTCAAGTGGAGAGTGTGCCGCGCAGATTAAAATGCCCGATCCGGTGTCAGGGACCGTTTTGAGAGTAGGCGCTGGATGCCAGGGCTGGAGCATCGTCCGGACATAATTGCGAGAGGGCGAGAGACTGCGTGTGAGCGAGGCCTAAGAGACGCAGATCATCGTTCCAGTCTTTGAGCTGGGGCGTGAGTGCGTAGGGTGCTGCACCATGCTGTAACGCTTTGGCTGAAAGTGTGCGCCAAGCTATCTGGCCAGCGTGGTCATTATCGCGGGCGATGTAGAGCCGTTGAAGAGTGTCTGGTAGCTCAAGCAAGCTGAGATGCGTGGCTGTGAGCGCTGCAACGGCGGGTATCCATGGCAAGACCGCAGTCAGGGTCAGAACGGTTTCAAGACCCTCGCCGGCGATCAGGACATCATGGGCACTTCTGAAGCGAACACCGTTGCCGATCATGCGTCCCAATGAGCGACGTGGTTCGTCGAGCGGGGCTTTCGATGGAGGTGGTGTGGTTAGCCAGGTGCGGTGAATACCAGTGAGGCGACCATCAAGATCGGTGATGGCTGCCAGCAGGGCCGGGTAGGCAAAGCGGTTGCCATCAGCCGAGCGGCCATAGCACTGCTTGTGAAAACGCAACGCATCGTATCGGTGACAATCAACAAGACCACGGCTAGCGAGGTATGCGTCTGCGAGTGTGCCGCCGAGCGGCAGCCCGGATTGAAACAAACGGCGTGCGGTGCCTGTGCGATCGGACGGGGCACTAGCCGGAGCGGTTGGATGTTGATGTGATGTGGGCAGGGACAAAAAGCGTTCTGCTTCGGCGATCGTCTCGCCAAACGAATGATGGTTGCCGGTATGGCGGATAATGTCGAGCAAATCTCCATGTTCGCCGGTCGCACTATCGGTCCATTTGCCGGCCCGCCCGGCCAACCTGACATAGAGGCTGCGGCCCTTGCTGCCCGCAAGGTCACCGACCACCCAATACTGACCGTTGCGGCGGCCATTGGGCAGATAGGTTTGGCAAACGGCCAGTGCGCGCTCGGCCAGTTGCTCACGGATAAACGCTATGCTTCTCATGATCGCCTCCTCGTTACTTCTGAGGAGGAACCGCTCTTCCTCTCGGTTTGCGGCGAGTGTTGGTGCCGGAGTGACCGCTGTAGAAGGCGGTGCTATCGGCACATTTTCTGCCTCAAGTTCCTTCATGATCGAGATTTGAACATCGACGGTCACTGGATCGAGCCTGGCACGATGCCAGTCGGGGACAAGCGCTGGGGCGGCTTTCACAAATGTAAAAGATCGCTCAACCGTAGTAAAAATTTCCGAACTGCGCGCAGCCGGCGTGCATAGAAATTGGAGGAGAGATACGTAAATATGGCAAATATAATATATTGGAACATATCCTTATGCGTGCAATTTGACTGAAGCAAAGGATATAATGTATTATATACATAATAAATGGTGCATGAATATAGTGAGAAATATTTTTGGTAATTTGCCGGATTTGGATGAAGCCTTTGAAGCGGTGAGGGGCCAGCTGTTCGGTCCTCTCGATCCGGCGCTCGTCAGGCTCAAGCACAAAGAGATCGTTCAAGAAGCCAAGGAAAAGCGTGAACAGGATGTCGATCCGCGCGGAAGGCTTAGCCTCATGCGCGACGATCTCGCGGAGCGGGATCGTAAGGACCGTGATGTGCACGCCCGAACGCTCACGTGGCTTCTGGCGAATGACCGTGCTTACCGGCAATCCCATGAGCGGGCACTGGCGTCTTTCACAAATGCTGGCAACGCCATCGACCGCGCCATCATGGCAGGTGAAAAGGCCCTGGATAAGACACGCCAGCAGATCGACGACTATCTGCGCTCAACCGCGCGTCTCAGTGATGGCCGCTACGTCATGATCGACCAGAACGGAATCTACCGCGATGAAGCAGGCGGTGAGATCTCCGCGGAAGATGTCGCCGAAGTGGATGGACAACGCATCAAGGCGTATCAGCCGTATGAAGTGCTAGACGGTCACAAGGCGCAGTTTGAACGTGATCTTGCCGAACTGCGGGGCTGGAGTATCGAGGTTGGCGAAATGCACAACGGGGCGGTTGACGAGAAAGAGTCCGCCAGCAGGGAAGAACTGGAGAGCATGGCCGGACGTGCCGACGATCTGGCTAAACGCGCCGAAGAAAAGCAGCGCGGGTTTGAGGTTGATGCACCGAACACCGATCTCAATCGTGACGTGAAATTGCTCGACAGTACGGTCTCGGCAGCAACTATGGCGATGCCGCAGTTACCTTAGCATATTTGAACTCACCGCATGCCTTCTCGATAACAGTAAGCGTTACCGCCATGGGGTGATAGTTGGGAAGTTTCTTCATTGCCTCCATCACCGGCCGATATCCGCCATCGCGGTGAAGTCCAACCCAATCGTCGATGCACTTGGCTTGTCCTTTGCGGTTCAGATTGGCGATGACACCTGCCGCCGTAGCGGCCGTCGAGATGTAGCCCCGCTGATTTTCCACCGGCAGCCGCAGAAATTCTGAACTCTTGAACCCCTCGTCGGCGATGCCCGCCTGCGTGCATGCGATGGTACTCAGGATTGCAATGGCGATGACTTTTCTGCTCAACATAAACGATCGTTATTGAACAGGAGAGAAAGCTAGCACGAGAATGACACGGCACACTTCAAGAAGCGGCGGGTTTCCGCCAATATGCGGCGCTAGCACTAGAACTCTCAGCGCCTCGTCAGAAAGGATCGATTTTGACGAGGGTGCGTCATGACCAGCTACTTTTTCCCAGGAATTGCGGTCACGGGGCGGCGCATAGGCTATGCGCGGGTTTCGACCGTTGACCAGAAGCTCCGCATGCAGCTCGACGGCCTCAAGGCCGCACAGTGCGATTTGATTTTCAAGGACCACGGTATCAGCGGTGGCAAGGTCAGCAGACCCGGTCTAGACAAGGCACTCAAGGCACTTAAGCGCGGTGACGCCCTAGTCGTTCTCAAGCTCGACCGACTGGGTCGATCGGTTCAGCATCTGTCTGACCTTCTGGTGCGCTTTGAGAGTGAGGGTATCCATTTTTGTTCCTTGGCCGAGGGTATCAACACGACAACACCAGGTGGCAAACTCGTTTATCATCTGTTTGCCGCCTTTGCCGAATTCCAGCGCGACATCATTCGTGAGAACACGGCTCTAGGTTTAGAAGCTGCTAAGAAGCGCGGTGTAGCGCTCGGACGACCGCGGTTGCTCTCGACTGATATAATCCTTGCTGGGCACCGCGCCGTCACGGTGGACGGGATGAGCGTTAGTTCTGTTGCGCGGCTGTACAACGTTTCCCCGGCTACCATCACGCGGAGTTTCAAGCGGGCCGGTATCGACTTGATCCACTGATATGCGGTGGAATCGACGCCTGGGGCAACCAAAGGTTCATGGCGCGGCCTACTGCCGCTCTAGCGCAGGTTCTGCACTGCTGAACTGGGCGCGGGTCATCAGATGGGACTGTCCCGTGGAGAGGACTTGCACACGCGTGCAGCGGCGTGGGATTTTCGCCAAGATTTTATATGGGACGCCTTGAAACTGAATTCTGTCCCCGGATGATAAGGCTTTCGCGGCGGCTCGTTTGGCATAGACCGCGCGCGGCGGTGTGCCCCGCCATTCTGTCCCGTATTGACCGTCCGGCGTGGGGATCATCTGCTCCAGCACATGAAAGAACGATTCCGGCGGGATGGTATTGGGCCCGCAGGCCTCGGTCATCTCCTTGACCCGAAATTATAGTGATCGCGGACATGATCGGTCAGGCAGACGGTGTGCCATGGAGGGTCCTTTCTCTGCGCCAGCAGGCTTTGCCCCCGGCACTTATCCACCCTCTGCCTCTTCTTATGCAGAATTCTCAGGCGTGGGAGAGATCGTTTGGGTCCTGCCAAGCCTCGTGGGCATCTCTGATGCGAATGATCAACGGGCGGCGACTCTCGTCCAGAGCGGTCCAGTGACGTCGCGTTCTGAAAGGCGGACGGTGCCGAATTCAGCGCAGCCCATGCCGAGATCGGCTAGGCCCCGGGCGATATCAGGATCCTCGGGTTCGAGCTCTGTGAGGAGCCAGGTGGCAACCCCCGCTGGATAGAAGAGTTTCACGACGGGTGAGAAATCAATTTCGGCCTCGGTGCCGCGAACGGCCTCCTGACGCTGGCTATTGGCGAGCAGGGTTTGGTGTTGCGCTTTGGTGAGAAGTTTCATGAGCGGAGATGCTTTCGGGGCCGGTTATGGCCGGCGGATCACCCTCTTTGGGAGTAATCCATCTGCACCCTTCCCGAACGTTCCTCTCACTCTGGCGATATTTCTATGTTCTCTTCCAACCTAGTGTTCCGATCATTCCCATCGTCGGATTTCAACTTGATGGCGCTCTAATCAAGTAAGCAATTTCGAATGAAATCTTTGATCTCTGCAAGTGCTTCATTTGCGCCTATTGCTGCAAGATAGCTTTTCAGCAGATCGTTCAGAGCTTCGATGAGGCGGCGAAGAGCCGTCTTGCCCACAATGCGGTATCGTCGGTGCCAAAAATCAACGACGCCGAGCTTTAGTTTCAGTGCCGCGCCTTCTAATCCGTGATCCCGGAGCGTTCCGTCTTTCAATTCGCGTGCTTGCTTTGAAATTGGCGCGAAGCGTTCCGACTCGGCGCTCCAGGCAGCCACAAGGTCTTCTGTCAGCTGAGGCCAGAACAAAGGTTCGCCCGCGGGCGAGTGCTGCTCCTTGACGAGTTCATTGAGGAATTCCCGAAGATTTAAAACAAACTCTTCGAGGGCTTTTCGCGGATCTCGATAGTCAAGTGCTTCAAAATTAGCGGCCATCGCATGTCTCCATCACCGTCGTCGAGGCCTGTAGATCAGCATGAAACATAACGCTGATCAATCTCCTTGCAGGGACCACCAGCATTATATTATAAGACCATATTATCGATAATAATTATATTAAATGGAGATAATAACAATGCAAATTTCAAATGAATTGAAGTTACTGAGCGCCTCAGTCGCATTTGCTGCGGCGTGGTTGGCCGCCGGCGAACTTGGCGGATTTAATGATGATGGCTTGGACAGCAAAGCAGCGGAGATTCTCCGCAAGAACGCCTTTCATCCGATAGAGGTTGGCGGCTACGGGCGGCATGCCTGTGGGCGAGACGGACCTTTTTCAACGCGATTTAAAGCGGTCTCTCCAGGAGGCCAGGTCGTGACCGGGGCCGTATGTGAAGGCTTTTTCAGTGGCGCCAGTATCAAGCTCGATTGAGCCTATGAATAAACCGGCTGCCAGTCGAGGCAACCGATTATGCCCATCGCGATACGGTGGAGAGGGGCTTAGGATATGCTGAAATCCAAGACCTTGCTCGGTCAGTTGGTCGGTGATGCAGAGCGCCATAACGCCGGAGGGCATAATGACCAGCATGCGGGACGGATGTTAACCTGCAAATCACTGCCAATATAATTTCAATGTATTATATTTGTTATATTTCATATCAACAGCTACAATATTACAAATGAAGTCTTTAGACTGGAAAAGCATTACTGATAATATCAAAGCAACTCAAGCCTCAATGAGGCTGAGTCATACATTGCTGGAGGCTCATGCGCCGGGTGACTTGCCGCTTTGTTTTCCTGGGCGCGGTGAATTTGGCGCTACCGGTGCAGAATATAACGTCAGGTATCGGCCTCTTGGAATGCTTGAACGACAGTGGGTCGACACTGGGTGCGTAAGATCTGGCCTCGTCGTTGCGTGGTATCGGTTATGCGGTTACTTTGGCCCAAAGGACAATGGAGCCGCTATGGCAATCTTGCGCGATGTTTGGGCACGGCTTGCCCAAGACCAATCTGTGACTCCAGTCGCAAAACAACTCAGGGCGACGGCTGCCTTTATGGTAGCTCGCTCGAAAGTGTATCCTTGTGTGGCGCCTCTAGAGTCAGGAACAGTTTTCCCAATATCGGCGTTCTTGTCACCTTACGGTGCGTATCAGCGGTCCTTGCGCACAGCGATACGGTACGGCAGCCGATCCGCAATTCTGGAGTATCAGCTGTTACGCGGAACGTACGGTTTAAATGCGCTATGCAAGTCTATCGCTGAGAAATACGAGAGCGGGCGGTCGGTCTCGCAGGGTATTGGCTTTGCTCTGCTTCACGTTTGCGTTTGGATGCCGACATTTTGGTATGTCGCCTGGGCAGATGAGCCCTTGAAACTACGGCGAGATCGCATAATCGACCTCTATGCCAAGGACTAGGAGCTTGTGAAGGTGGCTGCGGTTGGCTCATGGGTGCACCCGATGCCTTGCCTGAGTTGGTCTGCGATTCTGAAGTGACATTTCCTCGTCCACCTCTAGAGTGGTAATTGAACCGCTTCGTCAGAGAGTTTCCAGCGGTACCTCTTCCAGTGGTTGTTGATGTAATTTGGGCAGGGACAAGAAGCGTTCGGCTTCGGCGATCGTCTCACCAAACGAATGATGGCTGCCCGTGTGGCGGATGATGTCGAGCAAATCACCATGCTCGCCGGTCGCGCTACCGGTCCATTTGCCGGCCCGCCCGGTTGACCTGAGACCCTCCGTTTCCTCCAGATTTGTGTAGAGTCCGTAACCTCCAGAGAGGAGACGGACGATGCGTAAGAGTAGGTTTTCGGACGAGCAGATCATTGCGGTCCTGCGCGAGCAGGAGGCAGGCCATTCCACGGCGGATGTTTGCCGCAAGCACGGGGTCTCCGCGGCTACTTTCTACAAGTGGAAAGCGAAGTACGGCGGGATGGACGTGTCGGACGCTAAGCGCTTGAAGGCGCTGGAGGATGAGAACGCGACGCTAAAGAAGCTTCTGGCCGAGGCGATGCTCGACAACGCCATCCTGAAGGACGTGAACAGCCGAAAGTGGTGACGCCCGCCGCTCGACGACAGGCTATCGCTCACGTGTGCGCCGCGCATGACGTGAGCGAGCGGCGGGCCTGCACCGCACTCGATATTGATCGCTCGACGATCCGCTACCGGAGCCGTCGCCCCGACGATGCCGGCCTCCGTCAGCGCATCCGCGATCTGGCGGCGATCCGGCGCCGGTTCGGCTACCGGCGGCTTCATTTTCTGCTCAGCAAGGAAGGCGTGCACATGAACCAGAAGCGGTTCCGGCGGCTCTACCGTGAGGAAGGCTTGGCCGTGAGGAAGCGCGGCGGACGCAGGCGGGCACTTGGCATGAGAGCGCCGCTCGGGCTTCCGTCGCGCCCCAACGAGCGCTGGAGCCTGGACTTCGTCTCGGACGGCCTGACGGGCGGACGACGGTTCCGCATTCTGGCGATCGTCGACGACTTCACGCGGGAATGTCTGGCGCTCGTCGCCGACACCTCCCTATCGGGAGCCTGCGTCGCGCGCGAGTTGGACGCCGTGATTGCGCGGCGGAGAGCTAGGCCTAGAACCTGTGTCTCTGACAACGGCACCGAACTCACCAGCATGGCGATCCTCAAGTGGAGCAAGGCCACCGGCGTCGACTGGCACAACATCCAGCCCGGCAAGCCGCAGCAGAACGCGTTCGTCGAGAGTTTTAACGGGCGGCTTCGCGACGAGTTTCTCAACGAGACGCTGTTCTCGACGCTCGGCGAAGCACGAGAGCTGCTGACGGCTTGGCGCGACGATTACAATCGTGTCCGGCCCCACTCCGCTCTCGCCAACCGGACACCGGAAGAGTTCCACGACCGCCATCTGGCCCTTGCCGTGACGAACGATCAGGTCCAGAAATTGAGCCCAGGACTCACCCTCTGAATGGAGGAGAGAAGGGTCTCAGGTCACGGTCAACCTGACATAGAGGCCGCGGCCCTTGCTGCCCGCAAAGTCACCCACCACCCAATACTGTCCTGAGCGGCGGCCATTAGGCAGATAGGTTTGGCATACGGCCAGCGCGCGCTCGGCCAGTTGCTCACGGATAAACGCTATGCGTCTCATGATCGCCTCCTCGTTATTCTGAGGAGGAACCGCTCTTCCTCTCGGTTTGCGGCGGGTAATCTTTGAAGAGCTTGGAGAGGAGGGCGGGAGCTGATTCACCGAGCGGAACGAAGATACGCAGCGTATAGGCCACGGTTTCGGTCATAAGGCCCATGGCTTTCAGCCCCGGCGAAGCGCTGCGGTCAAAGCCTGTGAGCTCAATGCGCCTTGCATGCATAGCCATGACGCGCTTAAGGCATAGGCCGCCTATGAGGTTGATGTCACCGCCGCGCAAGAGATGGTGGTAGGCATCCTCGGAGCTTGCGAAGACAGGCTCTAGCCCCAGCTGGCCGAGATCGCTGCCTTCAATCGGCCGACCAATCACGCGTTCTCCGGAATTGGTGGTGAAGCGGTAGATGCGGCAGAAATCCTGCGGCAGACGTTTCCAAACCGGCAGAAGTAAGCCCGTCACAATATAGAAACGCGACGTTTTGTATTGAGGGATTTTATCAAGCTCCGCCGACCACAGTGCCTCAAAGACCGATTGATCACAAAATTTCCAGGCGGAGAGTTTGAGCTCGGTATCGGTCAGATACTCAGTTTCGAGCGGATGCAGGATACGGTAGCGCTGGGTCATGGATCCGTCTTCATTCGTGCGGTTGGTTGTTTTCAGAAGCACACCGGAACGGCCAGAGTTGATGTTGTGGACGACGTTGGCTCCCTCAATGTGAGCCAATGCGATGGCGCGCTCGAGTGAGATGGGTTCGGTGCGGTCCTTGCGCTCGACCTCAAAGAGCAGAGTCACGGCGCCACTAGGATGGGCTTCGACGGTTCGCCGGGAAATAATATCGAGGCTTTCTGCGCTGATCGTCTCAAGCCCACGCTCAAACGTGCCAGCGGCGATTGCATCTTCGATGATCCCGGCCATGATCGCGTCGAACTCTGCGAAGAGGCTGTTCTGCAGTTCAATCCGCAGCGCCAGTAGACGGTTCAGAAACGTATGAATGGGGGGAAGCTGCTCACGGATGCTGCCATCTGCATCGAGAAGTGAGAGCCCGGTGGCTTGTTCGAAAGCATCCAGTGAGCAGGCCGCGATCTGCCCCTGCGCCAGCTTGTGATAGAAATGGGCCAGAGCGCTGCGGGCATAGGGACTCTCCAGATTGTCTTCGGGCCTGAACAGGCCTTGGCCGCCTGTCTGACGCTGGCCCTTGGTGATGGCTCCGAGCGTATCGAGCCTGCGGGCAATGGTGGAGAGGAAGCGTTTTTCACCCCGAATATCGGTGGTCACGGGTCGGCAGAGCGGGGCAGAAGCCTGGTTCGTGCGGTTGGTGCGGCCCAACCCCTGGATGGCAGCGTCCGCTTTCCAGCCCGGCTCCAGGATGTAGTGAATGCGGCGGCGCTGATTTTTGGCGGTGAGGGAGGCGTGATAGGATCGCCCTGTGCCGCCGGCCTCGGAGAAGACGAGGATGCGTTTGCGGTCATCCATAAAGGCTTCGGTTTCCGCGAGATTGGCTTTTGAGGAGCGGTTCTCGACGGCGAGAACGCTGCGGCCCCCTACACCGACCCGGCGAACGATGCGGCGGCTGCGGCCAGTGATCTCCGCCACAACATCTGTCCCGAAATGCTGAACCAGCTGATCGAGTGCGGATTGTACCGGGGGTAGGGCGGAGAGATTTTCAATCATGGCATCGCGCAGCCGCTCGGCTTCGCGGCAGATCACGGGATTGCCATCGATCATGACCGGGCGGGATTGGGTTTTGCCGCTCTCATCGGTGAAGGTTTCAAAGAGCTGTGTGGGAAACCCAGAGCGCAGATATTCGATGACGTATTCGCGCGGGGTGATATCGACATTGAGATCGGTCCATTCGGACGGAGGGATCAAAGCGAGCCTGCGCTCCATCAGCGCTTCGCTGGTCGTGACCAGCTGGATGACCGGTGCATCGCCGCGCACGAGATCAGCCTCAATGGATTTGATGAGCGAAGGCATCTTCATCGCCGTGATCAGGTGATTGAAGAAGCGCTGCTTGTTGCTCTCAAAGGCGCTACGTGCGGCGGACTTGGCTTGCCGATTGAGCGTTCCGCTTTCGGCGCTGGTGATATTGGTGGCTTCAAGCGCTTCATTCAAATTCTGATGGATGACTTGAAACGCGTCGGCGAACTCATTGTAAATACTGAGCTGCTCTGTTGTGAGCGCGTGCTCCAGGAAATCGATCTCGACGCCCTCATAAGAGAGATTGCGGGCTGTATAGAGCCCCAAGGCCTTGGCATCGCGGGCGAGAACCTCCATGGCAGCAATACCGCCGGCATGCATGGCATTGATAAATTCCGGGCGGGTTTTGAAGGGGAAGTCGGCCGACCCCCAAAGCCCCAGCCGCGCTGTGTAGGCGAGGTTTTCGACTTCCGTAGCTCCTGTGGCTGAAGTGTAGACCACGCGGGCATGGGGCAGGGCATTTTGCAGGCGAAGGCCCGCCAGTCCCTGAAGCGACGCGGCCACTTTCCCGCGCGCCGATAGACCGGGAGCGGCATTTCCCATGGCATGGGATTCATCGAAGATGATGACCCCATCAAAGTCGCGGCCGAGCCATGTGATGAGTTGATCGAGCCTGGACTGCTTGCCGTTGACCCCGGCAGAACGCAATGTAGCGTATGTTGTGAAGAGGGTTCCTTCGTCGAGTGCTATGGGCGAGCCGAGGGCATACTTCCCTTGTAGGACGATCTGCAGGCGTTCCTGACCCAGATCTCCCCAATCGCGCTGGGCATCTTCCAGCAACTCATCATTCTTGGAAAGCCACAGTGCACGCTTGCGGCCTTTGAGCCAGTTATCGAGAATGATAGCAGCGACCTGACGGCCTTTGCCGACACCAGTGCCATCGCCCAGCATCCAGCCGCGCCGGAACTGCACGGCATTGGGATCCTCATACGTCGCCGGGTTCATAACATCATAGGACTCGTTTAGGAGCCAGCGCCCCGCCAGATACTGGCTGTGAGCCTCGCCAGCATAGATGACGCTTTCCAGCTGGGCGTCTGAGAGAATGTGATCGGTAATGAGATGCTCTGGCAGATGCGGCCTGTAGGTCGGAGTCGGGAGGCGCACGGAGGCCATGGCGGCAGATTGCACAAGATGGGAGCGGTGAGGGCCTGCCTCGGGGATACCGATCGTGTCGAGGCTGTAGCGCTCATAAAGGCTCTCCGAGGAGGCCCCTATGCGAGGGCTACTCTCCAACACCTCATAGCCAAGTTCGATAATGGGCGAGGCGGTCGCTGTCCCCTCGCTATCGTGCGATCGTGCAGCAGGTTTTGTCGGCTTGGGCTTAGGTCGCGCTGAAAATACAGACAGAGTCGCGGGTTTGGTATTCCCTGCGGGTACCAAAGCTGCGCGGGGCGGCAGATGGGTCTCCAGAAGTTGCAAGAGATGCGCGGTGTCGCGAACATTATCATGTGAGATCGCTTGCGGCTGTGCAGGATCTGCAACCTTGTCGATGACGGTCAGTCGCGTGGCGATCGATGTGCCATGTACCCGGAAGAAGCGATCGCTCAGGGCCGCTGAGAAGACAACGCGGCTTGTTGCTGCGAGTTTCGCGAAGGCGGCTTCGTACTCAGCATGACAGGGCGTGCAATGGAGGCCCGTAATGGCTACGAGGCGGCCGCCCGGGGCGAGGCGCGAAAGCGCCGACGTCACATGCATCATATCGGTTCCGCGCACGATGCCGGCGACATGCGCGCGGGCAGAGAAGGGCGGATTCATGAGAATGACGTTGGGGACAAGGGAGCGCGGCAGGAAATCGTTGATCTGCTCAGCGTTAAATCGCGTCAACGATACGCCCGGGAACAGGGCACTCAGCATATCGCTGCGCGTTACAGCACGCTCATTGATGTAAAGAGTGGCCCCCGCGGCCTGCGCATGGACGGCCAACATGCCCGTCCCGGCAGAGGGCTCGAGCACATGATCTAAATCTTTGATATCAGCCGCAAAGGCCGCCAGATAGGCCAGATCTAGAGGAGTTGAGAATTGCTGATAGGCGGCGCTGTCATCGGAGCGTCGGGTCTGTGTTGGCAAGAGCGCTTGCAGCGCCTGAAGCATTGATAAGACTTGGCCGGGATTCGATGCGCCGGAGCGCATTTGTGGGAGATATTTGCGGAGGAATAAAACAAGTGCCGCCTCACAGGCCTCATAGGCATCTTTCCAGACCCAGGCACCCTCATTGTCAGAGGCGCCAAAGACGCTCGTCATGGCCGAGCGCAGAACAGGGGCTGTGATGGGCAGACCCTGCTCGAGAACGGGCAGTAAAATCCCGGCCGTATCGACCAGCTTTGATCCCTTGGAGGAGTGCGTAAGGTTGGTCGTAATTGATGATGGCGCTGGGTCTAGGCCCAGTGTGGTCTGGTGCGGGAGATGCAAGGTCATGAAGGAGCTCCTGAGTTGGGGTGAGCCCAGGGCTTTGCGATCACGCTCGCTCGTGTTGGCTTGGCCTTAGGCCCTTCTCGTGAGCCGCTCTCTTCCTCTACGTGAATCCAGGCACAGATGGCTAAGACGTGGATTCTTTTAGCTTAGAGGTTGATTTCTGGCCGCAAGCACGCGTGAGGCGGCCCGTCGGCATCAAGTGCGTTGTGGGTTTCGGGCAGATCGGTCCATCGGGGCCGTCGTGCCGCCTTGACCCACCAATAGGAGCCATTATGGCTATAGGCTCTCTGCGGGGAGTGGCTTCATGAAAAGCATTGCCGCCCGGGACGCCAAAAACGGGTTCGGTCACCTGATCGATCTCGCGCGGGCGGAGCCCGTCATGATCGAGAAGCATGGACGTCCAGTTGTCGTTGTTCTGTCTGTTGAAGAATTCACGCGTCTGAACGCCAGTGATCGGACAGAGTGCTCGTCCACTTTCCGCGCTGAGGTGCGCAGGAAGAGAGCGGAGCGCTAATGAATATTGCTGAAATTGAAGCGCTGCTCGCGGAACTGGTCAAGGAACCCTTTGACGATAAGGAGTTCCCCCTGCGGCTTCTCGAAATCTACAATGCTCCCAAAGCAACCATCACCAAGTTGCGTAGCGGCACGCAGAATCAAGGGCAGCAGGTTGGTGATGTGCTATGGACGCGCAAACTTTATTTCCGGCCCGCTTCGTTGGGCCAGTCAGCGACGGTCCTTGATACTCTAAAGGACGCCAAGGCTGCGATTACGCATAAGCCCCGCTTCCTGCTCGCCACCGATGGCCGAGACGTTGCTGCGTATGATGTCAGGGCCGACGAGACCCTCCACTGCGACTACGCGAAGCTCAACGATCGATTCGATTTCTTTTTACCCTTGGCAGGGGTTGAGAAGTATGAGGCTGTCGCTGAGAATCCTGCTGATATCAAAGCTGCCGGTCGTCTCGCGAAGCTTCACGATGAGATCGAGAGGATCAATCCGGAGTGGTTAGAGCCGGCCAAGCGCCATACTCTCAATCAGTTCCTAACGCGCATCCTGTTCTGCATGTTTGCGCAGAGCACCGGGGGATTTGCTCAGGACCTTTTCGTTAAGACTGTCAGCGAGTTCGGCGGTGCTGACGGCGAAGAACTGCAGAGCTTGCTCAAGCAGATCTTCGATGTGATGAACGAGGCGGAAGATAATCGGGACGGTATTGCCGCTCACATCCGGGCGTTCCCATACGTCAATGGCGGCCTCTTCGCGGAAGCTGCAAAGGTGCCGGTCTTCAATAGGCGCGCCAAACGCATGCTTGTTGAGGCGGCCCAACTAGACTGGAAGGAGATCAATCCCGACATTTTTGGCTCAATGATCCAAGCCGTCGTCGATACCGAGATGCGCGGCGATCTGGGCATGCACTATACATCGGTGCCCAACATCATGAAGGTGTTGCAGCCACTATTCCTTATGTCGTTAGAAGAGGAATTCGAGCGGGCGCGAGGACATCGCGAAGAACGCTCGTTGCTCCGAAAGCTTTTGACCCGAATTTCAAAGATAAGGGTCTTTGATCCTGCCTGCGGCTCGGGAAATTTTCTAATTATCGCCTACCGCGAATTGCGCACTCTGGAGATGCGCGTTTTCCAACGCTTGGATGAGATCTCAGGCGGCACGACGACGTGGCGCGAGCAAACAGCGGTTAAGCTATCAAACTTCTATGGCATCGAGCTTGCTGACTTCGCCGCCGAAACAGCGAAGCTCTCGCTCTGGATCGCTGAATATCAAATGAACCAGCGCTTCAAGAATTTGTTTGGCGAGGCGCCTAAGAGTTTCCCGCTGCGGGAGGGCGGTCACATAGTTTGTGGCAATGCTCTGAGGATGGACTGGTTGAGGGTGTGCCCTGAGCCATTGAAAGCAGTTCAAAAAGAGAAGGTGTTCGACCTGGCTCGCGTCGAGAAGGTTCAAGGCACGGTTACGGTCGTGGACGAGGACGCTGAAACGTTTCTTGTCGGCAATCCGCCCTATCTCGGGGGGAAGAAGCTTACGGAAGCTCAAGAATCCGATATGGAGCTCGTATTTGGTTCAGATCAGCAGCACAAAAATCTCGATTACATCTGCGGTTTTTTCCGAAAGGCCGTGGACTTTGTCGCGCAGCGAGGAGCTGCGGCGTTCGTTGCGACGACATCCATTAACCAGGGCACTCACGTGCCGACCTTCTGGCCCTACGTCCTCAATAGCAACGTAGAACTTGCGTTCTTCCACGAGCCATTTCACTGGTCGAACAATGCCGCCAAAAAGGCGGGCGTGACGTGCACTATTCTAGGTTTGCGCCGTAAATCCAAAGAGAAAAAGTTATTCTTCACGCAGAATGATATCCGCCCGGTCCGCAACATCAATCCCTATCTTGTTGACGCCTCCGACTTGATTGTTGAGCCGTCCCAGTCGCCCTTGTTCAACCTGCCTCGGCTAATTACTGGCAACGCACCGTACGACGGTGGTTATCTGATCCTGAGCCCAAAAGAGCGGTCTGATCTTTTGAAGCGGTGTCCGCCGGCCGAGCGGTTCCTGTTGCGATGTGTTGGCACGTCAGAATTTGTCGATGGGCTCGATAGGTGGTGCTTATGGATCGATGATCATGACGCGGAGTTTGCTCGAGGTTTGCCGGCAATCGCTGACCGCATTGATGCTGTTCTCGGCTATCGCCGCGATGGCGGAGAGGTTGCTCAGACTCTATTGCAATGCCCACATCGTTTTCGGTACACGCACCGACCGTTAGATGCTCAAATTCTAGTACCGCAAGTATCTTCGCATGCACGCGAGTACATCCCGGTCGGGCTTCTGGATCGTTCAACGATTGTGACGCATCTGGCCTTTGCTATCTATGAACCAAACATGCAGACGTTTGCGGTCCTAAACTCGAAGATGCACAATGTTTGGATGCGGGCGCTGTGCGGTCGCATGCGCAAAGATTTCCGATACTCGACAACTATCGTATACAATACATTTCCCGCACCGACTTTCAGTCCCGTTCAAATAGATGCTCTTGAGCAGCACGCGTGGCAGATCCTGGCAACGCGTGGAGAGCATCCCGGTAAGACCATTGCTTGGCTCTACGATCCACAAACTATGCCAACCGATCTCCGAGAAGCTCACCAAGCCCTCGATGAAACCTTAGAAAAAATCTATGTGGGACGCTCTTTTAAATCGGACATGGAGAGGCTCGAGCACCTATTTCGACAATACGAGGAGCGCATAGCAGCTTCTGATCTGCAGGGGGCGGCTCGTGCCTGATTTCGTCAATGTCACCTATGCGCAAACTGGAGCGAGCCAGATCCAAGACTCGATGGGAATGCGCGCCATGCAGGCGCGGGCCTATGCAGAGCGCGGCGCGCAGTATCTACTTGTAAAGGCTCCGCCGGCATCAGGTAAGTCTCGCGCGCTCATGTTTATTGGTCTTGATAAACTTGAGAAGCAGGGTATCCGCAAGGTTATTGTCGCTGTGCCGGAGCGATCGATCGGATCCTCCTTTCGATCAACAAAGCTTTCTGAGCAGGGATTTTTCAGAGACTGGGACGTGGATGAGCAGTGGAATCTATGTTCTGCGGGCGTCGATGCCAGCAAGGTCGGAAAATTCCAGGCCTTTATGGAAGGCGAGGCGCAAGTGCTCGTTTGCACACACGCAACCCTTCGCTTTGCCTATGACAAGATAGGACCTGAGCCGTTCGCCGGTTGTCTTCTTGCTGTGGATGAATTCCATCATGCCTCAGCGGACGCAGACAGCCGCCTTGGGGAAGTTGTTCGTGGACTTCTGGCCGAAGACAAAACTCATATCGTGGCCATGACTGGAAGCTACTTCAGGGGTGACAGCGTTCCGGTCTTGCGGCCGGAGGACGAGGAGCGGTTCACGCGCATCAGCTACACTTACTATGAGCAGCTCAACGGCTACCGGCACTTGAAGACGCTCGGGATCGGCTATCATTTTTATCGAGGCCGCTATCTGGATGCGATCACGGAGGTACTGGACCCTGCCAAGAAGACGATTGTTCATATCCCTAATGTGAACTCTGCGGAGGCTGCGGTCGATAAATACGAGGCGGTTGACCGGATTTTGGATCATTTGACCGGCAACAGCGCTGACGCTGATGCCATCGTCCGTGATGCTGACACTGGCCTCTATAAAGTGCGGCTTGCTAACGGGCGTGTCCTGCGCGTGGCCGATCTTGTGGACGACGACCAGATTAAGCGCGATAGATGATGTCGACATCATCATTGCGCTGGGCATGGCAAAAGAGGGGTTTGACTGGACCTATTGCGAACACGCACTCACGGTGGGTTACCGCGGCTCACTAACTGAGATCATCCAGATCATCGGTCGTGCAACGCGTGACAGTCCTGGCAAGTGCCATGCTCAATTTACAAACCTGATCGCGGAACCGGACGCTTCAGCGGATAACGTGACCGAAGCGGTCAATAACATGCTCAAGGCCATCGCGGCTTCGCTGCTGATGGAGCAGGTTCTGGCGCCTAACTTCAAGTTTAAGACGCGGCCAACGGACGATGAGATCGATGGCGCCTCAAAGATCGTCGATATCGACTACACCAACAGCGAGGCGACGATTGCCATCAAGGGCTTTGCTGAGCCAAGCACCCCTCGCGTGCGACAAATTCTGGAGAGTGATCTTGTTGATCTTACGGCTTCGGTCATGCAGGACGATCGGGTGTTGCGCGCCGCGATGAACCCTGAAGAAGTACCTCCGGAAGTTGTGACGCAAGTTTACATTCCAAAGGTCATCGAAACGAAATATCCCGATTTGACACCGCAGGAGGTGGAAGAAGTTCGACAGCATGTCGTCGCGAATGCAGCTTTCAAGGCGACGAGCAACGGCGGGCTTCCGGAGCTCAACAACAACCTTATCAAGATGGCGGATAAATTCATCAATGTCAGAGATTTGGATATCGATCTCATAGACAGCATCAATCCATTCCAGCTTGCGTATGAGATCATGTCAAAATCCGTCGATGCTGACGTGCTCAAGCGCATCCACGGCGCCATTACGGCGCGCCGGATCCAGATGACAGAGGAGGAGGCTCTCGCATTGTGGCCTCGCATTAAAAGCTTTACCGAGACCCACAACCGTGAACCGAGCCTAGTCGCGCAGAACCCAATGGAGAGACGCCTCGCCGAGGCCCTGGAATGGATCAGGGCTCGGAAGCGGGAGCGTATGCGCGACCAGCAAGCGGGCTAGTGTCATGACCAAGCCTACCCTCGATGACTTGATTGGCGGAAACGACCCGCTTCTTGAGGTGAAGGTTACACCGCGAACGGCATCGACCGAGGATCAGCGGATCCTCGACGCGTTTGCAGAAATTAATACATTTATCGACAGGCATGGTCATCTTCCGGGTGAGTCGGTGCGTCCCTCGGTATCCGAGCGAAGCCTCCGGATGAAGCTCAATGGTCTGGTCAGCAGTGGGGTGCATTGCCGCCTGCTTTTGGCTCACGACCGTCACGGGCTTTTGCCGGCGGAAGCGTCGACGATGCCTACAAGCCTCGATGACATCTTGGGTGATCCGCTGCTAAGCACGCCCCACGACGATATTTTTGATCTCGTGCATGTTCGGGGGCCGCTCGCTCGTCCGGATGAAATCGCAGAGCGCACGGCTTGCGCAGAGTTCGGGCAGTTCAGGCCTCTGTTCGATCAATGCTTACGGGAGATGGGAGATGGCCAGCGGAAGGCCATTAAATTCGCCAACGAGCAAGAAATTCGCGCTGGCGAGTTCTTCATTCTGAACGGGGTGCTCGTCTATGTCGCCGAAGTCGGGGACACGCATATTCGGAACGGCAAAAAGAACGCACGGTTGCGGCTCATCTTCGACAACGGCACTGAGGGTAACAACTTGCTGCGGTCGTTGGCGACGGAGCTTTACAAAGATCCTAATGGGCGCCGGGTCACGTCGACCGATATGGGGCCGCTCTTTGATGGCGCCCCTCAGGACGGCGATACGGCCACCGGCATGATCTACGTCGTTAAAAGCCTCTCAAGCGATGCAGAAATAAGAAAACTCGACGGAGTTCTTCACAAGATCGGCTTTACGTCGGGCAGGATGGAAGTCCGCATTCAGAACGCGAAAGATGATCCTACGTTTCTGATGGCCCCGGTGCATCCGGTAGCAACCTACACGCTGTACAACATCAACCGGGTCAAGCTCGAGCATCTTCTGCATAACTTCTTTGGCGAAGTTCGGCTCAATATCGAGATCGCCGACCGCTTTGGAAAACGTATCCGCCCGCGCGAGTGGTTCTTGGTGGAACCCTCGATTATTTCAGAGGCTATTGGGCGGCTTAAGGACGGATCGATCGTGAGATGCCGGTATGATGCAGCCAAATGCGCGATCGTGGAAGAGTAGGATTGATCGGGCAGGCACACCGATCGGCGATCTACCCGCTTGCTGCGATTGGCAAGACTTACGATTGCGCAAACGCCAGCAGCGGGCCGAGATCGTGGTTGTCGGCAGCCTGGAGGGCCGCGACATAGGCAGCGCGCGCCTCGCCCGTTTCTGCAAGCGAGTCCGCTCCCCAGGTGAAGGGCCTCAGCCCAAGCCGTTTGGCAGCGACATCAGCCATCAAACGAGTTGATCGGCCGTTTCCGTTGACGAACGGGTGGATGAGGACCAGCCGGTGATGAAGGCGGATCGCGATCTCAGCCAGCTCAAAGGATTTGTATTCGATCCAGGCGCGGGCATCGTCGAAGACTTGATGAACTGCAACCTCGATTTGATGAGGTTCTGTGTTGCCGATATTGACGTCGTGGAGGCGATATTGCCCCGCCCAGGTCCAGACCTCGCCAAACATCCGGGTATGGAGTTCGGTCAGGAAATCAGGCTGAAAGCAAGCTTGAACACGTTGATCTGTGATGGGTGTTTCCTGATCTTCGAGCTGCATGGTGCGTTCAACGGCGGCGAGTTCGCGCCGGGCAAGGCCTTCGGCGCGGCGCGTTACAAACTCCTGCAATGGCACTCTGGGAACGAAGACGTAAACGAAATCGCAGCCCAGAGCGTCGGCTGCTTCGCGCATCTGGGCCAAGGTTGTTTCACCGGTGATTTCGCGGGCTTCAAGCCTGGAAACACGTTGCTTGGCGACCTTAAGTCTGTTGGCCAGTACCTGCTGGGACATACCTAAGGCGGACCGCACCGTCGCGATCCATCCCAGCGGAGGCGTTTGAACTTGCTTCACGGGAAGCAGGACCGGACGTTGGGCGTCAATCGCATCGCGGATGGTGCTGAGGGACTCTTTCATTCTGTCATCTATCCAGTTGTCATTAGACAATAACATGACAATCAAATTATTGTCACTATCTTTCTAACTGACATCGAAAAAATTGACGATAAGAGCAAGAATGACAATCGATTGATTGTCAAGTGTGCATTGTAGCCTTTAAAACAAGCTCATCTGTTTCGATGCATGCAGATCACAGGCCTAGTTGTGCTTGGTCACGATTTGACATTGTCAGTAAAAAAGGAGAATATAGCTGACATGGAGATTCGATCATGAGCGATGGACCATTCAGCAGCCCGCTGCCGAAAAAGCATTGGCGATCCGTTGCCGAGAGGGCTGCGACGCCTAGCTACACTGTGACCGAACTCCGTGAGGCCATACCCGCATCCTTCATCAGCGAGTGTCGTGAGCTCCCGGAAGGTATCCTCAAGAAGGTGAAGCGCGTCCTCAGTCAGGATGAGCCCGACGGGTTGAACGTACGGACGATCCCGGACGAGATCGCTCGTCTCCGGAGAGACGTGGCGCACTTGCCCCTCGCGGCTTCCATCTTGGATGGAGTGCAAGATGCCCTTGAACGCGGCCATGAGGGTGTTGACGCTCTTGTAAAGGGCGCAGCTGCGGCGCTCGATCGATGCTACGCGGAGAATGCGCGGGCCATCGAAGAGTATGCTCAGCTCGATCGCAGGGATGAGGCGCTAACGCAGTATGTCAGGCAGCGTCTGGAAGATGCTGCTCTTGGCGAAACCGAATTAGAAGCCGTGGCGCGCGCACTTGTCAAAGAAGGCGAGGCCATTGCGGCCACGCCGCCGAAGCACGATGACATTATGGATGGTCCACTCATCGGAGACGATGACGATGAATGAGGCCACCGATAGTTCTATCCGCCGTGTGGCAGTGGTCGGTCCCGGGGAACAGGCCGCATGCGGCGCTGTGGAGTGCACGGTAGGAACGACTGTAGAGCTCGATCCTCTGAAGCTTGTCACCTACTGCTCGGGAGAGTGGAATCCTATCATCTTTGATGCATTTGTGCTTTGCGGCGCGGTTGAATTTTGCGACCGGCGCTTTGAGAGGCCGCGCGGATGGGGGCGACATTTCGCGGTGAGAGTCCCAGTGCATGAACTCAAGAGGTGGTCGGATAAGAGAGTGTCCGAGACCTTAAGCGATGCTCTAGCAAAGTTGACCGGAGACCGGTGGGATATCTCGTTTACGCAGCGCAAATTCAAAGATCCGGAGATCGAACAGGCGCATATTCACTGGCCAAAGCCGAACTCCGTAATCCTCCCCTTCAGCGACGGCATGGATTCGCGCGCGGTTGCAACGCTGTTCCGTGGACCGGAGCTTGTGCTGGTCAGGCTCGGGACAAAGCAGATCGACCATCCCAAGATAGAGGGACGCCGACAAGCCTTTACTACGGTTCCCTACGCGGTGCCGGGCCGGCATTTTCCTGAGACCAGCTGCCGCTCGCGGGGGTTCAAATTCGCCATGGTTGGCGCTCTTGCTGCATATCTCAGCGGGTCAAAACGTGTGGTTGTTCCCGAAAGCGGTCAAGGCATGCTTGGTCCTGTCTTTTGCTCGCACGGCCCTCCTGACTACCGGACGCATCCAGCGTTCCTCACCAAGATGCAGGCATTTCTGCACGCTTTGCTGGATGTAGAGATCGAGTTCGAATTTCCGCGCCTGTGGTCGACCAAAGGGGAGACGCTGCGCGCCGCGATTGAGGCGGTAGCGACGGTACCCTGGCGCGATACGCGCTCGTGTTGGCAGCCGAACACGCAAATGTCGGCAGGAGGAAGAAAGCGGCAGTGCGGCTTTTGCGCCGCGTGCATGCTGCGGCGCCTCAGCGTACATGCCGCCGGTCAGAGTGAGGTTAGGACCAAGTACATGCTTGAAGACTTGTCGGCTCGTAGCTTGGAGGATGGGCTGGCGGAGGGCTACGATCAAGAAAAGTTCCTCGGCGAGGCGCAGCAATCCTATGCCGTGGCAGGGGTGGCCCACCTGGATCAGCTTGCAACCCTCTTCGACCTGCAAAGGTCCAGGCCCGGCTTACAGATGCAGCTGCGCGAGCTGGCGCGAGCACTCGGCGAGAGCGACGAAACCGTCGAAGGAAAGGTTCGGGACTTGATCGGGCGGCACCGCGCAGAATGGTCAGCGTTTCTGCGATCGCTTTCGCCGCACAGTTTTATTCGCCAAAGAAGCATGGGGGTCGCATGAACTCGCCCCTGGAAACGATGAACGCGCGCGAAGTTGGAGAACGGCTCAGAATCGCAAGAGAGGACGCTAAGCTCAAGCAAGCCGAGGCCGCCGAGTCCATCGGAGTTGCGCGCACGACGCTTGTTGCCATTGAACAAGGTCAGCGGCGTGTGCGCATGGACGAGTTGCGCTCCCTGGCGAGGCTCTACGGGAAATCGGTCAATGCGCTGCTGCGTCAAGAGGCCGTGCACGCCGATCTTCTGCCGCGGTTTCGAAAGTTGGGAACGAGTTACCCCGACGCCGTTGAGAGGGCTGCAGCGCTATTGAATCATTTGACGCGCGCCGAGGTAGAACTCGAAAATCTTCTCGGTATTCAGCGCGTTCGGAATTATCCGCCAGAGCGGCCGATTCTGGCCGGTGATGTATGTGTGCAGGCCGAGCAAGATGCTCTGGAGCTCCGCCAATGGCTGGGTCTTGGTCACGCTCCAATTCAAGATGTCCTGAGCATTCTCGAGCGCCAGCTTGGGATGCGGGTGTTTGTGCGGAAGCTTCCGGCAGAGATTTCAGGTTTGTTTGCGTTTGATGAGGGTGCTGGCGCATGTGTGCTGCTCAATGCAAACCACAGACGGGGGCGTCGAAACTTATCGGCGGCGCATGAAGCAGGTCATTTGGTAACGCGCCAGCCTGCAGAGGTGCTCGATAGAAACAGGTCTGAAGAAACGCGGGAAGAACGATATGCCCACGCGTTCTCGCGCTGCTTTATGATGCCAGCCCGCACCGTCAAAGAGCAGTTCCAGGAGATGACGGCAGGCTCGAAGCGGCTTTTGCGGCAGCATGTGATCCTGCTGGCGCACATCTTCAGCGTATCCCGCGAAGCTTTGGTGCGTAGGCTTGAAGAACTGAAGTTGGTGCGAGCTGGGGCTTGGGAATGGTTCGAGAGCAACGGCAAGATTACCGATGAGCAGGAACGCGAGGTTTTGGGAGATCGGCTCGGACCGGATGAGCGGGCCATCGATGCCCAAGCTGTCGTTGGATCACGACTGGCTTTGCTGGCCTCAGCGGCATGGCGCCAGGGGTTGTTGAGTGAGGGGCAGATCGCAGAGCTCCTGAATGTCGATCGTGTGGAGCTGCGGCGCATTCTGCAAGATGCAGAGTTGGAAGGGAGCAACGGCGATGACGCCCCCGAGCTCCTGGCCTGATGCGGCTGTCCCAATCATCCTCGATGCCAGCGCGGTCATTAATCTCAATGGATCCGGCGCTGCGACGGAAATCCTGTCAGCGCTTCAGCGCGACTTTATCGTTGCTCAAGACGTCTATGAGGAGCTGAAGCGAGGAGCGAGAAACGGTCGCCGGGACTTCGAAGCCTTGGAGAACCTGATCGGACAGGATGTCGTTCGGCGGCAAGACATCAGCGCCGTTGGAATCGATCTTTTTGAGTTTTTGACGGTCGGGCCCTCAGCGATGACGCTCGACGATGGCGAAGCCGCCACCATCGCGCTCGCCTTTGAATTGAGCGGTGTTGCCGTCATTGATGAAGATAAGGGGCGGCGCCTGGCGCAGCAGACTGCCGCCGCAGTACCGCTGCTCTCGAGCGTGGAGCTGTTCTGCAATCCAATCGTTGAGCGTGCGCTGGCGAGCAATCTCGCCGATGCCGTGTTTTGTGCTCTCCAGCAAAGCCGGATGCAGGTATTGTCTTCACATCATGCTTGGATCCTAGAGCTTCTGGGCCCTGAGCGTGCATCGCTCTGCCGAAGCCTACCTCGATCAGTAAGGCAGCCATAATGTCCTGCCATCGTTGATGGCTAAATTATTTAATCAGGTTATTTCCATAAGATACATTATCACTCATTAAATTATTCGTGTGCCCCTATAGGTCGTATTTATCGAACAGGCGGTCCCATGTGCTGTCGCCAAACACCGTGAATTTATGGCGGTTCATCACAAGGTTATCGAGGCGGTTGACCGGGGCCTTCATGCCGATTTCAGAGATCCACACATTGGCTTGCGTAGCTTCGGAGCTAAGGAAATTCACCAGATCGCCCCGTGTTTTCGAGGCATAATAAAGCGCCACGCCGGATGTCGTATCAATCACAACATGGGGGAACACTTCGCGCAAAGTGCGGTACATAATCAGGGATACCGCCGAGAACGGGTTACTCTCCTCACTCCACACAGCCAGCACGCCATCATCCTGCAAATTGCGGGCGATGTTTTCATACATTTCCTGGGAAAATAAATGCGTGGCGTTCATGTTTTGCATCCACGCAAGGTCGATTACCACCACGTCATAGAACGGCTGATCCTTACGTTCGGCGAAAAAGCGGAAGCCGTCTTCGATATGAATGCTGGCGCGCGCATCGTCGGGCGTATGCGGTAAATCAGGCCAGAAATTCTTTTGCGCGGCCGGCATATCCGGGTTGATCTCCACGATATCGAGCTTGCCTGATGGGGGCAATTTCCCCAGCATCGCCGCCACCGTCACCCCGCAGCCAAGACCGACATTGGCGGTGCGCCACTCAGGGCGGGGGTTGAACTTCATTATATCCATCGGCACCGCGCCCACCACCCATTCCGAAAGTTCTTCAAGACCAGGGTTTCTGGCTACACAAAGGGGGCGGTTGTCGATCAATAATTTTTTGGCCCTATCAGCATCCAGCACAACGCTCACCAGCCCATATGGGCTATTATCGGAATATAAAACCCGCATCTGCGCCTGATCATGGGTGCGCTCAATCGGCAACCCATCCACCACCAGCATGTCCTTGCCTGATTGTCTTGGGGCCTGAAGCGTGACCACCAGCGCGGCAATGACCAGAATGCCAAAAGCCAACGTGCTGCGAAGACCGGGCCTCAAAACCATCAACATCCCCACCATCACCACCGATTGCAGCGCCAGCACGCTGGCAAACGCAATACTCAACCCAAATTGCGGGATCAAGATAAACCCGCCCAAAACAGCCCCCAACACCGACCCCGCGCTATCGGCAATCACCACCCCGCGCCCGCCCTCACTGCTATCCCCCATCAAGCGCACCACTAAAGCCCCGCTTAAAGCCGCCAGAACAAGCCCGCATACCACCGCCGATATCACCGTCAGCGGCAACCCGATCACCGCCGCCCCAATCCGCCAGACGATAATATTGGCCACCAGCGTCGCCAAAATCGTCAACCCGATCAGCGACAAAATATCCAGCCTGAACCGCTGCGCCACCAACGTGCCCAACCAAAACCCAGCCAGATGAATGGAAATAATGCTTGCAGCCACATATTCTGAATTGGCGATGTAAAAGAAAATAATCCGGTTAAAAATAAACTGCGCACCCAGCGACCAAACGCCGACCAGAAAAGCCAATAGAATGATTGGGCCGGATTTTGTATACACATAAACCTCAATGAAAACTATTTATTAGCTGTGTCACAGAGCAAGCAGATAGCCTGTAGCGTTTGCAACGCAAGTATACTGTTGGCCGCCACGGCCAAGGCTGTTCCAGTATTTGCAAGTTGGAGCGGAAGCGTGCCACCCCGAACCTGTTGTGCAGCTACTTGCCAGGGTGCATGTTTTTGCAGTGAATTCGTACAAGCTTACTTCATTAAATCCGTTCGGAGTTGTGTTCAAAAATTTGCAATACCTTTTGTAATCATAGATCTCTATGGTGCCGCTAGCATTTAGGCAATCATCTACAGAATTTATTCCAAGTGGATCACTTCCAGAACCACCGCCTCCACCACCCGAGGGAGCAGCCCAAGTACCGTCGCCACGCAGGAATGTTGTTGAACTAGCGGTCCCTGTGGCGGATAGCTTGGGAATCGTTACCGCGTCATCAGCAATCTCTGCTGTGCCAACGACGCCAGCTGCAATGCTGGTGGCCGTTGTCCCGACGGCCATCGTCACATCGCCCGTCAGTGCCGGCATACGGGTCGCGGGAACTGTGCCGGAAGCAAGGTTGTTCGCATTTATCGAGGTTAGGTTCGCTCCAGAAATCGCAGGGAGCGTTCCGGTAAGGTTGGCTGCTGGCAGTGCTGTCAGCGACGCCCCTGATCCCGCAAACGTACCGCCCGTTATCGTCCCCGCAAACCAGCCATCCTTCCAGCGAATGGCGGTCGTGCCGAGATCATCGGTGTTGTTGGTGTCACTGCGTAGAACGGTTGTGGCAATGTGGTTCCCCAGATTATCCGCTCCGGACACCGCGGCCCATGTGCCATCCCCGCGCAAATATGTTGTGGCGTTTGCCGTGCCCGTCCCGAGCCGCGCCGTGGGCACAGTGCCTGTAGTAAGCTGCGTTGCATTGAGGGCGGTGAGCGAGGCGCCGGAACCAACGAACGAGGTAGCTGTTACGGACCCCAAACCTGTGTAATTACCCGTCAGACGCGCATCGGGAATAGTGCCGGAGCCAATATTGGAAGCATTCAGCGCGGTCAAGGACGCGCCCGACCCCGCAAACGTTCCGCCGGTCACCGTGCCCGCAAACCAGCCATCCTTCCAACGAATAGCGGTGGTCCCGAGGTCATCGGTATTATGCGTGTCACTGCGCAACACTTGCGTGGCAATGTGATCCCCGAGGTTATCCGCCCCCGCCGGAACCGTCGTCCACGTGCCGTCGCCGCGCAGATAAGTGGTGGCATTGGCCGTGCCCGTGCCAAGGCGTGCTGTCGCAACGGTTCCAGTAGAAAGGTTGGTGGCATTCAGCGCGGTGAGGGACGCGCCCGAGCCTGCAAATGTCCCGCCCGTGACCGTCCCGGCGAACCAGCCATCCTTCCAGCGTATGGCGGTCGTGCCGAGATCATCGGTGTTATTAGTGTCGCTCCGCAAAACTTGCGTGGCGATGTGATCGCCGAGGTTATCCGCCCCGGCCGGGATCGTCGCCCATGTATTATCCCCGCGCAGATAGGTGGTGGCCGAGGCCGTGCCCGTCGCGCTGAGTTCGGCAATCCCGACCGCATCATCGGCCATTTTGACGTTGGTCACCGCGTTATCGGCAAGGCCGCCCGCATCATCCGCCGCGCAATCCCAAGTGTCGCCATCCCATTTGAGAACTTGAGCATTAGAGCAGCCTAGATCCGCGAGCGTGCTTTTCGGAGGCGCCATGCCGGTCACAGACTGCACCTTGATGCCGGTATCAGTGCCCACATAGGTCAGATAACCGGATCCAGAATCGCTCCACAGCCCCGTGCCCCCTGCTCCGCAAGTCCAGGCCGTGCCATTCCACTCAGGCACTTCACCGCTTTGGCAGGTGAGATCAGAGAGCGTGTCGCCTGCGCCGCCAATTTTGGCGACCATGCCGATCCACGCAGACCCATCGCAGAACTGAACGAGCTTGTTATCCTTGTTGTAGACGATCGTGCCCTCTGAGCCTGCATTACAGACTGGGGGCGCAGCCAGGGCGAAGGTGCTGAGCGCCGATAGGCACACCACCAGTAAGGTCAAAAAACGCATAAAAAACCCCCCACTTAAAATGCACGCTCAAAATGGCGATTATATACCCAATCCTTATAGTATAATGAATTTTTATTAATATTTAAATAAATAACGACATTCGAAATACCGCTCGCTTCAATAGTAACGCGCAATACGGGTTAAAGAAAGGACGCGCGCAGCCCCCCATAAAAAGTCTGCGCATGGATCCCAAGGCCTGGGTGCACCACAAAGCCGATCCGAACACACCGCGGATTGCGATTTCCCGCCCCATACACGCCGACAAGCGCACGCTGCTGGGCGAAGTGAAAGACATCTTGCGGGCCGTGACCTCAAGCATCTTCTACGGCAATGCTGCGGCCTATATGGGCCTTAAGATCATCAACATCTGGGTCCCGATGCCGGACCTGTTCGAAGGCAACATGGCGGAGCCACGCTTGTCCGTTCTGCCCATCGCCATCACGGCGGGGGCACACTACTTTTATCGTGTCCCCCGTCGCTTAGATTATTTGGCAACCACACCCGTATTAGCGGCCTGCTTGTCAAGCTGTGTGCCTGATAAGCCGATAAACACAAACCCACCGTCCAGCTGTATGGTGCCATCGCCATCAAGAACGGCCGTGTAAAGCGGAGTATCGCCCGGCAGCTCTTCATAGGTCAGGGAAGTAATTTCTTGGAAGCCTTCATCGCCAAAGGCTATTTTATCCCCCACCCCGAATTCCACCATATCGGCGGGTTGAAGCATGCCTGTCTGCCAAAGCGCTTTCGCGCCATCGGCCAGTGAAACTTCCACGTAATTGCCGAAATAATTTTTGGCATATAGCTCGCGCGAGATGATCCCCCAGCCGTTGTCGGTCAGTGCCGGGTGGTCGGCGGTCACGCGCACCTTGCCGTTGATCGTGTACATTTTGCGGTTGCCCAGAATGGTGGGTTTCAGAGCCGTGACCGTATTCACCCCGCTGCGGCCCAGAACACGGTCCCCCACGGCCAGAACTTCGATGGATTTCGTTGAACCATCGGCCAGCAGCACTTGTGTGCCAGTCGGGAAGCAGGACGGGCAACCATCAAACTCGTTATACGCTGTGTAACGCGTGAAACCATCAACACACTGAGTTATAGTCACACTCCCAGAGCATCCATAAGCACCACCGGTGAATTGGGTATAGTTAGTTATGAGGCCCGGAGAGTCGCAGGTGGACCAAATTTGATTTTGCCCTGAGGCACCTAATAACGCATAGGTCCAGTTTGTACCGTTATGAATGAAATGTACAAATCTTCCGGCGGCAAGCGCGAGATTTGCTCCAATCCAAAATCTATTCGCGGCCAGCGATGATCCACTGTTATGAACTAGAGTAATCGTTGTCGAGCCCGTATTTCTTATAAAAAACTCACGTCCGTTTGTTTGACCTATAGATAACCCAGTGATATTCGCCGCCACGCTAGAGGAAACCTCAATCCCATCCGCCGTGCTGGCCCCGGCGGGGGCCCAGTTATTCTGGGCACCGGTGATTGAAGCGGTGGCCCACGTCAAGCTCGAACCACCGCCGCCGCCCGCAGGTGTTGCCCACGTGCCATCGCCACGCAGATAGGTCGTGGCATCGGGCGTGCCCGTGGCAGATAATTTACCCACCGTAACCGTGGTGTTGGCAATATCCGTTCCCGTGACACTGCCATCCAAAATTTTGCCGGAGTCCACAGAGTTGGCGGCCATGTCTATGAGCGCCACCGAGGCATCGGCGATTTCGGTGGAACCCAGCGTGCCTGCGCCTATGGCGGTCACCCCGGCATTGTTCATGGTGATATCACCCGACATGGTAACGGCCGTGGCGGCATTCGACCCGTTCCCCACCCAGATATTGGCCGAAGTCAGCGTTGGAAGGCCTGTAGCCACGGTCGCCCATGTGCCATCGCCGCGCAGATATGTGGTTCCATCTGCCGTGCCTGTGCCGAGCATGGCGCGGAGTTGAGCGACGGTGATATCCGCAGGCGCCGCCGCCGCGCCGGTGTTATTGGCCTTGAGGGTATTCGCCGCCATATTCGCCAGCTTGGCGTTGCTCACCACGCTGTTGGCAATCGAAAGCGCGCCCGTATTGGCCATCGTGGCATCGCCCGACATCGCCACGGCTGAAGCCACGTTGGTGCCATTGCCCACCCAGATGTTGGCCGAGGTCAGCGCAGGAAGACCCGTGGCTACAGAGGTCCATGTGCCATCCCCACGCAGATAGGTGGTGGCATTCGCCGTGCCCGTACCAAGCCGTGCCGTGGGCACGGTGCCGGAGGTAAGGTTGGTGGCGTTGAGGTTCGAGAGATCCGTGTCCGACCCCGCGCTAACCCATAAAGTCCCATTGCAGAATTGGATGAGCTTATGCGTGCCGTTATAGACGATATTGCCCTCATCCCCCGCCGGGTTGGTGCAGGCGGCAAAGGCGCTTATCGGCGCAAGGCCGGGCAGCAGAAAGAGGGACGCGGCCAATAAGTATCGTAATAGGTTCATGCTCGTCTTGCTTTCTTTAATTCCTTCAATTTTTCAAACGCGAATATTTTTATTGTGCCCCTGGAGGTTTTGCCAGATCGCTTTCTAGAACGCTCCGCAATTGCATTGCAAATCCCAAACATTTGTCACCGTTCCATTCAAACACTGAAATAGTGCGCGAGATTCTCCGAAATCACAATAATGTGGAGCTCCTGTTGCTCCTGAGAGGCTATATTGACCTAACTGAGAATGGGACATCGCAGGTATTGGTATCAGCCGATTAGCAGGATTAGCGCTACATGCTGCTACTGAAGTAGCACTACAGTTCGCGCCACCACCCCCGCCAGCAGGAGTGGCCCACTGACCGTCCCCCCGCAGGTAGGTGGTGGCCGACGCCGTACCTGTCGCCGAAATCTTACCCACCGCAATCGTGGCATTGGCGATCTTTGCGCCTGTGATTGTTGTGGCCGCGATATCGGCACCGGTGATCGTGGCATCAAAAATTTCTGCTGTTGTGATTGCACCAGTTGCGATATCGACAGCCGCGATAGTGTCGACGGCGATGTCGCCCGAGGTAATGCTGCTATCCACGATTTTGGTGGCATCGACCGAGTTGGCCGCCAGATCAATCAGCGCCACCGTGCCATCGGCGATTTCCGTGGAGCCCACGGCGCTGGAGGCGATGGTCAGGAGGCCTGCATTGTTCATGGTGGCATCACCCGAAAGCGACACGGCGGTGGCGGCGTTTGTTCCATCGCCCACCCAGATATTGGCCGAGGCCAACGCGGGCAGCATGCCCGGCCCGCCCGGTGCGCCCGCAGGGGCCGCGCCGGTGAGTATATTCAGCGCCACACCGTTGGTATTGGTGACCTTGAACGTGGCCATATCCAGGGCCTGCGTGGCGGTATGGTTGCCGAGATTGTCGGACCCCGTCACGGTCGTCCATGTACCGTCACCACGCAGGTAGGTCGTAGTATTCGCTGTGCCCGTGCCCAGCCGCGCTGTTGGCACTGTGCCGGTTGAGAGGTTTGACGCATTGAGCCCCGTCAAAGACGCCCCGGAACCCGCAAACGTTCCGCCCGTCACCGTCCCCGCAAACCAGCCATCCTTCCAGCGAATGGCCGTAGTGCCGAGGTCATCGGTGTTGTGCGTGTCGCTGCGTAACACTTGCGTGGCGATATGATCGCCGAGGTTATCGGACCCGCCCACCACAGTTGCCCAAGTGTTATCGCCGCGCAGATACGTGGTGGCGGAAGCCGTGCCCGTGGCCGAGAGTTTCCCCACGGCAATCGTGGTGTTGGCAATATCAATCCCAGCTATGGTGCCATCCGCAATGCGCGCGCTGTTGATCGAGCTGGTGGAGATCTCCGGTCCGATGATCGCGTCATTGGCGATGTTGGCCACGCCCGCATTCGAGAGCGTGATGTCACCTGATACCGCAACGGCTGTGGCCGTATTGGTGCCATCGCCCACCCAGATACGGGCGTTGGTGAGCGCAGGCAGTGAACCACCCCCTGCGCCGCCGAATGTGCCACTCATCGCGATCCAATCGACGGCATCGCAATACTGCATGGCCTTGCTGTCTTTATTGTAGACAATCGTGCCTTCAGAGCCCGCATTACACGCCGGCGGCGCGGCCAGGGCAGGCTGCCATAGCGAAGCTACACCTAAACCCACAATCAGCGCGCGCAAAACCCTCATGAATATATCCCCCAGCGTAATATCCTTATTATATTATCAGAGTTTTTATTAAAGTTTAATAAAGAATAAAACTATACGAGCATTGAATCGTCTTACGGTATCGTAAAACCCTTCATGCGGCGCTCGACAAGCGCCTGCAGACGCTTGCGCTCTGGTGCTTTCGGCGCCAAGGACTGCGCATACTCCTGCAAGAGGGTGTGGATCTTGTCATCAGCGCGCGGGATCAGTGCATCCCAGCCCCAGCTCCAAAGGCCGAGCTTTACAATGAGCCAGCGGATCAGCAGTCGGTTCATAGCGTAGGTCGGCAGAGCCGGACATTTGCGAAGCGCAATGGTGGGCGTCAGATCGGTGCCCAGAGCGTCTGCAATGCGCAGGACGAGTTTGACCTTGCGGGCCATCATGAGTGGCTCACGCGCCATGAGGCTGGGCATACGAAGCGCGGTCATCACCATGTCTTCAAGCGGGATGTCCAGCGCTGTAGCAGCCGTCTGCAACACCTCCAGTATGCGCGGGGGGCTCAAATAAAGGATTGGTGGAAAACTGATCGCCGCGCGGCTGAGCTCACTCAGCGGGACCTGGAGCAGATCCGACAGGCTTGAAAGATTTTCAATCAAGGTTTGCGGGAGCATCGATAGAATTTGCGGCTGGCGGCGAATAGCCCGCAAAATCTGCTCCCGGGTGAGGAACAAACGCTGTTCAAACGCGGTGATAAAATCTTCAAACCCTTCTGGCCGTCTCACGAGCAAAGTGGGATGCTTGAGCGCGAGCTCTATAAAAGCCCCACGGGAGAGTGAAAGAACGGCGGCGGATTTTGTCAGCCGCGAATTCACGCTCTCAGCGTTTTGGTTGAGCAGGCTCGGCTGTTTGATCGCGAGCTGAGACACCCGGGCGATCGGGATGTCGAGCATGGCGGCATAGGCGCGAATGAGCTTTATGATCGACTTCGGGTCGCGCCCCAAGATTTGAGGTTGGGTGCGCGCCATTTTCAGAAACAGCGGCTGCGTTAAGGCGAGGGCTTGGGCCGTGCGTACGCTGTTGCCATAGACCGTCTCTGGCTTTTGATAAAAGAGGGCAGGCGATCGCAGTGCCAGCTTGAGCGTGTCTGCCATGGAGAGCCCCAGCAAGCGAGCCAGAATTGTGAGATTGGTCGCACAGGTCTCGGGGAGTGACGTGAGAAGCCGTTTGTCCTTGTCCCAGAGCGTTGCCAGATCCCCGGTGCGATGATCGCTCTCGGCCTCTGGGCCGATGGCAGTGATAAAACGGGAAGACCAGGTTTCGCCTGTTGGTGGAAGAGCCATAGTGGCTCCATGATAACCGGCTTAATAATAAAATCAAAATATTAGACGTGTGGTGCCTGAACCATCACACGTTTATTGAGCTGCATGATCACACGTGTTTGGTGTGCCATTCAGTGACAGAGTTTGGTGGAGCCAAGTCGTTCTGCCAGATCTCGGGCAGTGACGCATCGGAGCGTTTCAATAGTTCCAAGCATCAGAATGTCACGCTTGTCACCGGTCACGAGAAAGTCGGCGGACGCGGCCAAAGCGCAGCCGATGATCACGTTGTCATCCGGATCCTGTGAGAAGGATACGATGCGAGGCCTTACGAGCTGCGCTCGCAGGGTCAGTTCATCCACCATCAAAGCAGCGTCGTCAGAATTGAGATATGGCTTGAGCTTTGGGTAGTTCAGGACTCGGCGGAGCTCGATGAGTTGTCCTTCGCATGAGTAGAGCTCAAAGGCGTCGCGTTTCCAGGCTTCAAAAATTTGGTGCGGCGGCGCGCTCCGGCTAATGAGAGCGCTCACGAGAATATTGGTATCAAGAACGATCTTCACGGGCCCACGCTAAAGCTTCCCCAATCAATTGCTGGGTGTCCGTGTCAGAGAGTTGGTCTGTGTTACCTTTGACGCGCTCGATTGTGTCAAAGAAGATTTTGTCCCGGACGGCCTGCTCCACGAATTTCGAGAGAGACCCTTTGCGTCCGCCTTGGCGACCTAAAAATGCCCTGAGGGCTTGATCGGTGTCGTCGCCTATAACAATGGACCAACGCATAATAATATTCCTTATTTAAAGCACATAAACATATATCAGTATAAACATATAGTATCTCATTTATCAATATAATACTGATGGGGACTCGGGCCGGCGCGGGAACCTGTTCAGAGAGCGTGTTAAAAGCTCTTGACTTTCCTAACAGAAAGAACAAAAGATGAACAAAAAGGCGGGGCCATGCCACCAACACCGGAAACCAAAGCGCCGCTTCTCTGCGAAGCGCGCAAGCATCAACGCGTACCCGTGTACCAATGTCCGGTGCCGGCGGGGTTTCCCTCGCCCGCCGAGGATTATCTGGACCGGCCGCTCGATTTTAATGAGCTGCTGATCGCGCATCCGGCGGCGACGTTTGCTGTGCGCGTGAGCGGTGAGAGCATGATTGGGCTAGGGATATTCCCCGGTGATATCGCCGTCATCGACAGGGCGCTGACCGCGCAGAACGGCTCGGTGATCCTGGCTGTGCTTGAGGGCGCTTTCACTATCAAAATCCTGCGCCGCAAAGGCGAGCGCGTCTGGCTGGAAGCGGCCAACCCCGCCTACAAGCCTGTTGAGATCAATGAGGCCAGCCAGTTCGAGATCTGGGGCGTGGTGCGGCATGCCATTCGGATGCTGGGCGCATGAGTACGCCCATCGCTCTCGTCGATTGCAACAATTTCTACGCTTCTTGCGAGCGCGTATTTGATCCACGGCTGCGCGGCAAGCCGATTGTGGTGCTCTCCAATAATGATGGCTGTGTGATTGCCCGCTCGAACGAGGCCAAGGCGCTCGGGATTGCCATGGGCGAGCCTTGGCATCTGTGCAAGGAGCGGATCAAGACGCGAGAGCTGATTGTGCGGTCCTCCAACTACACGCTCTACGGCGATATGAGCGCGCGGGTGATGGAAGTGCTCTCCCACTTCACCCCCCTGCTCGAGGTCTATTCGATCGATGAGGCCTTTCTGGGTCTCGCAGGCTTTGAGAACCGTTTGGAGGGCCACACGCAGTCCCTGCGGGCCAAAACCCAGCAATGGACGGGGATCCCGGTCTCTGTTGGGATTGGCCCGACCAAGACGCTGGCCAAGGTGGCGAACCGCACCGCCAAGAAAACCCCCGCCTGCAATGGCCTGTGCATCCTCATGGAGCAAGAGGCGCAGACGAAGGCCCTTGCCGCCATTGAACTGGAAGACATCTGGGGGATTGCCCGGCGCACGGCGGAGAAGCTCAAGGCGCTCGGCATTCGCGATCCCCTGCAGCTGCGCCAGAGCGATCCCAAAGTCATTCGCCGCAGCTTTGGCGTGGTGCTAGAGCGGCTGGTTCTAGAGCTCCGGGGCATCCCGTGCCATGGGCTGGAATTAGCCCCGCCGCCCAAGCAATCGATCTGCGTCTCCCGCTCCTTTGGCCGGCCCGTGACCACGCTCAGCGAGCTCTCTGAGGCCTTGAGCGCCTATATCGAACGGGCCGCAGAAAAACTACGTCGCAACGGGCTTGCCGCCGGCTACGTCACCGTCTTCCTCCACACCAACCGCTTTCGGCCTGAAGAGCCGCAATACAGCCCAAGCGCAGGATTGGCCCTGCCGGTCGCCACCGCCGACACAGCCTCCCTCCTCCGTTCCGGCAATGAGATTTTACGTGTGCTCTACAAGCCAGGGTTTCGGTACAAAAAAGCTGGCATCATTCTGCTTGATCTCATCCCGCAAGCCGAGACACAAGGCGCGTTATGGGGATCACCCGATACGCCGGAGCGTCAGAGCCTTCTGAGCGCGATCGACACGATCAATCGCCGGCATGGCCGCCGGACGGTGCAGTTCGCCGCGAGCGGCGTGCAGCGAGGCTGGCAAATGCGGAGCGATCAGAAGTCACCAAACTATACAACGTCGTGGTCCGCGTTGATTGCCGCAGGATAGAACACCCAACGATAACCCTCCAGATAAACCGCTTGGCTTACAGCGCGTGCGGAGAATGTCGGGATGGTGATGGTCTCCATTCTATCGCCGCATCACATCCACCGCCTCCTCGCCGTTCCGGTTGAATGGACGTTCGTCGCCTATTTGTGCCTCGGTCTGCCCGTCCAGGAGGACGATCGTCCCCTGCTCGACCGGGCGGGCTGGCAACAGAACACTGAAACAGTTTGGGTTCAGCGCTAGCGCCAGTATTCGGCAGTGGCGCAACCCGCGAACGATTCTCCTATTGGCGCGAAACGGTATCTTGACGATCACGCGTTCTGAAGGGCCCTC
This sequence comes from Hyphomicrobium sp. 12-62-95, assembly GCA_002279935.1. Lineage (GTDB taxonomy): Bacteria > Pseudomonadota > Alphaproteobacteria > Rhizobiales > Hyphomicrobiaceae > JAGVSR01. The sequence continues at coordinate 122,338 of NCCZ01000005.1, read as the reverse complement.
CTCTGGCCAAGCGGTTTCGCATTGCTCGAGCCGAGTTCGAGCCCTTTGACTATGGCATAAATTGCCGGGATGACGACCAGCGTTAAAACGGTTGATGACACCATACCGCCGATCATCGGTACCGCAATGCGCTGCATCACCTCCGAGCCCGTGCCGTGACTCCACAGAATCGGCACGAGGCCCGCCATGATGGCGATCACGGTCATCATCTTCGGGCGCACACGCTCGACGGCGCCTTCCATGATCGCGGCGGTCAGATCGGCCCGTGTGACGGTACGGCCATCTGCTACGGCTTTGCGCTTCTGATCCTCCCACGCATGGTCGAGATAAATGAGCATAATAACTCCCGTCTCTGCAGCCACGCCGGCGAGCGCGATGAATCCGACGGCGACGGCAACGGACAAGTTGAAGCCCATCCACCACATCAGCCAGAGGCCACCCACGAGCGCGAAGGGAAGCGAGAGCATGACGATTAAGGTCTCAGTCATGCGGCGGAAGTTGAGGTAGAGGAGCAAGAAGATAATCAAGAGCGTGAGTGGCACGACGACCGCGAGACGCTTCTTGGCCCGCTCGTAGAATTCAAACTGACCGCTCCAGACAGCATAGTAGCCGGGTGGGAATGTCACCGAGGCCGCCACAGCCTTTTTGGCATCGGCGACGTAGCTGCCGAGATCGCGTTCGCGGGCGTCGACGAAGATATAGGCGGCGAGCTGCGCATTCTCGGTTCGGATGGAACCCGGCCCGCGCACGAGCGAGATCTTCGCGACCTGACCCAGCGGGATCGAGGCGCCATTAGGAAGCGGGACGAGCACCTCGCGCGCAATGGCCTGCGGGTCCGAGCGCACATCGCGCGGATAGCGCACCGAGACGCCGTATCGCTCGCGGCCCTCCACGGTCGTGGTCACCGTTTCGGCACCGAGAGCCGACGACACAACCTGCTGCACGTCGCCCATCATCAGGCCATAGCGGGCCAGTTCGCTGCGATTCGGCTCGATGTCGAGATAGTAGCCCCCGATGATGCGTTCTGCGAAGGCACTCGATGTGCCGGGCACCGTCTTGATCGCCGTCTCGATCTCGCGCGCGAGCTTTTCGATAACGGCGAGGTCTTGCCCGATGACTTTGACCCCGACGGGTGTGCGGATGCCGGTTGCCAGCATATCGATCCGTGCCTTGATCGGCATCGTCCAGGCATTGGAGACGCCGGGGAACTGGAGCGCCTTGTCCATCTCCTGGATCAGGCTGTCGACAGTGACGCCGGGACGCCAGTCCGTCTCAGGCTTCAGGTTGATGATCGTCTCGAACATCTCGGTCGGCGCGGGATCCGTCGCGGTCACGGCCCGCCCTGCCTTGCCAAAAACGCTTTCCACCTCGGGAATTGTCTTGATGATCCGATTTTGGGTTTGCAGCAGTTCCGCCGACTTGGTGATGGATAGTCCGGGCAGTGTTGTCGGCATGTACATAATCGTGCCTTCGTTGAGGCTTGGCATGAACTCGGAGCCCAACTTTGTCGCGGGCCAGACGCTGCCGGCCAGAACGAGCAGTGCAACCGCGATCGTCAGTCCCTTGGCCTTGAGCACCCCGCGAATGATCGGCCGATAGAGCCAGATCAGAAAACGGTTGAGCGGGTTCCGGCGCTCCGGAATGATGCGGCCTCTCACGAACAAAACCATGAGCGCGGGAACCACGGTGATGGACAGGAGCGCGGCAGCAGCCATTGCAAAGGTTTTGGTCCATGCGAGCGGCTTGAACATCAAGCCTTCCTGAGCCTCCAACGCAAAGATCGGCAGGAAGGAGACCGTGATGATGAGCAGCGAAAAGAAGAGCGACGGTCCGACTTCGCTTGCCGCCTCAATCAGCACTTCGGTGCGGGACGCTTCGGGAGGCGCACGCTCCAAATGCTTATGGGCGTTCTCGATCATGACGATGGCGGCATCGATCATGGCCCCGATGGCGATGGCGATCCCGCCGAGACTCATGATGTTCGATGAAATGCCCAGTGCCCACATGCAGATATAGGCGATTAGGATGCCAAGGGGCAGCGTGATGATGGCAACGAGCGCGCTACGGGCATGGAGTAGGAACACGAAGCAGACGAGCGCGACGATCAGGCTTTCCTCGATCAGCGTCGTCTTTAGCGTTGCAATCGCCCGATGAATAAGGTCGGAGCGATCATAGACTGGCACGATGGACGTGCCTTCCGGCAGACTGCCTGTGATCTCGGCCAATCGCTCCTTGATACTGGCGATTACCGACAGGGCATTCTGCCCGTAACGCTGGATGGCAATGCCGGAGACGACCTCGCCCTCGCCGTTGAGTTCAGTGACACCCCGGCGCTCGTCGGGCGCGAGTTCCACGGTGGCCACATCCTTGATCAGCACCGGTGTGCCCCCCTGTGCCTTGAGCACGATATTCTCAATATCCGCGATACTCTTGAGATAGCCGCGACCGCGCACCATAAACTCGGTCTCGGTCAACTCGACCACCCGGCCGCCGACATCCATGTTGGACTCGCGAATGGCGCTGCTGACCTTCGACAACGGAATGTCGAAGGCGCGCAGCCGGCGGGGATCGACCACCACCGAGTACTGCCGCACGAAACCGCCGACACTGGCGACTTCAGCCACACCCTCGGCCTTGGCAACGGCAAACCGCACTTGCCAGTCCTGGGTGGTGCGCAGCTCGGCAAGGTTTCGCTTCTCTGCCATGACGGCGTACTGGTAAACCCAGCCGACACCGGTCGCGTCAGGCCCCAGCGTCGGTACCACCCCTTGAGGCAGTGTCCGCGTAACGCTCGACAAAAATTCGAGAACACGGCTGCGCGCCCAGTAGATGTCGGTGCCTTCCTCGAAGATGACGTAGACAAACGAGACGCCGAAGAAGGAGAAGCCACGCACCACCTTCGAGCGGGGCACCGACAGCATTGCGGTGGACACCGGGAAGGTGACCTGATCCTCAATCACCTGCGGTGCTTGGCCTGGGAATTCGGTGAACACGATGACCTGGGTGTCGGACAGGTCCGGGATTGCGTCGAGCGGCACCTTGGTGAGTGCGTAAAGGCCAGCGCCCGTTACAAAGACCATCGCAATCAGGATCAGTGTCAGGTTGGTGGCCGACCAGCGGATAATGCGGGCGATCATGGCTGCATCTCCCTTGCCGCTGTTGCGGGCGGTTCGGCTTCTTGAGCTCCAGACGTGAAACCGGAGAGGGCAGCCTTCAGGTTGCTTTCAGCATCAATCAGGAAGTTTGCAGCAACGACGACGTTGTCGCCAGACTTGAGGCCATCCAGAATCTCCACGTAACCGTCGCCGCGCAGGCCCACTTTCACGGGACGTGGCTCAAATCGACCTTCACCGCGATCGACCAGAACGACTTGGCGATTGCCGCTGTCAATCAAAGCGGAGATGGGCACGACGAGACGCTCGGCCTCGCCTTCGCCGGCATTGATTTCGACGTCGGCAAACATCTCATGCTTGATGCGGTGATCGGGATTGGCAACTTCGACACGCACCTTGGCCGTGCGCGTTGCCATCTCGAGTTCGTGCAGGATAAACGTGACCGTGCCCGTAAAGACCTCGCCCGGAAAGGCGCGGAAGCTCACTTTCGCCGTCGAGCCCACCTGAACCTGACCGATATCCTGCTCGGCGACATCAGCGATGACCCAGATCGAGGATAGATCGGCAAGGCGCATCATCTCGTCGCCAGCTTTCATCATCATGCCTGCGATCGCCGGCTTCTGCATGACGACGCCGGAAACAGGCGAAGGCCAGTCGAATGAGATCACGGGCTCGCGTGTGCGCTTGAGCTCGTCCAGTACGGCTTTTGGAAGCTGCAGGTTGGAAAGTCGTTGCAGCGCTCCCTCTCCTTCGCGGTCGCCCGATGCATTGGTCGCGATCCGGTAGTCGACTTGCACCTTGACCATCTCGGGGCTGTAGATACGAAACAGCGGCTCGCCCTTCTTCACGTGACGCCCGGTTTCGTTGACGTAGAGCGTTTCGATGAAGCTGTCGGCGCGCAAAGCGACGGTGAGCAGTGAGCGCTCGTCGGGTTTGGCAACGGCGGGTGCCCGGATGGGTCGCACGAGGCGTCGCATGGTTGCTGGCTCTCTACGAACGCCAGAGCGCTGGAGCTTGGCGACGCTGACCTTTACCGTACCGTCATCCTCGTCCTCGCCTTCGTAGACAGGGATATAATCCATCCCCATCCAGTCTTTTTTCGGTACCGGAGAGGTGTCGGGCAGGCCCATGGGATTGCGGTAATAGAGCAGCTTCTTCGCAGAGCCGTCCGTTGCTTGCGTCGGCTCCTTCGATTTCGCTTGTGCGAAATCTGCTTCCTCGTCGTCATAGACGGCGACGTACTCACGACCATCGCCGGTCTTCTTAGGCTCGGCGGCAAAATCCGTCTCGTTGTCAGGATGCCTCCAGTACAGCACGCGGCGTTCCTTTTGCGCGGCTGCTGGCTTGCTGGCCGCTTCTTGGGGTGGTGGCGACAACCAACCACCCGGTTGAGGCCAATTCCCAGCCCCAAAGCGATAGCCAGCCGCAGTCGAGGCGAGGATCGCCGCGATGGCGATCCCCCCGGTGAGGAGCTTGTTCATGGTCTGCTCCTCAGTCCTTAGCCTGGAAAATGACGACGCCCTCGATGGTGTCCTTCTCGCCCGGCACCTTCGCCATCATCCGGAAGGCCCAGCCGCCGGCCATAGTTAGGTCAGCCTTGAAGCGGTATACGCCAGGTTCCTCCGAGGGCATGGCAGCGTGCTGCGCTTCCATATCGGCCATGCCGTCCGGCGCCATGTCGAGCCTTGTGCGGAAGAGCACCGCACCTTCGACAGGCTTACCGGATGGCTTGTGAACGAGGCGGACGCCAAGCTCGCTCGCGGCGCCGTTTTTGATATCGACGCTGATCGGCTCGAAGCTGTAGTCAGCTGCACCGGCGAAGGCGTTTTCGAATGCGGTTATCATCACCAGCCCGGCAAGGGCGGCGAGAAGAAAATTGCGGTGTTTCATTGGTCTGATCCTTAATTGATGTTGGCTTTGCGCACGCCGCATCAAGCAGCTGCGCAACCTCTGCCCGGCAAAATGCCAAGCACCATCGCCCGCCGACGCGGACAACTCATCAATGGATCAGGCTCGGGGTGGGGGCGGTTGCGGCCCGGACGACCAGTCAGGCGGCCGTAATGGTTCGGCTGGGCTCAAGATGATCGCGACCATTGATCGGAGTGCGATTGGCGCAGCCACTGCGGAAAAAACTTTGAAGCATTTGGTGAGACACTGCTCCGGTGGGCAAGCCGCTTTGGTATCGCAGCACGGACATTCATCTTTGCTGCCTGTCTGATCGCTCGCATGGCCCATCATCTTGGCACAATCGTCCAACTCGCCATTGGCGGCTGGCAACGCCACATGCGGATTAGTCTGCGCCAGGGCAGCACCAAGCGGTGCCGTCGCAAGCGACAGTGTGAGAGCGAACGCGAGGAAAAGTCGGATCGAGGACAAATTATGAACTCCTGACCGATCGAACATGCACGAATTCCCATGACCGCGCAACAAAGGGAGACCAGACGTCATTCTCTGGGGGGCAATGGGCTTCCAGCTACTCAAGGAATTGTAAGCTGGAACAGCTAATCGCACGATCCCTCTCCATCTTGGGAATAGCGGGCCTGACGGGAGAGTTTTTGAACGCCCTTGCCGATCAACTAGCAGGTTTGGCTAAGCTCCTCAACGAGTTCGCCAACAACTAGAGCCGTCCGTATCCATCGGGTTGCCTTAAGGACCAACTGTTCCGTAACATTGAAACAGAGAGACGGGAGCATCTAGAACTACCGTCACACACGTGGTTCATTAAACTCGCTGCGTGATCGGAAACGTCAGATCTGCCTTGTGCTCACCGGGGGACGTCGTGAAATTTAGCTGGCTCATTTTATGGTTGATACCATTTCAGTTCACTTTTGCTCAGCCAAGTTGGGCAACCGAGGATCGCGACCAGCGAAAGATTGAGAATTTTATCGTCATGCCTGAGATTGTAATGGCATCTCTTGCTGCAATTTCCGCTCGACCCAACAGCAAGCTCAGGTCTTTAGGCTGGACTGCTTCGGTGTCGGACCAACTTTGGTCTATAACCATCGAGAGTTACGGGGAAAGTGAAGAAGTTCGATTCGTTATCAATGGCTACAGCTGGGGGTCCGAGGAAAGTTCCAGCACCGTCACCTTTTCAGGGACGGGATCAGTCGGAAGCGAACCACTCTTGATCCACGGGAGAATTCGGTGGGACGAAGCCAGTGGCAAGAGCAGCACCAACTCGATGGTGTTTCAGCAAACTACAAAGATCGGCAAAAACTCACTGTGGTCTTGGGTAGTTGGCACGGAAATCGTCGGTTGCGGACTGGCAGGCGGAATTTCGGCGAACGCATTAGCTGGCAGCTTGAGCTCTGGATTATCGTTGCCGTTAGCGGCATCAATCTTCGTAAGTGGTGCAGCAGCCGGTTCTAGTTCTTGTGTTTCAATAAGCTCTGCGGTCAAAGAAGCGATCAATTCAGACGAGCCTCCTCTTCCACCAGAAGCACCAAAAGCGCCTGCAATCGAACCAAACAAGCCTCTGTTAAATGAAATCATAGTCGTTGCAAACAGCGATGGCAGATTATCTGGCCGGTTCCCGTTGGCGAACACCGACGATCACATCAGTCTTGATGGTTCAATGTTCTGGTCAGATGGATTTGCAAAAGGCGTTGTGCGCATAGAAAAAGGAAGATAAGAATAAACAATAAAAACGAAAAGGATTTAAATAATGAGCATAGATTCGAAATATTACAGGATCGCAGCAAAAACTCAATTAGCGCTCGGAAGCGCGGGATTGCTTAGCAGTTTATTCCTAGTCGCAAATGGAGATATAAGGGGCGCCGCAATACTCCCTTCAATTTTGATGATGGGCGTAGGCATTTATTGTTTGACAAAGCAGCCTCAACCTAATGGCCCTAGCGCCGATGGGCATTAAAAACGGAATAATGCAGATAGCAGAGCGCCGATAGCAATGCTGGCTGACTTGAGTGGGTTGAACTCCGACGCAACCACGAAATACTCTTCCGAAACCTGCCTTAAGTCGTACCGCCAGATGTGTGCTGTATGACAGCACAATCTTTTCTCGGTGGTCTTTCGCCCACCTCGGCAAGGGGGCCTTGCTGGCCCCCGTTGCATCCCCCGGCAACGAGCACAGGAATGGGCAAAGAACAGACGCCAGAAAGCGATTACGGCATCACAAACTTGGCCTGCAGGCTGTGCCCGTCGGACAGAGCGCCTGTGACAACAACCTTAGCGCCCTTTGCAAGCGGCGCTGCGAGCTTGCCAACGAGCTTGTTGGGCTCGACCGGCGCAAGATCAATCTGCGCCGTCTTCCCGGCATCTTGCGCAATTGCTTTCACCTTGGCCCCGGTCGAGGCTATCGGTGCGTCTGCTTCCCCGGTCAGGTAAAACGTCATCTCGGTTGCCGACGGCACGAACTCAACATGGTGACCGTCGACATCGACGACCGCACCTCCATTGGGACCTTTGGCAGTCTCGTGCGCATAGGCTCCGGTTATAGTTGCAAGACCGAGGACAGCGGCGACAGTTAAAGTGGAGAGAAGATTGCGAGGCATAGTGGATACTCCTTTTCGTGTGATTGATTAGAACGCTTCTATTGGTTTTGTGTCCGAAACCGGTGCACGGCTTTCGAAGAGACGCTGAAGCGGGCGCTTGCCGAATTTGAGAAACAAAACGGGTGTCAGGACGGCATCAAGCAGCGTCGCACTGATCAGCCCGCCAAAAATTGTGACCGCGACCGGATGAAGAATTTCCTTGCCGGGTGCATCGGCCCCATAGAGCAGAGGGATCAGCGCCATTCCTGCTGCTAGAGCTGTCATCAATACCGGTGTCAGACGCTCAATGCTGCCGCGTACGATCAACGGTCGCCCGAAGACCTCGCCTTCACGCAAAGCGAGATTGATGTAGTGGCTGATCTTCAGGATACCGTTGCGGGCGGTGATGCCCGTCAGTGTGATGAAGCCGATCATTGAGGCGACCGAGAGCGGCTGATCGGCGATCCACAGCGCGGTGACACTGCCGATCAAGGCCAGAGGCACGTTGCCCATGATGATGAGGGCCAGCACCGCCGAGCGATAGCGGCTGTAAAGGACGACAAAGATCGAGGCGAGCGACACCAGCGATAATCCAAGGATCAAGCGTGACGCTTCTTCTTGGGCAAGGAACGTGCCTTCAAGGCTCGTCGAATACCCCGTTGGCAAGGGCGTTGCCGCGACCACGGTTCTGATCCGCTCGATAATGGCAGCCATGTCAGAGCCGTCCGTGTTGGCCAGCACGACTATGCGGCGACGGCCGTTCTCTCTGAGAATTTGGTTGGGGCCTTCTGTCTCCTCGACCGTGGCAATGCGGCTTAAGGGAACGCGGCCTTTCGGCGTTTCAATCAGAAGTTCGCTCAAGCCGGAGGTGGTGCGATCACTTTCCGAAAGCCGCAGGACCACATCGAAGCGGCGCGCGCCGTCGATGATTGTGGACACGGTGCGGCCATTGGAGAGGCTTTCGAGCGCCTCGGTGATCGCGGCCGACGTTACGCCAAACAAAGCAGCACGATCCGGATCGACACGGATTTCCAGCTGCGGGATCAAAACTTGCTTTTCAAGTTGGAGATCAACGAGGCCGGGCACCTTTGTAAGTTTAGCCCGCAGTGTTTCGGCAAGACTGCGTAGCGAGTCGAGATCGTCGCCGTACACTTTTAAGGCGATCTCAGCGCGCACGCCGGAGAGCAAATGATCGAGCCGGTGCGAGATCGGCTGTCCCACGTTGATGGTGGCGGGCAGCACCGCGAGCTTACCGCGCACGTCCTCCAAAATGGCTTCGCGGGTGCGTTCAGACTTGTTGAGATCGACATCGATCTCGCTCGAATGCACGCCTTCGGCATGCTCATCAAGTTCAGCGCGGCCTGTACGCCGCCCTACCGTTTTGACTTCTGGCACTTCGGTCAGGAGTTTTTCAGCGATCAAACCAATGCGATGACTCTCCGGAAGAGAAATACCGGGATTGAACGTCAGGCTGATGGTCAGCGTGCCTTCGTTGAACGAGGGCAGGAACGATCTCGGTAGAGCAGAGGCCGCTAATCCGGCCAGCAGAACGGCAACTAGCGCCGTCCCGATCACCCAATTGGTCCGCTCGAACGCCCATGTCAGCAATCGCTCATTGCCGCGCTTGAGGGTCCGCACAAACGCGCCATCGTGATGATCGAGCTGCTTTGCACCGCCCAGAAGATAGGATGCCAGAACGGGCGTGACCGTGATTGACACCAGAAGGCTTGCGAGAATTGAAACGATATAGGCAACGCCCAACGGTGCGAAGAGACGCCCTTCGATTCCGGTCAGGGCAAAAAGCGGGATGAAGACAAGGACGATGATGAATGTCGCATAGACGATGCCAGATCGCACTTCGATGCTCGCGTCAGCTACGACCTGCAGCAGCGGTCTTGGATTGGCGAGTTTTCTATTCTCTCGCAAGCGCCGGTAAATATTTTCGACATCGACCACCGCGTCATCCACCAGTTCGCCTATAGCAATCGCCAGCCCTCCGAGTGTCATGGTGTTGATCGACAATCCGAAGGCTTTGAAGATGAGGACCGTGACCAGAAGGGAGATCGGGATCGCCGTCAGCGAGATCGCCGTGGTGCGGAAATTGAGCAGGAACAAAAACAAGATGACAGCCACGACGACCGCGGCTTCGATCAGAACGCCTTTGACGTTGTCGATCGAGGTGGAAATAAAATCCGCTTGCCGGAATAGGATTTGATTGGCGCTAATGCCGTTTGGCAGTCCGCGTGACAGTTCGGCGAGCGCCGTCTCGACCTCATTAGTCAGTTTGATGGTATCGGCACCGGGTTGTTTCTGGACTGAGATGATCACGGCAGGTGTGCCGTTAAATCCTGCATCGCCACGCTTAACGCGGGCCGCGTACTCCACAGCCGCCACTTGCCGCAGAAAGATCGACTGCTCGTCCTTTGTCACGACAACGACGTTGCGCAAGTCATCCAGCTTCGTGGTGCGGCCAAGATTGCGGATCAAATACTCGCGGTCATTCTGATCGACAAACCCGCCACCGGTGTTGGTGCCAAACGATTTGATCGCTGTTTCGATCTGCTCGACACTCACATTCAAGCTGGCGAGCGCCGCAATATTGGGGGTGACGCGATACTGGCGGACCTCGCCGCCGATCGGTATGACCTGGCTCACCCCTGAGATTGATAGCAGCCTGGGCCGTATGACGAAGTCAGCGACTTCGCGCACGTCCATGGGGTCCGCCTTGTCACCGCCCGTGACGGCGATCAGCATGATTTCGCCCATGATGGAGGAAACCGGCCCCATCTGCGGTGTCACGCCGGGCGGCAGTTGTGAGGCAATGCTGGAGAGCCGCTCTGACACTTGCTGGCGATTGCGATAGATGTCGGTGCCCCAGTCGAACTCGGCAAAGACAATCGAAAGTCCTATGCCCGCAACGGAGCGCACGCGCGTCACACCGGCAATGCCGTTCATTGCCGTCTCGATCGGATAGCCGACAAGCTGCTCAACTTCGGGCGGGGCCAAGCCTTCTGCTTCCGTCATAATGGTGACGGTGGGCTTGTTGAGATCGGGAAACACATCCACCGGAATGGAGGACAGGCTCATACTGCCCCACACCACGAGAATGGCGGCGGCGGCCAGTACCATCAGCCGGTTGTTGAGGCTCGCTTTGACAAGGAAATTGAACATTACGCGCCCCCTTACCGAACCTGATTGATGAGTTCGGCCCCGCGCACGACGACGCGCGTGCCGGGCTCCAGCCCGGCCGTGATGCCGATGCGGTCGGCGTCGATCGGTTCACTGGCGACGACGCGCTGCTCAAAGCGCTCCGGGCCGGTGTGCGCCCACACCACCGATTGGCCATTTCCTGATCTGACAACGCTGGAGCGCGGCAAGGGGATAGCTGCAATCGGCTCATCGACGGGTGCATGCACTGTGACCGGCTCGCCGATACTTAGGCCCGGATTGCTGCCCTTGATCTGAAAGCGCAGCGGCACCGCTTGCTGGCGCAGCGTGAGCCCTCGTCCTGCAAAGCTCAATTCTATCTTGCGTCCATCGGCCGTGGTGCCGATTGCTTCTTTGTTGTTCTTCTCGACGCCCGTGGCTGCCGCGCCGTCGAAGGCAAGGGCCTCAACCCACAAACTGTCGGGGTCAACGATCTGGAATAGCAACGTCTGTGCTTCGACGACTTGACCGGACGCCACATTGGCTTGCGCGATCACCCCATCAGCCGGAGCTATGAGCGCTTCCCGCTCGGCAACTGGTTTGATCTCGGCGCGACGCTTGCGCAGCGCATCAAGCTCAATGCGGGCATCAATGACCTGACCTGCGGGGATTGCGTTGCCTGACAACGGTTCAATGCGGCGCAGTTTCGCTTCGGCGAGCGCGACTTGGCGGTCGAGATCACCCGTCGTTTGCCGGATATCGCTTTGATCGACCAACTGCACGCTAGGAAGCAAATAGCCGAGAATATCGCCCGCCTTCACACGGCTGCCGATCGCCGGAAATCCGCCTTCTGGCGCTTCGATACGGCCTGCCAATAATGCTTGAACCAAACCACTCTTATTGGGATCAGGGATAACCTGACCGATCAGCCGAACAGTTTTTTGCGCGGCACTAGCCGTCGCTGTGCGTACCGTTGCCACTTCCAGAAGTCGTTGCGTTGCTTTGGGAACGAAAACGGCTCCATCTTCCGAACGGCTTGCGGTGTCGGGAAGATCGAGCAAGGCGGACCCGGCGAAAACCGCGCTGCCCGTGCCGCCATTCACCAACATCACCGCCGCGAGAGCGACGCTGCTCATCCCGCCTATGCTGGCCAGCACCAACCCAAAGCGACGCACGGTGCCACTCGATGTGAAGGCTAGGACTGCCAACAGCAGCGTTAGCACCACGGCGCTCGCTGGCAGCCACGTGGGGATCGGAGGAAATTGCGGCAACTCTGGCGCGATATGGTCCCATAAAGTGTTGTGTTGATCGGCAGGCGCGGGCGCTGCGGGAATATTCAGGGAGCCGATCAGAAGATCAGACACCTCACCTGCCGTGACCGCGAAGGTGAGATCATAGCGCCCCGGTGTTTTGACCCATGGTGCATCCAGCTCGTACAGGCCCTGCCGTTCGGTGGCTGTGGTCGTAACATCCCCCGCCGTGACTTCGATTATCGCCTTGGGGATCGGGGCGTTGCTCCAGAAGTCATTTAGATGAATGACAAGCTTGCCTTTTCCTGCGCCCGTTGGAATGCCGACAATCTCGAAAATTTCCGATGTCGCTTCAACGCGCGGATTGCCGCTCGTCTCAACGACGGGTTTTTCATCGTGGCTGTGATCCTCTCCCCCGTGCGCCGAAGCGCCGGTTGACGGGAGGGATACGGCAAAGAGGGCGAGTGCCGAAAAAAGCATCCTCGCGGCGCTATTCCAACGCATCGTCTTTGTTGTTGTTTTGCTCATTGCCGTATCCTCATTCGTCTATCGTGTTGCGTGCTCTCTACTTCGGCTGCTTGGCGAGCCAGCCCTTCATGAAGGCGATCTCGGTGTCTTGTGCCTTGATGATCTCTTCGGCCAGTTTCTTCATTTCCGGGTCTTTGCCGTATTTGAGAACGACCTTGGCCATATCGATCGCGCCCTGATGATGCGGAATCATGCCTTTCGCGAAATCCACGTCAGGATTGCCCGTGAACTCCATGGTCATATCCTTGTGCATTTTCATGTTGACCTCGGCGAACGCCTTGGAGGATTCGCTGGCGTCGGCTCCCATCGCTTTCATGTCGTGCATGCCGTCCATGCCTTTCATGTCCTTCATGTCTTTGGCTTCGTTCATGCACTTCATGCCCTGCATGCATTTCATCTCGCCCATGCCCTTCATGTCATGCTGGGCGTGCGGGTCTTCTGCGCGCGCGGTGAGCGGCATAGCGAGCAATGAGAGGGTGAGAATGGTGGAAAGCGTTTTCATGGTTTTGGTCCTTATTTGTTTGGGTTTGTCGGCGTTCACTTCCGCCGCTCGCGGTCCCCGCTGCCTCGACGGCAGTACGGACTTGGGAGAAGCGGAATCTCTGAGCGGCAAGCGCATCTCACGTGAGAGATGCAGGCCGCTGGTTGTCGAGGTTAGGAATGCCGCGCAGGACAGCGACAATGCGCCTGTCCAAACGCGAAGCAGCTCCGGGCCGAAGCCTGCGGAGCGGAGGATCAGACCTTGGGCGGTCGATCGAGGCCGAAGATAAGATCTGGATAAGGCCAGCCTAGCAAGGCAAGCCGGAAACTTTTGTCTTCACGCTGATTCACGCCGTAAACCTGCGTGGTGGCCATGCCCATTGAACAGCAATGACCAGCACCGCATGACGATGCGCCTTGACAGCAACATGATCCGGCGGTGCACAGAACTATGTTCGGTCCAGATGATGGCTTTTGATATGCCAAGTCGGTATGTCGGTGATTTATCGATCTTAAAGGCTTGACCGCTTGCGACTTCGTCTGAGTGGCGGTGATTAAAGTATATGAGCCTGATGCCGTCGCGGTGACAGATGCCGTGTGCGTGTGTCCGGAATGCGCAAACGCCATGGTCGGCAGGCCCGCTAGAAGGGCCAGCAGCACAACGACGACTTTTATGGTGCGCACAACGATCAAAATCTAAACCTCTGTCTTCTTCATTCTATTTGCAAGAAACATGGTCAAAGTTACGGGCCTATAACCCGTTGCTCTAAAACTGTTACCGCGCCGTCCTTGCCAGCACGTCCATCAACTCTACGATCTTCTGTCGTTGCTCAGACTTGTTGCCGCTTGCAATCGCGTGCTCAACGCAATGACCAACGTGATCTTTTAGCACAGCTTCCTCAACCCGCCGCAGCGCTGCGCGCACGGCGGATATCTGGGTGACGATATCGATACAGTAGCGCTTCTCATCGACCATCTTGGCGATGCCGCGCACTTGCCCTTCGATCTTGCTCAAACGCTTCAGGCAGATGTCTGACGTCTCTGATTTCATCGTTGACAGATACCCTAGCTGGGTATAGGTGTCAAGTGAGATACCCCGGTGGGGTAGGTGCATTCGTGTCATCGAGTGGAACGAGTGTAAGGGCGGCAACGTTGTCGCAATGCCCGAAACGATCATAACAGACAAAGGAGATCACCATGCCATGCGCCAGTCATACCAAAGCCGCTGAAAATCACGAGGCCGCTGCGAAGGCCCATTATGGAGCCGCTGAGCTTCACGAAAAGGGCGACCATAAAGCGGCCCTCGCAAAATCCACGGATGCCAAATGTTGCTGTGGGACCGCCCAGAAGGCCACCGACGACGCTCACGAAAAAAGTGCCATGCAGGCGAAGTCCTGAAACAAGTGTGGCGAGTGAGCTATTGAGTGAAACATGATGGATAAGCGAAACTCGTCACTGAAATCCGACCACGGCGCGCATGCTCATGATGAAGCGAGCAGCGATCAACGCGCTGAGTATTTAGTCAAAGACCTTGTCTGCGGCATGGATGTTGATCCCCATGCCGCCAAGCACAGCGCAGAGCACGAAGGACACCCGTATTATTTTTGCTCGGCCGGGTGCCGCACAAAATTTATCGCCAATCCCACCACCTATCTGGATAAGAGCGCTGGCGACGACCATGCGGTGCCCGCAGGCACGATCTACACCTGCCCGATGCACCCGCAAATTCGTCAGATAGGCCCCGGCGCTTGCCCCATCTGCGGGATGGCACTTGAGCCGGACATTGTTAGTCTGGAGTCTGGCCCAAATCCTGAGCTTGCCGATATGTCCCGGCGTTTCTGGATCGGTCTGGCGCTTGCCATTCCCGTTCTCATTTTAGAGATGGGCGGGCACTTTGCCGGTCTTCATACGATAATCGCGCCGCGCATATCCAACTGGTTGCAGCTTATTCTGGCAACGCCCGTTGTGTTGTGGGCTGGATGGCCCTTTTTTGAACGAGGCTGGGCTTCGCTGCGATCCCGCAATCTCAACATGTTCACGCTCATCGCTATGGGCACGGGCGTCGCTTGGATTTACAGCGTTGTGGCGACGCTGATCCCAGAGTCGTTTCCAGCCGCATTCCGCACCATGGACGGTGCTGTGCCGGTTTACTTCGAGGCCGCCGCCGTCATCACGGTGCTGGTGCTCTTAGGGCAAGTCCTCGAACTCAAAGCCCGTGAAAGTACAGGCGGCGCGATCCGCGCTTTGCTTGATCTCGCGCCTAAGACGGCGTGGCGCGTGTTGAAAACCGGCAGTGCCGAAGAAATTTCGCTCGACCAGATCGCTGTGGGTGACCTTCTGCGCTTGAGGCCGGGCGATAAGGTGCCAGTTGACGGCACCGTTGTTGAGGGACGCAGCACCGTCGATGAATCCATGGTGACTGGCGAGTCGCTGCCTGTCACAAAATCTGCCGGTGACATTGTTATCGCCGGCACGATCAATCAATCCGGAAGTTTTGTCATGCGTGCCGACAAGATCGGCCGCGATACCATGCTGGCCCGCATTGTTCAGATGGTGGCGCAAGCGCAGCGAAGCCGCGCGCCCATTCAACGGCTCGCCGATCAGGTCTCGGGCTGGTTCGTGCCGCTTGTGATTGGCGTGGCAGTTCTGGCATTCGCCGTATGGGCGATCTGGGGACCAGAACCCAGCATGACCTATGGGCTGATTGCTGCCGTTTCCGTGCTCATTATCGCCTGCCCTTGCGCGCTAGGGCTTGCCACCCCGATGTCGATCATGGTCGCAGTTGGTCGCGGCGCGCAAACAGGCGTTCTGATCAAAAACGCCGAAGCGCTGGAGCGGCTGGAAAAGGTCGATACGATCGTCATCGACAAAACCGGGACGCTGACTGAAGGCAAACCAAAAGTGGTCGCGGTGCGGACGGTAAATGGTGTTTCTGAACACAACCTCCTGCAGTTTGCCGCTAGCCTTGAACGGATGAGCCAACATCCGCTCGGCGCCGCGATCGTTGCGGCAGCGGAAGCCAAAAGCCTCGCGCTATTAACGGTCGAGAATTTTGACGCGCCCAGCGGCAAAGGCGTGACGGGCCTCGTGGGCGGCAAGCGCATGGTGATCGGCAATGCGCGCATTATGACGGACGCCGGAATCGACACGGCGTCCTTGGATGACGAAGCGGATCGGCTGCGCGAAGACGGCGCGACCGTCATCTTTATTGCGCTCGATGGTGCACTCGCAGGCATTCTCGCTATTGCGGACCCTATCAAGTCCACGACGCCAGAGGCGCTGCACGCACTCAAAGCTGCGGGCCTCACCATCGTCATGCTGACTGGTGACAATAGAGTCACCGCGCAAGCGGTCGCCCGCAAACTCGGCATCACCCAAGTGGAGGCTGAGGTCCTTCCTGAAGACAAGAGCCGCATAGTCGAGCGGCTCAAAAGCGAGGGTCATGTCGTTGCGATGGCCGGAGACGGCGTCAATGATGCGCCTGCGCTTGCTGCGGCCGATGTTGGCATCGCTATGGGAACTGGCACCGACGTTGCCATCGAGAGCGCAGGCATCACGCTCGTCAAAGGCGATCTCACTGGCATCGTGCGCGCGCGCCGCCTATCGCAGGCGACCATGGGCAACATCCGGCAAAACCTGTTCTTTGCCTTTATCTATAACGCGGCTGGCGTGCCGGTGGCGGCGGGAATTCTTTATCCCGTTCTTGGCATTCTACTATCACCCATTATCGCGGCAGCAGCTATGGCGCTGTCATCTGTGAGCGTGATCGCCAACGCCCTGCGGCTGAGGGCCATCAGGCTTTAGACCATGGAAGACTGGAACGAGCGGTTTTGGGCAGCAGGCATTTATCTCGGCGTTTCTGCATTCGCTCATCTCGCCTGGGAGACTTTGCAGCTTCCGCTTTACACACTTTGGACGAGCGCCCCGCGTTGGGAGATCGTTTTCGCTGTCGTACACTGCACGGTCGGCGACCTCATGATCGCAGCAAGCAGTCTCATTGCCGCCATTTTGGTCGGCCGCAGCTGGTCGTGGCCTCGCGGAGACTGGAAACAGGTTGCGGTGCTGACGATTGTTTTTGGACTGAGCTACACGGCATACAGCGAATGGTTTAACGTCTATGTTCGTCAAGCGTGGGCCTACTCGGCCTCCATGCCGACGGTGCGGATCGGTGGTATCGAATTGGGTGTCTCACCGCTTCTGCAGTGGCTCATCGTGCCGATCGTGGCCCTTGCCAGCGTCAGGCTTGCTGTGCCCAGCAAAGCAGCGTGATGATGGTCTGGACGCCTTAGCACCCCTCGACCATTGACCGTTCAATAGTTCAGGTACCGAGGACCGGCCGACTGTGAGCAACGATATCGAGCGCCTCAATACTGATTGCACCTGCGTGACGCTTGATCGTGATGCGCTGTGCCGGGCAATAGAAAAGGCGGTAGCTGATCCGGAATTCTGCCGCGCATTAGCGTTGACCCATCCCTATCTGCTCTCGGCCCAGCCGGTATTCCTTACAAAGGCGCACGCCGACCGGATGCAAGAAATCATCCGCGCCATCGAGGCTATTGCACGCTTGCCACAATACCAGTCGGCTGTGCTCGGGCACGCTGCGGAGATCGCGCGGTATCGGCCCGGCCCCAACGGAGTCTTCATGGGGTATGATTTTCATTTGGGCGACGACGGCCCGATGCTGATCGAAATCAACACCAATGCCGGAGGAGCGCTGATCAACGCCTACTTGCTGCAGGCGCAGAGGACTTGTTGCAATGACATGAACCTCGAAGCGTCCATGCGGGTCAATCTCGATGCGCTGTGCTCTGACTTCGTTGCGAGCTTCCACGCCGAGTGGAAAAGGCAGGGCCGGACAGGACCACTTGAGACGATCGCCATCGTTGATCAAGCACCGCGCGGACAATACCTTTATCCCGAGTTTGTCCTGTTCCAGCGGCTGTTCGAAAAACGCGGGATGGGTGCAATCATTGCGTCACCGTCCGAACTTACGCATCGCGACGGTCATTTGTGGCACGAAGAGCGGCGGATAGATCTCGTCTACAACCGGCTGACTGACTTTCAGCTGGAGCAACCCGAGAACCTTGCGCTTCGCAGCGCCTATTTGGCCGGTGACGTTGTCGTAACTCCAAACCCGTGGACCCATGCCATCTACGCGAACAAATCCAATCTCGTGCTCTTAAGTGATGTGGACCTACTGCGGACTTGGGGCATCTCTGACGACCTTGTGCGCGTGCTGCAGAGCGGCATTCCCGGCACGATCGCCGTAACGCCAAAATGTGCCGCCGAACTATGGAGCGGGCGCGATCAATGGTTTTTCAAGCCAACAGCCGGTTATGGCGGCAAGGCGGCGTATCGGGGCGATAAGATCACACGCCGGGTCTGGGCCGAGATACTGAACGCTAGTTACGTCGCCCAAAGGATCGTCACGCCAAGCACGCGGCAGATTTCCGTCGATGGAACGCAGCGCAGCTTAAAAGCGGACCTTCGCAACTACACCTATGACGGCAAGATTCAACTGATCGCAGCGCGCTTGTATCAGGGCCAGACGACGAACTTCCGGACCGAAGGGGGCGGCTTCGCTCCGGTCTTCATCGCTGACGGCGCTCCGGCGCAATCATGCCGATGACGCAATCCTAGATCGCGCGCGCGGGTCTCCATGCTCGATGTCCCCACCACCATCGGAGATCGCTCAGGAACGGAAGTCAGTGCCACGCGTTACAACTGGTCGTAGCCCGCCCATAAGGTTCTAGAGACGTGCGTGCTTTTGCACAGTTAACGGCTCTTGCGAATACTAACCGTGACCCCGCTCTTTGCTCATTCTCCGGAGCGCTTATCCACCGGCTTTGTCTGAGCCATAATAATCCGGTCGTCTTCCGTCGAGATCGTGCCGGTGTGGTAGATGAAAAACATGCGATCGAAGGGCCCCGCTTGGTCGGGTGCCGTCACATAATCTGCAAGCTCATGCGCAGTCGTTCGAGGCTTCACTTGGAGGAAGGCGCGCTCACCTGTGCTCGGCAACATCAGATCGAGATCGAGCGTTTTTGAGTCTTCCCCACCACGCCCAGTCTTCTCCGGCCGCAGGACGCAAAAACGAGATCAACGAGCAGTTCGTCTTCGTCCACACTGCACGAGGTGCCTCTGTAGGCGGCAAGCTTGGTGAGCGATCCGGTCAAGCGCTCTTTCGTCAGGGCATCGCCGTTGATGTCTGTGTGTTTCCCGCCGCCTGAGACCAATCGCCAGACGCCACGACCATCATCACTCGGCTGGGCCGGTAATGCGTCCAAAAAACCCCAACCCAGTCGTTCTCCAAAGAACGTGATCCACAGAATGCTGCCGCGATCCTCAAAGAATGTTCGGATCTCGTTCGGGAACCTGGTCGTCGTCGATGCCGTCTTGCCTTCGGCGAGGAACCCTTCCCGCTCGAGCATTGGGCGAAACGGTCTGGACGTGAGCTGCCGAAGCCGAAGCGAACGATCCCACGCGGCTGGCACTCAGCTTCCCAGAGCCCGCCTTCGCCGAGCTTGATGTAGCGAACAGCTAGCGGGATAATTTGATTGAAGTTGATTGTCATCCCTTTGATCCAGATCAAAGCCTTTCTGGGGGTCAACAGGACAAGTGTAAGCTCTGCGAATCGCTTGCGAGGAACAATGCTGTCGAAATATCGACCTTGTAGATCATTGACGATTGCAGTTTCGACCGCACTCGCGGTCGTGCTGTATGCGGGGCAGGCGTTGGCGCACGCTGGGCATTATCATGTTGAGTTTCGATCCGAAAATGATCGGGCGGCGGTTCATAAGGTAGAGGTCTTGACCACGGATCGGAGCTTTGCAACCGGCGGCGTCATCGAAGCCCTAGCGAGCCAGACAGAATTGCATACGAAGGAGAGCGGAGATCAAATTCCTCCATCCGTGAGCATTGAAACACAAGGTGCAGCAAAATTATCGACCGATGCGGAACCAGAATTCTTTCTGACAAGCGGCTCCGTGACCTCCCAGCGTTCTTGCGATGGAAACTGCTGCAACTGCCCAGGCGGTTGCTGTGTTTCATTGGGGTGCCGCACTGGTTGCGGGTCATCGTCCGCCGGTTGTTGGTCTGCCGGAAACGCACTAATCTCGCCAGAGACTACGGCACTGAGTCCGCTTGTTGCCAGTGCGTGGTTTGCGTTGGTCAACACTGTCCATCGCGACATGTCAATTGCTCCCGAACTTCCGCCCCCTCGCGCCTGATCGCGCGTGCCACCGGTCCTGTGCCTGCGTCAGTGTCGTAGTCGGGACCCGAGCTCATGCGCCTTGCGCTAGCGGGCACGACTGACGCTCCAAAATCCGCAGCTTTGACCGCAATGTCAGCGCACAGCGCACGCTAATCGCGGATTGTGCACTGGCTCTCTACTCGGAGAACTATTGAATCATGTTCCGGTCCGCACTCCAGATTGAAGCGGCAACGAACGTCATGTTTGCCGTTACTCGAAAGTCAATCAGTGCCGCCCAGGTTGTCGAGGATCGGGCAGTTCGGCCTCTCGCCGCCTTCGCACGCATCAATCAAGCCGCGAAGAACGCCCGATACGTCCCTAAGAGCTTCAGCTCGAACTTGCAGTTTATCGAGGTGAGCTTCCGCCAACTTGCGAACCGTGTAGCTCCGACGTTGTTTGTTTCGCCAAAGTTCGAGGAGCTGATTGATCTCTGCAATCGAGAAGCCAAGTACCCGTGCCCGCCGGATGAAGCGGAGTTCGTGTACGTCGCGATTTTCGTAAGTTCTGTATCCGTTAGCTTGCCGATCAACAGACTTCAGCAGGCCAACGCTCTCGTAGTGGCGGATCAGCTTGATGCTAACACCGGATAGGCGTGCGGCTTCGCCGATACGGAACATTAGGGCACCTCACAACGTTGTGATTTGAGTGTCCAATTATTGGAGACTTCAAGGTGCAGGAGTCAAGTCAGATTTCCTTGTGCGACCGAGTGGAAGGCGACGCGCAGCCGAGAACTCTTCAACGGCAGACATATGAGGTATGAGTTATGACAGTCCATCATTCGGCAATTCAGACGGGCGACCAAGCGCACCGCCTACCAATCGTCGCCTTGGGTCTGAGCCTGAGCGCCTTCTTCTCGATCACCTATGGTCTTTGCGTCGCGCTGCGGGTCTTCGTTCCAGACGTCGGTAATCATCTCCCCTGGTTTCAGTTCTTGCCGGGCTTCGATTGGACGCCAACCGGTATCCTACTCGGTCTGTTCGAGAGCATCGCCTACGGCTGGTACGTGGCGTTGCTTTACGGATTTCTTTTCAATTGGTTCAGTTCTCAACGAGGTTAAGGAGTGCCCGTTATGGTCGAGGCTCGCAAAGCTATTGTTATCCGCGCTGAGAAACCAGAAGTGCCTCTATCGGCTCGTCCTAGTGTGACGACGAAGCATATCGAAGCGCGTCCTACATCAGGACGACAGGGAACAACGCCTGCGGTCACCATCGAAATGACGTCAACCAAGAACGAAACAGACATGGTGGCCGTCACCCCTATGGATTTGTTTACCTACCAGCGCGACGTGCTCGAACGCACGATCCTGTTCTTCGACACGATGAGAAAGCGCGCCAACAACATGCTGGAGCACGAGCGTGCCGGAATGCCGCCATTGCTAAACTTCAAGTATGAAACGCTGCTAGACGCGCGTGAATTTGAGCGGCCCGTCAACTACGCTCTCGTACGCATTACGGAGGTTGGCGAAGATTGCTGGGACGACTGCGTCGATCTTTCCAAGCCGCCGGTTCTCGTGATTGATCCGCGCGCCGGTCATGGCCCGGGCATCGGCGGCTTTAAGCGTGACTCAGAGGTCGGCATCGCGCTACACACAGGGCATCCGGTGTACTTCGTTGTCTTTTTCCCAGAGCCATGCAAGGGCCAAACACTCGCCGACGTCGTCACGGCCCTCGGTCGATTTGTTGCGCACGTCGCCGAGCGCCACGAGGGTAAGCGCCCGGTTCTCTATGGAAATTGCCAAGGTGGATGGGCGGCGGTACTCGTCGCGGCAGATTGCGAAGGGCAAGTCGGCGCCGCAGTCCTTAACGGTTCCCCGCTCTCCTATTGGGGCGGCGAGCCCGGCATAAATCCGTTGCGGATGATGGGCGGCTTCGTCGGTGGCGTCTGGCTCAATCATTTCCTTGCCGATAGTAACGGCGGGCGTTTTGACGGCGCCTGGCTTGTGCAGAATTTTGAGAATCTCAATCCGGGCAATGCGCTCTTCGAAAAGTATGCGAACCTGTTTACGCGGATTGACACGGAGGCCGAGCGCTTTCTTGATTTTGAGCGTTGGTGGGGTGGCTTTTACCGCTTGAGCGGCGAAGAGATCGTGTCGATCGTCGAAGATCTTTTCATAGGCAATCAGCTCGAGCAGGGCCAAGTGCGGCTGGATGAGCACTGCACAGTCGATCTGCGCACAATCCGCAATCCACTCGTCATTTTTTCGTCTTACGGCGACAACATTACGCCGCCGCACCAGGCGCTCGGCTGGATTCCCGCCGTCTACAAGAGCACGGCAGATCTGAAGGCGTGCGGCCAGCGCATTGTCTATCTTACCAATCCAAAAATTGGTCACCTCGGCATTTTTGTGTCAGCGAAGGTTGTCCGCTTCGAGCATCGTGCCATCCTCGAAAACCTAGGCGAGATCGAAGCCCTTCCCGTCGGTCTTTATGAGATGAAGATCGATAATCCAACTGGTGATCCCGATTGTGAGCGGCACCAATATACGGTGCGGTTCGAGCCTCGAAACGTCGAAGATATCAAGTTCGAATATCCGCGAGCCGCCTTCGAACGGGTTCGCCAGGTCTCGGAGTTTAACGAAAGCATCTATCGGACATTTGTCAGTCCTTGGGTCCAAGCAATGACGAACCCGTGGGCTGCGCAGACTATGCAGTGGCTGCATCCGATGCGCACCAGCCGCTACATGTACTCCGAGAGCTTTTTCCCTTGGATGAACGCCTTTTCAGTCTTGGCCGACGCAGTCTCAAAGAATCGCAAGGCCTTGTCTGACGACCATCCACTCATAGCTCAGGAGCGGCAGCTGATCACACAGATTGCATCCTTCTGGGAAACCGCCCGGAAGGTGCGGGATGCTGGGCAAGAACGCACGTTCACCAACATGTACGGAGGCTGAAATGAGCCGTCTCTTGGACAATTTCTTCAGGCGGTTCATCCAGGATGGATCACTTGAAGTTTCAGGGCCGTCCGCCGCCCGGCGTATGTTTGGGAATGGGACAGGGCCGTCTGCGTCGATCCGATTTGCGGATAGGGCAGCAGAGCGTCAGCTGCTGCTGAACCCGCCTCTGGCATTTGGCGAACTTTATATGGATGGAAGGCTCATTGTTGATCGGGGCACGATCTATGACGTGTGCTTGATCGCAATGCGCAATCTTGTCCTGCTGCCAAAGACTCGGTTGCGCAAAATGCAATTGCAGATACGCAAGGCCCTTCGGCCTATGTATCAGCGCAATTCGGAGGGCCGGGCCAAACGCAATGTAGCCCACCACTACGATCTCGACGGACGCCTCTACGATTTGTTTCTCGATCCAGATCGTCAGTATTCTTGTGCCTATTTCGAGCACCGAAACCAAACCCTCGACGAGGCACAGCTTTCAAAAAAGCGGCACATCGCAGCCAAGCTCCTCATCGAGCCAGGACATAGCGTGCTTGATATTGGAAGCGGCTGGGGCGGGCTTGCGCTGTATCTCGCTGAGCAATGCGGCGCCGAGGTCACCGGCGTCACGCTGTCGGATGAGCAGCTCGACACTGCATGCAAACGTGCCATCCACAAAGGTCTTACAAGTGCCGTCGACTTCCGGTTGCAGGACTATCGCGCCGTCCAAGGTCAGTTCGATCGCATTGTTTCGGTCGGCATGTTCGAGCATGTCGGCGTTGGCTACTATGACGTCTTTTTCTCGAAGGCAGCTGATCTTCTTGCCGATGACGGTGTCATGCTGCTGCATTCGATCGGCAGCATAGACGGGCCCGGCTTCACCAATCCCTGGATGGCTAAGTACATTTTTCCAGGAGGGTATTCGCCTGCATTGTCCGAGGTCCTTCCAGCAATCGAAAGAGCTGGGCTCATCGTAACAGACATTGAAATCCTTCGGCTCCACTACGCTGAAACACTGAGAGCTTGGCGCGAGCGTTTTGTGTCACGTCGCGCCGAAGCCGAGGCGATCTATGACGAGCGATTTTGCAGGATGTGGGAATTCTATCTGGCTGGTTGTGAGGCTGGCTTCAGGCATGGCGGACTGATGGTGTTCCAAATTCAGTTGGCAAAGCGGCTCGACGCTGTGCCGCTCACCCGCGACTACATCGCCAATCGGGAAGCTGCGCTTAGGTCACAAGAGACGCTGCGACCCGAACTGCAGATCGCGGCAGAGTGAAGTGCCGGCCGCATTGTGCGGCGGGTTGAAACAGACGGAGGAATGAACCATGGAATGGATTCAAAATAACTGGTTTTGGTTAGCGTTGGCTGTCGGTTTTGTCGCCATGCACATGTTTGGCCATGGCGGCCATCGTCACGGCCACGGCGGGCACGGGAGAGAGGGCTGGCGCAGTTCGAAACCGAAGGCGGATGAAACAGCCGAACCGGGCACAGAGGACGCTAACCTAAGCGGCAATACATCTGCCACTGTTGCTTCAAACCTAACGGCAGCACGTGGCGTGCCGGCTCATGATGGCCATTCTGGGACGCCGACGCCGTCAGAACAAAACCGGCATCGGCATGGTTGCTGAACTATAAATTCAAACGCGACGTGAACTAGCCCCCAAAGGAGAATGACATGTCAAAGACAAGCGAAACATCAGCGTCGAAGACAGATGAAACGAAGACAGTAGCACCGCAGAAAGCGGACTGCTGCGGCGGCGGCGACAAGAAAGACCAAAGGGCGCAAGCCGGCACTAAGGAACAGGTCAATACATCTGACGCCACTCGCACAGGCCACACCTCTCATGTGAAAAGTGGTTCCGGATGCTGCGGTGGCGGCAAGGCTCACAAATAGGCAGGCGCAGTTGTTTAATAAGGGATAGTCCGATGAAACTCCCAGTCAAAATATTCGCAAAGCGCTTTTCGCTTACGCTGGCTACAGCCACGGTTTCTCTGCTCCCGCTCGCGGTGGCACTGGCTCAGTCACCTGCCGAAACATCGGTACACGTCATGCGCGGTTTAGGCAGCCTTACTGGACTGACCGGAAGTTGCCCCATGATGGGCGGCATGTCCTCCTTTGCAGATGGCCGCTTAGCCTTTTTAAAGTCTGAACTCGCAATCACAGCGGCACAAGGACCTGCGTGGGATGGCTACGCCACGGCTCTCAAGGGACATCTCAATCACATGCTTGAAACACAGCAACTCATGATGAAACTCCTAGACGCCAAGACTCCCGTAGAGCGGACACGAAGTTATATCGATGCAATGGAAAACCGGGTGGCGTCGCTCAAGAAACTGGAACCGGCTCTAGCGGCCTTGTACTCGGCCTTGACCCCAGACCAGCAGAAAAAATCTGACGACGTGCTAACAGGTATGGGCTGCACGATGTAGCCCACAGCGTTCCATCAAATCGATCATAGGGGGGCGGCAGCCGCCCTGAAAACGGTCGGCACTACAGACTGGAGATTGACGAGCGTATGTCCCATGATGCCGCCATCCTCGTCGTCAATAGCGGCTCGTCCAGCGTGAAATTTACGTTGTTCGGCTCTGACAAGACTTTGCCGAAGTTCTTTTCCGGCGCACTCGATGGAATAGGGCTCTCACGCGGGCGATTTCATGCCAAGAGCGCGACTGGCGCGACTATTTTCGACAAACAGACTGTGCTTGGCAGCCATGATGTAGCGCTCGCCCTTTTAATCGACGCCCTTCCAAAATACATGGCGGACCGGCCGCTTCTGGCTGTTGGGCATCGCGTCATTCATGGCGGTGCTGACTGCGACTGTTCGCTCCTTGTGACACCAGAAGTTGAAGACCGCCTCGAACAACTCATCCCGCTTGCGCCACTGCATCTGCCGCACAATCTCGCTGGAATTGCAGCCATGCGGGAGATGCAGCCGAACCTGCGGCAGGTCGCCTGCTTCGATACCGCTTTTCATCACAGCCGGCCCCGGATAGCCAAGCTTACGGGTTTGCCGCTCAGTCTCCAGGACAACGGGGTGCAGCGTTATGGATTTCACGGGCTGTCGTATGAGTCTGTTGTCAACTCGCTGCGCCAAGGCGGCGTCGATGTGGAGCATGAGCGCATCGTCGTTGCTCATCTCGGAAACGGCGCCTCGATGTGCGCTCTCAAGAACGGCCGCAGTATTGAAACAACGATGGGCTTCAGCACGCTCGCCGGCCTGATGATGGGGACCCGTTGCGGTGATCTTGATCCAGGGACTGTTCTCTACCTTCTGACGGCGTTGGGTATGACGACTGGTGCTGTGCAGACACTGCTCTACGAGCAGTCGGGACTCCTCGGTGTTTCCGGAATTTCAAGCGATATGCGTGAGCTCTTGGACCATCGAGATAAACCCGCAGCACGCGAGGCAATCGATCTCTTCTGCTACCGCGCCAAGCATCACCTCGCAGCGATGACGGCTGCACTCGGGGGCGTTGACCGCCTGGTGTTCACAGGCGGGATTGGCGAAAACGCCCCGGAGATCCGCGCAAAGATCTGTGACGGACTCGCTTATTTGGGAATCAATCTCGAAGCCAACGCAAATCGAGCAGGAGCCGGAGTTTTTTCAGTTCCAGGAGCAGCCGTGAGTGTTCAGGCCGTCGTCTCCGACGAAGAGTTGATGATCGCGCGGCACGTCCAGCGACTGCTCGCAGATCAGCTCATACAGGTGGCGTTATGACGAATGGCAACAAACAGGTCCACAAGCTGCAAGACCTGATCCATCGAAGTAAAGGTTTTGGCCTTATTCGGGTCGCGGTTGTGAATGCCGCGCAGGAGGTCGTCCTCGAGACGATACGCGCGGCGGTCGAACTTGGCATCATTGAACCGGTTCTTATTGGTGAGTCCCAAGCCATCCGCGAGCTTTCTGCCTCGGCGGGCCTCCGCTATACAGCTGCCCACATCATTGATGCAAAGAGTGACGTTGCAGCGGCCGCAGCAGGAGTCGCGCTCGTGCGCGACGGCAAGGCCGACGTGCTTATGAAGGGTCTGATCCATACCGATGTATTCTTACGCGCCATCCTCGATTCAGAGCATGGCCTCCGCTTGCCTGGGCGGCGCGTCAGTCATGCCTTCCTGTGTGACATACCTTCTTACTCCAAGCTTCTCTGCATCACCGACGCCGCTATCAACATTGCGCCCGACCTCACTGCCAAGGCGCAGATCCTTCAGAACGCGATCGAGCTTTGCCAACTCTTGGGCGTCGAATCTCCGAAGGCTGCCGTGTTGTCGGCAGTCGAGACCGTCAATCCCGATATTGCATCCACGCTTGACGCGGCCGCTCTCACCATGATGGCCCAACGCGGCCAAATCCACGGTGCTATCGTCGATGGTCCGCTCGCTTTTGACAACGCCATTTCGCTGACGGCTGCGACGGAGAAGGGCATTGCCTCGAGAGTTGCCGGTCAAGCTGATATCCTTCTTGTGCCTGATCTGGTCTCCGGTAACGTTCTCGCCAAAACACTAGAATATCTCGCCGGCGCTGTGGCCGCCGGCGTTGTACTTGGACTTACTGCGCCTGTTATTTTGAGTTCACGCTCCGATCCGGCCACCGGTCGACTTGCTGCCCTCGCGCTTGCCGCGCTGATCCATAGCCGAACGCCGAAACGGCCAAAGTCAAAAGTGTCGGGGGTTGAGCAGAGCCTCCAAGCGGCGCCGCAACCTGAAACTGCATGTTGCCCGCTGCCGATGTAACGCGAGTCAAAGACGAGGAGAATTGTTCAATGGAAGCCATCGATCTCAAAGGCCGGAAAGCGCTGGTGGTCGGTGTCGCGAATGCGGACAGCCTCGCCTGGTGGGCGGCGAAACACTTTCGCGGCGCTGGCGCTGATCTCGCGATGACATACTTGAATGACAAGGCGAAGCCACATGTGGCGCCGCTTGCAGCCGAACTTGGCGCAGAGATCGTCTTACCTTGTGATGTCGGAGTCCCGGGGCAGCTTGAGGCTGTTTTTGATGCAATTAAGCAGAAGTGGGGACGCATCGATGTTGTCTTTCACGCCATTGCCTGGGCGCGCAAAGAGGATCTTCATGGCCGATTGACCGACTGCTCAGCGGACGGCTTCGCTGAATCAATGCTGATCTCATGTCATTCATTCATACGCATGGCACATCTGGCTGAACCGCTCATGACACAAGGCGGAACCTTGCTAACCTTGAGTTATTACGGTGCCGAAAAAGTCGTCGACCATTATAACGTGATGGGGCCGGTGAAGGCCGCGCTTGAAGCCTCGGTGCGTTACCTAGCCCACGAACTGGGTCCCAAGGGTATTCGCGTCAATGCCATTTCGGCAGGCCCCGTTAGGACGCGGGCCGCCTCGGGCATTGAGCATTTTGACGAGTTGATTGCCGAAGCCGCCGCCAAGGCCCCTCTGCGGCGAACGGTCGACGCTTGCGAGGTTGGTCGGGTGTCGGTGCTTCTGGCCAGCGACTATGGATCTTCCATCACAGGAGAGGTTTTGCATGCCGATGCCGGGTTCCACGTGGCCGGCATGGTCTTCCATTGACTCTTTGGAAGGCGGGTGAGGAACACTCAAGACGAGGCGAACGATTAAAAAAGGAGAACGAGATGCATTCCCATCAGACTCGACAGGATCAGCACGACGCCGCCGCCTCTTCGGGCAGCTTCTGGGGCTCCCGAACATTCTGGGTTTTCCTCGGGTTTCTCGCGATCGCGTTGACCATGCTTTTGAGTGAGCACCGGGCGCACTTCCTTGGCGCGCTCCCGCTTCTCTTCCTGCTCGCATGCCCGCTTCTGCACATATTTGGTCACGGTGGCCATACCGGCCACGTATCGCAGAGCAATGAGCGCAAAAGCGCACCTCAGGAAATAGTCGGAGACAAGTCATGACCGAGCAAGCACCTGCTTATGGTCTCTGGTCCCTCGTGATCATTAATTCACTGATCTTCATTGTTTTCGCCTTCAGCTTTTCTAAGCCGCAAACCGCGCGGGACTGGAGATCGTTTGGTGCTTTCAGTGCTTTCATCGTGGCGCTGTTCACAGAAATGTACGGGTTTCCGCTCACAATTTATGTGCTGTCGGGATGGCTGCAGAGCCGCTACCCGAATGTCGATTGGCTCTCGCACGATTCAGGCCATTTGCTCGAAACGATGTTCGGGTGGCGGACCAATCCGCACTTCGGGCCCTTTCACTTGCTAAGTTTTGGCTTCATCGTGGGCGGCTTCATGCTCATCTCAGCGGCATGGCGAGTACTGTATGCGGCTCAGGCTCAAAAGGCGCTCGCCACAACTGGTCCCTACGCCTACGTCCGGCATCCCCAATACGTTGGCTTCATTTCGGTGATGTTTGGTTTTCTCCTGCAATGGCCAACGCTCCTCACACTTGCGATGTTCCCGGTACTTGTTTGGATGTACGTGCGGCTCGCACACACAGAGGAACGTGAAGCAATATCGAGGTTTGGCGATGCTTACAGGCGCTACTCGGCGCGCGTCCCGGGGTTCATTCCGCGATCAATTAACCCCGTCGATTCGTCGCGAGCTTAGCACTAGGTGGAAACGTGGAGATGACAATGGGAACGGCTCGGACGTCGCATACGGAAGAAATACTCGGCAGCAAAGCCGGTTGGAGGATTCTCGGTCCGGGTGTCAGGCATGGTGCTCCGATCGTCTTGTCCATCTTGCTATGGTGGCTGTTATGGATTGGTCACGCGCCGAGCGTGGCGACAACTGATGAGGCCATGAAACATGTGTCGTGGATTGGTGTTGTTGCACTGGTCTACGTGGCATGGCAGGCGCAGGCTGTCCTGGCGCAGCCACGTGGCGGCGTAATACACACGCTGGTGGAGATACTTGTGTCTCTACTGCCTTTATTCGTGGTTGGCTACGCCGTCATCGACTGGATCCGTGGGGGAAATCCCCTTTCGGTGTTCCAGGTTGTCGTGATGACTCAGGCCGCGCTTGCTACGCTGATAGATGTCGTGATTTTTACCTGGTTCTCGCTGCGACTTAACCGGCTTACGATGGCACATACCGTCGGTGGGAACTAATCGGCGCTGGATGTGCTCGGTGGTTCCGGAGTGATGACTGATGGGGCAGGTGCAAGCGGTCAAGTAAGCGAAGAGAGTTGTTCGAGGAGCCGTTTGCTATGTGCTTGTCCGCTGAGGTGAGCTTTGTGTCTGCCGCCGTTCTGGTTCCGGCGGGCGCGTTCGCAATGCGCGAAGCGTATCGCAGAGATCGCCGCTACCTTCCCTTTGCGACGTTGCCGCTTTTGTTTGGGCTTCAGCAATTTTTCGAAGGCATGATTTGGACAGGCGGCCGCCTGTCAGAGCCCGAGTGGGTCGAACGTTTCTCGTTGGCCTATATGTTCTTTTCCTGGCTTACATGGCCGGTGTGGGTTCCGTACTCTACCTACGTCCTTGAGCCGTGCCGGCGGCGTCAACTTTATCTGTTGTTTGCGATTCTCGGCGGCATGATCGGCGCGCTGCAATATGTTCCCTATTTCGCGCATGACGGCTGGCTAACCACAACGTTTCTCGGCCGGGCCATTAGCTACCAGGGGACTCACTTGCTGGATGCTATCATCCCACGTTCAATGACATACATTGTCTACCTATTCGTGATTATCGCGCCGCTCGTCACGTCCTCGATCAAAGAGGTCAATAACTTTGGCTATTTGGTCGTCTTGGTGGTGACCGTCACATATTTCTTTTTCCAGTACGCCTACATATCGGTTTTCTGTTTTGGCGGGGCAATCATGTCGCTGTACATCGTCTACATAATTACTGGAACTCGAAACAGCGCTCTTGAAAAAATGGAGGGTCGTGAGGAGTTAGAGGCGAGAAGGTGTTGAGTATGGCTCGGAACCAATTCAAACGCCTGTCAAATCGCATAGCGCCATTACCCTCACGACCAGCTTGCCGCACGACGCGATATTATGATCGTCCTGTCGACGGCGTCTGTGACTAACGATGCGGCCAGCCGCAATCTGGCGTTGCCTCGGCGTGACGGCGACTTTGAATATGAGACGTCAGAATTTAGAGAGGTAGAAAGCGATGAAGAGCATCAATCTGCAAGTCGGAGAACTGCTCTCGCCGCTAGGCGCCTCGGGAGTCGAAAAGCAACTCCGGAGGCTCGGCGGTGTGACAGAAGTGTCCGTCAACCAGGTTTCAGGCAGCGCGACCGTCACGTACGACGAGGCCAAAATAGTGCCAGCGACTATTGAGAAGGCCATCGAGCGATGCGGCCACCACTGCGGGGGGGAACTTGCACCCTTACATCTTTGCGAATCTGGCTCACCACCACTGCGGGACACCACCGTAGCTAATAAAGCGGAGAGCCAACATTCCGAACATGACCATTCCGCCATGCGCCATGAAGGTTCATCAGTCAAGGACACCCGGGTAGGCGCGTCTGAACATCCGGGCAATGCCATGCAGATGGATGACATGAGCCATGAGATGGGTCACGGCGCAGGTATGGATATGCAAGAGATGGTTCGCGACATGCGGAACCGCTTTTTTATTGCGCTCGGGTTCACCGTGCCAATTTTCTTCCTGTCTCCTATGGGCATGGACTCGATAAAAATCTCGCCGCCATTCGGCCTGCGGCTCGATCTTGTACTGTTCGTTTTAGCCAGCGCCGCTATCCTGTATCCAGTATGGCCATTCGTCGTTGCAGCCTACCGCGCACTTAAGAACGGCGTCGCCAATATGGCCGTTCTGGTCGTACTCAGTGTAGGTACTGGATACTTGTTCAGCGTGGGGTCGACGTTCATTTATGGCGGCGAGCAATTCTATGAAGCCGCGGCTCTGCTGCTGGTATTCATCCTGCTCGGACACTGGCTCGAAATGCGCGCGCGAGCGGGGGCGTCCGCCGCTATCCGTGCGCTGCTGGACTTGGCACCTCCAAAGGCCAATGTGATCCGAGGCGGACAGGAAATCGAAGTATCAACCGCCGAGGTGTTCGCTGGTGACGTTGTCGTCATTCGTCCAGGCAACAAAATCCCAGTTGATGGCAACGTCACGGACGGGCGCTCGACAGTCGATGAGTCGATGCTGACGGGTGAGTCGATGCCTGTCGACAAGAAGCCAGGTGATACCGTTATCGGTGCGACGATCAATAAGAGTGGCACGTTCCGCTATACAGCGACAAACGTTGGCGCGGACACGGCGCTCGCACAGATTGTTAAGCTTGTGCAAGAGGCCCAGAACTCGAAGGCACCAGCGCAGCTGCTCGCGGACCGCGCTGCTCAATGGCTTGTCCTAGCTGCAGTTCTAATCGGATTGCTCACCTTCGTCGTTTGGTTCTGGTGGCTTGGTAAGCCGCTCTTGTTCGCCCTTACGCTAACGATAACGGTGTTCGTTATCGCCTGCCCCGACGCACTCGGGCTGGCAACGCCGATGGCGATCATGGTGGGCACCGGGCTCGGAGCCATGAACGGTATTCTTTTCAAGAATGCCGGGGCTCTCGAAGAGGCGACAAAGTTGGATGTCGTGGTTTTTGATAAGACCGGGACGCTCACGATGGGCCAGCCCGAAGTGGTCGAAGTGGTACCTGCCAAGGGTGTAAATGAACGTGAAGTACTAAGCATTGCCGCATCTGTTGAGGTTGGCTCTGATCATCCGCTTGCCCAAGCCATCCTCCGTCGAGCGGCAGGTAGCGATGCAGGCAAGGCGGAGTCCTTCACCAACATTGAAGGGATGGGCGCACAGGCGATAGTGGCGGGTAAAACGGTCTTCCTTGGCAACCGGAGACTCATGGACGCACAGACGATCGAAGTTGGCGAACTTACGAGCGATTCTGAGCGGCTCCAAGGCGCTGGCCGCACCGTCGTACACTTGGCGCGTGACAACAAGATTCTCGGACTTATTGCCATCGCCGACAAACCGCGTCCGACAGCAGCTGCAACGATCCAAGCGCTTCAGGAACGTGGCGTGCAGGTCGCAATGATCACCGGTGACAATCAGGGTACGGCTGAGCGCATTGGCCGCGAATTGGGCATCGACATCGTTCTCGCAGACGTCTTGCCTAGCCAGAAGGCATCAAAGGTCAAGGAGCTGCAATCCCAGGGCAAGAAGGTCGGTATGGTCGGGGATGGCGTCAATGACGCTCCGGCCTTGACCCAAGCCGATGTCGGATTCGCGATTGGCGCAGGCACAGACGTCGCAATTGAGAGCGCTGATATTGTTCTTATGAAAAGTGATCCCTACGATGTTGTCGGCGCCATCGAGCTGTCCCGAGCAACGCTCAGGAAAATGCATCAAAACCTCTATTGGGCGGTCGGCTATAACGTCGTTGCCTTCCCACTTGCCGCGGGCGTGCTCTATCCCTTCTTGCTAAGCCCGACTATCGCCGCCATTGCCATGTCCGGCAGCTCGGCGGTCGTAGCGATCAACGCTCTAATGCTAAAGCGGACCAAGCTGGCCGGGATCCGCAGTCAGAACGCGTCAGCCCCGGCGTCCACTCAATCCCCAGCACCCAAGCCGGCAAGGGCGGCATTATGATCAATCTCGCCACATCTACCGGCATACCGCTAAGCATGATGGCCGTACTGATGCTTTCCGTTTTCACGGTATCTTTAGGTTACGGCATCGTCTTGCCCTTACTCCCATTTGTGATCGAGCGGCTGCTCGGTGCAGGCGGCGATGCGGCACAAGTTTCCCGCGCGACGGGTCTACTGACCGCCCTCTATACGTTTGCGTTATTTCTATTTGCCCCGGCCTGGGGACGCCTATCCGACCGGTATGGACGACGCCCAATCCTTCTGATCGGGCTGCTCGGGTTCAGCGCGACGATGTTAACGTTCGCCTTCATCGAGAACCTGACCGCCGTGTATGCCGAACGCTTCTTGAGCGGATTGTTCGCTGCTGCAGTCACGCCGGCTGCGCTGGCCGCGATCGGGGATCTAGCGGCAACGGAAGAGGAGCGGGCGCGCCGCCTCACCTTCGTCAGTTTGGCAGGCATTAGCGGATTTCTGCTGGGACCGATGCTCGGTGTTTTCGTTTCGCGAGGGGCCGCCAACATCCCTCCGATCGCCGGCGCTGCCGGGGCGCTGGCCGTCCCGCTGGCAGGGACCGCCATCCTGGCTTTTGTCGTGGCCGCCGCCGTGATGACAATCCCAATATCCAAGCAAAGTGACGCCGCCCAGAAGCGCGACCAATCGGCATCGCAGACTGGCCGCTGGCTTGTCCCAAAGCTGCTCGCGCTGGCATTCATTGTCTCTGCTGCAGTCGGTGTGTTCGAAGTTGGATTGGCGCTGCGCGGCAAACAAGATCTCGGGCTGACGCAATATCAGATTGCTCTCATGTTTACCGAGTGCAGCCTGATAATGTTTGTCGTCCAGGCCATCGTCTTCTCTCCCTGGATCAAGCCCGAAACCACGCGTTGGTTCATTGCGCCAGCTCTCGCTGTGCTGGCCGCCGGATTATTCCTGGTGCCTCGCGCATCCGACTTCGCGCTGATGCTTGTGGTGATCGGGGCGGTGGCGGCGAGCGCCGGTATCCTATCGCCGATTCTGACCTATTGGATTTCGAGCAAGGCCGGCATGGCGCAAGGAGCAGAACTCGGCAAGCAGACGGCGGCATCGAGCCTTGGCGTCACAGTGGGTTCAGCGGCCGGTGGCCTATTGTTCGATGTGACTTGGCTGCCGAACGCCCCGTTCCTGCTCATGGCCGTTCTCATCGCGTTGGGCGTCGTGTTGAGCCTCAGCCTCCCAAATATGCTCGTAGCACCCAAGCTCGGCAAAGGTGGCGACGATCGTAATGTCGAGAAGTTTTCTCCCCTTTAAGCGTTAAGAGCGGAAGCTGGGCACAGGCCATGCAAAAAGCGACTGACTTGGAATTCGGATTTGAAACAAAATTGCCATGTCGACAGGAAGGTTTGATCCAGCGGCGACTGAAGATCGGCACTCTCGTGGCCATGGCTGGACTCGTCACATGCATCGGGAACTCACTGCCGGCGCGCGCGGCTGACAATCCGTTTCACAAGACTGCCTTTGGAATCGAAGCCTATCTCGGCTTGATGCCAGCCGCGATCATCAGGGGGCACCCCGCCGCCCATCCCGAGGCCACGATGCATGGCGGACCACCGAACGGACAATATAAATATCATCTTGTCGTCGCGCTCTTCGACGCCTCGACGCGCCAGCGCATTTCCAACGCAGCCGTTAAGGCAAGGATTTCCGAGCTGGGCTTGGGCGGAAGTGACTTAGCGCTAGAGCCGATGACAATCGCAGAAACCATCAGCTATGGCGGCTTTGTCTCGTTCCGCTCGGCTGGACGGTATGTCATCCGCATCGATGTGGAACGCCCTGGCTCCGCTCCAGTGTCCATGGAATTCTCATACACCAGCCAGCCACCATAACGGCGCTGTTTCATTCTCAGCACGATTGGCTATCAACCGCGCTGGCAGCCGCAGACACATCCCTAAACTCATCACTCACTCAAAGGAGTCCACCATGACAAAGAAGGATGCAGCGGTCGCCGTGTTCGCCGACCATCAAGGAGCTAGCGACAAGGAGCTAATGCAATGAATAGCGCATTACAGGATGATGATAGTGACTACAAGAAGTCGCTGCGCAAAGCTCAGATTCAGCTTGTAAAGCTGCAAAAACATGTCATCAAGCACAGGCAAAAAGTCGTGGTGATCTTTGAGGGCCGCGACGCATCCGGCAAGGATGGTACGATCAAACGCATCGTTGAGCATCTGAGCCCGCGCGACACGCGTGTCGTGGCGCTCGGCGCCCCGTCTGACCGGGACCGGAAAGCTTGGTACTTCCAGCGCTACATCGAACATCTGCCGGTCACCGGCGAAATCATCCTCTTCAATCGCAGTTGGTATAACCGCGCTGGCGTCGAGCCGGTGATGGGCTTTGCTTCAGACGAGGAGGTGGAGGAATTTTTGCTTACAGCCCCGATGTTTGAACAGCTTCTCGTCCATTGCGGGTTCACGATACTCAAGTATTACCTCGATATCAGTCATGAGGAGCAGGAACGACGGTTGAAACATCGTCTGGATGATCCATTGCGGCAGTGGAAGTCGAGCCCGATTGACGCAAAGGCATTGAAGCGTTGGGATGACTATTCCAAGGCCAGAAACGTCATGCTTCGCCGAACGCATGCGGTCTCATCTCCTTGGATAGTTGTCAAAGCCGATGACAAAAAATCAACGAGGCTGAATGTTATCCGGGATATTCTTTCTCGGTGTGAATTCCACGGCAAAGATGAGCACGGCGAATTACCCGATCTCAATCGCGTATTCCTGTTCGATGAGCGTCACCTTAAGGACGGGATGATCGAGGCGTGATGAAAAACCCTTCAACGATACATCCGGCAGCGGGAGAGATCGGCACAGGGTATCCGACAGCTCGAACCTCCGGGGGATAGCAATGAGCCAGCCGTCTTCGACCGATGAGCGCAACGATAACAAGGGTTCCAAGCCAGTGACGGTGTCGGCAGTCGCGGCTAAGGATAACACAGCGCCCGCACCGAATTCTCGCCCAAATAGTCCCACCGAGCCGGATGAGACCAATAAGGCAGTAGCCTACGAGAAGACGAACTTGCCTGCCAACGCGGATGGCTCGGACGCGAATCCGGTTCCGGGGAATGGATACCTTAAGCTTTTTACCCCCCGAACATTGATCGGAGTTGGTATTGCCGTTGTGGCTCTCGCACTCGTGGCATGGGCTGTCTTTTTCGGCTTTGCATCAAAGGACAGTGGCCTGATTGCCCTTCAGGGCAACGTCGATGTTAGGCAGGTCAATCTGGCCTTTAAGGTTGCTGGCCGCATCGCCGAGATGAAGGTCGATGAGGGTGACAAAGTAGAGGCCGGCAAGATTGTTGCATCGCTCGACAAGTCCTACTTTGCGGAAGAGGTTCGACTCGTTCGCGCCCGCGTTGCAGCCCAGACCGCGGTCGTCGCCCGTCTCGAGAATGGCAGCCGGCCCGAGGAGATCGCCCAAGCACGCGCGTTTGCCGCCGAGCGTGAAGCCGCCACCGTTCTGGCCGAGGCGACCCTCAACCGCCAGCAAACCCTCGCCGATCGCGGCGTTTCCCCTCACCAGCGGCACGATGAAGCAACCTCTGCATTGGGACAAGCCCAGGCGGCGCTAAAGTCCGCGCAGGAGACCCTGAAGCTCGTAGAGATCGGACCGCGGCGCGAGGACATTGACGCAGCGAAGGCTCAGCTGGAAGCTGAGAATGCGGCGCTCGCGCAGGCGGAGC
This sequence comes from Hyphomicrobium sp. 12-62-95, assembly GCA_002279935.1. Classification (GTDB taxonomy): domain Bacteria; phylum Pseudomonadota; class Alphaproteobacteria; order Rhizobiales; family Hyphomicrobiaceae; genus JAGVSR01. The sequence goes on along the minus strand of NCCZ01000005.1, from coordinate 84,992 downwards.
GCAGGCTGGTTGATGCCGATTTGACTGCGCCTGGCGAAGGCGTAGTGCTGACCCGCGTGCGCGAACCTGGCGCCATCGTCGCTGCAGGCGAAACGGTGTATGCCGTGACGATCATCTCGCCGGTATGGGTGCGCACCTATGTCGCCGAGCCCGACCTCGGAGCCATCCGTCCTGGCATGGCCGTCGATGTGCTAACTGACGGCGGCAAGAGCTACCGTGGAAAGATCGGCTTTATCTCACCCGTCGCCGAATTCACGCCAAAATCTGTCGAAAGCAGGGAATTGCGAACGAGCCTCGTTTATCGCGTTCGCATCGTCGTGGACGGAGAGACAGCCGGTCTGTTGCAGGGCATGCCTGTCACGGTTACGTCGACAGTCACGAGGTAAGCTATGAGCGAAACGCTTGTCCGGCTTGAAGGCGTATCGAAGCGATTCGGCAGTGCCCCCCTGGCGGTCGCCGAAGTCACGACGACGATTGTGGGCGGAGGGATAACCGCGCTTGCCGGACCTGACGGGGCAGGCAAGACGACCCTACTGCGTTTGATGCTAGGACTGCTCAAATCGGATGCCGGAAAGCTAACAGTCTGCGACCTCGATCCGATTTCGCATGCACATCGGCTTCGCGAAGTGGTTGCCTATATGCCGCAACGTTTTGGCCTCTATGAAGATCTAACGGTCTTCGAGAATTTGAGGCTTTACGCCGATTTGCGCGGGGTTGCCGAACAACAACGGGCCGAGACCTTTGAGCGCCTTCTTACTCTCACCGGCCTCGCTGCTTTCCAGAGCCGCCTCGCCGGCGCCCTGTCCGGGGGGATGAAGCAGAAACTTGGTCTCGCCTGTGCATTGGTCCGCGCTCCGCGTCTGCTGCTGCTCGATGAACCCAGTGTCGGCGTCGATCCGATCTCGCGCCGCGACCTCTGGCGCTTGATCCGCGTGCTCGCCGGGGAGGGTATTGGCATCGTCTGGAGCACGGCCTATCTCGACGAGGCAGAGCGATGCGAGCGCGTGCTCCTGATGAATGACGGCAAGCTGATGTACGAGGGTGTTCCTTCGGAACTCACGAAACGGATGGCAGGCCGTACCTTTCACGTACGCAACGCTGGCGAGCAACGCAGGGCCGTGCTCGCGGTCGCAGCCAAGCGAACCGGCGTGATCGACGCTGTCATTCAGGGATCGAACGTTCGCATCGTGATGGCTGAGGGCGCTGCAACTCCGTCGCCCGAGGAATTCTCAAAGGACTCTGGTGTGGACATCGTCGCGGTGTCTCCGCGATTTGAAGACGCGTTTATCAATCTTCTGGGCAGCAAGAGCCCGGCCGTGTCGCGCCTGGCCAGGGCTTCAGACAACTTTCGAACGACTGAACCCGTTATCGTCGCAAAGGATCTGACCCGCCGCTATGGCTCGTTCACCGCCGCTGACCGTATTTCATTCTCGATTGGCAAGGGTGAGATCTTCGGGCTGTTAGGTCCGAACGGCGCAGGCAAATCGACGACCTTCAAGATGCTCTGCGGCCTACTTCGCCCGACTTCGGGCGAGGCGCGCGTCGCCGGTCTCGATGTCGTGGCTCAGACTTCCGCGGCACGCAACCGTCTGGGTTACATGGCTCAGAAATTTTCACTCTACGGGGATCTGAGCGCACGGCAGAACCTTGACTTTTTCGCTGGCGTCTATGGCCTCACCGGCGCGCAACGGCATGACGCCGTCAAGCGCGTGACAGAGGCCTTTGGACTCGGACGCTACTTAGATACGAACGCTGGAACGATACCGGCCGGTTACAAACAGCGGTTGGCGCTCGCGTGCGCAATCATGCACGAGCCTCCTGTCCTGTTTCTGGACGAGCCGACTTCGGGCGTTGATCCGCTCACGCGCCGGGAATTCTGGGCACATATCAATGCGCTGGTGGCGGGCGGGGTCACGGTCATGGTCACCACCCATTTCCTCGACGAAGCCGAATATTGCGATCGCATCGCGCTGGTCTATCGCGGGCGCGTGATTGCGACCGGGTCCCCGGACGATCTGAAAAGCAGCGTGCGCACACAAGCGCTTCCCGACCCGACACTCGAGGATGCCTTCATCGCTCTCGTCGAGGCCGATGACAGGACGGTGGCCGCATGAGCGCGTCTGCGGCCGTTTCGGGAGATCGCCGTCGTCGTGTCGCTGCGCTGATCCGCAAGGAGACGAGCCAGATTGTACGTGACCCCAGCAGCCTGATCATTGCTGTTATCCTGCCGCTGACGCTACTATTTCTGTTCGGCTATGGCGTTTCCTTCGATGCGCGTCGCATCGAGATCGGTCTGGTGATTGAGGATCCAACCCCCGAAACTGGAAGCTTCACCTCGTCGCTGACCAGCTCGTCCCTGTTCTCAACGCGCACGGCGCGCGACCGTCGCAGTTTCGAAAATGATCTTGTCGCGGGCCACATCGACGGTATCGTCGTGCTTGCCGCCGGATTTTCTGCCCAGGCCGAGCGCGGCGACCGCGCGCCGATTCAGGTGATCGTTGACGGAAGCGATCCAAACAAGGCGACGTTGGTGCGCAACTACCTGCAGGGGATATGGGCCAATTGGCTCGAGCAAGAGGCCGTCACACGCGGCGAGCATCTGAGCGTGCCAATTTCGGTCGAGCAGCGCGTCTGGTTCAACCCGGAGGTCTCCAGTCATCACTATCTTGTGCCGGGTTCGATCGCGATCATCTTGATGTTGATCGGCTCGTTGCTTACTGCACTCGTTGTAGCGCGTGAGTGGGAACGCGGAACAATGGAGGCCTTGCTCGCGACGCCGGTTGGAATTGGCGAACTGATGGCAGGAAAGCTCATCCCCTATTTCATCCTTGGCATGCTCACCATGGCGCTCGCGACGGGCACAGCCCTGTTCCTGTTCGGTGTTCCGTTTCGCGGATCGTTTGCAATCCTTACACTGATGTCGGCCGTGTTCCTCACGACGGCGCTCGGTCAGGGCCTGCTCATCTCGACGGTGACCCGAAACCAGCTCGTCGCTGCCCAGGCAACGCTGATCTCTGCATTCCTGCCGAGCTTCTTCCTGTCGGGCTTCGTATTTGAAATCGCCGGCATGCCGCTACCCTTGCAGATCGTGTCCTATGCTGTGCCGGCCCGTTACTTCGTCGCGGTGCTGCAAACACTGTTCCTCGCGGGAGATGTTTGGTCAGTTATTTGGCCTAATCTAGCTGGAATGTCGTTGATCGCCGCCGTCTACCTCGGCCTGACGGCCCTCACGACGAAGACGAGACTGGATTGATTGATGTTCGTCCGAATATGGCCTCTCTTCGTCAAAGAACTGCTCGCCAACTGGCGCGACAAAGCCAATCGCTACGTGCTGCTTTTCGCGCCGATTATTCAGTTGTTGATTTTCTCCTTTGCGGCAACGCAGGAAGTAAAAAATGTTCCGTTGGCCGTCCTCGACGAGGACCGCACGGTGCTGACGCGCGAGCTGATTTCGCGGTTCGAGGGCTCGCCACAATTCTCTCAGGTGATCCGTCTGAACGGCGTTACCGAAATCGCGTCGGTTATTGATGCCCGCATTGCCCCTGCGGTCCTACACATCGGATCGGACTTTTCGCGCAGGCTATCTGCCGGCCAGCCTGCGCAGATCCAGCTTCTCCTTGATGGCCGGCGGTCGAATGCCGCTCAGATTATTCATGGCTACGCGAGTGAGATCGTTGATCGCCTGAACGGTGAATTGGTGCAGCTTGGTCGACTGAAAGGGCCGCCAAGCGTGGTGGTTGCACGGACTTGGTTCAATCCCAATTCAGACACGCTCTGGTCGACGGTGCCTGGCCTTTTCGCGGTGCTCATCACAGTGGTCGGAATGATGGTTTCAGGGTTGTCAGTCGCTCGCGAGCGGGAACTTGGCTCGTTCCAGCAGCTTCTGGTATCGCCGTTGACCTCAACCGAGATCCTCATCGGCAAGGCTCTTTCCGCCTTAGCGATCGCCATGACACAGGGCATCATTGTAATGCTAATCGCGATGTATGGGCTCGGCATCCCGATGGAAGGATCTATGATGCTGCTCGTTGCCGCTATGATCGTGTTTCTTATGTCGGTCATTGGCATCGGGCTTTTTATCTCCTCGCTGTCTGATACTCAGCAACAGGCGATCATCGGCGTCTTCATGTTTCTGGCTCCAGCCATTCTGCTTTCGGGTTACGCCACGCCGGTCGCGAACATGCCAGACTGGTTGCAGACGGTGACGCTCGCCAACCCAATCCGGCATTTCGTCGTTATCTCCAAGGGCGTGTTCCTGAAGGACCTACCGATTGACGTGATTGCGAGTCACCTCTGGCCGCTGGCCCTGATTGCAGGCGTAACGCTTAGCGCTGCAGCTTGGCTCTTTCGTCATAAGATAGCTTAGGTGATTTCAACAAAACTTCAGTCGAAACGTGCCCTGAAGTAAGTCCTCTTGTTAAAGCAGATACAGAACGCCATACGCTTCCACGAGTCGCCAGACGAGACTTGCAGCAGTTTAGGTTTAACTCGCCCGAACCTCTTCAGGCTCCAAGGCTATCAATCGCTCGATCGCCTTCACCTTGCGATCCACGAACAGCACATTAGGAATCTGGATCGTCTGTTCGTCGGCTCCGCCGATTGTGATCGTCAAGTCGCCAGCGCCCATTCCCAGAATGATGTCATGAAAAAGATCCTGCCCACGCCGCTCGAACAACAAACCTTTGCTATCATAGCTGCGTGCTTGTCCGCCGATAAGGCGTTCCTCGACCATTTGCCCGGGTCGGACGCGCCAGTAGGTCAACCGATCGAGGACAAAAAAAGCAAGCAGCCAAGCGGTCAACAGCGTCTCTGAAAACAGCAGATAGAAGCCCGTGTTCGCGCGCGCGGAGAGGTGAGTGACAACGCGCAAGATATCATCCCACCAGCCAAACCATGCGAACAGAACGACAAAGAAGGCAACAGTGACCACTGTGACGACAGATTAGATGCCGCGAAGTCTGGTGTTCGTGAAAACGGCTGTCCAGCCCCCTCAGTCTGAGCCACTGATTTTGGGTTTCTCTGGTATCGTTTCGGTACTGCAGGAGCCACTGGGCGATAACCACACGGGCCTGGTCGATGCTTGTAAACCACTCAGCATTCACAACCTCGCGCCTGAGCGTCCCATTGAAGCGCCCGATGAAGCCGTTCTCCCAGGGCGAGCCCGGATAGATCCGGATGGTTTCAATGCCGACGCGCTGAAGCCAGTCCTGGAACGGTGCCGCGGCGAACTCGCTCGAATATCTGCCGGATGACGTCGCTGCGCTGAAGGCGCTGCTTCTTGCCGAGCACGCACAGAGCGATCAGCTCCGCCATCTCCTGGCCTAATTGCGCCGCGCGCACTTCGGCCGTAAGTCCGAGCAAACGTCGCACCAACCGCGGCTATCCGCCGAAGCACGTACTTCGGGCGTCGCGTGACGAGCACGCGCAGCTTCGCAGGGATCACCGACGCGTCGTGATGATAGAGCTGCTTACGCTTCTTGTGCCGCTGCGGAAGCTGCAGGCCTTCCTCGCGCCACAGCCGCTCGACCAACTTCTTCGCGATGTCGTAGAACTGGCGGCGGAAGTGGCTCCAGCAGTAGGCAAGCGTGACCGCGCCGCCAGGGCGTGCGACATCGGCAAGCCCATTATAGCCAGCATATCCGTCAACTCGCAGCACGCCATTGAACCCGACGACTGTGGATAACGGCATCACGGAGCTGACAGGCGCTCAGACCTTCGGCTTCCAAAAATCGAGGCTCTCCTTCAGGATCAGCTTGTCCAGCTCCGGATCGGCAACGATCTTCTTCAGGCGCTGGTTCTGCTTCTCGAGCGACTTCATCTCCGACAGCTGCGACCGGGCCATGCCACCGAACTTCTTGCGCCACGTGTAGTAAGTCGCATCGCTGATCCCGGCGGCTCGGCAGGCGGACGCAACATCGCTAGCGGATGCCAGACGCAATTCAATCTCGCGAAACACCTTCGAATATCCTCGTCGGAATCCCGCTTACGAGCCATCCTTCGCTCATCTCATGGGTCGATACATGATGGCCCAGTTTTAGGGGGGCTAGGACGGCCTCGGCTAGCGATTTGCAATAACTTGTAACAATTGCGAAACACGCCTTCCGAAGGATTTCACTAGTTTAGGCTGGCGTCGACGTTGCACGGCGGGATTAACGCCGATCAGTCGTGCGTGGGTTGTGCCAACTTGGCACCGCCTTTATGAAGATCCAGGAGGACTTACAAATGCAGACTTCAAGTAAAACCAAAAGAATAATCGCGCTTGGTGCCTTAGCTCTCGTCTCTGCTTGGATACCGAGTGTCAGTGCTGCTACGCCTGAAGAACGCGCGAAGTGCGAGGAGATGTTCAAGAAAATGGGATCGGCTGCACCACACGATCATGGTGCGGACAAGACGGGTGCACCAGGCCCCATGACAGCAGAGCATGTCCGCTGCAAGGGAATCCTTGGAGAGAAGAGCGGGGGGCACACAGACAAACCCGCAAAACACGACTCGAAATAACTCAGGTGCCACGTAGCGGAGCCGCGACTTCGGTCGCGACTCCGCATGCTCATCGGCAGAGAGCCGCACATCGTTGGAAACATCTATTCAGGAGATTGGCAACTCGCACGTGAGCCAACATTCGGCCTGGAGGTGCGGTGCAGAATGGACACTGCAACAATCCGCAACATCACTGAAATCCGTCGATCGGAAAAATCCTGCTACCGTTAGATTCAAAAGAGATTCGGGCGAATGAGGTGCGATAAAGTGATGAAAACGCCTTCAAAGGTGAGTCGGGCGGTCGTCTTGGTCGCGATCTCGTTTTTGACTGCTTGGGGAGACCGCCAGCCGGGCTGGCCTCACGCTGGGCCGATGCCTGACGAACCCGTTGGTGTGCCAAGCAGCGATTATCAATCGATAGGCGCGGGTCTTAAGAGTTATCGGCCGGTCGAGCCTTTGCCGTGGGGTGACATCAATCGTCGCGTTGCCCCGCCTGGGACGCTACCCGCTGATCCGCCGTCGCAGCAGGCACCGCCCGCCGCACCTGAAAAGCCTCCAGCCATGGCGCCAGTGCCTGGCATGCAGCACTGAATCCGATCGCGTGACTGTCGGGTTCGCGGGGGGCGGACGTGAAAGTTGGTGAGAATACCGGGGGGGGGAGAACTCATGTTTTTGAGCAGACGACGATTTGGGTTTGCGAGGTTGCGCGTCGTGTCTCCGGCTTTGACATCGGTCCTCCTCCTTGGTGGCTGCGCCAACTTTTCGCCTGACGGCGGTATGAGCGTTGTCAGCGACATGACGACAGGCGCCATTGGCGAGCATGTGACCAAGATCCGCAGCGAAGATGAAGCGGCAGCCGCCCACGCCCGTGTTGCTGAATTGCTGTCGCGAACCATGACGGCGGACACCGCCGTGCAGATCGCCCTGCTCAACAACCGCGGCCTGCAGGCCGCCTACAATGAGTTGGGCATTTCTGAAGCCATGATGGTCGAGGCTAGTTTGCCGCCTTCGCCGGCGATCACGCTATCCCGCCTTGTGCAGCCCTCGTCGATCGAACTTGAAGCGCAAATCCTGCAGAACGTGCTGAGCCTTCTGACGCTACCGCGTCGACGGGAAATTGCCGAAGATCGTTTTTTCCAAGCACAAAAACGCGCGGTTGAAGCGACGCTGAGGGTCGCGGCTGATTCCCGCCGCGCCTACTATCGCGCAGTCGCTGCCAACGAGCTGGTCAAACTCCTCGACCAGTCGCGAATGTCGGCTGAGACGGTTTCAGATTTTGCAAAGAAGCTCGGCGAAACCGGCGGTATGGCGAAGCTGGACCAAGCACGTGAACATGCTTTTACAGCGGAAGTGGGCGGACAGCTGGCGCAGGCCCGATTAAACCAGCGTCTCGAGCGCGAGCGGCTTAATCAGGCTCTCGGGCTTTGGGGCGCGCAAATCAAGTACAAGCTTCCTATCAAACTCCCGGCATTGCCACCGAAACCAAAGATTGAAGACGACATTGAAACCGAAGCTGTGTTGTGCCGCGTTGATCTTGAGGTTGCACGGATGGAAGTCGCGATCCTCGCCAAGGAGTTCGGGCTGACCAATGCGACTCGCTTCATCGACGTACTCGACGTGCGTGGCATTCGCCGCCTCGAGAAGACCAAAGTGACGGACGTCGACTACGCGCTCGGTCCGGGGCCGAGCCTGATAAGAACGACGACCGAGCAAACTGAGAAAGTGCGTTGGCGCGGTTTTGAGGTCGATTTCCAAATTCCGATTTACGATTTTGGAGAGGTGCGCACACGCCGTGCGGAAGAAACCTACATGGCCGCCGTCAACCGGTTGATTGAGAAGGCGGTCAATGTTCGTTCAGAAGCTCGCCAAGCATATCAGACTTATCGTGGAACTTATGACGTCGTACGCTATTTTGATCGTGAGATCCTGCCGTTGCGGCAGATTATCAGCGAGCAAACTCTGCTGAACTTCAATGGCATGCTTATCGACGTTTTCGCACTTCTGATTGATGCCAAAGCGCGCATCGATACCAATATTCAAGCGGTGAACGCGCGACGCGATTTCTGGCTTGCAAAGGTTGATCTTCACACTGCCGTTGTTGGGGGCCGAGATTCAGCCCCGACTTCGTCTGTCGCCACCGCTCTAGGCGGTTGAAGCTGAAAGGACACGATATGACCGTTTCGCGTAGAGATATGATGGCCGTCACCGGTGGGCTCGCTCTGCTGGGTGCGACGAAAGTCTCTGGACGTTCCGCGTTTGCAGCTGTGCCCGAAGCACAGATCGTCACGTCGCCCGCCACGCAGGCGCCGGTCATGCCAACGTCAGGCCCCGACTATCAGCCGGTGGTCACGCTGAATGGCTGGACATTGGCGCCCCGGATGAACGGCGAATGGAAAGAATTCCATCTGGTGGCTGAACCGGTCGTGCGAGAAATGGCACCCGGTATGAAAGCGCACCTGTGGGGCTACAACGGCCAATCACCGGGACCGACGATCGAAGTCGTCGAAGGCGATAAGGTTCGTATCTTCGTCACGAACAAGCTTCCCGAGCATACGACCATACATTGGCACGGCCAGATTTTGCCGAGTGGTATGGACGGCGTTGGCGGTCTCAACCAGCCACACATCAAGCCAGGTGAGACGTACGTCTACGAGTGGCAGATCGCCAAATCTGGTACATTCATGTATCACCCTCATGCCGACGAAATGGTGCAAATGGCCATGGGCATGATGGGCTTCTTTGTTGTCCACCCCAAGGACCCGAAGTTCATGCGCGTCGACCGCGACTTTGTCTTTCTGCTCAACGCCTACGACATCGATCCGGGATCGTATGTGCCGCGCATTGCGCAGATGTTGAACTTCAATCTGTGGAGCTGGAACAGCCGCGTGTTTCCCGGTATCGACCCGCTCGTCGTCCGCAAGGGTGACCGGGTACGCGTGCGCTTCGGCAATCTCACGATGACCAATCATCCTATTCATATGCACGGCTATCACTTCGAGGTGACGTGCACCGATGGCGGCTGGACGCGTCCGGAGTCGCGCTGGCCCGAGGTCACGATCGATTGTGCGGTCGGTCAAATGCGTGCCTATGAGTTCGACGCGAATTATGAGGGAGACTGGGCGATCCATTGCCACAAGTCGCACCACACCATGAATGCCATGGGGCACGACCTGCGGACGTTCATAGGCGTCGACCAGACAGAATTGAAGAAGCGCATGTCCGCGATCGTCAAAGGTTACATGCCGATGGGTGGCGCTGGCATGGCAGATATGGGCGAAATGGAAATGCCGCTACCTGACAACACGCTTCCCATGATAACTGGTTTCGCTCAGTTCGGACCCGTTGAAATGGGTGGTATGTTTTCGGTCGTCAAAGTCCGTGAAGGACTTGATCGCAACAACTACAAGGACCCGGGTTGGTACAAGAACCCGGAAGGCACCGTGGCGTACAAATGGACCGGCGATCCCGATAAGCTTGCAAATCCAGTCCAAGCTCCCGCGACGCCATCATCAGCGCCGGCAAATGGCGCTCCTGCAACCGAGATCGAAGTCAAAGCAGTTAAGCCAAGCGGGCACTTGGGACACTAGCCGGGCCACTTGATCGATGTTTCGGCACGCGAAGCGAAAGCTTCCCCGCACGTAATGTCACCAGCGCTATACGAGAGCACAAGGCGAACAAGCAATGACCGAACATCATCGTGAAATGCAACACGGCGGTTCGGAAATGACCGTACCATCTGATGGGCACGGTCCCGGCGCCTACGTCCGTTTGGCTGCGATGCTGCTCATATCGTACGCTGCAATGTTCGCTTTAATGTACGCCATGGTCGACGTGTTCGAAAACGTCGTTCCAAATCTCAATCAATTCTACATGGCCGGACTCATGACGGCGCCAATGCTGTTAATCGAGATTTGGCTGATGGGTTCTATGTATCCCAACAAGCGCCTGAATCTCATACTCACTGGCGTTGGATTGGTGGCGCTCCTGGGATTTTGGCTAGGCATTCGAGAACAAATTGCAGTCACTGACCAGCAATTTTTAAAATCAATGATCCCGCATCACGCCGGTGCGATTTTGATGTGTGAGCAAGCTGACCTCAAAGTTCTCAAAGTTCAGCAGTTATGCGACGGGATCATTACTGCTCAGAAAAATGAAATTTCGCAAATGCGCTCAATGATTGAAGAATTGCAGGCAAATCGCTAGCGGCGGTAGCGATCAGGCTGAAGTCAGGCAACTTTAGATGCTTGGACGCGCGTCCCTTTGCCTGAAATAATTTGTAACAATCGCGCAATGAAGCGGTAGGACGGTATCGCTATCTGTTTCTGCACAGCATGCATCGGCTGATCCCTGCGTGCCTTGGAGAGATAACCGTGCACACTTTCTCAAAACGAGCCCGCGCCACCCTGCTGCTCGCAAGCGTGGCCGTGGCGGGTGGCCTTACCACTGCGCATGCCGAACCGGGTGACACCGGCCATGCCCATAAAGTCTTCGCGGCGGGTGAACCGGGCGACGCATCAAAGCCCTTTCGCGTCATCGAGGTTGCGATGACCGAGGGCGACGGGACGATGGCCTACGATCCCTCATCCATCGCGGTGACAGTCGGCGAACAGGTCAGGATTGTGCTGACCAACAAGGGCACGCTTGACCATGAGTTCATGCTCGATAGCGTCGAGAAGAATGCAAAGCACCGCATCGCCATGCAGAAGAACCCCGAAATGGAGCACGCCGATCCGAATGGGCGTCGTCTCATGCCTGCTGGCACAAGCGAAATTTACTGGAAATTCTCGAAGGCTGGAACCTTTGAGTTTGCCTGTCTCATCCCAGGGCATTCAGAAGCCGGGATGAAAGGCGTCATCGTGGTGTCCGCGAAGTAAGCTGGCACAGAAATCAACATCCAGGAGTCATACGACATGAAACGCACATTTGCGGCTCCGGCTGCTACCCTAGCACTGATCCTTTTGAGCGGCGCAGCCATGGCGGGCAGCGCGGCGGATAAGCCGATGGACCCAGCCATGCACGCAGGAACTGACGCGAAAGCAACGGCACCCGCAGCAACCTTGCCAGCAGTCAGTGGCAAGATCACGAAGGTGGATGAAGCCGCGGGCAAGATCACGATCGATCATCAGGCGATACCGAACCTTTCGATGGATGCCATGACCATGGTCTTCAAGGCTTCTGATCCTGCCTTGCTGAAGGCGGTAAAGTCCGGCGACACCGTGAAGTTCACGGCCGACAAGGTGAACGGTCAGTTGACTGTTCTGAGCATCCAAAAGGGCAAATAGTGTAACGTGATGCCGGTTACCGCTGCGATTTGCAGCGGCGACCGGCACTCCCTCACAGCACCCTGATGTACCTTCGCCATTGCCTCCAGAAACATCGATAATGTCAAAATCAACTGACAACGCTTCGGATCGCGACGCTGCTGCACCGCCAGCCGCGATGTCGGATGCTCACATTCTAATTGTCGATGATGATGGGCAATTGCGTCACCTCGTTGCCAAATTTTTGCGCAGCCAGGGTTACAAGGTAACTGGCGTACGCGACGGGCGCGAGATGAATGATACGCTCAGGCTCGTCGTCTTCGACCTCATCATTCTCGACGTGATGCTGCCGGGCCCGTCGGGGCTTGATCTTTGCCGCGAACTTCGCAAGACGTCCTCAACGCCAATCATGATGCTGACAGCAAAGGGCGATGAGACAGACCGCGTCGTGGGCCTGGAAATGGGCGCGGACGATTATCTCCCAAAACCTTTCAGTACGCGTGAATTGCTTGCTCGCGTGCGAGCGCTTCTGCGCAGAGCTGCGATCTCGCCCAATCTCGTTCAGCCAGCCAGCGGTGGTGCTTATGAATTTGAACGTTGGCTGCTCGATACCCGCAAACGACAACTGTTGAACCCCGAGAGTGTGGTTATCGATCTCAGCACCGGGGAATACGATATGCTGCTTGCGTTCGTTGAAAGTCCGCAGCGCGTCCTGACGCGCGAGCAGTTGCTCGATCTGTCGCGCAATCGAGTGGCAACTGGTTTTGACCGCAGCATCGACGTGCAGATCAGCAGACTGCGGCGTAAACTCGATTGTGAGGACGAAAGCGCCATAATCAAAACGGTGCGTGGCGCAGGCTATATGTTCGTGCCGTCGGTCAAGCGTCTTTGATGGATTTAGACGCTTATCGTGAAAGCGTTGCCATCGCTAGGCCATCGCCGGTGTGAGATTTGACCATTCAATCCGATTGCGTCAACGCAGTCGTGTCTCTCATCATCTTCATTGACTGAAAGAACCGGACCGAAATGAGCTAGCTTTCGTCCGAGACGATCGGCAAAATCGCAAAAGTCACTGCTCTCTTTTGGATTATGAAAATTCTCGCCACGACTCTTGGAGAGACGGCGGGTGATTAAATCTCAACGACGCTCGGCGCTCGATATTACGTCGAATTAGCCGTCACGTTCTCAGCGCTTGCGGTTGTACTGCTATTCCAGATCAGTCGCGAACAGTTTCATCCGGCCCTGTTTTGGACCGCCCTCATTGCAACCACCACGGCCGGTACTGAAGTCTCGGATTTCATGGATCGCTCGTTGGGTCTCGGATACACGGTAGGATCGGTTATTCTCGTAACAGGTTTGCTGGCAACGCTTTCGCTCTGGTACTATCGGGAGGGCAATCTGAGGGTCTATCCGATCGTCAAGAAAGACGTGGAGATCCTCTTTTGGGTGGCTGTCGTTTTCTCGAACAGTCTCGGCATTGCTTTTGGGGACTATCTCGTCTCCGACGCCGGACTGCACTACCTGCAGGGCGCAGCGGTCACCGCCGACATCATTCTATTGGTCGTCGCGTTGCACTACCTGACGTCAATCAACGACGTCTTTCTTTTCTGGATTGCGTTCGTGTTCACGCGGCCGTTCGGCGCGACATTTGGAGATTTCTTGACTAAACCGATTGCCGATGGCGGTCTTGATCTGCCGAGGGGCTATTCTTCATTCATCACGTCGGCGCTCCTCGGCGTCGTGCTCTTTGGTTCCGTCCAAGCTGCCAAGACCACATCTAACGAAGCGAGTTAGGGCGTAAGACATGCGGATCCTTCCAGACACGATTGCCGGGCGCACCATCTCCGTTCTGTTGTTTGGGCTCGTGACGCTGCATCTCGTAAGCATTGGGGCTTATCAGTTTGGTCTCGATTCAGAAGTGGGATTGACCAACGCTGCGCGAACCGCTGAGCGCCTGATAGCAATCCAATCGACATTAAGTGCTCTGCCACCTGAGGATCGGGAGGCGACGGCGCACACGCTGTCGGGTGGCGCTCTTGAGGTGCACTATAGCTCCGTGCCACTCGCTGTTGCGCCCGCTGTCTCGACACGTGGATTCGCCGATATTCGCGATGAACTTGCCAAGCGCATGCCCAATGCCACACAGCAGTCACTCGTAGTCGGTGCACCAACCAAAGGTACGGGCAATCGGACCGATCCGCATTTGACGCTGGTGTCGATGAAGTTGGCAGACGCCGGGTGGGTGAATACCAACATAGCGATCTTCGAAGGTCCGCATTCCTCTATGCGGGCCATCGTCATTTCGACCGCTCTGATGGCGCTCGGCGTTCTAGGTATCGCGCTTGGAATGGCCGGCAGCGTCACGCGGCCTATTCGCAAGTGCGCGTCTGAAGCACAACGCGTCTATGTAGCAAGTGAACCGCAACCGATCCCGGTTGACGGCCCGAGGGAAGTGCGTGAGCTGGCAACCGCGTTCAACGAAATGCAACAACGCGTCAAAAAGCTCGTCGATGAGCGAACGCTGATGCTGGCGGCTGTATCGCATGACCTCAAATCGCCGTTGGCTCGGATGCGGCTCCGCGTCGAGGATGTCAAGGACGGCGACAGCCGTCGGGATTTGGAGGCTGATCTCGATGACATGATCCAGATGATTGACTCGTCGCTTGAGTTCCTCAAAAGCGACCACACGGGCGAAGAGCTTCAGCGATTGGATCTGGGCGTGCTCATCGGGACCATCTGTGACGATTTTTCAGATTGCGGATTTACCGTGACTTTGGATCAGCAGGGGAAATCGGTCCTCAGTGGCCGGCGCTTGGCTCTAAAGCGGGCTTTCACAAACCTCATCGGCAATGCGATCAAGTACGGGACGGCTGCTCGTGTCAAAGTAAATGCGACAGCTCAAAACCTAACAATCGTGATTGAGGATGACGGACCCGGAATTCCTAGAGACCAGCTCGACAAGGTGTACGCGCCATTCTACCGTGTGGAGACCTCACGCAGTCGCGATACGGGCGGAACAGGACTGGGTCTCACGGTCGCACTGAGTGTGATCACAGCCCACGGCGGAACGTTGCGACTTGCAAACCGCAGAGAAGGTGGCTTGTCGGCTACTGCGGTATTGCCACTGAAAGTTTCCCAGTCGGCTTGATGCGACGACTGACATCATCGGCGAAGCACTGACCGGGGCCCCGCCCACGACCAAGAGAGCGGCCGAAATCCATCGAAACAATCGCGCAATCGAGCCGTATCAGTGCGCAGCTATTTCTGTGTGCATCAGACGGCAGCGACGGGAATAACTTCGGTCAGCGTGGCCCGAAAGATCAAACCGAACCACAGGAGATTCCTATGAACCGCTTCATTCTCAGTATCGCAACCGCTGCCATTGCATCGGCCACGTTTGTCGGTGGCGCACAGGCCAACACGATTTGGCGCTTTCCGTACAAGAGTGCCCCATTTGCCGTGTCCCATGATCACGGGACACCGCAGGCTGCAACGGCAATTGGCCATCCAGCCGCTAGGCACATCTACAAGCAAAGGCATTATGCGCTAGGTCTGCCTCCGGTGCGCACCCCCATGTCGTGCTGAACTGTAACTCTGAATCTCCGGCTGCAACTAGGTTGAGGCGGGTGGGAATGTGACCGTGATGTCGGACACTTCACGGGCCCACGCTAAAGCTTCCCCAATCAATCGCTGGGTGTCCGTGTCAGAGAGCCTGTCTGTGTTGCCTTTGACGCGCTCGATTGTGACGCATCAAGGCGTACCCGTGTACCAGTGCCCGGTACCGGCGGGGTTCCCCTCGCCCGCCGAGGAATATCTGGACCGGCCGCTTGATTTCAATGAGCTGCTGATTGCGCATCCCGCGGCCACGTATGCCGTGCGCGAGAGCGGTGAGAGCATGATTGGGCTTGGGATTTTCCCCGGTGATATCGCGATCATCGACCGGGCGCTGACCGCGCAGAACGGCTCGGTGATCCTGGCCGTGCTGGAGGGCGCTTTCACGATCAAAATCCTGCGCCGCAAGGGCGATCGCATCTGGCTGGAATCGGCCAATCCCGCCTACAAGCCCGTTGAGATCAATGAGGCCAGCCAGTTCGAGATCTGGGGCGTGGTGCGGCATGCCATTCGGATGCTGGGCGCATGAGTGCGCCCATTGCTCTCGTCGATTGCAACAATTTTTACACCTCTTGTGAGCGCGTTTTCGATCCCAAGCTGCGCGGCAAGCCTATCGTGGTGCTCTCCAATAATGATGGCTGCGTGATCGCTCGCTCCAATGAGGCCAAGGCGCTCGGGATTGCCATGGGCGAGCCTTGGCATCTGTGCAAGGAGCGGATCAAGACACAGGGCGTGATTGTGCGCTCGTCGAATTACACGCTCTACGGCGATATGAGCGCGCGCGTAATGGAGGTGCTCTCCCACTTCACCCCCCTGCTCGAGGTCTATTCGATCGACGAGACCTTTCTGGGTCTCGAAGGCTTTGAGAGTCGCCTTGAGAGCCACGCACAGGCGCTGCGGGCCAAAACCCAGCAATGGACGGGGATCCCGGTCTCTGTCGGCATCGGCCCCACCAAGACACTGGCCAAGGTGGCCAACCGCACCGCTAAGAAAACCCCCTCGTGCAATGGTCTTTGTATCCTCATGGAGCAAGAGGCGCAGACGAAGGCCCTTGCGGCGATGGAGCTGGAAGATATCTGGGGGATTGCCCGGCGCACGGCGGATAAGCTCAAGGCTATCGGCATCAACACCCCACTCGATCTGCGGCAAGCCGATCCCAAAGTCATTCGCCGCAGCTTTGGCGTGGTGCTGGAGCGCCTGGTTCTAGAGCTCCGGGGCATCCGCTGCCATGGGCTGGAATTAGCCCCGCCGC
The DNA here is from genome assembly GCA_002279935.1 of Hyphomicrobium sp. 12-62-95. Classification (GTDB taxonomy): domain Bacteria; phylum Pseudomonadota; class Alphaproteobacteria; order Rhizobiales; family Hyphomicrobiaceae; genus JAGVSR01. The sequence continues at coordinate 68,390 of NCCZ01000005.1, read as the reverse complement.
CCAAGCAATCGATCTGCGTCTCGCGCTCCTTTGGCCGGCCGGTGACCACGCTCACAGAGCTTTCTGAGGCCTTGAGCGCCTATATCGAACGGGCCGCAGAAAAACTGCGCCGCAACGGTCTCGCCGCCGGCTATGTCACCGTCTTCCTCCACACCAACCGCTTTCGGCCCGAAGAGCCGCAATACAGCCCTAGCGCAGGACTGGCCCAGCCGGTCGCCACCGCCGACACGGCCTCCCTTCTCCGTTCCGGCAATCAGATTTTGCGTGCGCTGTACAAGCCGGGGTTTCGTTACAAAAAGGCGGGCATTATTCTGCTCGATCTCATTTCGCAGGGGCAGACCCAAGGCGCGTTATGGGGATCACCCGATACGCCGGAGCGTCAGAGCCTTCTGAGCGCCATCGACACGATCAATCGCCGGCATGGACGGCGAACAGTGCAGTTCGCAGCGAGCGGCCTGCAGGGAGGCTGGCAGATGCGCAGCGATCAGAAATCCCGTAACTATACAACGGCATGGTCTGATCTCATTCGAGCGGAGGGGTGAGGCTCAGGGATTGCATTAAAGTCCTGATTGCGAGAGCATGGAAGAATGCACGATCCCGACGACATCAAGATTATCAACAGACTCAGAGATCAGTTTGGAGAAGCAGAATGTCTGCGGCTCGGCTTTCTCGGAAAAGACGATAACGCAACTTTGTATGTGTCGGCCAAAGGCCTGGGTTATCTTCTGGAGGTGGTTGCGGGTGAAATAGCGTCGAACCATGAGGCTTACGCTGCAGGGTACGATCAGGGATACAACCAAGCCAAAGATGGATATTAGCGAATTCATTATGGAGTATTTTCTGGATAAGTAATAATCGGCGCTCCGTGCCGACTTAGCGCGAAAGTAATCTTCTGTCATAGTAATACTATGAATTCAAACTCTGTGCTCAGCAGATTTGCTATCGTCCTTCTAGCTATTTACGGACTCTGGTCGACTTCGGCAATGGCCGAGGATCTTGCCTTTGAGCCTCTCGCCCTAGAGCGGGTTATCGATGGCGACACCTTTGTCGCCTCGGGGATCAAGATCAGATTGTGGGGGATCGATGCGCCAGAGCGTGACGAACCCCTCTATCAGCATAGCCGGCAGGCTTTGTTACATTTTCTGGCAAGCGGCGCTCTCACGTGTTCCCAGATAGATATGGACCGCTACGGTCGATCCGTCATGCAGTGTGAGAGCGATCGTCAGGATGTGGGCGCGCTGATGGTGCGGGCTGGATTTGCCAAAGACTTCGCGCGCTACTCCAAAGGGTTTTACGCGGCGGAAGAAGAGGAAGCCCGGCGCGGCAATCTCGGCATCTGGCACTAGAGCGCCAGCCAAAGTTTTCCTCATCAGAGCTTGAGTACGACTAAAGCGGCTCCAGTTGGCTTTCATCAACGGGTCAGCATGCCCCTTAACTTTTGGGCAAAGCGCATCTTGGCAGATATCTGCCGGACACGGCTGCGCAGAAGGTAACGAGGCGGTGCTGATCTCCAGGATGACGGGAGAGCCCATGATGCGGGTCTATGCGTTCATAGTTCTAGTGACCCTGTGCGTGGCTTATCCGCCAGCTACAGGAGTTTGGGCGGTTGCAGCGCTGTTGTACGCGGCGTCGCAGATCTATGCCCGGCGTTTGAAGGCCCAAATGGAACGCGAGAGCGATCCGTTCGTGCTGAGGCCTTTCGTACAGCGGAGTAAAGGTGATCGCAGAGGTTTTATTGCTCCTCAGCTCCTCCTGCTGATGGCCGGTATATTTATTCTTGTCGTGACGACCATTGTCTATGCGCTACTGACCGAAGTCATCTTCTGGGCCGCCGGCGGCACCGCTTACATACCGGTTGAGGAAGCCCCCGCCTGGCTCGTTTTCGTGATGTTAGGCGGCTGGTATGGGGTGTTTATCGTCCTGGTCGAGACCCTGAACCGGAAAATTTTGAAAGGTTGGATATTCAAAAATTACACGGAACTCGTGACCTATGTCCGCGCCTCCCGCAACGCGGAAGAGGTTCTGAGCTATGCGCCGGTCTTGCGTTACGCCGCAAAGAGGCACATCCGGTCTCCGTATGATCTGTTTCGGATCTGGTCGTCCTGGCGCGCAGCGGAGGATCATAGCGCTTATTATCGCTCTGAGAGGCTTCTGGAGACCCTGATTATCCTGGAGCAACGCTTCCCTCATGAGAGTACGGATGAGAGGTTCCGGCAGCGTTATTGGTCCTATGCAAGGTCGATTTATCGTCTGCTGTATTCGCGAAATAAAATGATGGTCGAGGGATCCCTGTTCGCAAGGCCTTACTCCAAGCTTTTAAGTACTCAAGGCCAAGAAAGAGATTTGGATCACGAGAACGCCATGCCGAAGTTCTCAAGCGAGTTGAGCGAGACTGGTCTGGCGTTGAACTAAGTGTGAGGTGATCGCCTAACAAGGTGCACGTGAATAAGCAGCCCCTCACGGGGCTGCTTGTGGTGTTGCTGCTAGTGTATTTTCGGCAGGCTTGAGCTCGATCATGTTTACTGGAGCTATGGTTTCAGATCCTCAAACCTGGTCAACTTCGGATCAAAGGAGAGCTTCACCGTGCCGACAGGTCCATGGCGCTGCTTGCCGATGATCACTTCCGCAACATTGACGGCTTTGGCCAGCGACTCCTGCCACTGCATATGCTTGTCCGTTCCAACCTCAGGCTCAGCCTTGTCGAGGTAATATTCTTCCCGGTAGATGAACATGACCACATCGGCATCCTGCTCAATGGATCCCGATTCCCGCAGATCCGAGAGCTGCGGACGTTTATCTTCCCGCACCTCGACGGCCCGGCTGAGCTGAGAGAGGGCGAGGATGGGCACCTGCAGTTCCTTGGCCAGGGCTTTGAGCCCGCGCGTGATTTCTGAAACTTCGACAACCCGGTTATCGGTCGCTTGGCGTGATCCGGTGCCGCGCATGAGCTGAAGATAGTCGACGATGATGAGGCCCAGGCCCTTCTTGCGTTTGAGTCGCCGGGCGCGGGATCGTAGCGTTGAAATCGTCAGAGCGCCGGAATCATCGATGTAGAAAGGGATGGGCTCCATCTCATAAGCGGTCTGAGTGAACGCCCGGACGTCTGAGGTGCTGGCAACGCCCCGGCGCACCGTGTCGTTGGGAATGCGCGAGAGTTCGGCCATGATCCGGCCCGCGAGCTGAGCGCCGGACATCTCCAGTGAGAAGAAACCGACGATGCTACCGCTCGCTCCTGCAGAGTCGGCATAGGCCTTTGCAGCGTTAAAGCCGATATTGGCGGCGAGAGCGGTCTTCCCCATGGAGGGACGCGCGGCCAGAATGACGAGGTCGGTAGGTTGAAGGCCTCCCAGCTTGTTATCCAGTCCGTTTATGCCCGTGGTGACGCCGGTAACCCCTCCTCCGGATTTAAGGGCCTTTTGAGCTTGCTCAGCGGCCTCATGCGCAAATTCTGCAATCGACTTGAAGTCCGCGGATTGGCGTCCGTTTTCAGCAATGGCGTAAAGCTGTGCTTCTGCATCCTCGATCAGCGGGGCTGTATCGTCTTGCAGGGGGTCGAATTGCAAAGCACCGCTGGCTATATCTTCGGCTACGCTGAGAAGCTTGCGGCGATGATGACATGCCCGGATGGTGCGCGCGTAATCCTCGGTGTTGATGAGACTGATGACGTTTGCGGCGAGATCCGAAAGATATGCCGCGCCTCCTAGACCCTCGAGATCGGGATCGTTCTCAAAATATGGTTTGAGCGTTACGGGAGATGCCCCCTGGCCTCGGTCGACCAGAGAGACAATAGCCTCGTAGATGCGCCCATGGACGCTCGCGTAGAACTGGTCGGACGAAAGAATATGAGAGACGCGCTCAAGCGCGTTATTGGAAACCAGCAAGGCGCCTAGGAGCCCTTGTTCGGCCTCCATATTGTGAGGTGGCGTGGGGGCTGGGACGACTGAGGCATAGTCTTTACGGACGGCGGTCGCGGACTTTAAGGCTAACATTTTTGAATATTATTCAGATTCGCATCGATGCCATAAAGACTTTCGCTGATGATAACATAATATCGGGGGATAATTTCAATCAATGGAGATAAAGATCCGGAGGCCAAAGCCTCCGGATTAAACTTAGGCGGCAGCCTTTGAGAGCGATTGGTCCCGAAAGGCTTTGACAAAGGGCTTGGCAGCGTCGGGCAGAAACTCCGTGAAGAGGGCGCGGCCCGTTGGATTGTTGACGAAGTCCAATGGATGCATGCCGTTTATGGACCCCAGATTGGGTTTGTGTACGAAATAGCCCACCAGTTCCTGAAGCCTTGGTGGCATGGCCTGCAACTCTTCCAGCGAATAACCCAGATAGGCGTTTTCGGCCTGGCGGAGCCAGCCAAGGGAATAGCTGATCACGGCCCCGCACCGGCGAGTTTGGGTTTCATTGCGCCCTCCGCAATGGAAGAGCGATCCAAGATAAATCAAAACCGAGCCGGCTTTCATGGTGCCCAGAGCAATCTGATCGGGCGGTAGCTCGTTGAGCGCCAGGTTCAGCGACTCCTCGCGCGGCCATTTATGGCTGCCGGGCACGAGCACGGTCGAGCCGTTGGTTTCTGTGAAGTCGTCAATCGCCCACATGCAATTCAGCATGACTTCCTTCCCGGGATGGAGGAAGGGGAACATGGGATCGTCCTGATGCATGATCTGGCGCGGCTCATTGGGCCCGATCGAGATCGCCTGCGTGAGGTTGATCTGATATTGCGAGCAGGAGGGGAGGAGATAGTGATCCATGATCGAGAGGATGGATGGAATAAGCGCCATCTCCTGGAAGACGTCGGATTTATTGAAGAGAAGGCCTAGGCGCTTGGTGACATAGCCATAGAAATCCCCCTGGCAGTCGGGGATGGCGTCGAGATGCCGGCCCAGATCGCCCTTGAGCTTGGAATGCTGCGCTGCTGACAGAGTATTGTCGATAACAACGCACCCGTCCTCCATGAGGGCTTGGATAAGCGTTTCAGCGGGAGCTGACGCCTTGTAGTGTTTCACATCTGCCATAATGATCTCCTTTCAAAAGTCGTTAGGCGTTGATTGAAGGTGGGCTGGCCGCTCTGCCTCGAGCATCCTCAGGAAGATTTCCAGGATGAAGACGGAGCAACGGGTAATGGGCTCTGTTGATGGTGTGAGCGACCGTGCGCAGGCCTTCTCAATGAGCATCAGAACGTCGCAAAGCTGCGAGAGCACGGAGGCAGATTTGGCGTCTAAATCCAGGGCCTCGAGCTCAGAACGTCGAAACACGAAGATTTCGGGATAGTCTTGGTGTTCGCTGAGCGAATTGAGGGACTGGCCGGTATCTGGATTGTGACTGATACGCTTAGGCGACTCGCCGTTCATTGAACTCTCCCTGTTTATGGAAGGAGATAAACTTCTCCTGAAGAATGGGCGGCAGATCCATGGGCGCGATGGTGATCGATATACCCGTTGCCGAGCGGATCGCGTCGCTCAGGGATTGGGTCATGTCGAAGCGCGCGGTGACAGTCGGCTCCCCCTCAAGATCGATGACATCGCTCACTTGGGCAGGCTTAAAGCCGATGCGCTCGAGCAGCCTTTTGATTTTGACGTTGTAGAGCGTGTACATATCGGTGATGCCGCACAGGATGCAGGTGTCGATCAGGGCAACCAGCATCTCGGCGGCGGCCAGATTGACCTGCTTCTGACGCTCAGAGCGGTCTTGGGTTTCGCTATGAACGCCAAAGCGGCTTGTTTCACACATCGATGGGCTTGAGGGTACCGGCAAGGATTGCGTGTAGTGCGGCCAGATGTTTCGGATCATCGAGGGCTGGTCGGTTGTGAGGAACCTCCATGTGCCGGTGACGCGATTATTCTGATCGAGATGCAGGATATAGACGGTTTCGGGGAGGTCGTAATCGTCGACCTCAAGCTCCATCTCATTGACATCAACATCCCAGCCCATGCGATCGCGAAAAATCTTCGTGCGAACGCGGTGCATGTCGACGAGATAGCGGGTGCTCCCCGCTTGGCCGGCCTGTAGTATTTTGATCATTTTAAATCGTCCCCCAATTGATTTTTGAGAATCATAAAGGGGGCGAGCGCGGCGGACTATTCCACAAAACGGGAATAAAGCGAAAAAAATCAACCGGATATTAGAGTATTATTATATTAGAAACTACCCCTCCAGCGGGCTTAAGAGGGAGATATTGGGCTAAAGCTTGCGCCGGTTATGGGACGATGATGCCGTGTATGATCGCAATGGCCGCGGCATGGGGGCCGTTCGTAGCTCCGAGCTTGTCGAAGATGCTCTGCATGTGTTTTTTGATGGTGTCGTCCTGGATGCCAAGGCGCTCGCCGATCTGGCCATAGGTTAGGCCGCGGGAGATCCATAGGATCACTTCGGTTTCGCGGCTCGTGAGGGGTTTTATCGGGTCGAGATTGCCCAATCCCAGCATCATCAGCCGTTCGTGGGCCCCTGTCGCCAGGAGGTGGATTTCATGGCGGTGATAGGCAAAAAGCTGCTGGAATTCTCCCGTTGGAAGGTCCCCTGCCACTGAGAAGGTCGCTTTGGTCAGATTGGGGCCATGAATAGGGACGCTGGCCCCTTCTTTGATCCCAACGCTTTGGCTGTCGTGGAAAATGATCTTTTGCTGGCGAGTGATGGGATAACGCTGGCCAATGGTCTGCCAGGAGAAAGGAAGATTGGCGTTGGTGGCATAGCGGCCCACCATGTCGTGCGTCCCATAATTCTGGGCCTGGTAGTGGCTGACAAATTCTTCCGGATAGGATGTCAGGATTATATGGGGCTTTTCCGGTTTGCTCGGCCAGCGCAGCCAATAGGCTGCTTTGGCAAAGCCTAAATCATTCATCCGGTTGCACAGTAGATTTATAACGGAATCGACATCGTGGCATTCACTAAGCCGATTCAAAAACCCATCAATATCGTCCAGCGTAGAGCGGGTTATCATACTTGATTTTATAAATATTATGTTAAATATTTCATTAATTGTGTAATGGATATCGTCGTTACTTATAAACTGCAGGTGGCCTTTTTTCAATCTGGAATCCAAGATCGGAAAGTGTGGCGAGTAAGATTACGAGTAAGATCAAAGGGCCATACGTGGCAAGGACCCCCTGCTCCGCGTCGTCCTCCATAAACCGCTTCGCTTCATCGGCGCTTTGGAAGATGGCTGAGAAGCGTATCGCCCGGCCAAGCCTTTGGATATAGAGGGGCTGGTCTGGGACTTAGATCATGGGTTGAATTTCTGTGTGATTAAGCGGTTATGGTGATAGAGGTGTTTTAAGCGGACCATATCCCCGCTTTTTTTAGAGCATTGTTTCGATTAAAAAAGGTGCGCGGGATCCTGGGCGCGTGAGTACTGCACGCCGCTCCTTTGTCTGCTTGAAAAAGTTGGATGGTCTTGGTCTATGGGTGGAGGCTGCCTCAGCGCAGCGGTCAGTCGAATAGCTCGGAATGGGAGCCGATACGAACCAATTGTATTTTCTCGGGGATGGCCCTGTAAATTAAAACCAAATCTGGTTTTATGTGGCAATCGCGAAAGCCGGCCCATTGACCAGTGAGGCTGTGGTCGCGGTAGCGCGCTGGAAGAGCCTTACCTGAGAGAAGGATCTCAAGAGCGTTTTCCAGAAGCTCTTCAATGTTTCGATGCCGGCCTCGCTTCACACGTTTAAAATCTTGTTTGAATGATTTGGTGTATTCAATCGTCTGCATTCAAGTCTGCCATCAAGCGTTTGGAGTTGGGAGCCGTTTTGACTCTGCCGGCTTTTGCTTGCCTCATAGCCGTTCTGGTGGCGGCATTGGGGGCCTTCACTTTGAATGGCAGGGCTTTATCGGCGGCAGTGCGTATCATCATTAGTCGGATGGCATCCGAGAGGGTCAGGCCCATTTGTTCTAGGACCTGCGCGGCCTGATCTTTGATCTTTTTGTCGATACGGGCGCGGACGACGGCATCTGTGGTCATGGTAATTTCTCCATTGGTGTAGTACCATTGTAGCTACAAAATACCCTGTTTGTCAAACAGTCTAAAAGGGCCAAATTCTACTGATCACGCCGCCACCTGCTGAACTTGAGGCTGAAGTCCGCTCAGAAAATTGACGGCCTCTGAGGCGCGCGCCGCTGCGCGGAAAATCGCTTTGGAGTCGGATTTGAGGAGTTGGTGCCAGTGATGAATGTATTGGGCGTGATCGGGCCGCGTATCCTGGGTCACTTGCAGCTCGGCGCAAAGAATGGCGGCAGCGAGCTCCACCAACAGCTCTTCCTCGATATAGACCTGATCGGCAAAGGTTTTGGGAACGGGCCGGTTGAGGCGGCTCCTATGACCGCTGGCATGACAGATCTCGTGCAGAAGCGTCGCGTAGTAACTCTCCTGCCGGCTCATCGTGTCAGTGCCGGTAAAGAGGCTTTCTTCGGGCATATGAACCGTATCGATGGAGTGACGGTAGAAGGCCCGGTCACCCCCAATCTTGACGGGAATAGCGGTGTTGGCCACGAAGCGGTCGACGGCCGCTAGGCGCTCGATGAGCGGCGTAGGCTCTGACGCAGCTGGCAGCTCAACGCCCTCGACCTCAGCGATGTTAAAGACATGGCTGGCGCGGGCCACGCGCCGCTTGCCATCATCCTCTGGCTCATCTGGGTCAGGCTCGGTCTCAAAGTTTTTGTAGAAGACAACCGTCTCGGCTTTGGCCCCGCGGCGCACTTGGGCGCCGGCGGCTTCCCACTGCTTGTAAGATCCCCAGATATTATGCTCGAAGCCGCGGAAAATGGCGGCGGCGCTCAGCCCGAAGATGTTGATGCCGGAATAGCTGGATTTGGTGATGAAGTTGCGCGGGATAGTGAGCCCGCCCGCCCGCCTCCGCCAGGGCATGACGAAGTCGCCGGGATTACGCTCGATCGCTGCAATGATCTTGTCTGTGACGTGGCGGTGGATGTCGCGTTTGGGGGCTTTTTTCATGGGGTCCTCTCCTCCTAATGGGTTGGACGGCCCCTGCTGGCTGACATCTCTCGCGCGCCCCGGGGCCGTCCTGACCGGCCCCGGCCCCGCTCTCCTCTGAGTGTGTGGTTTTCTTCATAAATATTTTGGGTGCGCGGGAGCGCGGGCTCTTAAAGCGCGGGCCCTTGTCCTCAGTTCTCTCTCAGACGACCTCTACGCCTCAGGGAGAACGCCATGGAAAATATTTTTGATCGGCAGCTTGATGATGTGCGGGCGGGTCATGCTCGCCTTCGTGAGCAGGTCGGCGATCTCTATCGAGAAACACGCATTGCAACGGCTGCTTTGCAGAGCCGGGACCCGCAGACTGATATATCAGCGGGTAGAATATTGATCGCGGAGAAACTCTGGACCCGTATGAAGCTGGAGCGCTGCAGCCGCGAGACGTACTGCAATGATTGTAGTCCAGAGGTAATGAAATCAGTGCGCTCCGTTGCTATTACTGCCCTTTTCAATCGTGAGATCAGCACCGACAGTTTTGATCTGGATGCTATGAAGATCACCGTGTTCGTGGTGCGCTGCTTTAATACGGCGATGGTGCTCACCCAATGTCGGCTTTGTGCGGTGGCTCTAGTGTGGGAGCTCGTTTACGAAGAGCAGATCAAAGAGCTAAAGGCGCTTGTTCGTAAGTTTCAGAGCGTGTGAGGCCGCATCATGGAAGATCATCGCGAGGCTCTTATTGCTTCGTATCATGAAAGCCTCGAGCGTCTGTGGGAGGCCGCCCTGCAGCTTCACGGCTGCAGCGGGTGCGCCACCCAGGATATGGAGAACAAAATCAGTGTGTCGGCGGCGAAGAGGCCCGGGCGCGCGGGCGCGTGTCCGGGCGTCTGCACGGATCTGCGGGCGACAACCAAGCCTTTCTATCGGGTAACGGGGTACAGCAATCGCGAAGGATGTGTTCCCGGGTCTTTGAAAGACCTGCTGAGGGTCTCCAATCTTGTGTGCGAGGCCTGGGAGTTAGGCATGAGGATCATGGGCTGCGCGGCCTGTGTTACGGCCGCCATGGTCTATGACGTAAGGACAGCGGCTCAGCAGGCTCACCGGATGGCCTATAACCGAGAGCCAGGTGCGGTTCCGGATGGGTGCCGGCGGTGCTGTGCGCCGCCTATGGGTCTGGTTTGAACAGGGATGATAGACCGCGATGGCCAAGTCTCGGGGTTGGAAACAATCAGCAAAGCGTAATCGCGCCGCCCCTGCTCCGGGTCTGCATCCGCCGGGCGTTGTGGGGTCGGCGCCGTTACAGGCAGGGCCGCGTCTGGAGCCTCGCGATGAAACGGAGCGAAGGTTCCTCAAGAACGTCACGCGCCTTCAGGTCCAGGGGGAGGCACAGGGTCTTCCGGACCTGATGCGCAGCGATTGGGACCGGCTGAAGCTGGAGGAGGCTCTATGGGTCCAGGAGCGGGCGGGCAAGACCGCGGTCGATGTTGTTAAACTCGGAAGGGCACGCGCAGTGAGAGCTCAATTCAACGGCTTTGCACGGGTGGTGAGCGCCGCCACGAAATCAGAAGAAGGCCCGCAGGCCCAACCCGCCCCGACGCCGCCCCAGCAAGAAAAAGCACCTTCCCCATCCCCTGCTCCTTCGCTGGACCAAATCTCGCGGGATGAGGCTGTAGAGGAAAGCCCGTTTATGAAGAAATTGCGGGCCCGCGCGTTTGAACTGGCGACGATGAGCCGAGAGCGCGAGCGAGAACAGGATCGGGATTGAGGCCCTTCTCACTCTTTAAGCGGCTGGCTTGTCTTCATCAGACGCCGCAAGGTCCGTGTTTGGTCATCGGCGTCTGGCTCGAGCAGGATAATGCGCCCGTCTATCGGCAGCGCGTCGAGGGTGATAGTGAGGCCCGCACCGATGTCATGCGGGTAGGCGTGACCGATGCGGCTCCAATAGACGCGGTTGTTTTTCGCGCGTTTGGCCGTATAGGCGATGAGTACAGGATCATGGGTCATAGGGACCCCTGTGTTGGCAGAGAAGGTTGTGAAAGAGCTTTGGTTGACTGCGCTTGGGGGTTGTGTCGCGCACGGAGAGCATGCTGCGTGCTGCGTGATTGGGTTTGTTTCCCCTCCTCCGATAAGACAATCGCAAAGCTGAGGGCACGAGGCGGTGAGGATTGAGACGCAGGGCTAGTTAGAGAAGTTAAGGGGGTTAAAAAAGTTAGACCCCCTGTCAAGAGCGCGAGCTCTTCGCTGAGCGCCCTTCTCCGGATGGGGGGCGTTCCTGATAGGCCGAAGAAGCGTTCTTGATAGGCCGACGATTCGTTCCGGATCATCCGAAGCTTTGTTCCCGATAGGCCGAAACTGTTCTCGATAGACCGTATTGGGTTTCTGAGGGTTTGCGGGCGATTGTTCCGGATAGGCCGAAAAGCTTTTATAGGGTTTTGAGGCCCGCTGTTCCTGATAGACCGAAAACCTAGACAGCGGGCTTGCACCGATGGCGCTCTGCGGGACACAAAGCACCCCAAATTGTCATCATTCAAGGGCTGTGAATGCTTGGAAGACGTGATCCGCCGCGGGTTAGTGCAGAGCGTTCCTGATAGGCCGAATGTGATTACTGCCGCTTTTAGACCAGTGTTCCCGATAGACCGAAACAGATTTTCGGCGAGTCGCAGTGTGATGTTCCCGATAGACCGAAAGGGAAATCTGCGGGTTTGAGCGATGCTGTTCCTGATAGGCCGAATAGGAAAACCAAGGTCTGTTCGTGTCGCAATGCGCAGCCGCTGTGAGGGAAAAGGAGGGGCCAGGGTGGCGCTGTGCTTCGCTCTTAGGCTGTTAGATCGAGTGAAGCCGCGCGTTCCCGATGGACCGAATAGGGATCCCGGGACTGTCCGCATCAGAGCGGATGGGTTTGAGATGCGTTCCCGATAGACCGAATCGCCTGGGCGCACGAAAAGGGTCGGCCAGGGAGTGTAAAACACTCTCGCAGACCTTAGAGACTTTGCCCGCGATAGCGCGCTGGACGGACTATCAGGAACAAACATGATAATAACTTATGGTTGTTATAAACACAAATAGAAAAACCTAAAACAATTATGGATTGTTGTTTTCATGATAGGCGCGGCAATAATTGAAGAATGCGCTGGAATAATTCTGAGGCTTTTTCTGGGTTTGAAGCCAGGTATCGAAGGCTGGTTGCAGGCTGGTCGGATCAAGGCCCGGGAATTTGGAGCCGATCAGCATGATCGTTGCGGGGTCGATTGACTGTGACGCGCTGGTCGTAATGGAGAGTGACTTTTGTTTTTCGCGGAATTTGAAATGCAGGAGCGGATCGGGGCCCTCACGGTTCTCAACCGAAAGCGTTAGATCCGGCAGATTGTTCAGCTGTACGATTTTGAGGATTTCATATTTGAAGCGGCGGAACGTACCTTCCGCGCCGGATTTATCAAAGAGCGTTGAGAAGTTGATCGAGAACCCTGCGGCCCCTGCCCCGCCGGCATGCTTGCGGCACACCCGGTAGAGCCAGCGCTCGCGTCCGCCTTTGAGGGTGAAGTATTCCGGATTGATCGTCAGAACGGCGCCGTCCATCAGCACTCCTTCGTAAAACCAGTCGCTGACGGTGATTTCCATGCCGTTACTCAGCGCTGTCTGGTTATTGACCTCGTCCTTCCAGGATTCGATCCAGCTGAAGACATGTTTCTTGGTTGTTTTGGCGCTTCTGACATTCGTGGTCACGGTCGCTGTCTTAAGACGCTGCAGACTGTTGCGAAGGCGCTCGTATTGGGCGCCACCCGTGTCGCGGTGTATGGAGATCAGAAGTTCATGCGGCACGAAGCGAAGCGTTCGCGGGATGTGATTGACCTTTTGGTTCTTAAGACGCGTCAGTTGTGAGGCCGCCCAGATGAGAATGTCGGCGTCCCAGATCGTGGGCATGCCCGAAGGTCCAGGTTCGACTTTCACGAAGCTAACCCCATCGGCCCCGACATATTCAATCGGCGTAAATCGCGGAGTCTTGGCCAGAGAAAAAAACGGGCGCTCCATGATCTCGCGCTGATCGCGCAGCTGAAAGTCTGTCAGGATCGGTGCAAAGAGATCAAACTGTATGGGATTATGTGACGTTTTCATGGGTCTATCTGCGAAGGTCTCCTGTTCATGACCGGTCAAGGGCGCGGCCTTGAGCAGGCCCCCTCCTCCGGGTTGTGTTAGTTTGGACGCGGTTTACGCGAGGGAGCGCCATGGAATGCGATGGGCGGCAGGCCGCGCTGTGTGAAGAGCATATCGATGGCCTCGCGCAGCAGATCCTCTTCCGAGGTGCGTTCATTAAAGCAAAGCACGCGCAGCTGGTCTTTGGCCGGATCCGTCAAATATGTCGCCGCTCGTTTCAGTTCGCGCCTATAGGGCGAGAGTGATGGCCCACGGTTCGATGACGTCGTGGGGGGCTGAGATTGTGGAAGGTACTCCTGAATCTCCTCGGACTGGGCGCTTAAGACAGCTTGTGCGTAGGAGCGCGGGTGCGTGGGGGCGCGAGCGCTTGATACCGAAGTTGAGCCGCTTGTGCCGGATTGTGAACCCTCGTTTCGTGCAGGTGTAGACGCCGGGAGCGCGGGAGCGTGATCCTGAGGGGGCGTGAGCTCATGAGTGCGCGAGTGCTTTTCGTCAGCAAGGCGGTTGTTGTCTTCGATAAAGGATTTGGGGAGGAAATCGGGTCGCTGCGCACGTTCTTTGATGACGTTGGCAAGAGATGATTTTGATTTATTGGCTTTGGACATGCTGAAGCACGGCCTCCTTTCGGGGTTGAAGTTTACGCTGGGCTTGATGTTCACGCAGGAAATGAAGCGCGATGGCCTTGAAGAGCGCCGAGAATTCAACCGCGGCCTTGCCCTCGGGCTCGTATTCAAAAATCGTCTGTAAAGGCGTGGTGTGCCTGCGGATCGAGGCGCGGTTGTGAATCCGGTTGGGAAGCGTGGTGAGCCCATATTGCAGGAGGGCTTCTTCAGCATCATCGGCTTCCGAGCCATAGGTCGGGCATTCATTGAGCACGGCAAAGGCCGGCTTATTGACCGTCTCGAGAACGGTGACGGTTCGCTCCAGGGCCACGAGGTCAAAGCAGGAGGGTTTGGTGGGGATGATGATCAGATCGGCCAGCTTCGCGACCCGGATGGCGTATTCCGAAGCGTTGGGCGGCGTATCGACGATAAAATAATCAACGCCGGCTTGCCGGGCGAGGTCTTGGTTTTCACCCAGACGATCCGGAAAGGATGAAATCACATCCGGCTCGAGACCGTCCTGGCGGTCTTTGTACCAGTTATAGGCGGATTGCTGGGGGTCAGTGTCGGCCAGAACAGTATGGAAGCCACTTTTGATGGCGGCGGCCGCAAGATTGATGGCGAGCGTTGTTTTTCCTGCTCCCCCTTTTTGTGACATGACGACGATTGTTTTCACTATGTACTCCTGAGCGTGCGGGTGCGCGTGTGCGCGGGATCGTTAGGGCGCGAGCTCGTGGGTACTTAGAATCGGATCGTCTCTGCCAATGCGGGTTTCGATTTAGATCATAAGAGCCCGCGAGCCCTTGGGTGCGTCAGATGTGAGTCACGCGGGACCAAGGGAGCGCATTTCGATTATCAGTCATTAAGTCTTTTTTCTTCAAGGCATAATGCGAAAGCGATCAAAACTATCCACAGGGCCTCAGAGTATATCCGTGCATTGGCTTGGTATTATTCCAATAACTATTCGTATGGTGCAATGCTGTTTGAATGTTTGTGCTTTTGTAGGCGCGGTCATAATGATGCGGGCAGTAGCGATGGCCTTGCAAAACTTGCCGTCCGCAATAGTGAAAGTCTGAGCGACGGGGATCTCCTTCAGGCCAATGGCAATGCTCCGCTTGCAGCGTGGCCGTTGTGATTCTTGTGGCGGGAGGGTCGTTCAGAATCGGGAGGGCCAGAGCCGTCACAAAGGGCTTTACGCCCCCATGTGCCCGTGGATGCGTGGGAGCGCGGGAGCGTGAGCGCTTTGATCGGTTGGTTGATGAAACCCTAGAGGACGGGCGAGGGGGACGTGCCGGGAGATGAAGCCGATGGGCTTTACCGATGACCGCATTACGGGTGACATGGCCCAGAGCCTTTGCGATCGCGGAGGCTGTCTCTCCTTGGGTCCAAAGGGATTTCAACGTAGCGATTTTTTCAATGGTCCAGCTCATGACGCCCCCATCTGGCGAAATACACGGCAGGGAATCGCCGCATGGACGGCGTTAAAGGCGCGCGCTTGATCGTGATGAAAAAACCAGACAGCGGCAGGCTCGGTTAGTCCTGTGTCGGCGATGTCGGATTTGGAAATCAGATCGCCGAGCGTCCCGGAGAATGAGCAGTAGCCATGACCAAGATAATAGCGCTGATCGTTGCCTTGGCGGGCCGAGGTGGTTTGAAGCTCGCTCCCATAGTCATGAGCGACGCGCCGCATACTTCCATCGATCATGATGATTTTGTCACCGACCCTTGCGCCTTGCCGGGCTTGCCAAGCTTCGGTGCGTGCGGCGAGGATTGTTTGATCAAGAGGGTCTAGAGCGTCTGTCATGCTAGACCTCCGCGCGAAAAGGCAGGGACCATCCGCGCAACGCGGTCTGCAAGTGCTGGAATGTCATCGAGCAGATCCAGCGGCGCGAAGCTGTTGGTTCCTCCGGAATAGTCCTGCCGTCCTTTGCAGGAGCGGATCAGGATGCCGCAATCACCGACCAATCGTGTCTGTGAGACGGAGATATAGATTGTCTCATGGTGCAGCGTGATGTCACCGGAGACGGCGACTCCCGCCATGTTGGAACGCAAGTCAAAACTGGCTGGCGGCCAGCCACAAAAGGAGGCGAGGGCTTTTAGTTGCTTGCGGGCGGCGCGGTGAAAAGCCTTTTTGCGGTACTCATTGGTGTCGACGGGGCGTGTCCAATCGAAACCTGATGATGGATGGGGGTAGGGTGTGTGATCGTAAGGCATGAGGGCTCCTTGGGTTGCGGTTTTGAACGCAGTCTCTCTCTGAGAGCCTGGGTCTTTTCACCGCCCCGCAGGGGCATCTCATCTCTTGGAAGTGTCGAAGGCGTCGGCTGCACAATCGTAGGGCCGCAGCGTAATGTCAGACTCAAACCCTATGGAGGAGGGGGAGCCGTGCTCATCAACCGATGTGAGATACAAGGCTGCGCGCTTGATGCGGTGCGAGGATGAAAAGGGCTCAAGCAAGCGAATGGTCGCGTAAAGCGTTTCTTTGAATTCAGCGACTGATAAGGGCGCATCATCCCGGCCAGCCATTTTGATCGTAAGGGATCCGGCGGTGCGGGTCTGCTTGGTTGATTTGGAGTGGGCTTGCCGGGAACGCGGTGGAGGGATGCGGGTCACGAAACTATTTTGCCTTATAATAGAATAATTTCCAATTGATAATATCTCCGGTTGTAGAATTTCGGTATACCGCTGAAGGCCTTATTCTCCATGAGGGGGCGTTATAACGCGCCGCTTTTGAAAAAATCTAACGGGTTATGAGGCATAAAATATCTTTACCACAAGCGATCTGTAGTGGTAACCGGGAGATATTCAATGCTTCGCAGAGGACGCAAAACCATGGCTAAGAATGATTTTGCCGGCATGACCCTTAAGCAGATGATCGACATGCAAGACAAGCTGGCCGTTGCGATTGAAGAGAAGCGCAAGGGCGAGCGTGAAGAAACCAGGCGTGCGGTTGAGGAGTTTGCCGAGAAGCGCGGTTTTTCCGTCACGGATCTTTTTGGAGCGACGGGCCGCAAGAAAGGCGGGAAGGTCGCCGTGAAATACATCAACCCGGAGAACCGCTCAGAAACCTGGACGGGCCGGGGCCGGACGCCGCGCTGGCTTGCGGAAAAGCTCAAGAAGGGCGCGAAGATCGATCAGTTTGAAATCTGATTAGGCGCCGTTGGGTGCGAGCGAGGAGGGGCCCGGTAGACCGGGCCCATTTTATGTCTAGGCGGCTGGGATGGAGACGAGGCCGCCTGAATTGAAAAGGCGGTTTTTGCGGTTAGACGTGTCGCGGCATCAGATTGATGTGTTGCTTTGTTGGATATCATCACTCAAGCGTGCACGCTGCCCGCTATGCAGGTGATAAATCAGGCTTTGTGCCATGCCGAACGCGGCGAGGAAGGCTTGCTGTGTGGCATCCGTTTCAAAGGGCGTGCGCACGATAGCGTTCTGTAGGGCTGCAAGCCAGGGCCCATAGCCGGAGTGCAGCTCGCGGAGCAAGTTCACAATCAGGCCGGGTGGCAGCGGATCGATGATGGGATCGAGAATGCTATGGCAAGCGAAGAGCACGCGCTCTGTGTCATCAAATTGCTCATGCGTAAAGCCAGGCTCGTGCGCTGCCAGCGTTGCGAGAATGGATCTGTAGGGTTCAATGCCGGCGGTGAATTCGAGATAGGCTTTTTCGCAGTCGCTGAGCGATGTGTGAAAGGTCATGATGGTGGTCCTCATTTTATTCGGGTTCAGGGAGATTGTTTTGTTCGGGGGCGGGTGATTGCGGCCTTAAATGGCCAGCCCGCGCGCTAAGGCGCTCCAAAAAGCCGGGTTTGCTCTGGTCCGGAGAGGGGACAGGCTGGGCGGGCCCATGGATTTGGCGGGTATGCTCCGAGACAAAAGCTCGCCATTGCCGCTGAAGATCCGGCGTGGCTGATTGCACCAGTGCGCGGTCAGTCTTGTGAAACCGCTCATGGAGCTGATCGGCCTGCCGTAAGGCCGCGCGTTTTTCGGCAAGGACGGGCGCTAAGGCTGTCCGGAGCGCTTGCTGATGGGCTTTGAGCGTGGCATTGCGCAGCGTCTGGCGGGCGAGGGTGCCTAGCGGCTGCATGCCCAGAGCCGGATCGGTCGCCAGCGCGCCGCGAACGGGCCTGAGAGATTTGTAGTGCGGGGCGAAGATGGCATTGATCTGGTGGCGAAGCGCGTGAGAACGCTGCCCCGCCGCGCGGGAAATCTCGCGGCGAGCGGTGATGTATTCGTTCTGGATTTTGGTTTTTAGCGCGGCAACCTCCAGGGCATCCTTGCGGAGAGCCTGGCTGAAGGCGCGGGCGGCCGAGACCAGTCTCCGGGTAAGGGTTGAGGCGCGCGCAAACGGGTTTGCAGGCTCTCGTGCCAGTTCATCTGCGCGCCTTACGGCCAGCGGAAGTTTGCCGAGAGCCTTTTGCTGCAGATAAAGGCGCAGTTGGCCGGGGGAGGGGCGCGCGAGCGCGCGTGCTTGGTCAATCTGATATTCAATCGCGTCCAGCAAATCTGGTTCATTGCGGAGCTGGGCGCGCGCGTCGCTGAGCACGCTATAGGCTGTGAAAAGATAGGGGAGGACGCGCGGGATTTCGCGGCGGTATTCTTGGGCGAGGTCGGGAGGCGCGCTCCCCATAAGATCAAAGCGCTTGAAGGCGCGCGTACCGGTTGCGGCTAGGAGGATTTCAGCAGCGCGGCGGGCGTGATGATGGGTTCGTCCAGGGAGGACGATTTCGTACAGCTCGTGATCAAAATCCTCGAGTGCAATCGAGTAGAGGCGCAGGATCTGTTCGTGAGACCGGGTCATACCCATTCATCTCTCTGGCTCCGGGGTGATGGAGAGGAGATTGGGCGAACGGTTAGGCGTTAAAGCGCAGCGTCTGAAGGCTATTGTCGCCGGAGTGACTGCCGCCGATCAAATGCGTGTTGGTGGCTTGAAAGCGATTTTGCGGAGCCAGTAGAGCTTGTCTTCCAGAGAGGGCTCGCCGTATTCGGGCAAATCATAGTCATGCCCCATGAGCCGCACCGAAATTTCATCTTGGCAGCGCGCTGAACGCAGGCGGTTTTTGAATGTGTGCCGCAAAGAATAGAGGGTTTGGCTGCCCTCGATCTTGAAGCGTGATTTCAGGAATTTGTTGATGAGCGCGGAGGCGGTGGCGTTCTTGTCCCTGTAGCGCGGAAAACCTTCGGGATGCTGCTTCATGGCCATCAGGGCGACGCCAACCAGCGGGATATCTCGCTCGGACTGGTCTGTCTTGAGCTGGCGACCTTCCGGCCTCACCTGGATGTGTGGAATCTTGTGGTCCAGCTTGATGGTACTTTTTGTAAGGTTGCAGGCTTCGACGAGGCGTAAGCCGGTCTCTGTGATGAGATAGATAATGGCACGCGCCTCATCGTTAAGGGCATCGAGGGCGCCCTCGGCCAGCAGCACGGTCTGGACCCAGTCGGTTTCGAAAGACTGGCGTTTTCCGGTCTTCTCGCCGCTGATGTAAATCTTCTCGAAGAGAGGGCTGATGCCCAATTGATGGGCCTCCGCAACCGCTTTTACGATTGATGAGAAGCGGCCAATATACTTGTTGGCGGACCCGATCTGAATTCGCCCCTCGACCGCCTGCTGGTTCCAATGGTTGCGGTAGGCGAGCACGTGGGAGCGCGTGATCTTGCATAGGTCCATGTCGCCCTGGTTGACGCTCATGAAGACCTGGATGCTCGTCTCGCGCGCCACCCGCCATTTTTGCAGCTGGTTGGCGGATTTCATCGCCAGGGACGCCGCGTTCAGCTTGCAATATTCATCCAGGAGCTGAGAGAGCTTGATGCCAGGCGGGCTGATGGTTCCGAACATGGCTGAGGCCAGTTCGGGCGCGGGCTTAGAGGCAACGATCTGCAGCCGGTGCAGGAAATCCTCATCGGGCAGGGCGGCGATCTCTGGTTTGATCAGGTAGGGAAGGCGGTGCTCGCCCGCGATGC
This sequence comes from Hyphomicrobium sp. 12-62-95, assembly GCA_002279935.1. Classification (GTDB taxonomy): domain Bacteria; phylum Pseudomonadota; class Alphaproteobacteria; order Rhizobiales; family Hyphomicrobiaceae; genus JAGVSR01. The sequence continues at coordinate 48,755 of NCCZ01000005.1, read as the reverse complement.
GGAGATTGCGCTGGTAGCGGGCTCTGGCATCGGGATCGATGCCGGCGATCAGGTCTTGCCAGCGGGCCTCGCAAGCCGAATCGATGTCCTGAATGCGGACCCGGGCCACGACTCCGCGCGGGTCATCGCCGATGCGGATCTTGGTGCTTTTGAGCACGAAGGGCCGGGTCTCGAAGGCGCGGGCCTCGAGAGGGACGCGGCGGATGTAATACCAGTACCCCCGGCGCTTATGCATGTAGCTTATGGTCATGAGGCGGCTCACACAAAAAATGTGAGGCACACGAGCCCGGCTCTATCGGCCGCGCTGTTGTGCCGAATGTTGTGCTGTTTGTTGGGTCAAAGGGGGTGACAAAGCCCCGGCGGATCAAGGAACCGCTTGAAAAATATGGGTCTGAGGGCGGTGAAAGTGGCTGGGGGACTAGGATTCGAACCTAGACAGGCAGAGTCAGAGTCTGCAGTCCTACCATTAGACGATCCCCCAAGACCGCCGGGCCGTGGCGCTCGGGGCGCTACGGAAGCGGGCCGTATAGCAGGTGCGGTGCGGGTGGGCAAGATCGCACCCCTGGACGGGGCTGCCGGGGGGATCTTGCCGCAAGTCCCTGACAATAACGGCATTGTCCCGGGCGTCACGGGTGGCTCGGGGCTTTCCGCCGGGGGCGACGGCGGGCATAAGGGCGCTCCCACGTCACAGGAATCCGCCGCCCCATGATCCGCCTCGACAACATCAGCAAGCAGAACGGCCAGCAGATCGTCTTCATCGAGGCGTCGGCGGTTCTCAACCGTGGGGAGAAGGTCGGGCTGGTCGGCCCCAACGGTGCCGGTAAGACGACTTTGTTCAGATTGATCGTGGGGGAGGATCAGCCGGACGAAGGGCAGGTGTCGGTCGATCGGGGCGTCACCATTGGCTACTTCAGCCAGGATGTCGGCGAGATGGCCGGGCGCAGCGCCGTGCAGGAGGTGATGGACGGGGCGGGGCCGGTGAGCGCGGTGGCGGCGGAACTGGCGGACCTCGAAGCGGCGATGGCTGATCCGGATCGCGCGGACGAGATGGAGACGATCATCGCGCGATACGGGGAGCTGCAGGGACAATTCGAGGATCTTGACGGCTATGCGCTCGACGGGCGGGCGCGCGAGGTTCTGGCGGGCTTGAGCTTCACGCCGGAGATGATGGACGGGGATGTCGGGGCGCTGTCGGGCGGTTGGAAGATGCGCGTGGCGCTGGCGCGCATCTTGTTAATGCGGCCCGATGTGATGCTGCTCGATGAGCCCAGCAACCATCTCGACCTGGAGAGCCTAATCTGGCTGGAGCAATTCTTGAGGGACTACGAGGGCGCGCTCCTCATGACGTCGCACGATCGGGAGTTCATGGACCGGATCGTGAAGAAGATCATCGAGATCGATGGCGGCGGGTTGACGACCTTCTCGGGGAATTACGAATTCTACGTGGCGCAGCGTGCTATCGCCGAGCGGCAGCAACAGGCGCAGTTCGAGCGCCAGCAGGCGATGCTGGCGAAAGAGATGAGGTTCATCGAGCGGTTCAAGGCGCGGGCGTCGCATGCGGCGCAAGTGCAGAGCCGGGTGAAAAATCTGGAGAAGATCGAGCGGGTGGAACCGCCCAAGCGGCGCCAGACGGTGGTGTTTGATATTCCGCCGGCGCCGCGGTCGGGCGAGGATGTGGCAACGCTGAAGGCGGTGTCGAAGCGGTATGGCTCGCGCACGATTTACGAGGCGCTGGACTTCAAGATCCGGCGCCGGGAGCGCTGGTGCGTGATGGGCGTCAACGGGGCGGGGAAATCGACGCTGCTCAAGCTTGTGACGCGGTCGACGGAGCCGGATGAGGGTGCTGTTGCGCTGGGGGCCAGCGTGAAGATGGGCTACTTCGCACAGCATGCCATGGAAGTGCTCGATGGCGAGCGGACGGTTTTTCAATCGCTTGAAGATCGCTTTCCGCTGGCCAATCAGGGGTCGCTTCGGACGCTGGCGGGATGCTTTGGATTTTCGGGCGACGATGTGGAGAAGAAGTGCCGGGTTTTGTCAGGGGGGGAGAAGGCGCGGTTGGTGATGGCGCAAATCCTCTATGACCCGCCCAACTTCCTGGTGCTCGACGAGCCGACCAACCATCTCGATCTGGCAACCAAGGAGATGCTGATCACAGCATTGGCTGAATATGATGGGGCGATGCTGTTTGTTTCGCATGACCGGCGCTTTCTGGCGGCGCTGTCGAACCGCGTCCTCGAATTGACGCCGGACGGGATGCATCGCTACGAGGGCGGCTATACGGAGTATGTGGCGCGGACGGGTCATGAGGCGCCTGGGCTGCAGGAATAAGCCGGCTGAAGGTCAGCTGGCGCCTGCAGACTCGGCATTGAGCATGCGGCGCAGAAGCGCGGCGGCTTCGCTGCCGCTGCCGGCGGTGGCGTTGCAGCCGATCGTGGTCGCCAGGGTGGGATCGCGCTGGAAGGCCAGCCCGCCGCCGATGATGACGAGTGATTTGTTGCGCGATGCCTTGCGGGCGCGCGCCAAATTCCGAGCCAAGGTTGGTGCGTCTCCGACTCGACCGGCTGATATGCCGAGGGCATCGTAGTGCGTGTCTTCGACCAGAAGTGCAAGTTCGCCAAGGAATTGCAGTTCGTTACAGCACACATCCCAACCTTCACGCCAGAAGTCGGCACGCACGAGGCACAGACCAAGGCGATGCCGCTCTTGCGGGAGAGCCACAAGGAGGATGCGCCGCTGTTTATCGGAGACGCGGCCATCGGTGCAGAAGGCGGCCGAGTGGGCCAAGATGATTTGATGGATGTGATCCATGCCGCGCGCGACATCGATAAAGTCGCGCGCATCTTTCTCCCACATTTCGCCGAGGCGGATGGCGGCAGGAACGAGGAGGTATTGGAAGAGTGTGTCGAGGGGGACGCCGCGCTGAAGCAAGTTCGCGAACGATGCAAGAGAGGTAGTGGAGTCATCCTCAAGGATTGCATCTGTGAATGCGAGCACCTCACCGCTGAGGGCGGACGCTTCGGTTTGAGAGACCCCGTAGCCGTCAACCAAACGCGGAATGATGTCGGTTTCGATGAGGTGGGCGAGTGTCCGGCTCTTACCAGCTGGCTTTGCTACCGGGGAACATGAGGGCTCTGGCCCGGACTCTTTATGCGACTTGCTGCTTCCCACTAAACTTCCCCGCTGCTGCAAGTCGTGTGTGCGTATTCCGCTAATAGCCATGGCACGTGATCCCCGGAACACCACACTGAAATCACTATCGCTGTGAGACGGGCTCAGCGAAACCACGAAATAATTTCGTCCATCGATGTGATTGGCGACATTGATGCCGGTCAAAAAATTCGCTGTGATAAAGATGTCAGCCTGCGATCAGGCGCGCTGAGGAATTGCCTGCACGCCATCAGGGAAGTTGAGTTCAGCGGTCGCATCGCGTGCATTTGCGCTTCGCAATTCCGTTGATTGATCTCATCGTGTTAGGCCGTGCACGTGTGCAGGTGCGAAATAAAAACGCTTCGCCAAGTCAACGCGAGGAAATTGGATTGTGACTTTCCTAGCGCCACGGCCGAAGACGGAAAAGACGCATGAGCGTCTTGTACGAAAGTATAAGGACCGTGGCCGAAATGTGTGGAAAGTCTGGGTTGACCAGCCGGGACACCGTAAAGCCAGTTCAGATGGCAGGCCGGCGGGGTGTGGTTGCGCTGGCAAGAAACTGCCAGATCGCGGGCCATCGCCATGTGGGGGCGGCCCGTCTGGACGCGATCGTTGCTCGCACGCAGGCGGCGGCCGGTTCGGCCTGCGCCGTAATGATGCGAACTTTTCCGGTGGCGAGGGCGGAAAGTTCCGTACCGTGGACAATGGTCCACCACGCCTTCCGCATGTCTGGGGTGACGACGCTCACCGGTTCGCCCAACGCCCGGGACAAGGCGGCGAAGTTGGTGCGGAGTTCTTCGATCCAGTCGTCAAAGCCGTCGTTCAAGCGGGCGTCATCGAAGCGAACAGCGAGCTCGACGGGATGGGAACCGTTATGGTTGGGGCGGAGGCGCTGGCCAAAGAGTGAGACTTCATCGAGGAGCGGCCGTTCGGCGGCCCAGCGGTCCACGATTCGAACGAGCTTTTGAACGTCGCCCGCGAGCGGGCCGTGTTCCTCAGTCTCTGTGATGCCATTGACGTGCAGCATTGCATCCCCACGCAAGTGCGACCGTCATACGGTATTAGATAACCTTGGGTCTGTCCGCTACGTCATGGCCACGATTAGATTTTTTCCACAGGGACGGGAATTGAGATCAGCGGGCGCGGTGAGGTGAAAACATGGATCCGCGCACGTTCGTACATGCGACGGCGCGGCTTGGGTGAGGATGGCCGCGTTGCTCAGGCTTCGGCGTCGTGGCAGATGGCATCGATGCGCAAAGCGCTCCCATCGGCGAGGGACATCACGGTAGATATCGTCCAGCCGTCCCGGAGGGCACCGGCGAAAGCCGGGTGGCGGTCGCAATAGGTTTTCGACCAGTGGGCAGAGCGGCGGCTGACCCATTCCTGATCGACTTGGCGCTTGGTGAGTTGGACGTCTTGGCGAAAGACCATCGCCTTGTGATCGCACATCACTTCGACGCCGGAGAAACGGGTCAGCGGGTCGACCTTCGTGCCGAATTTGCCGGAGAGGTTCTCGCGGACCTTAGAGAAAAGCGTGCAATATTCTGCGGATTGGTCGGCCGGTTCCTCAGCACTGATCGTGGTCGATCCCACGGCAATGGCGCTGATGAAAATGGCGGCTAGTAGAGGGGCGAAACGCATGACGCAAATTCCACAACACAACGGACGCAACGTACACTGTGGATGCTATCGCTAAGTCGTTAATAAGACGTTCTGAAGGCTGATTTTCGGGGCGTTCACGTTTACCCTTCGAAAAGCATAGGCATTCGATCGATCCAATTTGTCTGGTGGATCAAAGCGGGGTTGGAAGGCCCGGGATTTGGCCTCTAAAACTCTACTCCAGCAGCCGTTTGCGGCGCGCCTAGGACTGTGGCAACACAACGAGGCTGGTTCGTTATTTCGAAACGGACCGCGCGGGGAGGACAGTGTTGGCAAAGGGATCTTCGGCGGTGAGTGCCAGCGGCGTGCGTTGCGCCTCGAGTGCGAGCGGAAATCTCGCCGAACTCGTGATGCAGCTGAGGGCGGGTCTCGGACCGGGAGCGTTTCAGCACATCATTGCCTACTTTTCGACGGACTATGATGCGGAGGCTCTCATCGCGGCACTGACCGCGGCTTTTCCCGATGCGCCCATTTCTGGTTGTTCGACGGCGGGGGCTATTACGCCTGGCGGCATGATGGACGACGGCGTTCTTCTGATCGCTTTTCCCGAAGCCGGATTTACAGTGCACAGCGGCGTCGTTGAGAACGTCTCGGAATTCGGTGTCGAACGGGCCACGGATCTGGCGCGGCGGCTAAAACATCGACTGCAAGCCGGCGATCCCGCTCGGCGCAAGCCCGCCTTTGCGATGATCCTGGTGGACGGCACTTCGAACACGGAAGAATCGATTGTTGCCGCCGTTCATTGGGCGATCGAAAGCGTGCCGCTCATTGGAGGATCGGCAGGCGATGGTCTGACGTTCAGTGGGGCGTTGGTGGTGCATGAAGGCCGCGTCATGTCGGATGCCGCGGTGCTCTTCCTAGTCGAAACGTCGGTTCCATTCCGTATTTTCAAAACGCAGAATTTCGAGCCGACGCCGATCAAGCTCGTGGTTACCGCGGCAGATGCGGAACGGCGGATCGTCAAAGAGCTGAATGCGGAGCCTGCCGCACGGGAATACGCGTCCGCAATTGGACTTTTGCCTGACGACCTTGGACCATTCAGCTTTGCGTCCTATCCGTTGGTCGTCAAAGTGGGCGGTAATTATTACTGCCGGTCCATCCGGAATATGAACGGCGACGGCTCGCTCTCGTTCTTTTGTGCCATCGACGAGGGGCTCGTGTTCACGGTAGCACGTCCTCAGGACATGCTGCGCGGCACTCAGGAAACGCTGGAGGAGATTGCCCAAGAAATTGGCGGAATCGATCTCGTTATCGGCTTCGACTGCGTGTTGCGGCGGCTTGATGCGGAGAACCGGCAGATCCGGCATCAGATGGACGAACTCTACCGGCGGTTTGGTGTCGTGGGCTTTCACTCCTACGGCGAACAGTTCAACGCCATGCACTTGAATCAGACGTTGACTGGAATTGCGTTCGGGAAGGCTGCGAGCGGCGCGAGATGAAAAGCGACGAAGTCACCTACCCGATACCGCCTCGCCACGACGGGCCAGGCTCCGAACTCGAGCAGCGGCTTGAGAAGATGGCGCGCATCAACGCGGCGTTGATGCAGCGCGTCGAGCGGTCGATGGATCAGCAAGCCAACGCCTACTCGCTGTTTCAGACGGCTATCGGCCTTGAGGGGCAGGTGCGCGTGCGAACCGATCAGCTGAAGACGGCGCTGGATCGGCTTGAGGATGTCAACAGCGAGCTGACGTCGGCGCGCGATGCGGCCGAGCGGGCCAATCGGTTCAAGACGAGATTTTTTACAGCCGTCGGGCACGACCTCTTGCAGCCGCTGCATGCGGCCCGCCTGACACTGTCGGCCATGCTCGATGGCGAGCGGGACCGCGAGCAACAGCGGCTGGGTGGGCAAGTCGATCATGCGCTGTCGAGCATCGAGGAACTGCTCAAAACCATTCTCGATCTATCGAAACTCGAAGCGGGCGTGACGGAACCGCAGATCCGGCTGATCGACGTGGACCAGCTTTTCGAGGACGTGGTGTCGGATCTTGCTCCGATTGCGCGGGCGAAGGGGTTGCGGCTGTCGCATCGGCCGACGCGGCTGATGGTGCGGTCCGATCCTTTGATGCTGCGGCGGATCGTACAAAACCTCGTCGCCAATGCCGTCCATTACACCGAGAAGGGGCGCATCCGGTTGCTGGCACGCCGCCGGGGACTCAAGGTGCGATTGGAGATCTGGGATACGGGGCCCGGCATTCCACCCGCCGAGCGCGATCGCATTTTCGAGGAATTTCAGCGCGGCACGGCGTCGGAGACGGCGCGCGTCGGCGGATTTGGGCTCGGACTTTCGATCGTGCAGCGCATGTCGGAAGCGTTGGAACATGATTTGAATTTGTGTTCGCTGGTGGGGCACGGGTCGTGTTTCACCGTGACGACACGCTTCTCGACGATGCGGGAGATGCAACGCGCACCTGAACCGGTCGTGGCGCCGGGCTATGGGTTGCCGGTCTCGAATGTGCTTGTCATCGACAATGAGCCGACGGTTGTCGAAGCCATGCGCGCGCTGCTCACCCGGTGGGGTTGCACAGTGCGGGTGGCCGCATCGGCGGAAGACGTGGATGCGCTTTTCAGTGAAACGCCCGATTACAGTCCAGATATCGTCTTGGCAGACTACCACCTCAACCGGGGGCAGACCGGCGTGGCTGTGGTCAGTGACCTGCGGAGCCGGCTTGGCTTGGAAGTGCCGGCCATCGTGATTTCCGCAGACCGGTCGCTCACGCAGGCGTCATTGGCCGCTTCGGGCACATTTGAATTGTTGCGCAAGCCGGTCAAACCCGCCGAACTCAGGGCCCTGATGTTGCACGTGATGGCCAACGGCGCGTGATGGTTTGAATGTCCGGCGTCAACCGTGACTACCCGCCAATTTATCAAAATCGATCCGGCTGACCTCGATGACCGCCTGCGTGCGCGAGGCGACATCGAGCTTGCGCAAAATTTCCGAGACGTGGGCTTTGACAGTCGTTTCTCCGACGCCCAATTCATGGGCGATCTGCTTATTGAGAAGCCCCTGCCGGAGCATGCTCAACACGCGCAGTTGCTGCGGCGTCAGAGACGACAGGCGCGAGCCGATATCGGATGTGCCCGACGCGTCACGCACAGGCGGCTGGTAGGCTTTGGGCAGGGCCAGATTGCCCTGCATGACATTGTCGATGGCTTCGGCGAGTTCTGGCTTGCGCGCCGACTTTGGTATGAAACCGGCCGCTCCGAGCGTCACAGCTTCATGTACGATGCGGCTGTCGTCGAGGGCCGACACGATCACGATGGGCTGCTTGGGATCGAGGCTGCGCAGTTCGAGAAATCCTTCAAAGCCGGCGACTCCCGGCATCGAAAGGTCGAGCAGGACGAGATCAAACCGCTCGCCGCCGCCAAGAATGTCCTTCGCGGCCTCGATGGAGGAGGCTTCCTTGATCGTTGCGTTGGGATGGTTGGTTTTGATCGCCAGCGTAAGCGCATCACGGAACAGCGGGTGGTCATCCACCACGAGGAAGCTTTCTTCCATTGTTTCCATTCCCTGGACGTGCGTCCGCCCAATTATCGAGCGGCTTCTTGGCTCATCGACCTCTACGTGAGCCTGGGGCCTGTGTCAAAAAAGTTGCACGGGTTCACGTAATGATTCTGGTTAATGTCGGCTTCGCTGCGGGACGGAATGCCCGTTCCCTAGGATTCACGCTTGGGGCAAACGGGAAAGCGTTGAAATGTGACGGTTGATCAATCAGTTGCGGCTTGGAGTGCAGGGGGAGATCGCTTGGAATGCGACCGTCGGTCCTCTATAGTGCGGGCGACGGTGGGGGGGTATCCGCCTGGACATGCCTGGATGATGTTGCTTTGTTCAAGCGGCGTCGTTGCGGTGTGCCCTCGCGCTTGGTCGCGCCGTCATCTGGTGCGCGCCGGCCGATGACCGGAGCCGATGACCGGACTTGGGGAGCTCTAGTTTCATGAGATGTAATCCGTGGCGCTGGCTATGGGGCCTTCTGCTGATCGCTCCTTTGAGCTGGATCGTGCTGCATCTCCATCAGGCTGAGATTGAGAACGATCTACGCGTTCGCGCGACAGAGGCGCTGGAGCGCGCGGGGCTTGGCTGGGCATCGACGACATTCTCGGGCCGCGATGCGGTGCTCAACGGCTTAGCCATAGACGAAAGCCAGCCAACGAAGGCGACGGATCTTGTGCGCCGCGTGTGGGGTGTTCGCGTGGTCGATCCGCGGACTGATCTTGTCCGCAGTGTCGAGAAATTTACGTGGTCGGCCGAGCGCGATCAGAGCGGCTCTCTGCGTCTATCCGGCTTCGTGCCGGGTGAGCCGTCGCGGAAGGCTATCTTGCAGGCTGTCCGGGCGACGTTGCCGAATGCCCGTGTGGTGGATGAAATGACGGTCGCGCGCGGGGGACCGGCGAGGGACGTATTTATGTCGGGCGCCGGCTTCGGATTGAAGCAATTGGCGGCACTCGACGCCGGCCGGGTTGAACTGGCTGACACGCAATTTTCGATCGAGGGGACGGCGCCGGATCAGTCGAGCCTCAAAGCTGTGCGGTCGCGGCTGAAGTCTTTGCCGACAGGGATCACGCTTGCGCGTGATGCGGTGAGAGGGCCGAAGATCGAGACCTACGTCTGGGGGGCTGTCGCGACGGCGGGGCAAATCGTGCTGTCGGGTTATGTGCCGTCCAAGGACGTGCGTGACCAACTGTTTCAGAAGGCCAAGACGCTTTTCCCTGACCGTGCCGTCGTCGACCGGATCGAGGTTGCCGATGGAGCGCCGGATGGGTTTGCTGCAGCGGCCGGGGCTGGGCTCGACCAGCTTTATCAGTTGAAGGCCGGCGAGTTGTCGCTCTCCAACACGGCGGCGATGCTCGAAGGCGAAGCGGATGACAAAGCGACCGCCGATACCGTGACGCAGGCCTTCGTGTCGTCGATCAAGGCACCGTTCCAGGCTCAGGCCAAGATCGTGGCGCCCGAACCGCTGCCACCGGCTGCGGCTCCCGAGCCTGTGCCCGCTCCTCCGGAGCCCGTGGCGGAAGCGCCTCCAGTTCCAGCCGCGGCGCCGTCGACCTATGTCACGACGGCTCGCATCGAGCGCCGTCAGATCGAACTGATGGGCAGCGTTCCCAGCGAGGATGAGCGCATCGCGCTCGTCGCTGCAACGCGGGGCCGGTTCCCCGATCTGTCTGTGAAGGACAGTCTGGAGATCCGGCCGGGTGCCAATGATGGGTGGCGCGCCTGCTTGCTGGCGGGGATCAACGGGCTTGGTCAGTTGACGACAGGCGATTTGACGCTCAGCGATCTCGATGTTGCGGTGAAAGGCGTGACCGACGACGACGAGACTGCCAAGAAACTGGACGGGGACGTGAAGTCTTCGGCCAACTCGAATTGCACGACGCGCGTCGAGGTGACGAGCACGGGCGAGAAGCAGGCCGAGGCCCGGCGCAGGGCTGAAGAAGAAGCGCGGCTCCAGGAAGAAGCGCGCCGGAAGGAAGAAGAGCAGCAGCGGCTTGCCGCCGAGCTTGAAGCCAAGCGAAAGGCCGACGAAGACGCTGCCGCGAAGGCTGCGGAAGAGGCTCGGCTTGCCGCCCTCAAGGCGGAGGAAGATGCTCGACTGGCCGCGGCGCGCGTAGAAGCCGATAAATGCGAAAAGCTGCTCGGCGACGCGATTGCGAAGGGTGCCATCAACTTCAAACGTGCCGATTGGACGCTTGAAGGATCGAGCAAGCCCACTCTTGATCAGCTGGCGTCGATCGTGAACCAGTGTCCGGCGTTCAAGATCAGCATCGAAGGCCATACCGACTCGGAGGGTATTCCGGAACGCAACAATCCGCTGTCCCAGCGGCGTGCGCGGGCGGTTGCCGATTATCTGATCGCGGCGGGGGTCGAGGCGTCGCGGGTGTCGACTGTGGGTTATGGGGCCGAGCGCCCCATCGCCGACAACGAAACGGCGGCGGGCCGGGCGAAGAACCGGCGCATCGCATTCAAAGTCATCGCAGAGTAGGGGCGCGGGCGCCACGAACGTGGGGTCATCGCTGGGGAGCGGACATGGATTATCTGCTGATTAAGCTGATCTGGTATGTGGCCGGCGCATTCGCGTTCGGAATCTTTGCCGGATGGGTCTCATGCGGGGAGCCAGAGGAGTGACGCCGGTTTCGCCGAACGTCGCCGAGGCTTAAGGGAGTTCAGTCCTGATGATTATGCTTGCCCTGCAGATTTTCCTGCTTTTGTTGTCGGCCTATCTTGCCGGCTGTATGGTCGGTTGCATTTTACGCCGTGCGCTTTACACGCCGCAGCCGGCGCTTCCCATCCCCGTCGAGGTTCCGGCTCAAGCGCCGCTTCGCAAAGCTTTGCCGGTGGAAGCGGGACGGTTCGAAACGGCGCTGACGGGTAAGCCATCCGCGCCTCAGGCTGTAGCGCCTGTTGGCGAGCCGGTGGTCGAAGTCCGGCCGCGTCCGGTTGTGGTTCCGTCCGTCGAGCGCTCGTTGCGCGATAGCGGGACGGCGGACATCGAAATTATCAAAGCACCACCGCGCCAGCCCGAGCCCGTCCAGGTGCCGGAGCCGCTGGTTGTGCAGCTGCCTGATCCCGTGATTGAGCCGGTTGCCGTGGCGCCGGAGCCTGCTGTCGAGCCTGAGCCTGTCGTCGTGCGTGAGAAGAGCGTTCCTTCCTCCATGATGGGCGCGCCGCAAATGGCCAGCTATGCGGCGGTGGCCGCTGCTGCAGCCGCCGCGCGGGCTGCCGCCGAAGCGGAAGCCGCCGCCCGGGCGCTTGAGGCGGAACCAGAGCCTGAGCCCGAAGCGGGTTCGGCACCAGAGGCTGATCCTGAACCCGTCGCTGAACCCGAAGTCGTGGTGCTTGAGGCCGTGTCGCCGGAGCCTGCAAACGAAATTGCTGACGCGCCTGTCGCGGACTTGGCCATCGTTCCAGCCGATCCAGTGGAACCGGCGGCACCCGCCGAACAGCCTGTCGCCGACGTTCCGGCGGCGGTTGTGCCGGTCGTCGAGACGGCTGCTGCACAGGCGGAGCTTGCCGACGATTTGAAGCGCATTCGGGGCATTGATCAGGCCTTGGAAGACCGGTTGACGGGCCTTGGCGTGCGGCGGTTCGCAGATATTGCCGCGTGGTCTTCTGACGATGTTCAGCGCATGAACCAGTCGCTCGGATTGGTTGGGCGGATCGAGCAAGAGAACTGGATCGAGCAAGCCGATATTCTGGCGCGCGGGTCGGACACGAATTATTCGCGCCGGCAGCGCATTGCGGCGACGACGTCCACCGTCGGTATGGCCGCTGCGGCTGCCAGTGCTGCGGCGAATGCGACTGCGCAGATGAGCGCGGGGCCGGACCGGTTCACGCGGATCATCGGGATCGATCCCGACACCGAAAAGGCCCTCTATGGTTTGGGCTTTTCGCGTTACTCGGACATCGCGCAGTGGACGTCAGCCGATGTCGAGCGCGTCGAAGCCGCACTTGGCCGTCCGGGACGTGTGGGTCTCGACAATTGGATCGAGCAGGCCCGCGTGTTGGCGCGGTATGCGGGGGAGACGGTGGAAGCCCGGCCCGTACGTTTGGCCGATGCGATCCGTGAGAACAAGGCGGCGAAGCCTGCCGAACCCGCTGCTGCGCGGACCGACATGGCTGGGTTGAGGTCCGTTCGCTCGCAGGCATTGCGTGGCGAGGGAAGCGCGCTGGGCGACCGCACCGATGATCTGAAACGCATTCGCGGTATCGGGGTGCTGATCGAGAAGCGTCTCAACGCGCTTGGCATCACGTCATACGAGCAGGTTGCCAATTGGACGAAGGCCGATATCGACAGCGTCAGCTCGCAACTCGACTTCCGGGGACGTATCGAGCGCGAAAATTGGGTTGAGCAGGCCCGCATTCTGGCGTCGGGCGGGCAGACGGAGTTTTCGCGCCGGGTCGACCGGGGCGAGGTTGAGACGAGCAAGGACAGCTAAGTTCAGTTCGCGTCCGTGCGGTCGAGAAAACGGCGCACTTCGTCGATGGAGGCCTTGTCGCGCAGCCAGGGGGCGTGCCCTTGGCCGGCGATGGCTAATTCGGTGAGGTCGGGGTGGCGCTGGCGCATGGCGTCGACGGTTGCCGCCGATAGGAGATCGGAATTGAGCCCGCGAATGACCATGACGGGTGTGCGCTTCAATGCATCGAACTGGGCCCACAATGGGGGAATTGCGCCGTCGATGGATGAGAAGGCCTGTCCGAGTTTGGTGTCGTAGCCCGGAGCGGGGCGGCCGTTCCGGTCGTTGAAGAGTTGGCGGGCGATCGGCTCCCATTCGGCTTCCGCGACGGCGGTGAACGCGTTGGCGTTCATATCGCGCACCATGGCTGCGGCTTCTTTCCAATCGCGCGGTAACGGTGTGCGACCAACATAAGACGCGATGCGCGAGAGGCCATCCCGCTCGATGACGGGGCCGATGTCGTTGAGGATCACGGGACCTAGAAAGCTCGGTTGGGCGGCGGCCATGACCATGGCGATGAGGCCGCCGCGCGAGGTGCCGAGGATGGCGGCGCCTTCCAAGCCGCGCGCGATCATGAAGTCGAGTGCGTCCTGCATTTCGGCTGGAACGGTATAGTTTCGCCAATCGGCATCGTATCCCGACAGGCCGCGGCCGCGGCTATCGAGGGTGAAGACATCGCGCGCGCGGCCCCCGCCTGACAGTTCAAGAGCGATTTCGTGGAAGTCCCGGCTATTGCGGGTAAGGCCGGCCAGGCAAAGAACGGGCCGCAGGCGATGGCTGGCATTTTCCGGTGAGGCATGACGGGCGCGATAGTGGCGCGCATAGAGCTTCAGACCATTGCGCTGTGTGAAATAAATCTCGTCGAAGCGCTGCGGCGCGGCTGTCATTTGTTGTTCCTCAATCGTGCCTTCTTACATCCCATCAGCCGTCAGAGGCCGCGGCGTCGCGTTCGTCCGGCTTGACGACAGGCGGCGCGACCGCGTCGCCAGCGACGCGGGCCCGCATGAGATCCTTATCCAGGCGGACGGCCACGTCTTGTTCGCCAAGGCGTGCGCGATACACCTGCACATTCGCAAGGACCTTGGCAACGTACTCGCGGGTCTCCTGGATCGGGATGCGTTCGATCCAGTCGATGGGGTCGATCTTGGGATCGCGAGGGTCGCCGAATTCGCGGATCCACTGGCGGGCGCGGCCTGGTCCGGCGTTGTAGCCGGCGAGGGTGAGGATGTAGGAGCCGGTGAAGTCCTGCATGCGGTCACCGATGTAGGCGGAGCCCATCATCGTATTGTAGGCGGGATCAGAGAGCAGGCGCTTGATATCGCATTTGATCTTGTAGTCCTGGCAGACGTGTTTGGCGGTGATGGTCATGACCTGCAGCAGGCCCTTGGCACCCGCGCCCGATACGGTGAGCGAGTTGAACTCCGTCTCCTGGCGCGCGATGCCGAGGAGGAAGGCTGTTTCGGGCGGTTTGCGGAGCGGGGAATACGCCGGGAAGGGGTGGACGGGATAGGCGTAGTAGAAAAGGTTTTTGCGGTCGGCGATGCCTGACTTGGCAGTGCGGACGGCGGATTGCGTGTCGCCGATGGCTTCGGCCAGATGGGCGATCATGGCGAGTTCGGCTTCGCTCTTCAGATAGAAGCGAAGTTGGACGAGGAAGACACGGCTGACGGAGACGTCGAGCTTGGTCTTATGGGCAATGACGACGGCTTTGGCGGCGTCGAGGCTGTTGAACTTTTCGATTTCATCCTGGGTCGGGGCGGCAGGTGGGGTGACGGGGAAACTCTTGCGGCCGGGTTCCAGTTTCTGCATCGCGAGCAGGCCGTGGAAGGTGTCGCGGTCAAGGGTCGCTTCTTTGTAGGCGGCCGTCGCCGCGGCTTTATCTTTCAGCGCTTCCGCGGTGCGTCCCACCCAATAGTTGGCCTTGGCGCGGCTCAAGGGGCCGTCGGCGGCTTTTTGCATGGTGTCGAAATGGGGCTTCGCTTTGGCTGCATCCTTCAGGTAGCGCAGTGCAAGCCAGCCGGCCATGAAGGACTGGTCCTTCAGGGGATTGACGGTGAGGGGGCCGGGATCGCGCACGATTGCGTAGGCGAGCTTGGGATTGCCTTTGCGCAGGGACGCATAGGCCAGCGTGCGGCGCTCGATCCACCATTCGTCGTTATTGTTGACGGCGCCGGGCTCGGTGGGGACCGTGAGCATCATCTTGGCGGCTTCGTCGATCTTGTCGGCGCGGCGCAGGGCCTGGATTTTGTGGAAGGTGAAGCCCCAATCGACGCCATCGCTGGCGGGCGCAGCTTGGATAAGACCCAGAGCGCCTTTTTGCTGCATGAAGACGGCGAGGCGGGCTTCGGCGCGCTTGCGCTCGGCTTCGGGCAAGAGGGCGATGACGCGCTTGGCGACAGCGGAGCGGCTGTTGCGATCATCTTTCCAGCGGACGTCGTCGATGATGAGGCGGTCGAGGCGGGCTTTGTGATCGGCCAGCGTCAACATCGAACCGAACCGGTCGAGAAATGGCTTCTCGAATTTGGCGGCCAGCGACATCTCCCGCCAGACCTTGACGGCGTAGGTGCGCGCCTCTTCGGTTTTGCCTTCGGCGAGATAGGAGGATGCGAGTGCTGCGAAACCCGCCCCATGGTCGGGGCCGCCCTTGGCGAAGACGGCGCGGATGTCCTTTGAACTGCCGCCGCCGATGAACAGCGCTTCTTCATAGCGCTGGGTGAGGAGACGGCGCTCGGGCCAGGCGGGATTGGCATCAAGGAATGACCGATAATCGGCCGCGGCGCCAAAGCCGCTGCGCAGGCGGTGCCAGGTGGCGAGTTTGGCGGCGACGGGATTGGCAATGCGCGCGCGGTGCTGGTCGCCTTCGTCGGGTTTGCCGGCGCTGTAGGACTTCACCGCATCGCGAAGCGCGCCCGCATCCTGATCGGTTACCTTAGTGGCAAGCAGAGGTGCGATGGCCTTGTCATAGCGCGCGGTGTGAGCCGCTTCGTCTTGGCTGGGATTATGGGGGCTGGGGAGGATGGGCCGTTCGACAGCGGGGGCCTTCGCCACAGCTAGCGGCGCGGCAGGATTGGCTGCGGCGCGATCGCCGATCATGTAGAGAGTGGCTGCGGCAACCCCGCCGAAGAGTACGGCGTGGCACAATGTCTTGAAAGATAAGCGCAATGAGAGACCTTTCCCGCCGCAGGCGGGGCGAGCCCGCTGCCGTTGCTGTCGCCTTGCGGCCGTCCATTTGACCGCCTAATGTCGCGGCACTCGAACCGGCAGCAATCCACGCATGCCGCGGTTCCTCGTTGTCAGGCAACGTAACAACCGGGTTGGCCCTCTTCAAGGCGAAGACGGTGCAGCGCAGGCGTTTCCAGATTCACGGGCCATTTCCAGAAAACCCCGTCCAGGCGGTGCCTTGGACCCGACGCACGACAGGATAGAGGCATGTTCAAGGGGTCGCTGACGGCGCTCATCACACCGTTCAAGAACGGCAAGCTCGACGAGGACGCCATGGCGCGATTCGTCGACTGGCAGATTACGGAAGGCACGCATGGTCTGGTGCCGACGGGGACAACGGGGGAAAGCCCGACACTGGACTACGACGAGCACAAGCGGGTGATCGAAATCACTATTGCGGCGGCGCGTGGACGGGTGCCGGTGATGGCGGGGACGGGGTCGAATGCAACCGACGAAGCCATCGAGCTTTCGACGCACGCCGAAAAGGCAGGGGCGTCCGGGTTGCTGATCGTGACGCCCTATTACAACAAGCCGACGCAAGAGGGGCTCTACCAGCACTACAAGGCGATCAACGACGCGGTGAACATTCCGATCTTCATCTACAATATCCCGCCTCGCTCGATCGTGGATATGTCGGTGGCGACGATGGCGCGGTTGTCCGAGTTGAAGAACATCGCGGGCGTGAAGGATGCGACGGCCAATCTGGCGCGGGTGTCGCAGCAGCGTGCGGCCATGGGGCCGGACTTCCTGCAGTTCTCGGGCGAAGACGCGACTGCGTTGGCATTTATGGCGCATGGCGGGCATGGGTGTATTTCGGTGGTGTCGAATATCGCGCCGCGCCTGTGCGCGGAGTTCCAGAACGCGTGCTTGCGCGGAGACTTCAAGGCGGCGCTGGCGCTGCAGGACCGGCTGATGCCACTGCACGATGCGATGTTCTGCGAGACCAATCCGGGGCCGGTGAAGTATGCCGCGTCGCGTTTGGGGCTGTGTTCGGCCGAGATGCGGCTGCCGATGGTTCCGCTCACCGACGGTGCCCGCAAGTGTGTGGACGATGCGCTCGCGAAGGCCGGGTTGTTAACGGCTGCGGCCGCCGAGTGATACGACGCACCGTGCAAGGATCATAACGCCATGGCCGCTGCCAAGGATGATGAGCGCAAGCTCGTCGCCGAAAACCGGAAGGCCCGGCACGAGTTCTTTCTGACCGACACCTGGGAGGCCGGCATCATGCTGACCGGCACCGAGGTGAAATCTTTGCGTAAAGGGCAATCGAATATTGGGGAGAGCTACGCGTCATTCGAGGACGGCGGGCTCTACCTCGTCAATTCCTACATTCCGGAATATACGCAGGCTGGACGCTTCTTTCAGCACGAACCGCGCCGGAAGCGGCGTCTGCTGTTGCGCAAAGCGGAACTGGCCAAGATCTTCCAGGCTATCGAACGTAAGGGCATGACGATCGTGCCCGTTGAAATGTATTTCAATGCGCGCGGGATCGCGAAACTCAAGCTCGCGCTGGCCGAAGGCAAGAAGCTCACCGACAAGCGCCAGGATGCGGCCAAGCGCGATTGGCAGCGGCAGAAGGCGCGGATCATGCGCGAGAAGGGTTGACGGCGGCGGCGCCGAACCCGATGGATGCTGACTGACGCAGTGAGCCACCGGCGTTCTCGCCGGGAGACAAGGATTTTTCTCGATGAGCGATTGGCCGTATCCGGCTCCGGTGGACGACGGAGGTGCTGCCCATCTCGTGTCCGGCGCACCGTTGCCCGATTTCGAACTGCCCACGACGACGGGCGACCGGCTGTCGTTGGCCCGGGTGAGTGGGCTCAGCATCGTTTTCGTCTATCCGTGGACCGGCAAGCCCGGGGCCGCCAATCCACCAGGATGGGACCATATTCCGGGTGCGCATGGTTCAACGCCGGAGGCGCTGGGCTTTCAGTCGGTTCTGGAGGATTTTCAAGCCCGCGGTATTCAGATTCTGGGGCTCAGCACGCAATCGCGTGAGTGGCAGCGGGAATTTGCGGGGCGGGCTGGCTTGACGTATCCGCTGTTGAGCGACGCGGAGTTCAAGGTGGCAGATGCGCTGCGATTGCCGCGCTTTGAGGCTGGTGGAGAAACGTTTCTCAAGCGGCTGACGCTGATGTGCCGCGACGGACAGATCGTGCGTACGATTTTTCCCGTGCACCCCCCGGACCGGCATGCGGCCGATTTGCTGGCCATGCTGTAGGGAGCCAGAGCGTTACATGATATCGCCGACAATCTCTTCGGGTGAGTAACCGAGCTTCTCAAGGCCCTCTTCGAGATAGTCGGCGAGCAGCGGCATGCCGAGGAGATATTTGGACGTCGCGTTGGCGCGTTCAGAGCGCGCCGTTTCGATTGCTTCGTCGAACTCTTCGGCTTCGAAGGTGCCGCGGCCGACCCAGGCCAGCGCGACCAAGGCTGCTTGCTCATCGTCGTTCAATGCGCCGATGAAGCCGGCCAATTCCTCGGCCGTGGGGTCGTCGGCAAAATCTTCGAGGATGGCGGCGGGATCTTCCTCGGCGTCGCCTTCGTCGGTGGTGTCGTTCCAGGCGCCGACCTTGGCGCCGTATTCGCGCGCCTTGACGATGACGTGTCCGACCTTTTCAGGCGCGATGCCAAAATCGGCAACCGGTTCCGACTGCTCGTGACGTTTCATGTTCGGTTCCTCAGTCTCGCTCCTGCGAAGCTAACATGCCGGAACTGCTCTGAACACAATGCGGCATGGATCAAATTCGAGTGCGTTCTAACTCGGCGCGAATGGCGTCGAAGACGGCATGGAACATCGCTTCGGTCAGCCGGCCAGTATTGGTGTTGTAGCGCGAGCAGTGGAAACTGTCGAAGAGGGTGAGGGTGGGACCGATGTCGTGGCGTGCGCCATGGGCGAAGGGGTAGGCAGACTTCTTGAGGCCGAGCGTGGCGAGGGTCTGGTCGTGGGCGATGCGGCCGAGGGCGAGGATCGCACGGAGGTTGGGCAGAGCTGAGAGCCGGGCCGCGAAATAGGGCCGGCAGGTGGCGATTTCTTCGTTCGTCGGCTTGTTTTCCGGGGGGACGCAGCGGACCGCATTGGTGATCATGCAGTCCACGAGTTGGAGACCGTCGCAGGGGTGAGCAGCGTAGGTTCCCGCAGCGAAGCGATAGCGCAGGAGCGTGCTGTAGAGCAGATCGCCTGCGTAGTCGCCGGTGAAGGGGCGGCCGGTGCGGTTGGCGCCTCGCAGTCCTGGGGCGAGGCCGACGACGAGGAGGCGTGCGCCCTCCTGACCGAAGGACGGGACGGGCGCGTTGAACCATTCCGGTTCGCTGGCACGCTGGAGATCAAGAAATCCGGCCAGCCGCGGACAGCGCCTGCAGCTGCAGGGCGCTTCCGGCGGATATCCGGAAGCCGGGGTGAATTGACCGGGAAGTCCGCTCGTCTTTGCTGGGCGTCGCATGGCCGGCCGCTTAGCACGGCCGGCCATGCGGTGCCGAGAGATCAATTACACTTCTTCTTCGGAGACGTCATAATCCTGGAAGGTCGCGCGCGGACTGGCCGGAGCGCTGCCGGACGGCGAGCGTCCGGCGGGATACGTGCGCGGCTCGCGAGCGGGCCGTGCGGACGGATCGCGGCCGATGACTGTTTCCAAATCGGCCAGATCGATGAACTGGTCGGACTGGCGGCGCAGCTCGTCGGCAACCATGGGCTGCTGCGTTTGGAGGGTGGAGACGACGCTGACGCGCTTGCCGCGCTGCTGCAAAGCCACGACGAGCGGGCGGAAATCGCCATCGCCTGAGAAAATGACAATGTGATCAAGGGTATCGGCCAAGCGCATGGCATCCACGGCTAGGTCGATGTCCATGTTGCCTTTAATCTTGCGGCGGCCGCTGGCGTCGGTGAATTCGCGGGTCGGCTTAGTGACCATCGTGAAGCCGTTGTAGTCGAGCCAATCGATCAACGGGCGGATCGAGGAATATTCCTGATCTTCAGCCAGGGCCGTGTAATAGAGGGCACGAACCAGATGGCACTTACCGCGGAAATGCGTGAGCAAGCGCTTGTAGTCGATGTCGAATCCCAATGCTTTCGACGTCGCGTACAGGTTCGCGCCATCGATGAATAGAGCAACGCGTTCGTGCTGGTAGAAATGCATTCTTATCGACCCCTATCGCGCGTCGCGCGAGCTTACTGTTTTTGACTTTTTTGTTTTTGTTGCAGACCGGGATTACGCTGTACCGGCGGTCCGTTGACCGTCAACGCGACCTGATGGGTGGCGCGATGATGACCGCTTCTTTGAACGTCACCATCAACTCCTATAGGTGAACTAGCCGTCCGAGGCGAGTTTCTTTTATTCCTAGCAGGAATTAATTCCAGCGATCTTAACAATTTATGATGGCTCCGGCCATTCAGACCACGTTGCTTTTCGACGATTTACCAACGTCTGCCCGCACAACCGCCTGCTTGCACAACCCTGAGACCTGTGGCACTAGGTGAAAGATCGGCTTGCAGGAAACTGCACGGCCAGTGTGGCGATTCGACTTTGGCCACCGGGTTCCCGGACGCGCTACATCGCTGTACTGTTTTTCAATAGGCCCGAGCGGCTTCGATCCTCCTACAACGCCGCTGCTCATGCTTTTGTTCCGTTCAACTCGAACTACGAGGACTCTCTCAGGATGGCTCGCGTCACCGTTGAAGATTGCGTCGACAAGGTCCAGAACCGGTTCGAGCTTGTTTTGCTGGCCGCACATCGTGCGCGTAGCATCGCCAACGGCAGCCCGGTCACAATCGACCAGGAGAACGACAAGAATCCAGTTATTGCGCTGCGCGAGATCGCCGAACAGGCCATTCCGCCCGACGACATGCGCGAGAGCCTGATCCACTCGATCCAGAAGAACGTGGAAGTGGACGAGCCGGAAGCAGGCGCGGCACCTGTGCTGGCCATCGAGCGGCGCTCGCCCATCCTGGGCCGCGACGATCAGTCGAGCGACACACAGGTCGACGTGTTGACGGAAGAGCAGCTGTTGCGTGGACTGGAAAGCATGACGCCATCGGAGCCGTCGTCGGCTGGGACAGGTCCGGCAAATCCGCGCGAGCGCGGCCGTTAATCCTGTCCCCGGGGTGTTACAACTCCGGTATCGCTCATGACAAGCGCCGCGCGCAGGCCTTATAAAAGGTGTGCCGCGGCGTTTTCGTTTATGCTTACGTCCACGGCTTTCCGAGGACCCATTCGCCGCCATGATGCGCCAATACGAACTCGTTGAACGGGTTCAGAAGTACGATCCGAAAGCCAACGAGGCGCTGCTCAATCGCGCCTACGTCTATGCGATGAAAGCCCATGGGCATCAGAAGCGAGCGTCGGGCGACCCCTACTTTTCGCATCCGCTCGAAGTGGCCGCCATCCTGACGGATCTGAAACTTGACGACGCGACGGTGGCGACAGCGCTGTTGCACGACGTGATCGAGGACACGGATGCGACACGGGCCGAGATCGATCAGCTGTTTGGGCCCGAGATCGGCGCGTTGGTCGATGGGCTGACGAAGATCAAGCGGCTCGATCTCGTCTCCAAGCAGACCGAGCAGGCGGAAAATTTCCGCAAACTCTTGATCGCGATTTCGACCGACATTCGCGTGCTGCTCGTCAAGCTCGCCGACCGGCTGCACAACATGCGCACGCTGGAGCACATGAAGCCCGGAAGCCGGCAGCGCATATCGGAAGAGACGCTGGATATCTATGCGCCGCTGGCGGGGCGCATGGGCATGCAGGCGATCCGCGACGAATTGGAAGATCATGCGTTTCGCTGGCTGCATCCGGAGGCGTACAAGGCGGTCACCGACAAGCTTGCGGAATTGCGCGCCAAGAATGAAGGGCTGGTCGAGGAGATCGAAGGCGCGTTGAAGGCCAAGCTCGTGGAAGCCGGGATCGATGCCAGCGTGTCGGGGCGGGAGAAGAAGCCGTATTCGATCTGGCGCAAGATGACGAACAAGCAGATTTCTCTGGAGCAGTTGTCGGACATCTATGCGTTCCGGCTGACGGCCAAAGATATTGCGGACTGCTATCGCGCGCTGGGCGTGGCGCATACGACGTGGCGGGCGGTGCCGGGGCGGTTCAAAGATTACATCTCGACGCCGAAGCAGAACAATTATCAGTCGATCCACACGACGGTGGTCGGGCCGCGCCATCAGCGTGTGGAGCTGCAAATCCGAACGCATTTGATGCATCAGGTCGCCGAATACGGTGTTGCTGCACATGCGCTGTACAAGGACATGACCAAGGGGGCGATTGCCGCCGGGTCGATGACGTCGCTCGATGACAAAGAGCACGGGCCCTATGTCTGGCTGCGCCGGATGGTCGAGACGCTGCTGGAGGGATCGAATCCGGAAGAATTTCTGGAGCACACCAAGCTCGAATTGTTCCAGGATCAGGTGTTCTGCTTTACGCCGAAGGGACGGCTCATTGCGCTGCCGCGCGGGGCGACACCGCTCGATTTTGCCTACGCTGTGCATACGGATGTTGGGAATGCGGCGGTGGGCGCGTACGTCAACGGTCGGCATGTGCCGATCGACACGCGGCTGCGCAATGGCGATGAGGTCGAGATCCGGACGTCGAAGGGTCATGTGCCGCCAGCGGCGTGGGAGAGCCTGTGCGTGACGGGGCGCGCGCAGAGCGCGATCCGCAGAGCGGCGCGCGAGGCGGTGCGGCGGCAGTATGTAGAGTTAGGGCGGCGGTTGGCATCGGCGGCGTTCGACGCGGCGCGGGTCACTTACTCGGACGATGCAGTGAAACGTGTGCTGTCCAAATTCTCGCAAAAATCGATTGATGAATTGTTGGCGGCGGTGGCGCGTGGGGAGTTGCCGGCGGGGGATGTGTTGAAGGCGGTGGCGCCGGAGGCGGTGCAGGCGGCGGCGCAGAGCGTTTTGGAAAACCCGCTGAAGGGCTGGCTCGATCTGACGAAGGTCTCGGGTTTGCGGGTCAGGGCGCCGGCGCCAGGCGCGCCGACAGGGCAATTGTCGTCGGCGATCGCGCTCAGGGGTCTCAAGGACGACGTGCCGGTGATCTTCGAGGAGGGCGGCGCGGTGCCGGGCGACCGGATCGTCGGCGTGCTCGAACCGGGCGCTGGCATCCGGATCTTCCAGATTCATTCGCCGCAGTTGCAGGCCTACGAGCACCAGCGCTGGATCGATATGTCCTGGGACATTGACCCGGAGAAGCAGGAGCGGTTTCCGGCCCGGCTCAGCGTAACGGCGCCAAACCGCCCGGGCGCGCTGGCTGCGATCGCGGACGTGATCGGCGGGGCGGAAGGCAATATCGACAACCTTAAAATGATCCGGCGCGCGTCCGATTTCACGGAATTGCGTATCGAGGTGGAGGTTTTCGATCTGGCGCATCTCAACCGCATCATCGCGGGGCTGCGGCAGACCGACATCGTCAGCAAGGTCGAGCGCGTTTTCGAATAGCCAAGGCGGGCCGCACGGCCGCCGAACGCGAGAAGTACCTAAAGGGATCGTCATGGGCAACGCGCACGCCAGTTCCAGTTTTCTGCGTCTCGGGGTCAATATCGATCACGTGGCCACCATCCGGAATGCGCGGGGGGGACGCCATCCCGATCCGCTGCGGGCGGCGCATCTGTCGGTGGAGGCGGGTGCCGACGGGATCACGGCACATTTGCGCGAAGACCGGCGGCACATCTCCGATAGCGATATCGCACGGCTGAAGGCGGAGTTGACGCGGCCGCTCAACCTGGAGATGGCGGCGACGGAGGAGATGCTGGCGATCGCACTCCGCCACGTTCCCAATGCCTGCTGCCTCGTGCCGGAGCGGCGCGAGGAGCGGACGACCGAAGGCGGCCTCGACGTCATTCGTGGCGGCGAACCGTTGAAGAAGATTGTGCAAAGCCTTCGTGATGCGGGCATCCGTGTGTCGCTGTTCATCGAAGCGGACGCGCGGGCGATCGAGGCCTCCGCCAAGATCGGGGCCGACATCGTCGAATTGCACACGGGGCAATATTGCGAGCGGGCACTGGAAGACGACGCGAAGGGGATCGCGAAAGAAGTCGAGCGGCTGCGGACGGCGGCGGTTCTTGCGGATCAAGCCGGACTTGAAGTCCATGCAGGACACGGGCTCACGTACAATACGGTGGCCGCAGTGGCGCGCATGCCGCAAATCGTGGAACTCAACATCGGCCATTTCCTCATAGGGGAGGCGATTTTCGGCGGGCTACATTCGGCGATCCGGCACATGCGGACGTTGATGGATCAGTCGCGCGCCGAGCCTAAGCGTCCAATGGCTGCGCAATGATCATCGGGATCGGAAACGACATTATCGATATCCGCCGGGTCGAGAAGACGCTGGCGCGGTTCGGGGATCGGTTTCTGTCGCGGGTCTTCACGGATATCGAACGGGCAAAATCGGACCGCAGGGCGCAGCGGGCTGCCTCCTATGCCAAGCGGTTTGCGGCCAAGGAGGCGTGCGCGAAAGCGTTGGGAACGGGGTTAAGGCAAGGCGTTTACTGGCGGGACATGGGCGTCGTTAATCTGCCCAGCGGCCGGCCGACCTTGAAATTAACGGGCGGTGCTGCGGCGCATTTGGCCCGATTAACGCCGGACGGCCATGAGGCACGCATCGATTTGACGATCACAGATGATTATCCGCTGGCGGAAGCCGTTGTAATCATTTCCTGTCTTGCAACCAAGGTGGAGCAGCGCGGCTAGCTGTGACGGCTTGACCGGCGGATTGCCTCGATTTGCGCAGAGAACTGCGAAAAGGTATAGCGAGCCCGTGATTTACGCGTCTGGCTGAGCGGGGTACCCGTTGGCCGGCGGCATTGGAGAGAACATGGCGTCCAATTCGAATGCGCGGTCGTCGCGCTATTACGGGATGCGGGATACCTTCGTGGTGGTCCTGCAGGCCCTTGCGATCGCGCTGTTCGTGCGGGTGTTCTTCTACCAGCCCTTCAACATCCCGTCGGGTTCGATGAAGGAGACGCTGCTCGTTGGCGACTACCTCTTTGTCTCGAAGCTCTCCTACGGCTACAGCAAGTATTCGTTTCCGTTTTCGCCGGACCTTTTTTCCGGGCGGGTTTTTGCGTCCACACCCGAGCGGGGCGATGTGGCAGTGTTCAAGCTGCCGCGCGATAATTCGACGGACTACATCAAGCGCGTGATCGGGTTGCCGGGCGATGAGATCGCCGTGCGCGGCGGGCAGCTTGTGATCAACGGCACGCCGGTGCCGAAGGTGGCCAAGGGCACATCCAAAACTGTCGATGATGACGGCCTGCCGATCGACATTCCCTCATTCACCGAAACGCTGCCAAACGGCGTGACGTACACGGTGCTCGACGCGCAGCAGAACGGGCCGTTCGATAATGTCGGGCCGTACAAGGTGCCGGACGGCCACTACTTCATGATGGGCGACAACCGGGACAATTCAACCGACAGCCGGGCGCAGCGCGCGGTTGGTTACGTCCCGTTTGAAAATTTTGTCGGTCGCGCGGAGATCATCTTCTTCTCGGCGGCGGTGGACGAACCCGATGCGTTGAACTGGACAAGCCCGTGGACGTGGCCGTTCGACGTGCGCTGGAGCCGGTTCTTTAATCTCGTGCGCTGACGGAGCAGAGGTGTTCAAGGCGCGCAAATATAAGGACCTGGAGCAGAAGCTCGGCTACAAGTTCAAGCGCGAACAATCTCTAGAGTGCGCGCTGACGCATGCGAGCGTGCGCGGAGGCAAGCCAGTCCGGGCCGACAACGAACGGCTCGAATTCGTCGGCGACCGGGTTCTGGGGCTCGCGATTGCGGGTTTTTTAAACGCGACATTTCCGTTGGCGAAGGAAGGCGAACTGGCGCGGCGCTATAATAGCCTTGTTCGCGGTGAGACCTGCGCCCGGATCGGGCGAGACCTGCAAATCGGTCCGCGCCTTGTATTGTCGGATGCCGAGTCATCCTCGGGCGGACGTGATAAGGATACGATCCTGGCGGATGCGGTCGAAGCCATTCTGGGCGCGATCTTTGTCGAGGCCGGGTTCGATACGGCGCGGGATGTCGTGCTGCGCCTTTGGGCCGACTTGTTGACGGATCAGAAGCCGCAGATGGTGGCCGCCGATCCCAAGACGGCGTTGCAGGAATGGGCGCAGGGGCGTGGATTGAGCCTGCCGCAGTATTCGGTGGTCTCGCGTGAAGGGCCGGATCACGCGCCGATGTTCACGGCGGAAGTCCGGATCAAGTCGCTCGATCCGGCGCGAGGCGAAGGCGCTTCGAAACGGTTGGCCGAACAGGCGGCGGCGGCAAGTTTGTTGGAGCGTGAAGGTGTGATCGAGCGGAGCAGACATGGTTGACGCTGGGGCTGAAGATATGAAGCAGCCGGATGGCGGAAACAGCGCGGGCGAGACGCGATGCGGGTTCGTGGCCGTGATCGGTGCGCCGAACGCGGGCAAGTCGACGCTCGTCAATCAGATGGTGGGCGCCAAGGTGTCGATCGTTTCGCACAAGGTGCAGACGACGCGGGTGCCGCTGCGCGGGATTGCGATCGAGGGTAAGAGCCAACTCGTCTTCATCGATACGCCGGGCATCTTTAGTCCGAAGCGCCGACTCGACCGGGCGATGGTGGAGGCAGCCTGGGGCGGGGCGCACGATGCCGATATCGTTGTCATGCTTGTCGATGCGGCCAAGGGGATCGAGGAGGATCTGGAGCGTATTCTGGCGAAGCTTGCGGATGCGCCGCATGCGAAAATCCTAGTTCTCAATAAAGTTGACCGGGTGAGCGATAAGGATCGCTTGCTGCCACTGATCGCGCGGCTGTCGGAGAAGCAGACCTTTGATCGCGTGTTTCTGATCTCGGCACTGGATGGCAATGGCGTTGCCGATCTGAAGCGGTATCTGGCCGAGCGGATGCCGCTGGGGCCGTGGCACTATCCGGAAGACGAGATCTCGGATGCGCCGCTGCGTATGCTGGCGTCGGAGCTGACGCGGGAGAAGATCTACGAATATCTGCACGAGGAACTGCCGTACTCGACGACGGTGGAGACGACCGACTGGAAGGCCTTCAAGAACGGGTCGGTGCGGATCGAGCAGACCATTTATGTGGAGCGGGACAGCCAGAAGGCGATCGTGCTCGGCAAGAAAGGGCAGACGATCAAGCGGATTTCGAGCGAATCGCGCAACGAACTGGCGAAGATCCTCGAACATGACGTGCACCTTTTCCTGTTCGTGAAGGTGCGCGAGAACTGGGGCAGCGATCCGGAGCGGTATCGCGAGATGGGCCTCAATTTTCCCAAGGATTAGTTTCCTGGGATGGGGCGCCGCTTGCTTATCGGTGGCGCCGCCCGTTAAGGCTCGCCAATGGAATGGTCGGACGAAGCAATCATCCTGAGTGTGCGGGCGCACGGCGAGACGGCGGCCGTGGTCGATCTGTTCACGCGGTCGCACGGGCGGCATGCGGGGCTGGTGCATGGCGGGCGATCGCGGAAAGCACGCCCCACGCTGCAGATGGGCAATCACGTTGACGCGACATGGAAGGCACGTTTGTCGGAGCATCTGGGGCACATGACGGTGGAGCTGAGGCGCGGGTACGCGGCCTCCGCCATGGAGGACGCGGCGGCATTGTCTGGCCTGACGTCGCTATGTGCGCTGGCGCGGCTGTTGCCGGAGCGCGATCCACATCCCGCGCTTTATGAAGTGACGCTCTTTGTCTTGAGTTTTCTCGACGATCCAACGGTGTGGCCGGCGCTGATGGTGCGCTGGGAGTTGGCACTATTGCAGGAATTGGGATTTGGATTGGAGCTGTCGGCGTGCGCGGCGACGGGGGGCAACGATCAGCTAATTTACGTGTCGCCGAAGTCGGGCCGCGCGGTGTCGGCCTCGGCGGGAGAGCCGTACAAGGATCGGCTGCTGGCGCTGCCGCAGTTCCTGACATCGGCGCGGGACCGGCATGCGACGCGGGAGGATGTCGAGGCGGGCTTTGCGTTGACGGGGTATTTTCTGGAGCAGCGGGTGCTGGCGCCGAAGGGGGATACGCTGCCGGAGTCGCGGTCGCGGATCATGACGCACATCGATCGGTCGTAGCGGCTTAATCGAGCGTGGCGCGTTTGGAGAGTTCGACCTTGAGGCCGGCTTTTGCGTCGCCTTTCAGGGTGTAAACGGTCTGGTCGGCGGCCTGGAATTTGGCGGCGACTTTCTTCGGACCGGCTTTGATGAAATCGAGTGCGCCGGGCGTGCAGGCGGTGTGGGTGACGCTCATCGATGGGCTCAGATCATGCGTCTCACCGCTGAAGGTGTAGGACACGGGGACGCCGGCCGAGTTGGCGATCTGGAACGTGAATTTTGCGGACTGTGGCCGACCGAAGACCTGGACGGCGATGTACTTCGGATTCTTGTCGGGGGCTTGTACCACGCCGACGCCGATCTCCGTGTAGTGGGGGCCGAGCAGGTTTTCCTTGTGACCGGGTGAGTTGATCCAGCCTTCGACGGTTTGCCGGGCGAGTTCACGGGTTTCGAAGCCGAGGCTGTCGAGGTTCATGGCGAGGTTTTCGCCAATCGAGCACCATTGGTAGCCAGAGGCGGCGGCGCGGGCGCCGACGTCGCGGTTGTCGGCCGTATGCGAGAAGGCGTTGTTCTTGGCCAGATAGGCCGCGTACGCCCGGGCGGCCTTCGTCAAAGCCGGGCTTGCCTTCACTTGCCCGAGTTTGTTCTCGCGCCGGAAAGCGTTGGTCATTTCGATCACGACCTGTTCGACGGCCGGGACATCGGGTAGCGGCATTGCGGACGGGCTCTTTCCAGTTGTGGTGCAAAGCTACCGAAACGCGAACAAGTTGGCAAAATTCGGCTGTTGATGAGGCAACCCATGGGGACATGTGGCGGCCCGGCACTTGAGGGGCGGGGCTCAGTCCAGTAACCACAGCACATGAGCAAACATTCGATTCCGCCGTCCGGGGAAGGCCCCATCGAGCCCGTCAACCTCAAGGACGCCCTTGAGGAACGTTATCTCGCCTATGCGCTCTCGACCATCATGCACCGGGCGCTGCCCGATGTGCGCGACGGTCTGAAGCCGGTGCACCGGCGCATTCTTTACGCGATGCGGCAGCTCGGACTTGACCCCGAGGGCGGGTATCGCAAGTGCGCGAAAATCGTCGGCGAGACGATGGGTAACTACCATCCGCACGGCAACCAAGCGATCTACGACGCGCTGGCGCGATTGGCGCAGGATTTCGCGGTGCGCTATCCGCTGGTCGATGGGCAGGGGAACTTCGGCAACATCGACGGCGATAACCCGGCGGCCGATCGCTACACGGAAGCACGGCTGACGCCGGTTGCGGCGGACCTGCTCGACGGGATCGACGAGGACACGGTCGAGTTCCGACCGAACTACGATGGGCGCGAGCAGGAGCCGTCCGTTCTGCCGGCGGCGTTTCCGAACCTCTTGGCCAACGGGTCGGCCGGGATCGCGGTCGGGATGGCGACGAACATTCCGCCGCATAACGTGGACGAACTGTGCGCGGCGGTTTTGCATCTCATCAAGCATCCGAATGCGACGGTTGAGAAGCTGGTTGAGTTTGTGCCGGGTCCGGATTTCCCAACGGGCGGTGTCATCGTCGAGCCGCGCGAGAACATTCTGGAAGCTTATCGCACCGGGCGCGGCGGTTTCACGGTGCGCGCCAAGTGGGTGAAGGAAGAGACGGCGCGCGGCGGCTATCAGATCGTCGTGACAGAAATTCCGTATCAGGTGCAGAAAGCCAAGCTCGTCGAGAAGATCGCCGAGTTGATGACGGAGAAGAAGCTGCCGTTGCTCGGCGACGTTCGAGACGAGAGCGCGGAAGAGGTGCGGCTTATTCTTGAGCCGAAGGTGCGCACGATCGACCCGATGCTGCTGATGGAGAGCATGTTCCGCGCGACGGAGTTGGAACTGCGGTTTGGCTTGAACATGAATGTTCTTTCGGCCGGGCAGATCCCGAATGTGCTGGGGCTCAAGGATGTTCTGAAGCAGTGGCTGGAGCACCGGGTCGATGTGCTCGTGCGGCGATCGGAGTATCGCCTCCGGAAGATTGAGCACCGGCTGGAAGTGCTGGACGGCTATCTGATCGCGTATCTCAATATCGATGAGGTGATCCGCATCGTTCGGTTCGAGGATGAGCCGAAGAAAACGCTGATCGCGCGGTTCAAGCTGACGGACGTGCAGGCGGAAGCGATCCTGAACTTGCGCTTGAAGAGCCTGTCGAAGCTGGAAGAAGTCGAGATCAAGGCCGAGCACGACAAGCTGTCGAAGGAAAAGCGGCAGCTGCAGCAGCTTTTGAAGTCGGATGATCTGCAGTGGGAGCGGATTTCGGACGAGGTGAAGGCGACGCGGGAGCGGTATTCGAAGAAGACGGCGTTGGGCGCGCGCCGGTCGTCGTTCGCGGAGGCGCCGGAAATCGCTGTCGATCTGGACGAGGTTCTCACCGAGAAAGAACCCATCACCGTCATCCTGTCTGAGAAGGGCTGGATCCGGGCGATGAAGGGGCATCAGGACGATCTGTCGAAGCTCGACTTCAAGCAGGGCGATGCGTTGAAGCAGTCCGTCAAGGCGATGACGACGGACAAGCTCATCTTGTTTGCGACGAATGGGCGGTTCTTCACGCTCGATGCCAGCCAGCTGCCCGGCGGGCGCGGGCATGGCGAGCCGGTGCGGCTGATGGTGGACCTGGAGGAGAACCACGATTTTGTGGAGCTGTTCGTGCACGATCCGGCGCGCAAGCTGATCGTTGCCTCCAGTGGCGGGTATGGCTTCCTCGTCGCTGAGGAAGAGGTTGTCGCCTCGACGCGCAAGGGCAAGCAGATCCTCAATGTCGCGGATGACGAGGAGGCGGCGGTCGTTGTGCCAGCAGAGGGCGACATGGTCGCGACCGTCGGTGAGAACCGGAAGCTTCTGATCTTCAAGCTCGAGGATGTAAACGAGATGGCGCGAGGCAAGGGAACGATCCTGCAGCGCTTCAAGGATGGTGGCTTGTCGGACATCCGGGTGTTCAACAAGAAGGAGGGCCTGACGTGGCTCGATAGCGCGGGGCGGACGTTCACGCTGCCGTGGAGCGACCTGAAGGAGTGGGTTGGTGAGCGGGCGCAGGCCGGGCATGTGGTCCCGAAGGGCTTTCCGAGGTCAAACAAGTTTGGGCCGGCCTTCTGACCTGCGAGGGTTTTCCATGTGACCGGGAAAGCTGCGCACGCAAAAGGATGAGAGTTTTCCAGGGGCTGCTCTTGTCAGCTTGATGACGGCTCGCTACGAAACTTACATGGGTGCGTGGACGGGTCGTCAATTGATGAGGGATGGCGGGTTGATCGTGGCTGTTGCGGCCGCCGTGATGCTCGGTGCGATCCGCGTTGCTACAGCGCAGGACGCTGTTCAAGAGGTTCCTCAGGCCCCTCCTAGCCCGGCTGCTGCCGCGCCCGCTGCGGCTGCCGCTCCTGCCGAGACGGGGCTGGCGGCGTGCAGCAAATCCGATTTCGAGACGGTGGTCGATCTGTCGGCAGGCGCGTTGCGCGACCTCAACAGTCAAAACCGGCCGCTGTTCCAGGAAAAGCTGCGGGCGCTGCGCACCAAGAAAGGGTGGACCGAGGACGAATTCCTGAAAGAGGCCGTGCCCTACGTCAAAGACAATACGATCGACTCGTTCGACCGCAAGACGAATGAGCTTTTGAACAAGATCGTATCAATGGGCGGTGAGGGCAGTGCGTCGGCCACCCCCGACTGCGGGCTTTATCAAGAATTGCGCGGGCACATGGATCAGCTCGTCAACACGCAGAATGCGAAATGGGCCTACATGTTCCAGAAGATCGACGCGGAGTTAGGGGAGTAAGCCTGCTCTACACCCGTTCCCAGCCGTTGGGGCCGAGGCGTTCCTGGGGGAGGAAGCGGGTTTTGTAATTCATCTTGCGCGAGCCTTCGATCCAGTAGCCGAGATAGACGTACGGCAGGCCGAGGCTGCGGGCGTATTCGATGGTCTCTAAGATCATGTAGGTGCCCAGACCCCGGCGGGCTTCGGTGGGCTCGTAGAACGAATAGACCATCGAGATGCCGTCGGAGAGACGGTCGCACAGGGCGGCGGCGGCGAGCGGCCAGCGGTGCGGGTCGGATGACAGCGCCATCTCGGCCGGCTTGATGCGGTATTCGGTAATCGCGGTTTCGATGACGCTTTCTTCGACCATCAAGGCGTAGTCGAGCGCGCTCATGTCGGCCATGCCGCCGTCGGCGTGGCGGGCGTCGATGTAGCGGCGAAAGAGGCTGAACTGTTCGGATGTCGGCTGGGCGGGGACGCGGTGTGCCGAAATGTCGATGTTGTCGCTTGCAACGCGGCGCATGGAGCCCGATGCGCGGAATTCGTCGACCACGACGCGCACGGAGACGCAGGCGTGGCAGCCTTCGCAATAGGGCATGTAGGCGATGTTTTGGCTGCGACGGAAACCGCCTCGCAGCAGGTTGTCGACGAGTGCGGGCTGTTTGTCGGGTGTCAGGTGCGTGAACAGTTTGCGCTCGAGCCTGCCCGCAAGATAGGGGCAGGGCTGCGCGGCGGTGACATAGAATTCAGGGAAATGCTTTCGCTGCTCGCTCATCGCCCGTCCTTCAGTCACACCGTCCGGTGGCTCTCGTCCAAATTTGTAGGCGAACCTGGACAGCTGTCACGGCAGGGGATGATACGTGAGCCGTCGTGGCTTTCAAGCCGAACATGGCCACAGGTGCATCAGCCGCAATCACCGTTCTTCAGAACACGGCGCAAATGCGAGGTTTATCCCAAATTATTCGTCGTCACGCTTCATCAGTCCGGCCGCTGCCGGCGGTGGGGCAGACGAGCGCCGCGGCGGCGCGCGTTCGTTGCTTGGATTTGCGGTAGTCCCGCCGGCTCCTGCTGGGGGTGGCGCGGACGAGCGGCGCGGCGGTGGCGCGGCTGGCGCCTCGCCCATTTCGGGGCCCGGGAGCCGAGCTTCAGCGGTGTGCTGGTTTCCGCTTGCCTTGGCGCTTGCCCGTCCAAGCAGATACCCGACGTAGCCCGCGACCAGGGCAACAACGATTAACTGCAGGAATTCGGTGGTGGGCATGTCGACCTCGTAAGGTAGGCGCGGGACGTCAGACTAGCCGCGACAAGGGGCACCGCATAGAGGAGAGGGTGCCGCTCAAGCCATCACCGGGTCGTGGTGATTGACGAGGTTTCGAGGTTCGGGTCGATGGAGGCGTGGGTCAACCACGCCATGGAGCCAACGCCGACTGTGAGAATGAGCAGTCCCAGTAGGGCGCGGCGGAGCGCCCATTTGGCGTCGAGCAAGCGAGGCGGCGGTGCGGCGGCGCTGGCGCCGGTGCTGTTCAGGTCGCTCATATTTTTACGTTGTCCCCTCGTTCATCCTGCCCGCTGGAATCAGACCCTCGCTGGGGCGATGCGGAGAGAACGCCTTGTTTGTGGTCGTTAAGTTTGTGGTCGTTGATTGAACGGTGAAGATTGAACGGTGCCGATCGATATGGGCTTTCACCGCGGCTGGCCCCGTCCCGTCAAGGCCGCAGCCGCGGAGCCGAAAGCCCCCGGGCGACAGTTCTGGAAGAGCCCGCCATGGGGGTCAAGGGATCGACGGAGGCATAACTGTTTCTCAGCGGCACCGTGGCGCGCGGGGCACGATTGGGGTGAGGTTTTGTCCTTACGACTGGCGTTTCAGGCGGCCGCTGAAGGCCAGAATGGCGGCGAGCGGGATGGCGACGCCGAGAACGATGGCGATGACGACGAGAGACGGCAGTTCGCTGTAGTTGCCGCGTTCAACGACGTAGATCTGGTTCAGGTATTTAGTGGCGAGCTGGCCTGCGATGAGGGCGAGGTTCAGGAAGGACGCCATAAGGGCAAACCAGACGGCGCGTTTGGACGGCGGGGCGTAGATGGCGATGAGAGTGAGGAGGGGGACCATGCTCAGCTGCGCGAGGGGGGATGCGGCGGCGGCGTCGATGACAGCGATGGTGCGGGCGCCGAAGCCAAAGGTGGCTTCGGTCCAGAGGTCGACGCGGTAAACGAGCAGGACATTCGGGATCGACAGGACGCCGCCGAGGATGGTCAGCCAGAGTAGAACGCGGGCGACGGGCAGGCGCGTGATGGCATCCGACAGAAGCCAGGCGGCAATGAGGGCGATGGCGGCGCCGATCTGGCCGAGGATGCCGTAGAAGGCTTCGTCGAAGCCCAGCATGTCGATCGTAAACCAGCGATAGCCTTCGCCGATGCCGGGGGTGGCGCGGAAGAAGAAGATGATCAGCGCGGCGTAGAGAATTTTCAGGCGCGTATTCGGGTCAATGTCGCTGGTCACGTGTTTGAGCATCGTGACGATGACCGTGAGCGAGAGCAGGAAGGTGATTTCCTGGGCGTAGGGGACTTCATTGTAGCCGATGAGAACGATGAGCGCGCCAAAGGCGAGGCCGCCGCCGAGAATGCGCCAGTCTGTCGGGCGGCTTTCACTGGATTCCAGACGAACGAGAAGGGCGCCACTGGCGGAAATGGCCGGGATGATGAGGCCGATCAGAAATACGGTTTCGTAGGGCAGCGTGTTCGCGAGATAGCCGGCGAGGCCCGCAACGGAGAGGGCGCCGAACGAGAGCGCGAGGCGGCCGAGGATTTGGACCATCCCCAGATCGTGGTCGATCTCGGATTGGGCGCGCGGCGTGCCGTCGGGGGTCACGCGCGGGACGACTTCGGTGCTCATGGCGTCGGCGACGACATCTTGCAGGACAACGCCGATGACGGTGACGATCTGGGCGATGATGTAGAGCTGTTCGGGCGGAGCGAAGGTGATCCATTTTCCCGCCGCGCCAGCGAGCAGAATGAGGCCGGTGGCAATGAGGGACGCGCCGAGGAAGACATAGCCGCGGCGGCGGGAGCCCAGCAGCGGGACGGTATCGACCAGTTCGCCGAAGATCATTTTGACGGCCCAGGGGAGCGTCAGCCAGACGCCAAGTTGAGCCAATGCTGCGGGCGACAGTGTGAGTTCCTTCTTGACCCAGAAGCTGTCGGCGACCGCAATGATGCCGAGCGCGCCATAGGCGAAATAGACCATCAGCAGGGGCAAATATTGCGGGCGGAAGGCGCGGATGGGCGCGAGGAGGGCGCGGGTCAGGCGGTCGCGGACGCGGTCGCTTAAAGATTGAGGCAAGGTCGTCGTATCGGTCATGGGGATCCGGTGTGGGGCGGTCTGGTGGTCTAGAGCAGGGGGCGGGCTTCGCGCGCCATTTCAAGTGTCGCAGCGTAGTCGACTTTGCCGGAGCCCAGAATGGGGATCTGTTGTGTCACGAGCAGGGCCTTGGGGACCCAGAGTTCGGTGAAGCCCTGGTCGCGGGCGTAGTCGGCGAGCGCGGCCTTATCGGCATCGGGCTTGTCGGTGACGAGGACGAGGCTTTCGCCGCGGCGCGGATCGGGGAGGGAGACACAGACGTGGGTGTTGTCGGGCCAGAGACCCGAGGCAAGCGCTTCGATGGCGGCGAGCGAGACCATTTCGCCGCCGATTTTGGCGAAGCGTTTGGCGCGGCCGCGAATGTGGATGTAGCCGTCCTCGATGGTGACGATGTCGCCCGTATCGTGCCAACCGTCAGGCGGGGGGACGATGACGCCGGGGGCGTTGGCCAAGATGTAGCCGGCCATGACATTGGGGCCGCGCACAAGGAGGCGGCCGCCTTCGGCGATGCCTTCGACGGGGGTGAGGCGGCACTCGATGCTGGGCAGCGCGCGGCCGACGCTGCCGGCCTGCTTCTGTGCCGGGAGATTGCAGGAGATGACAGGCGAGCATTCCGTTGCGCCGTAGCCTTCGAGGATCTCGGTGCCGCTTTTCGCCCACAACGCGCGCGTCTGTTCCTTCACGCGCTCTGCTCCGGCGACGACGTAGCGGAGGCTATCCGTTTCGCCGTCGTCGGCGGCGCGGGCGTAGCCTTGTAGGAAGGTATCAGTGGAGAGGAGGAGGGTGGCTTTGGTTTCCTTGATGAGTTTGGGGATCTGTTTGTAGTGCAGGGGGCTTGGATAGAGGACGGCCTTCATGCCGTTGAGGAGGGGCATGAGCGTGCCGGCGGTGAGGCCGAAGGAGTGGAACATCGGCAGCGGGTTCATGGCGATGTCGGCTGACGAGAGTGCGCCGGTGGCGTGCGTGAAGATCTGTTTGGCGTTGGCGATGAGATTGGCGTTGGTGAGCGCAACGCCTTTGGGGGCGCCTTCAGTGCCGGATGTGAAGAGGATGACCGCGGTGTCGCCGGGCCTGCGGGCTTTGGGTGTGGCGAGGTTTGGGGCGAGGGACGATGCCAGCCCGATGAGCTTCTCCTTGCCGCCGATCTCTTTGCGGATGTCTTCGAGGTAAAGGACGCGCGCCTTGCGGCCGGGTGTCCATTCGGTCGCTTCTATGGCTTCGACAAGGTCGTCGAGTTTGGCGGTGTCGATGAAGCGGCGCGACGTGACGACAACGGGCAGCGGGCCGGTCTTAACGGCTGATTGAATGTTGCGTGCGCCGGCGGTGAAGTTCAAAAGGCCGATCGCGCGGCCGAAGGCGTTGAGGCCGAAAAGCGAGACGACCAGTGCATTCACGTTGGGCAGGAGGAGGCCGGTGACTTGGTCCGGCGCGGTTTCGCGGGCGAGGCGGCGGCCGAGGACGAGGCTGCCGAGGATGAGGCGCTTGTAGGTGAGTGGCTGGCGTTCGGCGTCTTCGAGGATCACCTTGCTCGAGCCGTGTTGGCTAGCGGCCGAACGCAGGGCATTGAAGAGCGTTGTCTGGCAGGCAGCTGCTGAAAATGAGGGTGGGGGCATCGGATCAACGCTCGAACGGATAGTCTGCTGGTTGGACACTAAAGGCGGCTGGCGCGCAATACGGCTACCTCGCGGGTGCGGGCAAGAGGTCTGTTGTCTCGCAGATGCGGTAAACGACAGGGTGGCCTGATTTTCCTGATGGACCTCAGGATTGCGCTGAGGGAGCCGATCCCCTATCAGCGGCCAAGGCGGTTGCCAGGGCTGGAGTTCGAATTTGGATCAAAGCACGCAGGAGCCGAAGCACGGTGCGCTGAAGCGCACGGTGGCAGCCGTTGCAGCCCTCAACTTCGGATATTTCTTCGTCGAGTTCTCCATCGCGGTGGCGATTGCCTCGGTGGCGCTGTTTGCCGATAGCATTGATTTTCTGGAAGACGCGACGATCAACATGCTGGTGCTTGTGGCGCTGGGGTGGACGGCGGCGCGGCGGCGGGCCGTAGGGCTGTTGCTGGCGGTGTGTCTGTTGGTGCCGGGATTGGCGGCGCTTTATACGGCGTGGGAGAAGTTCAATGCGCCGTCAATTCCCGATCCCACGATCCTGACTTTGGCGGGGCTTGGCGCGCTGGCGGTGAATGGTCTGTGCGCACTTTTATTGTCGCGCGTGCGGCATCAGGGTGGAAGTCTATCGCTGGCGGCGTTTTTGTCGGCGCGCAATGACGTGGCGGCGAACGTGGCGATTATCGGGGCGGGACTGGCGACGGCGGCGACGGGGTCGATGTGGCCGGATGTGATCGTGGGGATCGGGATTGCTCTGGTGAACTCGGGTTCGGCGTATGAGGTCTATGAGGCCGCGATGGGCGAGAGCGACGGGGATGACGATGACGACGATCGCATCCGTGCTTAGGGCGCGCGCCATGCGGGCGGCGATCGCTCTGAGCGCGGTGGCCGTCGTGAGCGTGCTGGGCGCGGGGGGCGTGGAAAGCGAGGGATCGCCTGCGCCCGATCAGATCTGGCGCTCGATTTTTGCGCGGCCGGCGGCTCGGGCTGTTGATGAGATCGAGGCAAAGAGGCAGGCGCTGGGAGCGGCGCTGTTTTCGGATGCCCGGCTGTCGCGTGATGGTGACCGCTCGTGCGCGTCGTGTCACCGGCCGGAGAGCGGGTATAGCGATGGGTTGCGCCTAGCGCGTGGACGGGACGGGACGGCGCTGAAGCGGAACACGCCGCATCTGTTCAATCTGGCGGAGGGGAAAGCCTTTTATTGGGATGGGCGGGAGCCGACGCTGGAATCGCAGGCGCGCGTTCCTTTGACGGCTGAGAATGAATTGGCCGCCGATTGGGCGCGGACGTTGGCGGACCTTGGTGCCGATCCGGAAATGCGGGCGCAATTCGCGGCGGTGTTTCCGGATGGCGGGGTTTCGGAGGATACCGTTATTGCGGCGCTGGCCGCCTACGAGCGGAGCTTGGTTTCGCCGGTGACGGCGTTCGACCGGTGGGTTGCGGGTGATGAGGCGGCGTTGAGTGAGCCGGAGAGACGCGGATTTCGGATTTTCGTCGGGAAGGGTGGGTGCGTGGGGTGCCACGGCGGATGGCGGATGGCGGATGACGGGTTCCACGACATCGGCGTCGCCAGCGATGATCCGGGACGGAGCGTGGTTGCGGGCGGCGCGGCCGGGATTCCGGCGTTCAAAACGCCCGGTTTGCGGCAGGTTTCCAAGACGGCGCCTTACATGCACAACGGGTCGCTGGCGACGCTGGAGGATGTGGTGGCGCATTACGCGGGCGGGCATTTGAAGCGGCCGTCGCTGGGGCCAAACCTCGTGCAGGATCTGGAACTCGATGCGCGGGAGCGGGCGGCGCTCGTGGCGTTTCTCAAAACGCTGTGACGCCGCGACTCAATTGGAGTGCGATTCGGCGGGTCAAAACGGCCAGACCGACTGAAACTATGGCATGCGCGGGCGTGAGAGCAGCCATGCTTGCCGATCGAATCGCGAAATTCGCGTCATTTTCCGGGTGTTGACCAAATATGCGTCGCTCCACCGCAACACGGGGAAAAGGATTATTTCCCAGGCAATTCCTGCCGCTTTTATAAACTTGCCAGGATTATTTCCCAGGCATACCTTTTATATCAACGAAAAGACGCGACGGGATGGACGCCCTTTCTGCAACCGGCCTCGGCAACGAGGTCAAAACTTACGCAGAGGTGTTCCATGCTCGAACTGATGGTTTCCGTCTGTCTCATCAATGATCCCGCCCGCTGCAAGGACGTTGCGCTGACCTACTCGGCCGAGAACCTGACGCCGATGCAGTGCATGATGGGCGCCCAGCCCGAAATCGCGAAATGGATCGAAGCGCACCCGAAGTGGGTGTTGAAGAAGTGGACCTGCCACCGCGCCGGTCTCTATGCCAAGATCTGACGTCGACAGCGTTTTCAGCCGGGCCGGCGCCCCCGAGCCGCCCGGTGGACAGCGCCTTGCAGCTCCGGTCTGAGAGCCAAGCGGTTTGCAGAGCGCCTGAATTTTCGGCGGTTGACAGCCGCACCGGGACCGGTTCCCTCTCGCTTCCAAAACTGGACGCTGGAGGACGCCATGACTGGAAGCAAAACCCCACATTTCGCAACCCTTGCGGTTCATGCCGGCGCGACCCCAGACCCGGCGACCGGCGCGCGGGTGACGCCCATTTATCAGACGACCTCCTACGTGTTCCGGGACGCGGATCACGCGGCCAACCTGTTTGGCTTGCAGGAGTTCGGCAACATCTACACCCGGATCATGAACCCCACGCAGGGGGTTCTGGAGGCGCGCGTTGCGGCGCTTGAAGGCGGATCGGCGGCCCTGGCGGTGGCGTCGGGGCACGCGGCGCAGATGCTGACGTTCCACACGCTGCTCGAGCCGGGCGACGAGTTCATCGCCGCGCGGCAGCTTTACGGCGGGTCGGTCAATCAGTTCAACCACGGCTTCCGTAAGTTTGATTGGCACGTTGTCTGGGCGGACGCGACCCAGCCGGAGACCTTCCGGGCCGCGCTGACGCCAAAGACGCGGGCGATCTACATCGAGAGCATCGCGAACCCGGGCGGCATCGTGATCGACATTCCCGCGATCGCGGCGATCGCGAAGGAAGCGGGTGTGCCGCTCATCGTCGATAACACGCTGGCGACGCCGTACCTGTGCCGGCCGAAGGAGTTCGGTGCGGATATCGTCGTGCACTCGTTGACCAAGTTCATGGGCGGGCAGGGTAACTCGATCGGCGGTGTGATCGTCGATTGCGGGACGTTCGACTGGAAAGGCGCCAAGCATCGCTACAAGACGCTGGTCGACCCCAATCCGTCTTACAACGGGATGGTGCTGGCGGATGTCTTTGGGCCGATGGCGTTCGCGCTGGCGTGCCGGGTGATGGGGTTGCGCGATCTGGGACCGGCGATTGCGCCGTTGAACGCGTTCTTGATCTTGAACGGGATTGAGACGCTGCCGCTCAGGATGGAGAAGCATTGCGAGAACGCGGTGCGGGTCGCGGCGTTTCTGGAGCGGCATAAGGCGGTGGCGTGGGTGAACTATGCCGGTCTGCCGTCGTCGCCCAATCATGCGCTGGCGACGCGGTTGACGCCGCGCGGGGCGGGGGCGGTGTTTACGTTCGGGCTCAAGGGTGGGTATGAGGCGGGCAAAAAGTTCGTCTCGAGCCTGAAGCTTTTTTCGCATCTGGCCAACATCGGCGACGTGCGATCGCTCGTCATTCATCCGGCGTCGACGACGCACCGGCAGCTCACCGACGAGCAGCGGATTGCTGCGGGGGCAGGCCCCGATGTCGTGCGGCTCTCAATCGGAATTGAGGATTCAGCCGATCTGATCGCGGATCTAGAAGAAGCGCTTGAGGCCGTCGCTTAAGCCCGGCAGCGTGAATTCCTGGAAGGAGACGGGTCTGTAGGGCCCGCCGACGGCGGAGGCCGCGTAGAGCCAGACTTGCGTTGCGGCAAGTGCGATCAGTGCGAAGATCAGCCCGAGCGTGCCGAGGACGCTGACGACGTAGCGCCAATCGGCGCGGAATTCGTTGACGGGGACAAAGCTCTCGCGGTTGCCGCGGCGGTCGCGGCCCATGAAGAGTGCGAAGTAGTAGCGCTTGCCAAACATGCCGAACACACGGCGGATGGCGACTTTGTGCGGCGTGGGGGGATCGTATGTCGCCGCCCCAAGGGCTGCGATCTGCTCGGGTGTGAATGACATCTGCACGTCGAGGGGCATGCGTGCGTAGATGCGCGCCAGAAGCGCGTTCTCTTCGACGACGACAGTCATGTCGGGCATGCTCATGTCGTTCATGGTCACCACTCGTGCGTGCAGTGTGCGCGGTCGTCGCGCACGGGTTCGCAGCCAAGCGATCATGCCAATTTTGCGCTAATCTTCCGTTGAAAAGTATCGTTACCGATGCGTGAAGATTAATGCGACGGGCCGGAGATCAGTGGGTTGTCTTGACGTAGCTGCCAGGCGCGGGCTCGATGACGCCCAGCGTCTCGCCGGGTTCGCGGGGCAGCGTCCAGTTGCCGGATTTGCCGTGCAGCCATTCGATCCAGTAGGGCCACCAGGAACCGGGATGCTCCTCGGCCTTGCCGATCCAGTCCTGCAGCTGCTTCGGCTTCAGGTTGCCGTACGTCCAGTACTGGTATTTGACCTTGTCGGGCGGGTTGATGACGCCGGCGATGTGGCCTGATCCGGCGAGCACAAATTCGACCGGGCCGCCGAACATGCGGGCGCCGATGTAAACGCTTTCAGCGGGTGCGATATGGTCGTCGCGGGTGGCGATGGTGAAGATCGGGAGCTTGACCTTTGAGAGGTCGAGCTTCACGCCGCCGACTTCGAGTTGGCCCTTGGCGAGTTTGTTCTCGTTGTAGAACTCGCGCAGGTAGAAGCCATGGCAGGCGGCGGCGATGCGCGTTGAATCCTGATTCCAGTAGAGCAGGTCGAAGGGGAAGGGCTTGCGGCCCAACATGTAGTTGTTGACGACGTAAGGCCAGATGAGGTCGCGCGGGCGCATCATGTTGAAGACGTTGGCCATGCGCGAACCGTCGAGGAAGCCGCGTTCTTTCATGACTTCTTCGAGGTCTTCGAGCTGCTGATCCTCCGTGAAGAGGAGCAGGTCGCCGGCCTTGGAAAAGTCGACCTGGGTGGTGAGGAATGTGACGGAGTTGAAGGGGGTTTCTCCGCGCGAGGCTAACCAGGCCAGAGTCGTGCCGAGCAGCGTGCCGCCAACGCAATAGCCAAGCACGTTGCACTGCTCCAGGCCGGTTTCGCGGTGGACGGCATCTGCGGCGTTCAAGAGGCCTTCAGTCATGTAGTCTTCGAAAGTGACGTTGGCCAGTTCCGCGCCCGGGTTCACCCATGAGATGACGAATACCGTGAAGCCCTGATCGACAACGTATTTGATGAAGCTCTTCTGGGCCGTGAGGTCGAGGACGTAGAACTTGTTGATCCACGGCGGGACCATCAGAATCGGCATTTCCCGCACTTTATCCGTGGTGGGCGTGTACTGGATCAGCTGCAGGAGTTCGTTCTGGAAGACGACCTTGCCGGGCGTGGTGGCGAGGTTGCGGCCGACTTCGAAGGCGGAGGAATCGGTTTGACTGATGCGCATCAGGTCGCCGGAGCCTTCGAGGTCGCGCAGGAGCAGATGGACGCCTTCGACAAGATTGCGGCCGTTGGTGGTCATGGTTTCGCGAACGACTTCCGGATTGGTCATCGGGAAGTTCGACGGCGAAAAGGCGCTGGTCATCAGGCGAAAATAGTATTCGGCTTTCTTGCGGCCGGCTTCGTCGAGACCTTCGGTGCCGGCGAGGTTGTCTTCCGCCCACTTGGTGGTGAGAAGGTAGGCCTGCTTGAAGAAGTCGTAATAGGGGTTCGTCGACCATTCCGGATCGCGGAAGCGGTTGTCGGTGGGGGCGGGCTCGATGACGGGCTCGGGTGCAACGCCGAGCATGCGCTGCATGGTGCGGTTCCAGAGTTCGGCATAGGAGCCGACCAGTTCTGCCTGGGACTGGGCGAACTTGGCTGGGTCGGCCATCCAGCGGGTATAGATCGCCGACATCGTCTCGGTGGCGCGCGCCATTTCGCTGGCGGCCGAGAAGGGCGTCATTTGGGAATCCGAGCGATCCAGCAGCTGTGTCATCGCGCGGCCACCGTCCTCGTAGGCCCGGAGAACGTTCAGCGTAAACTCCTCAGGATCGGGGATTTTGTAGGGGGTGACGGGGTCGGCTTGCGTTTTTTCTTTGGTCATGGTGCCCAGACTTCAACGACGGATGGGAACTCTATCACAGTCGCCCTGCGAAATGGTCATGGCTCTTTGGTCGAGATGAATGACCAGGTTGTGACGTGGGGGCCGCAAACCAAGGCTTAGGTTGTTCAAAAGATTGAGAGATGTGTGCGGACGGCTCGGTGTGGGGACGAGGCTCTGGACTGAGGGGTGGGGCGAGCGTAAACACGGGGGCTTCACAGCGGCGCGGGTTCAACCTGAGGGTGAGAGCCGGTGGCGCTGCTCCTCTATCCGCCTAGCGAAAGAGCCCCGGG
Organism: Hyphomicrobium sp. 12-62-95; assembly: GCA_002279935.1. Taxonomy (GTDB): domain Bacteria; phylum Pseudomonadota; class Alphaproteobacteria; order Rhizobiales; family Hyphomicrobiaceae; genus JAGVSR01. The sequence continues at coordinate 5,553 of NCCZ01000005.1, read as the reverse complement.
ACGTGATCGAAGATTTTCATCGCATCAAGCGCCTGCCACCTTATGTGTTTGCCGAGGTCAACCGGCTGAAGGCGGCCGCGCGGGCCCGGGGCGCCGACATTATCGATTTGGGTATGGGCAACCCGGACCTGCCGACGCCGCCGCATATCGTGGCGAAAATGGTCGAGACGATCGCCAAGCCGCGGACCCATCGCTATTCGGCGTCGAAGGGTATTCCAGGGTTGCGCAAGGCGCAGGCGGGCTATTACGAGCGGCGTTTTGGAGTGAAGCTGGACCCGGACAGCCAAGTGGTTGCGACGCTGGGGTCGAAGGAAGGCTTCGCGAATATGGCCCAGGCGATTACCGCGCCGGGCGACATCATGATCGTGCCGAACCCGACGTATCCGATCCACGAGTTCGGGTTCATCATCGCGGGTGCTGCGGTGCGGCATGTGCCGGCGGGGACGGGCGAGGAGTTTTTGCGCGCGGTGGAGCATGCCGTGCGGCATTCGATCCCCAAGCCGCTGGGGTTCATTCTCTCGTATCCGTCGAACCCAACGGCGATGGTGGCAAGCCTCGACTTTTATAAAGACGCGGTGGCGCTGGCCAAGAAGCTCGATCTAATCATCCTGTCGGACATCGCTTATTCGGAACTGTACTTCGACGGCACCCCGCCGCCGTCGGTTCTGCAGGTGCCGGGTGCGATGGACATGACAGTGGAATTCACGTCGCTGTCGAAGACCTACAACATGCCCGGCTGGCGCATGGGGTTTGCGGTGGGCAACGAGCGGCTTATCGGAGCGCTGGCGCGGGTGAAGTCGTATCTGGATTATGGCGCGTTCACGCCAATCCAAGTGGCGGCGGCCGCCGCGCTCAACGGGCCGCAGGAATGCGTCGATGAGATCCGCGAGACCTATAAGGCGCGGCGCGACTGTCTCGTTGAAAGTTTCGAGCGGGCTGGGTGGACCATTCCGCCGCCGCCAGCGACCATGTTTGCGTGGTGTCCGATTGCGGAGCCCTTCCGGCATCTGGGGTCTGTTGAGTTTGCAAAACTTCTGATTGAGAAGGCGGATCTTGCCGTGTCGCCGGGCTTAGGGTTTGGGGAATATGGCGAAGGGTACGTGCGGATCGCGCTTGTGGAGAACGAGCATCGCATCCGGCAGGCGGCGCGCAATGTGAAGAAGTTCTTCTCGCAAGGCGCGGATACTTCCGAGACCATCGATACCCTGCCGCAGAAAGCCAGCCGCTAGTCTTTCAACCTTCGCCGATCCCGTCGCGCGCGTCTCCGAGACAGTCCCACCCATGAAAGAGCCATTGAAACTCGGCATCGCCGGCCTCGGCACGGTCGGCGTGGGCTTGTTGGAGTTGATCGCCAAGCACGGTCCGGGTCTTGAGGAGACGCTCGACCGGCGCATCGTCGTAAAGGGTGTGTGCGCGCGCCATCGGGATAAGGTGCGCGGTGTGGACCTTGGCGATGCGCGTTGGTTCGACGATGCGGTGGCGCTGGCGACCGATCCGTCGATTGATTGCTTTGTTGAATTGATCGGCGGCGACGAGGGGCCGGCGCGGGCGGCGGTTGAGGCGGCGCTCAAGGCGAAGAAGCATGTCGTGACCGCGAACAAGGCGCTGCTCGCCAAGCACGGTATGGAGTTGGCGAAGCTGGCGGAGAAGAGCGGCGTGTCGCTCAACTTCGAGGCGGCGGTGGCCGGCGGTATTCCGGTGATCAAGATGCTGCGCGAGGCCTTGGCCGCCAACGAGGTCAAGCGCGTCTATGGCATCTTGAATGGCACCTGCAATTACATCCTGACGAAGATGCAGGACGAGCATCTGGCGTTCGACGACGTGTTGAAGGATGCGCAGGCGAAGGGGTATGCGGAGGCCGATCCGACATTCGACATCGGCGGATTCGATGCCGCGCATAAGCTGGCGTTGCTGACTAGTCTGGCATTCGGCACCAAGCTGCCGGCCGATCAGATCCACGTCGAAGGCATTCAGAACATCAACGCGGCGGATATCGAGGCTGCGGCAGCACTCGGCTACCGGATCAAGCTGCTCGGCGTGGCGGAGCGCACGGCGACGGGGATCGAAGCGCGCGTGCATCCGGCGTTCGTGCCTGAGGGGGCGACGATCGCGCAGGTGTCGGGCGTGACCAACTGCGTGGCGATCGAGGGAGATTTTTCGGGATCGGTTCTGCTTGTTGGTCCGGGTGCCGGATCAAAGCCGACGGCGTCGGCGGTGGCGAGTGACATTGTCGATGTGGCGCGCGATCTCGTGTTGCCGCCGTTTCTGAAGCCGGTGGCGCAGTTGAAGCCGTTCAAGCGGGCGAACCTGGCGGGGCATTACGGCTCTTATTATGTGCGGCTTTCAGTGCTCGACCGGCCGGGGGCGATGGCGTCGATTGCCAAGCGCATGGGCGATCGCGGCGTGTCGCTGGAAAGCATCGTGCAGAAGAAGCCGGGCGATGCGGATGCGGCTGCGTCGGTGGTTTTGATCACGCATGAGACGACGGAAGAAAACATCCGGAAAGCGCTGGATGCCATCGAGGCGGATGGCAAGGTTGCGGCGCGGCCGCAGATGATCCGGATCGAGGAATTGTAGGGCCGCGGGGGAGGGTGTTTGCTTCGGCACACCCCATTGCGCGCGCGCCAAATTAGGAACGAGGGACGGCATGTCGACGGAAAAAAGCTGCGGACTAGATCGGGTTCTCGTGCTCGAGGTGGCGCGTGTGACGGAGGCGGCGGCCATTGCGGCAGCACGGCTGCGTGGACGCGGGAATGAAAAGGCGGCTGACAAGGCGGCTGTTGATGCCATGCGCCGCGAGCTGGCGCTGCTCACGATCCAAGGGACGGTCGTGATCGGCGAGGGGGAGATGGACGAAGCGCCGATGCTGTTCATCGGCGAAAAGGTCGGCGCGGGCGAAGGGCCGGAAGTGGATATCGCGGTCGATCCGCTGGAAGGCACCACGATTTGCGCCAAGTCGATGCCGAATGCATTGGCGGTGCTGGCGATTTCGGAGAAAGGCGGCCTGCTCAACGCGCCTGATATGTACATGGATAAGATCGCGATCGGCCCCGGATATCCGGCCGGTACCGTCGATCTCGACAAGTCGCCGGGAGACAACATCCGCGATCTGGCAAAGGCGAAGGGCGTTCCGGTGGCGGAGATTACCGCGTGTATTCTTGACCGGCCGCGGCACGCCGATCTCATCAAGGCGGTGCGCGAAGCCGGCGCTGCCGTTCGGCTCATTCCCGATGGTGACATTGCGGGCGTGATTTGGACGACGGACGCGGCGGAAACTGGGATCGATATTTACATGGGTTCGGGCGGAGCGCCGGAGGGCGTGCTCGCCGCGGCGGCGATGCGCTGTGTCGGCGGCCAGATCCAGGGGCGCTTGAAGCCGTCGAATGATGATGAGCGCATTCGTGCTGCAAAAATGGGCATCACCGACATCAACCGGAAGTTCAATCTGGAGGATATGGCTTCGGCCGATGTGATCTTCTCGGCGACCGGGGTGACGGATGGATCGCTGATGGACGGGGTCCACTTCCGCGGCGATTTTGCCGAGACGGAGACGGTCGTCATGCGATCGAAGAGTGGTACCGTGCGGCGGATCAAGACGCGTTTCCGGGACATCGGGGCGCGCTTTCCTGCGTAGCCGTTGAAACGGAGTGCCGGCCTTGCGTGTCCTCGTCTTTCAGCATCACGACAGCGAGGGGCCGGGGACGCTCGGTACGTTTTTGAGCCGGGATGGTGGATCGATCGACACGGTCCACTTTACGCACGGGGATGCGATTCCAGCGCTTGAAGGTTATGATCAGCTTTGGGTCATGGGTGGGCCCATGGACGTGTGGGACCTGAAAGATCATCCGTGGCTGGCGGATGAGAAGCGGGCCATCCGCCGGTTCGTGCGCGATCTGGAGCGGCCGGTTCTCGGCGTTTGTCTGGGGCATCAACTGCTGGCGGACGCGCTGGGGGGAACATGCGGGCCGCTTTCTCCGCCCGAGATCGGCGTGATCCCCGTCACCATGACGGCGGCGGCGAAAGATGATCCGTTGCTCGGTTCTCTGCCCGCGACATGGCCGTGTGTGCAGTGGCACGGCGTGCATGTGGCTGAACTGCCGGAGGGAGCCGCCCATCTGGGCTCATCGGAGCAGTGCGGCGTGCAGGCGGCGCGGTTCGCGCCGCGCGCGTGGGGCATCCAAGGGCACATTGAAGTGGAAGATCGCACGGTGCGGGATTGGGCCTGTGTGCCGGCGTACCGGAGCGCGCTCGACGCGCTTCAGGGCCACGGCGCCATCGACCGGTTCGATGCCGACGCACAGCGCAACATGGCGCTGTTTCAGTCGTTGGCTGAAACGGTCTATCGCAATCTCATGTCGATCGCGCGCTGACTTCGACCGGGGTCTGGCCGGCGTACTCGCACAGGCGCATGAATGCGCGCATGCGCTCGACGTCGTTGTATTCCCGTTCGCGGACAATCTGGCCGTCGCGGACTTCGAGAACGAGGCGGCAGATTCCGTCGAGTGTTTCGCCGCTGGCCGTGTGATGCAGTTCATAGCTGATCTGGCAGCGAATGACGTCGCCGGATGCAACGATACTGCGGATATCGAAGCGGATGACCTCAAATGCGGCGCCGATCTTTTCCCAGCATTGGACAATAGCTTCGCGGCCGCGCCATTCGCCGGCGAAAGGGAAAATGTCGTTGTCGGCGTAAAGTGCGAACGTGGCGTCCGGCGCATAGTAGCTGGCTGCGGTCTCGTAATCGCCGAGCGCGTAAGCCGCCATGGCCGCTTCAACGATACCTTCCGGATCGCACAGCATTGACTAGCGCCTCCCAAGTTTTTCCCGTTGCCAACGTCTATCGGTTGACTGCCAACTTAATTTTTTATGGCAAGCGGACGCCGCTGTCGACAATCGAAAACTGCGATAGGTAAGCCGGATGCCGCTGATCAAAATTCAGGCGCCGTTACGACGTCGCCAGCGACCAAACGCATGAAGGCGCGGAGCCGCTCCTGATCGTGATACTCGCGGTAGCGGACTATCTGGCCATTCGCAACCTGGGCAACGATGCGCAGGACACCATCGATCACCTCGCCGCTGGTTCGATGGCGGAATGCGAAGTTGATCTGACATCGAACGATATCGTCGTCGCAGGAGACGATGCGCGGGGCATATTCCAGATTTTCAAATTGCAGGCGGATGTCTTGCCAAACCTTGAGGATGGCGGCTCGGCCGATGACTTCACCGCCAAAGGGGAGCACATCCTTGTCGATATAGATGGCGTAGATGACATCCTCGGCGAAGTAGGCGGCCGCGGCGGGAAGGTCTCCCATCGCATACGCTTGAAAGGCGGCCTCAAGGATGCCCTCCGGATCGGAGCGCATGGAAAACTCTGTTTTGGGGGGAATGCGTCAGACAAAATGGTCGTGCGCCATTGCAGAAGCGCAATGGTTCTATTGCCGATACGATGATTATCACCTGCTTCAGTGCCTTCATTCCAACGTCACGTGCGCAACCCGCTGACCTGATTCTCGAATCAGGTAGTTTTCTTGCCGAAGGCGTCTCACTCGGCGG
>NCCZ01000036.1 GCA_002279935.1 Hyphomicrobium sp. 12-62-95 | reverse complement strand
AACCGGTGCCGCACGTTCTCCATCGTCGCTGTCCTGCGCGGCCTCAACGGCGATCTGACACTCAATCTGGCGATGACGGAGCCTGCATGAGTCTCGTCTCTCTCGCCCTGCGCGTGGCGGTGGCCCGCGCGCTTGTTGGGCAAACCTTCGCCGAAGCCCGCGTCTTTGACAGCGCGATTGCACCGCTCGATGGCGTGATCGCCGAGGAGCGGCGCCCGTTTATCGTCGTCTGCAGCGATCAGGAGCGGGCTAAGATTACCGGTCGGGACGTGCCGGGCCCCGAGCGGGAAATCGATCTGGTCCTCGAACTGGCGCTGGCGAGTTTTGTGCCGGGTGAGGCGGGGGTTGAGGTTCTGATCCCGCATACCGACGAAGGCCTCGAGGTGGCGCTCGATCTTATGGTCCGCCAGAGCCTGCGCGCGCTGCTCTCGGGCGAAAGCGCCTGGTCGCGCGTCATTCTCGCCCTGGTTCCGCGCCTTCTCAAACTCGAAACCCAACGCGGGGCCGGCGCGGACAAGGGCGTGCGGTTCGCTGCCCGCCAGGTGCGGCTCGTCTGTGACCCGATTGCCGATCCGCCGTTCGGACAGCCGGTCCCCAATAACAGCCCGTGGAGCCTGTGGCTCGCTGCGGCGGAAGCGGATCCAGCCACAACGCCGCTTCGGACACTGGTGACGGACGCCATCACGGGCGCCCCGATGGCGAAATGGGAGACGGTCCGGTCCGAACTCGGTCTGACGCGCGAGGCCGCGCGGGGGATTGGGATTGGTCCTGTGGGAGATCTCGACGAAGAGCCCCACGCGCTGATCGGTGCGATGTTGACCGGCGCCATAACCGCGGATGCCAACGAAGTCACCATCGAAGAACAGGTGCCGCATGGCCATCCGTGAACTCGTTGAGCTGGCGTCCCGCGTCGCAGAACTGGAGCGGCGCTTCTCTGGCGTGATGCGCTCCGCCGCGGTCGAAGAGGTCGACCCGAAAAAGCAGGTCGTGCGTCTGAACTTTGGCCAAAGCGAAGACGGGCAGCCGTTTCTCTCACCTTGGATTCCGTATGCTCAGGTCGCCGGCGCCTTGAAGATCCACACACCGCCGTCGAAAGGACAGCAGTTTACGATGCTGGCGCCAAGCGGCGACTGGCAACAGGCCGTCGCGCTCCCCCTCACCTGGTCGAACAACAATCAGTCGCCGTCCGACAAGGGCGACGAGCACGTGATCACCTACGGCGATTGGACCATCACGCTGAAGGGCAAGACCCTGGACCTCAAATGCGGCGGGACATCTTGGAATTTGTCCGAGAAGGGCCTGAAGCAGAACGGCGGCGGCATCGAGCACGATGGCCAGCTCATCGATAAGACCCACAAGCACATCGACAGCATGCCGGGGCCGGCCAAGACCGGCGTTCCCGAAACCGGCAGCATCTAACAGAAAGGGCGCACCATGCCGCGCTACATCGTGACGAAAATGGCGGGGCCCTATGTCGTCGGCCTGCGCAACCCGGGCGCTGGCAAGATCCTGGATCTGACCGAGCGCCAGGCCGCGCATGAGCTGCGGCTTGGCTCCCTCAAACCGGCAAGTTCGAAAGACGAGGAGCCGAAGGAGAAGCGTAAGGAGCGATCAACGCCGCTATGACGATTGATCTGCGCGATCCCTCGGTCGGCCTCAACGCTGAAACCGGCGGCATCCTCACCGGCTGGCCGCACGTCATTCAATCTCTGCGCGATATCTTCGACACCCGCTTTGGCACCCGTATCATGCGCGAGTGGTATGGCTCCTTCGTGCCGAACCTGCTCGGCCGTCTCATTACGCCCGACGAGGTCTACGGTGGTGAAGGTCACGCGCGACGGCCAACTGCACGTTTATCTGGACGGCGAGTATCGCCCCCGGGCGGTCTATGGGGATTTTACACCGGCCGGCGCACGGCGCCTGGACGTCTACGCCAATCCGGATGGATTGCTGCTGGCGGAGAGGCTGGACTCATGAGCCGGTTCACAGCGATTAACCTGTCCGGCCTCTCGCCTCCGGACATCATCGAGACGCTCGACTACGAGGCGATCGTCAAGGAGATGCGCGACGACCTGGTCGCCCGCTTTTCGCTGATCGTCGGTGTCATTGATCTCGAAAGTGAACCGGCGCGCAAACTGATTGAGGCATTTGCCTATCGAGAACTCGGACTGCGAGCCCGTATCAATGACGCGGCCCGGGCTGTTCTGCTCGCCACCTCGTACGGCTCGAACCTCGACCACCTGGGCGCGCTGTTAGCGACCGTTCGGCAGCAGGGCGAGGACGACGAGCCGCGTATCAGTATCATACGCTCACGGTTGCCCACTGGGCCCGCGACGTGTCGGCCACTACCCCGCGGCCGGGTGTCGTTCGCGTCTCGGTCCTCAAGGCAGGACCCGATCCCATCCCAACGCTCGCGGAGCGCGAACTCATCCGGCTGCACTTGAAGAACGAAGCGATCCGACCCCTCACTGACGTCGTGCAGGTCGTCGCGCCGATTGTTCGCCGCACAGACATCGAGGCGCGGCTCACGCTCTATCCTGGTCCCGATGGCAATGTCGTACGCACGCGCGCGCTACAGGCGCTGACAGATTGGGTCGAAACCAACCGCATGCTCGGCATGAACCTGCGTCGCTCGGCGCTGATCTCGAAGTTGCACCAAGAAGGCGTCCACTCGGTCGACTTGATCGCGCCAGCGCAGGACCTCGTCCTCGATGTGATCGAGGTGTACGCCATCGATCGCATCACAATCACGCTCGCTTCGACACGGGACGAATAACCGCCCATGACCCGCCAGACCCTTCTGCCGCCCAATCGCACGCGGTTCGAGGAGGCGTTTGACGAGACGGGCGCGCGCGTTGACGGGCTGCCGGTCGAACTCCGAAAGCTCGTCAAGCCTTACGAGATTCCGAGCAGCCACCTGCCCTGGCTCTCTTGGGGTTTATCGGTCGATCTGTGGGACGCGGAATGGACGGAGGACAAGCACCGGGTCCTGACCGCCCGGTCGCTGCCGATGCACGCCCGCAAGGGTACGCAGGCCTCGATCGCCGAGCATATTCGGATCATGGGCGCGGACCCGCGGCGGTTCATCGTGCCGCCGGCCAAGACCTTCATGACGCCGGCACTGATCGACGACGAGCGCGCGGCGTATCTGGAGCGGTTTGCGCAGCTGCGGATTTATCCGTTCGTTGCTCGTGGAACCTACCCGTATGCCCATTTCACATCAGCGGCGTTCCGGCGTCCGAAGGCTTTTCTCGGTGCATGCCACGTCAAGGATGTCGGCGCGTGGTCAAGGTATCTGCAGACGGCCAAGCTCTGGGACCGTGGCGAAGAAACCACTCTGACTGTTCGCGCCGTCACCATGGAGGGCTTGGGCAGGATCTCTGCCGTCGCGTACGACGAAGTGGTCCTCGCACCAAAGCTCACGGCTGCGATCCATTTGAACGCCCCGCCGAAGGCGCGATCTTATCTCATCGACGACTTCGGCGTCCGGCAGCGTCTGGTGCGCATCCCGCGGGACGCCAGTTACAACTATCGCCTCGGCCGCGAGACCTACACGACGGTTTACCCCGACGCAGACTTGATCGACGTACGGCCGCAATCGGTGGCGGAAATTCATGCCGGTCAGCCGACAGCACTGTACGCGACCAAGCGCCAGTTCATCGCAGGAAAATGCCTGCCGCCCACGATCGCCTGGCGCTACCTCTACGAGCGCTGGCATCTCCACGACCCGGATCGCGTTCCGGATGAGCGTAAACGCTCCACCCATGTGGGATTCACGCGTCTCGGCATGCCGCCGTATCACGCCGAAGTTCGCACAAGAATTGTTGGTCGCGCGCAACCGCGGACCGCGCAATTGTTCGTCAACGGGTTTCTTCTCACTGGCCGACGTAAGCCCATCGCCGATGTGCGCGAAGCCATTCGCGTGTCCAAGTCGCTGCGCGACAAGATCCTGATCGACACCAAGACCTACCGCACGCCGCGAGCCGGCGACCGTATCAAGGTCGGCGCTCTGACGCTCGGCCGCTTTATCGAGGCATAGAATGGAAAGCACCGTCCTCTTTCGCGATCGGCAGGAACTCCAGTCCGCCGATCTCAACAACGCGCAGGACTTCGCGCGCGCCTCGCTCGATCATGTCGTCAAGGATACGATTGACGGTGGCAAGTGCTATGTCGGCTTTACGGCTTCGAAAACGGCGGCCGCCGAGGTGACGCTCACGGCCGGCCGGCTCTATGCTGGGGGGCAGGTGTTCGCCCGCGACGAAGACGTGGTCCTCGATCTGTTCAACGCCCTGCCGCTCGTGACTAAAAAGCGCGTCGCGATTGTCGCCTTCGGCCAGACCGTTGACACCGACGTGCAACCGCGTGATTTCCTCATCGATGCACAGCTCGGTACAACCGAACCGCAGAGTGTGGCGATGGAGAACCATCGCCGGGCGGAACTGTCGGTGGTCGCGGGAACCGAGAGCCCAGACCCGTCCTATCCGCCGACGGACGCCAACGTGACGGTCATCGCCTACGTCAACCTCGACACCGCCGGCATTCTGTCGATCGAGCCCTGGGTGCCGACCCAATGCCCGAACCTGCGGCTTGTCGCCAATCGCGTCACGGCCTTGGAGACGTGGCGCGGCCAGATCAGCGGCCAGGTCGATACCTTGCGCACCGATCTGTCGGCGCTGGCCGACCGGATGCAAGCCTATGCGACCAAGATCGAGGTCGTGGACCTCACCGAGCAACTCGAAGAGCTTCGCCGCAAGGTCTATGAACCCGGCGCCTACATCTACTACGGCACAGACCATTTTCTCGATGAGACGGGCACCGATGCGGCCAAACCGGGGTATGATGCGTTTCTCAACGAGGGCGTGCGCTTTCCGACCGCCGGATCGGCGACCTCGACCCTGGCGCTGCTGAACCCGAACAACACCTTCGTCACCGTCAACAACGGCTTCGTATTGCCGAAGTACGGCCACGGCCTGCGGATGAACTTGGCCGGGTATTCGGGTGAAGTGCGCATGGCCCAGTACTCGTTCGAGACCACCGAAATCCGCCAGCTGTTCCGCACGCGCGAGCGCCGCCGGTACGGGGCCACGCGCGAGGTCTGCTCGAATGCCACTTGGTGGCGGCAGGGGACGTACGATTTGGCGGCCAATATCTTCACCCGCAACGGCGAAACCTGGGAGGTGACCAACGGTATCCCGGACGTCATGCCAAACGGTCAGCGCATCCCGAATGGCAACGTCCACTGGATTCGGTTGCGCCAGTTCTGGATCGACACCTATCAGGAGCCCTACTGGGACCGCGTCACGACCACAACGACGCTGAATGGCCAGCAGGTGGCCCAGACGTTCCTCAACTCCCAGGACGGCTGGCTGTCCCAGGTCGGACTCTACTTCTCCCGCAAAGCCGCGAGCGGTGACGTGCATGTCCTGCTCTGCGAGACATCCTTCGGCATGCCCGGGGCTCGGTCTCGGGCGGGGCGGGTCTTCCGTCGCTTGTGGAAACGCAGGTGCCGATCACGCCAACGTATCTCGTGGCCGGACGGCGCTACGCCCTCGTTCTCGTCACAACGGGCGACCATTACGTCGCCATGACCAACACCGACAACGGCGTGGTGCAGGGCACGTTCTTCGTCTCGACGGACGGCGCGTTCTTTGCCGGAAATCTGGTCGACGATTTGAAACTGCGGCTCTACTTCGCCCAGTTCGAGCGGTCGCGGCTGTCGATTGAACTCGCCCCACTTCAGTTGGCGGGCGGCATCCTCGATATCGATATCCTCAATGAAGGTATCACGCCGCCGGCTTGCCGCACCGACTTCGAGGTCCAGGTGAATGGAGCCTGGGTGCCGCTTGATGGTGCGCCGAACGGCCCGAACCTGACCGGGCTCCCGGCCATTCTCCCGTTGCGCGTGACCCTGACCGGGACGACCGATCTGATGCCGGGTTTCGGGCTCAGCAATTCTCAGGTCATCGTGAGCCGGCCGAAGACCACCTTTACCTGGATTGGGGAGACCAAAACCCTCGGGTCGCCGACGACCAGCATCAAGATCATCACCGACCTGCAAGCCTACGAAGAAGCCAAGCACGATTGCGCAGTGACGCTGCGAACCGGCGCAACGCTTGCCACCACGGAAACCGCCGATGTGGTGCAAGATGAGACCCTGCCCAATGGCACGATCCGGCGTACTTCCGTGTTCAACATGACGGCGACCAGCAAATACGAGGTCCGGATCGTCGGCTCGACAACGACGGCAGCCGATCTGTTCCTGGTCTCTGAGTTGATCGAGTTCGCGCAGTCATAAGGAGGAACCGCTGATGGCAAAAAAGCCGACCCACTACAAGCTGACGGTCAATCGGCCGATCGAAGTGGCGGGCCTCATGATGAAGCCCGGGGCCCGCTATACGGTCAAAGCTACTGTCCACACCACCATCAAGCAGGATCACCCGGACGCGGTCGTCAAAGCCGATCCGGTGATTGTGGAATAGCCCCATGCTGCGGTTTGAGGACCTGCGCGTTCGCGACCAGCAGACGCTCGACCGGGACTTCTTCAACCGGCGGTTTCGGCTGATTGCGGAGACGATCACCAAGCTTGGGACGGGGCTCGACAGTGTCAATGACGCGACCGACAATCTGGTCGCGCTGGGCCTCGTCCGGGTCAACGAGGTTCTGGGGCCGCTCCTCGCCAAAGTCCAGGCGGCGTCCGAGAATGGGTTTCTCGTCGCGCGATCATCAACGCCGCTCACGCTGGCTGTCGGCTTGGAGACGACGCTGGCGATTGCGGATACCGCCGAGCGGGACCTGTTCACGCCGACGCCGTACGTGCTCATCTCACGCGATGCCGATGAGGCAGCGAACGACTGGGCGATCCTGCGCGTCCAAGGGTACAACCGAGAGAATGGCGGTCTGGCCTTTGAGGTTGTGGCGCTCAACGGAGACATTGGGGCCACCGCCCACGATGACTGGGTCGTTTCCGCAACGACGGGGGTGGCCCCCGCGATCATGGAAGCGGCGGCGCAAGTCACCCAGTTGGTCGAGACGGCGGAAAGTGCCTCAACGCTGGCACAACAGGCCGCCGCCTCGGCGGCACAAGTTCTGGCCACTGGACCGGTCACCTCCGTCAACGGCAAGAGCGGTGTCGTCACGATTGCCATGAGCGATATCGCCGGTCTGGTCGCTGCCATTGCCGCGAAAGCCGACAGCAATCACGGCCATAGCATTGCACAGATATCCAACCTGCAGATGACGCTGACGACATTGGAGGGGCTGGCGGCCAATCCTGACGGTGGCGTTTATTAATCGTGCGGATTGAAAATTAAAACAGTGGCTCTCTTGTGCTGATTTTCGAGCACGATAGTGTAGTCCCAAATGTGAGATTCAGCGTTGAACATCACTTTCGCGTAACTTGCCGATCCCAAGTCCCTTCGATCCATTCTCAGCTCGCGGGAGTGCTCAGATGGTCAGACGGAAGAAAGCCCGGAAGCGCCGCGCCGACAAGTTTTTCGGGTGGAACCTCCAAGAGTCTAAGTGCGATATCGCCGCGCGTCGCGACTATGTCGAAGCGGCGAAGAGAGAACTTCTGCGGCGGGCGGCAGAGGAGGCAGAGTCCTTCCGGTTGCGACGGGCGATCGTTCAAGCCCCTCTGAGAGTCGCCTCTGTCGAATTACTCCCATTGTCTGAGGCTGCCGACCAATATCTTGATCAAAGATGACGCACGGTGCCTGGTGTGCGAACAGATTCTAAGAGGGTCTTATGCTGCGCTCCTCAATGACGCTGGTCTCTCAGAAGCTGGAGATTGGTGATGTTCGTGACGTAGACGTCACCACAATCGTTGATGATGGTGAAAATGGCTTTGTCCGCTCTGTCCGTTTTTTCGGTGAGTCGTCGAGCGATAATGGATCGTCCCTTGTGCTTGAAGTCTTGATCCGGTCGGAGAACAAATCCGACCTGAAGATCACCACCCCAGAAATCGACTTCTGATCCACCCCTATCCCTGAAATTCAGCCCCGCCGGTTTGCCGCGCGGGGGTTTTCGTTTTGAGGAGCCGCCATGTCCGACCCGACCTTTGGCATATCAATTACACGCATCGACAACGAGCCACGCCCCGCCGTCTGGAGCGACATGGCCGTGGTTGGGATCGTCGGTACGGCGCCCGATGCCGATGCGAGCGTATTCCCGCTGAACTCGCCCGTGTTTATGTATTCCGACGACCGGACGAAGTATCTGGGTCTCGGAACAGATGGCACAATCGCCGATGCCCTGAACCTCATCAATGCGCAGCTGGGCGAGTTCCAGGTGGCCGCCAAGTGCGTCATCGTCCGTGTCGCCGAGGGCGCCGACGTCAATGCGACGATTACCAACATCGTCGGCGATAGCGTTGCCAAGACGGGCATGCATGCCTTTGTCGAAGCGGGCCCACTGCTCGGCGTGATCCCGCGTCTTATCTGTGCACCCGGGTTCACGAGCCAGCGCGACACCGGCGTGTCGGCAATCACCGTCGCCAACGCGGGCAGCGGCTACACATTGGCACCGACCGTCACGATTACCGGGGGCGGCGGGATTGGCGCGACGGCCACGGCAACGGTCGCGAACGGCGTGATCACCGGCTTCACGATCACGAACCCTGGCTCTGGCTACGAAACGTCTCCGACGGTCACGCTCTCTGGCGGCGGGGGATCGAACGGCGCCGGTGCGGCGGTCATCGCCGATTTGGCCAACCCCGTCTGTGCGGCGCTGCCGGCCGTCTGCGCTAAGCTGCTGGCCCACGCTGTGGTCGACGGTCCGGCGACGACCGAGCAAGACGCCATCAACTGGCGCGAGACGCTCAACTCCGATCGCCTGATCCCAGTCGATCCGGCGGTCAAGGTCTTCGAGAATGGTCAGACGATCGTGCAGCCGTTGTCTCCCGCCGTCATCGGCATTGGGGTCCGCCGCGACCATGAAAAGCAGGGCCGTCCCTTCCACTCCTGGGCCAACCAGCCGGTCCAAGGCATCATAGGGCCGTCGCGCCCGATCAACTTCTCGCTCACGGATGGTGCCACGGAAGGGCAGCGGATGCTCGCGGCCAACATTGGCGTCCTTCTGCGTGGTGAACTCGGCGTCGAAACGGCCATCGCCTCCGGCGGCTTCGTCTTTGTCGGGACGGATAACGCCAGCGAGGATGATCTCTGGCGGTTCTATAATGTCACCCGCGGTCGCGATTACATCCACCTCATGTTCCTACGCACCCTGCGGTTCTACCTCGGCCGGTTTAACATCACCGGTCAGACTATTCAGGCGGTGCTGAATACCATGAGCTTTGCGCTCCGTGACCTCAAGGCCGATGGCGACATCCTCGGCTACGAGATCAAGTTCACCCGCGACCAGAACAGCCCTGAGCAGCTGCGGCTGGGTAAGTTCACCATCAACTTCGCGGCGGAAGAAGCCCCGGTCCTCCGCTACCTCGGCATCCAGTCCGCTCGCTACCGTCCGGCGCTCGATGCGCTGCTCGATGATCTCTTGGCGCAGGTCGACGCGGTCACCGGCTAACACGCAGACCAGAAAGGACACCCATGAGCACGATTTACATCATGGAGGCCGCAAACCTCTTCTGCGGTGACCACGACCCAACGGCGTCGAAGCACCTGACGCTGGCCGAACTCAAACTCCCGCCATTGCAGGAAATGTACCAGGATCATCACGCCGGGGGCTCGCGGGTACAGATCGAGGTGGCGCTCGGGATCCAGAAACTCGAGCCGACGTTCAAGCTGAACGGCTGGGATCCGGATCTGCTGACCCAGTTCGGGCTTGGGAGTTCACGATCCAAGGTCTTCACAGCCTACGGTGTTGTTCGCGACAAGCGGACCGGGGCGGCGCTCGAAGCCAAGGCTATCCTCGAAGGACGCCTCGGCAAGATTGAACCCGATGCTTTCCAGCGCGGCGAACTGCAGGGGCACGAGTACGCGATCAACGAGGTCATGCACTACGAGCTGTGGTTCGCCGACAAGGAGAAGCTCTACTGGGACTTCTTCGCCGCCGATTGGCGGATCGACGGCGTCTCGCAGAACGATGATGAGCGGCGGATCTTGCGCGTGCCGACGGGGACGTCGGCGTGACGAAAAAGAAAAAGCCGCACCGATCCCAAGGAGCGGTGCGGCAGGCAGGATCAGGAGTACCATGATGTGGCTTATCCACGATACGAACAGTAGGTTGTCGCCCTTGCAGAGGTCAACGTCGAAGTTCAGGCATAATGCTCGCTTGGCGGTCAGTGAAGTGCCGGTTTTTCGCTCATGAACTTTCGGCCACGAGGCGCAGCGAACCTGTGCAAGGCCAACGGATACTGGGCTGCAATACAGACCAAAAGTCGGATGCGATTAGAGGAGGTGAATGAGAATAAAAAGCCCAACACCGACCGCCGGTCCAACCATGGTTGCCAGCAACAACATGAGAAACGACTTACCTTCCATACTACGCAACCCCGCACGCGACCACTTGGGTGATGACCCTCAAACTCAATGTCTTTCAGCGCTTTCCCTCAACGCTTAAGACATCTCTGCGCAAACGCCCTGTTCAGCTAGTTCCCAAGAGCGATGCTTTTTAAACAATAGAATTGGGCCGGCTAAGCACGCGCTTTTTACAATTGAGACCATTTTGCTGATTTTTTGCATAAAGGCGTGGCCTGTCTGCAACGAGATGTTTCGGTGACAGCGTGTTTACCGATTAAACCTGCAGCACCATGCCCACCATCCAATCAAACAGCGTCTTGTTTTTGGGATCACATCTATGGCCAGTATACAGACCGTCAAGCTTTCCGAACCGGTCCAGGTCCGCGGACAGAGGATCTCTGAGGTCACGGTTCGCCGGCCCAAGGTCAAAGACCTGCGGGCGCTCGATCACCTTGATGTTAATGCCAACGATCTCACCCGAGGAATCGAGATGGCCGCGATCCTGACCGGTCTCGCTGCCGAGACGATCGACGAACTGGATGCCGCGGACTTTGCGGCGATCTCCGATGTGATCGCTGGTTTTTTGCCGAAGCCGCCGGAACCGGGCGGTGGCGGTCGCTCGTAGCCGACGTCGCGCACGTTCTCGCAACGCCCCTGACGGCGTTCGACGACATGGACTGGGCTGAGGTGCTGCTGTGGCACGCGGAAGCGCGGCGCCTTACGCAGTCGGAGAGGTAGTGGGATGGTGGAACTGCGATAGCCTCTGAAAATTACGATTGGCCCAGGCTATCTTCCCAATACTGGCGGGAAAAACTTTGGGTCGATGTGAAGCTGGTCGAGTAGATTTTTCCGATCAACCCAACCAGCTCTGCGCTCTGCACCCCAAGCGCTGCGAATTGCTCGACGCTAAAGCGCAGTTGAACCGTCATGATCTCCGGGAGGGATCGCGCCTGCAGAAGCGCACCGGCGGCTTGTAAAGCGGCTCTCTCGTTGGTCTCGATGTTGGCCAGGATCTGATCAGCAATCCGGCGATGTCCGTCGAGGAGCGACCCGACGTCGGTGCGCAGGTCCTGCTGCGGCCTCGAAGCGGACGGATGGGATGCGGTGGCAATGGTCTCTAGGGCGGGAGCCGGCGTCTCGACCTCTACGATGTCCGACTCGAGCGCACGCTGCTCGAAACCCGTCTCATGATGGCCCTCGGGCACGATCACGACATCCACGGCCGTGACGACCGCGTCCTCCGAGGAGGCCAGGGCTGATATCGATCCCTCCTCGCTGGCTCCTTCTGCCGTTGGCCCGTCGACGTTGGCAACTTCGGACACCGGGAGATCGGTTATGAACGGGTCGCCCGAGACTTCGTTGCTCTCAATGTGTGGCTGCGTCCAAACAGGTGGGGCTGCGACAGCAGGCTCCGAGGCAGACGGGGTGCGTTCTTCCATTTGATCCATTTCGCGGTCGAGATCGTCACTCGCCGGCGGCCGAGACGGGGGCAACGGCATGTTCGTATAGGACCTGCGCTTCTTCGATTTCTTGCTCATGGCACCAACTTCCGCGTTGCAGCTGGAATCAACTTGCTTTGGTTTCCCATCGATCATCGTCCAGGTCCACGCGGCACGGTCACCCCTGTGCTGAGACTTTTTGACCTTCCAAAAAAGTCCACTGCTCTCAGTCATTTGCAATGAGGCCCCATGGCCAGTCTTTCTTCCCAACTTATCATCAGTCTGATCGACCGCGTCAGTGGACCCGCGAAGTCGGTCTCCCAGTCGCTGCGCGGTATCGGGAACGCCGTCAGCAGCACAAACGCAACGGCACGGCTGCGCACCTCGCTCGACCAGACCAATCGCAGCCTCGACGCGATGCGCGCCCGCATGGCCGAGAGCCTGGCGGTCGGGTATGCCTTGAAGATGGCGCTGCAGGCGCCCATCGAAGCGGCGACCAAGTTCGAAACGGCGCTGCTCGATATTGCCCAGAAGGCGGAGCTGGGAGACGAGGCGATGAACGCGCTCGGAAAGCGCATGCGCGGCCTCGCGCCAACCGTGAACCAGTCAGCCATGGACATTGCCCGCGCCATGGATACGCTCCTTGGTATGGGCCTGGACGGTTCGACGTCGGAAACCATCCTGCCGACGCTGGGAAAGACGGCAACGGCCTACAACGCCGATATCGCGGATCTAGCCAAGACCGCTATGGCGGCCATCGATAACCTCAAACTCAAGGCCGAAGACCTCCCGCGCGCCATGGACATGATTGCGCGCGCCGGCAAGGAAGGCGCCTTCGAGTTAAAGGACATGGCCCAGTACCTCCCGGCGCTGGCCGCCATGGCCGAGGTCAACGGCATGCGGGGCATCGATGCCATTGGGGAGCTGGGCGCGGCGCTGCAGATCACGCGCAAGGGCGCCGGTGATAGTGCCGAAGCGGCCACGAACCTACGCAACGTGCTGCAGAAGCTCACCTCGGAGCAGGTTGTCGGTAAGTTCAAGAAGCTGGGAGGCATCAATCTCAAGGAGCAGCTGGACGCCCAGGTGAAAGCGGGCGTTTCGCCGCTCGAAGCCATCATCAACATCACCCGCGACGTCATTGAGAAATCTAAGGGCAAGACCAAGGTCAGCGACCTGTTCACCGACATGCAAATGCAGCTCGGGATGGCGGCGCTTGTTCAGCACTACGACGAGTTTCTGCGCATCCGCCAGGAGATGCAGACAAACTCCGGCGGGATGGTCGATCAGGACTTCGAGCGTAGGCTGCAAACCATGGGCGCCCGTATGGCCGCGCTGACCCAAGCCTGGGAGACGTTCAAGATCACGGCCGGTGGCGCATTGGCGCCATCGCTGCTGCCGCTCTTGACGCAGATGACCAGTCTTGCCACCCGCGTGGCAGCGCTGGCGGAGACGTATCCCAATCTGGCCCGCGCGGTTGTGACGGCGACGACTGTTCTGATTGCTGGACGGGTTGCGGCGATCGGAGCGTCCTGGGCGTTCCTGTCGATGAAGGCAGCGGTGCTGTCCGCGGCGCTGGGTATCGTGACGCTCGGTAACGCGCTTCGTGGCGCTGCGCTGTCGCCGTTCATTGCACTCGCTGGGCGCGCTGCTGCAGCCGTGATAGCTCTCCGGCAGGCACTGGCCGGTCTGATGATGATCCAAGCCGTCGGTGGGATGGGCGCCGTGTTCTCGACGCTTGGCGGTGCGCTGCTCGGCCTCCTGAACCCGCTACGGCTCGTCTCCGGCGCAATGTTTGTTCTCCGCGGCGCTCTCATGCTTACCGGTATCGGTGCGGCTTTGACCGCGATCGCAGCGGCTGGCACATTCATCAGCAATAACTGGAGCGGCATCGGTTCGGCATTCACGGCCTTCGGCTCTGCCTTCATGGCGGCGCTGGGACCGGCAAAGCCGATGGTCGAGAGTCTCGTCTCTGGCTTGCAGTCGATCTGGACCTGGCTCAGCCAGATGGCAGGGCCGCTCGACGCGTCCACATGGACATCGTGGGGCACGGCTGCGGGTACGGCAGTTGGCCAAGTCGTTGCATATCTCGCGTCACTGCCCGGCCAGATCATGGCGCTTGGCGTCGACATCACCCAGTTCGGCACTCAACTCGGGATGCAAATTCTCGAAGGGCTCAAGTCGGCGGCCGGCGCCATCATGGATTACGTCAAGGGTCTCGCCTCCCGCATCGGGTCCGCCATCAGCGGCGCTGTCAGCGGGATCGGCAGCCGGGTCCGAGGCGCGGTCTCTGGCACTTCCACACCCGTCCCCGCGGCACCCGAAGCGCGCGCCCGTGGTGGCCCTGTGAGCGCCGGGCGGCCTTATCTCGTCGGCGAACAGGGCCCCGAACTCATCACGCCGAGGCGCTCCGGCTTCGTGCATCCTAATGGGTCATTGGGCGGGCAGGCTGGCGGCATCACCGTCTCGCCGGTGTTCAACATGACCTTCAACGGAAAAGCCGACAGCGAAGACGTCGTCGACCAGATCCGCCGCGTGTTGCGCGACGAGGTGCGTGAGACCTTCCGCGGCGTTTTCTCCGATACCAGCATGAGGTTTGCCTGATGTTGATGGCCCTGGGTCCGGTCCGGTTTGAAGTCTATCCCGTCAATACGAACGACTACGACCACAGTCATGAGACATCATTCGTCGAGAAACCGGTCGTCGGCGCCCGTCCACCGCTCGAATGGGTCGGCGACGGGTCCGAGACCTGGACCATCAAGGCCAAGCTCTATCCGCACAAGTTCGGCGGTCTCGGGGATTTGTCCAAGCTCTACCAAGCCCGTGCGTCCGGCCGTCCACAGTACCTGATGCGGGGCGATGGCGCACAAATGGGCTGGGTTGTCATTGAGAAGGTGACCGAGCGGTCGAGCTATCTCGATCGCCACGGCGGGTCATCGAGCCGATCACGGTCGCCGGCGACTTCATCAGCGTCTCACTGATCGTCTGGCGGCGGTTCAAGCGGCCCATGCCGGGTCTCGTCGAGCAGGTCTTCGATACCAACCCTGGCCTGGCCGATCTTGCACACTTCCTGCCCGTTGGCACGGTGTTCAACTTACCCATCCCCACGCCGCGGGAACCTGTGATCCTTGACCCGATCAAGCTCTGGTGACGACCGATGGCCAAACGCGCGATCTTCATGGTGACGGTCGCGGGCACCAACATCACCGCGCCGCTTTTGCCGGTGCTGCAATCTCTGACCGTCACCGACAATGTCGGCACGCACTCGGACACCGCCAACCTCGACATCGACGATACCGACGGCCGTATTGTGCTTCCGCAGAAGGGCGCGCCGGTCATCATTGCGCTGGGCTGGGAGGGCGGCGGCGTCCGGGTCGTGTTTACCGGAACGGTCGATGAGGTCAAATCCTCCGGCAGCCGCGGCAGCGGGCGCAAGTTGGCGATCACCGCCAAGGGTATGGATACGACGCAGAAGCCGAAGCAGAACCAGCAACGGCACTTCGACAATAAGACGGTCAGCGACATTCTCAGTGAGGCCGGGAAAACAGCAGGGGTGACCAGCGTCCAGGTCGATCCGTCGCTCGCCAACGTCAAGCGCGTCTACTTCGACATGCGCGATGAGAGTTTCATCCACGTCGGCGAGCGGATCGCCCGCGAGGTCGGCGGCAACTTCCGTATTCAGGGCACACAGGCGTTTCTGACCAAACGCGGCAGCGGGTATACGTCGTTCGTCACTGCCACTTGGGGCCAGAACCTGCATTCCTGGGACATTGCCCCGGACCTCGGCCGCACGCAGTTCAACGCCGTCCGCGCCCGCTGGTACGACAAGAAACAGGCCAAGTGGCTGGAGACCGAGGAAGCGACCCGCAACCAGACGCAAGCCCGGCACGATCATCGGAATGCCAAGGCCGACGAAGACGAGGCCAAGCAGCAGACGGGATCGGACAAGGCGACCACCGAGCGGGATGCGGCCGAAGGCACCTGCACCATCGAGGGCAATACAGCCGCCATTCCCGACGGCCTGTGCGTCATCGCCGGAGCCCGTACCGGGATCGATGGTCCGTATCGCATCGAGAGCGTGACGCACACCTATTCACGCGGCGGCGGCTTCGTCACCAGCCTCAACCTCAAAGCAGCATAGGGCAACCTTATGGAACAGGATTGGACGTCCAGCCTTCCAGGCGTGGTCGTATTTATTATTGGGATCGGCGGTCTGGCCGCTGCGGTGCTCTACATTCGGCAACTTTATCGCGAAGTCGTCCCCGACGGCGACGTCCAGATGCATGAAGACATCGGCACCATCAAGCGCGACCTGCACGAAATCAGAAAGCGGGTCGGCATGCTCGAAATCGAAGTGGCGAAGATCGACCAGCCAGCCATCGTGAAGCGCTTCGACAGCATCGAGAGCAAGATCGACCGCCTGTACGAGTTTCTGATCGAGCGATTTTCCGCCGATGGGTCGAGCCCGAAGCGCCGATAGCGCCCTTCCCCAACCCCCTTCACATCTTGAGGAGAGTGTCTGATGCAAATCACCATGCGTCAGCTCCAGGCCACGTTGCGTGACCTGGGGCTTTTCAACATGGCCCTGGCCGAGGCCGAACGCGATGCGGATCTGATGGCCAAGTGGCGCAAGCCCGCGACCGTGATTGATCGGTCGGATCCAGAGGTTGAGCGGCTGCGACGCCATTTTGGCGCGCCATCGGGCAATATCGACCTTCTGTTCAAGAAGGCGGCACAGAAACCCGGAGGGCCCCCCAGTGGGGCCCTTTCTGTTGTGCGCGAGACGGAACCGCCGTGGCTGACCTTGGCGCGGTCGTACCTTGGAACGAAGGAAGTCCCAGGCCGGGGATCGAACGGGACCATCGACGGGTTTTTCCGTGACGCGGGCTATCCCGGGTATCGGGATGAAACCTCCTGGTGCGCGGCGTTCGTCGGCGCGGTGCTGGCCCGGTCGGGTTATCCGCGCCTTGCCGATCTGACCGCCCGTTCGGGTCGCTACTACGGACAGAAGCTCGATGGGCCCAAGATCGGTTGCGTCGTCGTCTTCTGGCGCGAAAGCCCGACCTCCTGGAAGGGCCACATCGGTTTTGTCACCGGGATCGACTGGGACAAGAAGACGTTGCGCGTGCTCGGTGGCAACCAGAACGATGCCGTCACCGAGGCGACCTTCGCCATGTCGAAGGTGCTGGCCTACCGCTGGCCCGTCGCGGCGACCGTGAAGGCCCTCAAATCCGCCGGGTCCACAGAAGCCCGTCTCCTGGATGCCGCCAAAAAGATCGTGCTCAGCACCGGCGTTATTGCGGTTGGCGCCGAGACGAGTGCGCAACTCCCGTCTGTTGTCCCTTCGATCTTCACGCAGTTCGAGACGCTGTCGGCCGTTCTCACGCAGATCAACACCATCATGGCGCTCATCGCAGACAACAAGTGGCTCATTCTGACGGCTGTGGCGGCTCTTCTCTACCTTCTCGTCCGCACGTGGCAGGCGAACCGTCTTGAACGGGCACAGCGCGGCTATCCGATCTTGGCCCAGGACATCGAGGTGGATGGAGGGACCGATGCGGTTTGATTGGATAAAAGACGGCCTGGCCCGCGTCTCGACCGGCTGGGATCGGGTGCGTGATGCCAGTCTGGCAATCAAGGGGGCTGCGCCGGTCATCGCCCGATCAATCAGCCAGCGGCTGAGCGCACGGGCACGCAAGCTGGTCCTTTTGGCCTTGCTCGTCCTGGCATTCCTGCTCGGCGTTGATGTGGGGATAACCCACCAGAAGGCGATCTCGGCCTCCCTTGCAGCGCCAGCGCATGCGGGCGAGGCTCCGCCGCACGTGGCAAGACCCCCGATCCGGCGCTCGGTTCATCCAACCCGAAAGCCGCTCAAAACAACACCGCGGCGGTCACGATCCGCGCCAAAAACACCACTGCCGCGGCGGGTTAGAGCAAAGGGACCCAATGAGCGCACATGTGCGCCCATCATGCGATCCTCGGTCAAGACCGATGCCTACCGCGTCTATCAGCCCGGCACCCTCACCTCGAGCGGCATCAATGGCTACTGACAGAACCGGGGAGGCCCGTGATGACCGTGACCGTGTCGGACGGCCCCGCGATCGTCGCGGGCTACGCGTACAAGCTGCAGATCGAAACGGATGTGGCCACGTTTCCAGCCGGTTGCACGCTCACAGCGCATGTGCGCGCCAAGGTCAGCGATACCACCGTCCTCGCCACGCTGACCACGGCCAACGGCGGTCTGACGCGCATTTCTGACACCGTTCTTGAAATCGCGATCCCGGCGCCAGCCACGGCCGCTCTACAGGTCGGCAGCGTGGTGCTCGATGTCGTGCGCACGGACCTCGAGCCGGACCGTCACCTGAACTTCCATCTCGAAATCCCCGTCATCAAGCCTGTGACACGAGGCCTGGGATGACGGGCAAGGTCGAGGTTGTCCCGCATACGGGTCCCATTCGGATTCGGGTCTCGGGCACAGAGCCGATCAAAGCCCGCGTCGCGTCGGTTCCCATCACCGTGAAAGTGCTCGGCACACCGGGTCCGGCCGGGCCCCAGGGCAACCCGGGTCCGCAAGGCGTGCCAGGCCCCCCGGGCAATCTGGACGCCGGCATCATTCTCGACGGCGGCAACTTCTAACCCTACGAGGAATCTCTCATGGCGAACGTCATTCGCATCAAGCGTCGTGCGTCCGGCAATGCCGGTGCGCCCACCACACTCAAGTCCGCGGAACTCGCTCACAACGAAGTCGATGATACGCTCTATATCGGCAAAGGCGACGATGGGGCCGGTAATGCCACCAATGTCGTCGCGCTCGCGGGCCCTGGCGCTTTCGTCGACAAATCAACGACGCAGACGATTGGCGGTACCAAGACCTTCTCCGTCGTCCCGAAATCGTCGCAGGACGCGTCGGCAAGTACCGACCTCGTGCGCAAGTCGCAAGTCGATAGCGCTCTGGCCGGTAAGGCGAACACCTCCCACACGCATGCGGTGTCTGATGTCACCGGATTGCAGACGGCACTGGATGGAAAGGCCGCCGCATCGCATACGCATACAGCCTCTCAGATCAGCGATAGTACCCTGGCCGGCCGTGCGCTGCTGACGGGCGCCGATGCCGCCGCCCAGCGGACCGCGCTGGGTCTTGGCTCTGCAGCCACGCAGGCCTCGTCCGCGTTTGCCGCGGCCACCCATGGGCACACGGTCGCCGACGTGACCGGGCTGCAGACGGCGCTCGATGGCAAGGCGCCTGTGGCCTCGCCGACGTTTACCGGTACACCGGCCGCGCCGACGGCGGCCTCGGGCAACAACACCACCCAAATCGCCACCACGGCGTTCGTCCAGGCCGCCATTGGCAGCTTTGGCGCCGGCGATATGGCCAAAACCACGTATGACACGGACAATGACGGCAAGGTCGACGCGGCGGAAGTGGCCGATGCAGTGGCCTGGACCGGCATCACCGGCAAACCGGCGACGTTTGCACCGTCCACGCATGCGCATCCGATCTCCGAGGTCACGGGGCTGCAGAGTGCGCTCGATGCCAAAGCGCCCCTCGCGTCTCCGGCCCTGACCGGCACGCCAACCGCGCCCACGGCGACCGCGGGAACCAACACCACGCAGGTGGCGACGACCGCCTTCGTGGCCGCGGCCATCGCGGCCCTCATCGATGCCGCCCCGGGCGCGCTCGATACGCTCAATGAACTGGCCGCCGCCCTCGGAGACGATCCGAAATTACGGGCGGCAGCATCGACGGGGTCACGCTCGACGGTGGCACCTTCTGACGGAGGAGAGCCCATGCCCATCAAACTGAAACGCTCGTCCGTTGCCGCGAAGGTCCCGACAACGGCTGATCTCGACCTTGGGGAATTGGCCCTCAACACGAATGACGGAAAGCTCTACACCAAGAAAGACAATGGCACCGCTGCGATCGTGGAAATTGGCGGTGTCAGTTCAGTTGCCGGCAAATCCGGCGCGGTCACCCTCGTCAAAGGCGATATCGGGCTCGGCAACGTCGACAACACATCAGATTCGAACAAGCCGGTGTCGACGGCGACCCAGACGGCGCTGAACGCCAAAGCCAACCTCGCCTCGCCAACTTTCACCGGGACACCCGCAGCGCCGACAGCCTCAGCCGGGACAAATACCACGCAGCTCGCAACAACGGCTTTTGTGCAGACAGCCCTGTCAGGTGCAGAGAGTGTTCCTTCAGGATCTGTGATGCCGTACGCCGGGACGATCGAGCCAAGTGGCTGGTTGTTTGCGCTCGGCCAAGCGGTATCTCGCACGACCTATGCCGCTCTCTTTGCTGCCATTGGGACAACTTATGGCGCTGGTGACGGCTCCACAACATTTGCCCTCCCTGACCTTCGTGGTCGCGTGGTTGCCGGTAAGGACGACATGGGAGGTTCGTCGGCCAACCGTCTGACCAATCAGTCTGGGGGCCTTGATGGTGATGTACTTGGGGCGACGGGTGGTGCCGAAACGCACACCCTGACGACAGCTCAGCTTGCCAGCCATAGCCACAATCTGACGTACGGCAGCGGTTCGTTTGCGTCGATTTCG
>NCCZ01000057.1:925-2999 GCA_002279935.1 Hyphomicrobium sp. 12-62-95 | reverse complement strand
CCCCGACATCCGCGCCAAGCGCCTTCTTCTTCAAACCCTCATGAGCGCTGCTGGTTTTGCGCCCTATGAGCAGGAATGGTGGCACTTTACGCTGAAGAATGAGCCATTTCCCGACACATACTTTGACTTTCCCGTGGCCGTTCGCTGAGCAGCACACGTCGCGAAACTCAGCAATCTCATTGCTCACATTCGACTGGATCGCCGGACCGATCAGAGTGATGGTCCGTTTGTGCCGATGAGGCTTCCGGACACCACGCCCTGCCGCGTCAGGGCTTCAGGTCGTAGCAGCGGTCCGATGGTCGGACCGTGCGGTAGACCAGAGGTTCATCATGGCACAGGCGAAGAAATCCAAAACAACCACCGTCAAATCCAAGTCGACAAAGACAGCGCGTAAGACGGTCAAGGCTGCAGCGCCGGCTGCAACGGTTGCCCAACACCGCAGCGGCACGAAGCAGGCACTACTGATCGAGATGCTCTCGCGCGAGACCGGGGCCACCATCGCTGACCTTGTGGCCGCATCAGGCTGGTTGCCGCACACAATACGTGGCGCGATGGCCGGGGCGCTGAAGAAGAAGCTCGGGCTCACGATCACGTCCGAGAAAGTCGACGGTCGCGGGCGCGTATATCGCGTGCAGCCGTCCTAATAAGCGGACAAGAAAGCAAACAGCCCATCGCTTAACGGCTTAAGCGATGGGCTTGATCTGAAGGCGACAGAGACATTGGCAGAGCAGACCGAGCAACCTGCCCACATATTTATGGGATGATTCGGCATTAGTGTCCATTTTTAAGATTTCGAGTTTGATTGAAGAACACTTAACGGAAGCGGCGACGTTCAAATAAACGACGCAGCACGTAAACCCGCGCCAGCGACACCAGCGTGAATATCGCCGCAATGGAGACGTGCTGATCGAACGTCACCGCGATGCCAAAAACCGGAAACACCAGCACCTGCGTCAGCACCGCGAGTCCGAAGCCTACGACCACATTTGTAACGGCTTCGATGAATGACATCGTGCGTGAATGCATCAAGCGGCCTCAGGCGACCGGCGTGACTTCACCTCTGCAAACGTCCGCTGATCTGCGGCCAACACCGCCGCTTTGCCCGTCGCCGTCTGCCAGCGCTCTACGATCACATCGGCGTACTTCGGATCGAGCTCCATGAGCCGGCCCTGACGTTTGGTGCGCTCGCACGCGATCAGCGTCGTGCCGGAGCCGCCGAAGAGATCCAGAACCGTATCCCGGGTTTTGGAGGAGTTGCGGATGGCCCGTTCGACGAGACCCACCGGCTTCATGGTCGGGTGCAGGTCGTTGACCGTCGGCTTGTCGAAGAACCAGACGTCGCCCTGATCCCGGGCGCCGCACCAGTAGTGGTCGCTGCCCTGCTTCCAGCCGTAGAGGATCGGTTCGTACTGGCGCTGGTAGTCGGACCGGCCCAGCGTGAAGGTGTTCTTGGCCCAGATGACGAAGGTTGACCATTTGCCGCCGGCGTCGACCCAAGCCTTTTGCAGGGTGTGCAGCTCCGAAGAACTCATGCAGATGTAACAGGCGCCCTTGGTCACCGCGAGCACGTTGCTGCACACGGTCTGTAGGAAGGGGCCGAAGTCGCCACCCAGGGCGTCGTTGAGAATGCGCCGGTCCTTGCTGCGCTTCTTGTCTTTCGCGGCGTTGGCATAATCGACGTTGTAGGGCGGATCGAGAAACGCCATGTCGGCGAGCTGACCGTCCATCAGTTTTTCGACGTCGGTCAACACGGTGGCGTCACCGCACAGAACCCGATGGGGCCCGAGGATCCACAGATCGCCCGGTTGCGAGACCGGAATGACCGGCACGTCGGGGATCGGCGGTTCGGTATCACCGTCAATCAGATCGCCATCGAGGCTCGCCATGTAGCGTTCCAGGTCCTCGCTGGAGAACCCGAGCAGGTCGAGGTTGTAATCCTTCGCATCGAGTTCCCGGAGCAGGGTCGAGAGCGCCACTTCATCCCAGCCGGCGTTGAGGGCCAGCTGATTGTCGGTAATGACGAGCGCCTGCCGCTGGGTTTCGGTCAGGGACGGCAATCGAATGACCGGCACTT
>NCCZ01000057.1:0-901 GCA_002279935.1 Hyphomicrobium sp. 12-62-95 | reverse complement strand
GCGAGTGCGTCCGCGGATTGCCGGCAAACGCCGTGAGCGCGGTGACGGGCACGCGCTCCAGGGCATAAGACTCGGGGACCATCGCGGATACCTCGGGGGATGGGGGTGGAAACCTGGGTGGAAACCCTGGTGGAAACCCAGCCCTGAGGTTTCCACCCTCAGGGTTCCACGCCGGCGCGGCGTCCAATGTGCAAAAAACGTCGATAAACCGGGCATAACTGGCGGATTGTTCGACCGTTCGGGGCCGCTCTGAAGTGGAAACCCCGTGGAACCCTGAGTGGAACCCTAGAGGGGGAGGTTTCCACCCCAGGTTTCCACTTTTTCGGGGCCTGATGTTGTGAGCCGGATGTGCAAGAAACCCCGATAAAATGGGCCTAACTTGCATGTTGCCGGGTGCTTATGATTGTCTGTTCGGAGCGGTGGAAAGTGGAAACTGGAACCCCAAAATGGAACCCTGACGCTAGCGAATTTCCGGGGGGCGCCCCCTCGCTTGTCAAAAAGGCCAGGAAGGACCCGTAAAATCAATGGGTTACGAGGTCGTCTGTCATGCGATGATCTGTTTGCTTCTGGCGTGTGCGGAGCTCCATCAGACCCCTCTGCGACGCCGCAGAATTACGCACGAGGCCGCAGACGTCAATGACGCTGTCACAGTGCCGTCTCATTTGTGAAACGAACTCTTTTCGCGGAGGCAGTGCCCCTCTTTTCACCTCGGCAGTACGACTCCTGCTGTGAGAGAACCGCGCTGGCACCCCCAGTGAGGTTCTTTGTTAGCTCGCCTGTGGAAAACAGGGAAAGATCCAATAGCGGCCGGAGCGTCCGTTGACGAAATCCTGTTTTTGAGACGAAGGTCGTGAACCGTGATCGCCCCCGATTGCGGGACGCTTGGTGTGTTCGCCTGTTA
>NCCZ01000056.1 GCA_002279935.1 Hyphomicrobium sp. 12-62-95 | reverse complement strand
CGCACATTAACGCGTGCTTTCCAAATCGATCATTCGGACGCTTTGGGACGTCTCTTTTCCATCACGAAGAACCTCCAAGTTGCCGTGCAGAGGTGCGACGCCCCTTGTAGGGGCTTGGACACTATAGACCGAATTGGCGCGGTGGTGGCAACCAGTCGTCTTTGAGAATTCCGGTGATATTATGATAGCGTTCGTCTTTCGCTCGCGCATCAAACAACGTCACTGCAGGAATTCATTTGCTCGTTTATTGAGGAACACTTCGAATGGTGAATCAGTCTTCGACTGGAAGTCGACTGGTGGACCTTGCCTTGCAAGGTGGAGGCTCGCACGGCGCGTTTACATGGGGTGTTTTGGATCGGCTTCTTGAAGAAGAGGGATTCACCCTGGAGGCGATCTCCGGAACATCTGCAGGTGCCATGAACGCAGCCGCTCTCGCTCACGGATTGCTTACGGGCGGGCGCGAGGGGGCTCGAGAATCTTTACATACATTTTGGCGTCAGGTGGCAAATGCCGCCACCTTCAGCCCATTCCAAAGAAGTCCTCTCGACCGTTTGATGGGTCGATGGTCCCTCGACTTCTCACCAATGTACATTGCGACAGATCTCATGGCGCGGTTGATTTCCCCTTACGATCTCTCCGGGCAAGGCGCGAATCCGCTTCGAACGATACTGACGGATCTGATTGACTTCGATAGGCTGAGTACAGGACGAATAAAGCTATTTATAACCTGCACGAATGTGCGGACCGGACGTGGACGCGTATTCCGCAATCCCGAAGTCACAGCAGACGTGCTGCTTGCATCGGCATGTCTTCCGACCATGTATCAGGCGGTCGAGGTCGACGGAGAGCTCTATTGGGATGGTGGGTACACAGGCAACCCAACAATTGCGCCACTTGTGCGCGAATGCGATTCGCACGACACGATACTGGTTCAGATCAATCCTGTAGTTCGCTCCCAGGCACCAAAAACAGCTCAGGAGATACACAATCGTATCAATGAAGTGTCGTTCAATGCACCCCTCCTCAAGGAGCTCAAGATGATTGCCCTGCTCCGCAAGGTGGCTGACTTAGGGGACGGCGAAGGGCAGCAGTGGGGTCAGATGAGAGTGCATCTCATTCGAAGCGACCTGCTGCCGACCCTTGGCGCCTCTTCCAAGCTGAATGCTGAATGGGAATTCTTGATCATGCTTCGCGATGAGGGCCGTAGGGTGGCCGATGAGTTCGTCACGAAACACAGGAACGACGTCGGCGTGCGCTCCACGCTCGACATCGACAGCTTTTTGGAAGAAGCCTGAACCGTGGGGTTTCTCGGCATTTTGGTGGCGTTGGCATTTCTCATGTTCTTGGTTTTCCTGGGTTGGACCATCCTTTTGCTCGCGCCAGGCGCCGCTCTCGTCGCCGCTGCATTTGCCAGTGCTCCGCTGCTTCCGCATTGGACTCAAACCTTCATGGCGGCTGCGGCCGGCTTTGTGGCGCAGTTCTTCCCAAATTTTCTCTTGGGCGCGCTGTTCGGAAAGCTAATGGTTGATAGTGGTCCCGTAAAACGTATCGCGGAATTCATGACGGAGAAGCTCGGCCCTAGCCGCGCAGCACTTGCCGTGGTGTTGACCGGTGCCCTCGCCACATATGGCGGGGTCAGCCTATTCGTGGCGTTCATCGTCTTGGCGCCGATGGGATTGGCACTCTTCAAAGCCGGAAGCGTGCCGAAGCGTTTGCTGACCGCCGCCATCGCCCTTGGCACCTCCACGTTCACGATGTCGGCACTGCCAGGCACGCCAGAGATTCAAAACGCAATTCCAATGCCGTTTTTTGGAACGACGCCTTTTGCAGCACCGGGGCTGGGCGTCATCGCCGCGTGCATCATGTTCACTTTCGGGAAGTGGTGGTTGACTGTGGCTCAGAGCCGGGCCCGTCGAACTGGTGAAGGATTCGAGGCGAGACCGGCTTCCGGAGAACAAGCTATCCCCACCGATGACCTAACCGTTCGCGAGTTGGCATCAACGGCTCGTGAGTTCGATCCGGCGGAGATGAACAGTAAGCGCCCCAGGAACGACCTGATCTGTCGGTGTCGGTTTCGGCTTGACGTTTGGCGGAGGGGCGGCCGACGCTATTGCGTCGGTTTCAGCGCGGCGG
>NCCZ01000055.1 GCA_002279935.1 Hyphomicrobium sp. 12-62-95 | reverse complement strand
TGCCGCAGGCGCAGGCGCACCGCTGGAAGACGCCGTGAATGACGGCGCGGCATAGCCAGCCCCGCCACGCCCCGCCAACAGGGCGGCAATGGCTTCATCCGCGCCCGCAAGGCCCGCCGCTTCTGCCTTGTTGGTCCGCTTCTCGCGCAAAACCGCGCCAAGGGCATCAACGACCCGCGTAGCCCCTTGCGTCCAGTGCCCGACAGGCGACGTATCGCCCATCTTGGCCCGCGCCATTGCCACAAGCTCGCGCTCGCGCGCCACTTCCTCGGGCGTCATTGCCCGGCCACCTTTGCCCCAGACGAACGGCGACTTCATTGGACCGCTCCGTAATCAACGGCAAGGAATCCGCTTTCGGTCATAAACGCGGCGTCAGGCACGTCTTGGGCCATCACGCCCATCTGCACCGGGCCGCCCCAGACATAGCGATAGGTATAGATCGGAGTGCCTTCGTCCGTTTGGCCGACCCGGCGAATGTCGGTTTTCAGCCGTCGATCTGAGAACAGCCCGATCCCAGCCGAGGCAAGCCCGAACAAGCCGCCCATCTTGTTCTGATATGCTGCTGTATCCGCTTGGAATTTGTCCCGAACCAGCCCCGTGTAATCCACGCCCGCCACGCCCGCTTGCGGCATGGCGCTGGACATTTGCGCCGGGTTCGATACCTGAGAGCCAGCCAACAGAGCGGTGATTTCATTGATGGGCTGGTTGCGCGTGGCCATGGCCTCGCTGAACGCCTGCCCGCGCCCGGTCAGGGCAAGCTGGTTCATCTGGTCGGTGTTGGCGTTGGTCATGCGGGTCATTTCCGCAATCCAGGCGGGTGACCCTTCGCGGATGCCCTTGTTGGCCAACGTTGACCGCAGCGTGTCTTCCGTCTGCGCCTGCTGCGTCCGAATGCGCGGCGACGCCAGGTCAAACGCCCATTTCTCTGCGTCCTGGTTGTTGAACTCGAATGGCTTGTTCAGGTAGTCCTTCAGGAAAGCCGACTGATCGTTGGCAATGCCTGCAAGGTTCCCCTCGGCCGCTTGGCTTTCGTTGAAAATCGCCTGCTGTTCCGGGGAAAGCGTCGTGGTCTGCGTGAACTTGGGCGTGTAAACCGTCTTGCCCTGGCTGTCCACGAAGCTGTTCTGCCCCGTTTGCTCGGTGCTGACAGTGCCCCACGGGTTAACCTGCGTGCCGCTGTTCAACTGCATCTGCGTGATGGCAGTGTCGCGGTTCATCCCGCCTTGCGCGGCGGCTGTCTGATAGGGGTCTGGTGCCTTGGGAGTTCTCATCGAAAAACCTCTAATTGAGGTCATTCGGGCAAGCCGCAGCAAACGTCATGACTGGTGGCAGTCTACCAAGGGCTACCCCGAACGTCAATAGAAGCGGTATTCCCCCCGAAGGACACCCAATACAATGCCGTCCCGGCCCGGCCCAAACTTGTCGCGCAAGATGCCTTCTCTTACGCCCCCCAGCCTTTCGGCCAAGCGCGCCGTGTCTTCGCTTTCTGTGGTGAATTGGAACCTGCAACATTGCATCTGGTCAAAGACATATGAGCCAACCGCGCGAAAGAAGGCCCTGGTCCATCCTTTCCCGGCTACCGTTATCTCAACATCATGGCCCGTGAAGCAGTTGAATATCGCCCCCGCGATAATCTCCCCGTCCCTTTCGATGCCTATGGCGGTGAACGGGGGATATATGACTGAACCGATGCGCTCACCGACAAAGCGGGCCACGCGGTCATCAGTAACGATCAAGTCCCGGCCTCACCCACATCATAGAGCACGTCCACCCTGACCAGTTCCGCATCAACAGGCGACACGGCCCCCGAAGTCACCTGGACGCCGATGCTGATGTCATGGCCATACGCCCCGACGGGCACCCAATCCCCCGTGACGATGGCCGTGCGGCTTGCGCCCCACACCGCATCACCCCATAGTCCCACGCCCCATTCAGAACCCGCTGGCGGGATGCCAAGGCTGGGCGGGGGTGGCAGGGCTACAACGTAATTCGACTGCCCCGACAGGCGCGGGTTTGCCTCGAACGCCGACCGCATGATTGCGCGCGCCATCTTCGCAATCTTGAGACTGCCCGGCTGGCCAAGGTCTTCGAACAGCGGCACGATTTGCCCCGTGTAGGGTGCGCCTTCATCTGTGCCGCCA
>NCCZ01000035.1 GCA_002279935.1 Hyphomicrobium sp. 12-62-95 | reverse complement strand
CGCGACGCACTTCTTGTGCAAGACGCTGCCCAAGGTCGCCGCCGAGATGGCGCTGCACGTGCTCGCCTACAATCTGACCCGAGTGATAAACATCATGGGCATCAAGCCGCTCATGGCGGCGATCAGAGCGTAATGCGACCTTCGTGGATCCTCGTCAACTCACGAACTGAGCCCAGGGGGCCTTCCACGCAGATCGACGATCGTCACTGAGCCAAAACCGCTGGAAAGTGTTCTCGAGATCCGAAATACGCCGTCTCGGCCTGGCCGCCAGCCAGACGTAGACGCTTCCGTCGCGTTCTCACACAACCAAGGCCCTTAGCCGACTGAGCACGTTCGGTCGCTTCGGATTTCGAATCGGACATATTTCATCGGGTACTGGGGGTGCTCGCCCAAGCCGCCCGATGAACGCTTCCTCCCGGACCGAGCAATCTTCACACGATGATCTGGCCTACACTCCCCAAGGACGACGCATGGCGACGCGTCACCCCGCTATCCGTCAAGGGACGTCCCAGCCGACACGCCGTTGCTGTTCATCGCGCGACGCTAAAGGTGCAGTGATGTAGCGAGCGCGAGGTCCGCCGTTGGCCGGAACCGCACGACATCTTGCAAGCGCACCGACGGTCCATATCATTGGCCAGTGGACGCAGATAGCGCTATGCTGGCAGTAACACGAAGATATAAGCGACATAACCCATCAGCAGTAGGGCTCCTTCGATACGGTTGATCTGATAGCCTCGCCAGGCGAACGCGAACATGGCGACGCTTGCGGCGACCATGACCAGGTTATCGAACCTTACGATATCAGACGGAACGGAAGTTGGCTGGATCAGACCGGTCGCGCCACCGATACCTAAAATATTATAGATGTTTGAGCCCATAATATTTCCAAGCGCGACGTCGGCGTGCTTGCGTATCGCAGCCACGACCGACGTGACGAACTCCGGCATTGAGGTTCCAAACGCAACAATCGTGAGCCCGATGACGGTTTCCGTCATGCCGTAGGAGCGGGCAATGCCGATCGCGCCATCGACCAGGAGCTTGCCGCCGAGAACGACCACCGCGAGGCCGACGAGCGCCGTAAGGAGAGAATGCAGAATTCCGGTCCCTCCCGCTCTCGTCTCGGCTGCGGCCCTGTGGCCGATGACGCTGTCATGCAATTCGCCAAAGGCCTCTGCCTTTGCCAATGCTGCCGTGTGGCCGTCCGATGCAGCCGTCGGCGACTTCTCCTGGCGGTAGGCGTAGATAAGATAAGCTGCGAGCAAAATGACGAATATTGAGCCCGTAATGCGGTCGAGGTTGCCGAAATACGAGATGGTAGCGAAAAGTAGTGCGCTAACAACGACAGCCACACCGTCGCGGCGTAGCGCCTTGGATTGCACGGCCATCGGCGTAATGAGTGCTGAGAGGCCCAGGATGAGCAGAATATTGGAGATGCTTGAGCCGACGATGTTGCCGATGGCAATGCCAGGAGAGCCAGCGAGTGCCGCCTGTACACTAGTCACGAGTTCCGGTGCAGACGTTCCCAGGCCGACAAGAATCAGGCCGATCAGAAGGGGTGACATCCCCAATTTTTCGGCAACGGCGACGGCTCCTCGCACAAGCATTTCGCCACCGATGACCAGTAACACGAACCCGCCAAGCAGTAGAGCCGCATCCGGCACGTCCGTCCCCTATGATTGACATCGCCGGACTGAAGACCAACGTCAAGAGCCAGCGCTCCGCCCCCTTGATTTGATGGACAGTGCGCGTTACCCGTCCAGCGACTAATCGGATACCACAGAAAGACGATGTGCAAGCTCTAATCGATGACGGTCGAGCGGCTCGGAAGCAGCAGACACCGGGACGACGCCGCACGATTCTTCGGAGACCATGATCAACACTGGATTGGGCCGATCCTCTACTATTCATACGATTTCGGCCGCAGCCGACGGTCGGACGCCCGTCGCGACGCGTTCTGAAACATCGAGAACAGTGAGCTCACCCTTGGGCTCGGCCTGTTGGCGGATCTCAACGACAACACCCCGGAAATGACGCTAAAACTCACCCTTGAAATCGATTTCTAAGCCACCCCATGTCGCGATTGTGGAATGTCAAGTCGTGCGTCCAGTCCGCCGAGTGAGGACGAGCGCCCGGCCCGAGTTGTTATTTGATGCGCCGGCAGCAAAGGCAGACTGATATTCCGCCCCTGTTCAATGGCAGCTACTGGCCCTGAGCTGACGGTTGGCGCACGGCACCCAACGTCTGCAATGGGGTAGAAAGCAGTCATTAGAGGTGCTCCCCGCCGGTTCTGAGCTCAAGATGGACCCGCCGACCAGGTGCGGGTGACAAACGACCATTTCTCGACCTTCCTTCTTATTTCGGCATTGGGCATAGGGGGTTCTGTTGTGAAGACCAACGACGGCTAACAGCAGAAATTCGAACCGCAGCAGCCAGTTCTGTAGAACATTCATCGTGTGCGCCGCATGCGACCGAGGTATCTACGCTGTGAGCGTGTCGGTGTAGTTGACGATCTCGTTCGTGGCGCGCAATCGCTGCACTTTCAAGACTTCGTTTCATTATGAGGTTCATCTTCTGCCGAGTTAGCTCAAGGCGCTGCTCAGGGGGCATCTGCGATTTCACCGGATTCGCTCCCGATATTGAGTGACGCCACCCGGATGAAGTTCTGGCGCGCTGGTCACCGCCCTTCCCCCCCCCACTAGCCGAACACTTATCCGCTTCCCCACGTCCGGCACGGGCATGTCACCCGCCAGCCCGAGCGAAAGCGGATCCACGTCGCGCTCCCTCCCGCACCCGGCGCACCACAACCACAGCAGCTTCCGTTCTCGGGCGAGGTCGTCGAGGGTGACTGCAGTCATCACCTCATCCCTGTCCTACCGAGTGCCCAACTCATCTTCTGAACTGTCCAACTGGCGGAGAACAATGCCGATCCGCTCGTTCAATTCTGTGCAGGCCTTCGATCCGTCAGATAAGGCCGAGTACGCCTCTTGGCTGCTACTGGCCAAGGTTTGTCTTGGACCAGTATCCTGAAGAACCGAAACCAATCGGCGCACTTCGGGATCAGATGTTCTGGACGACAAAATCTGCATGCGATTATTCGTCGACATGCAGCCTTCATCAACCTCTTTAGAGAGCTTTGCATCACCCCACACGGCGCTCTCCATCCGCTGGTCGATTTCTTCAAAGTACGCTCGCGCACGGAACCGTCCGTATTGAGCCGCTACTTCCTGCAGCTCAGGCAAAGTCGCTCTTTGATTTTCGATGCGGCGCGCCAGGACAGCATCGCGACGAGCTTCGCTGCGTGCCTCCTTGTCGCGCTGGCGCTGTCGCTGATCTGACCGGTAGTGATGAAGCTCGGTAAGACCTGCGCCGATCAACAGCGTTGCAATAGGTATCCACCACGGGATCGTATCAAGTGCGCTCGACATCTTCCCCACACGTTGCTCGATCCGCGACTGCTGTATCGAGGACGATGTGAAGATGGGATCGGTCGGTGCCGAGCCTATGGCCGTGTGTAACCAAGGGCCGACTTATCCACCGTTCTGCGGGGTCAAAATGTTACCCAATGGCTACCAAAAGGCGGCCACCACATCCAACACATTGATTTGTATGATGATATAAACGGTTATGAGCCGCCAGCTCTAACCATTGAGCTACGAGCCCGGGTTGGGTGTTCCTTCTACACCATTTCAGAGCGGATTTCACAAGCGTATTGAGGGGCTAATGCAGCTTCTGGAGGTCATAAATTCGAGCGTAAGAGGCCCCGCTCGTTATCAAGTCGCGGTGTGTGCCCTTTTCGACGATGCGGCCGTTTTCCAGAACGAGGATCTGATCGGCTCCAACGACGGTGGCGAGCCGATGGGCGATCACGATCGTTGTGCGGCCTTTTGAGAGTTTGTCGAGCGCTTGACGCAAGGCCAATTCGGTTTCGCTATCGAGGGCGGACGTCGGCTCGTCGAGAAGAAGGATCGGCGCATCCTTCAGGAAGGCCCGCGCGATGGACAGCCGCTGCCGCTGGCCGCCGGATAGACTCGATCCCAGTTCCCCAACCGGCGTGTCGTATCCTTGCGGCAGGCTGGAAATGAAATCGTGGATTTGGGCCGACTGGGCTGCCGCGGCGATGTCTTCCATAGTGCGATCCGGTGTGCCTGCGACCAGATTTTCCTTGATGGTCCCTTGGAACAGAAAAGTGTTCTGGCTGACGAATGCGATGTTGCGGCGCAGGCTTGTCAGAGTGACATTCTGGATGTTTTGTCCGTCGATCTCGATGGTGCCGCTGGCCGGTGTCCAGAACCGCTCTAAGAGGCTGAGCGTGGTCGACTTGCCGCTGCCCGATAAGCCGACGAGGGCGGTCGTCTTGCCGCCGGGAGCGGTGAACGTGATGCCGCGAAGCACATCGATCTCGTCGATGTATTTGAAGGTGACATCCGTGAAGACGACTTCGCCGTCCGACACTGCGAGCGGTGGACGGCCTGGCACCTCCGCTTCAGGACTCGGCAGATCGATGATTTCGTGGATCATGCGCACGCCGGTTGCACTTGCGATGAGTTGGCCCTGGACACGTGCCAAGCGGCGTGCCGGCTCGGCGGCCATCAGTAGTGCGGTGATAAAGGCAAAGAACGACCCAGGCGGCGTGCCTTGCTCGCTCAGCCGCCAACCGGTGTAGAAGATCACGCTGGCTACGGCTGCACCGGCGAAAATCTCAATAAGAGGTGCAATGCTTGCCTGGATTGCCGCCATGCGATTGTTTGTTCGCCGCATAACATCGATCGACTGCCCGAGCTTCGTTTGGAGGTGCTCTTCCAGCTGGTAGGATTTGACTGTCTCAATCCCTTGGACGGTATCGCGGACGGTGGAAATGACGTCGGCGCCGGTCGAATACGTTTTGCGAGCCAGGCTTTGTATCCTCTGCGTGAGGGTCCGGAGCGCCAAAAAGGCCAATGGCCCCACGGCAAAGACCATAATCGACATGACCGTGTCCTGGCTCACCATCACAATCAGCAGTGCGATCAGTGTAATCAGATCTCGGCCTAGACTGAGCGTGATCTGGTTGAGCATGTCCCGAAGGGCTGCGGCGTTGACGGTAATGCGGGTCAGAATATCGCCCGACGGATAGGTCTTGAAGAACGCGGAGTCCTGCCGGAGCAGATGGCGGTAGAGCTTCGACTGCGTCTCAGCAACAATCCTATTGCCGACACGGCTCAGCGTCACTTCTCCGAGGTAGATCGTTATGCCGCGCAAAAGAAACAGCCCGGAGATCGCTAGAGGGATTAGCATCATGGCCACCCGGTCCCGGGCAACGAAGATCTCGTTGATAACGTCTTTCATGATCCAAGCGGCGAGTGCTGTGCAAGCTCCGGAGATGGACAGAAATGCGATTGCCAGAGCGTAGCGCGTCCAGTACCGGCGCCCGTCTTCGGCGAGAACACGCTTCATGACCGGCCAAAGATGGGACGTGCCTTTGGAAATTTTCATCGCGGTCCTTGGCGAACGATGCCGGCGATTCCCCTCCGGCGGGCGCATATCTGCATAGGTCAGGCATTAGGGCAAGTGCGCCAATGTTTGCGCTTGAATAAAACTGCGTTGATTCAGAACTTTGCCTCAGGTTGACGATCGATTTCCTGTGGCGTTTTGCACGGCTTAGCATCAGGGCTACTCCGGCCGCTTTACTTTAGCTTGTCGAGGCCGTAACCCAGACGACATCCCTTCGTTTTCGTGCGCGCGACCCGCGACCTTGATCATTGTCCGCATGCATCTCGACCCAACGCCAATTGCCGGGGTGTTCGAAGCCCAGACCGATGTGCGGAGCGATCCTCGCGGCCGTTTCGCGCGGCTCTTCTGTCAATCGGACCTTGACGCGGCTCAGAGGGCACGGCCGATCGTGCAAATCAATCACTCCATAACCCGCTCGGTGGGCGCCATTCGAGGTCTGCACTTCCAGCATCCCCCTGCAGCAGAGGGTAAATGGGTGCGCTGCCTTAAGGGCCGCGTGTTCGACGTAGCCGTCGATTTGCGGCGTGGTTCACCCACGTTCCTGCGGTGGCATGCGGTTGCGCTAGATAGTGCGCGTATGAACGCGATCTTTATTCCAGAAGGCTGCGCGCACGGCTTTCAGGTTCTGGAGGCGGAGAGCGAACTTCTTTACTTACATACCGCGCCCTATACGCCTGCGCTTGAAGGGGGCGTGCGCTTTGATGATCCGCGCGTCGGTGTGGCGTGGCCATTGGGTGTGACGGATGTATCCGAGCGCGATCGGTTGCATCCGCTGCTTGACGATCGATTCGGAGGACTCACGGTTTGAAGTGCCGGCATTGCCAAAACCCGCTGACGCACGTGCTGATCGATTTGCATCATCAGCCTGCCTCGAA
Organism: Hyphomicrobium sp. 12-62-95; assembly: GCA_002279935.1. Classification (GTDB taxonomy): domain Bacteria; phylum Pseudomonadota; class Alphaproteobacteria; order Rhizobiales; family Hyphomicrobiaceae; genus JAGVSR01. The sequence continues at coordinate 3,453 of NCCZ01000035.1, read as the reverse complement.
TGCGTACTTGAGCGTCGCGGACCTTGAACGCAGCGAAGTCTATGTGCCGCTCAAGACATTTGTCTGTGGCTCGTGCTGGCTGGTGCAGATCCCGTCCCATCACCGGCCCGACGAATTGTTCACCGCCGACTACGCCTATTTCTCGTCAGTTTCTTCGAGTTGGGTGCAGCACGCGGCGCGCTATGTCGACGCCATGATCGCGCGGTTTGGCCTCAATGAAACCAGCCTCGTCGCCGAGATTGCGTCGAACGATGGATATCTTCTGCAGCATGCCAGGGACGCGGGTATTCCGTGCCTGGGAATCGAGCCCACTGCGTCGACCGCAGCGGCAGCGCGCGCGAAAGGCATCGAGACGCTTGAGCTTTTCTTTGGCGCTGAAACCGGCCGGAAATTGTCCTCCACACGGCAGCCGGCGGATCTCATTGCCGCCAACAATGTTTTGGCGCACGTGCCGGACATCAATGATTTCGTTGCCGGCTTTGCAGCATGGCTGGCGCCCGACGGTGTGGCGACGTTTGAATTTCCTCACCTTATGCACCTGATCGATGGCTGCCAATTTGACACCATTTACCACGAGCACTACTCTTACTTATCGCTGACCGCGGTCGCGATAATTTTTAGGAGCAAGGGCCTCCGGATCTTCGATGTCGAAGAGTTGTCTACGCACGGCGGTTCACTGCGTGTTTTTGCATGCCTGGACGGCGCATCTCATTCCGCGTCGCCGCGCGTCAATGCATTGTTGGAGCGCGAACGGGCGGCTGGCCTGACTGATTTTGGCTACTACAGTGATCTCCAGCCGCGCGCTAAACGTCTGAAACTCGACCTTCTGACCTTTCTCCTGGACGAGAAGCGGGCCGGGCGGCGGGTGGCTGCCTACGGGGCGGCGGCGAAGGGCAACACGCTGTTGAATTTCGCCGGCGTGGACGCCGATCTTGTGGATTTCGTCTGCGATGCGGCACTTTCCAAACAGGGTCGCTTCCTGCCCGGCAGCCACATTCCAATATTGGCGCCGGACGCACTGCTTGAAGCCAAGCCCCACTCGGTGCTCATTCTGCCATGGAACTTGAAGTCGGAGATTGTTCCACAGCTCAGTTACATCCGGGAGTGGGGCGGACGGTTTGTGACCGCCGTTCCACGGCTGGAGGTTTGGTAAATATACGATGCAGCCCTGTAACGTGGTCGGAGTCGCCGACATGACGCTTAGCCGGATTCACTATACCAAACCGTCCATCGGACTGCTCGAGCAGCGCTATGCCTCCGATGCCGTAGCGAACGGCTGGGGCGAGAGGTGTTATGAGTATATTTCAAAGTTTGAGCAGGCTTTCCGGGACCATCTCGGGACGAAACACGCCATCGCGACATCAAGCTGCACCGGCGCCATGCATATGGGCCTCGCGGCGCTCGGCATCGGTCCCGGAGACGAAGTTATTATTGGCGACATAAATTGGATCGCTAGCGCGGCTCCGATCCTTTATCTAGGCGCAAAACCTAATCTCGTCGATGTCCTAGACGACACGTGGTGCATTGACCCCGATGCCGTAGTCGACGCCATTACGCCGCGTACCAAAGCCATCGTTGCTGTCCATGTTTATGGCAACCTTTGCAACATGGACCGCCTTCGGCAGATTGCCGAGGACCATGGCCTTGCATTAATTGAGGATGCCGCCGAGGCCATCGGATCGATGTGGCACGGCCGGCGTGCCGGTTCGATGGGAACGTTCGGGACATTTTCTTTTCATGGCACAAAGACGGTGACCACAGGCGAAGGCGGCATGTTCGTCACTAACGATACTGATCTCTACGAGCGCGTCCTCACGCTCAGCAATCATGGCCGCAGCCGCAACCAGACAAAGCAGTTCTGGCCCGACCTTCTTGGCTACAAATACAAGATTTCAAATGTGCAAGCTGCGATAGGTTGTGCACAGATGGAGCGAGTCGAAGAGTTGATAGCAGGCAAACGTCGGATCTTTGAATATTATCGGGACCGGTTTGAGGGGCTTCCGCTTCGCATGAACCCGGAGCCGGATGGGACGCAGAACAGCTACTGGATGCCAACAATCGTCGTTGACGAAGATGTACCTTTTAGTCGCGAACGCCTGTTGCAAGACTTCCAGTCCAACTCAATCGATGGACGCGTCTTTTTTTGGCCACTGAGCCTGCTGCCGATGTTTCATGGCTACTCGAAGAATCCCGTCAGCCATTCGCTCTACGCGAGAGCGATCAACTTGCCCACATATCATGACATTCGCGATGATGAGTTAGATCGCGTAATCGAAGTAGTTGCGAGTCAATTTCTCTGATTCGTGTCGACTGCGGGCCCAAATTACCAAGACTTTTATCCGGGAGGAACGCGCTTGGGAATCCGTGCCGGCTCACATAATCTCGACAAAACCGAGGTCATCACAATGGTTGTAAGGTCACCGTGCAACTTACGAGATTAATCTGGAGGGTGGCGCGATGACGGATCTTCGGGTTGTTATTTCACAGCCAATGTATCTGCCCTGGGCGGGTTTTTTTGCGCAAGTTGCGTTGGCTGATGTCCTCATCTGGCTCGATGATGCACAATTTTCGAAGGGCAGCTTCACCAACCGCGTACAAGTGAAAGTCGCCGAGAGCATCAAATGGCTCTCAATCCCCTTGATGGCCAGCGGTTCGTTCAAAGCAATTCGGGATCTGTCGGCTTCGAAAGCCGGTTGGGCGAACGCTCATCGAGCACTACTTTCGCAAGCACTCAAAGATCGGCCGCATAGGGCCTACGCACTTTCGTTGTTCGACGAATTGCCTTCAAATGGACCGCTCGTTGATTTTCTCATAGCGAGCGCCGAAGCACCAGCCCTTGCGATGGGACTGAGACCGAACAGGATTTTCCGATCCTCGGCGTTGAAAGTTCCCGGAAACGCAACGGAACGCGTATTATCACTGGTTCAAGCGGTGAACGGCACTGAGTACATCACCGGTCACGGTGCGCTCGCATATCTCAACCATCAATTGTTCGAGGAAAACTCGATCAAGGTGAGTTACATGGACTATGCGCCTCTACCGTGGCCTCAGGGCCCGGGCAGCTTCACGCCGTATGTAACTATTCTAGACCTGCTCGCATCCGTCGGTCCGCTCCAAGCCCAAAATCACCTCAATCCTCAAACGATGGAGTGGCGCTATTTTGCTCGAGTTCACAGGGAAATTTCATGAGATCAGTTTTAGTCTTTGTATAAATAGACGGTAAAATCATAATACTTACCTCTACCGCTCGCGAGACTACTGTAACCGTGGTCGATCTTAACGCGGGGACTGACCTCAATCAGAAGCCAAGTCAGCATTTCAGCTGGGTTCTGATAGAGCAAATTCGGAACCATAAACCTGAATCGGTGACTTCGGTCCGATGCTGAGGCTTTGGCATCTACGGCGAGGTCCCGGGCACCAGCAACGAAAATCGCGCAAGCTTCGCACGTCGCA
>NCCZ01000001.1 GCA_002279935.1 Hyphomicrobium sp. 12-62-95 | reverse complement strand
AATAGCCGTAGGATGCCCGGCGGTCAGTTTCTGCGGCCGCCATTGGAAAAATATGCTACTTTTCCGGCAACTCACCGATTTGAGACCGGCTCTGCCCGCTAGACAGCGTTTTCACGCAACCAAGACCCCAACCGGACTTAGTGCCGGCGCGCAACAGATGCGTTCTTTTGTGCGCCGACGGACGTCGCGACAATGCGTGCGCCGCAACATCTGCTCGAGAGAGCTACGCGATGCCGGTATGTGCTCAAAACCTCCCAGACCGCTTCCGATCTTGTTTTCACTGAGGACCAGAAGCGCCATTGGCCATGAATGGGTCATCAGTCTGCTTTTGCTTCCGGTGCATCCAAACGCACTAGTGGACGCTTTGACAAATGCTGCGCTGCATGGCGTTTGACGCGGTTTTGAGAGTTACCCGAAGTGGGAGGTCATCATGTTTAGCCAATCCAGGCCCAACTGGTCGACAGTCGCTCGCTGCCGGTCCGTAACCAGCGGACACCCATCAGGGCGAACCGGGTTGGAACCCGATGATGCTCGAAGCAGTCATCAGATGGTGCTGTAATATGAGTGGCCACTCTGGCTTAAAGCCAGCCAAAGCAGATGATGTGGCGTCCCAATTAGGACGGATCAAAAACGGGGCCGGGTTCGCCGGGCCCCGTCTGTCTTTCATTTGGAGTTACTTCTTGCCGACGCCCGGGTGATCTTCCATGGCCTTGCCCGTCAAGCTCTTGTTGTCGGGCTTCGATGTCGGATCTGCCGTCTTGCCGTCGCCAGTGACGCCCGGAGCATCTTGCATGGCCTTTTCTGCAAGGCCGCCGGTTTCAGGCTTCGCCGTCGGATTCGTCGTCGAGCCGGCACCCGTCACGCCAGGCGCATCCTTCATTGCCTTTTCGGAGAGATCGCCACCAGCAAATGCGAGAGTTGGTGATGCGAGCACGATCAGTGCTGCTAATGTTGCGGACTTCATTTGAACTCCTGAATTTGCGCAGTGTTTGTCGTCTGCCGGACCGGCGATGGACTCAAGCATGCAGTCCAATCCAGCCACGGGTGCCCAGAACACTACAGTTTCGCGTGCCCGGCGACAGTGCTCTATGACTAGCGACATGCCTGCTTCCGGCTATCGAAGCGCGCCATGCATGTGGCTCACAATCGCGCGTTAAGCATTCTACCCAGCTACGCCATAAGCAGTTAGCTGACAGCTATCGAACTGCGCACCAGCCAACAATTCATCGCGATGGCGTCCCCCGATATTGTCTTTTGAAACGTGTGTCCGGGATCGGCATCGGAGCACGTTCAGACAAGCCGATTGCACAAAGCCGCAAGCATTCATTCCACAGTCGATCGCGGCGCACATCAGGGGACATTATGAACGATCTTTCGACGTTGGCGGACACCGCGCGGTGCCCCGTGCGCAGCCTGCACGGCAAGTGTGCTGTGGTGACAGGCTCCACCAGCGGCATCGGCCTCGGGATCGCACGCGCTTTGGCAGGTGCTGGACTTAATATCGTGCTGAACGGCTTCGGCACCGGCGAAGAAATCGAAGCGGAACGCCAAGAGCTCGAAAGAACGTTTGAGATAAAGACGGCCTACTCGGCGGCCGACATGAGCCAACCCGCCGACATTCTGGCGCTCATCCAAAAAGCGGAGAACACGTTCGGTAACGTCGACATTCTCGTCAACAATGCCGGTATCCAGCACGTGGAAGCGATCGAAACATTTCCAACGGCGATGTGGGATAAGATCATCGCGATTAATCTCACGGCAGCGTTCCACACCACGCGCGCTGTATTGCAAGGAATGAAGCAGCGCAAGTGGGGCCGCATCATCAACGTCGCCTCGGCGCATGCCCTCGTCGCATCACCGTTCAAATCGGCATATGTTGCCTCCAAGCATGGCATTTTGGGGCTGACCAAGACGACCGCCCTCGAAACGGCCGAGCACGGGATAACAGCCAACGCGATCTGCCCGGGGTACGTTCTGACCCCTCTCGTGGAAAGGCAAATTCCCGAAACGGCCCATGCACGTATGCTCACCGAAGAGCAAGTTGTGCGCGATGTTTTGCTCAAGGCGCAGCCGACACGGCAATTCGTGACCACCGATCAGGTCGGCGGGCTGACGGTGTTTCTCTGCACCGATAGCGCGGCGTCCATCACGGGCGCCGCATTGCCGATCGAAGGCGGCTGGACGGCCCAGTAATGGCGGTATCTGACCTAGACGAGAAGCGGCCGTCGAGCATCAACCAGACCGTCCCCCTTCATTCCATCATCGTCGCCTTGGTAGCCTTTCTAACGGTCGTCGATCTGTTTGCGGCGCAAGCCCTGCTCCCGTCGCTGATCGCGCTCTATGACACCACACCGGCGGCAATGGGCGTGGCCGTCAACGCCTGCACGCTCGGCATGGCCGCCGGCGGTATGACTGTTGCGCTTTACGGTCAGAGAGTTTCCCGCCGCATCGGCGTGACGGCCTGCCTCGCATGCCTGACGCTCCCGACCCTAGGTCTCGCATTAGCCCCCAATCTCGCAGTGTTTGCGATGCTTCGCGTGGTGCAGGGACTTTTCATGTCGGCTGCGTTCGGGCTGACCCTCGCCCACATCGGCGAATCCTCCCCGCGCGACACGCTTCCCACAGCGTTTGCGGCCTACATTACGGGCAATGTGGCGAGCAATCTCGGCGGCCGGCTCCTAGCAGCCGCCGCCGTTGACCACGCAAGCGTGGCGTCGAGCTTCATTGTGTTTGCCGGCCTTAACCTTTTTGGCGCGATCCTTGCGGCCATCGTCATCCGCGGATCGGCCAGCATGCCTGCCTCGTCGCGGATCAACCAAGCGGCGAGGCTCGCCCCGGTGCTCAAGTCGCCTCAGTTGCGTGCGGCATTCGGGATCGGCTTTGTCATCCTCTTCGTCTTCATCGGTGTCTTTACCTACATCAACATCGTGCTCGTGCGCCCACCCCTCGGGCTCGGCATGATGCAGCTGGGCTTCGTCTACTTCGTCTTCCTGCCAGCCATTTTCACAACGCCAATTGCGGGCGTCGTTGCCCGGAAGATCGGAACGCGCGCGGCCATCGCGGCCGGTCTCGGGATAGCACTCATAGGTCTGCCGTTCCTGGCCGCGTCGCACATCTCTTACGTCGCGTTCGGCATGGTCCTCGTCGGCATCGGCACATTCTTCGCGCAAGCCATTGTCACGGGCTATGCGAGCCGGATCGCCGGCGACAACGCAGCCGCCGCAACTGGCGTCTATCTCGCCTCATACTTCTCGGGAGGTCTCGCCGGCGCGGCCGTACTCGGCCAAATTTTCGACCGCGTCGGATGGAACGGGTGCCTCAGCGCCATTGGCCTCGCTCTTGCCCTGGCGATTGGCCTCACAGCCAAGCTCACGGACGCGCACGATCTCAAAGCATCGTCTTAAGCGTTCGACCGAGCCGTCATTTCATGAATGCTGAATTGGGCGCCGTCGTCTGTCCAGACCCGCCCTGTGCTCCATCCCGCCTGCCGGGCGAGATCTTGGAATTCTGCGACCGTGTACTTGTAGGAATTTTCAGTATGGATGCTTTCCCCGGCACGAAGGTGAAATCTTCGGCCGCAAATGAGAACGGTCTGCTCGATGACGCTGACTAGATGCATCTCAATCCGGCCCCGCAGAGGATCGTAAATCACCTCATGCCGGAAGCTCGAAATATCGATCGCACTTCCCAATTCGCGATTGATCCGGACGAGCAGATTGAGGTTGAACGCGGCCGTGATGCCCGCGCTGTCGTTATAGGCGCGTACCAGCGTTCGGGCATCCTTCTTCAAGTCCACCCCAACGATCAAACGGCCGTTCTCATTTAGAACGCCGCGAAATGATGCCAACAGACACACGGCGTCTTCGGCTGTCCAGTTTCCGATGGTCGAGCCAGGGAAGAAACCCACGCGCGGGCGCTGATGAAAGTGGGCGGGCAGTTCGACGGAATCTGTGAAGCTGCCGGTGATCGGATAGACGTGAAGCTTGGGAAAGCGATGCGCCAAGCGCTGCCGCGCCTCGCTCAAAGCAGACGGTGAAACATCGATCGGAACATAAGCCACCGTCGGCGGCAAATGCTGCAACAGGAGTTCCGTCTTGATGCTCGAGCCGGATCCAAATTCGACCAGCACAGCGTCATCTGGAACAGACGCCGTGATCTCGGCAGCCTGCTCCCTTAAAATACCAATCTCTGTTCGCGTCGGATAATACTCTGGCAGTTCCGTGATCTGTTCGAACAACGCACTGCCATGGGCGTCATACAAAAATTGGCACGGCAACGTTTTGCGCGGCTTCGACAAACCTTCGACCACTGCAGTCGCGAATACATCGTGTCTCTGGGGTTCCGTCAGTTCCAGCACGCGAATGACACTCGTTGGCTGTTTCACGACACCTCCGCAGCGAGACGCACGCCCACGAATTGCCAACGCTGGTGGGGATAGAAAAAGTTCCGGTACGTTGCGCGCGAATGCCCTTCTGGCGTCGCGCACGATGCCCCGCGCAGCACCTGCTGGCTGACCATGAATTTGCCGTTGTATTCACCGATCGCGCCCGCCGGTGCCTGGTATTTCGGATAGGGAAGATATGCGCTCTGCGTCCACTCCCATACGTCGCCGAACATCTGCCGTGGGCGGCTCCGATCCTCGATCTTGGGAGCCGGAACGGGGCGAAGGGCACGTGTCGCAAGCGTATTTCCCGTCACCGGCAAATCCTCAGCGGCAATTTCCCACTCAAACTCAGTCGGCAGCCTCTTCCCCGCCCAACGCGCATAAGCATCGGCCTCGAAATAGGAGATGTGACAGACCGGTGCCGCCGCCACGACCGGCGCCAAACCTTCGAGAGACATCTGGTGCCAGCCGGAACTGTGGTCTTCCCAGTAAAGCGGACTGCGCCACTGCTCGCGATTGACGAGGGACCAGCCGTCGGCAAGCCAGAGAGACGGCGTGCGATAACCGCCATCGGACATGAAGTCCAGCCACTCGCCATTCGTCACGAGCCGGTCGGCAAGGCAGAAGGGGCGAATGAGAGCATCATGCCGTGGCCGCTCGTTGTCCCATGAATATCCCGGCCCTGAATGGCCGATCTGTAGAATGCCACCGCTGTATTCGATCCACCGCACCGGTTCGATCGCCTCAGATGAACCCGGAGCAGACGCCGTCCGGTATGCCGGACGCAAAGGACTCGATGCAAAGAGCGACAGAATATCGGTAAGCAGCAGCTCTTGATGCTGCTCTTCGTGGTTGATGCCAATTTCGATGATCTCGGCCAACTGATCCTGTTCATACTGTGCGGATGGGGCAGCGAGCAAGTCCGCCAACGCCTTATCGACATGCGCCCTGTACGCCAAAACGCGCTCGGCTGACGGCCGGGTGAGCAAGCCGCGATGCCCCCGCGGTTGACGCGGCCCCTCCGCTTCATAGTACGAGTTGAAGCAGAAGTTGAACGCTTCATCGAACGGCTGATAGCCCGGCACGAACTTCGCCAAAACGAAGGTCTCGAAAAACCACGTCACGTGGGCGAGATGCCATTTCGTTGGGCTCGCGTCGTCCATCGGCTGGACGGTCATATCTTCGGCACTGAGCGGCCCAGCGAGCTCCAGCGACAACTGCCGAGTCTCGCACAGGCGCGCCGCCAGTCTTTCGACTGACTTTTTTAGTCCGATGAGGCCTTCTGACCTGTGCGTCGTGTCGCTGCGATCGGCCCCTGCCATACCCACGCCTTCCAAAAGATTGAACAATTATCGCTCAACGGCTGTGCCAACCATTCGTTCCGTCGCAGGTTGTCGACGGACCCTATCGCTTCCCGTCCGGCGTCGCAGACCCCAACTCGACATCCTGGACGAAGTTTTCCACACCGGTGGTCATCGTTAACTGCTCCCGCCGGCCCGTGTCCATGAGTTCGTGAAAGAGTACACCTTCAATGTCATCGAATTCACCCATCCACGGCGCTTCTTCGACAGTCCGCATCATCCTCTCATAGCCGGCTTCCCAGCGTTCGCGGATGCCGGACGGGCTGAAGTCGATATCCTTCATCTGATCTTCATATTTCAGGCTGGGGGCGAGCAGTCTCACGACATGCATCCGCGTCAGACAACCGTAAGCGGAGAGCGCGCGAACCTCTGGGCTCGTACCCACGTCTTCGGGTAGAAGCTCCGAGAGTGCCTTGATCACATGACGTAGACGATGCAATTGCGCCTGTCGCGTGATGTGGGTCGCGACCCGGCTGGAATATTGAATGTCCTTGGTGCGATGGGCGACATCCCACATCGTTTGCGGTTCTGGTCCGTTTGGGTTCCACATGTGGACGGCGAACACCAACGAACTGCGCCGCGGATTGTCATCGAAGATGACTTCGGCTGGCGTGTTCGACAGGATGCCGCCGTCCCAATAAAGCTCGCCATCGATACGGACCGCGGGAAACGCCGGTGGAAGTGCGCCCGACGCCATGATGTGTTTGACGCCAATCGCCGTGTCGCGGCTGTCGAAGTAGCGCATTTGGCTCGTTCGAACGTTGGCAGCACCCACCGTCAGTCTCAACTTGCCGGCATTGATCAGGTTGAAATCAACAAGCTTGATAAGTGTCTTCTCAAGGGGTGCCGTCGAGTAATAACTTGCATTCTCAGCACCTAGAGGAACATGAGGTCCAAGGTACGACATCGGGTTCGGCTCGAAGAAGCCGCGAATACCAGCGGACATGGTTTGAAGATTGGAAAATGCTTGCAGCATCTGCTCCATGCCCGGCCATGCCGGAAATGGAGATTTGTGTGACACGATTTTCCAGAAGGCATCGAGTGCATCCAGCCGGTCATTGGGCTGGTTACCGGCGATGAGCGCCGCATTGATGGCTCCAATCGAGGTCCCGATAATCCAGTCGGGTTCGATGCCGGAGTCGTGCAGGGCCTGATATACGCCAGCCTGATAGGCACCCAATGCGCCCCCGCCTTGGAACACCAGAACGATCTGATCGCGGTTCGCAGGCAGTTTGGAGCGCCGTGAAGCCTCCTCGACTGCCGAGCCGGCAGGTTTAGCCGTCTGGTCCATCAGGCTCTCCATAAAACATGCTGAGCATTCCGAAGGCCTGACGTTGGCCCCGGCGCGCACCGCTCCCCGAGGAAACATGATGACGGACGCAAATGGTGAATTGAAATAGCCTCTGACTTCCAACTCCATAGCCATCGCATATCGACAAATTCGGCATTCGGCCCGCGCAGCGGCGCCTAGCTTAGAAGCATGATTTCGCGAGCCAATGACTAGTTTCACTGCGTCGCCTGATCAGGGAAGGTTGCTCTACGCCGGGCCTGCCGGCATGTGCCAACATTCAGGATGTTTGATCATGAGCCGTTTGACTGTGGTTGTGGCGCTATCCGCCGCCTTCTCATGCCTCGCCACGACGCTCGCTTTTGCCGGGGCTTGTCCACCCGACAAAGTATTAAAGACGCCCCGGCAGATCGAGAATGCGCCAGACGTTGGCGTCGACCGCCCCATCCTCCATGAAGTCGACCTGACCGGCTGGCGCAATTTGGGGAACTTCAAGCTTCGCATGCGCCGGCTGACGGTTGCCAAGGATGGGATTGTTCCCACGCACGATCACGACGACCGGCCGTCGATCGTCCTCGTCCAGTCCGGCGAACTGATCGAGCACAGCGCCTTCTGCTCGGTTCCCATTTTGCACAAGGCCGGTGAATCGACGCCCGAATTCGGTAAGGGCCACAAGCATTGGTGGGAGAACAAGTCCGGCGCGCCGGTCATACTCATCTCCACCGATGTCGTTCCTTTCGACGCCCCGGCCAACGATCCGATGCACGAGATGCCGTGATCGGGAAACACTCCATGAAAAGCCGGCGACACCGGCTACTTTGACGGTGTCGCCGGCGCGCGCGCTTGTCTTCGGCGGTGAAGAGCGCGGAAATGCGCCATTCACCGGCGGATTTTTGGCAGAGAACCTCAACCAGCCACTTGAGTTTCGCGGGGCTTTCGCGACGGCCCAGAACGAGCACAAGAGGAACGTGCAGATACGCCGCCTCCGAACTCATTTCGACAACCTTGGCGGATGCATAGTCCGGTTCGACCCGCCAGACTTCGGCCTCTTGGAAACTGGCCATCCGCGCGATCATCGCTTCGCGCCCCCAGAACGGCTTCCCATCGCTGATCCACAGAAAGTCCTCTCGATCAGAGAGGGCCTGCCGCACGGCATCGAGGTCGCGATTGTTTTGCGCGGTGACGAACCGGTCATACAAGGCGCGGATGTCGTCCGCGACACTCTTGGCCTTGCTGGAAGCAGGACCCGCAAGAGCAAACAGGACGGCAAGCACCAGTGTCGTAAAGTGAACCTTCATCGTTACCCCAGCGTCGCAAATAGCCAATAGTTTTTCGAACGATAAGGCACGCGTCATCCGTCCGACACTCTCCCGCAGCTATGGTCTCGCTAGTCGGTGGGCATGATCAAAGGCAGTGCCGATCGGGTGCCGCCGAATACCCTTGAAGGACGCCCTCACGTTAGCCGCAGGCTATCGAAAGCGTCGCCGCCGTCAGCCTTCGACCCATCGGCCACATGTGCTACCGTTCACTACCCGGCAACTCCTAGAGCAGATGCAATGACGCAAGTGAATGCCCCAGTGAATCCCTATGACCTGATCGCAATCTTCCTCCTCGGTGCGGCGATCGCCACGGGCAATCCAGCGCTCCCGCACGTTGGCATCTGGTCCATTCTTTTGCCTGTGGTTTGCGCCGCGGCGTTTGCCGCCTATGTCGCCTCGGGCGCCACAGCGAGCGATCTGCGCAAGGCGGCGTGCTGGATCGCGGCGGCCTACGTCGCCTTCATTTTCCTCTGGTACGAGCAGTACAAGCTCTTCGGCCATCCCGGCAGCGTCGCCCTCTTCACCACCTTGACTGATTGGGCGGGCTTTCCGGGATACGAGAAGGTCATGAGGTTGGGCGTCGGCATTTGCGAAATCATCGCTTCCGCACTCATCCTCTTTCCCGCAACCCAAGGGCTCGGCGCCATCGGTGCGCTGATGCTGATGACGGGCGCCATCTTCTTCCACATCGTGACACCCTTGGGCGTGGACCCCTACGGTGATGGTGGGCTCCTGTTCAAGGAAGCCTGCTCGGTCTGGACCTGCTCGTGGCTGGTGATGTGGTGGCGGCGCGACCAGATCGTCGCGCTACTGCAGCGCTTCGGCTTAGTGGGTTCAGCCGGGGCGGTCGCACGTTAAGCCCGCCGGCGCGCCAGCACCTATTCGGCGGCCTGCGATTGCGATGACGCAGCGCCTGACGTGGCCATCCGCCTCTTCGCCCATGGCTTCGACTTGAACCACGCGACGGTATAGGCCACCGCGATCAGCCCGCCAAAGCCGGCAAGGTTGACGGCTGTCACCATGGGGATCGTGTAGCCGGTGCGCGCCAGCGCAATGCCGCCCATCAGCGAGAACACGATGCCGGCAATGAACACCGCCAGCGACTGTTGACCAACCTTGCAGCAGATCGCCACAAACGGACCGCGCAGATTGGCGCCGCCGGGTCCGGCCGCTGCATAGGCGAGGTACGCAAGTGCGAGAAAATGCACGTATCGCAGCGGACCAAAGTTGTTCTTGTCGATGAGCGCATTGGGAACCTGGAAGCCGTCAGGCAATCTCTCGATACCCCAATGATGGGCGAACGGCATTGAAAGCAGCACGCCCGCCAGCGCCAATCGCACAAGGCGGCTATCGATGGGCGGTGCGGGTAACCAGCCGCGCATGAATGCGAATCCGGTAAAAAAGATCGCCTGCCACGCGAGCGGATTAAAGAACCATGTGCGATTCCCCCAGGGTTCCGCCGGGAGATTCAGGCCCCCGTACCAACCAAGACCCCACAGCAACACGCAGAAGAGCAGTATGGCCCAGCCGCTGAGCAAAGACAGCGCCATGACAACCGGGATCAGCGCGAGAACCACCAGATACATCGGCAGAATGTCAAAAAGGTTGGGCACGTACGTCAGCGTGAACAGCCCCAGCAAGGCCGGCCGCGTGTCGCTAAAGAAGCTGCCGATACTCAACGAGTTCACGAACTGCGAACCGGTCCCAAAATACTGATCCGCCGCAACCATTATCGTAGCGCACGACAAAAACAGTCCGATGTGACACCAATAGACCTGCCAGCACCGATAGAGCACCCGTGCCAAACCGTGCACGAAGCCCGCCCGGTCGAACACACTTGCGAAGGCGATTGCCGAGGCCATCCCGGAGCAGAAGACAAAAATCTCTGTGGCGTCCGAAAATCCAAAGCGCGCAGGAATCCAGTCGTTCAATGGGTTGCGCGGCACGTGCGCAATAAAAATGATGAACATGCCAAGGCCGCGAAAGAAATCGAGGCGGACATCGCGCGTCGCGGGGCGCGGGTGGGCTGGATGTGCGCTAGATCCGTCCGGCATAGTCCCCGGCCTCAATGTCGCAAACGATTACCGAGAAAACCTTTGCCGAAAGTGCGGTCTCCAATGCCGATGTCAACGCGGCGGTTGAGCCGGCGCGATAGCCCTCGCCTCCGCAGGCCCGTGCCACTTCTTCGAACTTTGTCGCGCCCAGCCGAACTCCAGCCATCGGCAGCGACGCCTGCCGCTGCTTCAGTTCGATCAACGCAAGGCTCCGGTCCTGCAGCACGACGATCACGACCGGCAAGCCGGCGTCCCGCAGCGTAGCCAGATCCCCCAAACCCATCTCCAGCCCGCCATCGCCGACCACAGCCACGACCGGCGTCGACGGTTGGGCGAGCTTAACGCCTGCCGCAAGCGGAACCGCAGCCCCCATGGTGCAGAAGCCCGCCGACTGCAGCAGGGAGAGCGGTCGGTCGAACCGCATCTTTTGACTGAGCAAGATCCGGTGCGCGCCGCTATCCACGGTGATTACGGCCTTCTCCGGCAGCACAGCCTCAAGCGCGTCAAAAACGGCGTGCGGCCCCCATGGCTGTGGCGTCGCAAACGCGGTTTCGAGTTCGGCCCTCGCAATTGCTGGGCGACCACATGACCAGCCCGGCGCCGCCGGTGCTGCGCCGTCTACCAGCGCAGAAAGGGTCGCTGCGATGTCGGCCTCAATCCGCACCGTGGCCGAATGCATCCCATGGTCATAAGGTCCCGGCGCGATGTCGATCACGTGCGCGTCCCGATCGAACGGATTTAACCAACCTGGGCGCATTTCGATCGGATCGTAACCGGCGAGAATCGCCAGATCCGCCGCCCGGCAAACCGGCAGCAAAATGCCATCGGCAAGCGATGATAGTCCAGCCGCACCCAGGGCGAGCGGATGACGTTCGGGGAAAACGCCCTTCGCCTTGTACGTCGTGATGACGGGAATGTTGAACGCCGTCGCCAACCGCAGCACGGCGTCTGCCGCCTCATCACGCGCGGCATCGAACCCGGCAATGAGCAATGGACGCTTCGCGCCAGCCAGATCCGCTTGAATGGCAGCGATCATCTCCCGCGCCGGCACGGCAGCCTTGACCCGCCGCGGCGGCACGCCGGGATCAGGCGCGACCTCCGCCGCCTGCAACGCGGTCCCCGGCGCCAATTCGATCAGCACCGGCCCTCTCGGATGCGCCAAGGCCAACTCCAACGCGCGCGCCGTGACAGCGCCGGCGCCCTCGGCCTCCACTTCGAAACAGCCCTTCACGAGCCCGCGCAGCATCACGCGCTGATCGATAATTTGATGCGTGTAGCGGCCACGCACGCCGCGATCGACAACGCCCGCCAAGACGACGAGCGGGACATGCTCCTGGCTCGCGTCCGCAATGCCGTTCACCGCATTGGCAAGCCCTGGACCGAGTGTGGTAACCAAGACGCCCGGCGTATTGGTCGCCGTGGCATAGCCCGCGGCCATGATCGCCGCCCCCGACTCTTGCCGCGTCAAGAGGAACGCGACGCCGGCTTCATTCAAGGCAGCGATGAGCGTCACGACCTCGCCACCCGGCATGCCGAAGGCTTGCCGTGCCCCATAGTTCGCGATCGTTCGAGCCACGACGTCGGCAACGCGCATCTAAGATGCCAGTTCTTTAGTGGACCGCACGGAAGGTCGCACCGTTGCGCCTTGTCCGCAATGGCGATCGATCATCCTGATAAACCGGTCGGAACTGCGCAGATAGTGGCGGACCCGGGACAACGCGGCGACCGCCTCGACGTTGCCGCTGCGGGAAGCCGAGAGCAGGAGCGTGCGCAAGAAGACGTCGCGTTGTGCATGGCTCCCGCCGATACCTTGCAACAAGGCCGCCGTCTCCGCGATGGCTCCGGCGGACACGGGTGGCCCGTTCGCCCCCGTGATCACCGCCGCAAGCGGCAATCCTATGCGTGCAGCGATGTCCGATTGGTCGTCTGCGGTGGCCTTAGCCCTCTCATTGAGTGCTGCGAGAAGCTCGGCTGCCCCCGTTTTGTCTCCCCGCGCGACGAGCACGAGGAGATAGTGCAGGGACCCAAAAACATAAGTCGTATCCTGGCGGCGCTTGGAGGCAATGTCGTGCAGTTCGCTCCAGCGCTCGCCGACATCGATCCCTTCCTGTTCCAGGCGCCAGAGGAGGGAAGCTGCATTGGCCATGTCGCGGAAATCGTCTGTGGGCGCCGCGCGTACATCGCGATCATAGACGGAAAGAACGGTCGCATCGTCACCGCGCTCGAGATGGAACAGCGCCAGATGCCAACCGATGTGGAATGCGAAATTGTTGCAACTCGACCAATCCGAACGGGATGCTTCGAGCCAGGCAATACCGTCATCCGTGCGGTTCGACATCTCCATCACATGCGAAACCGCATGCAACCCCCAAGCGTCCGATCGCTCGTGACGATAAGCGTCCCGGCCGTAGGCCTCGGCCTCGGTGAAGTAGCCCATCTCTTCCAGACCGAAGGCATGGCAACCCAAAACAAACCCATAGCCCGCATCTGCCGCCGTCCAATGTGGCAGCAAGCGGCGCGTCAGTGCCAGCATTTCAGCCGGTTGCCCACTCATGAAGCGTAACGAATGGGCAAGCTTAAGCGCCAACAAGTGCGTAGGAAAATCCATGAGATGCGCTTCGAGCACTTCGGCGGCGGCCTTCAGGTGACCGCCAGCGGCGTAGCTCAATGCGCGCACCAGAGCTGCCTCCGAGGCCGTGCCATCACCCCGTTCACGCAGAACACGGGTCGCGGTCGCACTCAGGTTCGACGCCAGGATCGACGTTTCCGAGCGCCCCAGAATCACATTTGCAAAACCCAAAAGGGCATGAGCCGAAATTAAACCGTCGTCGAAGCGCAAGGCGTTTTGAAGGAATTCTCCGGCAGGGCGGTGAGCGCCAACGGCACCAACGGCTCGCTCGAATGATCGCACGGCCAGCTGGCTGGCCGTCGTGTGAGCACCACCAAATCGATCGAGCATCATGCGCGCTGTCTTACCTCAGCAAACGGCCGATGCCTTCGGCGAGAAGTTCGCCGACACACCTGTGGGCCTCGTCATTCATATGCAGTCGGTCGTTCGCTAGAAGTTCCGCCATGCCACCACGATGCTGCAGGGCAAGGTAGCGCATCATACGATAGCGGTGGAGCAACGTCACATTCTCCTTTTTCGCAACGTCTTGCATTGCCGCAACATAAGCGGCGTAGTCTTTCACGGCGGAGGCCCGGTCGAAATCTTGCGGACCGACCAGAATAACCTTGATCCCCCTTGCCTTGAATTCTGCAAGTCCGCGCGTGAGATCACGGCGAAATTGCTCGATCGGTATTTGACGCAGCGCATCGTTCGTCCCTGTCTGCCAGATCACGACAGCCGGTTTACGATCGAGGACGTCTGGGCCGAGACGGCCCAGCATGTCAGCGGTTGTATTCCCGTTGACACCCGCGTTGATGATTTGAATACGGCGGCCACCCGCCTGGGTTTCAAAAGCGCGCCCAAATTGTGCGACATAGCCGTTTTCCGGCCGGGATGCCCCCACCCCCGCCGTGCTCGACGAACCAAAGGCCACGATTTTCGGAGTGCTCTCCGTCGACCGCCACGGACGGGATGTGTCGGCGATCGGCCCACTCCACGCGACGTCCTCCGGAATCTGACATGCCCCCGGCTGTCGCGACGGCAACGGCACCTTCTCGGCGACCGATGTCACGGCTGGTAGCGTCACCAACAGCGCCAGCAGGATGGCAGCGCCGGATACTCTGCAAATATTTCGCATCTGTACAAATGGGGTGAAGAGTAGGAGCGGCGTCAATACAGATCGCGGCACTTCAACATAAGCTAGAGGCTAACGTGTGCGGCGTTATGCGACGTCTTCGTCAGCGTCGTCATTGCGCGCCACGAGATCGCGTTTCGACAGGGCTTCAGACCCCATCCACTTCACCCGCATGACCTCGCGTACAAAAGCACCGACTGCCGGCGAATGCGGCCGTCCGCGCACGGTCACCAGGTTAATCTGCCTCCAGAAATCGGGCTCGACTAAGGGTCGGGCCACGACGTCGCGGAATTGCGCGGTGGATTCGGGGAGAAAACTGTAGCCCATACCAGCCGCAACCATGGCCAAAACCCAGTCGTCGCGCTCGCTCGCGTACACGGTCGGCCCTCCAACCCCCTTCTCTTCGAAGACTTTCTCGCCGTACTGTGCGAACTCACAATTCGTCCGCTCTAGATAGGGTTGTCCGTCCAGCTCCGAAACTTTTACTTCCGCGTTGCGGCACAGCGGGTGACCCTTCGCGAGAGCGATCACCATCTTTTCTTTGAAAAGAGGAAGCTTGTGAAATTTGTCGTCGGCGGTATCCACCGGCTGCCCATAGATCGCAACTTCAAGTTCACCAGCGATCAGGGCAGCTTTCAGTTGCTCGGCGTTCCGGTCGAGGATTTGCAATGAAACCTTGGGATTGCGCTTTCTGAAGTTGTCGATGAGTTTTACAAACTGCGACGGCGTAATCGTGCACATGATCCCGAGTTTCAGGGAGGTGCGGCCAACATCCAGAAGCGATTTTGCCCGTCTCTTCGCCTCTTCGGCTTCCTTGTGAATTTGCTCAAGGTGCGGATGGGCCATACGCCCCAGTTCGGTCAGCTGGATATTTCCGCGCTCACGCGTGAACAACGGGCCGCCGAATTCCTGCTCAAGCAGACCGATCGCACGCAGCAACGACGGCGCGCTCACGCTGCACGCTGCGGCAGCCTTGGTGAAATTCCGGATTTTTGCGGTGGCCAGGAAATACCGGACCTGATGCATTTCCATGAGCTATATCCGTTGAGAATGCGAGCAGCCGGAACCGTCGCAATCCAGCCAGGTGAAACAGGTTTGCCGGCATGTCTTTAGACTATTCAGCAAAACTTCTGGTGCGGTCCGGGCTCGTGAGGATGCCAGCCTAGGTCTTGTCCATCGGCGAGCAGATACCAGACTAAGACCAAAATTGCACGCTCCCAAGGCTGTTCTCAGCGTCTTGCACGGGCGCCAGTGCAAAAGGTGCTGTGGGCTGGTCAAATGCAAAGAACAGCGGGCGGCTCGGCCCCGCCCTTTAACGTCAAGTTGTCGATAATTGCATTGCGCCGGGCTCCGGGTTGAACGATCATACGACGTTGATCAGGATCATGGTTGTCGCCGTTGCTTCCGGCTCTGCTTTGAACTCAAGCATCAGGAGAGATCCGTGTCGCATAAGTCTCGTTTTTCAGTCGTCTGCGTTTTTGCGCTCGCGACGTCGGCCGTCTCAGTCTCGGCCATAGCCCAGGACACGGGAATACTGACCAAGAAGGATGCCGAACGCGTCGCCGAAAAGCCAAGATACTCGCCCTACGCGGGGCGCAATTTCCCGACCCGGCCCCTATTTGGCGACACACATCTGCACACCGCTGCGTCGTTCGACGCTGGCGCGTTCGGTGCGCGATTAACGCCCCGCGATGCGTATCGCTTTGCTCGTGGCGAGGAAATCACGGCTTCATCCGGGCAACCGGTGAAGCTTTCGCGGCCACTCGACTTTCTTGTTGTCGCTGACCACTCGGACAACATGGGTTTCTTTCCCGATTTCTTCTCGGGCAAGCCTGAACTCTTAGCCGACCCCCAGGGCCGCAAGTGGTACGACATGATCAAGGCTGGCCAAGGCGCACAGGCCGCACTTGAGCTAATTTTTTCATTTAGCAAGGGCACCTTGCCCAAGACACTTGTTTATTCTCCCGATAATCCAGCATTTAAGGGCGCATGGCAGTCAACAATCAAAGCGGCTGAGGACTTCAATGACCCGGGCCGCTTCACGGCCTTCATTGGCTACGAGTGGACGTCGAACACTAGCGGTAACAACCTGCACCGCAACATCATCTTTCGTGACAACGGAGGCAAAGCCGATCAGGTGATCCCGTACACGACCATGGCGCCACTGGGCAGCGACAACCCACGCGATCTGTGGAAGTGGATGCAGGCCTACGAGGAAAAGACGGGCGGCGACGTTCTCGCTATCGCGCACAATGGCAACCTTTCCAATGGCCGCATGTTTCCGCTGATCGAATCGTTCACCGGCAAGCCTGTCGACAAAGAGTATGCTGAACAGCGCGCGAAGTGGGAACCGCTTTACGAGGCAACCCAGACCAAGGGCGACGGCGAGGCTCACCCAGCTCTATCTCCCAATGACGAGTTCGCCGATTTCGAGCGTTGGGACTTCGGTAATCTCGATGCCAGCGAGGCCAAGAAGCCGGAAATGCTGGAGTTTGAGTACGCCCGCTCGGCGTTGAAAAACGGTCTGAAGCTCGAGGCAGAACTCGGAACCAATCCTTACAAGTTTGGCATGGTCGGCAGTTCTGACGCTCACACCGGTCTCGCAGCGATGGAAGAAGATAACTTCTTCGGCAAGACCACGCCGCAGGAACCCAGTCCGGAACGTTTGACCAAAGTGTTCGTCGATAATCCGGCAACCAACATTAAGGTGATGGACTGGGAAGTATCGTCATCGGGATACGCTGCGGTCTGGGCCACAGAAAATACGCGCGAGGCAATCTGGGACGCGATGCAGCGCAAAGAGACCTACGCCACGACCGGAACGCGTATGGCCGTTCGCTTTTTCGGCGGGTGGGACTTCAATGAGAGCGATACCCGCGACCGCTTGCCAGCTCGGGTCGGATACACCAAAGGCGTGCCGATGGGCGGCGACTTGACGAAAGCTCCAAATGGCAAGGCGCCAACGTTCCTGGTTGCGGCATTGAAGGACGCGATCGGTGCCAATCTCGATCGCATCCAAATCATCAAGGGCTGGCTCGGCAAGGATGGGAAGGTTCAGGAGAAGGTCTACGACGTGGTATGGTCGGGTGATCGAAAGCCCGGTCCTGACGGCAAGGTCGCCAACGTCGGCAGCACTGTCGATGTCGAGAACGCCATGTGGACCAACACAATTGGCGCCCCCGAGTTGATAGCGGTCTGGAACGATCCTGATTTTGATCCGACGTTGCGGGCATTCTATTATGTGCGCGTGCTGGAGATCCCAACTCCCCGCTGGACGGCCTACGACGTCAAACGTTTCGGTAACAAGCCGCTGCCGGGAACGATGATGACGGTCACCGAACGAGCCTATACTTCGCCGATCTGGTACACGCCGTGAGACCGCCGGCTGCTTTGCTTGGTCTTGTATGTCTCAGCGCATCTGTTGCGCTGTCTCCGGCCGGGTTGGCTTGCGGCTACCATAACCCGGTCGATATGACTCGGGGCATGCTGAACTGGGCTTATCCGGATTCCCTTCATGTGAGATCGGCGGTTTGGACAGCGCAACTCCAAGGGCGACTGGCGCGAGACGATCGCCCAGTGGCGGCCAAGGCACTTCTCGGCTACGGGCAGGTCGTCAAGGAACTGAGCCGACTGCGTGATGTTCTCGATGTGGTCCGGAAGCCAGACGATCCAGCTGTCGCAGTGGTGCTCCTCGGGCCAGTACTATGGGCACGCCTCGAGCCACGCACGAATAGCTTGGAAATGACTCCGCACGTCCCCGGCCCTGCACCCGGAGATGTCGTTGCCGTGACGGAAGAAGACGTCATAAAAGGGTTGCTCAAGGGCCAAATTTCGCCGCAAGAAGCGCTCGATTTGGGGTTGATTAGGCTGTATGGCGCAGCGGAGGCCGTGCATCGGCTGACGGCATGGATCAGTCGAGTACACCCTCCGATCGCCAACGGGGTGGCGAAGTTGCGCGACTAATCGCAAAGATCTATCCAAACTATCTTGGATTGAAAGCGTGGGGTTCAGTGCCACGGCGAGGGCGTGCGCGGACCCGTGGACAGGCAGTTACGCGAGGAGACTTTAAATGCTAAGCCGCGCGCTTAGAGAACCGCTGCTCCACTTTCTCGGGCTCGCACTCGCCATCTTCCTTCTGTATGGCCTCGTCGACCGCTCGGCTGAGCCCGAAGCAAGAGAAATCGTGGTGACGTCTGGCAAGATCGAGCAACTTTCTGGGCTGTTTGCGAAGACGTGGCACCGCGCTCCCACGGCGCAAGAACTGAAAGGCCTGATCGACGAGTACGTCAAAGAAGAAATCTACTATCGCGAAGGCATGGTCCTCGGTCTTGATACCGACGATACCGTCATCCGACGCAGGCTACGACAGAAGATGGAATTTTTGGCAGATGCCGCGATCAGCGACTTGACGCCGAAGGATTCCGAACTCGATGTGTATCTGAAGGCTCATTCCGACCGTTTTCGGATCGAGCCTGTGATGGCCTTCCAGCAAATCTACTTCAACCCAGCGAAGAGGGGCGACGGGCTCGCTGACGACGCGCAGGCTGTGCTCGCGCAGCTACGCGCCGATCCCGAGACTGACCTAGCTACGCTCGGAGACCAGACTCTATTGCCGGTGGCGTTGCCACCGACGGGCCTAGCGTCGATCGGACAGACATTCGGTGCGGGATTTGCCGATGAGCTCTTGAAGGTGCCAGTGAAGGAATGGGCCGGGCCGGTCTCGTCGAGCTTCGGTGAGCATCTCGTCCGCGTCAGCGCTCGCACCGATGCGCGCAGTCCAGTGCTTGCCGAAGTCCGCGAGGCCGTTGTGAGAGATTGGACAACAGCCAGGCGGAAGGCGTTTGAACAAGAACGGCTTGACAGTCTTCTGAAGCGCTATCGCGTTAAGATCGAGAGTGCGGCCGATGTGGAGCCGCGTTCATGATCCGGCGATTGTTGGTCGGACTTGTTCTGTGGACTTGGCTGAGCAGTACTGCTTTAGCGCATGAGATTCGGCCGGCGTATCTCGAGATCAACGAGACGGCAGTCGGCCACTATGCCGTGCTTTGGAAGGTGCCGGCGGCGGGAAACAAGCGGCTCGCGCTCTATGTGCGAATGCCGGATGCCTGCAAAGCCCAAACTGAGCCGGTCGGTACGTTCAACGGTGGTGCCTATTATGAGCGGTGGAACGTCCATTGCGAGGGCGGACTCACAGATCGCGAAATCACGATTGCCGGATTACGGACGTCGCTAACCGACGTGCTCGCCCGCGTTGCCCACGTCGATGGCACAACACAGGTCACCCGTCTGACTTCGCAGTCGCCTGACCTCTTCGTCGTTGGCACGCCCACGACACTGGAAGTCGCCAAGACCTACTTCATTCTGGGGGTCGAACATATCCTCATTGGCATCGATCACCTGCTCTTTGTCCTGGTGCTGATGCTGCTCATCCGTGATCGATGGATGCTCGTTAAAACGATCACGGCCTTCACCGTCGCTCACAGCATCACCCTCGGCGGCGCGGCGCTCGGGGTGATAAGCCTGCCGCAGAAGCCGGTGGAAGCGGTCATTGCGCTCAGCATCGGGTTCGTCGCTCGTGAGCTAGTTTGCATGCAACCGGGGGAGAGGCGTCTCTCGCAGTCTAGCCCGTGGGTCGTGGCCTTCGCGTTCGGGCTGCTGCACGGTTTCGGATTTGCCGGAGTGCTAAAGGAAATCGGCCTGCCACAGACTGATGTGGCTATGGCCCTACTGATGTTCAACCTTGGCGTCGAAGCCGGCCAGCTTCTGTTTGTGGCAGGCCTGATCTTCGCGTACCGCGCGACGATTGCGGTTCTGACCTGGCCACTGGAGCCTGCCCGGGTTGCGGCAGCGTACGTCGTTGGCACCATAGCGACCTACTGGCTCGTTACCAGGATCGCCGACTTTTGGAGCTGAAACTCTTGTCCGAATTTGGCCCTTCGCGTCGGCGCGAGAACGGCCGGTTTCTGACAATTGGGAAAGTTCTGGGGCGCCTAGCATCGCAGTTCAATCTGGCACCTTGAAAACCTGTGTCCCCTTACAGAGGTGCTGCGGTCATCGCATCGCAGGCGTTCCCACTCTTGGCGACGAGATACGGTGAGGTCCGGAATCTCTGCACATCCAAGATGAAGCCTGCGAACTCGTCATGCTACGGCGGGTTCAGACACGACTGACTCTTCGAAGGTGAAAGCATCTCGATCAGTCCGTGCGGCGCACGCTGGAGAAGCTCGGCATTCTGCCGGGCTCGTTCTATCGCTGGTATGATCGCTATCAAACCGGCGGTGTCGAAGCGCTTGAAGACAAGTCGTCGAAACCATCGCGCGTCTGGAACCGCATTCCAGACGACGTCCGCCAAGATATTGTCGGCCTGGCACTCGACGAGCCCGAACTGTCGCCCCGCGAACTGGCAGCACGCTTCACCGATACCCAGAATTACTTCGTCTCGGAAGCCTCCGTCTATCGCCTGCTCAAGGCCCATGACCTCATCACCAGCCCCGCCTTCATCGTCATCAAGGCGGCGGATGAGTTCAAGGACAAGACCACGGCACCCAACCAACTCTGGCAGACCGACTTCACCTACCTGAAGGTCATCGGCTGGGGCTGGTTCTATCTCTCGACCATCCTTGATGACTTCTCCCGATACATCATCGCCTGGAAGCTGTGCACCACCATGAAGGCCGAGGACGTCACCGACACCTTGCAGCTGGCGCTCGCGGCCTCAGGCTGCGACCAAGCCCGCGTCGTTCATAAGCCCCGCTTGTTGAGCGACAACGGCTCAAGCTACGTCTCCGCCGATCTCGCCGAATGGCTCGGCGACAACGGCATGGAGCACGTCCGTGGCGCGCCCCATCACCCGCAAACCCAAGGCAAGATCGAGCGCTGGCATCAGACGCTCAAGAACCGCATCCTGCTCGAGAACTACTATCTGCCCGGGGATCTCGAAGCGCAGATCGGACGCTTCGTCGAGCACTACAATCACCGCCGCTACCACGAGAGCCTAGCCAACCTCACACCGGCCGACGTCTACTTCGGACGCGGCCAAACCATCCTGTTGCAACGAGAAAGGATCAAAAGAGACACCATCCGGAAACGACGATTGCAGCATCAATCGAAAGCCGCTTAACATCAAATCCCGATGACCCCGAGCCTCCGCTCAGTCACGCCGCAAACTGTCTCAAAGCATTCGACGACGGACATGGCGAGACAATCAGACGAGCGCTTGATAGAGGTGTGCATCAGCCAGGACGACTTGGCTGTAATGGCTAATGTAGCAAGGACGACCGCAAATTCTATCTTGCGCCGACTGCAGAGGAACGGCCTTGTCAATGTTGCTTACCGGCGCATCGACATCACAGCCCCTGATCAGCTCAGGGCAATGCTAGCCGAGGTATAGACGGCCGTCTGCTCGGGAGCCGCGCGTCCCGTCGATGCCCGCAACGGGTCAAACGCGCAGGTTTCGCGTGCGATGTTCACATGACGCGATGGGTCCCTAAGCGGTCGCAAGTCCCGAATACCGCGTCGAATGGCATGCGGTGCAGCATTTCTCATGGAGGCCGATGTTGATTTTTGATGTGCGGAGAGCACAGGCGGTCTGATGATCCGCCTCTGGCCAATGGCGCTTATGGCCCGAAGCGGAAGTAGCTGTCGTTTAGCCGCGTGTCGGCAGCTGACGCTTGGCAGACATATGCCGTTCTAACTAGCGCGACAGCACGCTGCAGCTTTTCAGCGACAGCGCGGCCGGCCTGCTTGAGGTTCTGATTGTCGACGGCATACGTCGAGGCGGCGGAATCGATCGCGGCGACATCAACGTCTTCGCCTGGGCGCTGCTAAGGACCACATTGCAGGGAAGCACAGTGCCGATCTTCAAGATACCTCGCGACATTCACTTTGGCCTGTGCAAGCAGGTCCACATTTCAATCATAGCCTCGGCGCCCGACTTGGGATCGCACCCATGTTTCGCAACATAGTCTTTCAATCGCCGCCGCCAAAATAGCCGTAAGTCGCGCGCAATTGCGTAACGCGGGTCCCTGCCGGCCCGACCCAATTCTTTGCGCCAGTTCAAAAGGCGCACATGATCCGGTGTTTGGTCCTTCCCGCTCCTATGTTGGGGGTTCGGAAGCTCGCAACCTAAGCTGACTGCCAGCGTGGCGATGCGCGTGCCTGCGGTGTGTTCGTCATCCCCCGCCCGTACGAGAGCGTCAATCATAGCCACGGCGCTTGCCTGATCCATGATGGCTTTGTTCGACCGGGACCGCCTAGGCTTGATAGCGCTAGGGCGCAAACTGGCGGGTTGGCGACCTTCATTCAGATCTCCCAGAGCACCGATCAGCTCGACAAACATCTGATTAACTGGTGGGCGGTCCTGGTAGTTGCGCAAGAAATCCAACGTCGCAATCAACGCCTCGGCCCATGCTTCCCTCTGCGCGCCTTCATCATTGGCCACCCGCAGACTGATCGCTGCGCGGAGAAGCCGCTGATCAAGCATGTCCCAATCTGATGCTTCGATCCCCACGAGTGGTGGTGAGTCGGCCTCTGTCGCTGCCGTCTGAGCAGCAACCGGCCCGCCATGACTGGAACGTATGTCGCTCTTGGGCTTTTTGGACATTATTGATCACCAGCGCAGGTGCGGAGCACCACAACATTGGTCATGGCACCACAGTAAGCTGACCAGGCTTCCATGAGTTGCCGGCGCTTCTCGATTGCGTCGCCGCGGCGATAGGCGCGCTCGACCTCGCTGCCGACTTGGTGTGCCAGCGCTTCCTCGACGATCTCGCGCGGGTAGTTCGTGCAATCGCCGGCCCAATCGCGGAACGTCGAGCGGAAGCCATGCACGGTGACGACCACCTTCATGCGCCGCAGTAACATTTCGAGCGCCATCACAGAAAGCGGCCTACCGGGCTTCGTCCCGGGGAAGACAAAGCTGTCGGGGCCCGCTTTCAGCTTCTCCAGCTTTGCCAGCATCTCGACGCAGCGATCCGACAGCGGCACGCGATGTTCGCGCTTACGCTTCATGCGCTCGCGCGGGATCACCCAAAGCTTCGCATCGAGATCGACCTCACCCCAGGTCGCATGCATCGCCTCGCCGGAGCGGACCGCGGTGAGTATTGTGAATTCGAGGCAGAGGCCCGCCATCGCTTCACGCCCGCGAAGCGCCGTCATGAAATCCGCGATCTTCCCATAGGGGAGCGCCGCGTGATGTCCACGCTGCAACTTCTGGCGCTTCGGCAACAGGAAGCTCAGGTGCCCTTTCCAGCGGGCGGGATTGGCGCGGTCGCGGTCGATCAGCCCTCGTGCTCGGGCCGCGTCGAGCACAGCCTCAATCCTGCCGCGGACCCGCGCAGCGGTCTCGGATTTAGACGTCCACACGGGCTGCAAAACCGCCAGTACGTCCTCTGTGCCAATGCTTTCGACCGACTTGTCCCAAATCGGTTTGGCGTGGGCTTCGAGAGCAGTCAGCCATTGTGTCTCGGACTTCTTGTTGCGGAACCCAGACTTGCGGGCTTTGTGCAGATCCTTGGCGACGTCGCCGAAGGTCCGGCCAGCCGCCTGCTTGCGTTGCTCAGCGCGGCGCGCCTCGATCGGGTTGATGTTCTTGGCCAACATCGCACGACACTCGGCGGCCACGTCACGGGCCGCCGCAAGGCTGACGGAGTTGAGGCCACCAAGCCCCATCTCCTTCCGCTTTCCATTCCACTGAAAAACGAAAGCCCAGCGCTTGGCCGGCTTTCCTTCCGTGCCGTCCGGGTTTCGTCGGGGCGGATCAACAACGAGAAACAGGTTGCCACCGTCTGCATGCAATCCCGGCGCGGTGAGTGTCCGCACGGTTCGGTCGGAGAGGCGGTTGATCATGCGCGCCATATTGGACCCCTGGTCGGTGAGCCCGTGCCTTCACCCGACGCTCGCCCTAATTCTCACCCTAAAATTAGACACGGTTTGTTCCGAACGTCCACGAACCTCCCCGGACCATCAACAGGAATTAGACGTTGATAACGCAGAGCTATCGCGAACGCTGGCGAACTGCGGCGATCGGTAGTATGGCAGACCTACGGGGCGCCATTTGCGTACAAAACTGCGAATACCAGGGCCGGCCAGACCGCCGGTCGCAACGTGCTGTTCGAGAGCGGTTTTCCGGCCAACGATCGGCCTATCGTCGTCCCCGACCTCGACGCATTCGATAAGCGCCGAGAGTTATGCTTTCCGGAATTGCACGTCACCGGCTGTCAGGCGCAACCGCATCAGTTCGGTGACAGCTTTAAGCTTGGCCTCATCGATCTGCGTGACTCTTTCCCTGCCGGCCTTAGCGCGCTCCAGTGCGGCAAGACAAGATGCCCGCTCATCCTTCAGCCGTTCAATGGGGTTTTCCGCCGTGTTGCGTCAACCGGCTTTGGCCTCGTCTGCGGAAAATTGATCGAGAGCATCGGCCACGGTCACAAATCGATTAGCTCTTCCAATCCGCTCTTCCAGCCCTTCGCTATTCAAACGGTCTCGAACGCCAGAACGCGCTTCGACGACCTGCAGTCTTACGCCAAGCTCCCGAAGTTCATCAGCCATGCCGGCCAATGTATGAGCGCTTTGCAAGTCCACATAGGGTGCGGCGGACAGGTCGAGCAAAACAAGGCCTGGCCGTTCGATTTCTGTACGGACCCGAGTGAGGATCGTATCGCAGACATGATCGATGTTGAAATAGATCAAGCTGGCTTCAGGTCTGAAGATCAGTGCGCCTGGGATCACTTCGTTATCTGTGTGTCGTTCCATATCCGAGAAACGGCGCGTGCCAGGGATACGGCCGAGCACTGCAACGTGTGGCTGAGAGGTGCGGTACATAAGCTGAACTAGAGAAATGATGGCGCCGATCATAACACCGCGCAGGAGGCCAGAGCCCAAAACGCCCATTAGCGACGCCATCGCTACGACGAAGTCGGGGCGGCTGACGCGCCAAAGATGCAGCAGCGCATCGGCTTGGAAAAGGCCAGCGACAGCCATGAGGACGACCGCCGCTAGAACGGGCTGAGGCAGTGCGCTCAACTGATTCGACAGAAAGAGGATGACGAACAGGATAAAAATCGCTGCGAATGCGCCAGATAGCGGCGTGCGGGCGCCGCTACCCTCGTTGACCAGAGATTGAGACATGCCGCCACTGACAGGAAATCCGCGGCCCAATCCCGCGGTGAGATTGGAAGCGGCGAGCGCGAGAAACTCCTGATTGGCATCAAGCCGACCACCATGCTTGGCAGCGAAAGTGCGTCCGATAGCAGCTGTTTCGACGGCGGCAAGAAGGAAGCACGCGACGGCCAGCGGCAGCAGAGCGTTGATGTCCGACCAGTAGATCTCGGGAAAGCCGATCACCGGCAAGCCTTGGGGAACCTCCCCCAGAAGCTTGACGCCCTTTGCATCGAGGCCGAACAGGGTGGACGCGACGATCCCACCCACGACTACGAAAAGCGCGATGGGCTTGTTGGGCAGCATAACCTTACCCAAGATGAGCGCCGCCAAGGCAGCAACACCTACGGTAAGAGAAGCCGGGTTCGTATCACCCAGATGTTTGATGAATTGTGCGCTGTTTTCCCAAAAGTCCCCATGAGCTCCATGAATGCCAAAGAGCTTGGGGAGTTGCGTGCTAGCCAAGTAGAGCGCCACTCCGCATTTAAAGCCCACCATAACGCTTTCGGATATGAAATTTACAATGGCGCCGGCTCGAACAGCCCATGCGATGAACGCGATGACTGCCACGATAACGGCTGTGGCCGCAGCGAGTGCACCGAAGCGTGACGCATCACCTCCGGCGATGTCGGCCAGCGATGCGCCCACCAGAAGTGAAATCGCGGACGTCACCGAAATGGCTGTGTGGCGTGAACTGCAGAACAGCCAGAATACGAGCCCAGAGAAAAGGCACGCATACAATCCAGCCTGAGGCGGCAAATTAGCAAGCGATGCATCGCCAAGGCCAGCGGGTAAGAGATACGCCGCTAGCGTCAGACCGGCGATAAGGTCACCGCGCAGCCAGGATCTATCGTAGGTCTGCAACCACCCGAGAGCAGGGATCCAACGACGTAAGCCGGGATCGCTCAATTTGGTGCCGCTATCCATGAAGCCCTCTCGATCTGGTCATCGCCCCGATTTCCTTTTGGCCCACCGCTACTGCCGTCTGCGTAACTGTTCAGAACTGTTAGCCGCCAAGAGCGATCGTAATGGCCACGAGTAGAGCGCCGAACAGAGAGACGCACAGACCAGTGACCCAGTATGGAGTCCACTTCATGTGCTTCCCGAGCCCAGTACCGACTATAAAGAGCAAGGCAACTGCTATGGCGTTTGACGTACGCAGTGCGGTCCCGACGTCCTTCATGAATAGAAAGGGCAAGGCGACCGGCAATGTGGATAGAAAAACAAGCAGGAAGATATGGACCGCCCCGCGAAAATCGTCCGGCGTCGGCACCGCACGCCGCGGCGCTCTTGGCATTGTCCCTATCCCATTGGCGAGGCGATCGAGATCCGAGGAGCTGAACACTTTGCCGGCCGCCTCCGGGAGATTGTCGATCAGCATCCTTCGAGCGTCAGCAGGAGACGCTGCGGCAAGCTCCAACGCCAAGCTTCGCCGCTGCTCGCGCGAGACAATCTGCGACAGCAGGTACATTGCGGAGTCAACGAGGCCCCAGGCGACATTGCAACCCAATGCACCAGCGAGCATTGTCATAACATCGGCCCGCGTGCTCGAAGTCACGCTGATTGTGCATGTAAAGGTAAGCGCCATGATGAGGCCGAACATTATTTCGGACGAGCGCTCGATGGGGTCGAGAGCGCTATGTGCCCCGGTAATTGGCCCGATTTCGGCGGTGTACTGCGTGCCATCAGGCATTGATCAGCCAATCTCATGGATTGCCCTGAATTAAAACGTTCCGGGAAGGTCCCGGAACGCTTACTCGCGTCATTTCTTGGCTCGCGACTCAAGCCCCGTCTCTTCCGCGCGGCATGGCGTTGAAATCTCCGCCTTCTTATCGATCAGACACTGAACAATACGTCCTTCTCCCATATCAACGTCAGCGCAGAGCTTCTCGATATCTCCGTCGCAAGCCGCCGCTGCACGCAACACATTGCTAACTGCGAGATCGACACCTTCCGCCGCCGTCAACATGCCATCGAAACAGGCGTCGCTTATCTTATCCTCGTGAGCCATCATGCACAAAAGCAGCCGGCCCTCTCCCGGAGTCACCGTGCTGCAGAATGATTTCACATCTGGGGCGCAAGCCGCCTTCACTTTTGCAAGCGCAGCCTCGGCCTTAGCGATGGCGTCCTTGGCAAACTGTGTCTCTGCGCTCGCAGGCGCCGTGACTGCTCAAAGAACTGAGATCACGGCGCCGCATAAAAGAAGCGCTGGCTTTTCACGATGTCTATTCATGGCGAACTCCTGACAGTTATTACGATGGAACGTTTCGAAAGACCATGTGATCATACTCTCTAGAAAATACCGAGACAATGAGCTGAGATTCTAAAATGCAAGTGGTCTTCACTCTGCCACGTACCACAGTCATTCCGTGCGTACTCATATGATTTCAGAACAAGACGATCAATCTCAACTGCTCCCAATCAGGATCTCAATTAATCCTCATTTCGATCGGCGAGAAGATCGCGACGTTTGCGTTGAACTTTACGTACGAACGATGTGAGATACTGGGGCATCCGATCCACTGATAGATGCGCAGCCGTTCTCAGAAAACAGTGGTAGTGTCGACCAAAATTTCCGGCATATCGGCGCGGCCGAAGGGGGCATTTATGCTGCGGCAGTTTTTGTTCGGTGGCTTCGTCAGTATCTGCAATATCGTCATCCACGCACTTGTTATGACCGCCGTCGTTCGCGTCTCTCAGGCCGCGGCCGCTAAAACATCAGGATTTGATAGTCTTTTTTTGAGCACCGTCATGGCGGCAACTGCGTCCGTGTTGATGGTGGCCCACACATGCGAAGTCCTCGCGTGGTCGCTGGCCTACAGTCTGGTCGAGGCCGTTCCACATAACGCCGATTACCTCTACTTTGCTTTCGTGAACTACACGACGCTTGGATACGGCGATATCGTTCCTGTTCAGAGTTGGCGGTTGCTCGGTCCAATGACGGCCATGAATGGTGTGCTGCTGTTCGGTTGGTCTACGGCTGTCCTCTTCGAGGTGTTGCGGAAGGCAATGGCCAGGAATCCACGGGGTTGAGAAGCGCCGGTGGTTCGGATAGAGCCAGCCTAGGCTTTCGTGAGAACTAACAACTCCTGCCACCGCGATTAGCCCCAGTGTCTTTTCATCTAGCCGTTTGCCAAAGGCTGGCTAGCCGAATCCGGCGCTAAGCGTCGCAACCCCTGGTCCTGCCAGCCTCAAAAAACGTCGGGAATGAAGCGGAAGTTGAGATCCTTATTTTCCTTGGGCTTGTCGACTGAGCGCTTAGGCAGCTTCACCTTCTCGCGTGGAACGTCTTCATAGGGAATCTCGCTGAGCAGGTGTCGAATGATATTGAGACGCGCCCGCTTCTTATCATCTGAGCGAGCGACGTGCCACGGCGCCCAAGCGGTGTCAGTCGCGTGAAACATCTCGTCCCGGGCTTTGGTGTAATCGTCCCAACGGGTGTAGGACTTGACATCCATTTTCGATAGTTTCCAGATTTTGCGCTCGTCGTCGACCCGCGCTTCAAGCCGGCGTGTCTGTTCATCTGGGCTCACCTCAAGCCAATACTTGAGCAGGATAATGCCGGAGTCGATCATCGCCTTTTCGACATTTGGAACGGCATCTAGAAACTTCTTCACTTGTTCGTCGGAACAGAACCCCATCACGCGCTCGACCCCTGCACGATTATAATAGCTGCGGTCGAAAATGACGATCTCACCGGCAGCAGGAAAGTGCGGAATATAGCGCTGGATATAGAGCTGAGATTTCTCGCGCTCGGTAGGCGCTGGTAGAGCGACCACGCGAAAGATTCGCGGGCTAACGCGCTCCGTGATGGCTTTGATGGTGCCGCCCTTCCCGGCCCCGTCTCGCCCCTCGAATACGATGCAAACCTTTTTGCCCTCGTGACGCACCCACTCCTGTAGCTTCACAAGTTCAATGTGTAGCTTCTTAAGTTCCTTCTCGTAGGCCTTACGCTTCAACGGCCCACCCGAGTCCTCATCCTTTTCAGTCGCCGCAACCTCTGGGTCGCTGCCGTGTGCTTTCGCGGTCTTCTTTTTCATGTCGACACCGTTGGGTTGCTTGCGATGTTGAGTTCAGTCAGGCCGTATTATTCACGCAATCTTTCGAAAAAATCCGATGAGTAGAAGAAGGACGACAGCACCTATCGTTGCGGAAATGATTTGTCCGAGAATAGTACCGCCTGCAAACAGCCCGACGAGAGGAAACAACCATCCTCCAAAGACCGCGCCGACGATGCCGACAATAATGTTGCCGACGAAACCAAAACCATAACCCTTGACGATCAGCCCCGCTAAATAGCCGGCAATCGCCCCAATCAGGATCAGTATCAGTAAAGCTTCAAATGCCATGACTTTTCTCCCGATATGTCTATTATTTCGACCAGTTCGAATGATAACAGAGCGTCAATTGGCTTGATTTGGCCGACTGTGCTGGCGGAGATCAATCAATGACCTCCGCCAAGGCCTCAGAATCAGCAAGCGGCTGGCCAAGCAACAACAGGCATCGAAGTTCACATCACGCGATCGTTCAGGTCGACGAGCGCGGCTACCGCTGAATCAGCGGTGAAAGCGACGGTGGTGCCGCCTATAATGGCGATAGGGCCGGTGATGCCGGTAAACACGATGGTAGCGGTAGGGACGATAGTAGTACCCGTCGCCGTAATACGGATAGCCGCCCCCATAATAGTAGCCATTGTCGTCATAGTCGGCGGGATAACCACCGTAGTAGTAGTGTCTGCGATAGTGGCGGCGACGATGATGGCGATAGACCTCGTTCACGATGATGCCTGTCGCGATGCCCGCCGCGATGCCCCACCCATGCCGGTAGCGGTGAGCCTCGGCCTGGTT
Organism: Hyphomicrobium sp. 12-62-95; assembly: GCA_002279935.1. Classification (GTDB taxonomy): domain Bacteria; phylum Pseudomonadota; class Alphaproteobacteria; order Rhizobiales; family Hyphomicrobiaceae; genus JAGVSR01. The sequence continues at coordinate 263,933 of NCCZ01000001.1, read as the reverse complement.
CACGGTACCAATGAGGGCCGTCACCGCAACAACCGCAACCGCGGTGATCGTTGCCAGAATATTCGATCTCATTTGCATTTGATTGATCCTCCGGTGAGCTGTGGCAGTCCTAAATATCTCTAATTCTGATCCTCGCTATCGGCCGTTGGTTTGACCAAGATCAACCCTTCGCAGATAACGTCGAAGCGCCTCTCCGTTTCGGATGAATCATTTGATAATCACAGACGCCTAGAACGATCTTCATAATTCATACGTTCACCGCTTATCGACGCTCTCTTGACTACAACGGCTCAATGACCGCCGCTAAATACGAGCATTTTAAGCGGTATAAAGAGTGCCTGAGCGCGAAGTATGATGGCGTGCACGAGAGCCACCGTATCAACGATATGCAGATAGGTCCGTCGAAAGAAATTTTTCTCCGTCTGGATTTTCTCATGATTGTTGGAGTAGGCGTTAATGATGCAGCTTGATCCAGGCGTGACGTCGTCAAGTCCGCCTTCGTACATTGGCTCAAGGAATGCGAGGAGAGTGCCGGGCTGACGCGTTTGTGCCAAGTCCACCAGCTGCTCACCAGCCTTGAACTGTCCAGCGGCAATAAAATCCTGCAAGTCAGTTATGACGAGTGGGATGATTGCCAGTGGCTTTGAATAGCAAACCGCTTCGGCCGCCATTCCAACCTTCAACACCTGCGCCTCGATCTGCCCAAAGCCCGCGTGAAGTTGGCGTTTGCGGCTACCAGTCGAGGGAATGAGTATGCCAGCTGGCCGCATGAACGGATTGATGAAGTCTCCGACCTTCAGAACAAACTGCTCGAGGTTACCGTCAAGGCCCGCATAAACGATCGTTTTGTCGAGGGCGACTTGCGCCTCGTCCAAAGCAGCGCCAGCGCTCGCTTTCTCCGCCGGCAGCAGCGTTGAAATCTTTGTCTCGGCAGCCTGTAAGCCCGCTTCTGCGGCCGCCACTTGCCCTCTGCGAGCGTCGACACCCACTTGCAGTCTTTCGATCTCTCGGGCGGCGACGACCCCGGCATTCCGCGCTGCCAGTTCCTCCTTGGTCCGCAGTTCGTCGATTGCCTGCTGGAGCGCACCCTGCGCTTGTTGGATTTGCCCTTTGGCGGCTGCGACCTCCGACTTCGCCATTTCCATGGCGGCATCGACCTCCTCAACGCGGCGCTTAGCCGTCGCAAGTGCAGCCTCCTGCTTGGCGCTGTCGAGCTTGAAGAGCTTTTGCCCTTGTTTCACTTGATCCGTGACGTTGACGTAGACCTCGGAGACGCGCCCGGGTGTGTCAGGCAGGATTGGCACGGTGCGAAAAAAGGAGACGACGTTCGTCGTGGCCGGGTGATTATAAAAGACAATGGTGATCAATAGTACGGTCAGCATGATGCAGGCCGTAATACCCCAACGAAGCTCATACCAGACCGAGAACAGGGTAATCTCACGCCCCAACTCTTTGCCCTGATAAAAACGCCGGTAGAGATAATCCGGCAGGATGGTGAGCAACGAACAAAAGATCAGTTCAAGCATGGCTCAGGTCCCCCGCGGCAGAGCGGCGGCGGGCGCCGGAATGTGTTCAGCCAGACCATCAATACTGTCGGCTTTTGTCGATGGCTCAGGGGGCTGTTCAATGCCCGACATTTTTTCCAATGACGAAGCCATTCGCTTCCATGGGCCAACAAAGTCTGGAAGGTCGATGAGCGCGAGCAGCAAGCCGGCAACCCAGAACGCGTGGACATGCGTAAAAAGAGCCAGGAGGCCGAGGACAGCCACGATCTCAAATTGCATCTTTTTATGGCCGAGACGTTCGGGCAGCGAGTGAAGTGTGAAGAAGAGAATGCCAAAGCCCACGACGCCAGCGATGACGAAGACTGTCGTGATCACATAAAGCGGGTCGCCCTCATGCGGCCCGTTGATAAACCACGGCATGTGATGAGGTGCGCCAGGATGCAGCCCGTCGGTCATATTCGTTCCACGACTGATTGAGTGTTTCATCACATGACCGAAGGACTGGCGTTGCCAACCGTTCGACCATTTGTCACGAGTAGGCCTGGGATGCTGAGCGAACATTGATTTAGGTCATAATTGACCGAAAGAAACGCTCAGCCGCACAATAGTATATTGCTCACCACAGACATTCCGTGATCGCACTACTCATTGATCGCGAATGAGTTCAGCTTTCGGCATGGGGCGCAGCAAACAAAAGCTAATCGCCAGTACCCACACGGGCAGCACGGCTAGCCCCCACCCAAATAGCCCACCACCAAATAAAAGAAGCGCTCCAAGCATAAAGCCCAAATACGCAAGCCATCGCGGAGCGAAGGTTGCGTAAATCACGACGGTGGACGTAGAGAACATGAACACTGCAGCCATTTTGGCTGCATACACATGAATGATGCCATGCACGAATGCCCTGACCAGAGGGTAAGCCGCCGAGCTTTGAAGTGTGTTAGGAAAGGCCGTGTGCGTCAGCATAATTGCACCTAACAACGCTGCCGCAACGAACAACATCGCCATAAACAGGAGCGCGCTGCCGAAGAACACGGTCGCAAAGAATTTATCCTCCTCCTCGCCGAGCCGATCCCGAAGCGCCCCCAGGAACCACAGGAAGGCAATGCCCGCGAATGGCACAAGATGGATGGCTAAAGCGACAGATGACGGGTTGGTTTGTAGCCAAACGCCGGGCTCCAACGGATCGGCAGGGACCGACTGCCGGAGCAGCCACAGGATCGCAATCATCAGACTAGAAAACACGATGCCCGCAACAGCCGCCGCCCGTGGTGTCTTGAGCGTTGGGCGAGTAAGTGTCCGTGCTTGAGTGACGCCCTTGGGTTTCTGATTCATCTGCTAGAGGCTCCTCTCCCCAACAACCGATGATCCTCCAAGCCCCTACATATCCGGCACACGGGCCATCGCCCGGTCCTCGCCGGACGGATACAAACGATCGATTGCTTGATCGAGCAGCTCCAATTCACACCGCAATGCAGCGTGTCGCCACTCCGGTCGCGTCTCCAATACGATCTGCTCAAGAACCATTGCAAAAAACGGTACAACCCACAGTGAGGACCGAACATAGCTTCGGACGGTGTACCAACGATTCCAGGTCACAGCGCCGCCTCCGGGACGTCGAAGCGCACCAACGCGCTCAAATCAACATTTGATGCAGGTCCTGGGAAACGACCAAATCAGCCTCCGTCGCAGCGATGACGTCATCGACAGATACGCCGGGGGCAATTTCAGACAGAACGGCCCTCCCGCTCTCAAATCGGATCAAAGCCAATTCCGTGACCACGCAGTCAACGGCCCGATCTGACGTGACCGGCAGCGTGCAGGTCTGTACGATCTTGGACTTGCCTTTCGCGGTGTGCTGCATGGCAACGATGACGCGCTTGGCCCCCGTCGCAAGATCCATGGCCCCGCCCATGCCAGGCACCATCTTTCCAGGAATCATCCAATTCGCGAGATGTCCGCTTTGATCCACCTGCAAGCCGCCAAGCACGGTTAAATCGACGTGGCCGCCGCGCATGAACCCGAACGAGATCGCGCTATCAAACGTCGAAGCACCTGGCAACGCGGTCACTGGCCGGCCGCCGGCATCCGTCAATGTCGGGTGTGCCATCCCTTCCGCCGGGATGGCGCCGGTTCCAATCAAACCGTTCTCCGAATGAAAATACACCTGAACATCCAGCGGTGCGTATCCAGCCACAAGCGTGGGGATGCCTATGCCCAGGTTGACGAGCATCCCTGACCTCAGCTCGCGCGCGATACGCTTTGCGATAACTGTCTGCGGGTCCATGAGACTCATCCGTTGGCGACGATGTAGTCGACAAGAGGGGCTGGCGTTACGACGTGGTCCGGAGAGATGACGCCGACCGGAACAATGTGCTCTGCGGTGGCGATCACCGTCTCGCCAGCCATTGCTACGATTGGATTATAGTTCCTGGCTGTGAGCGCGTAGGCGAGGTTGCCCAGATAGTCGGCAAGAAAGGCATGCACCAGAGCGAAATCCGCCTTGAGAGCCGTTTCCAGAAGATAGGTCCGCCCGTCGACCTCGATCTTCTGTTTACCTTCTTCAACCAATGTGCCGACGCCCGTGGGCGTCAATACCCCGCCGAGGCCATAGCCTCCGGCACGAATGCGCTCGATGAGTGTTCCCTGCGGAACCAATTCGACAGTAATCTCATCGGCGAACATTTGCCGCTGCGTTTCCGGATTCGTGCCAATATGGCTGACGATCACCCGGCGCACGCACTTGGCGTCGACCAGCTTGCCGACCCCAACGCCGGGACGAGCCGTGTCGTTGGCAATGAGCGTGAGATCGCGCTTTTCCTGGCGCACGATTTCGTCCATCAGGCGCTCAGGAGTTCCAACCGACAGGAAGCCACCCACCACAAGGCGAGCACCATCGGGAATCATGGCCACGGCTTCGGCGAGCGGAACAGTCTTCATTTTCTCTTTCCCACCGGCTCAGCGGCCCGAAAATCGCGGCTTGCGCTTTTGTTTAAACGCGCGAAGTCCTTCCTCGTAATCCTCGCTCTCCCACACGATGCGTCGCAGCCCCTGCACACGCTCGAAGCGCCGCGGGCTCATCGGATGAGCGCCAGCAAGCATTCGCAGCTGCTCCTTCATCACTGAGATCGAGAGTGGTGCGTTCAGCGCAATACTCTCCGCGACCGTCTGCGTAAAAGCCTCCAAGTCTCGCGATGGGACCATATGATTGATGATGCCAAGGCCCTCAGCCCGCTGCGCTGAAATCGGCTTCGCGGTAAAGACCATCTCCTTCACGATCCGCATGGGACAGGCGTTCATGAACGTCAACATACCGGAGACGTTGTAGGGCACGCCGAGCTTGGCTGGCGTGACCGCGAACGTGGCACTCGGCGCGGCAATAATCAGATCGCAAGCAAAGACGACTTCACAAGCCCCGCCCCAGACCCCACCCTCGATCATGGCGATAACAGGAGCGGGACACTCCTCTATCGCGCGAACGAGTTCGCGCAGAGGATCGTCCCAGCCTAAGGGATCGCGGCCGCCAGACGGGAGATCGTAGACGTCATGACCCGAGGACCAAACTTTGACACCGGGGCGCGCGCGCAGGATGACCGCCCGAACGCCTTCGGCCGCGAACGCTTCCAGCGTGGCGATAAGAGCCTCAATCAACCCGTGCGAGAGAGCATTTCGCTTCTCCGGATTGTCGATAACGATTGTTCCAATCTGGCCATCAATGCGCGGTGAAACCAGTGGCTTCTCAACCTGAAGATCGTCCATGGGGTTCCTCGGCTATAGTCAGTCGATGATGTGATAGCCGCCATCGACGTAGATCGTGTCGCCCGTAATCAGCTTCGCCCCGTCGAGGGCAAGGAAAGCAACCGCGAGACCAACATCATCGATAGATACGAGATGCCGGGCCGGCGCCTTCGCCTCGGCCTTCTTCAGGAGCTTATCGAATTCGCCGATGCCGGACGCCGCGCGCGTCTTGAGCGGACCAGGAGAAATCGCATGCGCGCGAATACCTTTGGGACCGAGCTCGGCTGCGATGTAGCGCGTTGCGCACTCGAGTGCCGCCTTCACGGGCCCCATCATATTGTAGTTCTCAACAACCATCTGGGACCCGTAGTAGGTCATCGTAAAGATCGTGCCGCCGTCCTTCATCAGGGGCTCAGCGAGTTTCGCCATCCGGATGAACGACCAGCACGACAACTCCATCGCCATCAGGAAGCCGTCCTTGGAGCAATCGACGACGCGACCCTGAAGATCCGCCTTCGGCGCAAACGCAATCGAATGCAGGACAATGTCGAGCTTGCCCCATTTCTTCTCTATCGTCTCGAAGACCGCTTCGAGTTCGCCGGGATGCTCCACGTCCATCGGCATATAGATCGAGGGCTTGACCTCACCGATAATGGGATCGACGAAGCGCTTTGTTTTCTCGCTACGGTAGGTCACAGCGAGGTCGGCACCCAAAGCACTGAAAGCCTTTGCGCAACCCCACGCGATCGACTGGTCGTTCGCGATCCCCGTCACGAGCGCCTTCTTGCCCTTGAGAAGTTTGAACTTAGCAGGATCCATCATTGTTGCTGCTCCGTTGTACGCATCTTCGCCGCCGCAAGGCATTCCATGGTGTGCTTTGCAATCATGAGTTCCTCATCGGTCGCAATGACCCGGACCTCGATACGGGAATGTTTGCTGGAGATGACGTCGGCTCCGCGCAAGTTCGCCTGATCATCTAGCTCGGCGCCGAGCCAAGCCAACCGCTTCACGACGGCAGACCGGATAGCGGGGGCATTCTCTCCCACACCAGCTGTGAACACGAACCCGTCGATACCTTCCAGCGCCGCACCGAGTGAGCCAGCCATGAGCGCGATGCGGTGAACGAAGTAGTCGATCGCCAACCGTGCGCGCCGATCGTCGCTACCGAGAAGAACGCGAACATCGTTGCTGAGGCCGGACAGCCCCTTCAACCCGCAGTCGTTATAGAGAAAGCGCTCGATCTGGGGCGCAGTCATGCCCTTCTGCTGTAGGAGATAGAGCACGATGCCGGCATCGAGCTGTCCCGGGCGCGTGCCCATGGGAAGGCCATCAAGCGCCGTGAAGCCCATACTGCTGTCGATGCTGTGCCCGTTCCCGAGCGCGCACATAGAAGCACCGCTGCCCAGATGCGCAACAACCACCTTGCCGTTAGCCAAATGCGGCGCAGCACTTTTCAAACGGCTAGCGATGTATTCATAGGACAAGCCGTGGAAGCCATAGCGGCGCACGCCCTCACGGTACAGCGGCTCCGGGATCGCATAGCGGTCAGCAAGTTCAGGGTGACCGCGATGGAACGCCGTATCGAAGCACGCGACCTGCGTGATGTGCGGCAGGCGTTCGAGAATGGATTTGATCGGCGCGAGGTTATTGGGCTGGTGCAGGGGTGCCAGCGAAACGAACGTTTCAAGCTTTGCAACGATCTCAGGGGTCACCACCGTCGGCGCATCAAACGCAATGCCGCCATGAACGACCCGATGCCCAACGGCAATTGGCAGCTTGCCCCCAAGATACTCTTTGAGAAACTCGACCACCCTTGCGAGGGCTTCGGGCGCGGCCGGAACGTCCGGCCCAGTCCATGTGGCATCCACGAGAATCGCGCCAGTGGAATCCTTTGCAATAAGGTGCGGATTAACACCGATGCCATCGATCTGGCCTTTAAGCCGCCGCTCGAGTCCACTTCCGCCACTGAGCGCAAACAGCTGGAATTTTATGCTCGAACTGCCGGCGTTGATGACAAGGATCGTATTGCTCATAGCTACGACCGGATTGGTGCATTGGAGCGCTGGCTATGCGCAAACGCAACCGCAACGGCGCAAGATGCCATGCGGGTGCGCACGCTGTCGGCCCGCGATGTAAGGATAATCGGGACTCGTGCGCCTAATACGATTCCTGCGGCGTCGGCGTGCGAGAGAAACGAGAGGTTTTTTGCCAGCATATTGCCAGCTTCCAGATCGGGAACGACCAGGATATCTGCCCGGCCCGCGACATCAGACTTGATACCTTTGATTTTCGCTGCCTCGGGACTGATCGCATTATCGAACGCGAGAGGCCCGTCGAGAATGCCTCCCGTGATTTGTCCCCGGTCGGCCATCTTGCAAAGCGCCGCGGCTTCCAGTGTTGAAGGAATACTGACAGTGACTGTCTCGACGGCTGACAGGATAGCGACCTTTGGTGTCCCGAGCCCCAGCCCCTGAAAGAGATCGATGGCGTTCTGCACGATGTCGCGCTTCGCCATCAAATCTGGAAATATGTTGACGGCAGCATCCGTGATAAAGAGCGTTTGCGGATGGTCGGGCACGTCCATGATGAAGACATGGCTGATGCGCCGCCCAGTTCTGAGACCCGTATCCTTTTTGGCCACTGCCGACAGCAGCTCGTCCGAGTGGAGGCTGCCCTTCATGAGCACTTCGGCGCGCCCTGTTCGGACAATCTCCACCGCCTTCATCGCAGCCTCTTGGCTGTGCGGCACATCGACGATCTCTGCGCCACGAAGATCGATCCCGAATTTTGCAGCAACCGCCTCGACCGTAGACTTGGGACCAACGAGAATCGGAACAATGAGCCCTGCCTCAGCCGCCTCCATTGCGCCGGCCAGAGAAGCCTCGTCGCAAGGATAAGCAACGGCCGCGGAGACAGCGGGCATGGTCTTTGCCAGCGCAATCAGGCGATCGTATTTCTCGTGCGTGCGCTCAGGCACGGCAGGCGTCTTTCGCGAGGACATCGCTGCTACCGTTCGATTTGTGTTTGAATTTGTTGCCGCAGGCATCGGCACCGCATCAAATGCGGTGCCATCAAGCCCACTTCAAAAACATACCGACCTCGCCAGGAACCCCGCCAGGGAAGCTGATGATCTCGCAATGCATCTTGTACCCGAGTGGCTTCAACTCACGGACGTAGAAGTCGTATGCGCGCTTCGCAAAGCCCTCGAGTGAGTCTGGCCAATTGGGGTCAAGATTATTGATCTTACGGCCATGATCGTTGCAGTAGGACGCTGGGAAAGTCATGACTTGAAATTGCGTTTGCCCGAGCTCAGCAGCGCGGCTGACGGCCTTATTCAACCGCTCATAGACTTCAGGATGAATATCTTGGGACATGAAGGCATCCTGCAGCTCCTTCTTCTGCTTGGCCTTCTTTTCACGCTCCTGGCGCTCCTCGTTCACCTTCGCGTCGTCGGCGGCGCTGCTAATGAGGCTCAAGTCCTTTGGGCTGAGAATTCCAGACATAGTGCTGCTCCCTATTTTCGTATTGATCTGGTTATCTATTAGCGATTAGGTGCGGTGCCGAGGCCCGTGGCCCTTGTGGTCAGGCAGCACATGCACGCTGCGTGGAGACGTACTGGGCCTCTCGACTTGACCTCGCGCCGCATGCGGCTCGGCAAAGATTTCACGCATTTCCTTGAATCGCTTTTTCGCTTGGGGGTTCTGAAGATGAATCGCCTCGATCATGCGATCGAGTTTGCTTGTCATATCAGCCGCTCCATCCGGATCCCGGGCGAGCATCTCCGGAATGGCATCGAGTGCGCCGCGTTCGTCGATCATCAGCATGAAAAACTGCTCGCGCAGCATTTTCTTGAAGGCTTTGATAGGCAGTCTCTTCCCCGCTTCCTGCCGAATGCGGCGCAGAAGCGCGAGCGAGCGCTCGTCCGCCGCCCCTTCCGAAAGCCGGATGTAAAGGAGCGCGCGCAATGCTGCCTCCACTGGCCCACCGGCCGCCATGTTGGCTTTGAGCTCTTCGATACGGTGCTCAACAAGCATCTGGTAATTGCGGTCAGTGGCTGGCTTCGGACGCACATCGGCCTCCGACCCACTGAGGCCAAGCATTGCCTGCAGAACCGGCGAACCATAAAAAGCGTGAAACCACTCTTCCTGCCATTTGTCGCGGAGGTCCCGATAGCCATCGAGGGCGGCGATGATCCAATCCGAATACATCTCCTGCGCCTGCCAGAATGGATTGCTCTGCGCCACGGCGTGCCGGTCGGACTTCGCACTTTCGATCAGCGGATCGAGTGTGCGCCAGATCGGACTGTCGGTCTTAAACATCTCATACGGCAGACGCGCTTGATGCATGCGGCGCATCATCTCCGCATTACCCGCGTTGGCGAACATTTTGACCCACGGCTGCCAAAGCGTCTTGTAAAGGCCGAGATTGATTTCCGACACACGCGCTGCCGCCGCGAACTTCCGCTCATCCTCCAGCGTATTGCCCCCGAATGCCCGGATATCATCGAGTGTGCGGCTCTCGAAGCGGACAAGATAACCGCCCTCGACCAAGTCCGCTGTGGGATCAGTCATATCCTTCGGCGTCATGACGGCTTCATAGAGCCCGGGCGGTAGAATATCGATGAGGTCGATATTGCTCGCGAACTCGTCGTGCTCCTTCTTCGCGACGGAACCCGATACGAATATGCCTAAATGGCCAATGTTCTCATGCACCGAATAGACGATCGTCTGGCCGTTTGCGCGAATATCATCGACGCTGCCGTATAGATCGAGGATCCATCCGAGTGCCTGCGGCGGCGGCGTGATGTTGTCGCCTTTCGAGCAAAAAACGACGATGGGCGTGCGAATGTTGCGCAAATCGATCCGCGTTCCATCTTGGAGCTTAAGCTCTCCTGTTGCGAGTTTGTTGCCGACGAACAGTTTGTCGGCGATGAATTGCATCTCTTCAGCGTTGAGATTTACGTGCCCACCCCACCACTGCTCGAATTCAAGGAAGCGCGGCACTTCCGTATCGATCTTCGAATATAGGTTGTACGATTTAGACCAATAGGTGTTGGAGGGATTGAGGTTCTCGAAGTTCGTAACGAGCCAAGCGCCGTCGAATTTTCCAGCCCCGAGATCGCCGGTCAGAGCCGTGATCCACGTGCCGCCGACAAGGCCACCTGTGTAACGCATGGGATTTTCACCGTGCACCCCGTTCCAGTACGACAAAGGCGCACCGGCAAGAATGACAGGCCCCACAAGATCCGGCCGCATGGCCGCGACGATCATCACCGCCCAACCAGCCTGACAATTTCCGACAACCGCCGGTCGCCCGTCTGCTTCCGGATGGAGCGCAATCACCCGTTCCAGAAATTGTACTTCGGCGTGCGCAACGTCCTCGATCGTCTGCCCAGGCATTGGCTCGGGCAGAAAACCTATGAAGTAGCAAGGATGCCCAGCCTTTAGGGCCACGCCAATTTCGCTGTCGGCCTTAAACCCGCCAATGCCAGGACCGTGTCCGGCGCGCGGATCGACCACCACAAAGGGACGCTTTTTTTCGTCTATCTCCAGACCATGGGGCGGACGGACCCGAACCAACGCATAATTCACAGGCCTTTGTAGTTTTCGTCCATCGACGACGAGATCGCACTCGAACTTCAAGACGTGCGGGGCCGATTTCGCTGCATGCTCGGCATAGCGCTCGCTACGCTGACGCATCACATCCAAGAACAGCAAATTTCGCTGCCATGCATCGACCCAATAGTTCCAAGCATCGAGCGACGGCGCAGCGGCCGCGCTGACAACTGCGGGCATATCTTCGATCAACGCCCCCGGCGAAGCGAGCGGACCTGATTTCGAGGACTTCACAGCAGGGGCACTCCCGATTGGACTGACGCGCGTGGCCAGAAGTCGCCAAATATTTTTCATTTATGTCGCGCTGATCGTTCAATCGGATATCGCGGCGTCCGAGCTCAAGTGTTGACGTGAATCAACAAAGGAAAAAATTGGCAATCCAGAATTACACTGAATATCCGGAAACGTATCAAATTGCATTAATGCGGAAAATAGCGTTTGAATGCTGTCATAATAGAGCCAACCGCACATGCACGACGCCACCATCGACACGGCTCGACATTTTATGGCCGCTGCGCCGGAAAACAGTCAGCATAGCCGTATTGCCTGGCAGGACCTCGGCGATGAAATACACCACGTCCGCTACCTTCGCAGCGGCGCTCAGCTCGCGCAAAATTAAGCTGGCGAGCCCTAGACCCTGGTAGTCCTCTTCCACCATAAACGCGACCTCTGCTTCGGCAGGGTCCACCCCGGGCACGCGAACGTAGCGGCCTCCTCCGATGATGATTTCAGGGTCGCTACTGAGGACGGCCACTAGAGCAAAGACTTCGCCGAAATCGACGTCAGTGGCGGCCGTCAATTCGGTTTCGCTCAATTCCTTTTTGGCGCCGAAGAAGCGCGTGTAAAGCGTTCCAGGTTCGAGGTGGCCGATAGCGGTACGCAGCCGCTCGCGGTCATCAGAGCGTATTGCGCGCAACGTGATCTCGACGCCATTCTTCAACGTGAAAGAGCGAGCGTAGGAGCGCAGATCCATGGCTTGGCAACTCGCTTAGCGCAACAGTGCTCTTAAGTGGCTCACTAACGCGATTGAGTTTTACAGCGAAGACTTGGGTTGGTTCTCCTTGCTGCCGAAGATCGAAACTACTCGTTGGCCACTTTCTTCCAATTTGAATCGGGATCGAACAATTTGATGCCCCGCGCAGCCGTTTGTGTGTCTGGACCGAGGTCCTGCTCGTAAACCTCGCCGTCGTGATTGACGATAAAGGTCATAATGCCGGAATTTCCGTAATCGGCTGGCGTCGCAATGAGAGCAAAGCCACCGATCATGCGGTCGTTGACGATGTAGTCGCGGGCGCCGTCAGCAGCATTGCGGCCCTGACCATAGAGCATTCTGTAGACGTAGCCGTGGTAAGCCGGCTGGGCTTCCGCCGATGATTTGGCTTTGTAGCCCTCGCTCTGGGCTTTGGCGATCAGGGGACCAATTGGGCTCTCTTCTTCGCCCTCTGCGGCCGGCCAGTATAGACCATCCTTGCGGCCCTCCCGGCTCATGAGACGGCGCGCGTATTGAATACCCTTATTGTCGCGCTCCTTTTCTGCGTATTCAAGCTGGGCCGCAACATAGGTTCGCATAACCTGGACCGTGTTCAACTCATTCTCGCCGATCCGGCGCGTCAGGATCTCATTGATGCCGGCTTTCGTGTCCCAGAACCATTTCCCGCCCTCAGATGCTATCGGGATTGGAAATGGATACTCGTCTTTTCCGATAACAAGAACAAACTTCGCTTGGTCTTGCTGGTCGATTTTATGAGCCTCGTCGAACGCGGTTAAAAAGCGCTCACGGCGTGCCTCGTCGTCAATCGGATCGCCGGAGATGGCGATGTCCTCGCCGTCTGGACCTAGAACCTTCACGATTTCTACGGCGGGGTCTTCCGATCTGACGGCCGCCAAAAGTCCTGCGACGGCGTCTTCTGCCGTTGAATAGGTGGCAATATCTTTGGATTGGGCAAAAGCGGTTGCGCCACCGATTAGGGTCCCTGCCACGACGCAGAAGCTGAATGCAAGCGTCGAAAGATACCAGATTGCGGGGGTTTTTCGATCAAGGGCTAGCATGGCTGTTTTCCAATTGAGGTTGGGCGATTGCTGGGGCGATGTCGGATTGATAAGATAGATCCCGGCGTAGGCCGGAATCATCAACGTCTTCCGCCACCTCCTCGGCCTCCACCGCCTCGGCCTCCACCGCCTCCACCCCGATTGGCCTTGGGATGGGACGCGGCGGATTGCCGGCTCACGTTGCCACGATCAACTTGCTTCTTCACCTGCGCCTTCGGTTTGACGTCCATGGCCTTCGGTGAGGCCTTGGGAGATTTGTTCGCGCTCTTTTTGACGTCCTTGGTGGCAGGTTTGCCTTTTCCGCTCCCCACCTTGTCCTTGGACTTGGCCTTCGATGGATCGCGATCGCTTGCCTTGTCCTTGGCCTTTGACACGTCACGATCGCCAGCCTTGTCCTTGGCTTTTGACATGTCACGGTCGCCGGCCTTGTCCTTGGCTTTTGACACGTCACGATCGCCAGCCTTGTCCTTGGCTTTTGACATGTCGCGGTCGCCGGCCTTGTCCTTGGCTTTTGAACCATCGCGGTCTCCGAGCTTATCCGTCACGCGATCGACATCAGTCCGATCGCCGACGTTGCTTTTGTCGAAGCCGCTGAGGTCCTTATTCTTCTCGCGACCCTTGGAGTCCTTGCCAAACTTTTCGCGTGTTGCCTGATCGCGGTAAGGCACAGGCCCACGATGGTTTGAATTATGCTGCCACGAATTATCGCTGATTTTAGGCCGGTTGACGTTGATGTTGTTGTAGCGGTTGACGTCGATGTCGATGCGGTTGCGGTTCCAGTCGAAGCTGTTCCACCCCCAGAGATTGTTTGCGATTGCAAAGCCCGTGCCCCAAAAGAAGCCTCGAACAAATGTCGCTCCGGGGTACCAATTCCAATAATAGGGGGGGTAGGACGGATACCACCACGAGCCATAGACGACAGTCGGCTGGTAGACGGGGACGTAGATAACATCGGGCTCGGCCGGTTCAATGACGATGTACTCAACGCGCGTTTCAGGATCGGCCCGCTTGGTCACTTTTTGCTGTTTCGTCGTCTTCAGATTACCAGCCTCTTCGGCCTTCTGGCGAAGAAACTGGACACGGGCAAAAACATCATCCTCCTGCGCAAGAAATGCATCGCCCAGCTTTTGCGTCCACTCCAGCTTGTCGCTCAACATCTGAAGGACATCGGGAAACATTGTGAGCGCCTTGATGCTCGGATCCCAGTTTTTCTCTTCGAGCGCCTTGGTGAGAGCATCGCCCTTTAGTTTGGCCTTGGCCGGATCCTGACGCCATCGAGCGGCCTGCACGACATCGAGCGGATAAGTTGACGCCATGAGGATATTGGCGAGTAACTCGTCTGGATACAGCGCGATCGGCGCCAGCATCTGGTCCAGCTCTTCAGTCTTGAAGCTGGCCTCCTGCGTCGCCTCTTGGTTGCCCGGCACATCCTGACCAAGAGCAAACTGCGGCGATCCCACCGGCACTAAAACCAGCAAGGCGAATAATAGTCCCAATAAAGAATGAATGTTCACGGACGTTTATCTCCCGGACTGGAATGGAGTACAGTCCTCTCACGCTTATTGATCGTTTCACAAAAATGATTTGATAGGCGTCAAAATCACGTCTTGGAAATTCTTTTTCTGGAGTAGCCAAATTCCGGCAGCCTGCGGCCTCGTGCGGCCAAAAAATGTGATCAAGCGCTGCGGGACATTTGTATATATGGTGGTGCAAGGATTAAATTGATCTGTGGACTATTTGATCAGCCGCCGGATTATATCGGCGAGAACGTCCATTTGGCATCCCCATTGATCGCGCCGATATCGGATGGGGGCGGCACAAGAAGGCTGCGTGCTCGACGGGCTCCACAGGCACAAGGCTTACCGGCGGCCACCTGCTCTCAGATGAGCGGACTCGGCTCAGATCGCATCGACTCGGCGGTTCTAAATCTTGCCAATCTTGAAAGCGGTTACTCGCCAAAATGTTGTGCGATCTGGGAATTCTTGTGATGATGCACGCCGGGACTTCTATCCATTCATTCGCCGGCCTAACGCATCGAGGCACGACTTGTGCTTTGGCTGCATTTCGGCGCCACATCGATGGCTATAACAAATTCGAAGCCTCAACGACGTAGTCATTCGCATTTTTCTCTCACACGGCGCGCCACCGTGCCCCCACAGCGGCCAAGACATGATCAGCAATGCCCCCTCTCTTCTCGCTGGCGACGACGTTCTCGCCGATCTGATTGCTTGGCACGCCGAAGGCCGTCGCGTCGCACTCGTCACCCTGGTCGCCATCGATGGCGCCACCCCGCGCCCGCTCGGCGCGCAAATGGCCGTCGCTGAGGACGGGCAATTCACGGGCTACCTCTCCGGCGGTTGCATCGAGCAATCGGTCGCCGAGGAAGCAACACGCGCCATCGCGGCGCGCGAAAACCGCCGCGTCCGCTACGGCAAGGACAGTCCCTACTTCGACATCAAACTCCCCTGTGGCAGCGGCCTCGATCTCTTCATCGATCAGGGCATCACAAACTCAACCCTTGCCCACATTGCAGACCACCGCCGCAATCGGCGGCCCTTCCTGCACTCAACGGATCTAACCACAGGCGCAAGCACCCTTGCACCGGCGGACGCGCAGTCAAAAACCCATCTCGACGATGGCCCCTTTCATCGCCTGCACCGGCCAACCACGCGCGTCCTGCTTGTCGGCGGCGGCCCAGCGCTCGGTGCTATCGCCCACCTCATCGCCGCCGCGGGCTTCGAACTCGACATCCTCTCCCCCGATGAGGCCGCGCGCACAACCCTTCACAGGGCCGGCCTCACGTCGCGCGCACTTGTGAGCCCAAGCGCAATCAATGTCGGCCCACTCGATCCCTGGACCGCCGCCGTCGTCGCCTTCCACGAACACGACTGGGAAGCACCCGTTCTCGCAGAAATCCTGCGCACGCCCTGCTTTTACATCGGCGTTATGGGTGGCCGGCAAGCCCACGCCAACCGGCTGACCGCTCTCACGGAAATGGGCATCCCCCCCGAACTGCAAAGCCGCATCCGTAGCCCCATCGGTCTGATCCCCGGAGCCAAGAGCCGCGCCACACTCGCGGTCGGCATCCTCGCCGAACTCGTCACCGAAGCCAAAGCCGCCGGGCTCATGGCGTAGACCAAAAGCAAAAGGGCGGCGCGTGATGCGCCGCCCTCTCTCTCGTTCTCGCTTGCAAGCCCTTAGCCTGCGATGTCGAACCGGTCCGCGTTCATCACCTTCGTCCAAGCCGCAACGAAGTCCCGCACGAACGTCTCCTTGGCGTCGTCCTGCGCATAGACTTCGGCATAGGCGCGCAGGATAGAGTTCGACCCGAACACCAGATCAATCCGCGTCGCCGTCCACGTCTTGGCACCAGACGCCCGGTCGCGCGCCTCATAGACGTTCTGGCCAACAGGCTGCCATTTGCACGACATGTCGAGCAGGTTGACGAAGAAATCGTTCGTCAGCACGCCTTCGCGCGTGGTCAGAACGCCGTGCTTGGTGCCGTCGTAATTCGTGCCAAGCACGCGCATGCCGCCAACAAGAACCGTCATCTCCGGAGCCGTCAGGCCCATCAATTGCGTGCGGTCCAGCAACAACTCTTCGGGCGTAACCACGTAGTCCTTCTTCAGCCAGTTGCGATAACCGTCAGCGATCGGCTCCAGCGGCGCAAACGAATCCGCATCCGTCATCGCATCGGTCGCGTCGCCACGGCCCGGCGCGAACGGCACCTCGATGGCATGCCCGGCAGCCTTCGCCGCCAATTCAATGCCAACATTCCCGGCCAACACGATCGTGTCGGCCACCGATGCACCTGCGGCAGCTGCCAGCGGCTCAAGGACCGCCAGAACCTTTTGCAGCCGCTGCGGCTCGTTGCCTTCCCAGTCCTTCTGCGGCGCCAGACGGATGCGCGCCCCGTTGGCGCCACCCCGCATATCCGATCCGCGATACGTGCGCGCGCTGTCCCAGGCCGTCGAAACCATCTCTCCGATGGAGAGACCCGACGCGGCGATTTTGGCCTTAAGCGCCTTCACGTCGTACGACGTCGAGCCCGCCGGCACCGGATCCTGCCAGATCAGGTCTTCCTGCGGCGCGTCCGGCCCGATGTAGCGCACCTTCGGACCCATATCGCGGTGCGTGAGCTTGAACCACGCGCGCGCGAACGTCTCCGAGAAGTAGGCCGGATCCTTGTAGAACCGCTCGGAGATCTTGCGATATTCCGGATCCATCTTCATCGCCATGTCGGCGTCGGTCATGATCGGGTTGAGCCGGATCGAGGGATCTTCCACGTCGACGGGCTTGTCTTCTTCTTTGATATTGACCGGCTCGTACTGCCATGCACCCGCCGGCGACTTCCGCAGTTCCCAGTCGTGATTGAGAAGCATGTGGAAGTAGCCGTTGTCCCACTTGGTGGGATGCGTCGTCCAAGCACCTTCGATGCCCGACGTCACGGTATAGCGCCCCACGCCGGTCTTGTTGGGATTGGACCAGCCGAAGCCCTGCTCGCAGATATCCGCGCCCTCCGGGTTCGCGCCCAGAAGCTTCGCATCGCCGTTGCCATGGCACTTGCCGACCGTGTGACCGCCAGCGGTGAGTGCCACGGTTTCTTCGTCGTTCATGGCCATGCGCGCGAACGTCTCGCGCACCTGCGCTGCCGTCTTCAGCGGATCGGGCTTGCCGTTCACGCCTTCCGGATTGACGTAGATGAGTCCCATCTGCACGGCAGCGAGCGGGTTCTCCATCGTCGACGGCGTGTTGAGATCGCCATAACGGCTGTCGGACGGCGCCAGCCACTCCTTCTCGGCTCCCCAGTAAATGTCTTTCTCGGGATGCCAGATGTCATCGCGGCCGTAAGCGAAACCAAACGTCTTGAGGCCCATCGACTCGTAGGCAACCGTGCCCGCGAGGATCATCAAATCGGCCCACGAAATCTTGTTGCCGTACTTTTTCTTGATCGGCCACAGCAGCCGCCGCGCCTTGTCGAGGCTGACGTTATCCGGCCAGGAATTGAGCGGGGCAAAACGCTGATTGCCCGTACTGCCGCCACCGCGTCCGTCCGCGATGCGATAGGTCCCGGCCGCGTGCCAAGCCATGCGGATCATGAGCCCGCCGTAGTGCCCCCAATCAGCCGGCCACCAAGCCTGGCTGTCGGTCATGAGCGCATGCACATCGCGTTTGATCGCATCAAAATCGAGCGACTTCACCGCATCGCGATAGCGGAAGTCCTTGCTCAGCGGATTGGTCTTCGTATCGTGCTGATGCAGAATGTCGAGGTTCAGCGCCTTCGGCCACCACTCCATCACGTTGGTGCTGACAGCCGTATTCCCCCCATGCATCACGGGGCACTTGATCATTTCGTTCATGTCGTCTCCTCAACGCATCGCGTGGAGCCGCGGCTCCTTGGAAAGCCTCTAGCCAACTTCCACGATAAGGTAAAGTTTTAAGGTCTGATACTATCGATCAGGCCGCCTGATGGACGATGGTGGCAACCTGCGGGATCATTTCACAACCATCATACGCGCACTTGGGGTCGCACAACCTGACAAATCGCAAAGAACGGTCCCCCGTCCTGTCGACAAGGCGTGTCCCGCCGGACACGACATACGTCAGATCACCCGGCCGCCTCCATAGTGTGCGCGGTTGCGATAGCTCTTTCCCCACCTGCCACCCTAAAGTCGGGCCGAAGTTCGCGCGCGGGATCGTCCGCACTGGCCAGTTTGGCTGGTTCCGGTCAGTCTGCGGCGTGGGGCAAGTCAGTGGGGTGGCGTCATGCAGTTTCAGCTCTTCGGCCGTGAACCCGGCGACACGCCGGAAGAAGGCCGCGGCAAACAGATCGTTGAGCGGCTGCGCGCGGGCGACCTACCCCAGATGGTCGATTGGTTCGATCCGCAATTGCTCGCCAAGGTCGGCGTCCGCTCCGTACTTTCAGCCACCATCGGCTCCTACACTGACCAGCGCCTCATCCAAGCCGCCACCGATTTGGCCACCGAAGACGAACTGAAATCCCGCTACGACTACAGCGAAACTGGAAATCCAGCGGATGCACTCAAGCCCGACGCGTCCGGCGCCGTGTGGGTCGACTACATCTCCGACCTCGGCGACGGCTTCGAACCCACCTTCACCATGGCCTACATGATGGCCCAGGATCGCTTGAAGGTCGAAGGCACACCCGATGAATTGCCCGCCGGCGAACTTCTTATTATGGGCGGCGACCAAGTCTATCCCGACGCGACGAAGCAGGAATACCAAGACCGCCTCCGCGACCCCTATGATTGGGCTTTCTCTACGGACAAACCCAAGCGCAAACTGTTCGCCATCCCCGGCAACCACGACTGGTATGACGGCCTCGCTGCGTTCAGCGCACTCTTCTGCTCCGCACGCGACCGCATTTCCGGCGGCCTCGGCGCGCAACTCGGCGGCTGGCGCTGCCATCAGCACCGCAGCTATTTCGCAATCAAGCTCCCCCACAACTGGTGGATCTGGGGCCCCGACATCCAACTTGCCGACAACCTCGACGACAGCCAGCGCGACTACTTCGACCTGATGGCCGACCAGACAAAGAGCGGCGACAAGATCATTCTTTGCCTCGCCGAACCGAGCTGGCTTCACCAGAACTACGACAACCTGCACGAAATCAGCATGCTCGCGCGCAAGAACGACGCCAAGATTCTCGCCGTTCTCGCCGGCGACTGGCACCACTACAGCCGCTACGCCTGCGATAAGCTCGGCATCCAGTTCATCACCTGCGGCGGCGGCGGTGCATTCGCCCACGCCACCCACGGGCTGAGAAAGAACATCTCTCTGAATTGGGCGACGCTCACCGGCGCCTCGCGCCGGATCTCAGATCCAACCGATCCCGAAGACTTTAACCGCATGGAGCGCTCGGTGGTCGGCCCGGAAGGCCCCGATTTTACCCTCAATCCCGGCAGCGAACCCCAAGCCCCTCCCGCCCCACAGCCACCGGCCATTTCCGGCCCGCTGTACGCCGCCAGCTATACCGCGAACGCCCTGCAAAACGCGGCGGCCAAAATGGCATCCGTCATTCCCGAGCCCAAGCCCATCAGCGATGTTGATGCCGGCCCCGGCGGCACCCGCCGTGTCAAACCTGTCCGCAAGGAAACGATCGCCAGCCATCCCTACAAGATGCACGCAGCCGCGATCTATCCCGCCCGCTGGAAAAGCAGGCTCCTCTGCTTGAAAAATCTTGTTCTCCCCCTGCGCAATCAAAAATTCGCAGTTCTCGTCGGCATTATCTACTTCCTCTTCGCCTGGGTCTGGACATCCTCCGACCCGCGCCACTCCCCCATCATGACCAAACTCGCCGAGGACATCGCCGTGCAGGCGCAACACTCGCGCACCGAGTACGAAAACATCCGCAAGGAGATCGCGGACCTCGAAACGCGGCTTCAGGAGCAGAAGGCCACCCTCCCCGCCGGCGACCCGCCAACCACCGAAATGGTCGTTCTCGAAGAGCAGCTCGATGCCGCCCGCACCAAAGAGGAGCCCGCGCGCGAAGAATGGTCTGATCTCGATGAGCGCAGCAAAGCCATCGACGGCGGCCGCAAAGTCCAGCTCAACGATCAGATCCGCGAACTAGAAAACATGACGAACCTCTCGACCGGCGAGCGGCTCAAATATCTCGTCGTCTTCTTCCAGCAGTATTCGCCGCTCGAAGAGGTGCTGAACCCAACAGCCCTCCTCGCCGCCTGCCAGCAAGGGCCGCTCTTCGCGTTTCTACTGCTGGGCCTATGGGCGCTCCTCGTCAACTACGTCGAGGCGAGCGCCACCCTTCACGGCCGCATCGCCAAGCTCACCATCGGCACCATCCATTTCCTCGCCCATCTGGTGGCGCTCCTCGTCATCAGCTGGATTGCCAGCGGCGTCGGCACGCCACTCGCCACCGTCCTTAAATATCACATCGCCGACCCCTGGCCCGACGTCATCCGCGTCACCTGGAACTTCAGCGTAACTCTGCTCCTCGGCGGCATCCTCGGCGGCTTGGTGATGGGCCTCTACTGGACGCTCACTTCGACGCTCTTCAACATGCACACGGGCGACGCCTTCGGCGCGCTCGGCATCAAGAACTACAAGCATTTCCTGCGCATCCGGCTCGAACCCGGCCGCGCCACCATCTACCCCGTCGCCCTCGACAAGATCCCCGGCCCGTCCGATTGGCGCTGGCGCCTCTACCCGGGCGAAAAGCGCCCCGGCCACAACCCGCTCATCATGCCGAAAAAGGCCCTCGAACCGCGCCTCATCGAACCACCCATCATCATCGAAGACTCAAACATCCTGCGCTGACGGGTCAGCGAATTAAAAGTGATACCCTTTCTCGCCGTGATCGCTGAGATCCAGACCGGTGCGCTCCTTCTCGCGCACCGGACGCAAGCCCACAGTCAAATCGATCAGCCGGAAAAAGACCAACGACAACAGCCCCGACCACAGAAGAGTGACGGCCACCGTCTTCACTTGCGCCGCCATCTGCGTCGGCAAATCGTAAACGATGGTCATCTGCCCGGGCTTGGCGATGTAGTCCACCACGCCAGTGCCACCAAGTGCCGGCGCCACCAGCAATCCCGTTGCGAGCGCGCCCAGAATTCCTCCCACGCAATGCACGCCAAACACATCCAGACTGTCGTCGTATCCAAATATGCGCTTCAACCACGTGCACGCGATAAAACCGCAAAGTCCCGCCACGAAGCCTAGCACGATGGCCCCCATCGGCCCCGCATACCCCGCAGCCGGTGTCACCGCGACGAGTCCAATCACCATTCCCGTGATGAACCCGAGCGACGTCGGCTTCCCCTTCGCCAGCCACTCCACCGATGTCCACGCCACGGCAGCCGCAGCCGCAGCCCCAAACGTATTACCCATCGCCAGCGCGGCCGTCCCGTTTGCCTCCAACGCTGAACCGCAATTAAACCCGAACCAACCGACCCAGAGGAGCGCCGCGCCCACCATGCTCAATGTCAACGAATGCGGCGGCATCGGTTCGCGTCCGTAACCCGATCGCGGCCCAGCGAGGATCGCGCCCACAAGCCCCGCGATGCCCGCATTCACATGCACAACCGTCCCGCCTGCAAAATCCAGAACACCCCACTGGAATGCAAGTCCTGATGTCGAAATCAGCCGCCGCAGTTCCAGCTCCGCCATCCCTCGCGCCTCGGGTGACGCCAGTTCCACCTTGCGGGCCGCTGCGATCAGGGCGTCAGGCCCGGGCCAATACCAAACCATGTGGGCGATCGGGCAGTAGACGAACGTCACCCACAAGACCATGAACATCATGACAGCCGAAAACTTCAGCCGCTCGGCAAACGCGCCCACGATCAGCGCCGGCGTAATCGCCGCGAACATCATCTGAAACCAGATGTAGGCATACTCCGGGATAGTGACCCCCGGTGAAAACGTGGCAGCCGTGCTGTCCACCGTCACGCCGGCCAGAAACGCCTTCGACAAGTCGCCCACGAACGGTGCCGTCCCGCCGCCGGACGTGAATGCGAGGCTATAGCCATAGAACATCCATATCAGGCACACGACCGCGACGGTCATGAACACCTGCATCATCGTCGCCAGAACATTTTTCGTTCGCACCAGGCCGCAATAGAAGAGCGCCAACCCCGGGATCGTCATCAGCAGCACAAGCACGGTCGACAGCATCAAAAACGCCGTGTCGCCCTTGTCCGTCGCAGCGTCAGCCACCGCAGGCGTCGCCAACACAAACCCCACCGCTAGCATCAGCCGGCGAAACACCGCGCCCTGAACCGAACGAATTTTCATGCCCCACTCTTCTCCCGCGGAATAAAGCGGTCCGCGACCCGTTACGCTCATAAGCGAACTAATACGGCCTGCACCGGTTGATCGTTGCACTGCTTCAATTTCAACCGGCCTGCCTAAATCACGTTCGCAACGCATCATTGTCGCTGTCGGGCGCCTGCGTTACGACACATGACCAGCGGACAACGGCGAGATGTGCCGGTTATTCGCAAAACGGTGCGGGATATTGAAACGGCCAGCCAAACACGCGCTGCGGGCGCATGTGAAAAGCGGGATGTGATACCATGGCACCCAATGACGAGCCCAAGATGGACGAACTGAAGCGCTTGCTTCGCCGGCTTGATGGCCTCGATGCCCGCCGCGCGGCGCCCGGCAGCGGCACGGCATCCGAAAGCGAACAGCGCGACTATGTCGGCACCTTGCGTGGTGCGCCTGAGCTCGACGATGTCGCAGCACCCGTTCCTGCTGAGACGCGCAGCGTCTCGCCCAAGTCCGCGGCTCTTCTCGCAGCCGTCATCGCCGGCATCGTGTCGACAGCAACCGTCTATGTCCTGATGTCGGCCGAGCAACGCATGACGGCCCCCGCGTCCAATCCGACGCTCGAAGGCCCCGCGAAAGGCACCGCATCGCCCACAAACGATCGCGGCGACGCGACCATGGACGTCGTGCGCAGCGCTTCATCCCTCATCGAAAGCGGTAACATCGAAGGCGCACGCGACCTCCTCCGCCGCGCCGCCGAACAGGGATCGGGCCCCGCGGCTCTCGAACTCGCCCGCACCTACGATGCAGCACAGGCAACGCCCACGCCGCCTGAAGCCAAGGACACGAATTCAGCCCTCGCCCGTGTCTGGTACGAGCGCGCGCGCGAACTAGGTTCGGCCGTCACGGCGCCGTCTCAGTCGCCGGCCGATCGCTGAGCAGTGAGAGTGCGCACCGCGTGAACGCAAACCCGTCGCAGCGAACGAGTGTTGCCCCGCGCCAGCGCCTCGGCGGGCGCTTAGAAAGCGTGCGCCAGCAGCTCATCTCGTGCGGCGGCGTCATGTCCGCCCTCGTCGAACCCCAGTCGCAACCCCTCGTCACCGATGCGTTGCGCAAAGTCACGAGCCTCAGCTTGCGCATCGCCGTTGTCGGCCAGATCAAGTCGGGCAAGAGTACCTTCATCAACGCCTTCATCCGTCACCCGCGGCTGCTGCCCACCGCGGTCACGCCCTGGACCACGGCCGTCACAAACTTGCATTTCGGCCAGGCGCCGCCGCCAGATGGAGCCATTCGCTTTTCCTTCATGAGTGCCAACGAGTGGGGCGAGATTGCCAACGGTGGCGGCCGTTTCCGCGAATTGACCGAACGCCTGATCCCGGGATTCGAGCCACGCATTTTGCAGTCGGAAACCCGCGCCATGGTCGAGCGCGCCAAGCGAAAGCTCGGCGCCGACTTCGAGCAATTGATCGGCCGCGGACACCTCTTCAAGACGCTTCATCCCGGCCTCTTGGAGCAATATCTCTGCTCCGGCGAATACGCCACTTCCGAAAACGTCGGCCGCTACTCCGACATCACCCGCACCGCCGATGTCTATCTGCCTGGCGGACCGTTCGAATTCCCCACCACCGTCATCGACACGCCTGGCATCAACGACCCCTCCCTCGTGCGCGATGAGATCACGCGGCGATCGCTCAGTGCGGCGGATGCCTACATCATTGTGCTCACCGCCCGCCAGCCGTTGTCCGAGCAAGATGTCGCGCTCCTCCGTTTCATGCGCGGCCTCAACAAGGATCGCGTCATCGTCCTCGTCAACCGCATCGATGAACTCGCCGATGTTGCCACCGAACTCCCGCAAGTCCTGCGTTTCGTGCGCGAACGCCTGGCGGAAGAATTCCCCGGCGCACGCATTCCCGTCGTCCACGGCAGCGCCTGGTGGGCCATCCAGGCCCTCGCGTTCGAGCCCCAAGCCATCGTTAAAACCTTACAACGTCCCTCCGCCGCCCACCTATTCCGATCGGGCCTTCTTGAGCCCAGCGATGCCGATCCGCGCTCGCTCGCCGATCCGGCCACCCAAGCGCGCGTCAGTCACGCCCTTCACGCCATGTCCGGCATGCCGGCACTTTACGACGCATTCGACGACATCGCCGGCCTCACCAACCCAGCCTTCTCGTTAAGCCTCGTCGCCCGCGGCTTTGCCGATATGTCGCGCGCATGCGAGCAGGCAGCCGCCGCCGAACTCCAACTGCTGCTCGCAGATCGCGCCCGCCGTCAGCACACCCTCACACCCGGGAACACGGCCCATGATAGTCTCGCGATCCACGCCCATGAACGTGACGTGCTACAATCGGTCTCCGCCAATATCGATGCTTCAGCCAAGGCCATCAGCGAAATCTTCTCCCGCGTCATTGCCGACGAGCAGGCCCGCCTCCGCGCCACGTTGTTGAAACTCGTTGACCAGCACGCCGCGCGCGAACGCAAGATCCTCGCCGACAGCCTTGCCCGCGGAGCCACCACGGTCACGTGGACACATGAAGGTTTCGATTTGCGCCGCGCGTTAGCCGAGAGCTTTCGCACCGGCTTTGGAGAAGCGTCCGAGCGGCTCCTCACATTCCATGTGCGTCTCATCCCAGAGTTGTTCAAGCTCCTCCAAACAGTCGTCCCCGCGCCCGAGATCCCTATTCCACAGAGCAAGTCCCTCACCATTCCCATTCCGGCCGGCATGCCGTTGAGCCGCATGCTCGTCATCGACCTCGACCGCTCACGATGGCAGGCGTTCTGGAACCGCGCCGCCAGCGCCGATCAGGCGGGCGCCAAAATCGAAGCACTGATCAAGGCCGAGTTCTCAGCCGTCGCCGATGAATTGGCAGCCTCCGCTGGCCGCACGTTTCAAGACTTCGCCGCCACCACCATCGGATGGGCGCTCGGCGCCTGCCGCAACATCCAACAAGCCCTCCAACGCCGCATCGATCGGCTGCTTGAAGAAGATGGGCTGCATAACGCCACCTCGTCGAAAACCGACGAGCGCATTGCAATCCAGGCACAGCGCCTGAAGGACACGGAAGCACTGACCCAGCACCTTGAATTTCTGGCCCGCGATGTCGAGCAGATCTTCAAAGGAGGAGAGTCATCATCATGACCCATGATCCGGCAGAGAAATATACACCGGCCAGGCACCCCACCGCCGACTGGCAACGCTATGCCGGCCAATTGCGCGCCGCGCGCGAACGTCTGCAAAACCTGACCGTCGACGATCCCGCCATCCCCGCCTGCATCAGTGGCCTCAACCGCATCGAAGACATGCTTCGCCGGCCGCTGCGCCTCGTCGTGTTGGGCGAATACAATTCCGGCAAAACGTCCGTCACCGGCCTCATCCTTGGCAAGGGCCTTCTCCCCGTCCACGTCCTCTCTAACACCGGCATTCCGGTCCACATTGGCCACGGAGCCGAACCCGCGCTCTACGGCATCGACCAAAACGGCATATCCATTCGCATCGACGGCGCCGATGACGATCCCCTGACCGACCTCGCCTATCAGGCCATCGATATCCGATTGCCGCTACCGTGGCTGCAGACGCATCAAATTCTCGACACACCCGCCACGATGACCCCCGCGCTCTATGCAGCCGATGCCGACATCGTCCTCTGGTGCACCGTCGCCACCCGCGCCTGGACCGAAAGCGAGCGCAATCTCTGGCGCGCCATGCCGCCACGGGTACAGAAACACGCCATCCTCATCGCCACGCACAAGGATAGCTTCTACTCGGACGAAGACTGCGATCAGGTCCTGCGCCGGTTGCATGACATGACCTCCGGCCTCTTTCACCGTGTCGTCCTGGTCTCGGCATCTGCTTCGGCGTCCCCCAATACCGAGGACGCACCCGACGGCACGCCGGACGACGCCCAAGCCCTGCACGCCGCCATCGAAGCCGCAGCAGGCAGCATCCGCGCGCGCCGGCTCGTCAAAGCGCAACGCATCGTTCAGCGTCTATCGCGCCTCGCACTCCACGAATTCGGGCGCAATGCCGTCCGCCCGGACTCAGCCCGGCTGTTCACGCACTGGTACGCGCTGTCCGATCGCATTTTGGACGGCCACCGCGCTGGCCATTTGACGATCGACCAAGCGCTGCGCGCGTTGCTGGGCGCCTTTGCCCAGATCGCCGAAAGCCTTCAGCCCGGCGTCATTGCACCGGCCGGATCGTCGTCTCACGTCAACGGCCAAACACTCGCAGCATCGCGCGTCGACAGCGCCTTCACAAATCCCGCGGCCCTGCGCGCCGACTTGACCGCCGTTCTGCGCATGCTCGCAACAGCTTCTCGCTACGAATCTCCGCAGACGCGCGAACAGCGCGAAGCCGCACGCGCAACCCTCATTGCACTGGCCGACCTCGACACCATCCTGAAGCACATCGGCGACTGGCTCACCGCTCAGCCGGCAACCGGCGCCCCACGGACACCGAACGTCAGCGCGTGACCTACGCCTCTTGAGATTTCTGCAGCGCCCGCACGACGAGCGTGCCGGCCACAACGCCGGCCAGCATGGCGGGCACGAACACAAGCGTACCTGTCGCGCCCAAGAGTATCGACGTCAATGCCGGCCCAGGACACAGTCCGCCCAGCCCCCAGCCGACCCCAAACAATCCCGATCCAACAACCAATTTGGCATCGATATCGCTCTTGTTCGGAATCTGAAAGACCGGCTCCAGAAGCGGCTGACCGCGGCGGATCACAATTGCATAGCCAGCCGCTGTCACAGCAATCGCACCGATCATGACGAAGGCCAGTGACGGATCCCACGTCCCGGCGACATCAAGGAAGTTCAGCACCTTGGCCGGATTGACCATTCCCGACAGCACCAGCCCGAGACCGAACAACACGCCCAAGGCAAGATTGATCATCAATCGCATATCAGCCCTCCAAGACATGCCGCACGAGATAAACGGTCAGGGCCGCCGTCGCCATGAACGTTCCCGTCGCCACGATCGAGCGCGCCGACATCCGCGACAAGCCGCAAACGCCATGCCCGCTCGTACATCCGCTTCCCAAAATTGAGCCGAAGCCGACGAGAAGGCCGGCCACGACGAGAAGCGGAAAATTCTCACCAACCGTCTGCGGAACACCCGCACCCGTCACACCCGAATAGACCAACGGTGCCCCAACAAG
Source organism: Hyphomicrobium sp. 12-62-95 (assembly GCA_002279935.1). Classification (GTDB taxonomy): domain Bacteria; phylum Pseudomonadota; class Alphaproteobacteria; order Rhizobiales; family Hyphomicrobiaceae; genus JAGVSR01. The sequence goes on along the minus strand of NCCZ01000001.1, from coordinate 236,117 downwards.
CCCGGCGATAAACGCCAGCGCTTCCAAAGCGCGGCCATTGGGATCGGGCATGATCGCCCGCCGGATAATCCCCGCTATGCCCGCGATCCGCCCCGAAAACAACATCAGCAACACCGACGAGAGGCCGATCAACGCGCCTCCCGCCAGCGACGAAAGTGGAGTGAATTCCGTCATCATCGCGCGTCCTATCTCGCCCTCATGCAGCGCGCATAAGGCCTGCGATTGCGGTCGCTACATACATGAGCGTTCACTGAATTGGCAAGATCAACACGCGGGGTGATGCAATGGCAAACTCCCCCGGCCCAGATGCCCTTCTGGTTCTATTCCATCGCGAGGATGAAGTTCCGAACGACGGGATAGATCTCGCTTTCCCACCGCTTACCGTTGAACGTCCCGTAGTGACCGACATTCGCCTGCAGATGATGCCGCTTCAAATGTGGCCTCAGCGATGAGCACAATTCGTGCGCCGCCGCCGTCTGCCCGAGCGCGCAGATATCGTCACGCCCGCCCTCGACCGTGAGAAGAGCAGTCCGCGTGATCTTCGCCGGATCAACCTTGCGCCCGCGATACGTGAAGTTCCCCGTCGCCAGATCGGCCCTCTGGAAGATCCTGTCGATCGTCTCGATGTAGAATTCCTCCGTCAGATCGAGCACCGCAAAATATTCGTCGTAGAAATCCTTGATCTTCTTCGCTTCCGCCACCTCGCCTTTGGCCAAATGCTCATAGAGCTTTTGATGCTGCGACCGGTGCCGCTCCATGTTCATGGCGATGAAGGCCGTCAACTGGATGAATCCGGGATACACCTTTCGTCCCGCACCATTGAACCGCTGCGGCACGCGCGAAATCACCATCCGCTTGAACCACGACAGAGGCTTCTCCATCGCGAGCTTATTGACCGCCGTCGGGCTTTCACGCGTGTCGATCGGCCCTGCCATCAGCGTCATGGTTCGCGGCGTCGCCGGGTGCTTGTCCTCCGACATGATGGAGACCGCGGCGAGCGCCTGCACGCACGGCTGGCACACCGCCAAAATGTGGGCTCCCGGACCGATCTCCTCCAGGAACGTGATCACATACTCGCAGTAATCTTCCACCCCGAACGGCCCGGCCGAAACAGGCACATCGCGCGCGTTCACCCAGTCGGTGATGTAAACATCGTGATCCCGCAAAAGCGTCGCGCACGTCTTGGCCAGCAACGTCGCAAAATGCCCCGACAGCGGCGCAATCACGAGAACCTTCGGCTGCGGCGTATCAACGTCCTTCTTGAAATGGAGCAGGTTGCCAAATGGCAACCGCAGCGCAACCTCTTCCGTCACCGGCACATCGCGGTTTCCGACCCGGACGCTTGTGATGCCAAACTCCGGCCGCGCGTGCGTCAGCGAAAAACGCGACACCATCTCCATGCTGGCATCGAACGCCCGTCTGCTGTCGGAGACCATGGGCCACGAGCCATAGCCGTTCGCCGGCCCCGTGTTCGTCAGCAACCGCGCGGTGTTGCGGAAAATAGCAACCATGTCGTCTTGGAACTGGTAGGCATCATAAAGCATGTTTCGATTTCCGTTAGGCGCGACGCCGCATTCCAAATCAAATGAAAAGCTAGTGTATTATCTCGAAGGCCGCGAGGGACTTCTGAGCGCAGCAACAACGGAAATGAGAAATGCCTAAAGCGACTCTGACAATCTCGTCCAAGAATTACTCATCTTGGTCTCTGCGTGGTTGGTTATTGTGCAAAATGGCCGGCCTCGATTTCGACGAACAACCCGTCGCGCTCGACGATAGCAGCGCGCGCCGCGAACTCCTGCTTCTGTCCCCATCCATGCTCGTGCCGCGATTGACTCATCGCGACGTCACTGTTTGGGACACGCTCGCCATCGCGGAATACTTAAATGAAATCCAACCAGACGCTGGCCTTCTCCCGGCCGATCGCGCGGTCCGCGCCCACTGCCGCGCTGTTTCCGGGGAAATGCATTCCGGCTTTTACAATCTGCGTTCAGCCCTTCCAATGAACCTGAAAGCACGCCACACCGATTTCAAAGTCTTCTCCGGCGCCCGCCCCGACATTGAACGCATCAAGGAAATTTGGACGGAATGCCTCGAAAAATACGGCGGCCCTTATCTCTTCGGCATAACCCCGACATTGGCAGACGCGATGTATGCCCCCGTTTGCACGCGCTTTCGCACCTATAGCGTCGCCCTGCCGCCCCCCCTCCAGGCCTATTGCGAAACCATCTTAGCTTGGCCCCTCCTGCAAGAATGGACCGACGGTGCCGTATTCGAAGCCGACGAAATCGACGAACTCGAAGTCGAATTCTAGTTTCATCCATGACCGCGAAATAAAAAAGGGCGCCGGTTGCAGCCGGCGCCCTCTTCATATGCGAACGATATGGTCCTGATTAGGCCGCCGCAGCTGCAGCCAAAGGCACTTCAGCAATCGTCTTCAGCACCTGCGAAGCGATCTGGTAGGGGTCACCCTGCGAGTTCGGGCGGCGGTCTTCCAGATAGCCCTTGTAGCCGTTGTTCACGAACGAGTGCGGCACGCGGATCGAAGCGCCGCGATCGGCCACGCCGTAGCTGAACTTGTTCCACGGCGCCGTCTCGTGCTTGCCGGTCAGGCGCAAGTGATTGTCCGGACCGTACACGTCGATGTGCTCTTTCCAGTTCTTGGCGAACGCGGCCATGAGCTTTTCGAAGTAGTCCTTGCCGCCAACTTCGCGCATGAACTTGGTCGAGAAGTTGCAATGCATGCCCGAACCGTTCCAGTCGGTGTCGCCGAGCGGCTTGCAGTGATACTCGACGTCGACGCCGTGCTTTTCGCACAGACGCTCGAGGAGATAGCGCGCCATCCAGATTTCGTCGGCAGCCCGCTTGGAACCCTTGCCAAACACCTGGAATTCCCACTGGCCCTTCGCGACTTCCGCGTTGATGCCCTCGTGATTGATGCCGGCGGCGAGGCAGATGTCGAGGTGCTCTTCGACGATCGTGCGCGCAACATCGCCCACATTCTTGTAGCCGACGCCCGTGTAGTAGGGGCCCTGCGGCGGCGGATAGCCGTTGGCGGGGAAGCCGAGCGGACGTCCGTCCTTATAAAGGAAGTACTCCTGCTCGAAACCGAACCAGGCATCCGAGTCGTCGAGAATGGTGGCGCGCTTGTTGGACGCGTGCGGCGTCACACCGTCGGGCATCATGACTTCGCACATGACGAGCACGCCGTTCGTGCGCACCGGATCGGGGAAATGGCGAACCGGCTTCAGCACGCAATCCGAGCTGTGCCCTTCCGCCTGCATGGTGGATGACCCGTCGAAGCCCCAGAGCGGAAGCTGCTCGAAATCAGGAAACGCGCTGAACTCGCGGATCATGGTCTTCCCACGCAGGTTCGGCACCGGCGTATAACCGTCGAGCCAGATGTACTCGAGCTTATACTTCGTCATAGAGGCTCTCTCCTAAGTTGGTGACATCGGCTCCGCGTCGCGGCTTTGAGGAGGCCAACGGAGCGGAAAAACTGCGGTCGACGTTAACAGCGCGAAAAAAGTTCTGACCAAAAGCCGCATCTCGCGGCCGGCGGGGCTGTTGTCACGTCCGAGGGCAGCCAAGCCTGACCAGTTCCACTTCACGCGCTACAAACGCTTCATTCTTCATCACCCCTCCACGCGAACGCCCAGCGCCCGGGGATGGAGGGACCAATTTGGAGCTTGGAGCCATCGGCGGCAGGCGTTGCCGCGAGCAATTTCGCATTCGACGGGCAGGCACCAGCAGACTGATCTGCGGCCCGAATGCTACCCAGACAGGCACGTCCGTGCATGCCCATAATTCAGGCAACTGCCGATAATTATTGGGCAATTAGGTGAAATCACATGCAGAACGTGCTAGATTTGACATCCGGAACAATGCGCCGCACCGCTGCGTTTTGCGTCGGATACCTGAAAGGAGGCAACGATGACTCAAAGTCTCAGTCGCCAGTCTGCCGAAATCATCCCCTTCCCCGGCCGCACCCGCGCACCGGTTTATGGGATCGATACCCGGGCCCTCGAGGCCGAGGCCGCCAAGTACCGCTCGGCAGTGGACACCACAGGCTGGTATCACGAGGAAGCCATCGAAGAAGACGTCGACCACACCTGCCATAAGGCGTGGCGCACTTAACTGACGCGGCATGGGCGACCGCCACCACGGCGGCGCCCGCCCCTTTTTTCCCGGCCGTTCACCCCGTTTTGAGCGCCGGTGCCGCCTCGCGTTGCAGCGCCCGCCAGATCTCCAGCATCGCCCGTGAATCGAGCCCACAGTAGGCGAGCAAATCCGCCCGGATCTTAGCCGCTTCCTCTGCGCTGACCTGCCCCGTCACGGCCTCGTTCCAACGGATCGACGCCGTGCCCCCCTCCTGGATCGCCAGATCTTTGTACGAAAACCCCGGCACCAGAACCGGCAGCACATATTTGATCGACGTCCGCCCGAGAAATCCCGGATGGACATACGACTGCTGCGAAAACACCTCCATCAGATCGACGACCCGCACATCCACATCCGCCAGCCAATCGGCATAGTCCGGGTTGCGGTCGGCAAGCTTGTCGTTGATGCCCCGCTCGAAGCCTTGATTCCAAACCACGATCGACCCGCGCTCCGGCAGCCCTGCCTTCAGCGCCTCCAAAAACGCCAAGTCCGGCTGGTCCGCGCTCCCATGCAAAAACTCGTGGTGCACGAAATCGGCATCCGGCGCGGCCACGACATCGAGCGAGAACTGAAATGGAATGTGGTGGAACGGGCCGTATCCATCGAACCGCGGCACACCCGCCGCGAACGTCTCATAATCGAGAAACGAGATCGGATATTTAAGCGCCGCCAGGAAATCGGCCACCTCATCGAATGCAACCGACGCCCGGCCCGTCTGCGCCGCCCGCACCTGATTGGCCTGCGCCGCCGAGAGCTTTACGTCATCCGGCACATCCTCGATCTTGAGAACGCCTGTCGCCAAAAGATCGGGAAGCTTCGACTTCGACGCCCCGATCCGAGTGATGTCATGCACGCTATAAACTGGCACATCGGGATTGTGGACGGCGAAAGTCCGGCAATGCTGCGCGCGCGCCTTCTCAAAACACCCGCACGGCCCAGCAGGCTGGTCAACGAGCGAAAGATCGTCGTGCGCGGCATCCATCTCAGCCGCGATCTCGTCCCGCAACGCCGTCACCGCGTCCGTGAAATCCTCGCGCGTGAAGAGTTGATCTAGGTCGAGAGCACCGTCGCGCACATACGCGCCGTTCAACCGCACGAGGCACAGCCGGCCCAGCGGCACACCACAGCGCCGCAACACCTCCGCCTGAAACCCGATGTCCCAAGTATAGCGCTCGTCCTTCGCCCGCGTATTGCCCGCGCTCGTCGAGCCTTTCACTTCATAAAGATCGTATGCCCCGCTCGCCCCGTTCCAGACAAGAATATCGCATGCGGTCGTGAACTGCTCCGTCTCAAACACCGGCTGATAGAGAACCTCCGTCCGCGCTTCAACAAGGACCGCCGTCTCCGCTGCCGCCTTGCGCGGCACCGTAACGCCCCCGGGAAAAACCTCCCGCGCCAGCATGTCGACCTCGTTACCCCCGTCAATGATAGACTGATCGAAATCCGATAGCGGCACCGCGTTGTAGATCGCCGGCCGGTAGATTTTCATCCACGCGTCGTGCCGGCAATCCCGCCACACCATAAAATTGGTTTTGCTGAGCTTCATCCTTGCCCCCGGCTCCCCATCGGAAAGGGCCACTATAGCCAAGGATCGACGCTGGTCCGTGTCTCGCCGGCGCCTATACACAGATGAACCGCCGCCTCTCCGCCGTTCAAATCATTGACACAAACCCCTTGCGCCCCGGAAACTCAGGGTCAGCCTGCCTCTCGAGCCCCCGGATCGCACACCCATGGTTGTTCTCGCGTACCTCCTCGCCATGCTCGCTGGCGCGCTCCTCATGTACCTCTGGCTCGATGCATCAAAGGCCACCCCCTCGTCATCCGATCCAGATGGGGACGCTCCGTCGTCCAACACCGCGCCCGTTCCCGCGGCCACGGCCGATGCCTCTCTCACCGACCGCATCTTCGCCCTCGCCCCGAAACTCGATGAGGAGATGCACATTGCATCCACGCCCGCCGAATTCGCCTCTAAACCGGGCTTCAGCGAAGTCCGCGCCATGTTGACCGATCCCACGACGCCGCTCAAAGCCGTTCTCGATCAGGTGTCCTGCGGCAACGTACTCTTTTCCTGCCCGGCCTTGGCAGCCCTCGCCGAACGTCCCGACCGCGACCAAGCGGCCACCACGATCCTCGCTGACACGGACATGCTCGGCGGCTGGCCGCTGCACTTCACCCTCAAATATCTCGAACGCCTCGATGACCGCCGCCCAGCCGGCGCCATTCTTGGTGCCGTGCGCGATTGGTGGCGCGATGACCTGTTCCACCTAAACTGCATCCGCCAGCACTTCGACGAACTGGAGCGCTTGGGCGATACCCCCCGCATCGGCGACGACCTCACCGGCCGCCCTCAAGAACAACTCACCGCCATCACCGACTTCCTGCGCCGCGTGCGCCATCCCTTCGCCATCGCGCTGCTCGAAGACCTCGCCCGCACCAAAGCCGCAAGCATCGACCGCGCCTTCCTGCAAACGCTCGGCCGCTTCTGGAGCGACACCGAAATCGCCGGCCTCGTCGAACCCTACGGCTGGTCCGACGCCATGGACGCCGTCATGGCCAAGCGCAGCGCCAACGGCACCCCGCGCTCGCTCCTCGTCAACGGCGAAACCCGCGTCGGCAAATCCTCGCTCCTGAAACTCCTCGCCAAGCGTCTCGAACCCGAAGGCTGGACCGTTTTCGAAGCCGGCAGCGCAGACCTCATGGCCGGGCAGCAATTCTTCGGCCAGCTCGAAGCCCGCATTCAGCGCTGCCTGGAAGAACTCTCCGCCACCAAAAAGATCATCTGGGTCGTCCCCGATCTCATGCAGCTCGCCAACAGCGGCACACACCAAGGCCAGTCCTCAAGCATCCTCGATCAGATCCTACCAGCCCTCAGCACCGGTCGCATCGTCGTGTGGACCGAAGCCTCTTCCGCTGCCGCCACCAAACTCTTGCGCCTGCGCCCCTCGCTCAAATCCACCTTCGAGGTCCTGCGCCTCGAACCCATGGAGCCAGAAGACGCCCTCGAACTCGCACATCAGTTCGCAGCCGACCTGAAAGCCAAAACCGGCGTCACGTTCGCCCCCGGCACAATCAACACGGCCGCCGCCGCAGCCCGCCAATACCTCGGCGCCTCGAACCTCCCCGGCTCCCTCATCGATCTCCTGCGCATGAGCGTTGTCTCGGTCGCCAAGGAACCAAACGCGGTCATCGCAGATCGCGACATCATTGCCACCATCGCGCAAGTGACCGGCCTGCCCGGCTCCATCATCGACGGCAACGAACGTGTCGACCTCGCCGGAGTCCGCGACTACTTCTCCTCCCGCGTCATCGGCCAGGACGAAGCCGTCGAGGCCATTGTCTCGCGCATCGCCATGCTCAAAGCCGGCCTCACCGATCCGGGCAAACCCATTGGCGTCTTCCTCTTCGCCGGCCCCACCGGCACCGGCAAAACCGAACTCGCCAAAACGCTCGCCGAATTCCTCTTCAGCACGCCCGAGCGCATGATCCGCCTCGACATGAGCGAATTCCAAACGCCAGAATCGACGGTCAAAATCCTTGGCAGCGCCGACATGGCCGGCTCCGACAGCCTCATCTCCCTCATCCGCAAGCAGCCCTTCTCCGTTATCCTCCTCGACGAATTCGAAAAGGCCCACCCCAACGTCTGGGACCTCTTCTTGCAGGTCTTCGACGACGGCCGCCTCACCGACCAGATGGGCCAGGTCGCCGACTTCCGCTACGCCATCATCATTCTGACCTCCAACCTCGGCGCCACCGCCCACCGCGGCACGCGCCTCGGCTTCGCCCCCGGCGAAAGCGCCTACACGCCCGATCAGGTCATGCAGACGATCGGCCAGACCTTCCGCCCCGAATTCCAGAACCGCCTCGACAAGATCATCGTCTTCCGCCCGCTCTCGCGCGACCTCATGCGCGGCATCCTGAAAAAGGAACTCGCCCGCGTCCTCGAACGGCGCGGCTTCAAGGATCGCGAATGGGCAGTCGAGTGGGAATCCTCCGCCATGGAGTTCCTGCTCGAAAAAGGCTTCACCCCCGAAATGGGCGCCCGCCCATTAAAGCGAGCCATCGACCAGTACCTCATCGCCCCGCTCGCCGCCGCCATCGTCGAAAAGCGCTTTCCCGAAGGCGACCAGTTCGTTTTCGTCCGCAGCGACGGCCGCGCCATTCAGGCCGAATTTGTCGATCCCGACGCCGACGATGATGCAATCACCCCGCCCTCGCTCGAACACGCCAACGGCAACGTGCCGAGCCTCCCCGCCATGATCCTCGCCGCCGAAGGCAGCGACATCGAGATTGCGGAACTTGAAAGCCAAACCGAGCAACTGAGCGAACGCCTCGCCTCCTCCGATTGGGAAGCCCTGCGCCTCGACCTCGCCGAACGCATGGCCGCGCCCGGGTTCTGGTCGCACCCCTCCCGCTTCGAAACACTCGCCCGCATTGCCCTCATAGACCGCGTCCGCGCCGCGAACGAAACCGTCGACGCTCTCAAATCGCGCATGGAAAAGGGCGCCGCCCGCAATGGCCGCTCCTCGCGCGAACTGATCTCGCGCCTGGCTCTGCAAATCTATCTCGTCGGCGAAGGCATCCGCGACGCCCACGAAACAGCCCCTGTCGAACTCCTCCTCGCCGTCGAACCCGCCTTTGACCGCCCCGGCGAAAAGCCAGCTTCCGTCGAATGGTGCCGCACGCTCCTCGACATGTATCGCGCCTGGGGCCGCAACCGGAACATGCAGGTCTCCGAAACCGAACCCGATCCCGCGACCGGCCTTCCCCGCCTCGTCATCAGCGGCTTCGGCGCCGCCCGCGCGCTCGACAATGAAAAAGGCCTCCACGTCCTCGAACGCGACGACACCGATGGCGGCGCGGCCCGTGCCACCGCCCGCATCACCATCATTCCAGCGCCCCTTGCCGACGTCCCGCCCCACCGCATCCGCGCGGCCATGGAGCAAGCCCTCGCCGCCGCTGCACGATCCTCCACCGTCGTCCGCCGATACCGAGGCGACCCGTCACCCCTCGTCCGCGATCTCGTTTCCGGTTGGCGCAGTGGCCGCTACGACACCATCCTTGCCGGGAATTTTGATTTGATCGCCGCCCGCTGATCAGCGCTTCGCCCGAATCAGCCGGTGCACAAACCGCAATTTTTCGCGCGCGGCGTCCGGAATAACGAACGGATAATAGTCCGCATGTCCCATGCTGCGGTTCATGCTGTTGAGCGCCAGCGTCAGCGGCACCCAGCGCTCGAGCAGACTATCGAGCGTCTCTTCCGTATAGACGTCGTACTTCTTGAACGGCCAGATCGACCCAAAGATGAGCCCCGCCGCCCGCGGCTCCATACCCTCGGCTTCCGCCGTATCGACGCTATCGACCATGTGGAGATAGTGCGCCCATGTTTCCGCCCAGTCCTCGAACGGATGCATGCTGGCATAGCCCGACACATGACTGAACTGCCAGTCGGGCTTCGGGCCATACATATGGTGCTGATGGAGCGCCGTATTGTAATCGGCGCGCTCATCGCCAAACAGCGCCCGGAACTCTTCGAACAGTCCCGCGTTCTCAACAAGCACATGCCAATAGTAATGTCCGCTCTCGTGTCTGAGATGCCCCAGCAGCGACCGGTAGGGTTCGTCGAACTGTTGCCGCTGGCGCTCGCGCTCGACGGCATCCGCTTCCATGACATTAATGTTGATCACGCCATCGAGATGGCCCGTCATCGAATTGCGCGTGAAATCGAAAATCAGCCGTCCCGGCGGCGCCGGGCTCGTATCCGTCGTCAAACCGAATCTCAGCAACGAATAGACGAGCCGCTTCTTCGCCCGTTCCAGTTCTTGCCAAGCCGCCAGATTTCCCGGCTCCGACAAATTCGGGATCGTTCGATTGAGATCGCACGCCACGCAAAACATGTTGGGGTCGTCATTCCGCGTCAGCCAGTTGCACGCGCCATGCACCGCATTGTTGCAATATCGCAAAACATCCGACTTGTCCCCCGACACCCGCCGGTACAGCCCCGGCTCCTTCTCCGCCTTAAGCGCAATCACAGCAAGCGTATCGGGATCGAATCCCAGCGCATGGCCGCACTTCACGCACTGAACGTTCTTGAAGTAGACCTTGGTACCGCAGTGGGTGCAGGAAAAATTTCGCATCGGTCCCTAAGTTTGCATCCATCAAGCGGATCGATCGGAGGATTAGGCCACTTCGGACGCAAGTGGTCAATCTTCAAGCACGATCGTCAGACCCTGTCGCGCGGCGTATGGTCAGGGACACGCGTTTGCATCAAACACAGTCAAAGGATCGCCGCACTTCGTGGCGTTTGCCCATCGGTTAATCACAATTGCCAGTTCAACGGCCCATGCGGCAGCGCCACGCTTGTTCCCATGAACCGAAGCCGGTAACCCGGAAATACGCAACTGAGCGCCGCCTTCCCGCGCCAAGGATAAGTCCACGCCCATGACGTTGCACGTCGCTCTGACCCACGAGACGACCTACCGTTACGACCGCTCCATCGGCATGGGCCCCCAGATCATCCGGCTGCGGCCCGCTCCGCACAGCCGCACACCGATCCTGAGCTATTCGCTCACCCTCGAACCCAAAGTTCACTTCCTCAATTGGCAGCAGGACCCGTTCGGCAACTTCCTCGGCCGCGTCGTCCTGCCGGAGAAAACCGGCGTCTTCTCCGTCAAGGTCGACCTCGTCGCCGACATGGCCGTGATCAACCCGTTCGACTTCTTCGTTGCCGAAGAAGCCAGCGAGTTTCCCTTCACCTATGACGAGATCCTTCGTCAGGAACTGCTGCCCTATCTGGTCCCCGAGAAGGCCGGCCCGCATCTCAAGAAGTATCTGGCTGGCATCAGCCGCAAACCCAAAGTCACCATCGACTTCCTGTGCGATCTGAACCGGCAGCTCAACAAAGACATCCAGTATTTCATCCGCATGGAACCCGGCGTGCAGACGCCGGAAGAAACGCTCGGCAAGGCCGGCGGCTCCTGCCGCGACAGTGCGTGGCTGCTCGTCCAGATCCTGCGCAATTTGGGCCTCGCCGCCCGCTTCGTGTCGGGCTACCTGATCCAGCTCACCCCCGACGTCAAATCCCTCGACGGCCCCACCGGCACCGACGTCGACTTTACCGATCTCCACGCCTGGGCCGAGGTCTACCTCCCCGGCGCCGGTTGGATCGGTCTCGACGCCACCTCCGGGTTGCTCACCGGCGAAGGCCACATTCCGCTCGCCGCCACGCCGCATCCCACGAGTGCGGCACCCATTTCCGGCGCGCATGAAAAGGCGGAAGTCACCTTCGCCTTCAATATGGCCGTCACGCGTATTCGTGAAACACCGCGTGTCACCAAACCCTACACCGACGAAACCTGGACCGAGATCCTGAAGGTCGGCCACGCCGTCGATGAGCGCCTGATCAAGGGCGACGTCCGCCTTAGCATGGGCGGCGAGCCGACCTTCATCGCGGCCGACGACATGGACGGCGACGAATGGAACACCGCCGCAGTCGGTCCCAACAAACGCCGCTACGCCGAAACCCTGATCCGCCGGCTCGAACAGCGCTTCGCCCCCGGCGGCCTCCTCCACTACGGCCAAGGCAAGTGGTACCCCGGCGAACAACTCCCCCGCTGGGCCTTTGCCCTCTACTGGCGCGCCGACGGCCAGCCCCTGTGGACCGACCAGTCCCTCATCGCCCGCGAAAGCGCCAACGACAACGCAACGATCACAGACGCCTCCCGCTTCACGGAAAGACTCTGCGACACGCTCGGCCTTCCCACCGATAGCGCCATTCCAGCCTACGAAGACGCAGCCCACTTCGTCCTCGTCGAACAGAAACTCCCCGTCGGCATCACGCCCGAAAAGAACAAACTCGATGATCCCGCCGAGCGCGAGCGCCTTGTCCGCGTCTTCGATCGCGGCGTCACCGCCCCGGCCAGTTACGTTCTCCCCATCCAAGTCTGGCAGACGCACGATCGTGGCCGCCGCTGGGTCACCGAACGATGGGCACTCCGGCGCGAAAAACTCTTCCTCATGCCGGGCGATTCACCTGCCGGCTTCCGCCTGCCGTTGGGCTCCCTGCCCGTCGTCGCGCCGACGATCCAATATCCCCACGTCCTGCCGCGCGATCCCTTCGCGCCCGCCCCGCCTCTGCCCCAGCGCGAAACGCTCCTCCAACAGCGCCGCACGGTCACCCTCGACGCCCCACCCCTGCCGCCCTCCGGCATCAGCGAGATTTCAGGCTCCGTGCGAACCGCAATGGCCGTCGAACCACGCAACGGCCGCATCTGCGTTTTCATGCCCCCGCTCGAAGACGCCGAAGACTACGCCGCTCTCGTCGCCGCCATCGAAGAAACAGCCCGCGCCACCAAAACGCCCGTCCACATCGAAGGCTATTCCCCGCCGCACGATCCGCGCCTCAACGTCGTCAAGGTCACGCCCGATCCCGGCGTCATCGAAGTCAACGTCCAGCCCGCCGTCCGCTGGGAGGAGGCCGTCGACATCACGACAACACTCTATGAGGAAGCCCACCTCACGCGCCTCTCGACCGAGAAATTCATGCTCGACGGCCGCCACACCGGCACCGGCGGCGGCAATCACATCGTGCTCGGTGGCCTAACACCAGCCGATAGCCCATTCCTGCGCCGTCCCGATCTTCTGGCCTCCATCATCGCCTACTGGCAAAACCACCCCTCGCTCTCGTTCCTCTTCTCCGGCCTCTTCATCGGCCCGACATCGCAAGCCCCCCGCGTCGACGAAGCCCGCCACGAGAGCCTCTACGAACTCGAAATTGCCCTTGGCGAAATCCCCGATCCCGGCGCCGGCTCCGTCCCACCCTGGCTCGTCGATCGCATCCTGCGCAACTTGCTCATCGACGTGACGGGCAACACGCACCGCGCCGAAATCTGCATCGACAAACTCTATTCACCCGATAGTTCCACCGGACGCCTTGGCCTCGTCGAGTTCCGCTCGTTCGAAATGCCACCGCACGCGCGCATGAGCCTCGCGCAGCAGTTACTGCTGCGCGCCCTCATCGTCCGCTTCTGGGAGCGCCCCTACCGCCAAAAACTCGTCCGCTGGGGCACCGCGTTGCATGACCGCTTCATGCTCCCGCATTACATCTGGTCGGACTTCGCCACCGTCATCGACGACCTCAAGGCCCATGGCCTGCCTGTCGAACTGGATTGGTTCCGCCCGCACCACGATTTCCGCTTCCCCAAACTCGGTTCGATCGCGGCTTTCGATGTGGAACTGGAACTGCGCCAGGCCCTCGAGCCCTGGCATGTGCTGGGTGAGGAAGGCGTCCCCGGAGGCACCGCCCGCTATGTCGATAGCTCGCTGGAACGCGTCGAGGTCAAGGTGCGTGGTCTGACGGGCAACCGCTTCGTCATCACCTGCAACGGCCGAACGATCCCGCTGAACCCGACCGGTGCCCACGGCGAGGCCGTCTGCGGCGTCCGCTACCGCGCCTGGTGGCCCCCCTCCGCCTTGCACCCGACCATCCCGACGCACGTGCCGCTCGTGTTCGACATCGTCGACACCTGGTCCGGCCGCTCCATCTCCGGCTGCCGCTATCACGTATCCCACCCCGGCGGACGCAGCTTCGAGACCTTCCCCGTCAACGCCTATGAAGCCGAAGGCCGCCGCCTCGCCCGCTTCGAGGATACTGGCCACACCGCAGGGATGATGCAACCGAGCCTACCCCTCACCAATCCCGAATACCCCTGCACCCTCGACCTGCGCCGCCGGCCCTGATTGCCGCCCATTTACCTCGCCGGGACCGCGAAGGTTGCGGGCGTGCCGATTCGGACGGATAGTCGGGTCCAGCGCTCCGTTCTGGGGAGGATGGCGCGCGCCAAGAAGGGTACGAGGGGCAAGGCCTTACAAAAATGAACAACACGGCCCCGTCCAAAGCGGGCCTCCAGGGCGGTCTCGTCGGCAGCTACCGGTCCTCTGCCGGCACTGGCTACGATGAACTCCTGGACGCCCACGGCAAACCGCGCCCGCACTGGCGCGCGCTTCTGGATGGCCTCGATGACCTATCGGAGGCCGACCGGGCCGCTCGCGCCATTCGTCTCGACCGCCGCGTCCGCGATACCGGCATCGCCTACGATATCTTTTCCGATCCCCGCAAACCCAACCAGCGCTGGCAACTCGACCTCGCTCCGCTGGTGATCTCGGCCGCCGAATGGCGCTGGCTGGAAGAAGCCCTCACCCAGCGCGCGCGTCTCTCCGACGCCATTCTGACCGACCTCTACGGCCCCCAGCATCTCATGCGAGAAGGCTTGCTGCCGCCCGAACTCGTCTTCTCCGACACCGCCTTCATCCGCCCCGCACAGGGCGTGCTCCCCGAAGCCGGCGGACTGCAGTTCTATGCCGCCGACCTCGCCCGCGGCGACGACGGCCAATGGCGCATCATAGACAACCACACCGAGACACTGGCCGGCATCGGCTTCGCGCTCGCCAACCGCGTCGTCCACACCCACATCACCGGCGACCTCTTCAAGCAAGTGAATGGCGTCCGCCTCGCCCCTTTCTTCAACAACGTGCAATCGACACTCACCACCCACAGCGGCCGCGAAAACGCGCGCATCGCGCTCCTCACGCCCGGCCCCTTGCACGAAGACTATTTCTCGCACGCCTACATCGCCCGCTATCTCGGCTACCTCCTCGTCGAAGGCTCCGACCTGCGCACCAAAGGCAATCAGGTTTACCTGAAAACACTAGAGGGCCTGAAGGAGATCGACCTCATCGTCCGCTGCGTCGATGGCCGCTCCAGCGATCCCCTCGAACTCGATCCCGGCGGCTTCGACGGCCCCGCCGGCCTCATGCGCGTCTGGCGCCGCCAACCGCGCCTCATCGTCAACGCCATCGGCTCCGCCCTCGTCCAGAACCGCGCCATCGGCTGCTACCTGCCGCAAATCTGCGAACGCCTGCTCGGCGAAGAACTCCGCCTCCCGGACGCCCGCCGCTATTGGCTGGGCGACACTGCATCCCGCGCGCATGTGCTGGCCAACCTCGACGGCCTCGTCGTACGCAAAGCCCAGGAAGGCACCGGCCGCCCCGGTCAGGCAGCTCTCGGCCAAGACACGCGCGCCCTCTCCGAGGCCGACCGCGAAATCTTGCAACGCGAAATCAAACTTCACGGCGCCCGCCTTGTCGCCGAGGAGAAGATCGGCTTCAGTCATGCCCCCATCGTCACGCGCGATGGACTCGACTCGCGCCCCTTCGCCGTCCGCTTCTTCGTCGCCCGCACACCGGCCGGCTATCAAGCTATGCCCGGCGGCCTCGCCATGACCGTCGATCCCGAACGCGCCGTCGCCCTTTCCGCCCCCGACGGCCACACCCGCGACGTCTGGGTCGTGTCCGACGACGAGCAGGCCCCCCACGTCAGCCTCTGGCGCCCGACGCTCGAAACCGCGCGCGTCGAACGTTCCCAGCGTGTCATCCAAAGCCGCGTCGCCGACGATCTCTTCTGGCTCGGCCGCTACAGCGAACGCGCCGACTGGACCATGCGCGTCCTGCGCGGCGCGCTCCGCCGCGTCGAAGAAGATGGCGGCCCAGCCACCGGCCGTCACGCAGCCCGCAAATGCCTCGACGTTCTGCTCTCCAAATCCGACCGCTCCACCGCCGCACCCAGCCGCGCCGGCACCGGCGATATCGAGATCGAGAAACTTTGCACCGATCTCATCAGCGCCTCGACCGGCCACCGCACGCTCGAAAACACCTTCGAAGGTCTCTATCGCGTCGCCCATCTCGCCCGCGACCGCCTCTCGCTCGAAGCTTGGCAGACGCTGTCCCGCTTCCGCCCTGGCGACACCTGGGTCACGACGCTCGCCTCCGCCCCGCCCGTCGCCGTCCTCGACCTGCTCGACGAGGGTCTTGCCTCGCTCGCCGCCTTCAACGGCCTCATGCACGAAAACATGACCCGCAACCACGGCTGGTCGTTCCTCGACATGGGCCGCCGCCTGGAACGCGCTTACAATCTCAGTGAAGCGATCCTGACGCTCTTTATCCCCGTCCCCGACGCGGAAGAGGAAACGGCAAGCCTCCTCCTGCTCCTCGAACTCGCCGACAGCTTCATCACCTACCGCTCGCGCTATCGCCTCGACCCGATGCTGCCGCTCGTCCTCGATCTGCTGCTGCTCGACGAAACCAACCCCCGCAGCCTCGCCTACCAGTTGGCAGCCCTCGCCCGCCGCCTCGAACGCCTCCCCGGCAGCAAGCAATCGACGACGCTCCCCGAGGACCGCCGCCTGATCCTCGCACTACTCACCGCCATCCGTTTGGCTGACGTCGAGAGCATGGCCCGCGAACCCAATGGCGCCACGCTTGAGCGCACCATGCTGGAACAGATCCAGATGCTTCCGGCCCTATCGAACGCCATATCCCGCCACTACTTCAACCTCACGGAAGACGCCCCCCACCGCGTCCACACCCGCATCGAGCCGCACAGTCGCTCCGAGCAAAGCCCATGATGTTCGAAGTCAGCCACCGGACGCATTACTTCTATTCCTATCCGGTCATTCAATCCCAGCACCTGATCCACATGTCGCCGCGGCCCTGCTTCCGTCAGGTCATCCGCAACCACAGCCTCATCGTCGATCCCGCCCCCGCGCTCCGCCAGGAATCGATCGACGCCTTCGGCAACCCGGTCGTCCTCCTCGATATCGAAGTCTCCCACCGCGAACTAATCCTGCATTCGCGCAGCACCATCACGGTCTCGGCCCCGCCGCCGCTCGATCCGTCCCGCTCCACCCCCTGGAACATGCTCGACGCGCACATCTTGGGAACCGGCCGCAGCCTCGATCTCGACGTGCTACAATATCGCTGCGCCTCGCGCCTCACGACGCCCAATCTCGACATCGAAGACTATACGGTCAAATCGTTTCGGCCCGGCCGCCCGATCCTCGAAGCCGCCATCGATCTGAACCAGCGCATCTACGACGATTTCAAGTTCGACCCAACCGCCACTGACATTTCCACGCCGATCTCCCAAATCATGAAGCAGCGCCGCGGCGTCTGTCAGGATTTCGCACATCTGATGTTGGGCTGCCTGCGCGCCATGCGCATCCCCGCACGCTACGTCAGCGGCTACATCCTCACCCATCCGCCGCCCGGCCAGCCGCGCATGCAAGGCGCCGACGCGTCCCACGCCTGGATTTCCGTCTGGTCACCGGAAGCCGGATGGACCGATCTCGACCCCACCAACGGTCTGATTGTAGCCGACGAACACGTCACCATCGCGCACGGCCGCGATTACGATGACATCAGCCCCATCGGCGGCGTGCTGCTCGGCGGCGGCGATCACACCGTTTCCGTCGGAGTCGACGTGATCCCCGTCGGCTGATCGCGGCGCTGCCTGAAACCGCAGCGCCGCAAAATGCCGTTTACTTGCAGGCCACCTGACGCGCCGTGCACGTCGTTACGATGCCAACATACTTGCAGCTGACCTTCGCGGACCCCCGCGCCTTGCGGCCGGCAAACGCGTTCGATTGGTAAAGCGCTTCCTTCGCCAGCGCGCCGGCAATCTCCGACGTCACCGCCGTGGCGCTCGCCCCGGCCCGCACGCAGTGATGCCCGGCAAACGCCGGAGCCGATGCGAACGCGATTGCGCCTGCGGCCACAGTAACGGCCACCAGTTTCGAAATGCTCATATCAGGACCTCCCATTCGACATTCCCCAGGCTAGACTATGCGCCTCTCCCAAGACACGCGAAAGACCGCGCGCGCTCTGAAACGCCGCCCATCCCCAAATTTGGCCCCATGATGCGAAACGATCACGCCGCGATTGTGCAGCCGCGAAGTGCAGACCTAACCCCGCCCCTCGCTCCGGTATTTTTGCGCGGCCTTCGCCAGGAGATGCGCCGAAACCGGTGCGGTAATGAACAAAAACAATGAAACCGCCAGTTCCTTCATGCTGACCTCGCCGGTCAGAGCATAGCCCGCCACGCTAGACGCGATCACGATGGCGCCCACGCCAAGCGTCGTCGCCTTGGTCGGTCCATGCAGGCGCGTAAAGATATCGGGCAACCGAATGAGCGCAATTGATCCCAGCAGAACAAAGAGACCGCCAACAACGATCAAGAACGCAGCAAAAGCTTCCGCGTACATGGCCCACTCCTATTCGATGCCGCTCTTATTCGATAATAGCCCGGCCGATGAGGTATTTGCACAGCGCCACCGTGCCTACGAACCCCATCATGGCAATCAGCAGCGCAGCCTCGAACGAAAACGAACTGCCCCTGGAAAGCCCCATCAGCACGACGAGCGCAATCGCATCGATGGCCAGCGTGTCAAGCGCCAGAATGCGATCGGCCATCGTCGGCCCGAGCGCCAGCCGCCACAGGGTCAGCACCGTGGCCAGCCCCACCAGCACGAAGCCAATGATGATCGCAATCGTCAGCATCCGAAGATCTCCTTCAGCGGCGCTTCATAGCGTGTCTTGATCTCGTCGATCAGCAGCGATTGATCCGGAACGTCGAGCCCGTGAATATGCACCACGCGCTTGTCCATATCGATGTCGATCGAGAGCGTGCCGGGCGTCAGCGTAATGATGCTGGCCAGGATCGTCGCCACATAGGGATCGTTCGTATCGAGCGGCACATCGACGAATTTCGACTTGATCCCGTGCACATTGCCCAGAACGATCCGCGCCACCGCGAAATTTGCAACGACGATGTCATAGAACACCACCAGCATCAGCCGAAGGGCCGCGCCGATGCGAAACGTTTGCGGCCTCCCCGGCCAGAATTGCGATGTGAAGAGCGGGATGACGATCCCCAATGTCAGACCCAGCAACAGCGTCCCGCCGCTGACATCAGCTGCCAGCAGGGCCCACAACGCCACGATCGCGAGTGTCAGAATCGGCTGCGGCAAAAGCCAGTCGCGTAACGTCATGGCCGCTTCTCCCTCTGCACCGCGGCTGGATCGCCGATCACCGCCGAAACGTAGGCATCCCGCGCCAGTATTTGCTCAGCCGCAGCCCGCGTGTACGCGGCCACCGGCGCCGCCGCGGCACTGACCGCAACGATGCCCACTGTCAGCAAAATCATCGCCAGCATCAAACCCGGCGCCGGCACGTAAGCGACACTTGGCTTGTCCACGATCCCCGGCGCGCCCGGCTCCCAGAAAAACACACTTGCGGCCCGCGCCAGCACGAGCGCCGCCACAAACCCAGACAGGATGAGCGCCGTCCAGATCAGCGCCGGATGCACCGATCCCTCCATCGCCTGCATCACCATGATCTTCCCGATGAACCCGGACAGCGGCGGTGCTCCGCATGCCGCAACGCCAAAGACGAGAAACAGCAGCCCGAGAAACGTATAATTCTGCAATGGCGGCCCGGCGGCCAATTGATCCTCGGCATCGCCCCTCTGCCGCGCCAGAGCATCGGCCAGCAAGAACAGCGCCGCGGTTACCAACGTTGTCTGCACCAGATAATAGAGTGCGGCCGCAATGCTCTGCGCGCCCGGTTCAGCCACAGCCAGCAGCAACGTCCCGCCCGATACGAGCACCAGATTGGCCACCACCATCCCCAGCGATGACGCAGCCAGCATGCCCATGGCACCAACTGCAATCGTCCCGAGCGCCAGCCACGTCAGCCACGGCTGCAAGAGGTCCGCCGTGAACGGCGCCGCCATCAGACCGATGGTCGTCACCCGCAACAACGCATACACGCCGACTTTCGTCATGATCACGAACAGCGCCGCGACCGGCAGTGTCGCCGCCGTATAAACCTGCGGCAGCCAGAACCCGATCGGCAACACCGCTGCCTTCAATAAGAACACCGTCACGAGCAGCGCGCACATCACCGCCACGACGCCCTGATCTTCCGGCGCCACCTTCTGCAGCGCCACGCCGAAATCGGCCATGTTGAGCGTGCCGAGAAGGCCATACAGCAATCCAAGCGCAATCAAGAACAGCGCCGACCCGCTCAAATTCAATACCACATACGCGATACCAGCCCGCGCCCGCTGCAATCCACCGCCGTGAACCAGCAGCCCATATGACGCCAGCAACAGGATCTCGAAGAACACGAACAGGTTGAACAGGTCGCCCGTTAAAAACGCACCATTCAGTCCCATGAGCTGGAACTGCAAAAACGCATGAAAATGCGGCCCCCGCGCATCCGTCCCTGATGTCGCGGCGAGAAACACCGGCATGGCGAGCACACTCGTCAGCGCCACCATCAAAGCGGCTAGCCGGTCGAGCACCAGCACGATGCCATATGGCGCGGGCCAATCACCAAGACGATAGACGCGCACTGTGCCATCGTCGGCCACGATCAGCTGTGTCAAAGCTGCCGTCACGAGAATGCCAACAGCGATCGCGGAAATGCCGCGCTTCACGTCGATATCCGCTTTCGCGGCCATGAGCAGCAGCACGGCGGCCACCAGCGGAATGAGCACCGGCAGAAACGGCAAATGCGCCATCATCGCGTCTCACCCGCATCGACGTGATCTGTGCCGCTTTCCGACTTCGCCTTCAGTGCGACCGCCAACAGATAGGCCGTCATGCCAAAGCCGATTACGATTGCCGTCAGAACCAGCGCCTGCGGCAGGGGATCGGTCTGGTTCGTCAACCCCGGAACACTCAAGGGCGGTGCGCCCGCCTTCAGCCGCCCGCCAAAGAAGATCAATCCATTCACGGCATAGGAGAGCAAGGTCAAACCCAGCACCACCGAAAACGTCGTCGGCCGCAAGATGAGATAGACGCCGCTTGCGGTCAGCACGCCCAAAGCCACGGACACGAGAAGTTCCATCGTGCTACCCCTTCTCTTTTGCCGGAGCGCCGGCCGGTGCCGCGATTTCACCCCGCCGCAACGCCGCGATGTCGGTCATGGCCAGCAGCACCGTTCCAATCACCACCAGGAATACGCCCAGATCGAACGCCATCGCTGACGCCAGTTCGAATTTATCGATCACCGGCGGATACACATATCCATGCGTCGATGTTAGGAACGGCACGCCAAACCAGAAGCTCGCAACACCCGTCAGCGTTGCAATTCCAAGTCCCACGCCAAGCAGCCGCACATAATTGACGCGCAACCGCTCGGAGGCGAAGTCGACACCACCAGCCACATACTGCAGCATCAGGGCAACCGCTGCCACGAGCCCGGCGATGAACCCGCCCCCCGGCAGGTTATGACCGCGCAGGAAGATATAAACGGCCACAACAAGCGCGAGCGGCAGCAACGGCCGCATGAGTTCCGCCAGCATGATCGGATACCGGTCGGCCTTCGTCAGCGCCAGGGGCGGCGGCCCCTGCATCCGCGTCCCCGTCAGCAGCGCATGCAGCCCCAACGCCGCCATCGCCAGCACTACAATCTCACCCAGCGTATCGTAACCGCGGAAGTCCACGAGAATGACATTGACGACGTTGGTCCCCCCGCCGCCCGGCTTGGCATTCGCCATATGATAGCCCGCGATCGTTTCATAGGGACGCGTCAGCATCGCGTACGCCATCGCCGTCACGCCAACGCCCGCCGCCGTCGCCAGAACTCCATCCCGCACCCGGCGCCCGATCGAACTCTGTGCCACCGGCGTCTCCGGCAAATAGCGCAAGCACATGAGCAGCAGCACGATCGTCACCACCTCGACCGAGAGCTGCGTCAACGCCAGGTCCGGCGCATGAAAGCGCAGGAAGGCCAGCGACACCACCGTGCCCGCCACACTCATGAAGATCACGGCCATCACGCGGTTGCGGCGATAGATCACGGTCGAGACGGCCCCGAACAACAGGGCAGCAAAAGCCACCGCTGACGCCATGTCGACTTCGCCCACCGGCAAAGGACCCGTCAGCATCCCCGCCCACCCGGATGCCATCTCCGTCGACATCCACGCCCAGCCGCCGAGCACGAGAAGGAATGAGAAGAACAGAGCCAGATTCCACTGCAGCGATCGCGGAGCGGCCTTCGCCATCGCCGCTGTCGAAAACCGCGTCGCGCCGCGATAAAACCGTTCGAAGGCAACAGGGCTCGTCAGCCCGAATGCGTAGCGTTCTTGCAGCGCATAGAGCTTGTGCCGCCGCGAGAACTGCAACACGCCGAGCCCGAACGCGACCACCGTCATCGCCAGCGGCAAATTAAACCCGTGCCAGACCGCCAGCTTGATCTCCGGCACCGCACCCGGCAGCACCGCCTCCGCCGCAACCTTCAACAACGGCCCCACCGACCACTGCGGCAAAAACCCGACAACCACCACAAGCGCGACCAGCACTTCCACCGGCAGCCGCATCCAGCCCACCGGCTCATGCGGCGTCTTCGGCATCTCATTCGCCGGCCCATCGAAAAACACGTCCCACACGAAACGCACCGAATAAGCCACCGCCAGCATGCCGCCAATCGTAGCCACAACCGGCAAAATCAAATTGGCCCCATCGAAGCCCGGATGCGCCACCGCCGCGGTGAAGAACATTTCCTTCGATAGGAACCCGTTTAAAAGCGGCACACCTGCCATCGAGCCCGCCGCCAGGATGGCCAGCACAGCGGTTCGCGGCATGGTGTAAAAAAGCCCGCCCATCCGGCGCATATCGCGCGTCCCGGTCTCGTGGTCGATGATCCCCGCCGCCATGAACAGCGACGCCTTGAAGATCGCGTGATTGATGATGTGGAACACCGCCGCCACGGTCGCCATCGGCGTATCAAGCCCGAACAACAGCGTGATCAGCCCCAGGTGGCTCACCGTCGAATACGCGAGCAATCCCTTGAGATCGTGCTTCAGCAGCGCAACGTACGCGCCATAGACGAACGTGATCGCGCCCGTCGTCGAGACGATTACAAACCAAAGCTCCGTCCCCCCCAGCACCGGATACATCCGTGCCAGCAGAAAAACGCCCGCCTTCACCATCGTCGCCGAATGCAGATACGCCGACACCGGCGTCGGCGCGGCCATGGCATGCGGCAGCCAGAAATGGAACGGGAACTGCGCCGACTTCGTGAACGCGCCCAGAAGGAACAGAATGAGGATCACGGGATAGAGCGGATCGGCCCGTACATCCCCCGCCCGCGCCTCGATCACGCTGAAGTCGAAACTGCCCGCCACGCTGCCGAGCAAAAGCGCCCCCGCCAGCAGCGCCAAACCGCCACCGCCCGTCACCGCCAGCGCCATCCGCGCCGAAATCCGCGCCTCGACCTCCTGGTATTTATACGCGATCAGCAGAAACGACGTGAGGCTCGTCACCTCCCAGAACACCACCATCAGCACAATGTTCTCGGCCAGCACGATCCCGAGCATCCCGCCCGCGAAACCGAGCAAGGACATATAGAACCGCTGCAGATCGTCGTATTTGGGCAGGTAATATGCCGCATAGAGAACGATCAGCACGCCAATCCCTAGGATCAGGATCGCAAATAGCAGCCCCAGCCCATCGAGCCGCAGGGCAAAATCAAGCCCCCACTCCGGCAGCCACGCCACCCGCCACAACACCGTCGTTCCGCCGAAAACCTCCGGCGCCAACGCAAATGCAGCCGCCAACCCCCCAGTCATCGAGAGACCGGCCGTCCAAGCAGTCAGCGATCGTCCACCCCGCCCAATGAGCGCAAGGAGCAGAAGACCGGCAAAAGGTGCCAGAAGGATGAGGGGCAACGGGGCTGAGAACATGCGGCGCTTGAACCGTTCTTATTTCAATGGGTTGTCCATCGGCAATCAACGCGCCGTCGCGCCTGCCGGCAACGCGCGCCGACGGTTTGCTCAACCCTGATTAAGGGGCTCCCGCCCGATTTGCAAAGTGCGCAACGTCACGGTCTTTTGACAGTTGTGCCGGAATCTTATGACGATCGCACCAGCCGGATAAACCTAACGGTGGCGACCGGCGATAGGCCCCGTTAAGTTGCGCCATATGAACGCGAACATCGAGATGTCATGTCCAACACGGCGCTCATCGTCATAGGCCACACCGCACTTGATTTCGTGTACCGGATCGACGCCTTCCCGCCCAAGCCAGTCAAGGTGCGCGCCCGCGAACACGTCACCAGCGGCGGCGGAATGGCCGCTAACGCAGCCTGCGCTGCAGCTCGCCTCGGCGCCAACACCGCCCTCTGGAGCCGGATCGGATCGGATCCGGCCAGCCGGATCATTCTCGATGAACTGCAAAAATTCGGCGTCGACACGACGTATGTCAAAGCCCATCCCGCCAGCCGCTCCGCAACAGCCGCGGTGATCGTCGATGCCGCGGGCGAGCGTTTCATCGTCAGCGAAGACGATCACGCCATGCCCATGTCCGCTGATTGGCTACCACTCGAGGATATCGGCAAAGCGAACGCAATACTAAGCGACCTCTCTTGGATCGAAGGAACCCGCGCGGCATTTGCTGAAGCCAGGGCGCGAAACATCACGACGCTTGTCGATCTCGACCTTGGAAGCGGCCGTCTCCTGGAAAGTGTCGCCCAGTTCACAGATTATGTGATCGCCTCCACCCCGGCACTCGACACCTTCATATCCGGAAGCACCACGGAAGACCGCCTCCGCGCCCTCGTAAACCAAGGCGCCCGCCATGCCGGCGTCACACGTGGATCCGAGGGGTACTTCTGGACTGATGCATCGGGCAAAATCAATCGGCAGCCATCGTTTCATACCACGGTTCACGACACCACTGGTGCCGGCGACGCCTTCCATGGCGCCTTCGCCGCCGCCCTGATCGGCGGCTTTAGCGACGCGAAGTGCGCCCGCTTCGCGGCCGCGGCCGCGGCCTTGAATTGCCGCGGTTTGGGGGCCCGCACGGCTCTTCCGGCCCGCGCCGACGTCGACGCCCTGTTGGCCACGCAGCCAGCCGCGATTTGATCGGCATCAAAGCCGCAGCGTCATCTCTGGCCGATGCTGGAAACTATGAAACATCATCTGTATATCGCGAAATTTGCCGCCGCTTCTGCAATCGTGGCCGCCATTGCTGTTCTCGCGATTGCCAAGAGCGCCGCATCCGGCGACAGCGATGGTGAAGACCCCATCGGTCTCACCGAATACGAGATCGCCTGCATGTCCTGCCACGGGCTCGATGGGAAAGGAGATGGACCCAAGGCCCGCGCCCTTTCCATCATGCCGGCCGATCTCACCCGCATTGCCCAACGCAACGGCGGCACGTTCCCCCAAACCGCGATCTACGACATGATCGACGGACGCGGCGTCATTCCAGCCCACGGCCGCCGCGATATGCCCATCTGGGGCGAACGCTACCGCAAGACAGGCGATCCCGGCGAAGACCCCTCAGCCGTCGATGCCCGCGCCCGCGCCCTGATGCAGGCGCTCGTCGAATACCTTGAAAGCATTCAGCGGAATTAACGATTCTCCCGTGCGGTATCCGCGGCGGCCATCTCCATGCTATGCGCAGGGCACGCAATTCAACCCGCAACGGGCCTGCCAGCATGACCGCCCCTAAAAAGCGCACAGCCATCCTCATCTCCGGCCGTGGCTCCAATATGAAAAGCCTCGTCGAGGCCGCGCGCCGCCCGGACTATCCCGCCGAAATCGTTGTCGTGATCTCAAACCGCCCCGATGCCGCCGGCATCGCATGGGCCAAAGAGCAGGGCATTCCGGCGATTGCCATGGACCACAAGCTCTATTCCGATCGCGCCCACTTCGAGAGCCAGCTACATGGCATCCTGACAACATCGCGCGTCGACCTCGTCTGCCTCGCCGGCTTCATGCGCCTCATGACCCCTGAGTTCGTCGCGCTCTGGCGCGATCGCATGCTCAACATCCATCCAGCGCTTCTGCCGGCATTCAAAGGCCTCGACACCCACGCCCGGGCTCTGGCAACGGGTGTGAAATTCGCCGGCTGCACCGTCCACCTCGTGCGACCGGAAATGGACGAGGGTCCGATTCTGGGCCAAGCCGCCGTTCCCGTCCTGCCGGGCGATACCGAACCGGATTTGGCCGCCCGCGTGCTCGCCGCCGAGCACCAGCTCTACCCCCGGATTCTTGAATTGTTCGCCCGCGGACAGATCGCCATAGACGGCAATAAAACCTCGTCGCCTTCGGACGTTAACGAAACATGGGCTAAATTTTCACCCCAAGTTTGATTTAACGGGGATTTGGCGTGCCACTTTGGTTACCGTCCGCCGGTAAATTGACGCGGGCGGGCCCGTCTCATGGACACCTTCGCGACCACGGTGTTAGGTCACGCAACGGTTCGACCCCACGCGGGCTTGTTCTGTGAGCGAACCGGCACCGCCGGCTAGAGCGGCCCGCGCGGCCAGCTTCATGCGACGCAAGCGTTTCTCGCATCAGGTATCGCCGGACCGAACCGGAATGGAAGCCGCGCTAGAGCGGCTCGGAGACGATGGCATGACGATTCAACAGAACCTCGGTCACACGCAGGGTCTCGGCGAAGCAAACAGCATCTGGTTCAAACTGTCGGCGCTCTCCAAGGGCAATCCCGACAACCCGATGCAGACGTTGCAGATGATGGCCGACCGTTACGGCCCCGTGATCGCGGTGAATATTGCCGACCAGCGCGTCGTGTTCCTCACCGAACCCGAACACTTCAAGCATGTCCTCGTCACAAAAGCCGACGACTACATCAAATACTTCGACGGCCTGAAGCCCGTCTTCGGCAAGTCGATGATCACGCACGACGGTGCGCTCTGGCAGAAAATCCGCATGCCGCAGCAGCCGGCATTTCATCCGGATATGTTCGCCGAATACATCCCCTATTTCCTGCAGGCCATTCGCACCAAAATGGACCTGTGGTCCAAACTCGCCGAAACAGGCGAGTCCTTTGAAATGGTCGAGCAGACCTGGACGCTCGCCGCCGACATGATCTGCAAGGCGCTGTTCGATCGCGACATGCCGTTCAATCCGCACTTCGTCTTCAAGTGCGTCAAGACCTACACCGACGTGATGGAACACAAGGCCATCCGCATGCGCGTTCTCCATGGCGAGGACGGCGGCAACATCACGGAAGAAAACGCCGCTAAGGCGATGGAGATCTGGGCCAGCGTCCCGCCCGCCGTGTTCGCCCAGAACCCGAACGAAGACCGCCAGCGCACGCTTCTAAAGATGATCGAAGCCGTCGTCGCCGATCCAAGCGTGCCGGAATTCGATGCCGAACAAGCCATCGACGAACTGAAGCAATACCTCTGGGCTGGCACCGAAACGACGGCCCTGACCCTCGCCTGGGCCTTGTACCTGACCTCCAAGAACCCTGAAGCCGCTGACCGCATCCGCAAGGAAGGCGAGACCGTCTATGGCGACCGCGAACCCACAGCCGCCGACTATTCCGCGCTGGCCTACACCCGCGCCGTCATCCAGGAAACGATGCGCATCTACCCGCCGATCTGGGGCCTGATCCGCGTCGCCACCAAGGACGACGTGATCGGCGGCAAGGACATCAAACCCGGCGACCGCGTCGTCATGTTCGCCTATGGCGCACACCACAATCCCAAGTTCTGGCCCGAACCGGAAGAATTCCGGCCCGAGCGCTGGATGGGCGGCACCAAAGGACAGGTCAAGTATTCCTACCTTCCCTTCGGCGGCGGCAAGCGCTCCTGCATCGGCGGCGCCATGAGCCAGGTCGAGAACACGCTCGCCCTCTCCATGCTTCTGCGCCGCTTCCGCCCCGAGTATGTGGGCAAGGAACCGCCGGGCTTCTCCGGCACGGTGACGCTGACGCCTAAGGGCGGTCTCAAGTTCCGTATTCGCGAACTAAGCTGAGCGCAAAAACACGAAAAACAAAAAGCGGCGCCGGTGCATCCACCGGCGCCGCTTTTGCTTGGATACGGCCAGCGACTTAACCGCCGGCGATCTCCGCTTCAATCGTCTTGATGTCGCCTTCCGCGCCCGCCAGATCGTCGGCGGCACACTTCGCCTCCAGCGCCGTCAATTGCCCCTCGATTTTGCTCTGCATGTCGGTGGCAAGCTTCTTGGCCGCCGCCTTCTCGGCGAGAGCGAACGCCTGCTCCAGGCAAGCATCCTTCGACGCGGGCGGGGCCGCGAACACAGCCCCGGAAGTCAACGCCAGAGTCAGCACAACAGCAGTGATATATTTCATCATGTCAGGCTCCTTCCAGTCTTAAAGTCCGGAAACACACACGGTGGCACGCCCACCAAAGCTGATCTGCGGGATGTAGCGCAGTTCGACATAGTCGATCCCGCGATGCCGGCCCGACAGATCAATCGGACGCGTCTCGGCACCCTCTGGAATGACGGTCCGCACCACCAAGTCATCCGCTTGCCCGTTGGCATAGACGACGCGCAACCGCTCGAGCCGCAGCTTGTTGCCGCGAACGTTGAGCTTGATGGCGCGGAAGCCACCGTCCTTGCGGCCGACACGAATGACGTCCTTGCCCTCCAGGAAACCGACCTTTGCGCAGCCCAGTTCCTGCCAGCGCCCCGGACCCGGACCAGCGCCCGGCCCCGGTCTCCCATCACGGCCAACAAGTTCGATCCGCGCCGGTCCAAACGTCCGGTAAACCACTTCAACTTCGCGGAGCCGCCGCACGCGGCCCGGCAAATCGATCGGCGGCAATCCCGTGCCGGCACGCACAACCTTGTTCACGCGCACGCGCTCGACATCATTGTTACCAAAGCGGATGTTGAGTTCGATGATCTCGACATCACCGTCGAATGCGCGCACGCCGACGCGGCTGAACGCTTCTTCGCGCGGATTGACGCGAATGACTTCGCGCTCAAGGCGCGGCTTCACAACGATTTGACCGATGCGGCTCCAACCGCCGCCACGGCGGTCATCATAAGACGACCGCTCGTCGAACCGTTCGCCATCACGATCGCGTTGGGCCATCGCCGCCTGCGGCACGAGAGGCGTCAGCGCCACAAGGGCGGCCGCCATCAAGAGAATTCTTTTCATGTGCGTTTCCTTCGTCATCCGCAGAACACGGCATCGGCCCTCGCACCAAGCCTGCGGACATGCCCGGTGAACGATCAACATTGCCCACCAATTGCGCAGTTTCTGCGACCGATTGCGGCGTCAGGTGGATAAGACCTCGAGCGAAACGATCTCGCCCACCTTCGGCACCAGCCCCGGCCAATCCACGACCGGCGCCCCAGCCAACGTCCCCCGTATCGCTGCAATCGGCCCGCCGTGACAGACGGCCACCACCGGCCCGTCAGCCCCCCGCACCGCCTCCTCGAACCACGCTAAGGCGCGATCCCGAAGCGTAAACGTCGCCTCACCATGCCCGCCCGGCCGGAACGTTTCCGGCGCCGTCACGAGCCCCAACATCGCGTCGCCGCTAGCGGCATAGATGGCGTCCCAGCTTTGCCCTTCCCAACCGCCGAAATGGCACTCCGCCAACCGTGGCTCGATCACGAGCCCCGCGCCGGCCGCCTCGCGCAGCACCAGCCCAGCCAGAAAACGGGCACGCCGCAGCGGTGAAACGTAAAGCCGCCGTGCGCCCAAAGCTGCGATCCGCGGCGCCAGTGCCCGCGCCGCCGCGCGCCCGTCCCGGCTGAGCCCCACGTCGCTTTGCCCATAGCATCGACCCGCCCAGTGCGCCGCCACCGCCGTATGCCGGACGAGATGGACCACAGTCATCGCTTAACGATCCCTCGCCAGCGCCAACGTCGTCAGGATCATGCCCGCGTACGCCGAAAACCCAAGACAGTCCCCCGTCACACCGTCGAGCCGCCGCAGTAGATACCCGCGATACCACATGACGAAAACGGCAATCGCCAGACCAGCAAGCACCATCCCGAAGACATCATAGACCAAAGCAAACAGCACCAATGGCGCGCACCACATCATGCCGCGCCAGAACGTGCCCCAATCGGCAACCTGCCCGACATCTTTCGCCAGCCCATCCCGCGCTGGCACCGGCGGGACCACCGCCATGACCGCGAGAATAACAAGCCGCCCGGCCATCCCCGCGATCACCAGCACGGCCGCCGCATGCCACACATCGCCGAGCGCGATCAACCCGCCGGCCCGCAACGCAACAGCCAACACCAAACCCATCGCACCGTAGCTGCCGATGCGGCTATCCTTCAAAATTCTCAGCACATCCTCGCGCGTCCACCCGCCGCCGAACGCGTCGCAAAAATCCGCCACCGCATCCTCGTGAAACGCCCCGGTCAACCGCGCCTCCACAGCGAGCGCCGCGATAATCGCAACCGGCAGCGGCAAGAGAAAATCGAAAATCAAAAGAGCGAGCGCAGTCAGTACGCCCACGCCCGCGCCAATCACCGGAAAGAACTGCAGGCCCCGCTTGATGTCCTCCGGAAAAGTCGACAGATCGCGCGTTTCCCCGCCCGGAACCGGCAACCGTGTCAGAAACTGCACCGCCGTAAAGAACGCCCGCGGCCATGGAGCGTCGTGCCACGCAACCTCAACGCCCCCCTCACTCATCCGCCGCCGCCTCCCGTCACCTCGTCCAGTGTCGCGACATCTTTCAGGAGTGCGGCCGCCGCGTCCAGCATCGGCAGCATCAACAGCGCTCCCGTCCCCTCGCCAAGCCGCAGCCCCCAATCGAGATACGGCTCCAGACCGAGGCTCTCCAACGCAATACGGTGTGCCGGTTCCGCACTCACATGGGAGGCAATGGCCGTCTCCAACGCCGCCGGATCGACCGCCTGCGCCACGATCGCCGCCGCCCCCGACACTACACCATCCAGCACGACCGGCAGATCCGCATCCCCAGCCGCCGCAATGGCTCCCGCCATGGCCACGATCTCAAACCCGGCGACAGCAGCCATCGCCGCCACGGGATCATCGGCCATGACATCGCGCGCCCGCGCCACTGCTTCGCGCACGATTGTACGCTTGCGGTCGAGCGTCTCCGCCGTCGCCCCCGCCCCAGCGCCGACGAGCGCATCGCTGTCGTGCTCGCACCCCAGCGCGATCAACGCCGCTGCCGCCGTCGTATTCCCGATTCCAATTTCGCCGAGCACCACGATGCGCATGCCGTCTGCCCGCGCCTCCGCCACAGCCGTCTGACCGGCCATCCACGCCGCCCAGAACTGATCCGCCGTCATCGCCGGACCCTGCGCCAGGCTCAAAGTGCCCCGCCCTACGCGCCGGTCGCAATAAAGCGGACTGGATGGCACCTCGCCCATCGCCGAGCCCACATCGATCAGCCGCACAGATGCGTCGCACGCCCGCGCCAGCGCTGAACACGACGCCCGCCCCGCCGCGATCATCGCCACCATCACCCCCGTCACCGCCTGCGGCCAGATGCCGACACCATCGGCCACCACGCCATGATCGCCTGCAAAAACGATGAGCCGGCGCGGCTTTGTCTCGGGCTTCAGCGTCCCCTGAATCGACCCGAGCCGCACCGCGAGGTCTTCCAACCGGCCCAGACTCCCTTTTGGCTTCGCCAACCTGTCAAGATGCGCGGCAACCTTGTCTGGATCGATCATGTCTCACCCTGAAAACAGGATCGGGCCCGCAAAGGGCCCGACCGCAAATCGCAAGTCTTTGAAACGTCCGCTGCGTTCAGCCGACGATCTCATCGAGGCGGAAGTTCAACGCGATCTCGCGCTCCGCCGATGCAGCACTATCCGAACCGTGCGACGAGTTTTCGCCCTTCGACACGGCAAACAATTTGCGAATGGTGCCCTCGGCCGCTTCCTTCGGATCGGTGGCGCCCATCACTTCGCGATACTTGGCAATGGCGTTCTCGCCTTCCAGCACCTGCATCACGATCGGACCCGATGTCATGAAATCGCACAGTTCGCCGTAGAACGGCCGCGCCTTGTGTTCCTCGTAGAATTTCTCCGCCTGCGCCCGCGTCCAGCGCACGCGCTTCTGCGCAACGATCCGCAGACCCGCCTTTTCGATGACGGCATTGATTGCACCTGTAAGGTTCCGCTGCGTCGCGTCGGGCTTGATGATTGAAAAAGTGCGCTCGATGGCCATTGTCTGGTCTCTCCAGTGGTCTTTGCAACGTATGTTGGGATTGGGCTGCCGGGCTTATAGCTGCGGGCCCTATGACCAGCAAGCTTTCCCCCGCGCGGCGGATAGACCGCCTCTTCCGATCGCGAAATCGCTCGTGATCTGGCCCACCCCGCGCCGCGTTGATGCCCGGATTGTATGACAAATGCCGAACAACTCGATTGCGCCCGCCGCCATTCCACCCCCGTCATGCCGCCAAGCCGCCCTGCCAGAGCGCCAGATTACCCCGCCCAAACGCCGCTCCGGCGCCAATAAGAAAGTCTAATTCTGTGTTCAGATTGACGTTCGCGATGCTTAAGTCCACGAATCTCCGCAAAGTCGGGCCGTTTGTGGCAAAAGACCTGCATCGGGTTAAGGCCCCCGCCGCCTCGACCCCAGAGCCGGTAGCATTCAACGAGGCGCGCTCGTGACCGAAACGATGACTGAGGACAGCGTCTGGTATCTCGCCCGTGATGGCAAACAACACGGGCCCCTGTCGCATATCGAAATGACCAAGCTCGTGGAGTTGGGGCATTTGCGCCAGACCGATCTTGTCTGGCGACCCGGCTTTGCCGACTGGCGTCCCGCAACGACGGTCTTCGAATTCCAGCCCCCCGCCCCGCCTCCGCCGCCCGTTGCTGCCGCGCCCCCCGTCGTCACGAAGCCCGAACCCGCTCCAGAACCAGTGATTGCCGCGCCACGGCCCCAACCATCCTTCGCCAATCTGTCCGCCAAAATCGAACCGGCAGCGGCAGCAGCCGAGAAGTTCGACTTTGGCCTTAATAAAGCATCCTCAGCCGAACCGGTTTTCGCTGGCCCCAATGCGGCCGTACGCGACCCCCAACCGATGACCTTCGACACCGGCGCATTCCGGCCGTCGCAGACATCCGGTTCGCAGTTCGGCACCGCGACCACCGCACCCGAACCAGCGCCCGAACCGTTCCGCATGGAACCGATGTACGACGATGCGGCGCCGGCCAAAAAAGGCCGCGGCGTTGCTGTCGCGTTGGGCCTCCTCCTCGCCATTGGTGGCGTCTCCGCCGCCGGCTATACGTATCGCGACACCCTGAAAACGATGCTGCAGGGCGCCGGCGCCCCACCGGCCGAACTGCCCGTCGTCGAAGCCCCGCCCGCCGGCACCAGTGGTGCGCCGGTCGCCGCGACCGAAACGACCGCCACACCAATGTCTGGCGACGCGGCACCCGCGCCAGCCGCGATTGCACCCCCAGAAGCCGTCCCGCCGCAGCCCGCAACTGTTGTTGCTGCGGCTGAACCGCAGCCGCCCGCGCCGCAAGCCTTGCCCGGCGTCCCTGTCACTGTTGCCGCCGACCCCATCGATACCGCACTCCAGTCGTCGCCGTTCTGGAGCTACGCGAAAGCCGAGTTTCCGCAGTGGTATGCCGACCGCCTTCGCGACGTCGGCACCATGAAAGCAGCCAACGAACCCGACACCGCCATCGATCGCAAACTCGTCGAACAGATCGTTGTTTTGCGCCGCCAGAACGCCTCCAAGGCCCTCGCCGCCAGTCCCGACCGCTTGAAGGACATCGCCGAAGCTTTTGTGGCCAATCTCGGCGCCATGCAGACCCAGAGCGTCGACACCTGCTATGAATTCATCGAAAAAGGGGAGATGACCCCCGCCGCTGCAGCCCTCGTCCAGAAGCCAACCGAAGGCGCACCGCTTCATGCGCAGATGCGCGCCGTTCTCGCCGCTGTTGTCGAAGGCCAGAAGAACCCGGTCACCCGCTCCGCGCCGCAGCCAGAAGACTATAATCTGCTCGCCGCCGAACTCGGCACCATTGGCTGGAGCCAGGCCGACATCCAACTCTTCGCCGATCCAAAAGCATTGGCCGCCGCACCACGCGACCGCGTGTGCAAGATGGTCAAAGATTGGTTCTCCGCTCATCTCGCGGTCAAGGATGAGCCCGCCCGCGAGCGCCTTTTGCACGAGACGCTGCGCCTCGTCATCGCGGGCTAACGCTGCAATCCGCGCTCAAAACAACGGCAGCTGTCCACCAGCAAGCGTCGGCAGCTTGAACAGATCCGTGCGCAACGGTATCCGCTGCTCGTTGAGTTGAAGCCGCTTCAAAGCCAGCCTGAACCGCGCCGCCACCTGCTCCGCGTAAGGCCCGCTGCCACGACCCCGCGCGCCGAACGCCGCTACGTAGTCGCGCCCGCCATGCATCGATTGCAGCAGATGCAGAACCCGGTTGGCCCGGTCCGGCACCTCCGTCGCCAGCCACTCCCGGAACAACTCCTTCAACTCCAGCGGCAGCCGCAGCATCACGTATCCCGCCTGCTGCACGCCAACCGTTTTGGCTGCTGCGAGAATGCTTTCGATCTCGTGATCGTTAAGCGATGGAATAACGGGCGCCACCATCACGGCAGTCGGAATGCCTGCCTCGCTCAATTGCCGCAAGGCATCGAGCCGCCGCGACGGTGTCGACGCACGTGGCTCCATCCGCCGCGCCAAGTGCCGGTCGAGCGTCGTCACCGACAAGGCGACTTTGGCCAGACCCCGCCCGGCCATCCGCTGCAGGATATCAATATCGCGCACCACGAGCGCTGACTTCGTCACGATGCCGACCGGATGCCCCGTGCGCTCCAGAACTTCCAGCACTGACCGCGTAATCCGCCGCTCCCGCTCGATGGGCTGGTAGGGATCCGTATTGGTGCCGATCGCCATGGTCGCCGGCCGGTATCCTGGCGCCGCCAGTTCCTTTTCCAGAAGCGCAGCCGCATTGGGCTTGGCATAAAGCTGCGTTTCGAAATCGAGACCGGCCGAATGCCCCAGATAGCAATGCGACGGCCGGGCGTAGCAATAGATGCAACCGTGTTCGCATCCCCGGTAGGGATTGATCGACCGGTCGAACGAGATATCCGGACTGTCGTTGCGCGTGATGATGGTTCGCGCCGCTTCGTCCTGAACATGCGTCCGCAGCGGCGGCAGATCCTCCTCTAGATCCCAGCCATCGTTGAACGCAGCGCGCGCCTCGGGCTCGAACCGGCCACTCGCGTTCGACATGGCGCCTCGGCCCCGCCGCCGCTCGGCCGCCGCCTGCAAATCTCTCCGCTCTGCCAAGACCTCCGCCGCCGCGCGCCGCATATCAGACCCCATGGGTACGTTCCTAGCTGTCTAGCCCACACACTAGAACATAACAAGAACAAATTTGCCGTGCATGTGCCGCCATGCTGCAAAACGTGTGCTTGTTGCGCCCGGAAAGCCGTGTCATCGCTGGTAGCCATGATTTCAGTCGTCATCCCCACGCGCGACGCCGAGCAAACGCTCGCACCGGCCCTGGCAGCGCTGATACCGGCCGCTGTCGACGGCTTCATCCGCGAGGTCATCGTGGTCGATGGCGGCTCCAGCGACCGCACCTTGACCATCGCCGAGAACGCCGGCGTTGAAATTGTCCAAACCGCCCCCGGCCGCGGCCGCCAACTGCGCCTCGGCGCCAAACGCGCCCGCTTCCCCTGGCTTCTGTTTCTCCACGCCGACACCGAACTGGCTGCGGGCTGGGAACAGGCGGCGGCGGCCTTCATCGACAAGGTCGATCTGGGCCGCACACCGCCCGGGGCTGCCGCATTCCGCTTTCGTCTCGCCGACGACGGCTGGAAGCCGCGGGCCCTCGAAGCCGCTGTCGCCCTGCGCTGCGGGCTCTTTCGCAGGCCCTATGGTGATCAGGCTCTCCTCATCCCCCGCGCGCTGTACGATGACATCGGCGGCTACAGCGAGCAGCCGCTGATGGAAGATGTCGACATCGTGCGCCGGATTGGCCGCCGCCGGCTGCATATGCTGCGCGCCGATGCCGTCACCAGCGCCATCCGCTACCGCAACGAGGGTTACGCTAGTCGCATCCTGCGAAATCAGGCCTGCCTCGCGCTTTATGCTTGCGGCGTCGCGCCGGAGCGGATCGCGGCCTTCTACTCTCCAGATCATGTCGCGCCGGCTTCGGTCCCAGCCAAACAACAGCCGACCGCACCGTGAAGAGCCAGTCGTCGTCCCGGCGCACGCTGGTTCTGATGGTCAAAGTCCCCGCCGCCGGCCGGGTGAAGACGCGCCTTGCGCGCGGCATCGGCCTTGGCCCGGCGACAAACTTCTATCGCCACGCCGTGTCCTGTCTTGTTGGCCGCTTGACCCGGCCCGGCCGGTGGACCGTTCTCCTGGCCGTGTCCCCAGATGCCGCACGCAAAACACCCGCACTGCCCGGCCGTCTGCACGCCCGCATCCCTCAAGGCCGCGGTGATCTCGGCCAGCGCATGCAACGGGTGATCGATGGCGTCCCATCTGGCCCGGTCATCGTGATCGGCACCGACGTGCCCGGAATAACGGAGCGGGATATCGCGCAAGCATTTTATCGCCTTGCGGGCCACGATGCCGTGATCGGCCCATCCCCCGATGGTGGCTATTGGCTGATCGGCCTGGGCCGCCGCCAGCGCCGCCTGCGGCCTTTTCGCAATGTTCCCTGGTCCACCAGCGCCGCCTTCGCCGCGACGATGCGCAATCTCGCTGACAGCCGCGTCGCGCTCATCGATCAGAAAGCCGACATCGACGACGCCGCCGATTGGTCCCGCGCCGGTCCGGCCCGAAGCCGCCGCATCGTGGCGCCCCAACCGCCGAGCGCGTAGTCGAGTTGCCTTGCGAAAACTTACGCCGCCGACTGTCCCGCGTACTCGACCGCCGTCACCGGCATGCAAACGTCCACCCGCTGCTTCTCGACAGGCACGAAATCGGGATGGTCCAGATAAATTTCAATCACGGGCCGCCGCGCATCGACGATCACGCCATACTGCGGCACCCACTCGCTCCGCATCGTCGAGATGGTCTTCGGCAGTCCGACCGTTCCGCCCACGTGACGCTGCCGCGCATAAGCACCACCGGGCAGGCGGCGCACATTGAATTCACTGGGAACCACACCGCGGGCCTCGTCGAGCAATTCGACACACGCCTCATACCGGCACTTCTCCGGCGGGGTCTGGCGCGGATCGTCGAGCAGCAGACCATAGCCCGTCCCGATCTGGCTGATCAGGCCGGAGCTGTTGAGCCATTCGAACATCCGGCCCCATGCGGCCGCCGACGAGTCCGAGTACGGTCCCACCATTCGGCACGCCGCCACATTCAATGGCCGCAAATATACAAACCCGGTACGCACGCTCAGTCTCCGCCTGCTGCGACTGCCAAGTTTGATGAAAGTTTCTGCGGCAATCTCTGGGAACTTTAGCAGTCTCGCATTCAAGCGCGTTTAAGCGGCGAGCTAAAACTTATGCTCAATTCAAACCAATTTCTCAAAACTCGGGCAGTAAGGATTTGTTCACGCGCCGCCGGCCGTAGCCGGCACAGATGGCTTCAGCGCATCCCGCACACTCAAAAAATCAAGCCAGGCTTGGCGTTTTGCGATCGGCGCCCGCAAAAGATAGGCCGGATGAAGGCTGGCCAGAACCGGCACTTTCAATTGTCCAAATTCTAAAGATTGCCATTTACCGCGGACTTTCAGGATGCCTTCATCAGTCCGGAGAATCTGTTTTGCCGCCGAGCCGCCAAGCAAGAGCAGCACGCGCGGCGCCACCAATTCAATTTGCCGCTCCAAAAAAGGCCGGCAGACTTCCGTTTCCTGTGGCGTCGGCGTTCGATTGCCGGGCGGACGCCAATAGACGGCATTCGTGATGTGAATATCGGCCTCGCTCCATCCCGCCGCCGCCAGCATCCGGTCAAGCAGTTGTCCAGCGCGGCCGACGAATGGCTTGCCCTCTATGTCCTCGTCCCGCCCGGGCGCCTCGCCGATGATCATGAGCGGCGCTTGCGGCGCACCCCGATAGAAGCAGAGAGACTTCGCCGTCGCCTTGAGCGAGCAGCCCTCAAAGGTTTCCAGCGCCGTGCGCAACGCATCGAGGTTGGCTGCCGTCCGCGCCGCCGCGCGCGCGGCACCGATAGCCGCATCGGGCGAGGCGGTCGCAAACTTCCGCAACGGCGCGGCAACCGGCGGAGCCGTCCGGGTCGGCGGCGCATGGCCGCGGACGTCGGAACGCTCCGCACCGGCCGGCATGACACGCCGTGTGTCGGAGGCCGCGCCGGCCAGATCAAACTCCCGCCCCGGCGGTCCCTGGCCGTCCGCCAGCCAATTAGTGGCCACATCCGCCACCGGCGCATCCGCGCCCACGGCGAGTGTCCACTCCAGCATGGCTGCCAGGATCTGTCGGTCTTGATCGCTCATGCCCGCACCATAATGACCGTCCCGTCCAAGTCCACCTCACCCTGACAAGTCCGCGGGCCGCAGCCGCGCGTTTCCTGTGACGGAACGCCAGCTTTTCTTGACGCTCCCTTGCACACAACCTAATCGGGAGCGCTGCTACCCCGGCCGCCCCACCCACCCGAACCGCAGGACCATGCCGAGATGGATGTAGAAGCATTCGAGCTGCCGCCGCGCGAGGCCATGGAATTCGACGTCGTGATCGTCGGCGCCGGTCCGGCCGGTCTGTCCGCGGCCATCCGCTTGAAGCAACTCGCCGCTGAAAACGGGCGCGAGATCTCGGTGGTGGTTCTTGAAAAGGCCTCTGAAGTCGGAGCCCACATCCTGTCCGGCGCAGTCATCGACCCGGTGGGGTTGAACCGCCTGATCCCCGATTGGAAATCAAAGGGTGCGCCGGTCGAAACCGAGGTGACGCAGGATCGCTTCCTCGTCTTGGGACCTCAGGGCGACATCAGCTTGCCCGCGATCCTCATGCCACCGCTTATGAACAACCACGGCAATTACATTGTCTCGCTGGGGGCGCTCACCCGCTGGCTTGGCGAGCAGGCCGCCGAACTCGGCGTGGAGATCTACCCGGGCTTCGCCGCCGCCGAAGTCCTCTACGACGAAAAGGGCGCGGTCGTTGGCGTTGCGACGGGCGACATGGGCGTCGGCCGCGACGGTGTCCCCAAGGATGGGTTCGCGCGCGGAATGGAACTGCGCGGCAAATATACGTTCATCGCTGAAGGCGTGCGGGGCTCCCTCGCCAAGCAACTCATCGCCAAATTTGGCTTGGACACCCAGTCTGAACCCCAAAAGTATGGCATCGGCCTCAAAGAGCTCTGGGAAGTCGCGCCCGGCAAACACCAGCCGGGCCTCGTCCAGCACTCGTTCGGCTGGCCGCTCGGCAATCGCACCGGCGGTGGCTCGTTCCTATATCACTACGGCGACAACCTCGTCTCCGTCGGCTTCGTCGTCCACCTCAACTATGAAAACCCTTACCTTTCTCCTTACGACGAATTCCAACGCTTCAAGACCCACCCCGCCATCAGCGTGACTCTGGATGGCGGCAAGCGCATCGCCTATGGCGCACGCGCGATCACCGAAGGCGGCTGGCAATCCCTGCCCAAACTCACGTTTCCAGGCGGCGTGCTCCTTGGCTGCTCTGCCGGCATGGTCAATGTTCCGCGCATCAAAGGCAGCCACAACGCCATGCTGTCGGGCATCGAAGCAGCAGACGCAGTCTTCGCCGCTCTCGCCACCGGCCGCGCCCATGACGAACTCAAAGCCTATGAAACGGCGGTCCGCGACGGCGCCATCGGCGCCGACCTGAAGCGCGTCCGCAACTCCAAGCCCATGTGGTCCCGATTCGGTACGGCCCTCGGCATTCCGCTCGGCGGCATCGACATGTGGCTGCGCACACTCCTGGGCGGCTGGTCGCCCTTCGGAACATGGCGCCACGGCAAATCAGACGCCGCCTCGCTGAAGCCCGCCTCGGATTTCAAGCCGATCGCCTATCCCAAGCCCAACGGTGTTCTAACCTTCGACAAGCTGACGAGCGTCTCATTCTCGGCCACCAATCACGAGGAAGATCAGCCCGTCCACTTGAAGCTGACCGACCCCACGATCCCCGTCGACATCAATTTGCCGACCTGGGCCGAACCCGCACAGCGCTACTGTCCGGCGGGTGTTTACGAAATCGTTCGCGACGACAAAGGCAATCCGCGCTTCCAGATCAATGCGCAGAACTGCGTCCACTGCAAAACCTGCGATATCAAGGACCCTAGCCAGAATATTACTTGGGTCTGCCCAGAAGGCGGCGGCGGTCCCAATTACGCTGGAATGTAACCAGGCGCGCTATGCCAACCGGCCGCAAACCCGATGGCCCCAACGCGCCATCGGTGGCGCTAGTCCACAGCCTTAGTCTCTGCGCCGCTCTCTTCGAGTGGCGGTCCGGTCTCGTCGCCACCATCACCCGCGTCGCCCGGCTCATCCGGCGGAACACGGACGGTCTCTCCTGGCCCCGGCTCGCCTTCGACGGGGGCATCTTCGGCTGACGTTTCACCGACACTCTCGCCGACCACGTTCGTCTCCGGGACCGACTGCTCCTCGGCAACAGCCAACGGCTCCTCACGAAGCTCCAACGCCACGACCTGCTGCACGCCAGCACCAGCGAGCAAAAGGCTGGCTAAACCCAGCGCAGAAAAAGCGGGCAGCCACGAATGTGTTCGAGATCGCGGCATAAGTTCAGCTCCGGACGAGTGAAGACAATGCTCCGACGGAATTTGGCGGCGCGAGCACGAGTCTACCCGACAAAACGCCCCGGATTAACCCCAAACCTGCCCCAAGATCAGATAGGGTAAAAACTCTGCAAATGACGTTAAGCACTGTCGCCAAGCTGCCGCAGACTTTGCTAGAATTAACGGGGAGTCGTGCGCTCCCGTCACGCAAGTGACGACCACATAAGGAAAAAGCGTCCATGCGAGCACGTTCGGCCCGTTCGTATCCCCGCCCCTATCTGCGCGCCACGCTTTTGGCCGCGGCGATGGTGGCGGGCGCACCGGCCTTGAGATCGGAAACGAGCGCCACGGTAGACCTCTCCCAAACCCTATCTGGGAGCTACCTTGCCGGCCGTTTTGCGCGCGCTGACAACGAAATGGACAAGGCGGCAGAATTTTATTCCAACGCCATCGTTTTCGATCCTTCAAGCGACATGCTCCTCGAGCAAGCCCTATTGATGGAAGCGTCGCGAGGCGCGTGGGATCAGGCCCTGCGTCTGTCTGAAACGCTCGTCAAAATGGAACCTGGGCATCGCATGGCCCAGATGTTCTTAGGGCTCGGCGCGTTCCGCAACGGCGATTGGAATACGGCGGAGAAAAATTTCCGCGCGTCCGCCTCCGGTCCGATCGGCGAACTGACCTCGTCGCTGGCAACGTCATGGATTTTGCTGGCTGAGAAAAAGCCCACCGAAGGGCTCGACCTCCTCGTGGTGCCCAAGCAGGCCGAATGGGCGCAATTCTATCTGCGCTATCACCGGGCGCTGATTGCCGACGCCGCCGGCCGCCGCACCGACGCACATCAAGCGTACGAAAAAATCTTCAAGCAAGATGCGCGCACCCTGCGCACAGCCCTCGCCTATACGCGCAGCCTTGCCAATGCCGGCAACATAAAAGGTGCGCGCAATGTTCTGCGCCAGCACATCGAGAAATCACAAGGCGAAGGCCACACGCTGGCCCGCGCGCTGATGAAAGAGCTCGAGGCCGCAGACACCAAAATCCCCCTTCTGGTCTCGACACCATCTGAAGGACTTGCCGAAGTCTTCTACGGCCTCGGCGAAAGCCTCATCGGCGAAGGCGCCATCGGAGTTGGCATCGTTTATCTTCAAATGGCCCTCTACCTCGAACCCCAGCATCCGTTCGCGTTGGCAGCGCTTGCCAATGCTCACGAAGCCAATCGTCAATTTGCGGAAGCCATCGCCACCTACGATCGCATTCCGAAAGGTTCGCCGCTCGCCCCGGCCATCGAGATCCGCAAGGCGTTCAATCTGAACTCACTTGAAAAGCCCGACGAAGCCCGCTCGGTCCTCGAACGTTTGTTGGAAATTGGCGCCACCTCCGAAAAGCCAGTCGAGACCTCTCCTGTCGAAGAGGCTAAACCGGCGGCTGAATTCCCCGCCATCGACCTCGCCGGCGATGTCCTTCGCCTCGGCTCCGCCGGTGATGGCGTACGCGAATTGCAGGACGCTCTGCAACGCCTCAACTTGGATATCGGGGGCACGCCCGACGGCCGGTTTGGCGCAGGCACACGCAAAGCGGTTCAAGACTTCCAGCGGGCAAACGGCCTCGACGTCGATGGCATTGTCGGCCAGCAGACGGTTGACGCCATCCTGGCAAAGGCCAATGCCGCCACCGGCACTCCAGGAAAACCGGGCAACACCGCATCCGCCGGCACCGATGCGCTCGATCCCAGCGAAAAACTGCAGGCACTGGACGCGCTCGGCAACATCCTGCGCTCGCGCAAGCAGTACGCCGACGCCGTCGATATTTACAATCGTGCGATCGCGATGATCCCGAAGCCGGACCGCCGCCACTGGGTCTATTTCTATGCCCGCGGCACGTCCTATGAACGGCTGAAAAACTGGCCGCCCGCCGAAGCCGACCTCAAAAAGGCTCTGGAACTCTATCCCGATCAACCGCTCGTTCTGAACTATCTCGGCTATTCGTGGATCGACCAGGGCATCAATCTCGACGACGGCATGCGCCTCATTGAGCGCGCCGTTGCCGTCAAGCCCGACGACGGATATATCGTCGACAGTCTCGGCTGGGCGCACTTCAAACGCGGCAACTACGCCGAAGCCGTGCGCTACCTCGAGCGCGCCGTCGAGTTACGCCCCGACGATCCTGTGCTCAACGACCACCTTGGCGACGCGTTGTGGAAAGTGGGCCGCGAACGCGAAGCGCGCTTCCAGTGGGATCAATCCCTGACACTTAAGCCCGAGCCCGAAGACGCCCTCAAAACGCGACGCAAGATCGACGAGGGCCTCGTTGTCATCGAGCACAACACACCAAAAATCGCCAACGGGACGAGTGCAGACGCCAGCAAACCCGCGACACCCTGAATGACCGTCGTGACGGAACGGGCGCGAGCGAAGATCAACCTAACGCTCTCGATCCTCGGCCGCCGCCCGGACGGCTACCATGCACTGCTCAGCCTCGTCGCATTCGCCGGCGCGGCAGATGACGTGACGCTCAACGCAGCAGCCCCAACAGGCGTCACGGTCACAGGGCCCTTCGCGGCGGCTATTTCAGGCGTCAATCTGATCGACATGGCCCTGACCCTCGTTGCGGACGCGGTGCCGGACCTCACGATTGGTCATGTCACGCTTGACAAAAACCTTCCCGTCGCCTCCGGCGTCGGTGGCGGATCGTCCGACGCAGCAGCCGTGTTGCGCGCAATCCGCAAGGCCCACCCCGCCGCCACAGCCGATATCGACTGGTCCGGCATCGCGCAGCGCCTCGGCGCAGATGTCCCCGTCTGCTTCAATGATCGCGCGGCCTGGATGTCGGGCGCCGGCGAAACGCTGCACACGCTCGACACGCCGTTGCCCCGTCTCGACGCCGTGCTCGTCAATCCGCAAGCGCCCGTTCCTGCTAACAAAACCGCACGCGTATTCCGCGCCCTCGGCGCCCCGCCTCTCGCGGCAAACGAAGCCAGCGTCCCGAGCGCTATCCCAGCCATACCCGACCGGGCCGAACTGCTTGCTCTGATGGCCCGCATCGGTAACGATCTCGAAGCCCCCGCCACCGCCGTCGTGCCCGAGATCGAAGACGTCATAACAGCGCTTGAAGCCTGCCCCGGTTTGCGCATCGCGCGCCTTTCGGGCGCTGGCCCCACATGCTTTGCGATCTTCGACGATGCACCCTCCGCTGAGACCGCCGCAGCGGCGCTCGCGACAGATCATCCCGGCTGGTGGATCGCGCCAGTCGTCATCGGCTGACCTAAAGGCTCAGTGGCCGCGATTGACCGAGAAGGCGATGACCTCTTCCATGGCCGACTTGTGCGCGCTCTCGGGGAAGATCGCCAAGGCATCCCGCGCCATGGCGCCATAGGCCCGCGCCCGCTCCATCGTTGCTTCAAGCGCCTTATGCTTCTTCATGAGCTGAATGGCGTGATCGAGATCGTCGTCGTTGATCTCGCCTTCCACGATCGTGCGGTTCCAGAACGCCCGCTCCGTCTCGTTGCCGCGCCGGAACGAAAGGATCAGCGGCAGCGTGATCTTGCCCTCGCGGAAATCGTCGCCCACCGACTTGCCGAGCTTGCGCGTATCGCCGGAATAGTCGAGCGCGTCGTCCACCAGCTGGAATGCCAAGCCGAGGTTCTTGCCGTAGGAGCGCATCGCCGCCTGCTCGTCAGCCGGCCGGTTGGCGAGCGCTGCCCCAACTTC
Source organism: Hyphomicrobium sp. 12-62-95 (assembly GCA_002279935.1). Lineage (GTDB taxonomy): Bacteria > Pseudomonadota > Alphaproteobacteria > Rhizobiales > Hyphomicrobiaceae > JAGVSR01. The sequence continues at coordinate 191,982 of NCCZ01000001.1, read as the reverse complement.
GGCCGCCGCCAGGAACAGCGCCGCCGTCTTGGCGTTGATAATCGCGAGATATGCATCTTCCGTCGTCGAAGTATTCTTCGCCGCCGCCAACTGCATCACTTCGCCTTCCGCGATCACGGCCGCCGCGTTCGACAAGATCTTCAAAACCTGCATGTTGCCGACATCGACCAGCATGCGGAACGCCTGTCCTAACAAGAAGTCGCCGACGAGCACGCTCGCCTGATTGCCCCAGATCAGCCGCGCCGTTTTACGCCCGCGCCGCGCATCGCTCTCGTCCACGACATCGTCGTGCAGCAGAGTCGCCGTATGCATGAATTCGATCGCCGACGCGGTCCGGATATGCCCGCTGCCCGGATAGCCGCACATTTTCGCCGACGCCAGCGCCAGCATAGGCCTCAGCCGCTTACCCCCCGACGCGATCAAATGGTGCGCCAACTGCGGAATGAGATCCACATCCGACACAGCCTTATCGAGGATGATGCGATTGATCGCCTCCATATCCTCGTTAACGAGTTGAAGCAGGGGTTCCAGGCTCTCGGATGCAGACCGGGCCTCATCGAACGGAACAACAACTCCCACGGGGCTCTTCCTCTCGCTATTTGCCGGATTTGCTATACCGGCTTCTACCCTGCATATTCTCCGGCACTTTGCCGCACAAGTCGGCAGTTCTGGGAGAGGAAAATAGATCATGCGAGAGCTGATGCGGGTCAACGATCCGGTCCTGATCAGCTATGTCGACGCCCTCCTCCGGGGCGCTGGCTTCAACCCGGTCTTTCTAGACCGGAATATGAGCATTCTTGAGGGCTCTCTTGGCATATTGCCCTGCCGCGTTCTGATCGATGAGGAGGATTGGGCCGCCGCCCGCCGCCTGATCGAAAATGCCGATCTTGGACATTGGATCATCCAAGAGGCCGGTCCATGACCGCGTCGGCCCTGCCGCCGGCCCTGGCTCTGGCTCCCGTCACGGACGACGCCTTCCTCGGCGACCGTTTGCGGATATTGCAACCCGCGACCGGCTATCGCGCCGGCATCGATGCCGTTCTGCTCGCCGCCTCCATCACAGCCACCCCTGGACAGTCCTTGGAAATTCTCGATTGCGGCTCAGGGGTCGGCACCGTTGGCCTTTGCGTTGCCGCCCGCTGCGCCGATGCCCGCGTCACACTCATCGAGCGCGAGCCCGCCCTGCTCGATTTGGCAAACCGCAATATCGCCCGCAACGCCCTCGACATCCGCGTCTGCGCCCTTCCGGGCGACATCACTGCGCCCGCCATGAGTTCTGCCGCCCCACGGCTTACTCCAGAATCTTTCGATCACATCCTCGCCAATCCGCCCTTCCACGACGCCGCTGGCGGGACCCAGGCCAGTGATCCCCTGAAGCAGGCCTCACACGCCATGCCGGCGAGCGCCCTGGACGCATGGGCCCGCTTTGCCGCGCGCATGGCAAAGCCCGGCGCGCGGGTCACGATGATCCATAAGGCCGAGGCGCTCCCGAACCTACTGGCAGCGCTGCAAGACCGGTTTGGCGCACTTACAATCACACCCATCCACCCTTACATCGATACGTCGGCCATCCGCGTCCTCGTCTCCGGGATCAAAGCCAGTCGCGCACCATTGACGCTGCGTCCACCCATCGTGCTGCATGGTGCAGACGGCGCATTCTCGCCATATGTCAGCCAGATTTTGCGCCAAGGTGCCCCACTCACCCCTCAACTCAAGGATTGAACCGCAGCATGTGGCCGTTCACGCGCACGCCAGTCGTCCCCGTCCTGCGTCTATCCGGCGCCATCGGCATGGCCAGCCCGCTCCGCCCCGGCCTCTCCATCGCCTCACTTGCCGAGCCGCTGCAGAAGGCGTTCGAGATGTCGAAAACGCCCTCCGTCGCATTGATCATCAACTCGCCCGGCGGCTCCGCCGTCCAGTCGAGCCTGATCCTGAAACGCATCCGCGCGCTGGCCGAAGAAAACGAAAAGAAAGTCCACGTCTTCCTGGAAGATGTCGCTGCATCGGGCGGGTATTATCTCGCTATCGGTGGCGACGAGATCTTTGCCGAACCCTCGTCCATCGTCGGCTCCATCGGCGTCATTTCGTCGGGATTTGGTTTCGTTGAGGCCATCGACAAGTTGGGCATCGAGCGCCGCGTTTATACCGCCGGCCGGTCCAAAGCGATCCTTGATCCCTTCTTGCCCCAGAAGCCGGAAGACATTGAACGGCTCGCCAGCCTCCAGCGCGACGCCCACGATGTCTTTATCGGCGCCGTCAAAGAACGCCGCGCCGGCAAACTGAAGGGCCCCGACGAGGAACTGTTCTCCGGCGCGTTCTGGAGCGGCAAGCAGGCCCTCGATTACGGCCTGATCGACGGGATCTCCGACATCCGCACCCGCATGCGCGAAATCTACGGCGACGACGTCAAACTGAAGGTCGTGCCCATCGAGCGTCCGGGCCTGCTGTCCAAGCTGCGCCGCTCCCCCTCACTCGATGGCCTCGCCTCCCTCACTGGCGCCGAAACCTCGCTGACGGATGAACTTCTCTCCACCCTCGAGACAAGGGCCCTCTGGGCGCGCTATGGTCTGTAGTGCCTGTTGAGCTTGATTGGAGGCCGCCATGCCGCCCGTAATCTTCGCGCTCGCCGCCGCCGCCGGTTTCTTCGCCGCGTCCCGTGTCATTGCCTCGATGATGGGAACCGCCACGCCAGATGCCATGACCGCAGCCGATCCCCCGGCCCAGACAGCGGCCGAAACCGCCCGCAACCTCGGTCACTTGGAGTGGGACCCGGCCTCCGGGGTCTACCGCCCCAAAGTCTAGCTCATCGCAAGCAGTGCGACGCCCAGGAATACCAGCAGATTGAGAAGCGACGACACGTTAATGTCGCCCGCCTCTTTAACGCGCACCGTGCGCACGACTTCGCGCACCTCCACCCGGGACGCACCCGCCGTCCCGGTCTCCCGCTGCCGCGCCCAGTTCCATACGAACCGGCCCAACGTCGAAACCCGCGCGGCAATCTCCGCCGGCGCCCGCTGCCACCCGTACTTGTAAAAAAAGATGATGCCGACGAGTACCGCGATCTGCGCCAGCGTCGACACCCAACCGCCGAGCAAAAACCAAAGCAGCGTCCAAGCGAGCGACACAACGCTCGCAACCGCCCACCAGAGCCAGGCCAGAATATCCACGGGAGTGCTCTCTCTTCCTGCACCGCGTATGCCGCGCAATAACCCCTCGCCCCCCTACCGGCGACAAAGCGCCTGCAACGAGGAGTGGGGCTCACCTATAGAACGTGACGCCGTGGCCAGAATACGTATAGTGCCGCCCCAACCGGCACAACCGCACCCATGAGCCTTTGACATGACGACGAAATCCGTCCCCGCCCTGAAACCCCGCGAAGCGTTTCAGGACCTGATCCTGACACTGCAGCAGTTCTGGGGCGCGCAGGGCTGCGTCGTGCTCCAGCCCTACGACATGGAAGTCGGCGCCGGCACCTTCCACCCGGCCACCACACTGCGCGCGCTCGGCCCCCGCCCGTGGAGCGCCTGCTACGTTCAGCCCTCGCGCCGCCCGAAAGACGGCCGCTACGGTGAGAACCCCAATCGCCTGCAGCACTACTACCAGTTCCAGGTGATCATGAAGCCGTCGCCGGAAAACATCCTCGATCTCTATCTGCAAAGTCTCGACGCCATTGGCATCGACACCAAGGTCAACGACATCCGCTTCGTGGAAGACGACTGGGAAAGCCCAACGCTCGGCGCCTGGGGCCTGGGATGGGAAGTCTGGTGCAACGGCATGGAGGTGACGCAGTTCACATACTTCCAGCAGGTCGGCGGCTACGACTGCTCGCCCGTGGCCGGCGAAATCACGTACGGCCTGGAACGCCTCGCCATGTACGTGCAGGGCGTCGACCGCGTCTTCGATCTGAACTTCAACGGTCGCACTGACGAACGCAAACTCTCCTACGGCGATGTGTTCCTGCAGGCTGAGCGCGAGTATTCACGCTACAACTTCGAGCACGCCAACACCGCCATGCTCCTCCAGCATTTCAAGGACGCCGAGGCCGAGTGCCAATCGCTGCTCGAAAAAGGCAGCAGCGCCGAAAGCCATCTGCTCGCACTGCCCGCATACGACCAGTGCATCAAGGCCAGCCACGTTTTCAACCTGCTCGACGCCCGTGGTGTCATCTCAGTCACCGAACGTCAGAGTTATATTTTGCGGGTGCGCGACCTCGCGAAGGCCTGCTGTGGCGCATGGCTGGCCACAGATGGCGGCCGCACCGCCGCCTAAATCGCGCAGCAAAGCTTAGCATTTTCAGCGAGCCGGCTTAGCTGATTGATTGATCCCTTGCAGATAGGCTGAGATCAGCAGATCAACCAAGGGCCCCGCGCCTTCGCTCGTCACGACAGCCAGCTTGTCGGCCGTCGCCAGCGACGTAATACCATGCACACCCGCCCAAAGGACGTGCGCAGACCGCGTAACGTCCTCAGCACTCCGCCGCGGCATGAGAGGCGACACGACGGCCTCCACGCGTTGCATCACCGAGTCGAGCTTCTGCTGATACCAGACCGGAACTTCGCGCCCCGCCGGCAGATGATGCTCAAACAGAAGGTTCCAGAGTTTGGGCTTTTTGCTGGTGTAATTGAGATAGGCCCGTCCCATCGCCAGCGCTTGTTCCATCGGGCTGTCCTGCGCGGGAACCTTATCGAGTTCCGCCGCCAAGCCATCGATCAATCGCCCCTCGATCGTCAAAACAAGATCATCGAGATTCTCAAAGACGTTGTAGAGCGTGCCGGGCGAGTAGTTGATGCGCCGGGCAATTTCGCGCGCGGAGAGGCCAGTCAGCCCGCCCTCACTGATCAACTCAGTGGAAGCCTCCAGGATGAGCTCGCGCAACTCTTCCGGCGTATGTGATGAACGTCGTCCCATTGAAAAAATCTGCGCCCTGAAAAAGAAAACACGGCGACGAATAAACGGTGCTCTTATGATTGGCGAGGAGCCCCGCAGAATAGGACCCTCACCTCAAAGAGGAGAGAGAACTCATCACATAATACAACATCGGGCGGAAAATATATCCCGCCCGATGTCAGACATTTCTGCACACAGTTCAATTCTCGCAGCCGGGCGTCGGCTCGCAATCGGCGCTTTCGCCCTCATCGGGTTCGAAGCTGACGCACCCGTTTCCTTCGCGGGGGGCGAACACCGCTCGGTCTTCCCATGTCGTGGCTGGAATAAAGCCCTCGGCGATCAGGGGAGCAAATCCGTATTCGCCCTCGACCACGATGGCCGTACCGCCGCTATCGAGAAGATCGGTGGTCAAGCCAGCAAACCGCTCACAGACGTCCCGCGGCGACGTCGCGTTCGACCCGAACGATGGACGGTTCGCTTTGGCCGCATACACATAAACATCGTTGCGATCATCGGCCGCAGCACGAACAGGCGTAATGTGTAGCTTCAGCGTATCGGCACCCCACACACCCATGATGTGATTGACGATGCCATAGATCCCTTGCACCGTGGCGGCGTCCACCGGATCCGTCTCGCGGGTCAGCAGGTCCGCCACCATCGATGTGACCTTGCCGAAGCGCCGGTCAATCGAGACCGCCCGCGTCACTTCGATCACCCCGATGAACATAATGAACAGCACCGGTACGATGAGGCTGAACTCGACGGCGGCAATACCGCGCTTGTCACCGGCGAACCGGCGGCCGGAAGCGGAAGATTTTTTCGTGATCTCGGACATGATGGCCTCGGAATGATGGAGCAAAACGGTATGCTGTCCGCGTGATTAGAAGTTTTCGCTTCGGAACGTCGCCACCGACTGGATCAGCGATCCACCGCTAACAAGCGGAATGCCGTCTGCCGGACGCATCAACAGGTATTGGAGATAAGGCAAGCTCAGCGGCATCAGCCAGTCGTAACAAACCGTCACGAGCACGACCTGCGATCCGCCACCGGCCGAGTCCGAGATCGCACCCGTCGTATTGGCCTGTGTCGTCATTTCGCCGTTGTTTGCGCAGGCCGTCGGCGTGATATCCGCCCAGTCGCCTGAATTCTGCACGTGGATGAAAATATTGTTGCAGTCTTTTTGCAGGTAATAGCCACCAGACTCGCAAACAAGATTTTTGAAATCGCCCAAGGTCATGTTGGCGCGTTGCGCCTGACCGGTACGAATCTTTCGCGACGCCTTCTCCACCGCCTGATCGAGCGTGTTGATCGTGAAGAACTGAAGCCCGACCGCGATGATGCCGAGCGCAAACGCGAGGAACGGCGCAGCTACGAGGCCGAATTCAACGGCAGTGACACCGTCCCGGTTCTGCTTGAAGCGCCCGAGCAGTGTCGTGGCCTTCCTGGTATTCGCCTGACTAGGACTATTCGGAACCATATCCAAGACCCCACTGATCTCAAGCGCACAACGTCCTGGATGGACGGTGCACAACCTGAGTGATGATGGCTGGAGTAAAGCAAGTTCGAATAAAGATTAGGCCAATCCGAGCCTATCAAATTTAATAAAAACTACACAAAATTGCTCTGCATTTCGAAACACTTTATTGACCATAAATGGCCCTCGCCCGCTCGACAAAAAAGGCCCCCTCTCGGGAGCCTCTTTATAACGGATCGCAACGGTCAGCTAAGCGGCCTTACTGGTTAGCCTGCGCGTTTCCCGACCCGCCATCAGAGCCAGACTCCGAAAATTTTGTTTTGCTGGACGAGCTCTGCACCACTTGGTTGAAGTACCCAGGTTCGTCGCCGATTGTGATCGTCGGCGCACAGTTCGGGTTGCAGCTAAACGATTTGCGCAGTCCCGCGCGGCTAATATTGACGATGCCGCGCTCATCACGCTCCACAACCACGCGCTGATCCTGGATCACGTTCTTATCGCCATCCAGCGCGATGATGTTGGTGATGCCAAACGTCTTGCCCGTGATGACCAGCATATTGCCCGACTGAACGGTCACGTCGGCGATCGACGGGTTGCCGACAATAATCTCGGATACAGCGCGCGGCAGCCGCAGCAATTGCGACTGATCATACCGGACAACGAGGTCTTCTGCAGCCACCGCCGGCCCTGCCTGACCGCTCAGGATCATAATCGGCAGCGCCACAAGCGGCACAACGGCCCGCATCACACTCATTCTCGCCTTCCGCAACATCGCCAGACCTCTCACTCGAATATGTCTCGAGCCGATTAGGTCAGGAAATGGTGAAAGAAGTGCAAACGGATGTGCCGGAACCGCTCGCACCATGTCGCGACGCCACCAGTTCCGAAGCCGGCATCACGCCATCCAGCAAATTTTACGCACAGTTACGGTGCCGATCCGGCACGAAAGCCAGCCTCTGAGCACAGGACTGAACTCCTCGCGGCAAACAATACCGATGTAGTCAGCCCGCCCCTAACCCACCCCGGCTTGTAGAACGACGAGTTCCGATCGAGACATCCCCACCGCAGCAACAGCATAAAATAAAACAAAACTCAGCATAACGAATTATTAGCGATGAGATTGATTGCCTTTCCAAGCAAAAACATAGTTTTACCAAAAATTATCCAGAGACTATACTTGTTTTATACTTCCAACAAACAAGAAGGATGGAGTTGCGATCCAAGCATTCACACTCTAGCAACAAGTATTGCGCGCGAAAGCTCGGCGCTTTTACCTCAGTTTAACATCTGGGGCTGTAAGTTAGCTTCAGTTCAGACGCACTGGGCCGAACCCCTGCAACTGAGCTTTAGTGAAACCGAACCAGTGGATTGGGAGACTACATCATGACGAACTTTTCGCGCTTCCTGAAGGACGAGTCGGGCGCAACGGCTATCGAATACGGCCTGCTCGCCGCCCTCATCGGCGTCGCGCTGATCCCGGGCCTGAACTTGCTCCGTGGCGGCCTCGACGGCACCTTCGGCGACGTGACGGCAGAACTCTAATTCTCAACCTCCGGCTCTTCTGCAAGGAAAAGCCGGGGTCGAAATTGAGATCGGCTTAACGGCCACGAAACCCACCCGGCAAGCGCCGGGTGGGTTTTGCTTTTGTGGCACGGCAACGGCTGCCATCAGTCGGAAAATATCCACACTTCGTGGCCGGAAAGACTGCGTTCACCGTTCTGCAAAACGCCGTGAATTCCTCACGAACGAGCGGCAATCATTTCACGCGATCTTAAGATCGGATGGACTAAACGTTGTAATGTAAAAACGTGCTGCATCGTGGCCCATCCGCCAGCGGTACAGAGCGGTCGAAGCAAGCAGCACAAGCTGGAGCAGGTCATGCTGACGAAATTTGTGAAGAATGAATCTGGCGCAACCGCCATCGAGTACGCACTCATCGCGTCGCTGGTTGCACTGGGTCTCGTCACAGGCATGACGGACGTGGGCACGGCACTCAACGCATCGTTCACGACCATGGCATCGTACTTCTAAGGCCGTGCAGTCGCAGACCTACGCCGCGGCCTGATCCACAGCCTTAGCGATGCGCAGAACGGCGAGCCGGTAGATTTCGGTCAAGCGCTCGAGATCCTGCAGTGGAACGCACTCATCCACCTGATGGATGGTGCGGTTGACGAGCCCGAATTCAACCACCGGGCAATAATCCTTGATAAAACGGGCATCCGACGTCCCTCCCGACGTCGAAAGACCGGGCGTTCGCCCGGTCACCGCTTGAACCGCGGACGAGAGCGTATCGACCAACGGCCCGCGCTCCGTCAAAAAGACGTCCCCCGTCCCCGCGAACGAAACGTCGTAACGCGCGCCCGTCGCCAAAGCCGCGGCCTCGCACTGCAGCCGCACCCACTCCTCAATCGTCGCCCGCCGCCAAATATCATTGTAGCGAATGTTGAACGTCGCCGCCGCGAACGCGGGAATGACATTGGCTGCCGTATTCGGCACCGACACGATCGTTACCTGACAATTCGACGGCTGGAAATGCCGCGTCCCTTCATCGATGCGCGTGCCGCTCAAACGCGTGATAAATTGCGCCAGTTTCGGCAACGGGTTGTCGGCCCGGTGCGGATAGGCCGCGTGCCCCTGCACCCCATACACGACCAGTTCGCCCGTCACCGACCCGCGCCGGCCGATCTTGATTTCATCGCCCAGCGCATCCGGATTGGATGGCTCGCCGACAATGGCCGCATCGAGCCGTTCGCCGCGCTCCGCCAGCCACTGCAAAACTTTCACCGTCCCGTTGATCGACGGCCCTTCCTCGTCACCCGTGATCAGCAGCGACACCGACCCCGTGTCCTCACCCGCTGCAATCGCGCGCGCCACCGCCGCGACGAAGCAGGCGATGGCGCCCTTCATATCCACCGCACCACGCCCGTAGAGCAGGCCGTCCCGAATTTCGGCCGCGAAGGGATCCGAGTGCCACGCCGCCGCATCCCCTGGCGGCACCACATCCGTATGACCGGCAAAGCACAAATTCGCCCCCCCAGTCCCGCGCCGCGCATAGAGGTTTTCGACATCCGGCGTGCCGGCTTCCTGGAACGTCACCCGCTCGCAAACAAAGCCCAACGGCTCCAAAACGGACTGCAGCAACGTCAGCGCGCCGCCCTCTTCCGGCGTCACGCTACGGCACTGGATGAGGGCCCGCGCCAATGCAACGGGGTCGGTCACGTCAAGGGTCATGAGATGAGGCCGGTTGTGGGTCTGCCATAATCCGGCGACCCTACCGCTTGCCGCCGCCATTTAGAAGCGCACGCGGAAAGGTCAAAGATACACGCCGCAGGTTGCAGATCGCACGCCGAGAGACGTCGGCTAGTCGCGCGTCCGCCGGCCAAACGCGCCACCACGCCGCCGGTCGCCCGAGCGCCGGTCGGGCCCCGTATAGCTCGCACCATCGGACGTTCGGCGGTCGCCGGCCGCTGCCGCCCGCCGATCCTCCGCCTGACGTTTGCGGATCGCCTCATCCATGGCGGCCTGCGCAGCCGCCAACGCCGAAGACTCAATCTCGGCGGTGTCAGCCGTCGCAGCGCTCGGCTGGAATGTCTCGATCAATGTGCGCAAAATGCCCACACCCGCCTCCGAAATTGGCTGCGCGCCAAATTGCACGCATCGGTAGTATTCCGGAGGTTTGTCCTCAATCCCTCAAGAGATCGTTAATGCTCGTCTTCGACCGTGTTTTTTCGTCAACGCGTTTCACAATAACCGCACAGTAGAGGTTTGGCCCCGGCTCGCCGTTGGGCAGCGGCTTACCCGGCATCGTTCCCGAAACAACCACCGAGTAGGGCGGCACCTTGCCGGACATCCGCTCGCCTGTCGCCCGGTCGATGATCGTCGTCGAAGCACCGAGATACACGCCCATCGACAGAACGGAGCCCTCACCGACCTGCACGCCTTCTGCGACTTCCGCGCGCGCGCCGATGAAGCAGTTGTCTTCGATGATCACCGGGCCCGCCTGCAGCGGCTCCAACACGCCGCCGATCCCGGCACCGCCCGAGATATGGCAGTTCTTACCAATCTGCGCGCACGACCCCACCGTTGCCCACGTATCGACCATCGTCCCCGATCCGACATAGGCGCCCAGATTGACGAACGATGGCAGCAGCACTGCGCCGGGCGCAATGAACGCCGACTTGCGCACGTAGGCACCGGGCAGCACCCGGAACCCACCCTTCTTAAAATCGTCCGCCGTCCAGCCCTCGAACTTTGGCGCCACCTTGTCCCAATAGAACGAGCCCGCCGGTCCGCCCGCGATCAGCCCCATGTCATTCAGCCGGAACGACAGCAGCACGGCTTTCTTCAGCCACTGATTGACGACCCAGCCATCCGGGCCCTTCTCCGCCACCCGCGCCTCACCCTTGTCGAGCAGCTCAAGCGCCGCCTCAACGGCATCGCGAACCTCGCCCTTGGTCCCGCTCGTGATCCCGTCGCGCGCCTCCCAGGCAGCTTCAATTGTCTTTTGCAGGTCGGCGTGCGCCATGGGGGAAGTCCTCGCGTTGCGATGCGGATGAATGGGATCGCCGCCTTGTGCCGCCCCACCCCCCACCTGTCAACGCCGGACGATGGCCCGCCGCCGCCATCACCCGCGCCGCAATAGAGCGCGGAACGCCCAGCGCTCCCCACTTTCGTCATCCTCGGCCCAGCGAGCCACAGGCGAGCGCCGGCCGGGGATCCAGCAAAAGGCCAGCGCCGCAGGCGCACCTCACACCCCGGCGACCCACGACCGGTTGCCGGCCAAGCACCGCCCCATTCACGCCGCCCGCGAATCCGCTCACTCTGCCGCCGGGTCAACCACGATCCGCACGGCCCGCGTGTCGCGGCCGCCAACCGAACATGAGAGACAATCCCATGGCAAAGAGTGCGAGCACGGGTAAGAAGGTGGCCTCATCGGCAGCCAAAGTCCTGAAGAGCAAGACCGCGACGAAGGCCGAAAAGGCCGTCGCCGCCTCCGCCCTGACGCAGAAGGGCTCGACCGAAAAGACGAGCGCCAAGGTCGCCTCGTCCGCCGGCAAGATCCTCAAGAGCAAGACGGCTTCGAAGGAAGCCAAGTCCGCCGCCGCCTCCGCGCTCACCCAGAAAAAGAAGTAGTCCGGCCCCCATCCCAATCTAAGCCTTCCCACGTCTTCGATCCCCGATCGAAGACGTTTTTCTTATGCCGGCTCACTTCAACGCTTCCGCAATCAGCGCCTTCGCCGCCGCACTGTCCCACTCCGCTGGTCCCGGCAGCCGCCCCAATTCCTTCCCGTCCTTGCCGATCAAAATCGTCGTCGGCATCCCGACCGCGCGCAGGCCGTTCCCCGCCTTCATCGTCGGATCGATGTAAAGTTTCAGGTTCGCTATTCTGATCTCGTCGAAAAACTTCCGCGCGGCATCCTTGCCCGCCCGATCGAGGCTCAATGCCAAGACTTCGAACTGATCCGACCCCATCTCCTTCTGCAACCGGTCGAGCGACGGCATCTCGTGCCGGCACGGCAGGCACCACGTCGCCCACAGGTTCAAAAGGACGACCTTGCCCTTGAAATCGGCGAGCGTCTTGGCCGCCCCCGCTTCGTCGCTGAAAGACACATTGGCCAGCTCTACCGGCGGGGTCTTGCGCACGAATGCGACCAGATCTCCCCCGCCAGCCCCAGCCGCAGCTGGCTTATCCGGCGCTGCCTCAGCCGCAACGCTCTTTTCCGCGCCCTTTTCATTGTCAGGCCGGCCCTGCGTGACGTATACCGCCGCAAACCCCAGCGCCGCCGCAGCCAGCGCCGCGCCGATCAAACCCAAGCGCGAAGCGGCCGGTTCGCGGCTGTTTTTGTCCGTCATCGATTAACCTTTGTTTCTCAAGGCTCAAGGAGAGCCCATACGTGACGAATGAATCCAACAAGATGTGGGGCGGACGGTTCGCCATGTCCCCGGCGGAGATCATGGAGGAGATAAATGCCTCCATCGGCTTCGACAAGGCGCTTGCCCCGCAGGATATCCGTGGCTCGAAGGCGCACGCGGCCATGCTCGCCGGCGCCGGCATCATAACGCAGGCCGACGCGGATGCGATCATCGCCGGTCTCGACAAGGTCGCGGCCGAAGTGGCCGCCGGCACCTTCGAGTGGAAGCGCGCCCTCGAAGACGTTCACATGAACGTCGAAAGCCGCCTCAAGGAACTGGCCGGCACGCCCGCCGGCCGCCTGCACACGGCCCGCTCGCGCAACGATCAGGTCGCCACCGATTTCCGCCTTTGGGTCCGCGACCAGATCGACGGCATCGACGCCGCGCTCAAAGCCCTGCAATTGGCCCTCGCCAAAAAAGCCGAGGCGCATGCCGCCACCGTCATGCCGGGCTTCACGCATTTGCAGCCAGCCCAACCCGTCACGTTCGGCCACCATCTGCTGGCCTACGTCGAAATGTTCGCGCGCGACCGCGGCCGCTTCGCCGATGCCCGAAAGCGCCTCAACGAAAGCCCACTCGGCTCAGCAGCGCTTGCCGGCACATCGTTCCCCATCGATCGTCACAAGACCGCTGCCGACCTCGGCTTTGACCGGCCAATGTCGAATTCGCTCGATGGCGTCTCGGACCGCGATTTTGCATTGGAAACGTTGGCCGCAGCCACCATCGCAGCCGTCCATCTCTCGCGGCTGGCGGAGGAAATCGTGATCTGGATGACGCCGCAGTTCGGCTTCATCACGCTCACCGACAAGTTCACCACCGGCTCTTCGATCATGCCGCAAAAGCGCAACCCCGACGCCGCCGAACTCTCGCGCGCCAAAGTCGGTCGCATTGCCGGTGCCTTCCAAAGCCTCGTCATGGTCATGAAGGGTCTGCCGCTGGCCTATTCCAAGGACATGCAGGAAGACAAGGAAGTCACCTTCGACGCCATCGCATCCCTGAAACTCGCCCTCGCCGCCATGTCCGGCATGGTCGGCGACCTCGAACCGGTGTCCGAGCGGATGCGCGACGCCGCCGGCCGTGGCTTCTCCACTGCCACGGATCTCGCCGACTGGCTCGTCCGCGAACTGAAAATGCCCTTCCGCGACGCCCATCACGTCACCGGTACGATTGTGAAACTGGCCGAAACACAGGGCTGCGACCTGGAATCATTGCCGCTGGAGGCCATGCAGGGCGTCGAGCCCCGCATTACAAAGGACGTTTACAGCGTTCTATCTGTTGAGAATTCTGTCAAAAGCCGCACGAGCCATGGTGGAACTGCGCCACAGAACGTCCTCAAAATGGCGCAAGGCTGGCTCGCGTGCTTGGAATTAGGGTCCAAGACCGGCTAAAAGGAATTCCTGGTTCAAGATGTTAGGCCGATTGATGCTGAAGCCCATCGCCCGACTTTCGCTCGCCTGCGCGCTCGCCGCGCTTGTGGCCGGCTGCGGCATCAAGAGCGGCCTCGACGCGCCGGAAGCCAAATCCACGGCGTCCGCCGAAAGCGGCCAAGGCAAACCCGAAGGCGCCGCCGCCAAGCCGCACCAGGGCTTCATCCTCGACGGACTCATTCGCTAACGGCTCTCAGCCCGCCGCGCCTCGATCACATCGATATCGACCATCGCGCCCGGATCGCACGGCGGTAGCGCCGCAACCGTTCGCCGGTCGACACGAACCGCCCATCCGGCTGCCCGCAAATCTTCGATAAAACGCCACGCCTGCGTCCGCCCCGGATCGGTCAGAACCGCCACCCCGCCCGGACGTACCGATACCTCCAGAACCCGCAGAACATCGCCATAAAGTGCCGGTTCGTAGAGAATATCCGCTCCAATCACAATGTCGTAAGCCGCGCCATCGCTCCACGCACTCCAATCACCCACGCGTTGCTCCAGCCCTGTCACACCATTCGCCACCGCATTCCTCCGGCACAGCGCCAGTGCTTCATAACTATGATCCGTCTGAACCACCCGCGCGCCTTGCCCCGCCGCCACGAGACCAGCCAAACCCGTCCCGGCACCTAACTCCAGAACATCCGCCCCTTCGCGAACGAAGACTGTCTGGGCCAGCACGTCGCCCAAAACAACCGCCGACTCCCACAGCAGCACCCCATACGGAAACGGCGTCCAATCTCCCGCTGCCGCCAGTAGCCGGTCCTGATCCCGCACCGCCGTGATGTCCCACGCACGCCCGCCCGCGCGCACCCGCAAGTCTTCCAGCGGCAGCCCATCAAGCCGCCGCGCCGCCACATCCATCAAGTCAGCCAAAGAGGTCACGTCTGAGGGCTCGCCATTGCGCGATAGGGACCGCCCCCCTATAGCTCGCACGCCCAGCCGCGCGCAGCGCGTCACCTTAACATGCAATGCCCACTCCGGATCGCCGCCCTCCATGCACCATTTCGCCTACCAGAACGGATCGCTCCACGCCGAAGGCGTCGACCTCCGCACCATCGCGGCCGAAGTCGGCACGCCGTTCTATTGCTATTCCACAGCAACAATCGAGCGGCACTATCAGGTTCTCGATCAAGCCTTCACTGGTCAGGATCATATCATCTGCTTCGCCGTGAAGGCCAATTCCAACCAGGCCGTTCTCACCACACTCGCCCGCCTCGGCGCCGGCATGGATGTGGTCTCCGAAGGCGAACTCCGCCGCGCCCGCGCAGCCGGCGTCCCAGCCTCCCGCATCATCTTCGCTGGCGTCGGCAAAACGCGCGAGGAGATGGCCTACGCGCTGCGCGAAGGCATCCTCGGCTTCAACATCGAAAGCGCCCCCGAACTCGACCAACTGAGCGAAGTCGCCTCCGCGCTCGGCCGCACCGCGTCAATCGCCATTCGCGTCAACCCCGACGTCGACGCCAAGACGCACGCCAAGATCTCCACCGGCAAATCCGAGAACAAATTCGGCGTGCCTTTCCTTGATGCGCCGGCCCTCTACGAACGCGCCGCCAAGATGCCTGGTATCGCCGTCTCCGGCATCCACATGCACATCGGTAGCCAGATCACCGAACTCGGCCCCTTCCGCGGCGCCTTCACGCTCATGCGCGAAATGGTCCTCGATCTGCAATCACGCGGCATCGATCTCAAGCATCTCGATATCGGCGGCGGCCTCGGCGTGCCCTATCGCGCCGACAACGAATGGCCGCCCCACCCGGATGAATACGCGCGCGTTGTGAAGGACACGCTCGGCGATCTGCGCCTCAAGATCGTCATGGAACCCGGCCGCATGATCATCGGCAACGCCGGCATCCTCGTCACGCGCGTCATCTACGTGAAGGAAGGCCAAGGCCGCCGCTTTACCATCGTTGACGCCGCCATGAACGATCTCATCCGCCCCACGCTCTATGAGGCGCACCACGACGTCTGGCCCGTCACGGAACCGATCGGCGTCCACGACCTCGTCGCCCAAGACCTCGTCGGCCCCGTTTGCGAAACAGGCGACTACCTCGCCCTCGACCGCCCCCTCCCCGCCTTCAACTCCGGAGACCTCATCGCCCTCATGACAGCGGGGGCCTACGGCGCTGTTATGTCGTCGACCTACAATACCCGCCCGCTCGTCCCCGAAGTCCTCGTCAACGGTGACACCTACGCCGTCGTCCGCCCGCGTCCGACGTATGACGACCTCATCGGTCAAGATCGTCTGCCACCGTGGCTTACCGCCGGCAACTAGGCCGCAAAAGCACCTGTGAACGGCTGCACGAAAGCAGCAAACCAATCGGGAACGGCTGACCGGTTTTTAATGATCCCCGTCAGCCGAGCCATGCTAGTTTTCGGGCATGGCGAACACACATCTTCCCCACCCGGTCCAGAACCCGGCCTTCGAGGCCAAGATCCGCAAAGCCCGCTGGGCAGTCGTGGCCGAACAGGCTTGGCTGCGCGTGTGGGTTCTCTTCGCAATCGCAGCCGTGTTCCTCGTGCTCTCGATCGCCGGCGTTTGGGCTCTTCTCGGCCCCATCACGCACAAGATCGTGCTCGCGCTCTTCGCCGCAACGCTTGCCGGCTGGATCGGCTACGTTCTGCAGATCCGCTTGCCCTCGCGTGATGACGCCATCCGCCGCATCGAAGCGGTGTCCGGCATCCCGCATCGCCCGGCCACATCCTACGAAGACACGCTCACCGCATCCGCCACTGACCCTTCGACGCAAGCGATCTGGTCCGCCCATCGCCAGCGCATGGCCGATCTCATCGCTAAATTGCGCCCCGGCCGTCCCGAACCGCGCACCTATCGTTTCGACCCCTTCGCCGTTCGCGCGTTGAGCGTTCTTGCTGTCGTGCTCGGTGTCGCATTCGCCGGCCGCGGCACACTCGACAGCCTCGCCGATGCCTTTCGCTTCGATCGCGAAGCAAGTGCCGCCAATCAGCGCCTCGACGCATGGCTAACCCCGCCCGCCTACACCGGCCGCCCGCCCCTCATGCTCGTCGATGGGTCGGCTAACAACGGTGCCGCCCCCGTCGCCGCCACAAACGCCACGGATTCAAAGCCGCTCGATGTCCCCGAGCGCAGCGTCCTCATCGTCCGCTCGACCGGCACCGGCAAGAGCGCGCTCGCACTCGAAGTCTGGCCCGCTGGCGCCAAGGAACCTTTGCCCGCAATCGAACCGGCCGCCGACGCCAGACCCGCTGCCGGCATCACCGAAGTCCGCACCGAAATCCGCACGTCGGGCACCATCAAAGCCATCTCGGGTGGCAATGTCGTCGCCTCATGGCCGATCAACATGATCCCCGATAACGCGCCCGGCATCGCACTCACGAAGAACCCGGAACGCACCTCTAAAGGCGCATTGAAGCTCACTTACTTCGTGCAGGACGACTACGGCGTCGCCTCGGCCGAAGTAAAATTCGCGCGCAAGAAGGACAAAGACAAAGGCGATCCGTCGACCGCCTGGGCTCGCGGCGAAGAATTAAAGGGCCCCCGTCCGCCCTTCTCCCGTCCACCGCAGCTTTCGCTCCGTCTGCCCAATGGCAATGCCAAATCCGGCGAAGCCTTCACCTACCACGAGATCGGGTCTCACCCCTGGTCCGGCCAGACCGTGATGATGACGCTCGAAGCCAAGGACGTCGCCGGCCAGATTGGCCAGTCGCCGGCCATCGAGATCGTTCTTCCCGAGCGCGCCTTTTCCAAGCCACTCGCCCGCGCGCTCATCGAACAGCGCAAACTGTTGATCGAAGACCCGCGCTACAGCGAGCGCGTGCTCAAAGCACTCGTCGCGCTCACCGCTGCTCCCGAAGGGTTCATAGACGACCCGCGCGTCTATCTTCCGCTTCGCGCCACCGTCCACCGTCTCGCCGGCCGTCAAATCACGCGCAGCGTTCTCGACGATACCATTGAACAGCTCTGGCACACCGCACTGCGCATCGAAGACGGCGCCCTCTCCGACGCCGAAAAGAACCTGCGCGACATCCAGGACAAGCTCGCCAAGGCGCTGGAGGAAGGCGCCTCCGATGAGGAGATTCGCCAGCTGATGCAGGAGATGCGCGAAGCCTTCCAGGAATTCGCCGAGCAGATGCAAAAGCAGAACGCCGACCAGAATCAGCAGCAGTCCGGCAACGACCAGAACCAGGAGCAGATGTCGGCCGAAGACATCGACCGCATGATGCGCGAGATGGAGCAGATGGCCGAGAACGGTCTGCGCGATCAGGCCAAGGACATGCTGGCCCAGATGCAGGACATGATGGAGCGCATGCAGCAAGGCCAACAGAATGCCGAGCAGCAGCGCCAGAATAAGGAGATGGCCGAGCAATTAAAGAAGATGGGCGAGGCCGTTGGCGAACAGCAGTCCATCATGGACGACACATTCGAGGAGAGTAAGCAGCAGCAACAGGGTCAGGGCGGCGAGAAAATGCGCCAGACCCAGCCCGGGCAGAAGGGTCAACCGGGCCAGCAGGGCATGCAAGCCGACAACAGCGGCCAGCCGAGCGGCGATGGCAACGACCCAGGTGAAATGGGTTTACGCGAGCGCGGTAACGAAGAAGGCCAGGGTCAAACTGGCGGTCAGCCATCGCGCGAACAGTTGGCTCAGCGCCAAGCGCAATTGCGCGACAAAATCGATAAAATGCGCCGCGACATGGAAAAGAAGGGCCTAGGCGACAACGAGAAGCTGGGCGCCGCCTCCGATGCGATGGAAAAGTCCGAGCAGGCGCTGCGCGAAGGCGACCTTGATGAAGCCAGCCAGCAGCAGGCCCAGGCGCTCGAACAACTGCGCGAAGGCGCCGAGCAGATGGCGCAACAAATGCAGCAGAACGGCAACCAGCAAGCCGGCGAGAACGGCGAGAATTCGCGCGACCCCATGGGCCGCCCGCAGCGCTCGCAAGGTCCCGACCATGGCCGCTCGGTCAAGGTGCCTGATCAGATCGATATTCAGCGCGCCCGCGAAGTCTTGGAAGAATTGCGCAAGCGCGCCGGCGATGCCCAGCGCCCGCAACTCGAACTCGACTACATCGATCGTCTTCTGCGCTGGAATTGAGCCAGCACCCGGCGGGCCATTTTACGGGCCCGTCGGCAATCGCACGCCGAGCCCACCAATGATTTCGTGGCTTGTATAGCGCGTCTCCGCCCAGCCATCGCGCGGCTCCACGCCGTTCCACCATTCCGTGAACTGCTGCCACATGTCAGTGAACAGGATGTCCCCGTCCCGGCCCGTCAGCGGCATCCGGTAGTCGGCGAGCGTAAACTTGTACTCGAGGAAATAGCTCATCCGCGGCAGCCGGAATTCCAGCCCGATGATCGCCTGCCCAACGGGCCCGGCCATCTGATACTCATACGTCCGCGATGCATCGGTCTGCAAATGCACTTCCGAGTGCGGCAACGACACGCCCGCGCCTAAGCCCACATAGGGCGACAACCGGAACGTAAACGACGGCAGCCTCAACAGCCCGTTCAAAGTCAGCATATTGTGGCCGTGGCTCGCCTCGAGCTTATTGAAAATCTTGCCGATCAAGGCTTCTTCGGGCGCCGGCTTGCCGTCCATCGTCCCTTCGAATTTGACCTGCTGTGTGCGCTTCGACAGCGCCTTCGAATGCGTGAAGTCCAGCATCGAGCCCGTCCGCCCCGATCCGAACCAGCGCATCACGCGCACGCCGTAGTAGATCGGATTGATGAAGGGCTTCCCTTCCCATTCGACATTCTTCACCGTGAAGTCGTGCTCACCGGCCTTCGTAAACTTGACATCACTCGGATATGTGTACGGCGATCCACTGTAAGCCGCGACCATCCACTCCGAGCGCGGTGCAACGCGCGCCGGATCAGCCGCACCGCCACCTGTCGCCGCCGAAGTGCCCGCCGGATTGGCCGGCATTGTGATCTCGTCCTCTGCGGTCGCATGCGCGACCATTACGACGAGCGCAACCGCCGCGACCGAACTGGCCACCGCATCGGCGGCTCTCCACGCGCGCGGCCGGTCGGCATCGGCCGCCCCCCACACAAGACCCGCATCGGCGCGAAACACAGTCATCGGCATATCCCCCCAGCGGACGGCAATCCGCCCAAATAAAATCCGCCCCCGCTTCCCGAAGCATGGACGGCCCCGCGCTCTTTTTCCATGTCTGGTTAGACCAGCGATTGACCGGGGTCAAAACCAGCCGGTGCGACCCGTCGCGCGCCCACAGATTTCTGGCAATTAGTTCGCTTTTTCAGCCAACCGCGCCAGCATAGCGGCGACGGCACGGACCTGCGGCGCCTCCCGCGTCAGAAACTCCGAACCCGTATAGCCCCACCAATCCCAGCACCCTTGCGGGTTGTTCCCTGTCACCACGGTCTGCGGAAACAGCACCACGAGACGATTGGTATCCGCCAACCGCGCAAAGCCCGTCTGCTCCACGAACGCGTTGCCAACCGTTTCGCGATTCTGCGCGCACCCGTGAAACGCCACATGGACCCGGCACCCGCCGCCACGGCACGCATCCGGCACGTACACGACACCCGTGTCCGCCATGCCCGAACGATTGCGATCCTCACCGAACGGCCGTTGATCGAACGTCACATACCGCCCCTGTGCCGTCTGTGACGGAGCAGCGATCGTGCCCAACAAGTGTGAGAGCAAATCCCGCGCCTGATCGTAATCGCAATCGACGATGTACGGCTGATCCGACGTCGAACACGTCGCTCCCTCCGTCTCGGTCACGAACGCGTGCCCCGCTGGCATGTCCGAAACAAATCGAATGTTCGCATCCGGCACACCAAGCCGCCGATAAAACTCCACCGCGCTCGCCACAATCGCCGGTGCCACCGTCCGGTCCTTCGTTCCTGAAAAGACATACACCCGATCCGTCAGCACATCGGCCGTTGCATCAATCTTGCCGTCCGCCCCCCGCTCCGTCGCCTTGTCGGCAAGCAGCGCCGCATTCGGCACGCCCCATGCCGCCATGGAATTCTGCATGCAGCCCGAGATCGCCTTCGATGCATTCAGCATCGTGGCGAATGGTCCGATCACCATGCCCGAGAACGCACTCTCCGCGCACCCATACGGTCCGCCGGCGATAATCGCCGCACCCGTTACAATGCTCGCGTGCGCAATCTGGAATTGCCCGGCCATATACGCGCCCGACGAAATCCCCGACACCGTGGTTTCGTTCATCTGCGCGCCAACCGCCGGCAATTGCCCGACATCCTCCCCGGAACAGCCAGCCAGCGATGCAGCCGCCAGAAGCGCAAAAACAGTGGAACGGCGAAAACCCATGGAAAAACCCCGGTGCAACGTGAAGCCCTGCTTAGAGCACGGCCGCAGCCCCCATCACCTGAGGCGCACCGTCACGCGATCCGCCCGCCCTTTGGCATCGATCACCTGAAGCTTCACAAACCCCTTACCCGGCGGCGTCCAGGCGACCTCGCGGTCGTTCCCATCCACCGCCATCGGTGCACCATCGACGAGCCAGGTGAGCGGCAAAGCCCCGCCCTCCGCCTTCAGCACAACGGGTTCATCCGCATCCCGTTCCGCGATGTCTAATTCCGACCGATCTGGAGGAAATGCAATCAGCGGCGGCTGATCGAGGAACGGCCCCGTCGGCGCGGCCTCGTCCGGCCCATCGCGAAAGCGCTTCAACGGCGGCGGCAGATCGGAACCCGCCCGCTTGATCACACCCGCCGGCGGCGCCTTCAGCGGCGTGCGCTTTTCGCTCACACGCTGAAACGCATCGAACAGGATCGGCGCCGCTGCCAGCCGGCCCATCAACCCCGGCACCGACGCCCCATCCGGCCGCCCGACCCACACGGCAATCGTATGCCGTCCATCGAACCCCACCGCCCACGCGTCGCGATACCCGTAAGATGTTCCCGTCTTGTAGGCGAGCTTGCCGCCTCGCGCATTCAGTGGCGCCGGCGCATCTTTCAAAATGTCGCCCACATACCAAGCCGCCACCGGCGACAAGAGCCGCGTCTTCGCAGCCTCTTTATCCGCAGCCAATCGAACCTTCAAACTCTCCCCGTCGCGCCGCCACGTCAGCGGCACCGGCTCACCCCCGCGCGCAATGCCCACATAGAGCTGCGTCAGATCCTGCAACCGCATCCCGATCCCGCCGAGCGCCACCGCCAGCGACGGCACGGTCTCCGGCGGCAACTCCGTCTTCACGCCCGCCCGATGCAATCGCGCCGTCAGCTTACCCGGCCCCACCGCCGACAGCATCTTCACCGCTGGCACATTGAGCGACAGCCCGAGCGCTTCGCGCACTGTCACCGTGCCATGAAACGCCTCATCGAAATTCTCAGGCCGATAGCTGCCGAACCGCGCCGGCTTATCCTCGATCAGTGTTTCCGGATGCGCCAGCCCCGCCTCGAACGCGAGCCCATAAATCAGCGGCTTCAGCGTTGATCCCGGCGAACGCACCGCCTGCACCATGTCGATCGCACCAAAACGCGTTGCATCGAGATAGCCCGCCGACCCCACATACGCGAGCACCTCGCCCGTCGCGTTATCGACCGCAAGGATGGCCGACGACAGCTTCTCGCCGAGCAACTTCGTCTGCTCCGCCGCCAGCGTCTCCAGCGCCGCCTGCACCTCGCGGTCGATCGTCAACGGATGCACGGCAAGCGTCGCCTGCTTGGCCACTTCGCCTTCGGATAAATGCGGCGCGAACTTAGGAAACGCCCGCCGCCCCTTCGGCACCGGCTCTTCCTTCGCGCGGTCCCGCTCGCCCGCCGAGATGACACCCACCTCATGCGCCCGGTCCAACACGCGGTTGCGCGCCCTCATGGCCGCCTGCCAATCCCGATCCGGCCGCCGCGCTTCCGGCGACTGCGGCAGCGCTACAAGCAAGGCCGCCTCACCAATCGACAACCGCTTTGGCTCCTTGCCGAAGTAGGCGAGCGTTGCCGCCCGCACGCCCTCGATATTCCCGCCGAACGGCGCCAGCCTCAGATAGAGCCGCAGGATCTCCGCCTTCGACAGATCGTCTTCGAGCTGCAGCGCCCGCACCATTTGCCGGAACTTGCCCTTGGCACTTTTTCCGTGACGCCCCTCGAGCAACCGCGCGACTTGCATCGTCAGCGTCGATCCGCCAGACACCAGCCGCTGATGCCGCACCGCCTGATACGCCGCGCGCATCATCCCCACGGGATCGACGCCGCCGTGATCCTCAAACCGCCGGTCCTCAAACGCCTTCAAGATATCGAAATAGCGCGGATCAATATCCTCCGCCTCCACCGGCATTCGCCAGCGCCCGTCCGGCGTCGTGAACGCCCGCAATAGCCGGCCGTCGCGATCGATCACCGTCGTGGAAAGCCCCTCCGCATTCTCCAGCGGCAGCGGCCCCAAATAAACCTTGGCGGCCTCGACGGCGGCAAACGCCACCGCCGAAACCACCACGAGACCAACAAAAAGCCGCTTCACCGCGCGCATGGCCATCACTTCTTCTTCGCGTCCAGCGTGACCGTAAGGCGCCCCGCATCGGTGCGAGCATACCGCTCCGGCCGGTACATGTCCTCGATCGTCGCCGCCGGATGCACGAACGTCCCCGGCGTCACCGCGCGCACGATGTAGGCCACCGCCGCCGATGCTTTCGCCATCGACTGAGGCGCCGCAGCAGGAGCCTCCGCACCTTCGCCCTCGCCGTCACCGCCATTCGAAGCGGCAGGAGCCTTCGCCGACAGATCGAACGCCGCCACGAACCGGTCGTCGCGGAACTCGGTATGCTGCGGCTTCAGCGTATCCTTCAGCCATTCGAGGTTTGAGATATCCCCGCCTTCGACAAGACGCGGATTATCGATCTCCAATCCCGACGGCAGCCGGTCCACCAGCAGCACCCGGCCATGCGCCTCGTCGCTCTCGATCTTCACGACCGCTACGAGACGCGCGTTCTGAGCGATATCTGCTGTTCCACCCGCAGCACTGGCCAGATCCACCGGTTCGCCATCGAGCGTGTAGTAGCTCCGCGAAATGGTGAACCCCTTCGCCGCCGCCGGCTCCGCTTCGAGCGACGCCCCGATCACCGACACGACCGCATCGACACTCGCCTCGCCGTTGTTGGTGATCACAACGCCGGTCTCAACTTCCTCGGCTGTCAGACCGCGCACGATCGAGCCATCAACCGGACCGCCGTTGATCGCGAGCTTCGTACCCTTCAGATCCTCGCCGAGCGCATGCGCGGCAAGCAGCATCCAGGCCTGTTCTTGCGTCGAGGTGTACTGCCGGGACTGGTAGGCCTTGGCCACCACGTTCACGAGCTTCGGCGCCTCCTCCTTATAGAGCCCTGTCTCCATGGCGAGCGTCACCAGAGCGGCCCCATCGCGCAGCGCTGACCCGAAGTCGTTGCGCGCCAGCACGACCTTCGCCGTATCGTCCATCCCGCCGAGAGCCGCCTTGAACACGCGCTCCGCCCGCGGCTTGTCGCCGAGCATGGAGAGCGCCGCCCCAAGCTGCGCCTTGGAAAGCACCGTCTGGAACTGGTCGAGCTTCTCATCCGCGAAGTACCGCAACTCGCCGACCGGCGCCCGCCCGTTGCGCGCCAGAACATAGAGCGCATAGGCCCGCGACTCCGCAGAGTTGGCGGTGTCCTGCGCGTTGGCAACGAAGTTCTGCAACCGGTCCAGCGCCAACCCCATCGGCACCGGCCGCACCGCGTAACCTGCTTCTTTCGCCCGTGTCAGGAAGTCCGACACGTACGCTGTCAGCCACAGATCCACATCCGTTGGACCCCAGACCCCGAACGCACCCGTGCTGTCCTGCATCTCGAACACACGATCGATCGCCGTCTGCACGCGCGCCTTGATCTCCTTATCCGGTGCGATGCCGATCTGCTCCGCCACCGCGTTCGCATAAACGAGCGGCATCGCCCGCGACACCGTCTGCTCCGCGCAACCGTAGGGATACCGGTCGAGCGAGGTCAGCAGACCCGGCACGTCCAGCGTCGCCGCCGGCCCCACGCTCACGTTCACCCGCGTGCGGCTCTTGATCAGCCCCGCCAGCAGATCGCTGCCGAGCGTGATCTTGCCACCCGCCGCCAGCGAACTCACCGTCGTCCGCTTGATGTCACCAGCCGGCGGCTTCACATCGAACGACAAGCGCCGCTTCACATCGATCCCATCCGGACCAGCCACGGCCACATCATACGTCTGCAGCCCGACCTCTTTCGGCTTCAACGCCAGCCGTTCGCTGTTGCGCTCGCCCGCCTTCAACGCGAGCGGACGCGACAGAAGGCTCTGCGGCCCACCCGCCGACGCATCGAGCGGCAATTGCGATACCGCCACCGTATAGCTGCCCGCCGGCCCATCGACGTTGTGCACCGACAGATCGACCGTCACTTCATCGCCCAGCGTCAGGAACCGCGGTGCCGACACCGTCAGCGCCACCGCATCGCGTACGATCACGTCCGACGATCCATGGCCAATTTTCGTTTTCGACCAGGCGACCGCCATCACGCGCACGGTGCCGTTAAAGTCCGGCAGCGCGAAATCAACCTGCGCCGTCCCATCCGCACCGACTTTCACGATGCCGGAGAACAGTGCCACGGTCTCTTCCACCGGAGGCGAACCCGCAATGCCGTCCTCTTCCATGCCATCGCCGCCGGAGCGCATTTTGCCCCGCTCGGCCCGCATACCGTCGATCAGGCGGCCATAGAAGTCGCGCACCTCCAGCGCCAGCTTGCGCTGCGCGTGGAAATGCGTCTCCGGCGCAGGCGTCTGGAACTTCGTCAGATTGAGAATGCCCACATCGACGGCCGCAATCGTGACGCGCGCCTCTTCGCCCGCGTCCAATCCCTCGACCTTCACCGGGATCGTCAGCCCATCGCCCGACTTGATCTTCGCCGCACCCGGCAACACCACCTTCAGCGTCTGCTTCGACTGATCGACACCGATCCACTTGATGCCGATCGCGCGGCCCGGCATGCGCTTGGCCTGCTCGTCCATCGGGCGATAGAGCAGCGCGGTGGCATAAGCGCCCGGCCCCCAATCCTCACCGACCGTCAATTCAACTTCACCGCCGCCCTTGGCGATATCGACTTCCTTCGATGTCACCAGCCCGTTGCCGAGCACGGCCACCAAAGCCTTGCCACCCTGCTTGGACGCAATGCGCAGTTTCGCCGTCTCACCGGCCTGATAACTTTCCTTGTCGAGCGCCACGTCGAGCATTTCCGGGCTCTCCGCCGCCCCGGCCGCCGCATACCAACCGGAATTGAACGTCACCGATGTCGCCGGCCCGCCTGCATCGACGGAACGCACTTCCAGTTCGAAGCGGCCATAGTCCACATCGGCCACGACCTTCGCCGGCACGTCGGCGAGCGTATCGAGCGTCCCGCTCGCAACCTTGCGCCGGATCGTCTGCGTTTCATACGTCCATGCCCCGTCGCGGCTGTACCACTGCCACGACGTCTCGAGCCGCACGAGTTCCCACACGAGACCCGCTTCCGCCGTCCGCGCACCAGCCGCGTCGAGCGAAATTACCTCGAATGATGCCTGCTCGCCGTCGCCCGGCCCGCTATCCTTGAACATCGGCTTCACGCCGATGCGGCGCTGCTTCAGATCAACCGGCAGCACAACGTTGCGTTCGATCGAACGTCCCGAAACCTCACGCAAACGTACCAGAATGCTGGCTTCCAGCGGCCGCGCGGTCTTCTCCACCGCCGGCAGCGACACAGCCAGCGTCGCCTTTCCGTTCGCATCCGTGTCCGGCAGGCTCTCCAGCGGCTGCCGCACCGGATTGATCAACTGATCCGCATCGCCAAATTTGTAGCCCGGATATCCGTCGATATCCTTCGCCGCCGCGCGCACCACGATCTCGCCCTCAACCGACAGATCAGCCGCCGGCGGCCCGTACAGATAGCGCCCGTCAATGACAATCGACTTCGGCGCATCGACCGCAATCGGCCCCGCGTCAGGCTTAAGTGTGAGATCGAGCCGCTCCGGAACGTAGTCTTCCACGAGGAACGACACCTGCGCCAACGCATCGGCTTTCGGATCCGCATGCACCTTCGCGCGCCACGTCCCGGTCATCACGCCACCGCCCAGCGCGATCCGCACCGTGCGCCCGCCGAGGCCCTCATCGCTCAGCGGATAGCGCGCATGCTCCACGCCGTCCGGCCGCGTCAGGATCACCGTCACGGGAACCGTCGACGCCGCCCCGGCCGCGTCGCGAACGAGCGCCGTCACATTCACTTCTTCGCCCGGCCGATAAACGCCGCGCTCCGTGTAGGCAAAAGCATCGATCGGCCCAGGCGCATCGCGCCCCTTCACGCCACGATCCGACAGATCGAACGCATTCGACGTCAGATCGAGAAATGCGTATTCGCCCTCGCCCGTCTCCGCGACCAGAACCGCCGGCTGCAACCCGCCCTCGCCGCGCGCCAGACCGGCCTCGAAACGCACGTATCCGTTCGCATCAGACTTCGCTGTACCCAACACCTCGTTGTTGCGCGCCACGAGCTTCACGTTGGCACCCGCCACCGCCGTCGTCTCCGCCAGCGACCGCACGAACGCATGCACGCCGCTGTCACCCGAAAACGCCGTCAATCCGAGATCGGACACGATGAACCACTGCGTCGAAAGGCTATTATAGTCCTCCGACGATCCATCCGCCGGCTTGGCGATCATCGCGTAGGCACCGGGCTTCAATTGTCCGATCGTCTCGCTCACCGGAAAGGCCGTCACGACCTCTTCGTTGATCTTCTGCGCGACATCCATTTCACCCGCATAGACCTTCTCGCCCGTGCGGTCTTTCAACGTGGCCACGTCATAGCCATAGAGTTGCCGGTCAAGTTCACCGTTGCCAACCATCGTGACGAGGCTCCGGTCGCCGACGCGATAGACCTCGATGGCCACCCGCTGCGTGTTGATGCTCACCACCGGAATGCCCTGCTGGCCCCGGCTCGGCAGCACATAGCTCTTGCCCGTAAACCGCACCGACGCCTTCCGGTCCGGCACATAAACAGCGAGCGCAATTTTCTTCTCAATCGTCTCTTTGGTCTCCGACGGCAGCCCGTCGCGAATCTGGATCTGATAGCGCTGCCCGTAGGTCAGCCCCTCGATGCACAGCTGCGAGCCTTCCGCCGTCACATTCTCCGGGTCCTTACCGTCCACCGACACGAACTTCGCAAAGTCGATATCGCCCCGGCTCAGGTTCTCCGAGAACACCGCGCACACACGCGGACGCAAGGATTCGGTATCCGTCTTATAATCCGTCATGCGGAAACCATGCTCGGCCCGCAGCTTCTCATACGTCGCCCGAACCGCCGGCGCCTCTGCCAGCTCCAGGCTGATCCGGTAAGCATCGATAGCCGGCCGCCAGTACGCGCGCCGCTGCATCGCCTCGCCCAGCACGCCCAGCGCCTCCGCCTGCCGGCTCTTATCGGTTGCCAACTCGTAGGCCCGGTAGGCCGCGCCCGACGCATTCACCGGCAGATCGTAGCGCTCCGCCGAATTCTCGTCCGTCACCTTGATCGCGAGCAGCGCTTTTGCGAGGCCGAGCCAGCTCTCGGCATTCTTCGGATCGGCTGACACCGCCGTCGCATAACTGCGCGAGGCAGCCCGCGCGTCCGCCGCCAACTGCTTCGACGCAGTAAGCCTCAGATCCGCAGCGGTCTTCGCCCCGGCCTTCCACGTCTCCCGCACGTATTTCTCATATCGCGCCGCATCCTCCGAAATACCCTGATGCGCAAAACGCGACGCAGCCGACGCGGACAACGGTCCGGCCACCACGGCGAACAGAAGAAAGAGGAAGGCGCTGAACAGGCGCATGACGTCACCCTTGCAAAAAGCTGCGCGAACAAGCGCTCGCGCACGCGGATTAGACCGTCGTGATCATCGTTTTTCTAAGTCAACCCGTGAAGACCAACAGTCCCGAGCGGCAAGAGGGCGGCGGCAACCCCGGACTTATCCAAACTTACCGCTTCTTATCCCCAGAACCCGCCCTGGCGCCCATCCACCCCCGCGCCATCCGGCCGGCTTCCCGGCAGGATACGCCCACGCGCCATCCGGCTGGCTCCCCGGAAGGATACGCCCACGCGCCATCCGGCCGGCTCCCCGGAAGGGGAGTCGGATGGCGCCAAAAAAAAGAGCGGGTCCGAAGACCCGCCCTCCCGTTTCGCACCGGGAATTTCGTTGTTTTAGTGCCGTGTGGAAACGGTAGGCGCCGTTTCGCCCTCGGCAATGGCCGCAATAGAGACCTCCACCGAAGCCACATTGGCAGCCACTTCCGGCGCCGCGACCACGGCCTCCGGCTGACCCGTACCGGCAAACGCCCAGACTCGATCGAACGATCGATGCGCCAGCGCCGCCGTGTCCGCGCAATCCGCGCTGTAGATTTCATAGGCATCGCGCTTGGTCGGCTCGCGGCGCATGCAATCACCGATCCAAGCCACCTTGTCGCCAACCGCGAGCTGCTCGTGCGCGTCGAGTAGCCGGCCATCGCAAGCCGACCGCATCTCCACACCATCCAGAAGCGCCGTCACAACATCTGTCGCACCCTCGGCCAAAACGGCGACGACTCGCACCTTCAAACCGGCCGCACGTATAGCATCAGCCTGCGCGGCCAACGCCTTCAGCACCGGACTATCGAAAGAGCGCGCCAGAACCGTCACGTCCCGGCCATGTGCATTGCACGCGACGGCAGCTGCAAGCTGCTCGGCGACAAAAGCGGTAAGCCGGGCTTCCTTCTCCTCCTTGCGTACGACATGCATGCGGGGCGGGGTGAAGGTGGGCATGGGCTCTGCTTCCTTATTCCTCCCCCTTTGACGATGCTTGGGCGGCACCGCTGGGGGATCATGTTTCGTGACACCCAATCTGCGTCCGAAGGCGTTAATCAACCGTTGCTGATCGACCGGTTTTTGAACACCCGTTTCGAATGCTCATTCACTGGTCCTATCCCCGCGGAAGCGCAGGCCGCAGCCGTCCTGCCAGCGCCGACAAGCCGTCCGAATCCTCGTCTACTGCCGCTTCGAAATCATTGACTTCGAACAGGTCTTGCTGATCGTCCGCAGACGTCTCGATGGCCGCTGCGATCTGCGCAATCGCAGGCGCCGGCACGGACTCTTCCGCGAAAACCGGCAGCGCCTCGGCCAGATTCCCATCTGTAGGAAAAAGTGTAACCGGCAAAGTTGCCTGGCTCACCGGAACCCGGAACGTCGCCGTCTCCCGCCGCATCACGATATCGACCATGCCCTCGGCTGGCGCGCCTGCATCGATCCGCTCGATAACCGGAGCAGCCACCCGGCCGTCGTCCGCCTCACCACTGGCCTGCGGCCCAACCGGCGCACGCGGCCGCAGCGGCACCACTGTTGGCGGCGTGTCCTCCACTACCGTACGCTCGGCGGCGGGAGCAGCCCGCGATGCCGGCACCGTGTTGCTGTTGGCGGCCCGCACCTCGATATGCGGTTCCCGATCCGGCCGGATCGAAAGCTCATCATGAGCCGCCTGAGCATAGGGCCCGTGTCCAGCCGCAAACCGCGCCTCCTCCAGCGAAGCAACGCCCCCCGCCGCTTGCCTCGCCGCAGCCGGCGCATCTTCGGCCCGCACCTCGCGCCGCGGCGTCTCCGTCACACCAGTCGGCCGAACGGTCACATCCCGCGCCTCAGTCGCCCGCTGATCCTCCGCCCGCTTGGCCGCACCCATCACGGCGCCAAGAATGATCTCCTGCCACGCCCCATCCCGGAACCGGTAGATCCGGAACGCCCGGCACCCGGCAAACTTGCTCCCCTGCCGCGCCAGCTTCTTCTGCACCGTCCCCGTCGTCAGCAGCGGACTATGCACGCGCGCAAAAATGCGCTCCTTCTCAAAACTGGTGAACAAGTTCGCCAGCAGATGCGCCTCGTGCTGCAACTCCTGCGCTTCCTGCGAACCATAGGGAATCTGAACCCCCGGCGCGCCGCGCCGTCCCATCGTGAACGGCGCATCCAACGGCACCGCGACGTAATAAACGCCGCCCTGATCGAACACGACATGGCGAAACACTTCGAACGTCTGCCGGATGTCGGGATCGCGATGGATATCGTTGAACCGCGAGAGAATGGTGCTGACCGGACTGCGCTCCGCCGCCTGCATCCGCGGCATCAGCCCGCCAAGCCGGTTCACCGGCCGCCCCATGGAAACAAGCAGGAGGCAAATATCGACAAACAGCGCAATCGCGAGCGGCACGTAATCCCGCTTCGACAACCCCACCGCTTCTGTGTCGAAGGCCCGTTGCCCTGGCCCGCTTTCCACCGATTGCACGGCCTTCTGCTGCAATTCGCGCAACTCATCCGCTGACGGCGGCATCTTGAACGACAACGCTCCATAGAACGTCGCCGTCAAACGACGGAACGCCTCGATGGTCGCCTCCGACCCTTCCACCGCCGCGATCTTCGGCTTCTCCAACTCCGGCAATTGATCGATCGCCTTTACAGCCCCGCGCAACGCGCCCTGCAACTGCGCATCCGGGCAAACAAAGCCGCCTTTCTTAGGATCGCCAAAGGTCGATTGTTCCGCCCGGTCATTCAATTCCGTCCGGAGTTGCCGCAGCTGCGGATCAGTCCGGAACGCATTAAACCCCGTCACCGTCATGTCGAGCTTGCGTGACAGCGCCTTCATGAATTCGTTGCGCGTCCCCGACTTGGCATCGATGGTCGACGGATCGCCATTGACGATCTTCAACAGATCGCCATCCAAAGCCGACAACTCCCCCTTCACAGCCGTCGCGCGGTCCTTCACGAAATCCGACGCAAACGAAAACCGCGCCGCATCGTCCTCGCGCAGCTTCCGCCGCGGCCCGTCGCCCGGCCGGCTGTTGGGGCACGATGTCCCCTTCGTCCGCTCCAGTTCCGCCTTTTCCGTCGACAGCGCCGAGAGCTTCACCAGCGTGCTTTGCAGCTGATCGAGCCGCGTTGCCGCCGCATTCAGCGAGCCCTGCACCTGCACGACCGCCGACTCCGCCGACCGCGACGCTTCCGACCGGCTCTCAAGCACCTTCCAATAAAAGCCAAACCCAAAGCCCACCGATATCAGAGTCAAAAACACATATCCGGCCGCATATACTGCCTTCGTGAAAAGCGGGATCGGCGCGAACATCTGGTCCAAAAGCCAGATGATCATCGTCATCAGCATGGCCACCGAAAAGCCGATGATCGCCTTATGAATGAGCGGCAGGTCGCCCATATTGGCTTCGATCAGCTCCAGCATACCGACGTAGGTCGCCACCCACGACAGGATGCCGAGCCCGGCGATCAAAACGATTTTCTTGAGATCGCGCCCCTCGCCGGGTTGCCCCTGCGACGGCCCCTGGCTGCCGCCCTCGCCGCCGAAGGCGAACGCCGCCGTTCGCCGCGTCTGCATCGTGTGCGCACTCGACTGTAACGCCATGGAACCCGCCCGCACCCACACTCGAACTGAAAAATCACGAACACGTTCCCTAGTCGTCCTTCTTGTCCCGACGGGGACTGGACTATGGCGGGCCCGCGGCGTGTCCCCGGCTTCCCCGTGGCATCGGGTTTCCCCGCTCCCGATGCCCTCTGGCTCAAGGCCCGCGCCCATGCTTTACCGTCGGGGAGTGACGAAGGGAGACCAGCCCATGGCCAAAAACGACAAACCCGCGAAGCCGGAAAAGAAGGCGAAACCCGCCAAACCGCCAAAGGACGCGCTTGCTGCCTTCGACATCAACAACCCGGAAATCCCCGAAGCCATCGCCGAAGCCGCAATGAGTTCAGGTGGCTACCCCTATGACGAGAAGATCAAACGCAAGGACTACGACGAGGCCCTCACGCCCCTGCAATTGGAACTGCTCAAGTTCCAGACCCACGTAGAAAACACCGGCCAGCGCGTCGTCATCCTGTTCGAAGGCCGCGACACGTCAGGCAAGGGTGGCGCCATTTCCACCATTCTAGAGCGCATCAATCCCCGCCACGCCCGCTCCGTCGCGCTCACCAAACCCACCGAAGCCGAACGCGGCCAGTGGTACTTCCAGCGCTACGTGCAACACCTGCCCACCGCAGGCGACATGGTCCTCTTCGACCGCTCCTGGTACAACCGCGCCGGCGTCGAGCGCGTCATGGGCTTTTGCACGCCCAAGCAGCACGCCGACTTCCTGCGCGACGCCCCCGAATTCGAAAGCCTCCTGGTCCGCGACGGCGTCAAACTCTTGAAGCTCTATCTCTCCGTCGGCCGTGAAATGCAGCTCACCCGTTTCCACGAACGCCGGCACAATCCGCTGAAGCGCTGGAAATTCACAGACATCGATCAGGCCGCCATCGCCAAGTGGGATGATTACACCGCTGCCGAAACCGAAATGCTCCGCTTCACCGACACGCCCGATAGCCCCTGGACCATCGTGCGCGCCAACGACCAGCGCCGCATGCGCCTGGAAGTCATCCGCAAGATCCTGACGTTGCTGCCCTACGAAGGCCGTGACGAAACCGTCACAACACCCCCAGACCCCAAGATCGTCGGGTCCGGCCTGCCGTTCCTGCGGCCCGGAGACCCCGCCACCTGAGGCAACAGCCGTCGCCGAATCGCCCGCCATAATCTGCGGAAAACCAGCCCGTCTGCGCTGCATGGCTTTGAACAGCATGCAAACCGGGTTATGCCTCGCGGACCCGCAACCACCCGCCCGCAGCGGGCGAAATCAACGGTGGCACCCGACCATGAACGAAAACAGCACGAAGTTTATCTGGGTTTGCATTCTCACCATCGGGATGTGCTCCCTCATTCTGGCAGCAGGCAGCGGCGTCCCCCACTACTATATGGCCGTGACGGCATTGATCAGCTTCACCATCGCCGCCTTGGGCCTTCGCAACACCATCGCGCTCGACAAAGCCGGCGCCCCCTTGAGCGCCGTCTCGGCCTCAACCGCACGCTACATGGGCTTGGTCTATGCCTGGGGCGCCCTGGCCCTGTTCGTCACCTACTATTTCATCCTACCCGAATGGCGCGAATGGCCGGTCTTCTTTGGCGCGCTGGCCTTGGTCGCCGTCGTCAGTTTGTTTTTTGCAACAGCACTGTCCAACGATGTCGCCCGCGGCAAGGACGATCCCACGTTGCTCAAGATTGGGCGCATTCTCACGATTGTGCAGTTCGCCGGAACGGTCGTCGCGGTCATCGGCCTGTTGATCGACCCGGACAAGCAGTTCCTCAATACGGCCAAACTGGATTGGGCCGCCCAGACGGTGTTCCTCTTCGGCGCCATTGCACTGGCCGCGATCAGCGCCGCTGCACTCTTCTACACCCGCGACCGCCAACCCGCAGCCTGACCTCGCCTACACCGCCAATCACCGCAAAGGGCCACGCATGTCGCTTCAACCCCTGATCGCCAGTGTAGTGGTCGCCTTGCTAGCGAGTGCCGGTGGCATGGCGTATGGAGCAGCGACCGGATCCCGCGGCCTCGCCGCCGTCTGCGCCTTTGCCTTTTGTTTCTTCATGTTTATCGTCGCCTGGCGCGTCAATCGCCCGGCGTGGCTAACAGAAAAAAGCGAGGCCCCGGGGCTCCTCTTCCACACCATGCGCCGCAACACGCGTCTGGCGGCACTCACATACGCCTGGGGGGCCGCAGCTTTTTTCGCCGTCTATGGCTTAACCGACGTCACGTGGCAGCACGGCTGGCAATATGGCACCGCTGCCGCACTCATCGCTGCCGGCTTGCTCCTTTACGTGCGAAGCATGGGCGACGGCGACAACGGAACCCCACCGCCCATCGCACTCACGCTGCTACACGGCCTCGCCGTCCTGGGCGGTCTTGTGTTCTTGATCCTGGCCGGAAAACTCCTGACGCAAAAGGGCGACTGGGCGGCCAACTACATTTTTCTGTTTGGCGGAATTGCCATCGCCAGCATTTGCTACGTGGCCGCCATCACCCAATGGCGCTTGCGCAAATCCTGATGCGCTGCGCTTACGTCTGACACGTCGGACAATAAAACGTCGACCGCCCCGCCTGCACGACCCGCCGCACCACGCCGCCGCACCCGGGCTTGCAGCACGCCTGCCCCTCGCGGTCATAAACGGCATGCCGGTCTTGAAATCCGCCAGGGCTTCCATCCGGCCGCCGGTAGTCACGCAGCGTCGATCCCCCCGCCTCGACCGCTTCCAGCAAAACCTGACGGATCGCCGGCACGAGTCGTTCACTCCGCTCGGTTGGCTTGCCAGTCCGCGTCGCCAATGTTCCGGCCTTCCGCCGCGGCGATAGCCCGGCCCGGAACAAGGCCTCGCACACATAGATATTGCCCAACCCTGCGATGTTGCGCTGATCCATCAAAAACGCTTTGAGATCGGCCCGCCGTCCCGACGCCCGCGCCGCAATCACGGCCGCATCGAGATCATTGCCGAGCGGCTCTACACCGAGCCCGCGAAACAGCGCATGCGCATCCATCTCCGCGTCCGGTTCGAGCAGCATGTACCCGAACCGCCGTGGATCGTTGTACGTCACGCGCAACCCCGCCACCGTCTCGAACACCACGTGATCATGCTGCGGCAGGTGCCCGCTCTCATAAACATAGTCGCCGACAACGCCGCCCCGCCCGGCTTTCTCCGTCTCACCAAGAATAAATCGGCCCGTCATCCCCAGATGCACGACCAGAACATCGCCACTGTCGAGCAGCACCCGCAGATACTTTGCTCTTCGCGCTACGCCGGTGATCGCCCGCCCGGTTAGCCGCTTCGCAAAATTATCCGGGAACGGAAAACGCAAATTTGGCCGCCGCACATCCACTCGCGCCAGGGTCTGGCCACAGAGCACGCGCTCCAGACTGCGGCGGACATTCTCAACTTCCGGCAATTCAGGCATCAAAGCCTATCCTGTAACGGCAGCAACGAAGTTGACCGGCTGCCAAACGGTCTCGCGAGAGTGGACTTTTGCGATTCCAGTCGCGACAAACGAGGCATGACCGACACCGATGAGCCCACGGCCGGCGGCGCCGTTGCGCCGGGACCCGATGCCCCTCTCAGTAGTGATCCCGTCGCGCTGGAGATCCTGCGTGGGACCTCACGCATGCTCATCGACGCCGGGCTCACACCGATTTCCGAATTCACGCTCCCCAATGGCCGCCGCGCCGACATCGCAGCCCTGGATCGCAACGGCATCCTGACCATCATAGAGATCAAATCAAGCCTCGCCGACTTCCGCAGCGATCAGAAGTGGCCCGAATACGCCGAATACTGCGATCGCTTCTTCTTCGCCGTTAAGCCTGATTTCCCTCGCGAAATTCTGCCAGCAGCCTGCGGCCTGATCCTGGCCGACCGGTACGGCGCCGAAATTCTGCGCCCCGCGGCCCCGGCCCCGCCGCTCACGGCCGCCCGCCGCAAAGTGCTGACATTGCGCTTTGCCCGCACGGCGTCGCTTCGCTTAGCAGCCGTTATTGATCCGGGATTGAAGGCCCGCAGCGAAGCGAAAGATCTTTGAGAGAGACCCGTTGCCTACTTAGGCGCGCGCTTGGCAAGAATGCGCTGCAGGGTACGCCGGTGCATGTTCAGCCGCCGCGCCGTCTCCGACACGTTGCGATTGCACAGTTCATACACACGCTGAATGTGCTCCCAACGCACCCGGTCCGCCGACATGGGGTTTTCGGGCGGCGGCGCCTTCGAATTCGGCGGCGCCAGTAGAGCGTCCGTCACATCATCGGCATCGGCAGGCTTCGCGAGATAGTCGACCGCGCCAAGCTTCACCGCCGTTACCGCCGTCGCGATGTTGCCGTATCCCGTCAGCACGATGATGCGCGCGTTCGGGCGCACCCTGGTCAGTTCGGCAATGACATCGAGCCCGTTCCCGTCCTCAAGCCGCAGATCGATGACCGCGAAGGCCGGCGGGCTCTGGCGCACCAGATCGATGCCTTCCGACACCGTAAAAGCGCTGCGGACCAGAAATCCGCGCTGCTCCATGGCACGCACCATTCGCTGCAAAAACGCCCGGTCGTCGTCCACGATAATGAGCGAACGATCTTCAGGCAGTTCATCGGGCTTAAATGACAGATCTTCAGTCACGGGCGTCCTCCACGTGCGGCAAACTATAGTCTTGCCCCGGCCAAGCCAAGGGCAAACCCACGGAAAACGCATACCTTGGCATTGGTAAATAGATTAACGGTCGTAAACCTCAATAGCCGCCGGCCGGAGCTGCGGCCGTGGCACAGCCGTTCCCGGTCCCGCCCGCTCGGCGCCAGCCTCGAAAGCATCCAGAGGCCAGACGAGCCGGACCACGGCCCCCCGTTGCGGCGCCAGCTTATTTTCCAACGTTACCCGCGCGCCCGAGCGTTCTAAAAGCGTCTTGGCGATAAAGAACCCCAACCCAAGCCCGCCCGCTTTGCCGGTCGTCTTTCGCGCCGACATCGGCCGGGACGTAACGTATGGCTCGCCCAGCGTGTCGATAATTTCCGGCGCGAACCCCGGCCCATCGTCCGTCAGCGTCACCGAGACCGTCGTCTGATCCCACTCGCCCGTCAAATCGACCCGCCCGCGGGCAAAATCGACCGCGTTCTCAATCAGGTTCCCAAGCCCGTAAAGCACGCCGGGCTTGCGCGCCGAGAGCGGTTGATCCTGCGCTGTCCCCGTCATCCCACTCGCCGGATGGACAAATATATGAATCGGCTTGCCATCGTTGGCATAGGGAGCCGAAGCCTCCTCCAGCATCTCCTGCAAGGAAATGTTTCCATGCAGCGGGTCCTGCTCGGTTGGATGCTTGGTGAGCTTCTGCAAAATCTCGCGGCACCGCAGCGCCTGCTGCCGCAGTAACTCCACGTCCTCCGCCAGCAGGCTATCCTTCGGCAGCCCCGCCTGCATTTCCTTGGTTACCAGAACGATCGTCGAGAGCGGCGTGCCCAATTCGTGCGCGGCCGCAGCAGCCAGACCATCGAGCGCATGCAGCTTCTGTTCCCGCGCGAGAACGAGTTCCGTCGCCGTTAGCGCCGCCGACATCAACTTGCCCTCCCGCGTCAACCGCCGCGCATAAAGCGCCATGAACAGCATCGTCGAGATCACGGCCGCGACGATCCCCAGATCGTACAGCACCGGGTGATCGAGCGGCTCGGAGGGATACCAGGGCAGCGGATACGACGTAGTGGCAATCAACAGCGTCGCAACCGAAGCAAGAAATGCCAGCGCCACGGTGTGCCGCGGCGGCAGCGTCGCCGCCGAAACCGTCACCGGCACCACCAAAAGCATCGTGAAAGGATTCTGCACCCCACCTGTAAAAAAGAGGAGCGCCGCCAGCTGCACGATGTCGTAGCCGAGCAAAGCCGTCGCCAGCCGGGCCGACAAACGATGCCGCGCCGGGAATTTCACCGCCAGAAAAACGTTGAGCCAGGCCGAACACGCTGTCAAAAACAGACACCAGCCAACAGGAAGCCGGAACTCCAGTACGAGCGCCACGACGCCAATAACGGCGAGCTGGCCCAACACGGCGAGCCAGCGCAGCCGCACGATCGTCTGCAGGCGAAGCTGGCTGTCCTCGTCGCTTGCTTGCCAAAACCGGCTCAGAATTGATTTCTCCGACGACACGGCCTCAGCTCGTCCTTCCAAGGCTGGCCGGACATCCAGCCGCACACCCGTTCCCAACCATATGCGAGGTAACGTTGCAAGTCACAGCCCGCCCCGCTATTTCCCATGGGAACTGACTGCCAAAAGCCCCGTACCGAAATGCGACTGAGCTGGCCATCCAGCCGAGTAGTAAGCGGCACACCGCCTTCGCGCCCGGGCAATAGACAAAAAAGGTTACGTCATGGCTTCGAAATTGATAATCGCCCTCGCACTGGGGCTCTTGGCCGGAGCTGCAACGGCATACGTGACGCTGAATGTGACCGATCCGTCCACACCCCAAGCCACTCAAACGGCAGGCAGGCCGGCCATCGGCGGACCGTTCAGCCTGACCGACACGGCGGGTCAGCGCCGTACCGAGAAGGATTTCGCCGGCAAGCCGATGCTCGTCTTCTTCGGCTTCACGAATTGCCCTGATGTGTGCCCATCGGGCCTACAAACGCTGACCGTTGCCTTGAACGAATTAGGCGAGAAAGCCAACCAGATCTCGACGCTGTTCATCACGCTCGATCCCGAGCGCGACACCGCTGCGGCCCTCGGACAATACGTCAAGAGCTTTCATCCCAACATTCAAGGCTTGACGGGGACCCCGGATGAAATCCAAGCCGCTATCAAGGCCTATCGTGTCTATGCTGTAAAAGTTCCCGACGAAAAGGACCCCACGCGCTACAATATCGACCACAGCTCCTTCTTCTACCTCATGAACGCCAACGGCGCCTACACGAAGCATTTCCCCCATTCCACCGACGCCAATGCACTCGCCAAGGCGATCGCCGCCGCGCTGTGATTGATTTTTGCAATGCGTAAATCACCGCGGCATGCACCATTTGCGAATGCCGCATCTGCGCCACAGTCAAGGCCGCGCACGCAACAAGAAATTTTCCGCTCGCACACAGGCCTCCGATCTTGGTATTTGAAGTGATGTGCGATGCGTTGCGGCGTCGGCGCGCCAGCGCATCGCTTTCGCACTGAAGTGCACCATTGACGGACGACGCGGTTCGTCATCTCAGTATCGGGTGCGCGCGAGAACGGGATCACCGCATGATGGTGTGACCGCGATCAAAGCATAACGAGTAGTTGAGCGCATATTGAATGCGCCGGCCCGCTCATTTGAGGACGTACATGCGCAAGTCCAAAGTGCCTCATGTGACCACGCTCTCGCAACGAGAGACCGATCGCATCGGCGCACCTGTCGAAGTCCGCCGCCATCCCGCCGCGCGACGGCTAACGCTACGTGTGAGCCGCACACGCCGGGCGGTCATCGTGACACTCCCCGTCCAATGCGGGATCGAGGAAGCGGGGTCCTTCCTCACGCGCAATCTGGATTGGGTCCGCGAACGTCTCGATAGTCTCCCCGCCCCCATCCCGTTCCGCGACGGCATGCTCATACCGCTCCGCGGCGTCGCCCACCGGGTCGTCATGCCCGGAGAAGTTCCCCGCCGCCGCGTCGTCCGCCGCATCGAGTCCCACCCGTTCCACGAACTGCACGCACCGGGCGACTTGGCCGCCGCTGTCAAACGTCTCGAACTTTGGTTCTCAAAAGAAGCCCGCACCGTTCTCGAAGACCGCGTCGCCTGGCATGCCTGCCGCCTCGGCGTGAAACCCAACCGCTTGACCATCCGCGACCAGACCAGCCGCTGGGGCTCCTGCTCGACGACGGGCGCGCTGTCCTTCTCGTGGCGTCTCGTGCTCGCGCCGCCCGCCATCCTCGACTACGTCGCCGCCCACGAAGTCGCCCATTTGCGCGAAATGAATCACGGGCCCCGCTTCTGGGCGCTCGTGCGCCAGACCTGCCCCGGCATGGATGAAGCCAAGAATTGGCTGCGCATATACGGCATGGACCTGCATCGCTACGGCGTCGAACCAGAGACCTGATGCCTCTCGCCTAGGGCGCAACTCCACTGGCGCCCGCACCCAGCGACATCAAACCGGACATCGGGCGCGGCGCCGCGCGCGGCAGCTCAGGATTATTCTCCGCCCGTATCCGCTCATCAGAGCCCGGCAATCCTTGCAGCGCCCGCGCAATAAAATCTTCGTCGATCCGCGTCGTCGGGTAAACCACCGGATCGGCGCGCTTCTTCGGCGCCTTTTGCGGCTTGGCAGCCGGCGCCATTGTGGTCGGCATTCGCCATGGCAGCAACTCCGGCGCGGTCCCTCGATCGCTTGAATAAAATCCTTGCGCATCGGAAACCGGCTGCGTGCCAGCCAGCGGTAAGCTATCCAATCCGTTGTGCGCGTGCTCCATCACCCGGTTCCAGATCAGCGCCGGCAGGTTTCCACCCGTAGCCTTGCGCATCGGCGATCCGTTGTCATTGCCGGTCCACACACCACCGACGTAGTGCGCCGTGTAGCCGATGAACCAGGCATCGCGGAAATCTTGGCTGGTGCCGGTTTTGCCAGCCGTCGCATGCGCTGCCAAACCCGCGCGCTTGCCCGTGCCGCTCTCCACCACGGTCTGCAACATGCCGTTCAATGCCGCCACTGATCCTGGCGCCGCCACCGTGTCCCCGTTCGGCGCCGGCCGCGCATAGAGAACGCGCCCCGTGCTCGACCGGATGCGCCGGATCACATGCGGCTCCACCACCGTGCCGCCCGTCGCGAACGCCCCGAATGCCCCCGTGAGATCGATCAGCGAAACTTCCGACGTCCCAAGCGCCAGCGACGGTTCCGGCCGCAACGCCGCCTCCATCCCGAGCCGCTTCGCCAACGCAACAACCTTGTCCGGCCCCACGTCCATCATCAGCCGAACCGCGATGGTGTTGATCGACTGCGCCATCGCCTGCCGCAGCGTCGTCGCTCCGCTGAAGCGGCCGTTATCGTTCTTCGGCGACCAGCCATCTAGGTTAAACGGCAGATCATAAGCCACGCTATCGGGCGTGTATCCCTTCTCAAGTGCGGCCAGATAAACGATCGGCTTGAACGCCGACCCCGGTTGGCGCATGGCCTTCACGGCGCGATTGAACTGGCTTTCCGCATAGGAGCGCCCGCCCACCATAGCCCGCACGCCGCCCGACAGATCAAGCACAGTCACGGCCGCCTGATCGACATCGAGTTCCCCGCCCTCGCGCTTGATGGCTTCCGCCACAACCGCCGAGGCATGCCGCTGCAAATTGCGGTCGATGGTCGTGTCGACGATGATTTGACCGTTGCCGCCACCCAGGGCCTCGGGCATTCGGTCGAGCACATAGTCGATGGCATAATCGGTCGCCTGCCGCTCGCTATCGCGGCGCACATTAGAAAACACTACACGCTTCGATCGTGCCTTCTGCAATTCGACGGCGGTGATGTACCCGGCATCATGCATTTTCGCCAGCACGCTATGGCTACGGATAATCGCCAATTTCGGGCTCGACGTGGGCGCAAACCGCGATGGCGCCTTCAACAGCCCCGCGATCACTGCCGCCTCCTGCAAGGTCAGGGCCCGCGCCGACTTATCGAAATACCGCTGCGCGGCCGCCTCAATGCCATACGCCCCGCCGCCGAAATAGACCCGGTTGAGATAAAGCTCGAGGATCTCGTGCTTGCTGAGCCGCAACTCCAGCCACAGCGCCAGAACCACCTCTTCCACCTTGCGCCCCAGCGTCCGCTCGGGCGTCAGAAAGAGATTTTTTGCCAGCTGCTGCGTCAGCGTCGACCCGCCCTGCGCAAACCGCCCCGAGCGCAAATTAACGAACGCGGCGCGCACAAACCCCGCAGGATCGACACCCCAATGCGTCCAGAACTTCCGGTCCTCCGTTGCAATCACCGCATCGATCACGCGCTTGGGCAGAAAATCGAGCGGAATGAAATCGTGCGCCGTTCCGCGCTCGGCCAGCACACTTCCATCGCGCGCGAGAATGCGGATCGGCTGCCCGGACACCTTCGTGCGAAGCGATAACGGATCGGGAATGGTGAAAGTGTAGAATACCAGCATCGACGCCAGTGCCAGCGAGGCAATCGACGCGACAGCAAGCGGTGCGATGATAAAGACCCGCGCTGCCGGTCTAAGACGGGGCCCAACCATCGACGTACGCCGCTTGGCGCCGCCATTGCGCCCGCCTGAAATGAGCCGGAAAAAATCAGTCGCCGCGCGCCGCGCCTTGACGGCGCCACGCGTAAGACTGCTTTTTCCGCCCCGCTTAGACCCACCCATAGCGCAACGTCCGCCACAACGACCGGCCGCGCTCCACAAAGCACGGACCAGCCTTCCCCACACGATGCAACGTAGGCGAACGGGCTTAAGAGCCAGTTAACCTCATCTGGACGCAATCCCCCGGCCGGTCCCAGCCTCACAATTGATCCCGCGCAAAGGCTAAACCATGAAATGTTGGAGAATGAACGTCCTCAACCGCAGAAGGACACGCCGCCCATGCGCCGGACCATCACTGCTGCCGCCGGTCTTGCTGTTCTCGTCCTAGGCACTCATCCGAGCAAAGCCGATGGCATCGGCAATCCCGCGCGCGGCCTGGAGTACGCCAAAGCCAACTGCGCCGGCTGCCACGCCATACTCAAAGACGAGATCGAATCCTCCCCCAATCCCGACAGCCCGGCTTTTGCAGCGGTCGCCGCCACGCCCGGCATCACACGCACGGCGCTCAGCGTCTTCCTACAAAGCCCACATCCCACGATGCCCAATCTCATCGTGGCCGGCGAGGATGCGGATAATTTGATTGCCTACATCCTCAGCCTGAAGATCCCGGCAGAGACGATGCCTAACTGACGGCCGCTCCACACGACGCACATGTTTGCGCGTCCGGAGCCACCGCCCAGCCGCAGCGACACTTGGCGTGGCCGGACGGCGTCACGCCGTGCCCGACGGCAACCCGCTCATCGAACACGAAGCACGCCCCATCCCACAGGCTCCGCTCCGCCGGCACATCCTCCAGATATTTCAAGATGCCGCCCTCGAGGTGATAAACCTCGTCAAACCCATGCGCGCGCAAGTACGCCGACGCCTTCTCGCAGCGAATGCCGCCCGTACAGAACATAGCGACCGGGCGATGTTGCCCTGGCTCCAAGTTGGCCGCCACGAAGTTCTTGAACTCTGTAAAAGACCGCGTCTTCGGATCGATCGCCCCGCGAAACGTACCGATGGCCACCTCGTAGTCGTTACGCGTATCGATCAGCAACACGTCCTTGCGGGCGATCAGATCGTTCCAATCCTGCGGCTTCACATAAGTCCCCGCCCGCACGTTCGGATCGGCCTCCGGCGCCCCGAACGTTAGGATCTCGGGCTTCACCTTCACCTTCCAGCGCTGGAATGGCTGCGTCTCGGCAAAGCTTTCCTTCGACACCAGCCCGGCGAACCGCTCATCCGCCCGCAAGTGCCCGAGCAGCGCCCTGACACCCGCATCCGGTCCCGCGATCGTCGCGTTGATGCCCTCCGGCGC
Organism: Hyphomicrobium sp. 12-62-95; assembly: GCA_002279935.1. GTDB lineage: Bacteria > Pseudomonadota > Alphaproteobacteria > Rhizobiales > Hyphomicrobiaceae > JAGVSR01. The sequence continues at coordinate 148,410 of NCCZ01000001.1, read as the reverse complement.
AACAAGGATCGTGCCGCATAGCCCGTGCTGCGCACCCAGCGAAAACAACTCCGCCCGCAACGCCTCGCAATCCTCAACGCGTGCAAACTTGTAGCAAGCTGAAACAGTAAACGGCATGGCAAAGTTAGGATCGCTATTCGCCGTTACTCCAGACACGACGGAAGAGCCCTGATTTGATCCAAAAGGTTATGCGGAAGTCCCGAGGTGTCCCTCTCGACAGCAAGGCATCCACGGCGGCCCTCCGCCGCAGTCGAGGGATTGAAGCGACTATTATCCAGGACCTGCCAGCGATCGACAGAACAAATATAATCTGGAAAGTTTGCAATGGACCGCGCGAACCGCCGCCGGACATCGACCTCGGGAACATCATGCCCACCTTCAACGACACGGCGGGCAACGCGGGCCAGACAGATGTCTGGAGTTGGCACCATAAAATACAACAAGCGGATTTCAAATCCTGCCAGTCGAGCCTGATCCAAAGTCCGCAAATGGGTGCGGCCGGCCAATGTTGTCTCTAATGTGAACGACAGCTGATCTGAAACGAACGAACGGATTCGAGAAAGCGCGATGCGTGCTGAGGCTTCCCGCGCCACGCTGGGATCAAGTGGCGACAGCCCGCGCGCAATTTCATCCAGATTGACGAAATGCACCGATCCCGAAACGGTGCGTATGTACCGATAGGCATAAGTTGTTTTGCCCACCCCATTGGGCCCGGCAACGAGCCAGAGCGTAGGTTTTGAGCTTTCAGCCATCAGACGTCGAGGTTCTGCACGCTAAGTGCGTTGTCCTGGATGAACTCGCGCCGCGGCTCCACCACATCGCCCATCAGCTTGGAAAAGATCTCATCGGTCTCCGCCAGATCGCCGATCTTCACCTGCAGCAGCGTGCGTGCATCGCGGTCGAGCGTCGTCTCCCAGAGCTGCTCCGGGTTCATCTCACCCAGTCCTTTGTACCGCTGCAGCGTAAGTCCCTTACGTCCAGCATCATAAATCGCTTCGAGCAAACTACGCGGCCCGTGCACCGGTATCGTCTCCGCCTTGCGCTTCAGCTTAGCCGGCTGCGCATAGGTTTCCGCCAGCCCCGCATGACGCTCGTTGATCCGTCGCGCGTCCAGCGACGAAATCAGGGCCCGATCGAGCGTATGCGCTTCCGTCACGCCGCGCACCTGACGCCGCACGACATAGCCTTCGTTGCCGATCCGGCCTTCCCAGCCCGTCTCCGTCTCTTCCGCCAGCTGGTCGAGCCGGGCCGCCAGCAACTGCGCCGCCGCCTCGCCCTTAGCCTCCGTCGACAGGAGCTCCGGATTGAGGAGCCCAATGATCGCCGCCTGCTCGACGATGCCGCGGTTGTACCGCGAATGCAGCTGATCGATCAGGTTCATGACGATGCGCGCATCCTTCACGATTTCGCGCAGATCTTGACCGCCCCGCTCGCCATCGGCCGTGACGAGCGTCGCGTCCTCAAGACCGCTGTCGATGAGATAATCCTCAAGCGCCCGCTGATCCTTCAGATACGTGCTCGACTTGCCCCGCGCCACTTTGTACAGCGGCGGCTGGGCGATATAGACGTGCCCTTTCTCCACCAGCTCCGGCATCTGCCGGTAGAAGAACGTCAGCAAAAGCGTGCGGATGTGCGCGCCGTCGACGTCGGCGTCGGTCATGATGATGATCTTGTGGTAGCGCAGCTTCGACAAATCGAAGTCGTCGCGAATGCCCGTCCCCAGCGCGCCGATGATGTTCGTCACCTGCTCAGAAGACAGCATCTTGTCGATGCGCGCCCGCTCCACGTTGAGGATCTTACCTCGGATCGGCAGCACCGCCTGATACTCGCGCTTGCGCCCCTGCTTGGCCGAACCGCCGGCCGAGTCGCCTTCGACGATGAACATTTCGGTGTTGACCGGATCGCGATCCTGGCATTCCGCCAGTCCGCCCGGCAGCCGCAGCCCATCGAGCGCACCTTTGCGCCGCGTCAGTTCACGCGCCTTGCGCGCCGCCTCGCGCGCCAGCGCCGCCTCGACGATCTTGCCGACGATCGTCTTGGCTTCTTTCGGATGTTCCTCAAACCACGCCGCCAGCTGATCGCCGACCGCGTTCTCCACCACCGGCTTCACTTCCGATGAAACCAGCTTGTCCTTCGTCTGCGAAGAAAACTTCGGGTCCGGCACCTTCACCGACAGAACGCACGTCAACCCTTCGCGCGCATCTTCGCCCGTCAGATCGACCTTCTCCTTCTTGGAGATGCCGCTTTCATTCGCATACTTGTTGATCACGCGCGTCAGCGCCGCGCGGAAGCCGGCCAAATGCGTGCCGCCATCGCGCTGCGGAATGTTGTTGGTGAAGCACAGAACATTCTCGTGGTAGCTGTCGTTCCACCACAGCGCCACTTCGACGCCGATGCCGTCCTTCTCGAACCGGATCATCAGCGGTTCGGGAATGAGCGATTGCTTCGACCGGTCGAGATAACGCACGAACGCCGCCGTGCCGCCCTCGTAATAGAATTCCTCGCTCCTTTTATCCGCGTGCCGGTTGTCCGTCAGGAGAACCTTCGCGCCCGAGTTCAAAAACGCCAGTTCGCGCAACCGGTGCTCGATGGTGGGATAATCGAACTCGATCATCGTGAACGTGTTCGGCGACGGCAGAAACGTCACCTCCGTCCCGCGCTCGCCGTTGCCATCGCCGATGACCTTCAGCGGCGCCACCGCGACCCCGTCGCGAAACTCGATCAGATGCTCTTTGCCCTCGCGCCAGATCCGCGCCTTGAGCCAAGTCGACAGCGCATTCACCACCGACACGCCCACGCCGTGCAAACCGCCCGAAACCTTGTACGAGTTCTGGTCGAACTTGCCGCCAGCATGCAGTTCCGTAAACACGATCTCCGCCGCCGAGCGCTTCGGATCCATGTCGTCGTCGTTCTTGATGCCCGTCGGAATCCCGCGCCCGTCGTCGCGCACGGTGCACGATCCATCCGCGTTGAGCGTCACCTGACAAGAGTTGGCGTGGCCCGCGAGCACCTCGTCGATCGCGTTGTCCACGACCTCGTAAATCATGTGATGCAGGCCCGACCCGTCGTCGGTATCGCCGATGTACATCCCCGGCCGCTTGCGCACCGCGTCGAGCCCCTTCAGCATCTTGATGCTGTCGGCGCCATAGTCGTCCACCGGGGGTTTGCGTGCGGGCTCCGCGCTCATCCGTGACCTGTCTTCCATGACCTTGTTTTTCTGGTCGTGGACTATACCACGCGGCCCCCGCAAAGTGCCAGAAAACCGCCCGCGCGCGCCCATCTATCCATAAGAAAAGTCTGAGGTTTTTCAGCATCTTGCGTGTGCGCCTATGTCGCGCCGTTAGCCCTGTGGCCAAACCCCCGCACGCCCCTCGTCCACACTGAGGAAAAGCGCCCGTCCCAGGAGCGCCGAAAACGCCTCGGCATCCGTCCCCGTCATCCATGCCTGCGTGCCAATGGCCAGGATTTCCGCAAAAAGCGCCGCCCGCCGCGCCGCATCCAGATGCGCCGTTACTTCATCCAACAGCAGGATCGGCGCCCGCCCGCCTTGCCGCTCCGCCGTCAATTCCGCATGCGAAAGCACAAGGCCCAGGAGCAACGCCTTCTGCTCGCCCGTCGAGCACAACCGCGCCGGCATCGCCTTCGGCCCATGCTCGACCACAAGATCCGACCGGTGCGGCCCCTCCAGCGTCCGCCCCGCCGCCCGGTCCCGCTCACGTCCCGACCGCAACGCCGCGCGATACCGCTCCTCCACGTCCAGCGCCGCCATCGCACCGATGTCCGCTTCGAGCGTCCCCTCAACCGCGATCTTCGCCCACGGAAACGCCGAATCCTGATCCCGCTCCCGCCGCCGCTCAGAAATCGCCTGCAACGCAGCCGACGCCTCCGCGCGCGCCGCCGCAATCGCGACCCCCGTCTCCGCCATCACCTCTTCCAGGCCTTGAAACCGCGCGTTATCGCGAACCTCGTCCGACAAGAGCCGGTTGCGCTGCTGCATCGCGCGCTCGAACCGCGACGACCGCCGGCCGTGCTCCGCGTCGAAGCACAAAATCAACCGGTCCAGAAACCGCCGCCGCTCCGACGCCGGTCCCGTAAACAGCCCATCCATCGTCGGCGTCAGCCACGCCACTTCCACGTAATCGGCGAGCACACCCGACCCCGGCTTCGTCACGCCATCGATGCGCACGATCCGGCCGGCCGCGTTCTCCGCGCCAACCGCAAGCCCGGTCCCAATGTCCACTGCACCAAGATCGGTATGCACCTTCGCCGCCACCGACCAACTGCCGTCGCCCGGCACGCGCGCGATATCGGCATAGGCCGCACGCCTCAGCCCCTGCCCCGGTGCCAGTAACGACACAGCTTCTAGGAGGTTCGTCTTCCCCGACCCATTCGCCCCCGCCAGCACGACGGGCTCCGGTCCCAGATCCAGCGTCACGTTTTTATAATTTCGGAAGTTGGTGAGCGTCAGCCGCTCAACCCAAAGCCGCGGGGCAAAAGAGAGCGAACTTTTCACTTCGACGTCGCTCACATTTTTGGTGCTGGCATTAGTGAGAAAAAAGCGTCGGCTTTCCGAAGTACAGAATCAATATCGTTAGCTCTAAAAACCTCTGTATGAAGCTTTTCACATCCCACCGTCACGCATTCGATGGCGGTCTTCTCCCAAAGCAGCTTACAAGGCCATACCTTAAGTATGGAAGCATAAGGAGCCGACGTCTTATGCTTTTTTAGTCTTTCACCAACGTCTGTCGCAAAGCCCACCTTGAATCGTCCTGAATCGTATGTGGGCTCAAGTTGAACCAAATAGAAGCTACCAGGAATGAGCGCTAAATTTTCATTATCGATTTCCGGCTCGCTAGCAGCATCCAACACCTCCTTCAGCAACGAGTAATCTGCTTGAGATAGGTAGGCCACCTTCTGACCTCGAGACTCCTCCCTCTTCATTTGGAGCGTCTCGATGCCAAGCCGACTGATAATTTTATGTATCGTTGATCGATGACGTGCATGAATTGCAGCGATCTCAGGAATTGAGATGAGCTCTTCAGGCATCAAGCCAGACCCCTATTTGGCTCTGTTGTCTACACCCGCATCGGCATCAGCACGTACAGCGCGCCGTTGTCTTCGCTATCCTTGATCATGGTCGGCGATCCGGCATCCGCCAGCAGAAAGCGCGCTTCCTCGCCCTCAACCTGGCTCGCGATATCGAGCAGATACCGCGCATTGAACCCGATCTCGATCGGCGCCGCGTCATACGTCACGCCGATCTCTTCCGTGGCGCTGCCGCCCTCCGGATTGTTCACCGACAGAATGAGCTTGTTCTTCGAGATCGCGAGCTTCACCGCCCGCCCCCGCTCACTCGCCACCGTCGAGACGCGATCGACCGCGGCTGTGAAAATGTGATTGGGAACGAGCATTTCCTTGTCGTTCCCCTGCGGGATCACGCGGCCGTAGTCCGGGAACGTGCCATCGATGAGCTTCGACGTCAGGGTCACCGACCCGATCTCGAACCGCACCTTCGCAGCCGACACGGAAATCCGCACGGGATCGGTCACCCCTTCCACCAGCCGCTGCAATTCATGCACCGTCTTGCGCGGAATGATCACGCCCGGCATGCCCGCCGCGCCCTTCGGCAAATCGAGTTCCGCTTGCGCCAGCCTGTGCCCGTCGGTCGCCACCGCCCGCAGCATCGGCTTCTTGTTGGTTTCCGCCGTGTGCAGGAAGATGCCGTTCAAGTAATAGCGCGTCTCTTCTGTCGAGATCGCGAACCGCGTCTTGTCGATGATGCGCTTCAACTCCGCCGCCGGCACCTCGAACGAATGACCGAGATCACCCGCCGCGATATCCGGAAAGTCCTCTGGCCCCAGCGTCTGCAAGGCAAACCGCGCCTGCCCCGCCGAAAGCGTCAGCCGCTCCTTGTCTGCATCCCGCTTCAATTCGATCTGCGCGCCATCCGGCAACTTGCGCACGATATCGTGCAGCATATGCGCCGGCACTGTCAGCGCGCCCGGCTGCGAAACATCCGCCTTGGCCTCTTCCACGACTTCGCGCTCGAGATCGGTCGCCTTGAATTCCAGTCCCGCCGGCGATGCTTTCAAGAGCACGTTCGACAAAATCGGGATCGTCGTGCGCCGTTCCACGACACTGGTGACGTGCCCGAGCGCTCGCGACAGTTCGCCTTTTTCGATAACCAGACGCATGTCTTGTTGCCCTTAGCCTTGCTGCGGTGGGAACACGTTCGAACGTGATGGGAGTTGACCGGCGGCAGAGAGCCACCGCTAGCGCCACCCCCCGGTGGTCCCCGACACATCGGCGGTCCAGGACCGGCCGGAACGAAAAGGACCACGAACAAGGGATTCGCGGAAGGGCTGCAAAATGACCCGTTCTGCCGCCCCGTTCAAGTGCCGCGGCAGCCTGCTCCCGCCAAATCCAGGCACCGTGGGCGAAAAAGCACCCCACAGGCCAAAAACAGAAGTCGGGGCAGCGTTTTCACGCGCCCCGAACTTCCACCCCGCAGTCCCCCGCCGGTATCGGCGAAGGTCGCAAAGACCCGGGCAGGCGACAATCGCCCTCTACCCCGCCTGGGTCCCCCAGCTAGCGACCAGAACCTCGGTCCTAGTGCGCCAGCATCTTCTTCAGGTCTTCCAGTTCATCCCGGAGACGCTGATTTCCGTTCAGTTCGCCCTCGATCTTGCGGATCGCATGCAGAACAGTTGTATGATCACGATTGCCAAACCGGCGGCCAATCTCTGGCAGCGACCGCGCGGTCAGCTGCTTGGCGAGATACATGCCGATCTGGCGCGGCCACACCACCGAGCGGTGCCGGCGCTGCGAAAGCAGATCGCCCTTCGACACACCGAAATGGCGCGACACCACCCGCAGAATGTCCTCGATCTTGATCCGCCGCTGATCGCCGCCCGAATGCACGAGATCGCGAATGACGGTCTCGGCGATATCCGGCGTCAGCGTTCCCCGCACATGCTGCCACGTCTGGTGCAGGCGGTTCACCGCCCCTTCCAGTTCGCGGCCGTTTTCCGTCAGCCGCTGCGCCAGCATTTCAAGGATTTCGCGCGACAGTTCGAACGACGGATCGGTGAGCTTCTTCTCCGCCACCCGGCGTTCCAGAACCTTCATCCGCAGATCTTCGTCGAACGCGCCAATCTCCGTCACGAGACCGCGCTGAAGCCGCGACCGCATGCGCTCGTTCAGCCGCTCGATGTATCCCGGCGGCCGCGACGACGCGACCACCACCTGCCGCCCGCCATCAAGCAGAGCGTTGATGATGTGCTCGAACTCCTGTTCCGTCTTTTCGCCCTGGAGAAATTCGAGGTCATCGATCAGCAGCATGTTGACGTGCCGGAAGCGTTCCTTGAACGCCAGCGGATCGGAGCTGCGCACGGCTTCCACGAACTCATACCGGAAGCGCTCGGCCGTCAGATAGAGCACGTTGGCATGCGGTGCCCGGCGGCGCACATCCCAGGCGATGGCCTGCAGCAGATGCGTTTTACCTAAGCCTACCGACGAGTGCAGGAACAGCGGATTGATGCCGGGCGAACCACTAAGCACCGTTTCTGCGGCCTGCACGGCCGCCGCGTGCGCGAGCCGGTTCGGCGCCCCGACAATGAAGTTTTCGAATGTGTGATGCGGATAGAGCGGCGAACCGTCCACCCCACCGGCCGGAACGCGCGACGGCAGCGGCTGAGCCGCCCCACGGCCGGGCATTGGCCGCGATCCCTGATCCGGCGGCATTGCTGGCGCCCGAGCATCTTGCATGGCGTCGTTGCGCTGCGCCTCGGCCAACCCGGCCACGACGCGCAAGTTCTGCCCGCCCATCTGGCGCAATTGAACGTCGACCCGTTCCGCACCCTTGAATTCCAGGCGGCTACAGGCAAGCAGATCGTCGATGTAATGCGACTGGATCCAATTGCGCAGGAACTTCACCGGCACCGAAGCCGTCACGGTCTTTCCGTCGAAGCTGTCGAAATCGAGCGTCTTAAACCAGCTCGTATAGATGTCGTCGCCCAGGCGCGCTTTGAGCGCGGCGTGAACCTTTTTGCCACGTGGCTCGTCGGGAGGCTGAATTTTTTCTGGCGCTTGCATCGTTCTTTACCCCGCACTTGAACTTTGTCTCGTTCCCTCACCTCCAGGCATGGCTCCGCATTCTGCCGTTTGCCCTCGAGCATCGGCGGCGTCACACCAGGATCTCTCAAAAGTTGGATGCTATCCTTGCATCCAGGGCAGACCCGCCGCCTTCCAGCCAGCGACCTTCCCTCGATGACGGTTGGAATCGGGAGGACCCTCGAAACCTTCCGCCACATTGTGACAGCTGCCGTATCCGGCCTCTGCCATCGCCTCCGCCGCAGCGCGGCTTCGAGCGCCACTCCGGCAAATGAAGAACAACGCTGTGTCCTTCCCCTTGCCGGCATGCTCCAAATATCCCGAGAGCCGCTCCGTGAAGGCCGGATCAACCCGGCCGTCCAGTGATTGCCACTCGAGAGTGACGACCTGCCGGCCAGCAGCCGAAAGGTCAGGCACACCCACAAACGTCCATTCTGCCTTCGTCCGCACGTCGATCAGAACAGCCGCTTTGTCGCTTTGGAGACGAGCCCAGGTCTCTTCCACGGGCACATCATCTACGCTCAAAACTGCAACTCCCCCTCACTGCAAACTCGCAAGTCCCTAACGCTCAGATCGCCAGTGCATTTGCCAACAGCCGCTCCGCAAAGCCAAACTGTTGAACACTGAGGACCGTCGTCCAGAGAACAAAAAGCATCCCTGATCCGGAACTAGCCCTAAGGGCCAATTGGATGGGAACGCCTTACACCAATGACGAAGAAACCCGTGACGCGATACGAAATGAAACCAGGTTCAACGCTCGTCGACACACTCAGAAACCAACACGTGCCCCACAGGAGGGCCACACCCAATTAACTAGCTCTTAACCCGTCTCCACGCAAGCACCGCACCCGCCTCCACACGCGCGCAAAAATCATTGATTTCATTGAATTTTTTTAACCCTCTGACTCTCAGATTCGAGTCCAATCAAGCATCGAATCCCATTGATCCGAAAAACATTTCGCACACCACACGCGCGCCATCTTGACGGCGGCTCCAAATCACCACTGCGCTGGCATTTTTCGAAAGCGCTGCGATACCCCCTTGGGCGCGCCATCAACAACCTTCTCCACCAAAACCCAGGAAATCCACGGGTTAGCAGTGTTCAAAACCTAAGCCCGTAACCCCAAGCGCACTTCCGCTGTTGCGAACACGTCACAATCGCCTTCAATGAATCGCTTTTCGCCCCGCTTTGAGTTGACGCGATAGGACGGGCATCCCCACCGAAAGCCCATGTTTTGCGCACAAAAAAACCGGGCCAAAGGGCCCGGTTTTCAAATGCTCGCAATGCCGGCGCAATCGTCCGCGCCGCTAACCCTCAGGCCATGCTCTTTACACGAGCGGCGAGGCGCGAAACCTTGCGGCTAGCGTTCTTCTTATGAATGACGCCCTTCTGAGCCGTGCGCACCAAAACCGGCTCCACAGCTTTCAGAGCAGCAGCGGCTGCAGCCTTGTCGCCCGACGCGATCGCCTCCTCGACACCGCGCACCGTCGACTTCAACCGCGTCCGGCGCGACTTGTTGCGCGCAGTCCGCGTGATCATCTGACGGGCGGCTTTCTTTGCCGAGGACGTATTGGCCATAGCGTTGATTTCCTTACCTATTTTCTGTGTTCCGGCGGGATGGCTCAGGCGACTTCCGCATTCGGAAGAGCCAAGCCGGCGACCGGCCGGACGACACGGGTGTTCAAATGGAGTTGCCGCCCGGAACCGAAGGTCCGGGCGTTGCTTGGCGCGGTCTATAGCTTTTGGCCCCATCGCGGTCAACGCGCTTTTGGCATGGCCCCCGTGCGCCGGCCCGTCCCACCCGCCGCCCACCTCACCGCGTTAATCCTTATCGCCTCCGCTCGGCAGCGTTTGCGCCGCACGGCCCAGCCATGCCACGAAGGGGCAACGCGATCAGGAACCCGATGTTGACCACCGCTCATCCCCACAGCGCTCTCAGCCTGCGCCAGCAAATCTATCACATCATCGAAGTCGGCCGCGGCGACAACGGGGCAAGCCGCGTATTCGACGTCTTTATTCTCACCCTCATCCTGCTCAACGTCGCCGCCGTCGTAATGGAGACGGTCCCATCTTATGCCGCCGCCTATGGCGCACAATTCGAAGCCTTCAACATCTTCTCCGTCGCCGTCTTCACCATCGAATATGTTCTGCGCCTCTGGACGGCGGTCGAGGTCCCCTTCCTACGCCGCTATCCGCCTTGGCAGGCCCGCCTGAAATTGGCAGCCACCCCCGCTCTCATTATCGATCTCCTTGCCATCCTGCCGTTCTATCTGCAGGCCATTTTGGGCCTCGACCTGCGCATCCTTCGCGTCCTGCGCTTGCTGCGCTTCCTCAAATTGTCGCGCTATTCGCCGGCCCTCCACACACTCGTGCGCGTTCTCTCAAACGAGCGCCGCTCGCTCTTGGGCGCTTCGCTCCTCCTCATCACCGCGCTTCTCTTCGCATCCGCCGGGATCTATCTCATCGAAAGCCATGCACAGCCCGACAAGTTCGGATCGATACCAGACAGCGCTTGGTGGGCCATCGCCACGCTCACCACCGTCGGCTACGGCGACGCCACGCCGATCACGCCGCTCGGCCGCGTCTTCGGCGGCTTCGTGATGGTCGCAGGTCTGTGCATTCTGGCCCTTCCCGTCGCCATCATCTCCGCCGGCTTCGCGCAGGAAGTAAACCGCCGCGATTTCGTCGTGAACTGGTCGCTCATGTCGCGCATTCCGCTGCTGGCCGAACTCGACGCACGCGAAGTCGGCGAATTGATGCCGCTGCTGCACGCCCACAATGTGCCGCCGAAATCGGAAGTCTTGCAGGCAGGCCTCCCCGCGCGCGCCATGTACTTCGTCGCCTCCGGCAAGGTCCGCATGCTGCACCCCGAAGCCGACATCGAATTCGAGGCCGGCGACTTCTTCGGCGCCACGTCCATGCTGCTGTCGGATGCCCCAAGCGCGCCCTTCGTCACGGCCACCAAATGCCGCCTCCTCAAGCTCCACGCCGAGGACTTCCATCGCCTGGAATTGATCAATCCGCACTTCTGTCTGGAGATCCGCCGCCGCGCCGCAGACCCATCAACCGTCTCGCGCTAGAAGCTTATGCAGCTCATCCTGCCGCCAGCCGGCCCATGATTTTGGCAACGCCAAACGTCGTGAGCTTCGCTGCAATCACCGACCCGATGATAATGGCCGCCAGCGGAATGATGCCCGGCTCGATGGCGAGGATGTTCACGGCATAGAAGGCAGCGAACGCCCCCGCCAAACCACCGATAGCCCCCAAAATGGCCGCCAGAATGCTGCGATCGGCCAACCCGATCAGCGCGCCGACGATGAGCCCCGGATACACGCTCGGCCAGAAATGATCATCCATGATGCGCCCCGCTTCGTTGACCCGTTCGCGCTCCACATGGGTCCGCGCACGTCCCCCGCGCCCTGATCGAGATCAAACGGCCTCAGGAAACCGCCGCACCCGCGGCCGGCACGACACGCACCGCCACCACCGTCGCGTTGTCCTGATGCGGATCGCGCACCGCCTCGACAGCCCGGATAAGCGCCTGCGCCACCGCCTTCGCCCCATCGGCGGCATAGGCCGAGACGATGCGCTCCACTTCGCTCTGCTCCAGCGTCTGCAATCCGTCGCTGGCCAAAATCACATAATCGCCGGGCTCCACTGCCAACGGCTTCTTCGACAAATCGACGAGATCGATTTCATCGCCCGTCACCGCCGAGCGCAGCATATGCCGCCGTGGGTCCCGCCGCGCTTCTTCGAGACTGATATGCCCAGCCTCGGCCATCCGGTCGAGTTCCGGCGCCAGCGAATGATCCTCATTCAACAGCGCGATCTCACCACGCCGGAATAGCATCAGCGGACTATCCCCCACCGATACCCACTGCGCGCCATCGTTCGAAAACACCACCCCGACAAGCGTCGAGCCCATCCCCGAGAGTGCCGGGTTCTCACTCACCTTGCCCGCAATCGCCTCGTTGGCAGCGGCCAACGCCGACACGAGCCGCGTCGTCGTATCCGCACCGGCAGATGCCCCGGCAAACGCATCGACGAACGTTTCGCACACGGTCTGGCTTGCGAGCGCCCCGCCGGCATGCCCGCCCATCCCGTCGGCTAAAATAGCCACGAGTTCGCGCACAGCCCCCTTGCGGCCGGTGGGCGAGACGTAATCGTCCCCCGGCCACAGCATGGCGCTGTCTTCTTGATAATTACGCGCTCCCTTCGTGGAGCAGCTTGCACGATCGAACACGATCATCCGCCAAAAAACCGGAACCTCTATCTCAGCCGTCCGCCAGAGCTGACCAATCGAACTCCGCCCCGCAGAACGGCACGAACACAAGTTGCGTCCGCCCCATCGTGATGACGTCCATCGCCTGCAGCTCAACCGCCGCCGTCGGACGCCGCTCATTCAGCGACACGACATTGGTTTTAGCAAGGTTGGGCACAAACAGGAAGGAGCGGTCCGAACTGTCGTAGCGGATGTACCCCTGCTCCTCGCCCGAAATCGCATCATCGCCGAAATCGATGGCGATGCGGTTCGTGGCCGACCGCCCGACCGTGTTGTTGCCCTCAAAAATCGGCCGGAATTGACCAATCCCCGGTCCGCCGACCACGACGAGCCAGCCAACGACCGGATCCGTCTCGAACGCCCCGCGCTTCACGTGCTGCTTGCCGCGCACCAGAGAGGTGCGCGCGGGCTCTTCCACCGCCGAACGCGACGGTTGCCGGAACACCCGCGTCGTCGGCGGCCGGTCGGCGTCCGCCAGCGCATCGAGCGGTTTGGGCGCACCTTTCGCGTCGCGCGCCGCATCCGCAGCCGACGGACTCGCCGCCGGAGTCGGAGCAGGTTCATTCGCCGATGCCAACGCCTCAGCCACCTTCGCCGCCATATCGGGCAGCGGCGGGACCGGCTGCATCTGCGCGGCAAGCGGGGTAATCGCGCCACCCGGCGCCGTGCTATCGCGGCCCGCTGCGTTCAGCACATCCTTCAAGGAACCAAGAAGCGAATTGCGGGGCTGCGGTCCGGCGGCGGCGCTCGACATGGGGGGCTCCTCAAAAATGTCGATGGGGATCGATCGAATTGATGCTCAGGCTGCGCCACATCCGTTTCCGGCCGCACAGTCCCGGGTATGGAAAGACGACCTCACCCATTCGCACGCGCGCGAGCAATTCCGCCATCCAGTGTCCTTTCTCAGTGCGTCGTGCGGCAGCTTCGTGGCGCGATCTCGTCACTCCCATGAAATATGCATCTTTTGGGTCTAGCCCGAAGGGTTGCCACATTCCTGCTTCATAGCTGCCGCCTGTCAGTGTCGCGCGAGTCGGTTTAGTTTGCGGCCAGCGCGTGGCAAATCGTGCCGAGTTGCTCTCAGAATGATGCACTGAAGGACAGCATAAGACCGCGCATGACCCACCTGATCGCCCTCAAGAGCGGAACGGAGCTCGTTGGAGATTTTCGAATCTCCCGCGTGCTCGGCGCTGGCGGTTTCGGTATCACGTATCTGGCCGACGAATTGGCACTCGGCCGCGCGGTCACCATCAAAGAATATTTCCCCGCCGACTTCGCTGTCCGCGGGGCTGACATGGAAGCCGTCCCGCGCTCGGAAAATTGCGCCGGCGACTACACCTGGGGTCTCGATCGCTTTATCGACGAGGCCCAAACGCTCGCCCGCTTCAACCACCCCAACATCGTGCGCGTCTATCGCTACTTCCGCGCCAACCAGACCGCTTACATGGTCCTCCATTTCGAGGAAGGCCATAGCCTGAAAGGCTGGCTGAAAAGCCTCGGCCGCGCGCCCCGCCAAAAAGAACTCGACAAAATCATCGGCCCGCTTCTCCTCGCCCTCGAAGAGATCCACAAGGCCGATTTCCTGCATCGCGATATCGCGCCCGACAACATTATGATCCGCAAGGACGGCCAGCCTGTGCTGATCGACTTCGGCTCCGCGCGCGGCGAGATCGCGGCCCACTCCAAAACCGTCTCCGCCCTCGTCAAGCCCGGCTACAGCCCCTACGAGCAGTACGCCGAAACCGGCAAACGCCAGGGCCCCTGGACAGACATCTACGCGCTTGGCGCCACGCTCTATCACGCCGTCACCGGCAAGCGCCCGCCCGATGCCCCCTCGCGCATGGTGAAAGACGAATTCGTTCCCGCGCGCGAGGCAGCCGTCGGCGCTTATCGCGCCAATTTCTTGAAGGCCATCGACAAGGCCCTCGCACTCACCATCGAGGATCGCCCGCCCACCATCGCAGCTTGGCGCGGTGATCTTCTCGCACCCGATCCCAAGCCCGCATCCTGGCTTCAGCGCACGCTTAGCGCCGATGAAAAAGCACTACCCCCCGCCAAGGCCAAGCCCGTCGCCACGCCAATCCCAGACGCACCGGGCCCACAAGGCGCGCTGCTCGATTTCGTCGACAACCTGAAAGATAAAAAGGCCGACACGCCCGCCGCGCCGGCAAAGGCAAAATCCACGACGGCCCCACCCGCGCCGATCATCGTTGCAGCCGCTGAACCCGCGCCGCAAAAGAAAACCGCGCCACCGCCCGCCGCCACACGCAAACTCGACGGCGATGATGCGCCAGCCAAACTCCCGCGCATTCTCCAGCGCAAACCCGAGCCCGATCCCAAACCGGCCGCCGCCAAAGCTGCCGCACCGGTCAAGGCACCAAAAATCTACAAATCGCCCAAGCCCAAGCGGATCGTATCGAAGTGGGCGTGGAGCCCGATGCTCTTCAAACTCCTGATCGGAGTCGGCGTGGCCAGTGGGGCCGTGGCCCTACAAGACCGGCTGCCGCAGATGGAAACGCGCAGCGCTGCCATCACGTCCAACACCACGACCGGATCGATTTCCCCGCCACCGGTCCAGATCGCATCACCCATCGCGCGCCTCACCGGTCACAACGGCCCGGTCACGGCGATCAGCTATTCCGATGACGGCACCGCCATCGTCACCGCATCGAAAGATGCCACGGTGAAAGTCTGGACAGCCGCCTCCGCTACGCTGAAGCGCACGATTGAAATGGACGATGGCCCCGCCACCGCCATGGCCGTCTCCGGTAATCGCCTTCTCACCGGCCACGCCAACGGCAACGTCGTCCTGTGGGACTGGGAGCGCGCCGAACGCATATCCGCTTACAAGCGCAACGATGCCGAAATCTGGTCCGTCGCCTTCCTCGGTTCAGCCCAGCGCTTCGCCGCTGCCGGTCACGATTGGAAAATCGCCGTCTGGGATGCAACGACCACCAGCGGCCCCTTCGGCCTCCTCGATGCCCATGACAGCGCCGTTCAGTCGCTCGCCTTCGGCATCACCGGATCGAAACCCGTTCTAGCCTCCGGCAGCGCCGATAAAACGCTCAAAATCTGGAACCTGGAAACCCTCGACCGCGTCCGCACCTACCGCGGCCACAAGGACTATGTCACCGCCGTCGCTCTTTCGACCGGCGGCAAGGATGTGGCGTCCGCCAGCCTCGATGGAAAAGTCCGCATCTGGTCCGCGCGCTCCAATCGCCTCACCCGCTCGCTCTCGGGCCACGACGGCAAGGCCAACGCGCTCGCCTTCGCACCGGCCGGCGACGTCCTTGCGTCCGGCGGCGCCGATGGCAAAGTCCGCGTCTGGGATTTCAAGAAGAGCCGCACACCAAAAACCCTGCCGAGCCACGCCGGCAGCGTCACCGCGCTCGCCTTCTCACCCGACGCGCAACACATTGCGTCGGCGGGCGATGACGGCCTTGTGCGCGTCTGGGATAATCCACTGCAAAAGCCGGTTACGAATTAAACCGCGCGAGCTCCGCCACGCCATCACTTGCAATAGCGCTGCCGCCCATCGCGCCCGTGCCGCGCCAGATCGACGTGAAAATGATCGTGATGGAATTTGTCTGAGTTGGGCCCCAGCACGGTCGTGAAATCCCCGCACGCGCCCTCATGCACCGCCCGCAGAAACAGCCGTTCGCGCTCCTCGCCCCACCAACCGCCCTTCACCGTCACAACCCGCCCATCGGCCAGCGTGAACGACGAGATATCGAGCGCGTTCGCATACCCGTGCTCGGAGAGCTTCCCCCCCGATTGGTTGTTGCGCGGCCGGCATCCATACGACGCCGCCACCTTCATCTCCACGACCGGCGACCCAAAATAATATTCTGCAGTCGGCTTCACCACGCGGGAAACCCAGCGCTCCACCTGCGGAATCATCGGACACCGCAGCAAAGCCGGAGGCTTCAGCGACACCCGCCCTTGATCGGCCGCCGACATTTGAAACGGCCGCGACGCACCGCAATAGCTGGGTCCACCCAGCGCCGAGCGCGCTTCCAGAAATGGTGATGGCCGCACGACACCGGCGGCAAGACAGGCGCTCTCCTCGCTTTCCCGCCATGGCTCATGTTTGGCCACGAAATCTGGACCGCCCGTGCTGCACCCCATCAGGATGAGCAGGCCGGAAACCGATACGGTAAAGAGGACGCCACGCAACGACATGGTCTGGGACACTAAAGCCGGAATGGCTAACGGCTGGTGAACAACCGGTTCGCGATGTGCCCAATTCTGACAGTCCTCTGCGGCTCTCGTGCGCCCGAGGGGCGACGCCTTTACGGCGGAGATCGGGGCGAGTCAGGGCGGCAAAAACGGCGCACACGCCGCAAGCGCAGCATTGCAGTTATCCACAGCATTTAAGCTGAGCACGTATGATTGCCGCAGACTCTTTGAAAATCGAGGCGTAGCTTTTCTCTTGTCGAGGCCAAGGCATGCTTCGGCAGCAGGTCAAAATCACAGGTTTTAGGGCCATTTTGTTGCGTATCGATGGCCCAGTCGAAGCGTCCCGGTGAGCGATCTGAGTGTGTGCGTTGAGTAAGCCGCGTACCGGGTGCGTAACGACTGCTCTGCCCCCAATTCCACAGAGCTGGCTTCGCCCCGTCTCAGTAATGCGTACGATGTGTGTAGCGTTGCGTTGGTGCGTATAGGCCCTGGCTCTTTCCGCCGTCTCGACCCATGCGAGATTCCCCCGAACGATGACGGCGAGGCCCTCTCGCCGGAGCCGGGGCCTAAAACCGACCACTCCGGGCCGGCTTTCCCCTCGCACAAAGCCGGCCAAACTTTTTGTCCCGCGCGCGCCGCGCTTCAACCGGCAACGCCCGGATGCCGCTCCAGAAAATCCAGCACCGCCGTCTTGAAGCTTCGGTCACCCACCGCCTTCATGTGATCCCGCCCGACGATCTCGAACGCCTCTGATCCCGGAATCAGGGCCGAAAGAATCTCCGCCGGCCCCGCGATCACGTCGTTCGTCCCTACCGCCACCAGCGTCGGCGCCGAGATTCGCGCAATCTCTTCTCGCGGCACCGGATCTCGGATCTGCCGCACGCACACCGCCAGCGCTTTGAGATCGCTCTTGGTCTGCTCGGCAAATGCGCGAAACGTCCGCGCCGTCGGGTTCACGACATCATCGATCGAGGGCGCCAGCAGCGCCTGCGCGATCGGTCCCGTCCCCGCCATCGCCCGCACCATGTTGTGCCCGAGACCACCGAGCACCAAACAACCGATGCGCTCCGGGTGCGCCAGCGCCAAAGTCGCCGCGATCCGCGCCCCCATCGAATACCCGATCACGTGCGCCTGGCTGATCCCCACATTATCCAACAACCGGCTCGCGTCCTCCGCCATGATCTCCCGGCTATAGCACTCCGGCGCATAGAGCTTCTCGCTCTGTCCGTGTCCCCGGTTGTCGATCGCCACCACCCGGTAGCCTTGCGCCGTCAGGTCTCGCACCCACCCCGGCGCAATCCAGTTCATCTCGATGCTGGAGGCAAACCCATGGATCAGCAGCACGGGCAGAGTCCGTGCCGCGCCATCGCCCTCGTCGAGATAGGAGAGCGTCACGCCCCCGGACAAAAACGTCGGCAAATCGAGCCTCACAACAAGAATCCGGCTGCCCCCGGTGCGGCGGCCTGCCCTTCAGCCCTCCCCTATCATTTCAACGCCCTAGCCGCTATGGTCTGGCCAACATCGACCTGAAGCCGAAACGTCCCGAGAGACCGCCATGGCCGCACATTTCGTCCCCCACCTTGCCAACGACCAGGGCGCGGAAAAAATCTTCGTCGGCGTCAAGGAATTCCTGTGCATGGGCGCCCGGCCGCCCTTCGACCATCCACACGTCTTCCTCGACATGGGCGCGGACGGCCAGATCCTCTGTCCCTACTGCTCCACCCTCTATGTGTACGACCCTCGCCTGGGCGAACACGAAACCGACCCCAAGGGCTGCATCGCTGACGCGCCCGTCGCGGCTTGAGCCACCAAGGCGCGACGCATGACCGCCCGCGCCACCCAATCCTCTGACATCCTCATCGCAGGCGCTGGCATCGCCGGCCTCGCAGCCGCCATCGCGCTCGCCCGCGCCGGCCGCACCGTCACGATCCTCGAAAAACGCGCCGCATCGTCTGAAGAAGGCGCCGGCATCCAGATCGGCCCCAACGGCAGCCGCATCCTGCAAACGCTGGGCGTCGCGGACCACCTCGCCAGCAAAGTCGCCCACCCCCAAAGCATCCGCGTGATGGACGGCCTCACCGGCCACCCACTCACCCAATTCCCCCTCGGCCCCGACATCGAAGCCCGCCACGGCGCGCCCTACTGGTCGCTCCACCGCGCCGACTTGCACGACGCGCTCCGTACCACCGCGCAATCCAACCCCGCCATTACGCTGCGCCACGCCGCCGAACTCACCGGCGCTACCCAACACGGCGACACCGTCACCGCGCACCTCGCCGATGGCGAAACACTCACCGCCCCGCTCCTCATCGGCGCCGATGGCCTCTGGTCCACCCTTCGCACGCGCGTCCTTAACGGCCCGCCGCTCGCCTTCACCGGCAAATGCGCACTGCGAACCGTCCTGCCCGCCCGCGATGTCCCACCCGGCATATCTCTGACCGACACCACCATCTGGCTCCGCCCCAAGGCCCACGTGGTCCACTATCCCGTCCGCGGCGGCGCCGAATTAGCCCTCGTCGCAATCTTCGACGACGCCGACCTCGGCGAAAGCTGGGCCCACGACGCAGACCCCGCCCGCATCGCAACGCGCGCACAAGCATTCCCAACCGCGCTCCGCGATCTCCTGCTCACGCCCTCGCACTGGCGCCAGTGGTCGCTCTATCAGCCGTCCGGCCCGGTCCCCTGGGTACAAAACCGCATCGCGCTCATTGGCGATGCCGCCCATCCCCCATTACCGTTCCTCGCCCAAGGCGGCGTCATGGCGCTCGAGGACGCCACCGTTTTGGCTTCACTCCTGCACGGCGTCCCCGACGCCAGCATCCCCACCCGCCTCGTCGAATTCGAACGCCTCCGTCGCCCGCGCACCACGCGCGTGATGGAGGCCTCCGCCCGCAACGGCCGCGCCTACCATCTCGACGGCCTCATGCGCCGCGCCCGCAACGCGGTCCTCACGGCCACGCCGCCGCACCTCTTCATGCGCCAGTATGATTGGCTCTACGGCTGGAAGATTGAAGACAACACTTAAGAGCGCCAGAACTCCGGCCGGAACAGCACGAGCACCGTGAACAATTCCAATCGGCCGAGCATCATCTGAAACGACAGCGCCCACTTCGCCGCATCCGGCAACGGCACGAAGTTCCCCGCAGGCCCGATGATCTCACCAAGTCCCGGGCCGACGTTGCCCAAAGCCGTCGCCGATGCCGAAAGTGCCGTGACGAAATCAAGCCCCATGCCGGCATAAATCACTGCAAATAGTCCAACGATCGCAAAATAGATCGCCAAAAACGCCACGACCGAAAACGGCACGTCGGCCGGCAATCTCCGCCCGTTATACGTCAGCGTCACCACACGGTTCGGGCTGATGAGATGCAGAAAGTGGCTGCGCGTCAGCATATGCGCGATCTGCAACCGGTAGATCTTGATCGCACCCGCCGTCGAACCCGAACACCCGCCCACAAACGTCAATAGAAAGAACACGCCGATCGCGAAGTTGCCCCACTTCGTATAATCGTCGCTCATGAACCCTGTCGTGGTCACGATCGACGTCACATTAAACGACGATAGTGTGATGGCTTCAAAGAATGAGATGTTCCGCGTCGCCAACAGCCAGAACGCCATGATGACGCTAATTGCTATCAGAAACCCGACAAACGCCCGCACCTGCGTATCGTGCCACAGCGCCGTCGTATCCCCGCGCACCATTTTGATGAACACCACGAACGGCATCGCGCCCAAAGCCATGAAAATCGTGGCCGTCCAGTGGATCGCCGGACTCTCGAAATGGGCGAAACTTGAATCGTAATTGGCGAACCCGCCTGTCGCGATCGTTGTCAAAGAATGGCAGATCGCGTCAAACCCGCTCATGCCAAACCACGCGTAGAAGAACGCACACACCAGCACCAGCCCGCCAAACACCGCCGCGATCGCCAGCGTCAACTCGAACGCGCGCGGCAGCACCTTCTCCGACTTGTCCGAGCTTTCCGTCTGGAACAACTGCATCCCGCCAACGCGCAGGAACGGCAGCATCAGGATCGCCATCACGATAATGCCAAGGCCACCGATGCCGCACAGAAGCGCGCGCCAAAGCAGAATGCCCCGCGGCAGCTTGTCGAGACCGGCCATGACAGTGGACCCCGTCGTGGTCAAACCCGACATGGTCTCGAAGTACGCGTCCGTGTAGCTGAGCCCGTGGCCGAGAAACGGCAACGCGGCAAAAGCCGCGATCACGACCCACGCAACCGTCGTGAGCAAGAAGCCCTCTTTGACGCCCAAGCGCGGCGGGTTCTCATCGTAGGCAACGAGAACTAGAAGTCCGCCGGCAAAGAACGTCACGACCGAAGACGCCAGAAACGCCTGCCAGCCCCGATCATTGTCCGCCAAATCGACCAGCGCCGGCAGCAGCATCGCAGCCGCGATGGTGCATAGCATCAGCCCGAGGGCAAAGAGAATCGGCCTGAGTTGTAGCAACGTACTTTCTGCCCACGTCACACGGGGGCCCCCCGACCGGAGCGCAAGGTCGCCCGGTCCAGCCCCAGTGTTCGATTATTCGCAACCCCGCGGTCAAGTCCGTGCAAGGTCGAAGGCTAAAGTGGCGGAACTAACTGTGGGATTACTGCTTCGTCCAGCCTACCGATTTGCACAAGAGCCCGCCCAGCACGCACCCCCGCGTCTTCATGGACTGGTCCGCCACGCTGATATCGATCCGGTAGGTGAGGTTGCGCTGCGGATCGAATGCGGTGCCCGAAAGTTTTCCATCTGCCTTGGGGCTGACGTTCATCACCAGCCTATCGCCGACCTTCTCGCCGTTCGACGGGTCCTTCACCCACGTATTAACGGCGCAAATAGCTGCACCACATTTGTTGATCATCACCGCGGCCAGCCCATCTCCGCGCGACCACGTCCCTGTCATTTTCTCAGGCGAGGCCCAAGCCCCGCCGGACGACAAGATTCCAACAGCTACCAATGTTGCCGAAGCGACTCGCATGCCAACCCCACCTTTTGGATCATTCTCGAGGATCTAGCAGCCAAAACGGCTCCGCCGTGCGTTTGGATCTTTGCCGGAGCATCAAGCGCCAAACACCGACCACCCCATTCGCTGCGCGATCAGTTCCAGCGCCCGTGTGCCCAGTTGCGAATTGCCTTGAGCATTAAGGCCCGGCGACCACACCGCAATCGAAGCCTTCCCCGGCACCACCGCAAGAATACCGCCCCCCACGCCGCTTTTACCGGGCAAACCGACTTTGAAGGCAAAGTCACCCGATCCGTCATAGTGCCCGCAAGTGAGCATCAGCGCATTGATGCGCCGCGCCCGCTCCTTCGACACCACGGAAATCCCTGTCCGCGGATCGCGGCCGCTGTTGGCAAGAAACAGGCCCGCTTGCGCCAGTTGCACACATGACATCTCGATGGCGCACTGATGAAAATAGACCCCCAGCGTCAGTTCGACGGGATTATGAATGTTGCCGAACGCCTTCATATAATTCGCCAGCGCCGCGTTGCGGAACCCATGCTCCTGCTCCGACCGCGCCACCGCTGGATCGATTGATACCGTCTCGTCGTTCGCCGCCACACGCACAAACCGCAGGATTTCGCCGATGGCTTCGCGCGGCCGGTGCCCGGCGAGGATTACGTCCGCAACCACGATCGCACCCGCGTTGATGAACGGATTGCGTGGAATGCCCTTCTCGTGCTCGAGCTGAATGATCGAATTGAACGCGCTGCCGCTCGGCTCCCGCCCCACCCGCTTCCACAACCCGTCGCCGATTTTTCCCAGCGCCAGCGCCAGCGCAAAGACCTTTGAAACGCTCTGGATCGAAAACGCGTCGTCCGCGTCCCCGGCGGTGACGCAACGGCCATCCATGGTCGCGATTGCGATCCCGAACTTCGCGCCCGGCACCTTTCCCAGTTCGGGAATGTAGTCCGCTACCCGGCCCCTCTCGGACGCCGCATCGAGTTCGGCGTGAACCTCACACACCAGTGCCTGAAGATCCATCATCTCCGAAAGCGCCCCGCATCCAAACACCGCCGAGCCGCAACACTACCCCGATTGCCGCCCCCTTGAACCCGCAACAGTTCGTCCCACGTCCAAGCGCAGCACCATCCCTGCGCGATACGATTGCGCGCGCCGCTCTGGCATCGCATAAAGGCGCCGTTTCCCGCGGACGTGGTGGAACGGTAGACACACGGGACTTAAAATCCCGAGGGGGCAACCCCGTGTGGGTTCGAATCCCACCGTCCGCACCATTTGCAGAAGGCCGCCGTCGGTCAGAGCCGTCTTTCGGCAGGAAACCCCCGCAGAACGGCGGGTGTCCGCCGGTGGAACCGTAGCGGTCGGACAATTTCCAAACGTCCGCGCCGGCGCTCCCCGGCAAGCGCATCAAGACAGCGGTCGGCGTCCCCGTGGCCTCAAATGACCACGACCATCGAGCTGCACAGTCCAAGCTGTGCAACTGCACGTCAACGCACTCCCAGAACACGCCAGGCGATCAATCAAGGCATCTCAATGCGACATGATTATTCAAACCTTTCCGCAACGGCAGAAATTCGAATGAATATCTAATCGAAAAATAAACTCGCATAACTCGAATCCAATTTGTCAGCATTTCCACCTATAAGGTTCGACACTTTGTTTACGTTCCGATTCATATGGTTTGCCGATGAAGTTTTTCCCAGCAGGCAGCAGAATGACAAGCGTTGGCAATATCCAGTCCAAGTTCGTCGCCAACCAATCAGGTGCCATCGCCCCGCTTTTTGGCCTCATGATGCTGGTTCTTGCTGTGGCTGCTGGCCTCAGTGTCGACACCGCGCGCAGCTCGCGTGTTCATAGCATCGCCTCGAGCGCGCTCGATGCGGCGGCTCTGGCTGGCGCCAAGGCACTGCGCTTGGGCGACCCAACCGACGCAGAATTATCCGCGCTCGTGCTCGAATACTTTAATTCCAACATTGCCATGAATGCCAACGGCTTTTCCGTGCAAACCTTCCAAGTGGTTCCCAACCGGGAGGAGAACAGCGTCCAACTTGTTGCAAACATCGAAGTGCCGACAACGATTATGGCGATAACGGGCCGGGAAAAGATGGACCTGCAAATCCGCTCGTCGGCCGTCTTCGACGTCAAGGACGTCGAGGTGTCAATGATGCTTGATGTGAGCGGGTCGATGGCCGGATCTAAAATTGAAGACCTCAAAGCCGCCGCACGCGATCTGATCGAGATCCTGCTCCCCACCAACACCCCGCACTCAAACAAGGTCGCACTCGCTCCGTTCTCGACGGCGGTGAATGCCGGCGACATCGCTGAAAAAGCCTCGAATGGCAAAGGCAACAACGGCAAATCTCAGGCCGGAGACAAAACCAAGTGCGTGACTGAAAGACGAGGTCCGCATGCGTTTTCCGATGCAAAGCCATCGGCCGGAAAACTCAATCGGAAATCAGCTAACTGCCCAACCGCAGAAGTCCAGCCACTGTCCAATGATCTCGGCACCCTTGATGAGGCCATCAATGCGATGACCGCCGGCGGCATGACTGCGGGTCATCTGGGGATCGCCTGGGCATCCTATCTGTTGTCGCCGAACTGGGCCTCAGTTCTGCCAGGCGACAGCGCGCCGGTGGAATACGACAACACGGACTTCCGAAAAGTCGCACTCCTCATGACCGACGGGATGTTCAACAGCTACTACGAAGCCGAGAACGGGAACTCGGTCGCCCAAGCGCGGGCATTGTGCGACTCGATGAAGGCCAACAACATCACGATCTACACGGTTGGCTTCCAAGTCCCCGAGGATGTGGTCCCGACCCTGCAGTATTGCGCCACCTCGCCGGCCCACTACTACGAGGCGGAAGATGGAGCAGCCCTGCGCCAGACCTTCAAGGAGATTGCCAAGCGGTTGAACGGTCTGCGCTTGTCGTCCTGACGCCCGCTCCATGCCGGATTGCCGCCAGAAGGAGAAGATAAAGCAACAGCGCGTTGGCGATGTGCCAGAGCGCATGCGTTCCTCGCGCCCGGCCCAACACCGACGTGACCCCACAAACTTCGAAATCGACCGTTCGCAAGGTGAGTGACACGGCAAACACCGCCCCCGCAGCCAGCACTGCTGAGCCCGCGCCATGCCGCCGGATCACCAGCGCCACACCGATCAACACGAGCGCCGCCAGCGCGGGAACATAGCCCAGCGACCCATTAAAGCAGGGCCGGCCTGCCGCCATCGTGATCGGCAGCAATCCCGGCTGGCATGGAATTCCCTCCGCCGCCTTCATTGCGAGCAGGAAAACGCCGAGCCCCGCAGCCACCGCCCAATACGGCGCACCAAGATAGCGGCGCATCGCGAAGGCGAGATACCCGATCATGAAAATGCCGATCGGCGCCGTATCCGCCACCGACGCCCAGCGCGTCGCATACGTATGAAACAGAAAGCTGCCCACGCCGATCACGAACACGAGCAGGACGAGCAGCCATTCCATCAGCCGGCGCGAACTCCCAGCTCTCCGCGCCAAGTGGATCGCTGCAGCAAACGCCGCCACGAGAAACGCTATATTTGAAAGCGCGTTGAAGGGTTCCGCCCAGAAAGCCGGATTGGCCGCCCGCTCACAGTAGGCAAAGATCTTATCAGACCACGACATATGAAATCGGCCTCGAGATGCTGCGAAGTCGTGAACGGATGGCGGAAGTTTTGCGTTTCACAGACCAATACTCTGAGATTAACTTACACAACGAGAGACACCGTTACAGATCGCAACCGGAGGAAGGTCATGTACAAAACCATCACCGCCATCACCCTGCTCGCACTGGCCGTCATCCCCATGCCTGCCGAGGCCAGCCCCGTCACACCCCGCGAAATCCGCGAAGGCAAAGTCACCGCTTGCAGCAGTTACGGCTCCGACTGTTACACGGCCAAACTTGTTCGCTCACCCGTCGGCTGGAAAATGCGCCTTAAAGGCGGCACACTCGTCGATTGCAGCGCGACGTGTCGCGACACCCTACGGCGTGAAACAGTGGACTTCTGGCACGATCAGCGCGAACGCAACCGCTGAGGAGTTGCTCAGTTCGACGCCCGCTCATCCGGGTGCGGTTGCGTCCCGCCAGCACCCGTAGCCGCCTTCTGAATAAGCGCCAACAACTCGTCCGGCTTGTCGATGTCGATCGTGTGCGGATGCTTGGGATCGGACTTGCCTGTCAAATCCGTGCGCACTTCACCATCGGGCGTCATAAAAATCGTGCGCGGCACATACGTCCCATCCGGCGCAAAGGCTCCGTTCGCCGTCTTGTCCGCATCCGCATCGACCAGGATCATCACCACATCCTTGGCCGCGGCCACAACCCGCTCGTCTTTAAAAACGGCGCGATACTTGGCGCACGCCGTACACCACGGCGCATGAAACACCATCACCACCGTCTTGCCCGTCCGCGTGGCCTCCGGGATGCCCGTCTTGAGACTGTGCCAGGTAATGGCCGGCGCATTCCAATTCTCAGCCCCCGGCGCCGTGGCATACGCTGGACCAACGGCCAAAATCGCAGCCAGTACAAAGGCCAAGCAGGCGGACACGAGACGCATTGGGGTTCCTCCGGGAGTTTTTGGTAGTGTTCTGCCAAGTGTACGGCCCCCGATCAAGAAAGGATCGCGCGCCCACCACGTCGGCCGCCCGACTAGGAAGCCTTCGCCGCAACGCCCAGAAGCGGCGCGATGCGCTCAATAACCCGTGCCGTCGTCGGCGCCGCGTTCCGCCCGGCCGTAATCTCTCCGCCGGTGCTTTCTTGGCCCCGGGGCTCGAACAGCATGATGAGCGTGACAAAGCGGGGATCGGACGCCGGAAACGTCCCCATGAACGACGCAATCACCGACTTTTTGCGATAGCCCCCGCGCACGGCCATTTCCGCCGTGCCCGTTTTGCCGCCCACCTCGAAGCCGGCCACATCGGCCCGCCGCCCGGTCCCCGAAGGATCAGTCACATTGCGCCGCATCACCTCGCGCAACAGCGCACTCGTCCGCGCCGACACCACGCGCGCGCCGGCCGCATCCTCATCGCGCACCAGGAACGTCGGCGTCACCGCCGTCCCACCGTTCATCAGCGCCGCCGACGCTGCTGCGAACTGCAACGGCGTCACCGCCAACCCATGTCCAAACGCCAACGTAATCTGTTCGATGCGCCCGACCTGCGCCGGTTTCAAGGGCTCGGGTCCAGCCGAAACCTCCGTCTTCAACGGCGACCACAGCCCGAGCTTTTCAAAAAACGCTTGTTGCGCCTCTGCACCGGCCGACAGGGCCAATTGCCCTGCCCCCACATTCGATGAATGTACGAAAACCTCCGCCACTGACATCGGCCGCCCGAGCGGATGCAGATCTTCAATCGTAAACCGTCCCGCTTTCAACGGCTCACTCGTATCGACCAGACTGTCCAGCGTCTTGCCCGTCTCGAGCGCCAACGCAACGGTGACGAGTTTCACAATGGAGCCGAGCTCGAACGTCCCCGCCGCCACCTTGTCAATGCGCTCCGGATCGAGAACCTCTTCGGCCATGGCCGGATCGGCGCCCGGACGCGACACCGCGGCCACGATCTCGCCCGTCCGCACATCCATCACGAGGCCCGCGGCCCCCGGCGCATCATACCGCTCCATCGCGCTTTTCAATTCGTCGTCGAGCGCATGCATCACGCTGAGATCGAGCGACAGCCGCACCGGCGCCCGCGCCGACAGCCGCGCCCCGTGCGCCGCCTCCGACGCGCCCACCTCGTCGATATGCCGTTCGATCCCCGAGGTACCCCGGTTATCGATATCGACGCGGCCCAAAATGTGCCCGCCCAACCGGCCAGCTGGATAGGTCCGCCGGATTTCATCGACGAACAACACGCCCGGAATGCCTAAGTTGTGTACCCGCTGCGCCATGGCAGGCGTGAGCCCGCGCCGGATCCAGACGAACCGCTTCGTCTTGTCCGCAAGGCTGCTGCGCAACGCGCGCACATCCAGACCGGAAAACATCCGCCCCAATCGTTCAGCCGCCTCGTCCGCATCCTGGATGAGATGCGGATCCGCATAGAGCGACGGCATCTGCACATCGGTCGCCAAGAGCCGCCCGTTGCGATCCACGATATCCGGCCGCGCCAACGTCGACGATGGCGTCGACATCATCGACACCCGGATCGTGCTCGCCCCCTCGTTTTGCAGTGCCAGCCGCACCAGCTGCCCGCCGACCGCCACGAATGCCAGCGCCACGCCCAGCGCCAGCACGCGCGACCGCGACCGTGGCGCAGAACCGCTCATACCGGATGTATCTTTTTTGGGTGGGCTGACACGGTGAGGCATGGCGTCTTCAAGGTGCCGTCGAACTGGTGGTGATGTCACTGGAAGCAAGGCCCGGACCCGGCAGAAGGTGGCGCGCACCCAACGGCTCCAGCCCCAATCCCCGTGCAATCGGCTCGATCCGCTCCGGCCGTGCCAGATGCGCCCGCTCCGCGCGCAGCACCGCGATATCGGCCCGCGCCCGCTCCGCTTCGCGCTCCCGCGAATGCAAACGGCCCTCGATCATGCGCGTGTCGTAGTTAAGACCATAAAGGAGAAAAGCGCTCGCCAGCGCCATGAAGATCGCAACGAAATTTAAAATACGCATAGCCCGCTCCGCTGCTTACCGGCGTTTCGGCAGAGCCGCGTGCGCAAGGGTCCATCGGATCAGGAGCGGCCGGCGGTGCTCCAGGCTGGAGCGTCCGTCCGGATGGCGGCCCTGAGCCGTGCCGACCGGGCACGCGGGTTCACATCCAATTCACCTTTCTGAGGTGTTAACGGACGCGAGTTAACAATCCGGAAACTGGGCGGCGAAACTTGTATGTTCTTTTGCGGCAGATAACGCGATCCTTGGTCTGACTTGCCGGACCGTTCCGCCATGAATCGCTTCACGATTCGATCTTCCAAGCTGTGGAAGGTCACCACCACCAGCCGTCCCCCGGCACGCAGAATTTTTTCAGCCCCCGCTAAGCCCCGCTCCAATTCCCCCAGTTCGTCGTTGACGAAAATGCGCAAGCCTTGAAACGTCCGCGTTGCCGGATGCCGCCCGTCTTCCTTGCGCCCATGAAACACGCGCAGCACGAGATCGGCCAACTCCTTCGTCCGCGTAAGAGGCGCCACTGCCCGCGCCTTCACGATCGCCCGCGCAATGGCCCGCGACCGCCTCTCTTCGCCGTATTCGTAGATGATGTCTGCAATCTGCTCTTCGTCGAACCCGTTGACGACGTCGGCGGCACTCGGCCCCTCGCGCGACATGCGCATATCGAGCGGCCCATCGCTTTGAAACGAAAACCCCCGCTCCGCCTGATCGATCTGCATCGACGACACGCCGATATCGAGCACGACGCCATCGACGGCCGTGATGCCGATCTCCTCGATCGCAGCCGCCGTATCTCCAAACGGGCGGTGCAGCAGCGTCAGCCGCGGCGCGAACGCCGCAACGAGCCCGGCACCAGCCTCAATCGCCGTCGGATCGCGATCAAACGCGATCACGTGCGTCCCGCCTGCCTCCAGGATGGCGCGCGTGTAGCCGCCCGCGCCAAACGTGCCGTCAATGAATGTTTCGCCGGCCTTCGGACTGAGAGCGTCCAGCACGTCCGGAAGCATCACCGGGATGTGCCGGGGCGTATCCGCTGTCGAACCGCCCCCCACGCTCATTCACCCTCTCCGTCGCCGCCGTCTGATCGCGGCGGTTGCCGTCCAAGAAGCTTGCGATGCTCCTGGACTTTTTCGCGGGCGACGCGGCGGCGTTCGTCGAACCGCTCAGGCGCCCACATCTGGAATTTATCGCCGAGCCCAACGAAAGTGACCTCGGACTGAAGACCGGCGTGGCTGCGAAGCGATTGAGGAAGCACGATGCGCCCGTCCCCATCGATCGCGATGACCTGGACGTCACCGTAGAGCGCGACAGACAGTTCGTCACGCTCATCCGAATAGTCCGGCAGGCCTGCGAGAAGCCCATCGATCTTCTGCGCAAGTCTCTCGCCGCCTGCATCGAGTGCCGGAGCATCGAGCGAAGGGTAGCAGTAGATGCCCCCGGCATATCCGTCGCGCTCGAGCACGGCGCGGAAGGGTGCTGGGATCGACACCCGCCCCTTAGCGTCGATCTTGTTTGTGAATGTCGAGACAAAGCGGTCCATCCCCCGGTTTCGAACCTCGTCTGCGACGCCAACTTATTTTCCGGCCGGGTTCCCTCGAACCATCCCGAAACTCACGCCCTAACCGCTCCGGCGGGGCCGTGGCAGTCGCCAGGATCTGGGCCCTCTCTCCAGATCAGCGCCACGCCACGGTTCCCTACCCGGTGCGGTCGGGCACATATGGGATCGCATGGAATTTTATGGGCGTCAATGGATCATTAACGATTTGCCATGGGATAACCTGCCCGCTATCGCCACCCCTCCGCGCAAACCCGACGCGCCAGCAGCATCGACAAGACAATAAAAAAGGCCCGGAAAATCCGGGCCTTCCTTTTGGATGTTGAACTAAAAACTGAACCATCAGGGCGTTGGCGCAGTGGGCTCCAAGGCCGGCGGGGTGGTCGTGCCGGGGCTGGACGGGTCCATCGAAGTCGACCCATTCGTCGGCGAGCCACTGCTCGTTGATCCGTTCGACGATGACCCATTCGTCGAAGTCGAGGGCGAAGACGTCCCCGAACTATCGGCCGGGGAGCTGGACGAAGCGGAAGGATCGGACGGCGAAGCACTGCTGCTGTCCGTTCCAGTTGAGCTGGAGCTGCTGGGCGAGGTCGTGGAGGGGGTCTCAGTCGCAGACGACGAAGACGAACTGCCATCGGCCGGCGCAGTTGAGGAGCCGCTGGCTGCCGGCGCAGCCGTGCTGTCCGCCGGTGCCGACGAGCCGCTACCGGAGGTCGATGTGGAACCATCAACCGGCTTGGCCTCGCCGCTTGCCGCCGCGTCGGCCGGCTTGTCTTCGGGCTTGGCGTCACCCGATGCAGTGTCAGCCGCTCCGTCTGCAGGCTTGGTGTCTTCAGGCTTGGCGTCACCCGATGCAGCGTTGGCCGGCCCGTCCTCAGGCTTCGTGTCTTCAGACTTGGTGTCATCTGACTTAGCGGCGTCCGTCGTCGCACCATCCGTCTTGGGCTCATCCGTCTTCGCATCTGTTGCAGCCGCCGGTGTTTCGGCGGTGGCCTCAGCGGGCTTGGCCTCAGTTGCAGCAGCCGGGGCATCTGTCGCCGCGGGAGTCGTTTCGCTCGCAGCAGCCGGCGTTTCCGCACTCGGCGCAACAGCAGCCGGAGCACCGCCCGTCAACTTGGCGCGCTCTGCTGCAATGATGTCCTCGATCTTCTTGAACGCTTCTTCGGCCACAACCGATCCAGCAACTTTGCCTTCAAGCTCGGTGACCCGCGCGGTCAATTGCTTCACCTGCTGCGTGGCCGCATCGCGTGCCAGCTGCACGGCTTCGACTTGCCGAACCGCATCGTTGCGGCTGGCCATCATCCATCCGGCGACGCCGAGACATGCCAGCGAAACAATCGCGAACGCTGTCTTACTAATTCCTTCAAACATTCGTCTCCACTCCTCCCGGGCATCAGGGCGTGCCCCTCCCGCCACGGGCCTTGACTGACCGGCGGCATTTTATTGCCCTCAAGTCTAAGAGAAGTGTCGGCTCAGGTGAACACCTGAGTTGACGCTTTTCGCCGAATGACAGGACTTGGCAAATAATTTTCACCTCGCACACGTCCGCGGCCTGCGATTCAACCGCTGGCTGAAGACCCCCCAAATGAGAGCGGATAGATCTCCCCGCGTGTGTGCAACGCAGCAGACGCCCGCGGACGACAAGACCCAGCCAGGCGATGCGAAGAGAAAATGTCAGTTGGCCTGTAAGCCGGGTTCTGTCTGGAGTTGCCTCCGCGACGGCCATTCATCTGGGACGCCCATCGCTGGACGCCTCGAGCAACCAACCCGGATGGCGGGCCTGGAAACGGGCTTGCAGGCTGGATTTCTCCACCTGCCGGCCATCCCTATTTGGTCTTGCACCGGATGGGGTTTACCGTGCCGGCGCCGTTACCGGAACCGCGGTGCGCTCTTACCGCACCGTTTCACCCTTACCCTCGGGCAAGCCCTCGGGCGGTCTATTCTCTGTGGCACTTTCCCTGGGGTCGCCCCCGGCGGCCGTTAACCGCCATCCTGTTTCCATGGAGCCCGGACTTTCCTCCACCAGCGCGTTGTACGTGGGCCATAACGCCCCGGCCGGCAGCGGCCGTCCAGCCAACTGACACCTGTTAAGTGGCCCTCGCGGCGACACCCGTCAAGCAAAGCATCGCGCGATCCTCAAGCTTTCGTCACCGTCCCGGCCTGATACACCGGCCGAAACCGCCGCGCGCTGATCGTGATCCGCTCGCCGATCTGCGGCTGCGGCTGCCCCTGCAGCACAAAAATCACCGCCAAACCGCTGTCGGTCACGAGTTCACCGAACGATCCGCTCCACGAGCGCACCGTCCCGGTAAAAATCTGAGTACCCGGCTCGAACAAATCGAGTTCACCCATGGGGCAGCTCCGGTTGACGATCTCAAGTGCGCGCCGAAATGGGCCGCACCCCTCTAGTGTCACCTACGACGCCGCGCCGTGCCAAGACCTTGCGCAAACCATCGTCACCGGTCAGCCAACCGCAACATCCGGCAACGCATCGACGAGACGGCGCAACGTCACGAGTGTCGATCGATCGAGTCGGCTATCAACGCGCGCGGGTCTGAAATGCAATTGAAACGCTCGGAGTATAAATCCCAGTTCAGTATCGATCGGCCCCTCGGCCGCAACGCCATATCCGTAGCGCGCCAGAAGCCGGCGCGCCTCCGCCACATCCGGACCGTCCGCATCCGGACCGATACCGGCATCATCCGCATCGACAGGTTCCGGCGGCACCCAAAACCCGACACCCTCCTCAGCCATCCGCCGCCAATCGAATTTCTCGCCCGGATCGATCTTGCGCGACGGCGCGATATCCGAATGCGCCAGCACCCGTTCGGGCGCGATTCCATGCCGCCCGCAAATATCCTGACTGAGCGCAATCACAGCCCGCATCTGCGCCTCGGGAAATTCCGGATAGCCCAGTGCGTGCCCGGGGTTCTGGATCTCGATCCCGATTGACGCCGAATTGATATCCGCCTCCCCATGCCACGATGACACGCCCGCATGCCAGGCCCGCATCTCCTCCGCTACCATCTGGACGACGCGCCCATCCACATCGACCACGTAGTGGCACGACACCTTGCAGTCCGGACGCGACAACACATCAAGCGACCGCTCGACACTCTCCAACCCCGTGTAGTGCAAAATCAGGATCGACGGCGTCAGCCCCCGAAAGCGAGGTTCGATATTCGGCGATGGAAAAAGATCGGCAACAAGCGGGCTATCCGGCGCGCTGATGAGCGGCAGTGTCGTCATAACCGCGCTCCTCCAAAGCCGCGCTCCCGCGCAATTTCCTCATAAGCCGCATTAATGTGCGCAAGCTTCGATGTCGCTGTTTTAACGACACCGGGCGGCGCGCCCTGCGCCATCATCCGGTCGGGGTGCGTCTCCTGCACAAGCTTTCGATAACGCGCCTTGATCTCCTTTTCGGTCGCATCCGGCATCAAATCGAGGATGGCATAGGGGCTATCCGGATCGCGCACGAATTGATCGCGGATCGTGCGGAACTCCGTGTCGGAATATCCAAACCGCGCCGCGACCGCCTTCAAGAAATGATCTTCCGACGGATGTAAAATGCCATCAGCGCACGCGATATACATCAAGCACTCGAGCACCCGCCGCTTCGTCTCCGGATCGCGCTTCAGCATGTCGCCGATGCGGTCCGCATAAATCTCGTAGCCCGTCACATCCTCGGCGGCCTGCTCATACACGCTTTGGAAGCGCGCGATCTCTTCCGGCGGCACATCGAGAAATTGCTCAAAAATCATCGCTTCCGACGAGACAGCCACGCCATCCGCCGCCGCCATCTTCGCCGCCAGAACGACAAACGCCGACGTAAACCCCGTCGACTGCACCCACCGCCGCCGGCGCAGAATTCCATACGCCTTCAACCGCCGCGCCATGCGGGCAAAAAGCCCCATCCGGGGACGCTGCAGCGTATCGAGAACAGTCTGCTCGGCCATACCTCAGCACTAACCGCTTTTCCGCGGCAACAGAAGGGCAGACGACCCCGGGTTGACGCCACATCCCGCGGATATCACCCCCCTTTTGCCACCAGCCCCGCGCCATCGCACCCCCACGGCTGTCATCCTCGGGCATGCCTGCCCCGGCGAAGGCCGAGGTCCCGAGGACCCATAGCTCCGGCAGAGAACATGTCGCAATTCAATGTGACATGCCCCGGCTTCTCCACCCAGCTTGCGCTCCCCACACCTCTCAGTTAGCTGAGAACACAGCTGTCGCTGCTCCCCGACCCACCATTGGCACCCAACAAGATGACGCTAGCCGCCGCAGAGAAATGGCAATTCTTCATCGACCGCGGCGGCACCTTCACAGATGTCGTTGCGCGCGACCCCGCAGGCCGCCTTCACGTGCGCAAAGTCCTCTCCGTCAACCCCGGCGCCTATGACGACGCAGCCCTCCACGCCATCCACCAATTCCTCGAACTCCCGCCCGGCGCCCCCATCCCTGCTGCGCGCATCGCCGCCATCAAGATGGGCACCACCGTTGCAACCAATGCACTCCTCGAACGCAAAGGCGTCCCCACCGCCCTCGTCATCACGCGCGGGTTCGCCGACGCCCTCGAAATCGGCACCCAGGCCCGCCCCGACATTTTCGCCATGCGCATCGTCAAACCACAGATGCTCTACGCGCACGTCATCGAAGCCCATGAACGCATGCTGGCCGACGGCACCGTTGACATCCCCCTCGACGAAGCAGCCCTCGCGACCGCACTCCAAGACGCCAAATCAGCTGGCATCGCCAGCGTAGCCATCGTCTTCGTCCACGCCTGGGCTTTCCCCGATCACGAAATCCGCGCCGCCGAAATCGCCCGCAGCCTTGGCTTCGACCACGTCTCCGTCAGCCACGAAATTTCCCCCCTCGTGAAACTCGTCGGCCGCGGCGATACCACCGTCGCCGACGCCTATCTCTCCCCCGTCCTCGACCGTTACGTCGCCGCCGTCGCTTCAAACATTGCAACCACCGACGGCGAAGCGCTGCCTCTGATGTTCATGGCCTCCTCCGGCGGCCTCACCGCAGCGGATCAATTCCGCGCCCGCGACGCCATTCTCTCCGGCCCCGCCGGCGGCATCGTCGCCATGGCCGAAACCGCCCGCCTCGCCGGCTTCGATTGCGTCATCGGCTTCGACATGGGCGGCACCTCCACCGATGTCTCCCACTTCGCCGGCACCTATGAGCGCACCTTCGAAACCGAAATCGCCGGCGTCCGCCTCCGCGTCCCCATGCTCGACATTCACACCGTCGCAGCCGGCGGCGGCTCCATCATCCGTTTCGACGACAACCGGCTGCGCGTCGGCCCCGAAAGCGCCGGCTCGCAGCCCGGCCCCCTCTGCTACCGCAACGGCGGACCGCTCACCCTCACCGACGCCAACATGATGCTCGGCAAACTCGATCCGGAAAGCTTCCCCCACATCTTCGGTCCAAACGGCAACCTCCCACCCGACCGCTCAGCCGTCGAAGCCGCTTTCGCCAGCCTCGCGCTCAACATGGGCGGCACGTTCTCAGCACACGAGGCAGCCGACGGCGCCATCCGCGTCGGCGTCGAAAGCATGGCCGCCGCCATCCGCCGCATCTCCATCGAGCGCGGCTACGATGTCACCGCCTACACGTTGCAATGCTTCGGCTCCGCCGGCGGCCAGCACGCCTGCCTCATCGCCGACGCGCTCGGCATGGAGACGATTCTCGTCCACCCGCTCTCCGGCGTTCTTTCGGCCTGGGGCATGGCGCTCGCCCCCGCCCGCGCATCCCGCGAACGCTCCCTCGAACTGCCCTTCGACGAAGCAACTCTCCGCGCCATCGAAGAAACCGCCTGGGATCTGGGCAACGAAGCAACCGATGCGCTTCTCGATCAGGGTATCGACCTCGACGACATCGCGCTGACCACGCGCCTCCACCTCGCCTACGCAGGCACCGATACCGCGATCCCCGTCGACCTCTCAGAACCCGCCATCATGCGCGCCGACTTCGAAGCCGCCCACAAGCGCCGTTTCGGCTTCACCTCAACCGATAAGCCTCTCCGCATCTCCACCATCGAAGTCGAAGCAGCCAGCATCGCCGACCCACCGGCCGCCACCATCGCCGCCGTACCCGCCGCGCACGCAACGGCAACGCGCCGCTTTTTCTCCGCCGGCCAGTGGCACGACGCCATCGTCCACGCCCGCGCTGATCTCAAACCGGGCACACGTGTTCCCGGCCCCGCCATCATCCTCGAACCGCACCAGTCCGTCGTCGTCGAATCCGGCTGGACCGCCACCCTCACAGACCGCGCCGACCTGATCCTCACCCGCACTACACCGCGCGCCGCCGAACGTACCGCGCTCTCATCCGCCGCGCCCGATCCCATCCTCCTCGAAGTCTTCGCCAACCGCTTCAAATCCATCGCCGAAGACATGGGCGAAGCCCTGCGCGCCACCGCCCGCTCCGTCAACATCAAGGAGCGTCTCGACTTCTCCTGCGCCCTTTTCAACGCCGAAGGTGAACTCGTCGCCAACGCGCCCCACGTCCCCGTCCACCTCGGCAGCATGGACAGCGCCGTAGCAGCCGTCCGCCACGCCTTCCGCGACGCGATGCATCCCGGCGATAGCTTCCTGCTCAACGCGCCCTACACCGGCGGCACCCACCTCCCCGACATCACCGTCGTCACGCCGGTCTTCCTCGAAGCAGAAACAACCCCAGCCTTCTTCGTCGCCAGCCGCGGGCATCACGCCGACATCGGCGGGCTCGCCCCCGGCTCCATGAGCCCGCGCGCCAAAACCGTCGACGAAGAAGGCGTCTACATTGAACCCGCGCGCCTCGTTGCGCTTGGCCAATTCGTCGAGCGCGAAATTCACGCGCTCCTCACCCACGCGAAATACCCCGCCCGCAACCCGGATGAAAACATCGCCGACCTTAAAGCCCAGCTCGCCGCCAACACGCGCGGCGCGTTGGAACTCACCCATCTCGCGCGCGAATTTGGTGCCGACACCGTTGCCCGCTACATGGCCCACGTTCTCGACAATGGCGAAGCAGCCATTCGCAATGTGCTCGCCACCCTTAAAGGCGGCCACGCCCGCATCGAAACCGACCAGGGCACCGCAGTCGAAGTCACCATCTCGATCGACAATGCCGCGCGCTCAGCAATCGTCGACTTCACCGGCACCTCGCCTGAGCAACCGACAAGCTTCAACGCCCCCGCCCCCATCACCCGCGCCGCCGTGCTCTATGTGGTCCGCGTGCTCGCCGGTGTCCCCATCCCGCTCAACGCCGGCTGCCTGCGCCCCATCGAGATCCGCATCCCCCAAAGCTCCATGTTGAGCCCGCGCTATCCCGCAGCCGTCGTCGCCGGCAACACCGAGACGAGCCAGATCGTCACCAACGCAATCTTTGCTGCGCTCAATCAACTGGCACCCACGCAAGGCACGATGAACAATCTCACCTTCGGCAACGCCCACCTGCAGTATTACGAGACGATTGCGTCCGGCTCCCCCGCCGGCCCCGATTTCGACGGCACCGCTGGCGTCCACGCGCATATGACCAACACGCGCATGACCGACCCTGAAATTCTGGAACTGCGCTATCCCGTCGTTGTCGAAGAGTTCGCCATCCGCCGCGGTTCCGGCGGGCGCGGCCGGCACACCAGCGGCGACGGCACCCGCCGCGCACTCCGCTTCCGCGCGCCCATGCACGTCTCCATGCTGTCCGGCTATCGCACGCTTTCACCGCCCGGCCTTAATGGCGGAGCGCCGGGCGAACCCGGCCGCAACATCGTCCAATGCACCGATGGCACTATCGAAAATCTCGGCGGCTGCGGCGACGCCGATCTCGCACCCGGCGATACGCTCATCATCGAAACACCCACCGGCGGCGGCTTCGGCAATCCCTGATCGCCGCGCAACGTTATCCAGTCACAACGGGAAGAGTGTCGACGATCGACGATGCGGCGGGTCGTCCCCGCCGCTTGCTCCGCGTCTAGAATCGGGCATGATCGGGAAGAAATCCCACTCGACCGCCCACTCGACCTAATGTCGAGGGAGACCTCGCATGTTGAAGGCCGCAGGCACGTTCGTCCTCGCCGCTATCCTGGCCACACCTGCCGGGGCTCAGAAGCTCGGCGATCCCATCGAACCGTTCATCTTCACGCTCGTCACGCCCGAAGCCGACATGACGGCCCGCGAGATCACCGAGCGCCTCTACAAAGCCAAGGCCGGCGAACGCATTGACCTCTCCGGCCGCGACCTCACCTATCTCGATCTCGCCACCATCGACTTTAAAGGCGCGAGCCTCGCCCGGACCGATCTCTACGGCGCCGACTTCACCGGCGCCAACCTCAAAGGCGCCGATCTCTCCGCCACACGCCTCGACCGCGCAGTGCTTATCCGCGCCGATCTGTCGGGCGCCAATCTCGCCGGAGCCACCATCCTGCGCCCGACCATCTACTCCGATATGAACAACCATCTCGCCGACGCGCCGCGCTTCTCCGGCGCCAACCTGCGCGGCATCAAGGTGCAAGCCGAGTTATCCGGTGCCGATTTCCGTGGCGCTGATCTCACCGACGCAGACTTCCATCCTCTCGAACAGCGAGCCGGCGAAGGCACACTCACGACACTGCGCAAGAACGTCGTCAAATCCTGCGACTTCTCCGGCGCCACACTCCTGCGCGCCAACTTCTCAGAATCCGTCCTCACCTTTTCGCGTATGACCGGCGCCGACCTCCGCGACGCCAACTTCGCGCACGCCGATCTCTCGAAAGTGGATTTCCAAGGAGCCGATCTCTCCGGCGCCGATTTTACGCAAGCCGATCTCGATGGCGCCAATCTTGTCGGCGCCCGCGGCCTCGACACCGCCAAAGGCTTCGACACAGCCAAGAACCTCGACAAAGCCTTCCGCTAAATGAGCCGCCGCCTCACGCGTCGATGAAATCTTCCACGCGCTTGGGCTTCGGCACGTCGGTGATGAACGGCTCCAGCGCTTCCAGCCCACGCGGCACCGGACCTCCATAAGCCCAGTCCAGAAGCTCCACCGTGTGGACAACCGGAATTTTCATGCCGCCGGCCAACTGCGTGATGCAGCCGATATTGCCTGCCGCCACCACATCCGGCCGCGTCGTCTTGATGTTGGCCACCTTGCGATCGCGCAATTGCGTCGCGATTTCCGGCTGCAAGATGTTATATGTTCCCGCCGACCCGCAGCAGATATGCCCCTCGGGCACATCCACCACACTGAAGCCGGCCTGCGAGAGCAATGCCTTCGGTTCGTCGGTGATGTTCTGCCCATGCTGCAGCGAACACGCCGAGTGGTACGCGACCTTGATCGACGACCACCGCACCGGCGCCCCGATCCCCACGCCCGCCACGAACTCGCTCACATCCCGCGCCAAGCCTGCGATCTGCTTGGCCTTGGCCGCGTAAGCCGGATCATCGGCAAGTAGATGCCCGTAATCTTTCACCACGGTCCCACAGCCCGATGCGTTTATAATCACCGCATCGACAGGCCCCTTGCCGATCTCTTTCATCCACGCGTCGATATTGCGCCGCGCTTGCGCTTTCGCTTCCGGTTCCCGCCCCAAATGATGCACCAGTGCCCCGCAGCAGCCCGCCCCAGGTGCCACCACCACATCGATGCCCCGC
This sequence comes from Hyphomicrobium sp. 12-62-95, assembly GCA_002279935.1. Taxonomy (GTDB): domain Bacteria; phylum Pseudomonadota; class Alphaproteobacteria; order Rhizobiales; family Hyphomicrobiaceae; genus JAGVSR01. Next base: position 109,082 of record NCCZ01000001.1, on the reverse strand, counting down.
CGCGCCAGTAATCGGATGGTTGCATCGTTGATCGACGGCCGCAGCACCTGCTGCGCGCATCCGGCCAGCAAGATCACCCGCGCCCGCCGCTCCGCCTTCGTCGCAGCCGTCCCTGGCCCCGAATAATGTGCAGCCTTCGGCAAAACGGCCGGCGCCATGTCGATCATGGTCGCCAGTTCCTTAAAACCGATCCGCCGCATCACCCCTCGAAACGGCCGCGCGAGCGGGGCAGCCCTGAGCGCCCACCGGAACCGTCGCGGATAGGGAACGATCCGCGCCAGCAGTTCGCGCATCAACCGCGCCTTCGCCGGCCGCGGCGCCTTCTCTTCGATATAGGCCCGCGCATGATCGACAAGGTGCATATAATCGACACCCGACGGACACGTCGTCATGCAGGACAGACACGAGAGGCAGCGGTCGATATGGTGGCGCACCTCCGCACTCGGATCACGCCCACCCTCGAACATGTCCTTCATCAGGTAGATGCGCCCGCGCGGACTATCGCGCTCATCGCCGAGCACAACGTATGTGGAGCACACGGCCGTACACAGCCCGCAATGCACGCACCGGCGCAATATGCGGTCCGCCTCCGCAAGGCGCGGATCGGCAAGCTGCTCGGCCGTGAAGTTCGTCTGCATGCCGTCTCCTGCTGCGGGCGCGCGCGAACGCCGCCCTCACATCGTCTGATACATCCGGCCCGGATTGAGCAAACCTTGCGGATCGAAGACCTCCTTCAACCCGCGCGACAGCTTCTCCAGCGCCGGCGCCTGCGGCTGAAACACCTCCACCTCGCGCCGCACTGCTTCGCGTGCCCGGATCAGCGTTGCGTGTCCGCCAGCAATCGCTACCGCGCGCCGGATATCCGCCGCGCCTGCATCCGCGCAATCGGGAATTTCGATCCACACCAACCCGCCGGACCAGTCATACGTCGCCTCAACCGGCATGTGCCGCCGCAGCGTGGCAACCAACTCCGCCGCCTTGCGCGGTGATGTCGACACCCGCCACAAAATGTCATCCGAAAATGTCACCGGCACCAGCCGCCGCATTTCGCCCCAAAAACCCAGCGACGCTTCCAGATCGAGCTCCATCGGCTGACCGTAGGCCCTCAAAGCTTCCATCAGCCGCCCCTTGCGGTACCGCACCGACTTCATGAAGTTCTCGATCCGTAGCGCCGTGATCGACGTCGCCCGCCCGCCGACAGGAGCAGTGGCGATCCGCGCAGCGTGCTTAGGCGTCAGATGCACCGTGCCGGACACTTCATAGGGAGTCCCCATCGCGAGCGACATCATTTCCACCGCGAGGTCTTCCGGCAATCCGGTGTAAACAAGCGTCGCAATATCGTCCGGCAGCGGCGCGACCTTGAACGTCACTTCCGTCATCACCGCCAGCGTACCCCAGCTCCCCGTCAGCGCCCGCGCCACATCGTATCCGGTGACATTCTTCATCACCCGCCCGCCGGACTTGAAGATTTCCGCGCGCCCGTTGACGCCACGCAGCCCGATCAAATGATCCCGCGCCGATCCAACACTGATCCGCCGCGATCCCGAGTTGTTGGTGGCAAACACTGCACCAATCGTTTGCATCCCTTGAGGCGCCGCCAACGCCACACCGTAATCGAGCGGTTCAAAAGGAAGCATCTGACCGCGCGACGCCAGCTCCACCTCAATTTGCGAAACCGGCGTACCCGCCCGCGCCGACATCACGAGTTCAGTCGGCTCGTATAGCGTGATCCCACGCAGGCTGGCCGTTGTTAGCAGCCCCGCCGCCTGCACCGGATGACCGATCCCGCGCTTCGATCCCGCCCCCACGATCTCGACAGCCATATTCTGCGCGCCGAGCTGCGCCAGCATACTCTTCAATTCCCAATCGGCCGCGGGTCTGAGGATATCGGTCACGGTTGTTACGCCTCACTCCGCCGCGATCGCAGGATCGCTTGCACGCGCCGCCGGCACCGGACGCCCGTCGAGCGGAAACACCTTGGCCGGATTGAGCAACCACTGCGGATCGAACAAGGTCTTTATGCGCATCTGCTGCGCCAGATCCACATCCGAAAACTGCACACGCATCAGATCGCGCTTCTCGATGCCCACGCCGTGCTCACCCGTCAAACAGCCGCCGGCCGCCACGCAGAGCCGCAAAACATCAGCACCCGCCTGCTCCGCCCGCTCCGCCTGCCGGGCATCGTTGGCATCATACATGATCAGCGGATGCAGATTGCCGTCGCCCGCATGGAACACGTTCGCCACGCCCAACCCATAGCGCTTGCAGATGTTGGAGATCTCCTCCAGCACATACGTCAGCTGCGACAGCGGAATGGTCCCATCCATGCAGAGGTAATCGGCCTTGCGACCGATCGCACCGAATGCGCTCTTGCGGCCCTTCCAGATTTTTGCGCTCTGCGCGTCGTCCGCACTGATGACGAGCGACGATGGCCCGAGTTCCTGCGCAATACCTGCAATGTAACCAAGCCGGTCGGCGATCTCTTCCTCCGACCCTTCCACTTCAACGATCAGCAGCGCATCGACGTCCAGCGGATAGCCAGCCTTCGCGAAAGCCTCGCAAACCTCGATCGCTGGCCGGTCCATGAACTCGATCGCTACCGGCACGATGCCCGACGCGATGATCCGCGACACGCAAATACTGGCCTTGGCTGTCGACTCGAACCCGATCAGCATCGGACGAGCGCCTTCACCGAGAGGCAGAATGCGCACCGTCGCTTCCGTCACAATTCCAAGCTGACCCTCCGACCCGATGATCAGCGCCAAAATATCGTAGCCGTCCGCATCCAGATGCGCGCCCCCGATCTCCATCACCGTCCCATCGATCATCACCATCTTCACGCCAAGCACGTTATTCGTCGTCACGCCGTACTTCAGGCAGTGCGCACCACCCGAGTTCATGGCGATATTTCCAGCCAGCGTGCACGCCAGCTGGCTCGACGGATCAGGCGCGTAGAAAAATCCAGCCGGCCCGACGGCGGCCGAAATTGCAAGATTGGTGATGCCTGTCTCCACGCGAGCGGACCGCGCCGAGGTATCAACCTCAAGCACCTTATTCATGCGCGACACACCGATCACGATCGCGTCTTCCGCCGGCAACGCGCCCCCGCACAGCGATGTCCCTGCCCCGCGCGGAATGACCTTGATGCCGTTGCGATGGCAATACGCCAGAACTTGCGCCACGCCGTCGGTGCTGTCGGGCAGCACGACGGCCAGCGGCATGCAGCGGTAGGCGGTAAACGCATCCGTCTCATAAGCCCGCCGCCCGTCCTCATCCCCAATCACGGACGCATGGCCCAGGATCGCAACGAGGTCTTTCACGATCGCATCACGGCGCGCGACAACGGCAGATTCGGGCTCAGGCAGGAGAATTGCGGTCATCGGGCTCTTTTTCGGGGGCCGGCGCGGTCACACCCGCCAACCTAAGCTTATGGTTAACCAGCTGAACTGCCAAGCGAATAGGCGAAGACACCGTTCCAAAGTTGATCTTCAACGTAACAGAATAGGTGATTCACGTCCTAAGTACCGTTACGTCACAATCCAAACACCTCATAACCGACAATCAAAACTGCGTTGAAGGTCCTACGGCAGAACAGTGCCGATTTTTTAATCGAGGCTCAAATCGTGACGGCAATCAGTGACTTCGACATTTTCGCACGCGTTGCCCGCACCGGCAACATGTCGGCGGCGGGCCGCGAAATGGGTCTGTCCCCCGCTGTCGTCTCAAAACGGATCAGCTTGCTGGAAGAACGCCTCGGCGCCCGCCTGTTCCAACGCACCACCCGCCAGTTGACTCTGACGGAGACCGGCGAAGGCTACTTCCGCCGCGTCGTCGACATCCTGAGCCTCATCGCCGAAGCCGATGACTTCGTCAGCCGCCGCAATACCAACCCCCGCGGCCAGCTCAAAGTGACCGCCCCCACGACCTTCAGCCGCTATCACTTGGCACCCTATCTGTCGAAGTTCCTCGAATCCTATCCCGAGATCCACCTCGACCTCCACCTCACCGACAATTACGTCGACATCATCCGCGACGGTTTCGATCTCGCCATCCGCATCGGCGAACTGCAGGATTCCTCGCTCGTCGCGCGCAAGCTCTCGCCCGATACCCGCCTCATCGTCGCCGCGCCCGATTATCTGGAAAAGAACGGCACACCGAAATCGCTGAAGGAACTGGAAGACCACAACTGCCTCAGCGCCGGCGCGCAAGACATCTGGGCGCTCGACGGCCCTGGCGGCCTCCAGGAAGTCCGCATCAAAGGCAACATCCGCTCCAACTCCGCCGACCTGATCCGCGAAGCCCTCATCGGTGGCCTCGGCATCGGCCTGCGCGGCACATGGGAGATCGGACCGGAAATCCAAAGCGGCAAACTGAAGATCGTCCTCCCGCAATACCGCGGGTCGTCGAAGATGGCCGTCTTCGCCGTCTATCCCTCGCGCGACTTCATGCCGGCCAAGGTCGATGTCTTCCTGGAATTCCTCGGCCAGCACTTCGGAGCTGATCCGTATTGGGACAAGAATCTCGACATCGGCGCTAAACCCGCAACCGCACCCAAACCGGCCACGCGCACAGCCAAAGCTCCCGCCAAGCGCGTCGGTGGAGCCGTCTAAAGCGATCCCTCCGCGTCGTTGCCATACGCACCACACTCCCCTATCCCTGGGACAGCGTGTCTCTTAGGGGAACCAACTTCGTGCCCGCACCCCGCGCCGGTCTCTTTGTGACCTGCCTCGTCGATCTCATGCGGCCCTCGATCGGCTTCGCCGCCGCGCGCCTGATTGAAGCCGCCGGTTGCACGGTCGTCGTGCCGGATCGCCAAACCTGCTGCGGACAGCCCGCCTACAATTCCGGCGACCGCGCCACCGCCAAGTCTCTCGCCCTGCAAACCATCCGCGCCTTCGCCGATTGCGAGTACGTCGTCGCCCCCTCGGGTTCCTGCGCCGCCATGCTGAAGGTCCACTATCCCTGCCTCGTCTCAGGCGAACCGGACCTCGAAGCCGAAGCTGACGCCTTCGCCGCCAAGGTCCACGAACTCTGCACCTTCCTGACTGACATTCGCCCGATCGCAAGCGTGCCCGGCCGCTATGACGGCCGCGTCACCTATCACGACGCCTGCTCAGGCCTGCGCGAACTGGGCATCAAGTCCGCCCCGCGCCGCTTGCTTGCCGCCGTCGAAGGATTGGAACTCACCGAGATGCCGGAATCGGAGGCCTGTTGCGGATTTGGCGGTTTGTTCGCCGAAAAGTACGCCGACATATCCAACGCCATAGTCACGCGCAAAACCGACAACGCCGCCACCGCGGAGGCCAGCCTCCTGCTCGCCGGCGACCTCGGCTGCCTCATGAACATGGCGGGCAAACTCACGCGCACCGGCCACCCGCTCGCCTGCCGCCACATCGCCGAAGTACTCGCCGGGGAACTCACCGATCCGCCCATCGGCCACAGCGCGGTATCCACGCCATGAAACCTGACACCGCCCACTTTCGCGAGAGCGCTGCAGCGGCCATCGCCGACCCCCGCCTGCAATCGGCCCTTGCCAAATTACCGGGCGGCCTTGTCGCACAGCGCCGCGCCGCCGTGTCAGCCCTTCCCGAATTCGAAGCCCTTCGCGATGAAGCCCGCGCCATCCGCGACGCGACGTTGGCCAATCTCGCCACCCACCTCGAAGCCTTCGAAGCCAAGGCCACCGCCATGGGCTCGCGCGTCCACTGGGCCACCGACGCAGACGAAGCACGCCGCACCATCTCCGAGATCTGCAGCAGAGCCAACGCCCGCCTCGTCATCAAGGGCAAGTCGATGGTGACGGAAGAAATCGGCCTCAACGCCCATCTCGAGAGCAGCGGCCTCGACATCATCGAAAGCGACCTCGGCGAATACATCATCCAGAAACGCGGCGAATCCCCCAGCCACATCATCGCCCCGGCCATCCATCTCACCGAAGCCGATGTCGATGCCGACTTCCGCGCCTATCACACCCACCTCGATCAAAACCGGGAACTTGGCACCCCCGAACGCCTCGTCGCCGAAGCCCGCGCCGTCCTGCGTGAGAAGTTCCTCTCCGCCGATGTGGGCATCACCGGCGCCAACTTTCTCATCTCTGAGACCGGCTCATCCATCATCGTCACCAACGAAGGCAACGGCGACCTCACACAGATCCTGCCACGCATCCACATCGTTGTTGCCACCATCGACAAAGTCGTCCCGACCCTCAACGAAGCCATGACCCTGCTGCGCGTTCTTGCCCGCTCCGCCACCGGCCAGGATATGACCGCCTACACGACGCTCGCCACCGGCCCCCGCCGCACCGATGATCTCGACGGCCCCACCGAATGCCACATCGTGCTCGTCGACAATGGCCGCACGGAAATGCTCGCCTCCGATATGCGCGAGGCCCTCCGCTGTATCCGCTGCGGTGCCTGCATGAACCACTGCCCGGTCTATAACGCCATCGGCGGCCACGCTTATGGCTGGGTCTATCCCGGCCCCATCGGCGCCGTGCTCACACCCGCCCTCCTCGGCATCACTGAGACGAGCCACCTGCCCAACGCCTCCACCTTCTGCGGCAGCTGCGAATCCGTCTGCCCCGTCAAAATTCCGCTCGTCTCTCTTATGCGCACCTGGCGCGAACGCGCGCACGACCAAGGCCCGCGCACCCTGACCGCACGCATCCTCTCAAAACTCTGGTCCGCCGCCGCCACGCGCCCCGCGCTTTATCACCTGATCGCCTGTTTCGCCGTCGCCATCGGCGGAGCGCTTGGCCGCGCAAACGGCCGCTTCCGCGCCCTTCCCCTCGCGCGCGGCTGGCTGAAACACCGTGATCTGCCCGCCCCGCAAGGCCGCACCTTCCAGCAACTCTGGAAGGAAACCGAACGCGGGGTGCCCCGATGAGCCGCTACGCCATCCTCGCCCGCATCCGCGCCGCAAACCCGAACCCACAATCACCACCACACGAAGCAAAGCCGGCCCCCGCCAGCCTCGCATCAACCGGCGCCGATGCTGTTCTCCGCTTCCGCACGGCCGCCGAAGCCAAAGGCGTCACCGTCGTCGACATCGATCATCCTGCAGAATTGCCGCTTGCCATCGCGCGCACGCTCTCGGCGGCAAACCTCCGCGCAGATGCCATCCGCCTCAACGATCCCGCGCTCATTGGCCTGCCGTGGAGCGACGCAAACCTCACCATCACGCGCGGCGCAGCCGAGCCGCACGACATGTTGGCGCTCTCCAGCGCTGTGTCAGCCGTCGCCGAAACAGGCTCGCTCCTGCTTGCCTCCGGCCCGGACAATCCATCGAGCCTCGCGTTCCTTCCAGAAACGCACCTCGTCACGATCGCACGCTCCACCATCGTCGGCACGTTCGAAGAGGCATTCGCCCTCCTCCGCACCCGCTACGACAACAGCCTTCCCCGCGCCGTCAACATCATCTCAGGCGCATCCCGCACCGGCGATATCGGCGGCCGCATCGTCCAAGGCGCCCACGGCCCGCGCCAGCTTTTCGTCTTCATCACCTGAGGCGCCCCCTCTCCCCGCAGCGCCAAAGCGCTACGGGGAGAGGGTCGGGGTGAGGGGCAGCATCCCCACAAAAGAGGGTGAGGGGCAGCATCCCCACCAAAAAGAAAGGGTGCCGCGAACGGCACCCTGCAAATTCTCGAATTGTCCGCCAGAACTTACTTACCCCGGCAGCTCTGCAGACACTTGGTCAGTTCTGCGTCACAGCTCGGATCGCCGGCCTTGGCTTTCCGGCAGGCATTCTCCTGCGCGTAGCACTGAGCCGCGCACTGATTTGCGAACGCCGTATCGGCGCCCGTCAAATGTCCGCCCGCGGTGAGAACCGCATACGCGGCACCAACCGCCACAAGGGCGAATGTCCATGTTGTCTTTTTCACCGTCGTCCTCCGCGCCCATCCGGGCTCAAACCAGCTTGCATGGCGAAGCTTCCCGCCTCGTTATGCCAGTTCTACCCTTTTGAGGATGAACGCGACCTGAACCGGGATCAAGTCCAACGGTGCCAAACACCCAATTTGGTGCCCTGGCACCGCCTGATGACACCGTCCTAGAAAGCCAGTTCCACGAATATCGGATCGACCGACCCGTTCCACCGTCCGTGGTACCGCTCAAGCAGATCATCCGCCACGGTTTTCCGGTCGTGAACAAGTTCGAACAACGGCTCAAGGTAAATGGTTTCGTCCTGCCCGAACGGGTTCACCTGCGCCCGCCGCCGCAGCCCACCACGCGAAATATGCAGCACGTCCAGCGCCATCTGCCACACTGTTGTATCGCGGAACGGTGTCTCGAACGCCAGCCGGGGAACATCGTTCCGCAATCCCTGCCGCTCCTCCGCCGACCAGCCCTTCACATACTGCCACGCGGCCTCTAGCGCCTGCTCATCATAGAGCAGCCCGACCCAAAACGCCGGCAACGCACAAATGCGCCGCCACCGCCCGCCATCCGCACCGCGCATCTCCAAGAACCGCTTCATGCGCACTTCCGGAAACAGCGTCGTCAAATGGTCCGACCAATCATCAAGCGTCGGCAGCGCACCTGGTAGCGCATCGAGCTTGCCCGCCATGAAGGTCCGGAACGAGGCCCCGGCCACGTCGATGTATTGCCCGTCGCGATAGACAAAATACATCGGCACATCGAGCGCGTAGTCGACGTAGCGCTCATAGCCCATGCCGTCCTCGAACACGAACGGCAGCATGCCTGTGCGGTTCGGATCGGTATCCCGCCACACTTCACTGCGCAGCGACTTGAACCCGTTCGGCTTACCTTCGGTGAACGGCGAGGACGCAAACAGCGCCGTCGCGATCGGCTGCAGCGCCAGCGACACGCGCAGCTTCTTCACCATGTCGGCTTCGTTGGCGAAATCGAGGTTCACCTGGATCGTCGCCGTCCGGTACATCATATCGAGACCGCGCTTGCCCACTTGCGGCATGTAGCGTGTCATGACGCCATAGCGCTGCTTAGGCATCCGCGGCGTCTCAGCGAGCGCCCACTTCGGCGAGAACCCGAGCCCGAAGAACCCGATGCCGAGGTCTTCACCGACGTCGATCACTTCGCGCAAATGCTCCTGCGTCTCCGCCGCCGTCTGATGCAAATTCTCCAGCGGCGCACCCGACAGCTCAAATTGCCCGCCGGGCTCCAGACTGATCGTCCCGCCAATCCCGCCTTGTGTCTCGCTATCCGGCCGCTTCAGCGCGATGATGTTCGCGCCTTCCATGATCGCCTCCCACCCATACCGCTGGATGAGCGCCTCCATCAGCGCCCGAATGCCATCGGGGCCCTCGTACGGCACCGGCGTCAGGCAGCATGTATGGAAAACGAACTTCTCGTGCTCCGTGCCGATGCGCCATTGCGCCTTTGGCTTCTCGCCAGCGGCAATCCAGCCGACGAGATCGGCCCGCGACGTGACGTTCGGGCTGGCTTGACCGGTTTGGCGGGTGGACATCGAAATCCTTGAAAGACGGCGCAGTGGTCCGCAGGGTCATCCCCCACATCGGTCAAAAGCTTATGACGGCGAGCCCCCCGCCAGACAAGAGCCCACAACAGTGCCGAGACAACCCGGCAAGTCTACGTCGCGAAGACCACAGCGGATGCCCAGCCCCGTCTCTCAGGTCCAATCGCCAAGCGTTGCATTGACGACCGCAAGCGCCGCCACGGCCGCGGTATCAGCCCGCAAGATGCGCGGTCCTAGTGAAAGTGGGCGCGTAAATGCTTTGCCCCGGATCAGGTCGCGCTCCTCATCGGAAAACCCGCCCTCCGGACCGATCAGAACCGCGACCGGACCAATCGCGACCTCCCGCAAAGCCGCAACCGGATTGGCAATCTCCGCTCCCTCGTCGCAAAAAATAAGCGTCCGCGCTGCGTCCCACGCATCCAGCACCGCGCCAAGTTTCTGCGGCTCGGCCACCTCCGGCACGCGCAAAATCCCGCACTGCTCCGCCGCCTCGATGACGTTCGCCCGCATGCGCTCGAGGTTCACCCGCTCCGCAATCGTCCGCCGCGTCAGCACCGGCCGAAGCCGCTTCACGCCCATCTCGGTCGCCTTCTGCACCATGTAATCGAGGCGCGCGTGCTTCAGCGGCGCGAACAGATACTCCACATCCGGCCCATCGCTCTGCGCCCGCGTTTGCGCCTCGATCCAGAGCACCGCGGCCTTTTTGCTCACCGGCTCCAGAACCGCCCGCCATTCTCCGTCCCGCCCGTTGAACACGAGCAGAGCTGCCCCCGCCTTCATGCGAAGAACGTTAACGAGATAATTGACCTGCTCAGGCGTACACGCGACGCCCGCCCCCGCGCTGAGCGGCGCATCGACATAGACGCGTTGCGACGTGAAATCGTGGATGGCCATGGCACCTCTGCGCCCCTCTCATGACCCGAACCGGACATGTCCGCAACCGCCGTTGCACCGCCAGAGGCAGGGGGCTACGGTGCGGCCAACAACCAGCTAAAAGCAGAACCGGCACGTCATGAGCGACACGACCACGTCTGATCAAGGCCCGGCCGTCGGCCTCCCGCCGGTCTCGGATGCCCCGCGCGACAACTGGGTCGACCGCTACGCCCCCGAAAGTGCGCGCCCCTACCTGCGCCTCATGCGCCTCGACCGCCCCATCGGCACTTGGCTCCTGCTCTTTCCCTGCTGGTGGTCGCTGGCACTCGCCGAAATCGACGAAGGCCTGCCCCATCCCTCCCTCTGGTACATGCTCCTCTTTGCCATCGGCGCCCTCGTCATGCGCGGCGCCGGCTGCGCCTATAACGACTACGTCGACCGCGACTTCGACGCCCAGGTCGCCCGCACCGCCTCGCGCCCGATCCCGTCCGGCCAAGTGACGCCCGAAGACGCCCTCGTCCTCGTTGGCGTGCTGGGCTTTATTGGCCTCGCAGTCCTCCTCCAATTCAACTGGTTCACGGTCTTCCTCGGCGCGTCGTCGCTGCTGCTGGTCCTCATCTACCCCTTCATGAAGCGCTTCACCTACTGGCCGCAGGTCGTCCTCGGCCTCGCCTTTAATTGGGGCGCGCTCGTCGGCTGGGCTGCCGATGAAGGATCTCTCGATTGGGCCCCCATCGCGCTCTACTTCGGCGCCGTTGCCTGGACCATCGGCTACGACACGATCTACGCCCACCAAGACACCGAAGACGACCTGATGCTCGGCCTCAAATCGACCGCGCTGCGCTTCGGCGACGATAGCCCCACCTGGGTCGGCGCGTTTTATTCCGCAGCCATCGTGCTCTGGACCATCGCCGGCTTCCTCGGCGGCGCGCACTTGATCTTCTTCCTCGCGCTCGCCCTCGTCGGCCTGCAACTCGCTTGGCAGGTCTCCACCCTCGACACCACCGACAGCGCCAACTGCCTCCGCCGCTTCCGCTCCAACCGCGAAGTCGGCCTTGCCCTCTTCTTAGGCCTCGCCGCCGACACCCTCCTCTCCTGGTGGAGCGGATTTGCATAAAATTGCGCACCGGATCTTAATCGGTCAGCAACCTTGAATCCCGAACCAGCTACGACAGACACTGTTCAAAAACGCCTGTTGCAATCTGATTAACGCTTGTGTGCTGAAGATTTGCGCTCAGATCAAGCGGGTGCAACATGCAAAAAATCAAAACATTCTCCCATGACGTGCGCGGCGTGATCGCGCCACTCTTCGGCCTTTTCGTCATGGTGCTCATCGCAGCCATCGGCGTCTCCGTCGACTACAGCAATGCAATGCGGTTACGCAGTGACCTCGATGGTGCCGCTGACGCAGCCACGCTCGCGACCGTCCAACGTGCGCAAGAAGCGTTTGCCGCTGGAGATGAGGATTGGCGAAAATCAGCGGAGAAGGTCGGCGCTGCGATGTTCAAAACCAACGTCGACGCCAAAGCGAAGAGCTTAAAAATCAACGATGTTAAAATCAAGGTCTCGAGAAACAATAACGCCTTTGCGGCCGCTCTGAAGTACTCGGCGACGCATCAAACTGCTTTCATGCAAATACTCGGACGTAAAGAGGTTGAACTCTCGAATCGAGTTTCTGCCAATTCGGCCATCGCAAACTACATCGACGTCCACCTCTTGATCGACGCGTCCGCATCGATGGGCATCGGCGCCACTCCCGAAGACCAAGAAACGTTGGTGCAAACAATAGGATGTGCTCTAGCTTGCCACCACGATGAACCAAGTTGGGCCAAAACTCGCCAAAGCAGAGCAAAGCTGCGCATCGATTATGTGCGTGATGCTGTGCGCGAATTCATCCGAAACCTGGAGGAGCAGGGGCATTCTGGAAACCGGGTGCGCCTCTCAATCCACCTTTTCCAAAATGATATCCGTCAGATCTTCGCAACATCGTCGGATCTCGAAGAAGCCTACGCCGCAGCGGAAAAAATTGATTTGTTGAGCTATCCCGGAGCTGGCAGCAACTCTGCGTACTCGCTGAAGCAGCTGTCGCAAAAATTGCAGTCAGGCGGCGACGGTTCCAGGAAGAACAACCGCAAATCTTACGTCGTTCTGCTGAGCGACGGCATAGAAAGCGGGCGACTGAAAATAACCGCCGACGGACAAAATGTTCCCGATCCGAACTTGGTTCCAACCTCACCATACCACATCGAGGAAACCGAACGCCTGCAAGTGATGGAGAGCGACTCCTGCACAGAGATCAAGTCACAAGGGCACACCCTACTCACGGCTCATATCGAGTATCTGATACCGAAACACCAAGTCCCATCTGCCGTAGCGCGCTTTGACTTTATAAAAAATCAACTGATCGACAAGTCGTACGCAGAATTTGCGGCCTGCGCTTCAAAGCCCGAATTTGCGTATAAGGCCGGCGAAAGCCGTGAGATTGCACCGATGTTCGACAAAATCTTGAGCGACATTCTGCCCACACGGCAGCTCGTACTCACCGAATAAGTCGGGGCATCTCCAGCAGATGGCGGGTCAAACCGCCATCTGCCCATCGATCTCGCGCATGGCCGCCGCATCGCGTGCCGACAGTTCGGGATAGGCCGGATCGCTGCCGACATCCTTGGTGATCCGCCACGAGCGCGCGCACTTGGTGCCCTCGGCGCGCTTCGGGACAACACCGACGCTCTTCACATCCGACGCCACCACAGCATCCGCCGGCAACGGCCCCGCGATCACTTCGATCCCTGACGTGAGGCAAACCTCAGCCATATCGAGACCGTCCAGCCCGCTCATCAGGTCGGCGTCATCGACATAAACAACCGGCGCCGCTTCCAGCGACGACCCGATCCGCTTCGCCGCGCGCTCCAATTCGAGCGCCGCCGTCACCGCCGAACGCACCTCGCGCACCCGGTCCCACTTCGCCGCAAGATTTTCGTCGCGCCAGTCGCGCGGGATCTTCGGGAAGCTCGCCAGATGGATCGACGTATCGTCACCCGGACGGTAAAGCGCATACGCTTCCTCCGCCGTAAACGACAGGATCGGGGCCAGCCACTTGAGGATCGCATCGCACAGATGATCAACCACCGTCAGCGCCGCCCGCCGCTTCACGCTCGACGGCGCCTCGCAGTACAGCGTGTCCTTGCGAATATCGAAATAAAACGCCGACAGCTCTGTGTTCATGAAGTGCGAGAGCAGCGCCACCACCTTGCGGAAGTCATACGTCTCATACGCATGCCGGATATCGTGATCGAGTTCCGCCAACCGGTGCAACATCAGCCGCTCGAGCTCCGGCATCTCGTCGAATTCAACGCCACGCCCATCAAAGTGCGCCAGCGCACCCAGCATCCACCGCATGGTATTGCGCAGTTTGCGATACGTCTCCGAAAACGTCTTCAGGATTTCCGGACCAATCCTCAGATCGTCCGAATAATCCGACGCCGCCACCCACAGCCGCAAAATATCCGCGCCCGACTTCGCCATTACGTCCTGAGGTGCCACGACGTTGCCGAGAGACTTGGACATCTTCTGCCCCTTCTCGTCGAGCACGAAGCCATGCGTCAGCACGACATCATAGGGCGCATGCCCGCGCGTGCCGCAGCTTTCCAAGAGCGACGACTGAAACCACCCGCGATGCTGGTCCGACCCTTCCAGATACATCACGCGATCCTGCCCGCCTTTAACGAGGTTCTTGCGCGAAATCCCCTTCAGGCCGGGAAATGCGACCGGATCTTCCAGCGTGAACGCATGCGTCGAACCGCTATCGAACCACACGTCGAGCACGTCGCGCACCTGCTCCCACTTAGGCAGATCACCCTTCGCCACGAGCCCGTCGAGGAAACGCTCTTTCGCCCCGTCGGCGAACCAAACATCCGCACCCTTCTCGGCAAACGCAGCCTCGATGCGCTCAACCAATTTTCTGGAATGTTTCCACGTCGCATTCGGAATGATCTCGTCGGTCTCCGTGTTGCGGAACACCGTGATCGGCACGCCCCACGCCCGCTGCCGTGACACCACCCAATCCGGCCGCGTCTCGATCATGCCGTTGATGCGGTTCCGCCCCACCTCCGGCACCCACTGCACGCGCTCAATCTCCCCCTGCGCCAACCCGCGCAGCGTAGGATTGTTCGAACCTCTCTTTTCCCCTCCCCCTTGCGGGGAGGGGTTAGGGGTGGGGGTACCAAGACCACGATCCATCGCAATGAACCACTGCGGCGTGTTCCGGAAAATCACGGGCTTCTTCGACCGCCACGAATGCGGATACTGATGCTTCAAACGCCCGCGCGCGATGATGTTGCCGGCCTCAGAGAGCGCCTTGATCACCGCATCGTTCGCATCGCCCTTGTCGCCGTTCTCTTTCAGAACCCGCTTGCCCGTGAACCCAGGCGCGGCTTTGGTCAAAACCCCATCCGCATCGACCGTGAACGGGATCGACGTATCAATCCCCCGCTTGTTCAACGCGCTCTGGTTCTGCATCCAGATGATGTAGTCGTCCGCACCATGCCCCGGCGCCGTATGCACGAAGCCCGTGCCCGTGTCGTCGGTGACATGATCGCCATCAAGCAACGGCACGTCGAAGTCGTATCCGAGATCCGCCAGCGGATGCTTGCAAACAATTTGCCGAAGCTCCGGGCTCACCGTACCAAGTCTACGCCATGAGAGAACTTTCGCTTGTTTCATGACCTCTTCAGCGAGCGCGTGAGCTAGAACGAGTAACTCACCTGCCTTGAGCCAGTTACCTTCCGGCACGTCACCAACTTGGAAGAGGCCGTAGCTGATGTTGCGCGAAAACGAGATTGCTCGGTTGCCAGGCAATGTCCAAGGGGTTGTCGTCCAGATAACGATTGAAGCACCGGTCTTTGTCGAAACCTGCGCGTCATTGTCCTCTAGATAGCTGACAGCACCAACAACCGGAAACTTCACCCAAACCATATCGCTCTGATAGTCCTGGTACTCGACCTCCGCTTCCGCGAGCGCCGTCTTCTCGACAACGCTCCACATCACGGGCTTCGACCCGCGATAGAGCAGCCCGTTCTCGGCAAACTTCATGATCTCGCGCGCGATCGTCGCTTCCGCACGAAACGCCATCGTCGAGTAAGGATGGTCCCAATCCCCCACCACGCCGAGCCGCTTGAACTCGTCGCGCTGCACGGCCAGCCACTTCGCCGCGAACTCCCGGCACTCCTGCCGGAACTCGTTCACCGGAACCTCGTCTTTGTTCCGCCCCTTGGCGCGATACTGCTCCTCGATCTTCCACTCGATCGGCAGCCCGTGACAGTCCCAGCCGGGCACGTAGTTGGAATCAAACCCCAGCATCTGCTGCGACTTCACGACGAGATCTTTCAGGATCTTGTTCAGCGCATGCCCGATGTGGATGTTGCCGTTCGCGTACGGAGGCCCGTCGTGCAGCACGAACTTCGGACGCCCCTTGGATTGTTTGCGGATCGCCTCGTAAAGCCCGGTCTCGTCCCACTTCTTTAGAAGCTTCGGCTCCAGCTCCGGCAACCCGGCCCGCATCGGAAACTCGGTCTTGGGCAAAAACAGCGTCGCGCCCCAGTCGCGCCCGCCCTCTGCACCAGCGCCCGGCGCCATTTTAGATTCGCCCTTATCCTTGGCCATCGTTCTCAGGTCTTTCGCTCAATCAATGATTTGGCCCGCGTTCTAGCAACCGCGCGCCCCGCCGTCACGCATTGCGGCCGCAGGCCGCCCTGCGACCGCTCCACCCCTCAGGTGTCATACCGGGCCTTGGGCCCGGGACCCACCGGTCAACATCCGTCGACAGAGCCGCAAAGCCACCGCTTTTTCTACCCCGTCACCCCCGCGTCGATGCGGAGCATCGCATCCAACAGTGCCGGGGGCCCGCGCAAGCATCTAGTTGTCCGCCAGACAGTGGCTTGCACGGATCCCGGCCTTCGCCGGGATGACGATTGAGAAAGGAGCCTCACGCCCCCTTCAACACATCTCGCACTTTGGCAACATCCGCATCCATCTGCGCCACAAGCGCCTCCGCGTTGTCGAACTTCCGGTCTTCGCGAATGAAGGCGATGAATTCGACCTCCATCTCCTGCCCGTAAAGATCGCCGTCGAAATCCAAGAGAAACACTTCCAGCACCGGCATGCCGTCATCGAACGTCGGCCGCGTCCCTAGATACGCCGCCGCATCGTGAACCGCCCCGCCGACATGCGCGCGCACGGCGTAAATCCCATGCCCCAGCGCGGTGCCCTTCGGCATCGGCACGTTCGCCGTCGGATAACCCATACCGGTCCCGCGCTTCGCCCCGCCGATCACCCGCCCACGCACACGCCACCGCCGTCCCAGTTCCACAGCCGCGCCGGCCACATCACCCTGCGCCAGCTTCAACCGGATCGCGGTCGATGAAAAAACCTCGCCCCCCTCGGCCACGGGCGGCACCACGACCACCTCGAAATCATACTCAATCCCGGCCAAAATCATCGATTCCGGACTGCCCCGCCGCTGCCGCCCGTAATAAAAATCGTACCCCACCACCACGCCGCGCACATCGAGACCCTGCGCCAGAACGTTGTCGGTGAATTCGAAATGTTCCAGCTTGGCCAGTTCCGCATCGAACGGCACCACCACCACGAAATCGAGCCCCATGGTCGCAAACACCGCGATCTTCTGATCGAGCGGCGTCAGCCGGAAATGGCTCTCGTTGGGGTGAAAGACCTCGCGCGGATGCGGTTCGAAGATCATCACGCCCGACGGCAGCGAACGCTCGCGCGCCGCCTTCACCGCCTCGCCAATCAGCGCCTGATGCCCTTTGTGCACGCCATCGAAATTGCCGATCGCGACAACGCCGCCACGGATCGCGGGCGGCACATCTTTATAACCTTCGTGGACAATCATGATCTCTGAACGCGCCTCTTGGACGGCCCCGCTCGACCCGTTGGATCGGGCGGCTCGCGAACTAAGCGGCAGGGCGCGCCGGGATCATAAGCACGGCCTCGCCCGTCAGAACAGGCTTGCCGCCGACCGAACACACGGTTTCGAACTTCGCCCGCTTCTTTTCCGGCACCAGTTCGATGAGCTTCACCGTCGTCACGACCACGTCGTCGATCTTCACCGGCGCCTTGAAGTTGAGCGTCTGCGAAATGTAGACCGAACCGGGCCCCGGCAGCTGCATGCCAAACACCGCTGAAATATACCCTGCCGAAAGGATCCCATGCGCGATCCGCGCCTTGAACGGCGTCTTGGCGGCATACTCGGGATCGAGATGGATCGGGTTGTAGTCGCCCGACAGCGCCGCGTAGGCGACAATATCGGCCTCCGACACCGTCCGCGCCATGGAGGCTTCGAGCCCCACCGCCAGATCCTCGAAGTAATACGGCTTGCCAGCGGTCGGCATCATGCGAAAGGGCCCCTAAATTCAAGTCTTTGGCAGCGTTGGCCCATGGGTCACCCGGCAAGACGCCAAGGGTGGATAGGCGCGGGGACACTATCCCTCCCGTCACAGCCCGGCAACTGCCCGGGGTTGCGGCGAAAATGGCCGCGTAGCCCCCGAAACGCTGCCGGTACGTCCATGGGTTGCCCTATGCCCGATTTTCGGGCTATAAGAGGGAATTCCCTTATTTCTTCAACTCCAAGTCGGTTTGCGCAGCGGTGCCCGCGCGCAGGCCAGGAACGGAACCGTTATGAGCGATCGCAAGCCGCTGATGCCGAAGGCCACCGCCGTCTGGCTGGTCTCCAACACCGCCCTCACCTTCGAGCAGATCGCAGCCTTCTGCGGCCTCCACGTGTTGGAGGTCAAAGGCATCGCCGACGGCGACGTCGCCCAGGGCATCAAGGGCCTCGATCCCGTAACGTCCAACCAGCTGACGCGCGAGGAAATCGAGCGCGCCGAGAAAAATCCCGACCACGTCCTCCGCCTGTCGGAAATGAAGGTCGATGTCGCCCAGTTCGCCACCGGCAAGAAGTCGCCGCGCTACACGCCGCTCTCGCGCCGCCATGAACGCCCGAACGCCGTCCTCTGGCTCTTGCGCAACCACCCCGAAATCAAAGACAGCCAGATCATGCGCCTCGTCGGCACGACCAAGACGACGATCGCCCAGGTCCGCGACCGCTCGCACTGGAACTCGCCCAATCTCGTCCCCCAGGACCCGGTGACGCTCGGCCTGTGCTCGCAGATCGACCTCGACGCCGAAGTCAAGAAGGGCGCCCGCCGCGTCGAACGCGAGCGCAAGGAAAACGATCGCGACCTCCCGAAGGGCGGCACCTTGCTCCCCGCCGAGGAAACGACGGAAGCCCCGCGCCACCAGACGGCCGAGATCCTGACCACCAAGGAAGAAGCGCCGCGCGAAGAGAGCGAAAAGGAAGAAGCAGCCCGCGTCTTCGCCAAGCTCAAGCAGTTGAAGAGCGCCGAAGCCGAGACGGTGGACGAAGAATAGCCCCACACGCGCCTGCGCAGTGTGGGCCAGCATCACAGCCCCACACGCGCCTGCGCAGTGTGGGCCAGCATCACAGCCCCACACGCACCTGCGCAGTGTGGGCCAGCATCACAGCTCCACACGCGCCTGCGCAGTGTGGGCCAGCATCACGCCTCACTCGCGCCTTCTCCACCTGCAGCCGGTAAATCGAAATGACCGTGAAGCCATCAGCCGTACGCACGCCGAAGGTGCCGAAGGTCGGCTTCGTCTCGCTCGGCTGCCCGAAAGCCCTCGTCGATAGCGAGCGCATCATCACGCGCCTGCGCTCAGAAGGCTACCAGATCGCCCCCGACTACGAAGGCGCCGATGTGGTCGTCGTCAACACCTGCGGCTTCTTAGATAGCGCCAAGGCCGAAAGCCTCGACGCCATCGGCGAGGCTATGGCCAAAAACGGCCGCGTCATTGTCACCGGCTGCATGGGCGTCGAAGAAGGCCGCATCCGCGCCGAACACCCAGGCGTCCTCGCCGTCACCGGCCCGCACCAATACGAGCAGGTCGTCACCGCCGTCCACGACGCGGTCCCGCCCCTGCACGATCCCTTCGTCGATCTAGTCCCGCCCGAAGGCCTACACCTCACGCCGCGCCACTACGCCTATTTGAAGATTTCCGAAGGCTGCAACAACCGCTGCTCCTTCTGCATCATTCCCTCACTGCGCGGCGACCTCGCCTCGCGCCCCGCCAACCACGTCATGACCGAAGCCGAACGCCTCGTGAAAGCGGGCGTCAAGGAACTGCTCGTCATCAGCCAGGATACGAGCGCCTACGGCCTCGATATCAAGTACGCCGAAAGCCCCTGGAAGGGCCAACCGCTCAAGGCCCGCTTCCTTGATCTTTGCTCAGCCCTTGGCGATCTCGGCGCCTGGGTCCGCTTGCACTACGTCTACCCCTATCCGCACGTCGATGACGTCATCCCACTGATGGCCGACGGCAAGATCCTCCCCTATCTCGACATCCCCTTCCAGCACGCCTCCCCCGCCGTGCTCAAAGCCATGCGCCGCCCCGCCCACCAGGAAAAAACCGCCGCCCGCATCGCCGCTTGGCGCAACGTCTGCCCCGACCTCGCCATCCGCTCGACGTTCATCGTCGGCTTCCCCGGTGAAACCGAAGACGACTTCCAATTCCTGCTGCAGTGGCTGAAGGAAGCCCGCATCAACCGCGCCGGCTGTTTCAAGTATGAACCCGTCGCCGGCGCCGTCGCCAATGATCTGCCCGGTGCCGTCCCCGAAGAGGTCAAGGAAGAACGCTGGCACCGCTTCATGGCCGCCCAGCAAGAAGTGTCCGCCGCCCTGCTCGCCGAGAAAGTTGGCCGCACGATCCCGGTCCTCATCGACGAAATCGACGACGAAGGCGCCATCGGCCGCTCGCAGTGGGACGCGCCCGAAATCGACGGCGCCGTCTACCTCGATGGCGAAACGGACCTCGCCCCCGGCGACGTCGTCCAGGCCCGCATTACGGCGTCCGACGACACGGACCTCGAAGGCGAATTGGCCTAGCCCCGCCTCTGCGCCATCGCTGCACCGCACCAGTACGGAACCGTTTCCCGAATAAGACAGTTTCACGTCCGGAACGGGACACCGATTTGCAATTCGGCAACACTTCTGCCGCATCCTTCCTGCACCATATCTACCTGAGATGCCCCGCTAGGCAGGCAACGTGCCCTCAGCTAGCGTGCGGCGTAAAGAAAAGTCGGAGCGGGCGTCATGCAATCGCGTTGGGTTAGTGCACTGGTTTCGACGAGCCTCCTTGCGCTCGCCCTCGCCGCACCTGGGCAGGCCGAACCCGCGCCGGCGACCGTCACCGAGGTCGCCAACGCCGAAGCCACCGCGCCTCTGCCCGCCTCGACCGCGTCGCAAGCCGTCGGCGCTGTCATCCGCGAACGCCTCCTTGCCGACGCCAAGACCGCCCAGGAAGAAGAAGCCGCCGACTGGCAAGCCCTCATCGCCTTCTACGAATCCCGCTCCGACGAACCCATCTTCATCGGCCGCGCCGGCTATACGTCCAAGGCCGAAGCCGTCATCGAGGAATTTAAAAAGAGCGCCGACTGGGGCCTCGAACCGTCCGACTACGACGTGCTCGACATGGGGAGTGACAGCTCCGATCGCGCCGAACTTACGCCGGAACAGAAAGTCGAGGCCGAACAGAAGTTCGCCCTCACGGTTCTCAAATACGCCCGCCACGCGCGCGGCGGTCGCATCACGGAGCCCTCAAAGCAGCTCGCCCCCTACGTCGATCGCGCGCCCCAGTACATCGACCCTAAAAAGGTCCTCGACGATCTGGCGTCCGCCAGCGACCCCGCCGAAGTCCTGCGCGGCACGCACCCCAAGCACGCCCAATTCGAAAAACTGCGCCAGAAGTATCTTGATCTAAAGCGCAACGCCGATGCCGCCAAAGAGATTGTGCGCATTCCCGCCAAGGGCGCCAAGCTTGTGCCGGGCAAATCCCATCCCGATGTCGCGCTGCTGCGCCAGCGCCTCGGCGTCCCCGTCCCGGCCGGCAAAGATGGAGCCGAACCCGATCCTACCTTCTATGACGATGAACTCGCCGTTGCCGTCGCCAAGTTCCAGAGCGACAAGGGCCAGAAGCCCGACGGCATCGTCGGCCCGCGCACGCGCGCAGCCTTCAACGATATCGAGACCCCAAGCCCCGAACGCATCCTCGCCAACATGGAAATGTGGCGCTGGATGCCCGACGACCTCGGCGACTTCCACGTCTGGGTGAACATTCCCGAGTTCCTCGTCCGCGTCGTCAAAGGCGGCGAAATCATCCACGAAGAACGCATCATCATCGGCGAATTGAACAATCAGACGCCCCTGTTCTCCGATGTGCTGGAAACGATTTACTTCAATCCCCGCTGGCACGTCCCCCAGAGCATCAAGGTCAACGAATTGTACCCCGGCCTCGCACGCGGCGGCGGCTCCTTCGAGCGGCAGGGACTGCGCATGATGCGCAACGGAAAATACGTCGATCCCTACAGCATCGACTGGTCCCGCGCCGATATCCGCAACTATGATGTCTATCAGCCGTCCGGCCCCCGCAACGCGCTTGGCATCGTCAAGTTCACTTTCCCCAACAAGCACGCGGTCTATCTGCACGACACGCCGACCAAGAACCTGTTCAATTCCGAGGTGCGCACCTTCAGCCACGGCTGCGTCCGCGTCCGCAATCCCATGCGTTTAGCCGAAGTCCTTCTCGAACAGGAGCGCGGCTGGACGCCGGATCAGGTGCATGAAACGCAGCAGTCCGACCCCGACGAAGTCGCGGTCAAGATGGAAAAGCCGATCCCCGTCCACATGACATATTTCACGTCGCTCGTGGGGGAGGACGGCACCGAGCGCATCGTCAAGGATGTGTATGGCCACGAAGAGCGCGTGAAACTGGCGCTCGCTGGTAAGTTCAATCAGATCGCCAAGGGCCGCGACCACCTCGCCCCGGTGAAATTCTCACGCGTGCAATACCAAGGCCCGGATGATTGGGGCTTCATGTTCGGTGGCGGACAGAGCGGCAACCAGAACCGTCGCTATAAGCAGAACAACACGACGTTGAACGATTTCTTCAACAACATCTTCGGCGGCGGCGGCTACTAAGCCGCCGCTGACCGGCCCAATTCAAATCGACGGCGTGACCGGCGCGTCTGGCGTCGATGCTGCCGGCGCCGGTTTAGCATCCCGGGATGTGCCGCACCCCAAGACACGCATCAACCGCGACGCCACGCGATCCGCCCCATCGACCACATCGCCCAACATCCGCATCGATTGCTCGCCGCGCTTCAGCCGCCGGTCGAGCGCCGCCATCGTCCGCGCCGAACCCGGATCATCGTCGTCCAGCCACGTTTGCATCACGCTGGCATAAACCGATGCCATCCCCGTCACGCGCGACGTTCCGAGCAATCCATCGGTCCGCACCCCCGCTGCGTGCAGCATCCACGCCTGCGAGGCCATCGCGCGGCGCACAAGCTCCATATCCATCGGCCGCGCCGCCGCGATGCTCTTTAAGGCGTCCTTGTAAGGAGCCAGAACATCAAACCGCGCCATCACGACATCGAAAATCCGGTCGCGCGTGTTCTCGGCTCCGGTAAACTTCGGCGCACTCGCCAGCACCGCGTCGTCAACCGACCGCATGAACGCACTGAGGATCGCAGCCTTCGAAGGGAACTCGCGCCGCAGCGCCGCCAGATCGATGGCCGCCGCCTCCGCGATATCCTTCATCAAAACATCGTCCCACGGCTTTTCTGCCGCCAACCGCATGGTCGCGGCGATAATCCGGCCCTTGAGTGTCGATTGATCCAGCATGGCGGCCTCCGTCTCTACACGAGGACTAAACGTAAGCACCCCGCCAGCAGATTAACAGGCCGTCGAACGAGTTACCGCGCCAAAACCCTGGCCGCCGCCATCGCCAGCACAGCCCCAGCCACCTGCGCCGCAATAAATGCCGCCGCATCCCCCGGCGCGATGCCGGCAAAGGTATTGGTCATGGTCCGCGCAATCGTCACCGCCGGATTGGCAAACGACGTCGACGCCGTGAACCAATACGCCGACGTGATGTACAGCCCCACGACCACTGCCACGAAATCCGGCCGGTGCCGCACCGTGAGCAAAATAGCGAGCACCAGTCCGAACGTTGCCACGCCCTCGCTGATCCACTGCCCCACCCCAGTACGCACCGTTTCCGATATCTGCAGGATCGGCAGATCGAACATCGCATGTGCGAGTAAGACGCCACTGATCGCGGTCGCAACTTGCACGGCAACGTAGATCGCGAACGTCGCCACCGGCAGATCACCCGACAGCATGGCCACCAGCGAAACCGCCGGATTGAAATGCGCCCCGGAGATCGCCCCGAACATGGTGATCAACCCAACGAGAATCGCCCCCGTCGCCAGCGCATTGGCGAGCAGCGCGATGGCGACGTTCCCGCCCGAGAGCTTGTCCGCCATGATGCCGGAGCCCACCACCGTGGCCAGCAGCAGCGCCGTCCCGAGCCCTTCGGCCACGGCGCGCGTCGTCAGCGAAGTCTCTGCCACAGGCATCCCCCGATTGTTTCGTCCCGAATCTTACGTGAATGCCAGTCCGCAGTTTCAAGCCGCCGGCTCGTCCGCCGCCGGAACGCGCTGCATTTGTCCAATCCCATCGAGCTTCTTTTGAAGCGACAACCGGTCGAGGCTCATCAATGGCAGGTTCAAGAAAATGCTGATGCGTTGATACATCATGCGATGGGTATCGGCGAACGCGGCGCGAATTTCCGCCTCCGACCCCTCCGTCCGCGACGGATCGGGCAGGCCCCAATGCGCCGTCATCGGCTGCCCCGGCCAATAAGGACACGTCTCGTTGGCCGCGTCGTCGCAAACCGTGAACACAAAATCCAACTGTGGCGCGCCCGGCGCAGCAAACTCGTTCCACGACTTCGACCGGAGCGCGCTCACATCATAGTTGAGCTTCGACAGCATATCGATCGCATGCGGGTTGATCCGTCCGCTCGGCTGGCTTCCGGCCGAAAACGCCTTGAAACGTCCCTTGCCGAGGTCATTCATGATGGTCTCGGCAATCACCGATCGCGCCGAGTTATGCGTGCACAGGAACAGAACGTTGAAAACGCGGTCACTCATATCGTCACCTTTTTTGTTTTGATGGGTTGCGCACAACAAGGGTCATCGTCGGATGAATTCGGAGCCATCACAGGCGCAACGCCGCACAGGTCGGGTCGACCCGCGCAGCAGTCATCCGCCAGAAACGAAATCAGCGACCGCATCACCGGCACGTTCAGCGCCGAGCGAATGAACCGCCCCTCGCGCCGCGTTTCGATGAGCCCGGCCCGTTCCAGTTCCTTCGTGTGAAAGGTCAGTGCCGACGCGGCGATCCCGGCCACGGCCGCTAATTCGCCTGCCGATAGCCCCGCCCCGCCCGCCCGCACGAGCGCGCGAAACAACGCTAGACGGTGTGGATTGGCGAGCGCGGCCAGCGCGCGAACAGCATCGGCGTCTTCCATATTTCAACATTACTTGAAATGTACGACGCTGAAATGACACCCGCAGTCACCCTCAACACAAAACCGTGAGCTGGCCAAAAGTCGACTTGCCTGAAATGATATAATATTACATATAGAAAGGGTGAACGGCGGCCCGATCTCCATAACGGCCAACCGGACACGATCGAGGTCTCTGGTTGATCTCCAATCAGATCAGAGGCTTGGGTTAGCTAAGTGCTTCCGCGCAAGCGGGGATGCCGAAACGATTTCCTCCAGTTTCGCGATCCCCGGTCCCGGATCAAAGCTCTTAGCGGCCGTCCTCGTCTCCCGCGAGGCCCGGCCAATCGACCGCTAAAGCGGCCGCGAGCGAACGAGGATGACCTCCAACATCACTTCGAAAGCTCGCGGCTGCGGCGGACCGCAGCCGCCACCGCATCCGTCATCAGCTCCTGCAAACCGGGCGTGCCCATCAGCACCTCCAGCGCTGCAGCCGTCGTCCCACCGGGCGAGGTCACGTTTTTGCGCAGCGTCGCGGCATCCAACTCAGAGCGATGCAGCAGTTCGCCCGACCCCGCCACCGTCGCCCGCGCCAGCGACTGCGCCAGCTCCGGCGACAAGCCCGCCGCGCGCCCCGCCTCCGCCAGGCATTCCACGAGCAGGAACACATACGCCGGCCCCGATCCCGAAACCGCCGTCACCGCGTCCATATCTTCTTCGCGATCCAGCCACACCACGCTGCCCACCGCGGCGAGCAAGTCGCTCGCCATCGCCTTCTGCGATTCCGTCGTCACCGCATTGGCCACGCACGCCGTCACGCCGCGCCCGACCTGCGCTGGCGTATTCGGCATTGCGCGGATAACCGCGATTCCTGGCTGCAAATGCTGCTCGAAACTCGCAATCGTCTTGCCCGCCGCAATCGAAAGCACCACCGTCTTGCGTCCAGCAAGCGTCGCCAGCGGCGCGAAAACCTGATCCATCACCTGCGGTTTAACAGCAACCAGAATGAGCGATGGCGCCGCCTCGATCGACCCGATCGTCGCCGCGCATCGGATTCCATTCCGCTTCAAAAACTCCGCCACATCCGCCGGCGGCGATGGATCCTGCACGATGATCTGCGAACCCGGCAGCCCGCGCGCAATCAGCCCCTCGAGCAGCGCGCCGCCCATCTTACCGGCGCCGGCCACCAGCAGCGGACCATCGAGTGTGAGCGTCATGGGGCGCGTTCCATCCAACAAATCGGGGACGACGCGCCGGAAGATTTAGGCCTGTCCCTCGGTCTGGAACATGGTCGAAACCAGCGCTTCGCGGCTTTCCTTACCCGCCCAGACCACGAACTGGAAGGCCTGATAGTACCGCTCGCACGACTCCAGCGCCGCTTTCAGCATCGCCTCGCACTGCTGCGGCGAACACACCGAGCCGTTGAGCAACAGCGCATGGCGGAACATCACCAGCCCTTCCTGGGTCCACAGATCGAAATGCCCCAGCCACAGCTGTTCGTTGATCTGCGCCAGCAGCCGGTACATTTCGTTCAACCGGTTATCGGGCACCCGGAAATCGAACGCGCACGCCAGATGCAGCGCTTCCAGGTCGTCGCGCCAGTTGAGCGACACGTGGTAGTCGGTCCAGTTGCCGCCCACGATCAGCGTCAATTCATCGTCGCCCGTCCGGTCCACGGCCCAATCGTGCGCCGCCGCCAACTGCTCGACAATGTCGATCGGGTTGATCGCGCGCTCGTAGCCCTGTTCAGCCGATGCCATGCGTCTTCCTTTTTTCTCCGAGCGTCCGGCCCGGCATTTGAGCTTGGCGCGCCGAGGGAGATCATGTCTCACCTGCACCGGCCCACCGACAACGCGACGGCCCGACAAAGCATCAGGGGCCCACGAGTCGCAACACGGCCCGAGCCTTGTCCACGGCCAATGCCGCCACACATCTGAGCTAACCCGTGGAAGAGGCTTGAAATGGGGCTTTCCAGTCACGCCCCAAAACCAGCATGTTGATAAGCCCACACGCCGCTGTGGACAGTGTCCACCCAAGTTGCCGCAGCGACCAAATCAATCGCTCCTACACCGCAACTCAAATGGCTCCGTCATCCTCGTCCCAGCATGCTGCCAGCGCGCGCCGGACGGGGATCCAGCATAAGGAGCGCGCTGCAAGCGCTCCTCAATTCCGGTCACACCCCGCCCCTCATCCGCGCGATCTCGCTCTCCAGCGCCGCCACTCCACCCGATCCGTCATCCTCGTCCCAGCGCGCTGCAAGCGCGCGCCGGACCGGGTTCCAGCACAAGGAGCGCGCTGCAAGCGCTCCTCAATTCCGGTCACACCCCGCCCTTCATCCGCGCGATCTCGCTCTCCAGCGCTGCCACCTTGGCCATCAGCCCCTCGCTGTCCTCGCGCGCCTTGGCGGCCATCGCTTTCACCGCCTCGAATTCATCGCGCCGCACGAGGTCCATGCCGGCCAGCATCTTCTCGCCCTGCGCCCGCATGAAGGTTTCCATCTCCTTCTGCGCCCCCTGCGCGGCGCCTGCCGCGTCCGTCATCAGCTTGCCGAGCTCGTCAAAAAAGCGGTTGGACGTCTGTGTCATCGGATTGGCTCCATCGGTTCGCGGCGCGGGTCACCCGCAGCTGTCGCGGTTTTGAGATATAGGCGGACTATGGGCAGTGCCGCGGCCTGTTGCAACTGAGGCGTGCGCGCCCGGACAGCCTCCGCCCTGGACTTTAATCGACCCCCAACCTAACGTCCGCCGCCGCCCGGCGTTCCGATCTCAAGGCCCCGATCCCCAAGGCCCCAATACCATGACCATTTTCGCCATTCGCTTCCCCGAAATCGATCCGGTCGCCTTCTCGCTCGGCCCCGTCAGCATCAAGTGGTACGGCCTCGCCTACATGGCGGGTCTCATTCTGGGTTGGCTCTACGTCCGCCGCCTACTCCGCGAGACCGATCTCTGGCGCGGCAACAAGCCCCCCTTCGGCGTCGAGCGCGTCGACGACCTCCTCGTCTATATCGCCGTCGGCGTCATCCTCGGCGGCCGCCTGGGCTACGTATTCCTCTACGACCCGGCGAGCTATCTGGCCAACCCCATCGACATCCTGAAAGTCTGGCAAGGCGGCATGTCCTTCCACGGCGCCATCCTCGGCTCCGCCGTCGGCATCTGGCTCTTCGGCCGCGCCTACGGCGTCAGCCCGTGGAGCGCCATGGACCTGTGCGCCGCCGCCAATCCCATCGGCCTCCTCTTCGGCCGCCTCGCCAACTTCATCAACGGCGAACTCTTTGGCCGCGTCAGCGATGTGCCGTGGGCCATGACGTTCCCGCAGGCGAAGTTCCTCCACCCCGATGTCGAACCCGCCACCCGCCACCCGAGCCAACTCTACGAAGCCCTCCTCGAAGGCCTCGTGCTCTTCCTGGTGCTGCGGTTCCTCACGCACCACCGCGGCGCTCTGAAATCTCCCGGCCTCGTTATTGGCGTCTTCCTCGCCGGCTACGCCATCGCCCGCAGCGTCTCGGAAATCTTCCGCGAGCCCCACATCGGCCACGCACTGAATGTCGGCCCCTTCACCGCCGGCCAGATCTATTCGCTGCCGATGCTCCTCCTCGGCCTCTACTTCATCTGGCGCGCCCGCTCCGGCACCACAACCTGACCGCCGCCATGCGTATCGAGTACCACCGCACCCTTATTGCCGATAAGCCCCGCAACGAGGCGCTGTTTGCAGCCCTCGAACGCGTGATCGTCAAAGGCAAATCCGTCGTCGCCGACATCGGCGCCGGGTCCGGACTCCTGGGCCTCATGGCCTCCAAACTCGGCGCCAAGGACGTCCACCTCTACGAGGCATCCGAAGAGGTCGCAGCCGTCGCAGCCGCCGTCCTGAAACAAAACCGAGCCCGCAACTGCCACCTCTACCCATGCCGCTCCACCGACATGCTCGACGCCCCGCAGGCCGACGTCATCATCTCCGAAACACTCGGCAACTACGCGCTCGAAGAAAACATCCTCGAAACACTCGCCGACGCGCTCGACCGCATGCTCAAACCCGGCGGCATCGTCATCCCCTCGCGCATCCAGCAATTTGCCTGCCCCGTCACGTCCCCGCGCCTCGCCAACGAAATGAACGCCTGGCGCGATGTCGGCCACGGCCTCGACCTCGAGCCCGCCCGCACCATGAGCGTCAACAACGTCTATGTGCGCACGCTCGAACCAGCCGAATTCCTCGACCACGGCCGCGCGGCCAAAATGTGGGACGACATCGATCTCACAAAACCGCAGAAGGGCACGCGCAAAGGCGAGATCACCTGGACGCTCGACCACGACGCCTGGATCTACGGCTTCGCCTACTGGTGGACGGCGGGCCTCGGCGGTGATCTGGAAATCTCCACGGCCCCCGATGCCCCGCGCACGCACTGGGAACAGCTCTATTTTCCCCTGAACGAACCCATCCCCGCCAAAGCAACCGAGCGCGTCCTGCTCTCGCTGCGCTCCCGCTCCTCGGAAGAAACCGGCACCCACCTCGCCTGGACCGCCGTCCACAGCGACGCCAACGGAAAGTCCATCTCCCGCCAAGCCATGGACCTCGACAAAGGCTGGATTTCTTAAAGTCAGCGTTTGGCCGCTGACAACGCCCGCTCGATCCCGTCGAGAAACGACCCAAGCAAAATTTCAAACACCCGGTCGCTTTCATCGGTGGCGAACACCGGCCCCATCTTGCGCGTCACAGGAAACAAGCGCGGATCGAGCGCTTCGATCTCGGCCAACTCCTCCGGCGTGCACGGGTTCAACATCCCGCCCACCTCCACAACGCCAAATCCGATCGCCAGTGTGAACAGCGCCATCCCGTAGTCCGCCGCGTCGACCTCGTTGAAGCCCGCGTCGAGCAGAGCCGAATAGACCATCTCGCCCAATTCGAAATCGGCGGGCCCGCTCGTCTGGTAGCGCGTCACAATGTGAAAGGCCTTCGGGTATTTCTCCGCCAGCCCGCGATAGCGCTGCGCCACCTCCAACAGAATTTCGCGCCACGCCCCCTTCGGCCGCTCGATATCGAGACCGGCCACCATGGCGTCGGCCAACGCGCGCATCAGTCCCTCGCGCGACTTGAAGTGATGCAGGATCGTCATGCCGTCGACGCCCACGACCGTCGCCAACTTACGAACGGAGAAGTTTTGCTCCCCCTCCGCAGCCAGCATCTCGAGCGCCGCGTCGACCAGATCCTGGCGGCGAATACCCCGGCGGCCCCGGCGAGACTTTTCGTGTTCGTCCTGCAACAGTAATTCCTTCACCGTAGATGATTTTTTCTACACTGTAGCCTTGACTTCTGTGCCGCAGAATATATATTCAGCGATGTAGAGTTTAGCGCTGATCCCCGGATCGGCGCAAGGCTCAAGAAAATGGCCAAGAAAACACGCCTGAATAATCAGAGCCTAAACCCCAAGGACACACGTATCATGACTGCGCAGAACCAAAACCGCACCTCGAACCAGCCGCTCGCCGGCTTCTTCGACAGCTTCGTCCGCCAGATTGGCGGCGTCATCAGCGGCCGTTGATTGCCGCGCGGCGCCCGCTGGTAAGGGCGACCCGGCAAAGTGTAACAGTTCCGGAGGGAGCGCATGCCGCACATCGATGAGAGCGGCGGCGCTCCCTTCGCACTTTATAAAACGATCTTCCCGCTCTCGGTATCCGCCGCACTCTCCGAGACGCCCGGCTGGCTCGCCACCGCCCTCGTAGGCCTAGCCCTCGCCGGCGATGGCTACTCCACCGCAGTCGCCGGAACGTTTGCCAGCGGCCCCGCCGCCGGCGTCATCGCCATGTCGATCGTGCTGCCCGGCATCGCGCGCCGCTTCGGCGTCGTGCGCGTTTTCTATTTCGCAGCCGTCGTTCTCGTCGCCTCCCTCCTTTGCCTCGTCGCCGCCGAACGCACCGGTTCGCTCTGGCTCTGGGGCATCGGCTCCTTTGGCGTCGGCCTCGGCGCATCCATGCGGTGGGTCTTAAGCGACGGCTTCGTCAATCGCCTCGCCATCAGCACACACCGCGGACGCCTCCTTGCGTTCCACGAAACGATCCGCTCCTGCGCGCTTGGTTTCGGCCCGCTGATTGCCGCCTACTCCACCGATGATCCCGCGCGCGGCTTCATGATCGGCATCGCAGCAGCTGTGATCGGCGCGCTGATCACCATCGGCATGACGCTACCCCAAGTCACAACCGGCCGCGCCCGTCTCTCCGACCTGACTAAGGGCATCCGCCTTGCGCCATTCGCCTTCGCCGTGGCCTTCCTCGGCGGCATTCTCGAAGGCGTCGCCGCCGCAGCCGTGCCCCTCTATGCCGTCACCCTCGGCCTCAGCGCCGCCGCAGGTGCAGTGCTCGCATCGCTATCCGGCTTCGGCAACATCCTGGGCCAAGTCCCCTTCGGCGCGTATGCCGACAACTCAGGCCCCCGCCCCGCCATTCGCGGCGCACTGATCCTTTCGATCGTCGCGCTCGCTATTTTGCATCCCGTGATGACATCGCCCTTCGCATCTTACGCCGTGATTTTGGGCTTCGGTGCCGCCGCCGGTGCGCTCTACACGCTCTCGGTCATGGAAGCCTCCAACACGGCCGCCGCCGACGTCGGCCTCCTGCCGATCCTCGCCGCCGTTGCCATCGTCTATACGGTGGGCGATCTCTTGGGCCCCATCATCGGCGGCATCGCGCTCGCGTTTGCCCCGCCGGCCGCCATGCCGGCCGTTTTCATCGCCGGTTGCGCCGTGGTCTTGCTCTTCGCCCGCAAGAGCCGTGGCAACGGCTAACACGAAAGAGCCGTGGCAACCGCTGATCGAAAAAGCGCCTACGCCTTGTTCTCCCAGCGTCCCTC
Organism: Hyphomicrobium sp. 12-62-95; assembly: GCA_002279935.1. Taxonomy (GTDB): domain Bacteria; phylum Pseudomonadota; class Alphaproteobacteria; order Rhizobiales; family Hyphomicrobiaceae; genus JAGVSR01. The sequence continues at coordinate 77,477 of NCCZ01000001.1, read as the reverse complement.
GGACGACTGCTTCCAATAACTCACCTTGCAGCCCGCAGCCTTCGCCGCCGCCCACTGCTGGCGCGCATGCGCCTTGGCCTCATCGTCGTTGCCGTCGAACAGATAGACGAGCCGAATATGCGTCTCGTAGTCCGGCGCATCCGCACCATCGACGAGAAAACGCACCCCCGCGCCATTCGGCGTCACGGGCTCCAGCGTCAGAAATATCGGCTGATCTTCCGCATGCCCATCCTTTGCCGTGCCGTGCGCTAGAAAGCTCTCATCGCTGTAGGTCCACAGCGACGCATCGAGCGCCTCGAGCCGCTCCGCACTGCCCGCCTGCACCACCGCCCGCCATCCACGCTGCAATGTTTTCTCAAGCAATCCCGGCAACACCCGCTCCAGCGGCTGCCGCTCTAGATGATAAAAAAGCACTTCAGATTTCTCGGTCATGGCACTCCGCCAGCCCTGCACGACACGACGCTTTAACACATCCCAACCAGGAACACGCCGCCGCTGCAAAATGATTGATCGAGAGCACTTGAAACGCAAACCCCACTTCACTAAATGTCGGGGTCCGGTGCGGCGCCTTAAGTGGTGACGCCTGTGTGGGCGGTGAGATGGCAGCCTCTTAACGGTTCGCTGCATGTCTCCCGCCCACTGTGATTCTGGGCTCTCAACAGTCCAAAAAAAGATGCCCCCGGCTAAGCGGGGGCATCCACGATCTCATCGCTGAAAAACGCTAGCGCCGCGGCTTCTTGATCTCGCCGGCATCCGCCAGCGCATCAATGCAGCCAACCGAGAGCCGCTTGCCCACCGACCGCATGCACTGGCGAGCCTTGCTCGAGTTGGGTTCATACTTCGGGCAGAACCGCTTGTAGTCCGCACCGCACGCTTCGCGCACCTTGGCGCTGACCGCGTGGGCCGGCGACGTTGCGATCATTGCCAGCCCGGCCGCCACGGCCAACGCTGTCATGCTCATCTTATTGATCATCTGATGTACCCTTTGCTTGAGGCTATCCGTTGGACGCCTAGTCCGTTTGTTCGTTCCCGGCTTGGCAGTAAAAATAGCGGCACCGCCAGAGCCTTTCCAGTGGCCATCGGACGCTGCGTCAGCAACGGCAAAGCCGGTCCCCGCTACTTCCGCCGCCAGCCTTTTTCGAAGGGATTCTCGCCCTTTCGCAGGTTGAACCGGATCGGAACGCCCGGCAGCCCGAACGCATCTCTAAGGCTGTTCGTGAGGTATTTAAGGTAAGATTTGGGCATATCGTCGGCCTTCTGGCAAAACGCCACGAACGTCGGCGGCCGCGTCGAGGGCTGCGTCACATAGCGAATTTTGATCCGCCGTCCCGCCGACGCCGGCGGCGCATGCCGCGCCAGTGCTTCCGCCAGCCAGCGATTGAGGTCCGCCGTCGAGACGCGCCGGTTCCAGGTCTCCGCCGCCTTGAACACCGCCATCATCAGCTTATCGAGACCGCTCTCGCCCAGCGCCGAAACCGGCACCACCGCCACGCCCGGCACCTGCGCCAAACTCATCGAGACCATCTCGCGGATGTCTTTCAGACGCTTCTGCTTGTCCTCGATCAGATCCCACTTATTGACCGCGATGACGAACGCACGGCCCTCATCCGTCGCCAACTGCCCGATCGTCAGATCCTGATGCTCCAGCGGATGCTCCGCGTCGACCAGCAGCACCACCACTTCCGCAAACCGGATCGCCCGCACCGCATCCGACGCCGACAGCTTCTCTGCCAGTTCCGTGATCTTCGCCTTGCGCCGCAAGCCCGCCGTATCGAAGAGCCGCACCGTGCGCCCCTTCCATTCGAAATCGCTCGACACGCTATCCCGCGTCAGCCCCGGCTCCGGCCCCGTGATCATGCGATCTTCGCCAAGCAGCGCATTGACGAGCGTCGACTTGCCCGCATTCGGCCGCCCGACGATCGCCACCCTGAGCGGACGATTAGAGCGAAGAATCTCCTCGTCCTCCGGCACCGCCTCTTCAGCGAGTTCCGCATGCGGATCCTTCTGCCGCAGGATCGGCTTCAGCCCGAGCGCGTTCAGCACATCGATCATCAGTTCACCGAGCCCCTCGCCGTGCTCGGCTGATATCGCCACCGGCTCGCCGAGTCCCAGTTTGTACGCCTCGTAGAACCCCGCCGCCGACGAGCGCGCCTCGCTTTTGTTCGCCACCAGCACGATCGGCTTGCCCGACTGCCGCGCGATCCGGCCGAATGCTTCGTCTGCCGCCGTCACGCCGTCCTTGGCATCGATCACGAACAGCACCAGATCCGCCATCTCGATCGCCGCCAGCGTCTGCTGCCGCATGCGATCGGCAATCGACCCGCGCGTCGCCTCTTCCAGACCCGCCGTATCCGTGATCCGCAGAACGTGCCCTTCGAAGTTCGCCTCCCCGTCGCGCCGGTCGCGCGTCAGTCCCGGCAGATCCGACACCAGCGCGGCCCGCGTGTGCGTCAGCCGGTTGAACAGCGTCGACTTGCCCACGTTTGGCCGCCCGACAATGGCAACCGTCGGGATCGGGGGTGACGCGGGGCGCGACGCCGGCTCTGTGGACGCCTTGGTGGGGGACATTGGAACTGCCTGTTGGGGTCGCGCGCGGGGTTGGTGGGGCGGCCGCGCGCAAGTGAATGACCAATACCGGCTTATGCCCCATTCTGAAGCCCGCGCAAGTGCGTGACAGCCGCGCGGCTTCCGGGCATGTACCCCGCGCGGCCCTCGTCCTGCGCCGCGTTAACCCTCGATCACATGAATTATCGCCACGCCTACCACGCCGGAAACTTCGCGGATGTCCTCAAACATCTGGTGCTGACGCTCGTCATTGAGCACCTCAAACAAAAGCCCGCGCCTTTCCGCGTCATCGACACCCACGCCGGCACCGGCCTCTACGATCTGACAGGCATCGAAGCCCAAAAAACCGGCGAATGGCTCTCTGGCATCGGCCGCATCCGCGCCGAACCGTTTGCCCCCGAGGTCGCCGAAATTATCGCCCCCTACCTCGCGTGCATCCAAACGGAAAATCCCGATGGCACGCTGGCGCGCTATCCCGGCAGCCCGCTCATTGCGCGCTCCCTCATGCGCGAAAACGACGTCCTCGTCGTCAACGAACTCCACCCGCAAGATCATGCGGAATTAGCGGGACTTTTCGCCCGTGACGCACAAACCAAGGTTTTGCATCTCGATGGCTGGACCGCGCTGAAATCGCTGCTGCCGCCCAAAGAACGGCGCGGCGTCATTCTCGTTGATCCGCCCTTCGAGGAAGCGGGAGAACTGGATCGCCTCGTCACCGGCCTCAAAGATGTCGAGCGCCGCTTCGCCACGGGCACCGTCATCCTCTGGTACCCGATCAAGGCCCCGCGCGCGCTCGACCGCTTTTATGCGGCGATCGCCGCGCTCAATCTTGAGAAGATCCTCGTCACGGAACTTTTCATCCGCGAGCCCACCGATCCTGGCATTTTGAACGGCACCGGATTGGTGGTTTTCAATCCGCCCTTCACGCTCGCAGGCAAACTGCGCACCGCGCTGCCAGCCCTCACAAGCCGGCTGGCATACGAGCCCGGCGCTCTCCACGTTTTGGATACGCGCTGCCCGCCAGCACGTCCGTAAGCGCCCTTGCACGACCCACGACACGCAACCCGCTAAGGTTGTAGCCATCAAAAATGTCGCCAATCGTGTCATTTGCGCCTTGCGCAAGGTAAAAAACTTTGATCGCATAGGACATGGCGCCGCACGTATTCAAGTGTCGCGGGAGGATGGCGCCTGAAGCATAAAAAGAGCAGCAGATCGGTGGCCAATGACCCGTCAATCAGGAACTGTGAAATTCTTCAATGAACAGAAAGGCTTCGGCTTCATTAAGCCGGACGATGGCGGCAACGACATCTTTGTTCACATCACCGCGCTTCAGCAATCCGGCCTACAAAATTTGGCCGAAGGCATGCGCATTTCCTTCGAGACCGAGCCCGACAAACGCGGCAAGGGTCCCAAGGCCGTTCAGCTGAAACCCGAATAGGGTTGCTGCGCCACGGGGCGCGAGCACGAAACGCTCGCGTGCCCACCAACGTCCAAGCGTCGCTCGGTCAGCCATTGGAGCTGGATGTGATGTTGGCAATCGCTCGCCCGCACAATCCGGCATGCGCGCAAAACGCCGCATTCAAACGAACGCACTCCGGATAAGTCCGCATGGCGATTCGGCCACATTGGGCCGCCGAATGCGTGCCCGGCCATCGGGTGGCCACACGATCAACAGATTGTTGAAAAGCATAGGTGTCTTCGACGCGCTCGCCCCTGGCCGCAGTGCGCAACAGTGGCTATAGGTAGAGCAGAATTTTTCAGATGGCCCGGTGGCGGCCACCGACAGGAGACGATCTTTGATGCGCGCGCTGACCCGCTCCCCATTGACCGCCGTGGCTGCCGCTGCGGCCGTCCTCTTTTCCGCCGGCGCTGCCGACGCGGCCTGCAAAAAGATGGGCTTCCTCGTCAACGATTACGGCAAGGACGGTCCCTCGAAGGACGCCCAAGACTTGCTCGACAAGCACGTCGCCGAATGGGCCGCTCAGAACGGCATCAAGAACTACACGATCGGCAAGAAAGACGTGAAGTGCGAGCTCTACATCGACGTCATCTTGTTCGACGAGCACACCTGCACCGCCTCCGCCAACGTCTGCTGGGATGAGCCGGGCAAAGAAAAACCCGCCAAATCTGCGAAGAAAAAGTCTGACGAGCCCGAAGCCAAGTCCGCTGCAAACGACGAAAAGAAGTCGAGCGAAAAGCAGCCCGCAGCAACCGAAGAGAAGCCGGCTGAAACGGCCGCTGAGAAGCCCGCCGCTGCCGCGATCGAAACCGGTGCGATCCAATCGGAAGAATCAAAGCCAGCAGCCACGCCCGCCGCCTCATCCGATGATGCCGCCGCACGCGCTGCAGCAGCAGCCGAACGGGCCGCCGAAGCCGCCGAACGCGCAGCCGCCGCAGCCGAACGCGCCGCCGCAGCATCGAGCAAGGCCGCATCACCCTCGCAGCTGGAAATGCCGGCCTTCGGCGCCGGCAAGCCTGCCGAAGTTGCTCCGGTCACGCCGGTCGAACCCAAATCTTGATCGATCCGATCGGTCGCCACGACTGCGGTTACGAAGCGCGCCCTCATCCGGCGCGCTTTTTCTTCGCCCTATTCGGTCTTCTTGACCGTTGTCAGCCGGTCGAGCCGCAAGCGGTGCCGGTCGTCCGTCAGCAACATCACAGCGGCAATCCCTGCGAGCACCACCGCGATCCCCGTCGCCCCCGCGATCAGAAACAAGATCATAACCTGATAGGCCATGGCATCGACGGGATCGGCGCCCGCCAGAATTTGCCCCGTCATCATGCCTGGAACCGACACCAATCCCGCCACCGCCATCGCGCTCAGGATCGGCGTCATCCCCGCCTTCAATCCGCGCCGCAAAACATCCTGCATCGCATCCGTCCGGCTCGCGCCAAGCGCCAGGCGCGCCTCGATCGCCACGCGCTCCCGGGTGGCCGCGGTCGTGATCGTATCAAGCACCAGCGTCACCCCGGCCAGCGCGTTTCCAATCACCATGCCGAGAATGGGCAACAAAAAGCGCGGCGACCACCAAGGCTCCGATCCGATGATCGCCGACACCGCGAACACTGACGCGATCAAACCGGCAACAAACGGCGCCGCCCCGCCGATCAAATACGATGCCGCGCCCTGAAATCTCCGCTCCTGCCGCGAGCCCACTTCATACGCGGTCGCCGCCAGCATCATCAGCGCAAACGCCGCCGTCGCTAGCGACGACCCGCTCTCGAACACGAGCTTCAAAACCAGCGCGACCGCCGCGAGCTGCACGCACATGCGCACCGCCGATACGGCGATCGTTCGTTCCAGCCCCAGCCGGAACGCCAGCGATAAACCGGCCGTCACCACCAAGAGGATCGCCGCCAGCGCCAGATCAAACGGCGTCAAAGAAACATACGTCATGCCGCCCCCGCGCCATCAGCATGCACCACACGCGGCTTCGGCAGCTTCAAGCGCGTATGCGAAAGCCGTTGCGCCAGTCCGGCATCATGCGTCGACAAAAGAACGATGCGACCCGCATAGAGCTGAAACCGGATCTGCTCCTCAACCAAGGCCGCGCTGCCCGGATCGAGCGACGCTGTCGGTTCATCCAGCAACAGAACCTTGGGCTCTCCCTGCAACGCGCGCACGAACGCCAGCCGCGACCGCTCGCCCGTCGACAGCACGCCAATCTCGCGATCGAGATGCGCCCGCGTCAATCCGACATGATCCAATTGCCGATCGAGCCGCCCGTTGTCGATTGCTTCCGGAGCAAAGCAGGCCCGCGGCGTGTCGCTCCACCAGCCCGGTTCGGCCGCCACATAACGCACCGTGCGCCGCCATTGCGGCCCGGGAACTTCTCCGCGCTCCGCTCCATCGACAAAGACGAGACCTTCCACCGGATCGAGATCCGCGATGGCCCTGAGGAGCCGCGTTTTCCCCGAACCCGACGCCCCCTCGACAGCAAGACATTCGCCACCGGCGACTTCGAAGCTAAGGGGAGGCAAGGGTGCAAGCCTCAATGTGTCGACGCGCAGCAATCGTCCCCCCTTGCGCCCTGTTGGAACGCCGGGACGTGATTACCAAGTCTGGAGCAAAACAACCAGAGCGCCGGGGCATCGCCCCTTAGGCAGCAGCACGCGGCATCCGGAAACGATCTTCCATCGACGCCCGGTCAAAGGGCTTCATCAGGCAGGAATCCGCACCCGCCGTCAGCGCGCGCGTAATGTCGGAGTGCACGTATTCGCTGGTCATATAAACAAGATACGGCCGGGTGCCCGACGTCTGCATACGCAGCTTGATAATAAACTCGTGAGCCGGCAACTCCGACACCTGCCAATCGAGCAGGATCGCATCCGGCATCGTCGATCGGGCCAATTCGTAGCCATCTTTGCCGTTGCTGGCTTCAATCACTTCATAGCCAATCCCGGTCAGGATGGCGGACGCGACTTTCCGGACAACATCGCTGTTGTCCACGATCAGGCAACGCTTCATGGAGTGGGCCCCGGCAATCAAGTCGATCGAACACGCACACCCGCACGAATGGCCGGATGCGCACCGTCGACTGTGACGTGCAGATGGTTAATGAAGCATTGACGCGAACGTCAGCCCGCGGCGGCGTGAATGCGCACGTCGACGCCGTCTTTGGCCACCGTGAGCGGCATGTTCGCCAGCTTGGCCAACCGGGTCGTGTAATAGGCCTGGATCGTCATTGCATCGAGTGCAGGCGCGTCCTTGCCCGTCACGAACTCGTTGAGATGCTGCGGCAGCCGCGCGCCCGTGCCCCGGCAAACGACGTGAAACGCCGGCCGCTCGACGGAGCCTTCAATGGTCACATCAATGTCGCCGCCTTTGGGCAACGCCGTGATCGCCGACGAGATGATATTGAGCAGGAGCTTGACCTTGTCCTTGCTCATGTAGCCGGGAGGGCCGCTCCAGTTCAGGCGATGCTTCGCTCTACCCTTGCCGTTGACGACGTAGCCGCGCGAGATCTTCTCCGCCATGCCCAGATCGATCAGCGCGCCCGCCGACCCGCTGGCGCCGAAAGCAAACCGCGCGAATTCAAGACAGACGGAGGCCTGCGCCGTGACGTTGCGGATCATGTCGAACGCATACCGCCGCGCGTCCTCTTCCTTTTCCTCGTCGTGCAACTGCAGCCCGATACTGATCGCGCCCACGGGACCGATGACATCGTGGCAGATTTTGCTGGAAATCAGCGCGGCAATCTCCATGTCGGACGGGAAGGCGGCATCGGTCATGGAAGTCTGTCCCTCGAAATCAGATGTCATCGCCGCATCGCTGGCCCTTGCCGGACGGCCCACGGCGAATCACCGCCGCTTGCCCGGCGCACGTCTGCTCTGATACACGGCCCGGTAGACGGGTGAAAGGTCCACCAGGGCAACTGGCGGAAACTGCCGCGCGGATCCAGCCGGCAATTTTGCCCTCCGGCTCGCTTGGCTTGCCCTCGGTTGAATACCGGCCGAATCACCACGCATTCGAAGTCCCAAGTCCCTCGACAGCCCACCTCAGAAAGATCACCCTTCAAAATGCCCTTCAGGTCCCATGCCGCACTAGCTGCGGCCATCCTTCCCGCCGTCATCGAGGCCGCGCGCGTGATCCTTTCAACGCGCCGTTCCGGTCTCGTCGTCGATCGCAAAACCGATGACTCCCCCGTCACCGAGGCCGACCGCCGCGCGGAACAGATCCTCACACAAGCCCTCCACGCCATCCACCCAGCCATCCCCGTCGTCGGCGAAGAAACCGTGTCGGCCGGCGCCGCGCCCGCAATCGGCGACACGTTTTTCCTGCTCGATCCCCTCGACGGCACCCGCGACTACGCCGCTGGCCGCGACGATTTCACGATCAACATTGGCCTAGTCGACGGCGGCCACCCCGTCTTCGGACTGATTTACGCGCCCGCCCGTCATGACCTTTTCGTCACCAACGCGCCGGGCAAAGCCGTCACCGCGCGTTTCGATCCCGAAAGCGCCGCCCCCGCTCTGGCCGAACTGAACCTCACAGCGCTTCAGGTCCGCTCGAACCCGTCGCCGGAGTTGAGCGCTCTGATCAGCCGCCGTGAAGCCGGCCCCGAATTCGACGGCCGCCTTGCAGCCCTCGGCGTGACGCATCGCATTGTCGCCAGCTCCGCGCTGAAATTCGGCCTGCTCGCCCGTGGCGATGGCGACATCTACCCCCGCTTCGGACCCACCTGCGAATGGGACACCGCTGCTGGCCAGGCGATTGTGGAAGCCTCCGGCGGCACGGTCACCGCCCTCGATGGAACGCCCCTCGTCTACGGCAAAGTGGCAGAGAAATTCCTCAACGGTCCCTTCGTTGCGCGCGCGCGCCGCCCGGCAAGGTCCGTCTAACGCCACGCCACGGCCTTGTTCCGCGTCTGGAAAGCCACACTTTGGTAACACTTTCTAGCGATGGTTGACGGAGCTTTAACCGCCGCGAGTCTGCGGCCCGTCCATCATGGGAATGCGCACCATGTCGTCTCTGAAGACGTCCCGCATGCTCACCGCACACGCCGGCGCTGCATTGGCCGCTCTCTTGCTCGGCCCCTGTTTCACGACAGCCGCCCTCAGCGCCAACGACGCCTATCGTCCTCCCGCCGAATCCTACGAGTCTGACGCGCAAGGCGCTGAAGACGTCTATCGCGGGGCCCCCTCGCGTGACAGCTATCCCTCCGCCGGCGGCGGCGGCTACCAGCCCGATGAAGAATACCGCCCTGAATCAGGCAGTGGACGCGACAGCTTTGGCGGCGATCGCTCCACAGCCGGCGTTCCCCCCGCGTCCGGCTACGGCGAACCCTATTCTCCACCGTCCGCCGATGATGGCCTGCCAGAACCGCAGGGCCCCAGGGAAGCCGGCGCTGGCTCCTCGACGGGTTATGACCAGTCCGAGATCATCGGCGCTGGCCACAAACTGTTCGGCGGCGTGAGTAAGGGCCTCGGCGAGGCAGTCGAATGGGCCTTCCAGAGCCAGGGCCGTCCGAACGCTTACATCGTCGGCGAAGATGCCGGCGGCGCCTTCGTGTTCGGCCTGCGCTACGGCGAAGGCACGCTCCACTCCAAACTGTATGGCTCGCAAAGGGTTTTCTGGCAGGGCCCCTCGGTTGGCTACGACGCTGGAGCTGAAGGCTCTAAAGCCATGGTTCTTGTGTACAATATGCAGGACCCTAGCCAGATCTATGAGCGCTTTGGCGGCGTCCAGGGCGCAGCCTACCTCGTCGGCGGCGTCAGCGTGCAAGTCCAGAAGCACGGCAATGTCACACTCGCCGTCATCCGTTCCGGCGTCGGCCTGAGGTTGGGTGCCAACGTCGGTTATATGAAGTATACCCGTTCCCCGACGTGGAATCCGCTATAAGCGCTCCCGTCGGCGGCAGCGTTCGGCACCGGAAGGAATCACGCGTCGGCCCTGCGCCGGTGCCGTGGCGACAAACCCGCAGCCACGCGACTGAAACCTAGAATGGCGGCTTCGCGTCCGCCGAACTGCCATCGGCCATCGCCCGGACCGGCGGCGGCCATTGGCTCGAACGAGGACGGACGGGGTGCTCACCATCCAATCGGCCATGCTGGTGGTGCTCGGCTTCTCGATAGCGGGGCTGCTGGCTTGCGTGATCGCGCCGGCCTATCGCCGCCGTGCCGCGCGCCTCGCCACCCTTGAATTGAAGCGCACGATGCCGCTGACGGAAGCGGAAATCGCCGCCGACAAGGACCGCATCCGCGCCGACTACGCCATCCGCGTCCACAAACTCGAAAGCAACCTCGAGGAACTCTCCCTCGAAACCGCACGCCAGCTCATCGAAATCAACCGCCGCGATGCCCGCATTAGCGCGCTGGAAAGCGACGTCGCTCGCTTGGCCACCGTCAATGAGGAACACGAGAACGCCCGCCGCGTCCTCGAACTCACCATCACCGACCGCCTGCCCAAGGTTGAACAACGCCTCGCCGAAGCCAAAAAGCTCCTCTTCGACCGCGACCGCGAAATCTCCGCGCTCACGCAAACGGCCCAGCGCCAGTCGATCGCGCTCGAGGAAGCCACCCAAATCAACACCCAGCAGCGCAACGACATCCATCGCCTCAACGCGACACTGACCACCCGCGCCGCGCGGCACCGCGACAAGGCCGAGGAGCAAAAGCACGAAACCGAGATCGCGCTGCGCACCGAGATCGAAGCTCTGCGCGCCCGCGTCCGCGACCAAGGCGATGTTATCGCCCGCCTCCAATCGGAATCGTCTGACGCCACCGATCGGTCCAACACCGCTGAAATGGCCCGCCTGCGCGACAGCCTCGCCGAAGCCGAACGCGCTCTGCAGAACGCCCAGCGCCATGGTGGCCCAACGAATTCCGGTTCGGATACCGAGGTTCGCGCCCTGCGCTCGACAGTCGAAGATCAGGCCACGCAAATCGCCCACCTCACCGCCGAGCTCACCGCCTTGAAATCGGCCGCACCCGCCGGCGACGCAACCGCCGATCAACAGGCCGCCATCGGCCTGCGCGTCAAACTCAGCGCCTTGGAAGCCGAAGCCGCCGAACAGGCGTCCATCATTCTCGGATTGCGCGCCGAAGTCGCCGCCGGCAACGAGAAACTTGCCCGCCAGGCCGAGTTCTACATGCAGGAGCAGAGAAAGCTTCAGGCCGGCACGCGGCCCACCGCTCCACCAGTAGACGCGCCCCCCGCCATGGCTGCGCCGGCAGCCCAGCGGCTATCGCTTGCCGAGCGCATGAACGCTCCGCGCGTCGCAACCGTACAAATTTCGAATGGCGCCTCGCCAGCTGCCAATGGCAACGAGGCGTCCGGCCCGCCCACTGCGGATACGCAAACCGCTGATCCGGAATTCTCAGCGGCGGAACCCGCCAGTCAGCCCCGGCGCCAAAGCCTGCTTCAGCGCATCACTGGCCTCGAAAAGCCCGTCGCCTGATTGTCAAAATGGTTTAATTGCGAACCGGAACAGAGAACCGGAACAGAAGAGCCGGCAACAACGGTGTTGGCGGGGCTAGTTCTTCAACGCCACAAGAACACCGAGACTCCGGTTGGTGATATCGCGCGAGCTTTCTGCGATCACAGCGCGCTTCTTGACCCGCTTCGGCGGCAGCGATCCTGTTTCGACCAGCGCGGTCTCCACGACAATCGGCGGCAGATCCCCAAATATCCCAGGTGCCACCTTGCGCGGACGCGGCGTCGACTTGGCGACACGAACCGCCGTCTTACGCTTCACCTTGATCGGCCGCACCTTGATCGTCTCGGCCTGATCCAACTGGATAGCGAGAACCTGCACCGGCATGTCCGGCACGCTCAGCGCCACGACCTTCCGCCGCACCGGCACTTGCGGCGCCAATGCAGCCGCCGCCTCGTCGCGCTTGAACTTTTCCACACGCGACGGTTCGGCCTGCGCAACTATCGTGCTGTCCGCTTGGATAGAGAAAACCAGATCCGCGATTTGTCCGGCAAGCACAACCGCACCCACCAGCAGCACGCTGTTGAAGACAGCGTACCGTGCCAGAGCCAGATGCCGGAGATTGAGTGCCGCGAACATATCTACGCTAACGCCATGAATGAACCCGGTACGGCTCAAGTCTCGAACCACCGGAAGTTGCGCCTTATACGTCGTATCTGCTGGATTGCTATGTGCAAATGGAAGCAGAGTAAATGATCCGACGTCGGACCGGAACCATTGCGCCGAACGCCCGCCCGTAGAACCCCCAACGGCCGCGAAACTCTTTAGTTCCAGCGATGTAAACGCACGGGGAGCGAACGAGACCGCGGACGGCCTGCGCGAGCCTCAGGTCAGCCACCACCAGAGCAGCGGCGGCACCGCCAGAAAGAGGGCATAAAGCCCGTAAACATCGACGATGTAGCGCGCATAAACGCCGGCGAAACCAGCCCGGTCGCTCGTCCCGTCGAGCTTGGCGAAGAGATAATCGATCCGGCTGTGATTAACCGGGCAAGCTTTCATCATCTCGTTATAGCGACGCCGGAAATCCTGCACGTGCACCGCGTCGGTCGGCCGCGCGATCCTTAATTCCTGTGCCAGCTCAGAAACAGCAAGCCCGCAGTTGTGCAGATGATGCGCCTTCATCTTATAATCGTTCAGCGCTTCTAGCAGGCCCAGGATCAGCGTGAACACCGATGAGACCAGCTGAATGAAGGTCATCAGCCGGTTGGTCGCTTCATCGATTTGACCGGCATAGACCGCCTGCCAAACCGCCAGTCCCACGAAGTAAAGCGCCACCGTCGACTGCGTGAACAGTGACACTGTCGCTTTGCGCTCCAGCCGCTCTGCAGCATTGAAGCGCGCGGCTTTCACCAGCCGCATTGTGGCCGCCAGCCGCTCAGCCTCCCGCCCAGCTTCCTGCTCGGTCGCCCAGGCCTCGCGGCGCGCGGTAAAGCGCTCGTCGACGCGGCGGACGAACGTGGATTGCGCAGCATCATTGGCAGCCGTGAAAGGCATCATCGCTCGCCAAGCCTGGAATTGCTCCCTGAGGCTTAGCGCGATTCGCCTACCCGCCGGATCACACGCCGAACATGCGCCGGACGTCGTCCAAAACGCCGATCAAGGCAGGTCCTCCGCGCACCGAACCCGCGACCGCCACCACGATAACTCCGGCAATCCCCAATGCCACGCACCACGAGAGCGCCGACCGCAGCCGCGCGTAACGCCGTTCCCGCCGGGCGCGCGACAGCCATCCGGCCGCATGGTCTGTGGTCCCCTGAGAGCGAGAGGTCTCCGATTGCTGCCATTCGAATGGGTGCGCAGTCTCGTAGTCGGCGATCAAAAACTCGCCGCCTGCGGTAAACTCCCCACCCGCGTTCTGCGCCCCCACCACCCGCAAGTCCGGCTGCCGCGCAAGCACGCGGCTGATGTCCGCCGTCAGCCGGCGCATATCCTCGTCGGTCTCATCGAACAGATGTGACGACCGGCTTTTGTCGGCGGCTGGCAACGGTGGCGGGACGGCGGCCCGCGGGGCGGATTGCGCTGCTGAAATGACTGAAAAACCATATGTCATTCGGCGTTTCCTGACAAAGCGCCGTGGCTCGAGTGATCCGTAACGGAATCGAGCGGCATGACAGTGCACCGCTGAAAAAGCGGCTACACGTGGTCCTCCCGACCGGGACCGCCGGACTTGCTGTCCGTTAAGTCCACGTACGCACGGTACTCAAACCTCCGGTTGACCGCCGCTGCCGGCCATCAAAGGTTCACACACACACAGGCAGCACCCTCGCTCCGCCCACGTCTTATATCATATGTGGACTTTCTGTCGCGGACAAGACCGTTCACGGGCGGTCAGCCCCACTCCCCGCTGCGCAAATCCCCGCCGTGCAAGTCTTCGCGTGGATCGGATTTTCGCGCTAGAAGCAGTCCGGACCAAGTTCCGTGCATCGCAAACCTCCACCAAGGGACGAAAAACACATGCTGCTCCTCGCCGTTGGACTGGTACTTTTTCTAGGCATCCATCTGGTCCCGACCTCCCCGGACTTGCGCAACGGCCTCGTCGAACGGTTCGGCGCCAACGCCTACAAAGCGATCTTCGCCGTTCTCTCCTTCGCCGGACTGGTGCTGATCATCTACGGCTATCACAAGCTTCAGGTGAACCCGGGCAAGAACGTCTTTTTCGGCGACCCACCCTCGTGGCTCAAACACGTATCCTGGCTCCTGATGCTTCCGGCCATGATCGCGCTGGTCGCCGCCTACGTCCCCTCGCGCATCCGCTCAGCCCTCAAGCACCCCATGCTGGTCGCCATAAAGATCTGGGCCCTGGCTCATCTTCTGGTGAACTGGGATCTCGGCTCGATCCTGCTCTTCGGCTCGTTCCTCGCTTATGCCGTTTACGATCGCATCTCGGTCAAGAAGCGCGGCGCGCTCGGGCCCTTGGGCGCGAAGCGAGGCGGCCTCGCCGGCGATCTCACGGTTCTTGTCATTGGCGTTGGCCTCTACGCTTTCATGCTCAAAGCCGGCCACGCCTGGCTAATCGGCGTGCCCCTGCTGCCGGCCTGATCGCCGATCATCCAACCGCCAAAATGAAAAGGCCGCCTGCGACAGGCGGCCTTTTTTGCAATCAACGCCAGATCAGTCGATCAGCGCACAGGCACGATAAAATCAGTGAACTTGCCAGTCTCATTGCTGAGACCGTTGTCCGAAATAATCAGCGACGAACCCGGCTTCATCACATCCTCGATCTGCAGCCGCACATCGTCGGGCACTTTGATCCGGGCGAGTGCCGCCTGCGCCGTTTGCGACTGGCGCAATTCCGCCGCTGCACGCTCGGCCTCCGCTGCCGCTTGCATCCGCTCCGTCTTCGATCCGCTATACTTGACCGGAGCGGTCTGTGTCGGGATCGACGCCACCGACCACGTCACATCGACTTTGGCTGGATCAACAGCCATCGCCGTGAACACATGCGTACCAATGAGTTGGTCCGGCTTCTCAATCGTCACCGGCGTTTCCAGGATCGGCTCATAGCCCTGGCGCACATAGAGCGTCTGCGTCTTGCGGCTGACGAACACGTGTACCGGCTGCTTCCGCTTGGCTTCGCGGCGCTTGGCAGCCGCATCCGCCTCGACCGCCTGATTGAGTTTGACGTTCGCTGCCGAGACTTTTTCGACCGCCTCCGACCGCGCCTTATCGGCTTCGATCAGCGCCGCTTCCGCCTTGGTGAGAGCCGCAACGCCATTGGCATGCGCCACCTTCGCAGCTTCCGCCGCATCGGCCATATCGAGGGCAGCCGTTTCCAGACGATCCTCGTCTGCCGCAGCGCGCGCGACATCCTCAGGCGTAAATCCCGTCTTGCGCACGAGACCTTGCGAGAATTTCGCAAGCTTCTGGTTGGCCGCGCGTGCAGCCTGTTCAGCCGTGCGCAACGCACTGGCCAACCGGTTCACCTCCACACGCGCGTCGCGCACGGCAACTTTCCGCCCATCGAGAGAGGCCATGACACCCTTGGCAGCCGTAACCGTCGCTGCCTTCTCCGCCTGCGCATCCGCCACCGCGGCCGCCAGCTTCTCCATCTCCGCTTTGCGCTGCGCCCGCAGATTAATCATGGCGTCGTACCCGGGCGGCGTCTCGCTCGCCAATGCCGCCGAAACACCGAGCACGCTGCCAACTTCCCGCGGGGGCCCGAGCCGCGGCGAGTCCGACGCATCGGCCACGCGCGTTTCACCGGGCATGAGCGCATGCATCGACGGAACGCCATCGGGATACGCCGCAAACAGTTGCTCGTGCTCAATCGATTCCGGACGCACCGGATCGTAAGCCACGATCACGCGTGTTCCCATTTGCGTCACTTCAAAAAGGCGCTTGGAGAATCCATGCGGCAACCGGATGCAACCGTGCGACGCGGGATAGCCCGGCAATGCGCCCGCATGCAATGCAACGCCCGACCACGTGATCCGCTGCATGTTCGGCATCGGCGCGCTGTCGTAGAGATTCGAAAAGTGCACGCGGTTCTTCTGCAAGACCGAGAAGATACCCGTCGGCGTCGGCGTGCCCAGCTTGCCCGATGAAATCGGCGCTTCCATCATCAAGCCGTTGCGGTCCCAGACCGACACGCGCTGCCGGCGCAGCGACACGGTGATGACGAGCGGACCATCGGCCTTGCGGTCGGCCACGACCTCTTTGGTCGTGTTACCGCGCTCGATGCCGCCGTGATCGTAGGTCGCCTCAGCCGGTCTGGCCTTTTTGACCTTCGGCTTCTTAACGGTGTACGGCCGGTTGTAGCTGCCGTAATCAAAGAAAAACTGCGCCTGCGCGGGCGCCGCGGTGGTGATCGCAAAAGCCGACACCAAACCACCAAGGGCCATCGCCAAACGGCTGGGCCCATTCACGGTCACGCCAAACGGACCAACTCGGGGAACGCTAGACATCTTCACCCCATCCACCCCTTGAAACACGCACCCTCCGCTAGAAATAGTCGCGGAAAGTCACTGTCTGGTTAGCAGAGCAGTGTTCCTATCCGCAACGTCGCACCCCCAATTCACGACAAAGATCTGTCATATGTTGCTCTGTATCCACGCCTGCGGAACATATCGGACACCGGCTGAGGTCCCTCGGCCCGCTTCACCTAAGCCAATGATCGACCTGGAAATACCCGTCCAAAGTCCGTAATCTGCCGATCCGCCGGCATGCTGCCGACGCTCCTCAGCGCAGTCCCTCCGCACATCCGGCCGGTATCCTCAATGTCCGTACAGAAACCTTCACCCCGATTGATGGCCCCCGACATCGCCGCCTTGAAAGGCGAGCGGCCCATCGTAGCGTTGACCTCCTACCACGCCCACACAGCCGCAATCGCCGACAAGCACTGCGATTTTCTGCTCGTCGGCGACAGTCTGGGCATGGTCATGCACGGTTACGAGACCACGGTCCCAGTCCCCCTCGATCTGATGATCATGCACGGCAAAGCCGTCGTGCGCGGCGCGCGGCGCGCGCTGGTTGTCATCGACATGCCCTTTGGCACCTATGAGGAAAGCCCTTCTGTCGCCTTCCGCAATGCCGCCCGCGTCATGAAGGAAACCGACTGCGGCGCCATCAAACTCGAAGGCGGCCGCCGCATGGCCGAAACCATCCACTTCCTCGTCGATCGCGGCATCCCCGTCATGGCCCACATCGGCCTCACTCCGCAGTCGATCAACGTGCTGGGTGGCTGGAAAACCCAGGGCCGCACACAAGAGGAGTGGGCCGCCCTCGAGGAGGATGCCCGCGTCGTCTCTGAGGCCGGTGCCTTCGCCGTCGTCCTGGAAGCGATCGCCGAACCCCTCGCCAAACGCATCACCGCCGCCATTCCCATCCCCACCATCGGCATCGGCGCCTCTGCCGCCTGCGACGGCCAGATCCTGGTCATGGAAGACATGCTGGGGCTCAGCCCGCGCGTGCCCAAATTCGTCAAGGAGTTCGGCCGCGTCGGCGCGGTGATCGAAGGCGCCATCCAGTCCTACGCGGAAGAGGTGCGCGCCCGCCGCTTCCCCGAAGCCGCCCACACCTACACCATGAAAGACGATCCCACCCCCGCCAAACCCGTCAAAAAGCCCAAATCGTCCTAGATTTGAATGCGTTAGGGCGCACACCCCTAGCCGCCGGGCGGCCCGCGCCCGATCCCGCGCCGAAAATGGGTTGCACGGCCGCGACTTGCCACTATCAATGCGCGCGGAACAAAAGCTGATCCCAAGGATAAACGCCCCCATGGTCGACAAGAACGACTCGCTGGCCCGCGAAATTGACGAGGAACTGCGGCGCGAAAAATTCGAAAAGCTGTGGGAACAATACGGCACCTACATCCTAATTGCCGCCGGTGCGATCGTCCTCGCAGTCGGCGGCTACCAGTTCTACGACCAGCGCAAGAAGAGCATCGCCGCCGAAAATGGCGCCCGCTACGAGGAAGCCGTCAAGCTCGTCGAGCAGTCGAAAACCGACGACGCTCAAAAAGCCCTAACCGAGATTATCTCAAGCGGACACGCCGGTTACGCGTCTCTCGCCCAGCTCCAGCTGGCCGGTATCCACTTGAAGGCTAACCGTCCCAAGGACGCCCTCGCCGTCTTCGAAGCCCTCGCCACAAGCCCATCAGCCGATGCCGACATTAAGACCTTTGCCCTCCTCCAAGCCGCCTCACTGCGCCTTGGTGAGGCCGACTTTACCGAGCTGCAGAATCGGCTCAAGCCGGTGGCAGAGGGAACGACGGCGTGGCGGTTCCAGGCGCTCGAACTGCTCGGCACCGCAGCCTTCAAAGCAGGCAAGTTTGACGAAGCGCGTGCGCAGCTGACGCCGTTGCTGGCCGACCAGGAAACGCCGCGTGCGACGATGGACCGGATCCAGTTGATCCTCAGCTCCATTGCCGCCGCGGAAACGGGCAAGACCCCCGCGGCACCCGCCGCACCTGCCCCGGCAGCGCCGCAAACGCCTGCCAAGGAGACGACACCCTCCGATGCCGGAAAACCGGCGGCAGGGGGCCAGTAAGGAGAACAGGATGCCTCGCTTCCGCCCCGTGCCCCGCGCGCTTGCCCTCATCGGGCTGAGCGCCTGTGCGCTGGCCGGCTGCTCATCCGACAGCCTTCCCAGCCTGCCCGACGTCGGCAAGCTGAACCCGTTCAAAGAAAAGCAGGCGCCGCTTCCCGGCCGCCGCATCGCCGTTCTTCCCGCCAACGAAAAGGTCCCCGGCGAACTCGCCGACGCTTCCACACCCATCGTCATTCCCGCGCCCGTCGCCAACGAAGAGTGGACGCAGCCCGGCGGCAACGCCTCCCACGTTCTGGGCAATCTCGCACTCTCCGCCAGCCCGCGCGAAGTCTGGCGCGCCAGTGCCGGCTATGGATCGAGCGGCAGCGGACGCATCATCGGCAGCCCCATCGTCTCCGGTGGCCGCGTCTTCACGCTCGACGCCGAAGGCACGGCGACGGCGTTCTCCACGTCCGGCGGATCGCAGGTTTGGTCGCAGAGTCTGAAGCCCACACCCGGCCCCACCGCACAAGCCGGCGGCTTCTCGAGCCTCACCACGGGCAGCCTCTTCTCGCTCGGCGGCGGTGGCGATGGCGGCGGCTACGGCGGCGGTCTCGCCATCGACAATGGCCGCCTCTACGGCGCCACCGGTTTCGGCGCCGTCATCGCGCTTGATCCCGCCACCGGCAAACGCCTCTGGGAAAAGAACCTCGGCGCCCCCGTGCGCTCCTCACCCACAGCCGTCGCCGACCGCGTCTTCGTGCTCACCACCGAAGGCCGCTTCTATTGCCTTTCCGCCATTGATGGCGCCGAACTCTGGTCCGCGCGTGGCCTGCCAAGCCAAGCCTCGCTCTCGCTGAACGCCAGCCCAGCCATCGATGGCGAAGTCGTCGCCGTGCCCTATCCCTCAGGCGACGTTATCGGCCTCAAGATCATGGACGGCAGCCCGGTCTGGTCTGAAAGCCTGACGCGCACGCGCTCGGAAAGCCAATTCGCCTCCATGACCGACGCCGCCCGTCCGGCCATCGAGAACGGCATCGTCTATGCCATCGGCCACGCCGGCCGCATGACCGCCACCAACGCCAAGACCGGCGAACGCCTCTGGACGCTCAACGCGCCCGGCACGCAGACACCCTGGGTCGCCGGCGACAGCGTCTTCATCGTCGATACGCGTGCGCAGATCATGGCCATCTCCAAGCGCGACGGCAAAATCCAGTGGACCACAAAGCTGCCGACGAGTGGCGCATGGTCCGGCCCCGTCCTCGCCGGCAATCAACTCTGGTCCGTCTCGTCGAAGGGATTGCTCGCCGCCGTCGATCCCGTCACCGGCCGCGTCCTTGGTCAGCAGGAAATCGGCAGCGGCTCCTACATCGCCCCCATCGTCGCCGGTGGCCGCATGTACCTCCTCAACAACGACGCCAAGCTCATCGCCCTCCAGTGAGCAACGCTCCCGCGCCTGACGTGCTCCGCCTGAACCTCCCCACCAACGTCATGGCCGGGCGTGACCCGGCCATCCAGAGCGGCCCCGCAAACTGCGCCGCATCGCCGAAGCCGTTTGATGCCGGCTGATCAGAACTTCGAAATCTTCCTCGCAGCCGTTCCCGGCCTCGAAGGCCCGCTCTGCGCTGAAGCCCGCGCGGCGGGTTACAAAAAGGCCAAGACGGTCCCCGGCGGTGTGCTGCTCAAAGGCGGCTGGCCCGATGTCTGGCGCGCCAATCTCGAACTGCGCGGACCGAGCCGCATCCTCGCCCGCATCGATGAATTCCGCGTCGTCCACCTAGCCAAGCTCGACACCCGCGCCCGCCAAGTGCCGTGGGCCAACGTGCTGCGCAGCGACGTGCCCGTCCGCGTCGAAGCCGCGTGCAAGTCCTCCCGCATCTATCACTCGGGCGCCGCCGCCGAACGCATCGCCCGCGCTATTTCCGAAGAACTCGGCGCCCCCATCACCGACGATGCCGAAGTCGTCATCAAAGCCCGCATCGAAAACGATCTCTGCACCATTGCCGTCGATACCTCAGGCGAGACCCTCCACAAGCGCGGCCACAAGGAAGCCGTCGCCAAAGCGCCGATGCGCGAAACCATGGCCGCGCTCTTTCTTCGCCAGTGCGGCTACACCGGCACCGAACCCGTCCTCGATCCCATGTGCGGCTCCGGCACCTTCGTCATCGAAGCCGCCGAAATCGCATGCGGCCTCAAACCCGGCCGCTCGCGCGCCTTCGCCTTCGAAAAACTTGCGACCTTCGACGCGGAAGCCTGGAACGCAATGCGCATCGCATCGCCCCTCCCGCCGCCCACCGCGCGCTTCTACGGCCGCGACTGCGACCCCGGCGCCATCCGCATGAGCCGCGCCAACGCCGAACGCGCCGGCGTCTCGAGCGTCACAGATTTTTCCGAAATCACAATCGAAGATCTGACGCCGCCCGATGGCCTGCCCGGCCTCGTTATCGTCAACCCGCCCTACGGCGATCGGCTCGGCGACATCAACAAACTGCGCCCGCTCTATCGCGCACTCGGCCACACGCTAATGACCCGCTTTTCCGGCTGGCGCGTGGGCCTCATCACCAGCGACGAGAGCCTCGCCCAAACCACCGGCTTGCCCTTCTCCCTCACCGCCGAACCCGTCCTCCACGGCGGCCTGCGCATCACCCTCTACCGTACCGCCACCCTGCCCTAACGACGGTGCCAGGCACCAAGTTCGGTGCCTGGCACCGCATCCCCAACCGCCCGTCAAGCCGCCGCCTGTCCGTCGTTGGTCTTGATGTCCTGAAACTTGATCGCCGGGTTTTTGTCCGTCGCCCAGCCGAGGCTGAACTGGCTCTGCGCCATGAACACGCGGTCCCCGTCGAGATCGGTGGCAATCGCCGACTTGTTCTTCGCCGCGAATGCGTCCAGCGCCACTTTGTCGTCGGACGAAAACCACCGCACGACTTCATACGGACAGCTCTCGAACACCACCGGCAGATTGTATTCATTCTTCAAGCGGTCTTCGAGCACATCGAGCTGCAACGCGCCGATCACGCCGACAATGGGCTGCGAACCATCGACCGGATTGAACACCTGCACGACGCCCTCTTCCGCCATCTCCATCAACGCTTCGCGCAGCTTCTTCGCCCGGATCGCATCCTCCAGCCGCACGCGCCGCAAGATCTCCGGCGCAAAACTTGGAATGCCGAGGAACGTGATGTCTTCGCCCTCCGTCAGTGCATCTCCAATGCGCAGCAGCCCGCGGTTCGGAATACCGACCACGTCACCCGCAAAGGCCTCCTCTGCCAGCGAGCGATCCTGCGCGAAAAAAAACTGCGGCGCCGAAAGCGCCAGCGTCTTGTCCGTGCGCACCACCTTCACCCGCATGCCGCGATTGAGCTTGCCCGACACCACCCGCATGAACGCCATACGGTCGCGATGGTTGGGATCCATGTTCGCCTGGATCTTGAAAATGATCCCGCTCATGCGCGGCTCATCGGCCTCCACCATCCGCGTTGCAGCCCGCAAACTGCGCGGCGGCGGGGCGAATGAGACCAACGCATCCAGCAGATGCCGTACGCCGAAGTTCTTCAATGCCGACCCGAAATAAACCGGCGTCAGCGTCCCATGCCGGAAGGCCTCGAGATCGAATTTATTGCAGGCCTCCGCCACCAGCGAAACCTCATCGCGCCACCGCTCCACCGCGCCGTCTTCCGTGAGCAAGGTCGCAAACACAGGATCATCTGGCCCCGACACCGGCACATCCACACCTTCATCATCAAGGCGTGTGATGCGCGGCTTATAGAGGTCATACGTCCCGCGGAATTCGCGTCCGCGCCCAATCGGCCAGTTCATCGGCGCGGTATCGAGCGCCAGGATGTTGGCAATCTCGTCCAACAGTTCGATCGGCTCACGCGTCTCGCGGTCGAGCTTGTTGATGAACGTCACGATGGGAATATCGCGCAAACGGCAGATCTCGAACAGCTTGCGCGTCCGCGCCTCGATGCCCTTCGCCGCGTCGATGACCATGATCGCGCTGTCGACCGCCGTCAGCGTGCGATAGGTCTGATCGGAGAAGTCTTCGTGACCCGGCGTATCGAGAAGGTTCAAAACCGCGTCGCCGTATTCGAACGTCATCACCGACGTCACAACCGAAATCCCGCGCGCGCGCTCAATCGCCATCCAGTCCGAGCGCGTGTTCTGTTTGTCCTTTTTCGCCTTCACCTGACCGGCCAGCTGAATAGCACCCCCGAACAGCAAAAGCTTTTCCGTCAGCGTCGTCTTACCGGCGTCGGGATGCGAGATGATCGCAAAGGTCCGCCGCCGCGCGATCTCCCGCTGCAGCACGGTCGCGGGAGGGCCCCCGGCCTGTGGGGCGCTGGCATTTGCTGTGTCACTGATCGTGCGTGCGTCTTCGGACACGTCCCGCCTCGTCGCTGAATTGGAGTTACAGCCGGGCGGACACGGCCCTGATGGAGGGCGTCAGACAAAATCCCGGCAGCGCAGGCCCCCTATACATGGTTCGGGCGGCGCGGTCACCTGCAGCGTTGCAGCGGCACTATCGTATAAAAACGAAGCCGGGCGGACCTTTCTGCAAGGTCCGCCCGGCCATCCGGCCCCGTCGAGGTTACGCAGCACTGTCAGGACGAGGCATTCTACGAACTCGGATCAGCTGGTACTCCAACACGCACACACGACGCACACTACATTTTCCGGCCATCCGCATCGCGCAGATGCCAGGAGAACGTGACACCCATGCGTTACATTCCAAGCGAGTCTATCGCCGGCTGTGGATAACCTCACAACTGGCGGACTCATCAATGAAAGCGCTACGATGCTGGCCCGCGCGGGGGAAACGATCACGTGAAGCAGCGCCAACCGTTGTATGTCGTTCTCATGGGTGCGGTGCTCGCCGCCGCCCTTGCCCTGCGCATTTTCGACCCCGCGCCCGTCGCCCGCATGCGCCTCGCCGTCTTCGACAGCATGCTGACCGCCAGCCCCCGCGCGCCCGATGAAACCTTCCCGGTCCGCGTTCTCGACATAGATGAAGCCGCGCTCGCCGAATTCGGCCAATGGCCGTGGCCGCGCACCCGCCTCGCCGAGATCATCGACCGCCTGCGCGAGGCCGGCGCCCGCACCATCACGGTCGACCTGATCCTCGCCGAACCCGACCGCTGGAACGCGGCCAACATCGCCAAGGAACTCTCCACAGTCCCCGGCCTTGAACCCCTCGGCCAAAAAGCAGCAAACCTGCCCTCGAACGATACCGTCCTCGCCACGGCCGTGGCCAAAGTCCCCGTTGTCATGGGACTGTCCGCCGACCGCGCGATCACACGACAACTCCCCGACGCCCGCGCGCCCTTCGCAACCGCTGGCGACGATCCCAAGCTTTTCGTGCCGTCCTTCGAAGGCGGCGTCGGCCCACTGCCCGCACTCGCGGAAGCAGCCACCGGCCTCGGCGCCGTCAACTGGCTGCCCGAAACCGATCAAGTCATTCGCCGCGTACCGTTGCTCATCAGCGCGGGCGGCAAGCTTTACCCCTCGCTCTCCCTCGAAACGATCCGCATCGCGCAAGGCGCAACGACAACGATCCTCGTCCGCTCGTCCGGCGCCAGCGGCATCCTCTCTTTCGGCGAACAGACCGGCATCGACAGTATCCGCGTCGGCGAAGCCCTTCTCCCCACCGATGCCCAGGGCGAACTCTGGCTGAAATTCTCACCCTACGATCCGCGCCGCACACTCTCCGCCCGCGATCTCCTCGCCGGAAAGATCGACAAATCCGAAATCGAAAGCCGTTTCATTTTCATCGGCGCCAGCGCCACCGGCCTCATGGACCTGCGCACTACACCACTCGCCGCCGCCGTTCCCGGCGTCGAAGTCCACGCCCAAGCTCTCGAACAGATGCTCTCCGGCGACCACCTCGTCCGCCCCGCCTGGGCCACCGGTGCCGAATTGTTCTTCCTCCTCGTCGCAGGCCTTCTCTCCGCGGCCCTTATTTCCCAATCGCAAACCGTCGCCCGCTATATCGCCACCTCCGGCGCGGTGGCCGCCGCCATTCTCACCCTCGTCGCCATCACAGCCGTCGTCGCCCTCTCCTGGCTCGCCTACCGCAACGGCCTGCTGATTGATCCCGTCTATCCCGCACTCGCCCTCATCGCGGTCTATCTCGTCGGCTCGCTGACAAGCTACGTCCGCTCCGAAGCCGACCGCGCCCGCATCCGCTCCGCCTTCGGCTACTACGTCTCCCCCGCCGTCGTCGAAGAATTGGCCCAAGAACCAGGTCGCCTCAAACTCGGCGGCGAAACCCGCGACGTCACACTCCTCTTCGCCGACGTGCGCGGCTTCTCCCGCCTTTCCGAAGGCATGGACGCGGAACACCTCGTCCGCTTCGTCAACACGCTCTTCACGCCGCTCGCCGATGAGATCCTCGCCCATCGCGGCACCATCGACAAATTCATGGGCGACGCCGTCATGGCCTTCTGGAACGCGCCGCTCTCCGACGCTGACCACGCCCGCCAGGCCTGTCGCACCGCACTCGCCATGCAGCGCTCCATCGTCGCCCGCAACGGTGCCCGCGCCGAGACGGCCGAACCCGTCCGCCTCGGCATCGGCCTCAACACGGGAGCATGCGTTGTCGGCAACGTCGGCTCGCCGCAGCGCTTCGATTATTCGGTCCTGGGCGATGTCGTGAACACCGCCTCACGCCTCGAAGAAATGACCAAGATATACGGCGTCCCCATCATCATCGGCGAGCAGACCGCCGCCTCCGCCTCAGGCTTCGCCCTCATCGAAATCGGCACCGCCGCGATCCGTGGCAAGGACCGCAGCGAAAAGCTTTTCGCCCTCATAGGGGATGAGACGCTGGCCGCCGACAGCCGCTGGAGCAACTTGCAAACCCACCTATCGGCCTACGCCAAAGCGATGGCGGCGGGCGACACCCTGGCCGCCCACCGACACATCATCGCTGCCCAATCGTTGAATGTCCCGGCCGCCGCCGCGCTCCTTGAGACCACCGGCGACCGCCTTCCGCTCTAATCCTGCTAGCGCTCAGTTCGGCTTATACTTCGGCCCGGACCCCGGCATCCGGCCTCCGCCGCTCTTGCCGCCACCACCACCGCCAATCTTGCCGATACCAATCCCGATCCCAACTCCAATTGCGATCCCAAGCGCAGCTTTAGCCGCTGCATTGTCGTTGCTCGCCCGCTTCGTCGGCTTCGGCTTCTTCGGCTTCACCGGCACGGCCACTTTCACCGGCTTCTTTTTCGAGGGCTTGTCCTCGGCCTGCTCGGTCTTGCGCTTTTTCGACGGCTTATCGTCCGCCTGCTCGGTCTTCGGCTTCTTCGTCCGGCGCGGCGGCGGATCGTCCTTCACCTTGCGCGGCGGTAGGATCGCCGGCCCCAATGCGCCCAGCTTGATCAGGTCATCCGGCGTAAACACCGGCTCCGGATCGATCTTTGGCGGCTTGGCCACAAACGGAAACGACGTATCGAGCGGCGGCAAACCAGACTTCTCAACCTTGTTCCAGTGCGCCGGCTCCTCGATGTCGCCAGCTGTCGTGATGCGAATAAGCTTGCCCGCCTCATCCAGATCGCGGCACCGGCCGCGTTCATCGCACACCGTGACAGCGCCTTCGTGCAGCAACAGCCAGCTGCCAACATCCGTCTTCACAAACACATCAAAGATTGTCCCGCGCACGGTGATCGACGCGCGCGGCACCTTCACGACATAACTCGGCTTCTTCGCCTTGCCGGTCATGAACCGGAACGCACCCTCGACCAGATCGACGCTGATATCGCCCGCCGCCTTGTCGGGGTCGTAAACGAATTTATCGAGAAGCATTTTCGCACCCGGGCCCAGCGCCAGCTTGGTGTCGTCGTTGAGCTTCAGTTCCGTCGAACCATCCTTGCTGACGTCGATGAGTTCGTTCTGCCGGACATCGTCGCCGGTCCCGAGTGTGCGCGTGTCGCGGTTGTAAGCAGCCGTCACAATATCGACGACGGACAAGGTTGCGCCGATAGGGTCACCCCCGGCGGCAAAAACGGGCCCCACGACCAATCCAGGACAAAGCGAAAAAGCAACGGCAGCAGCAGTCAGGCGGCGCATGACGCACTCCCACGCGAAAAGGAAAGACACTGCCAACAACTATAGAACGAAAAAAGAAGCCCGGCTGTACCAAAGGGAACAGTCCGGCCAAATTCCTGTAGCCCCCTTAGGCGCCCACCGGTACCGCGCCTTTGTCCTTAGCCTTAAAATCCGGTTCAACATGAATAACGATCTGCGATCCCGGAATGCGCGCCTTCAGCGCCGCTTCGATCCGGTCGCAAATGCCATGCGATTCCAAAACCGACATCTCTCCCGGCACCACAAGATGAAACTCGATAAACGTCACCCTTCCCGCATGCCGCGTGCGGATATCGTGCGCCTGGATGGCCCCCTCGCCGCACTCGGTAATCGCCGCCCGGATCTCCGCTTGATCGGCAGGGCTCGCGGCTTCGTCCATTAGCGACGACATTGAACTCGAAATGATCTTGTAGCCCGCCCAAAGAATGTTCACGCCAACGAACGCCGCTAGCAGCGGGTCGAGCAGCATGATGCCCGTCCACAGCGCGAGGAGAAGTCCGATGAGGACACCAATAGACGTCGCCACATCGGTAATAATGTGCCATCCGCCGGCCACCAGAGCCGGCGACTTCCACAACCGTCCGCGCGAGATCAGAAACCCCGCCCACCCCGCATTGATCGCCGCCGCCAGCGCGTTGATCGCCAGACCCTCCGCCGGCTCCGTGAGCGTCCGTGGATTGAGCAGCGCCTGATACGCCTCCTGAAAAATCAGAACCGCCGCGATCACGATCAGCACACCCTCGAGCACGGCCGAGAAAAACTCCGCCTTGTGATGCCCAAACGGATGATTGCGGTCCGGCGGCCGCGCACTCACGCGCACGGCAACGAGCGCCGCCACCGCCGTCACGACGTTCACAATGCTTTCCAGAGCATCCGAGTAGAGCGCCGCACTCCCGGTCTTCCAGTAGGCCAGATACTTGAGCCCCATCACCACCAGCGCCACGATGATCGTGACGATCGCGGTGCGGCCGACAAGACCATTCCCATGCGCATGCGCGCTATCGTGCAATCCGCTCATCGTCCTGTAACCGGCTCTTTGCTCATCCAGGCCCGTGTGGCACGGCGGGCCGAAACCGCCAAGCCAGGATTATACCCACAGCCCTTTTCCACACCCCATCGCGGCCACAGCCTCGCTCTGCCCCCACGAATCTGTTCCGAACTCTGAGGACATTTTATGAGGGGACGACCATGGCCAATTTCACAACGCATATTGCCGTCGGCACCGTCGTCTCTGGCGCACTGGCCACCCTCACACTCGCCGCCGACGTCATCGCGCCGGAAAACCTCATTGCCGTGACAATGGCCGGCGTCTTGGGCTCCGTTCTGCCCGATATCGATCTGAAGGATTCCCGCCCCAGCAAGGCCATGTTCTCCGGCCTCGGCATCTTCTTCTCCTTCGCGGTCCTCTTCTCCTTCGCCACCAAATTCTCGATTGCGGAACTCTGGATCCTCTGGCTCGGCACCCTCGTGCTGTTCCGCTACGGCCTCCACACCGCGTTCCACCACTTGGCCATCCACCGCGGCATCTGGCACTCCATCCTCGCCGCCGTCTTCTCGGCCGGCGCCACCGCCGTCGTCTTTTACTACGTCCTCGGCCGCCACGAGGGCGTCGCCTGGCTCGCCGGCGCCTTCCTCTTCCTCGGTTTCATCACCCACCTGATCCTCGACGAACTCTACTCCGTCGACGTCATGGACACGCGCGTCAAGGCCTCCTTTGGCACCGCGCTCAAACTGTTCGATCGGCGCTACCCCTATGCCTCGCTCGGCATGCTCGCCGCCACCGTCGCTGTCCTGAGCATCACACCGCCGACCAAGACGTTCACGGTGGGGCTGTCCTCGCGCAATCTCTGGGCCGGCCTCAACGAACGCCTCCTGCCGCAGGACAAGTGGTTCGGCATCCTTGACCGCAATTCGGGTCTCGCCAAGGTCGGCACCACCGCGGCGCCGTCCAGCGTGACAACGGGCTCGATCCCCGAAAACGGCTCGAAGGCCCCCGCCGCGCCTGCAACAGCGCCCTGACGGCCACTTCTACTCATCGATGCCGTTTGCCGCCTCCCGCCAAACCCCTTAGAAGGGCGCAACGGCACGCGCGCCAAAAGCGCGGCCGCTAGGGGAGGACCATCTAATGACACCGACGATCGCCGGCGTGCTCGCGCTCGCCCTGCCGCTTCTTCTGCTCGGCCTCTTGATCCTGCGCCGCAACGGCGCGGTCTTCCTGTTCTACGCCGTCCTCTGCGCCGTCGGCATCGGCTACCTCGTCACCACGGGCGCCGCCGACGATATCGGCACGCAAATTCTCGACCTCATCGGCCAAGCCACCACCGAAAAAGCCGCCGAACCCGCAGCCCCCGCCCCCGCGACGCCCTGACCTGGGTCCGATCGGCGCTCAGCCAAAGCTTGCCGCCTAAGGGGTCCTCGCCTAATGAGACGGGGCACGCGGTCCCTTTAGACGCTGAGAACTCATGTCCGAACTGCTGATCGAACTCTTCTCCGAGGAAATTCCGGCCCGCATGCAGGTGCGCGCCAGCGAGGACCTGAAGCGCCTCGTCACGGACGGCATCACCGCCGCCGGCCTAACGTTTGCGACCGCCCGCGCCTACTCCACCCCGCGCCGCCTCGCCCTCGTGATCGACGGCCTGCCCGCTATGTCGCCCGCCATTTCCGAGGAGCGCAAAGGCCCGCGCGTCGGCGCCCCCGAACAGGCCCTCGCCGGCTTCCTCAAGGCCGCCGGCCTCGCCTCCATCGCAGACGCCGAAATCGTCAAAGACGAGAAGAAAGGCGACTACTACGTCGCCCGCATCGACAAGCCCGGCCGCAAGGCAGCCGACATCGCAGCCGAATTGATCCCCGCCATCCTCGCCAAATTCCCCTGGCCCAAATCCATGCGGTGGGGCTCCGGCACCTTCCAGTGGGTCCGCCCGCTGCACTCCATCATCTGCCTACTCGATGGCAAGGTCGTCCCCTTCGAGATCGCCGGCATCGCCAGCGGAGCCTCCACGCGCGGCCACCGCTTCCATGGCAACTCAGCCTTCAAAGTAAAGTCCTTCGACGATTACGTCACCCAGCTGACCGCCCATAAGGTCATGCTCGACCCCGCCGCCCGCATGGCGACGATCAGCGAGCAAGCCCACGCCGCCGCCAAAGCCGCCAAACTCCAGTTGGTGGAAGACGACGCACTCGTCGCCGAAAACGCTGGCCTCACCGAATGGCCCGTCGTCCTCATGGGATCGTTCGACAAGGACTTCCTCGAGGTCCCCGGCGAGGTGTTGACCACCTCCATGAAGCAACACCAGAAGTGCTTCTCCGTTCGCGACCCCAAGACCAAGAAGCTCGCCAACAAGTTCATCCTCGTCTCAAACCTCACCGCCACCGACGGCGGGCAGCAGATCGTCTCCGGCAACGAAAAGGTCATCCGCGCGCGCCTGTCGGATGCGAAGTTCTTCTGGGATCAGGACCTCAACAAGCTGCTCGATGTGATGGCGAACGAACTGGCCGGCATCACCTTCCACGAAAAGCTCGGCACCCAAAAAGACCGCGTCGAACGCATCGCGGAACTGGCATCCCAAATTGCCGGTGCCGTTGACGCCGTGCCGGAAGATGCCCGCCGCGCGGCGCAGCTTGCCAAGGCCGATCTCGTCTCCGGCATGGTCGGCGAATTCCCCGAACTGCAAGGTCTCATGGGCCGCTATTACGCCGAAAAGGCCGGCACCAAGGCCGACATCGCGCGCGCCATCGAACTCCACTACAAGCCCAAGGGCCCCACCGACGTGGTCCCGAAAGAAGAAGACGGCGACAGCGTCGCGATTGCCGTCGCACTCGCCGACAAACTCGACACCCTCGTCGGCTTCTGGGCCATCGGCGAAAAGCCCACTGGCTCCGGCGACCCCTACCAACTCCGCCGCGCCGCCCTCGGCATCATCCGCATCATTCTCGAGAATGATCTGCGGGTTCGAATGGCAGATGCTATGGCGACCGGTATTCAGGGATACCTTGACCAGAAAAATAAAGTTGTCCGGCAAGGTGTCGAAGCTTGGGCTGTCGAAGGCGAAGACCTCAGATCTACGGTGAAGAATGCCTATGACGCATTTACAGGATTGAAGCTGCGCGAGTTCCTCCAAGAGCGCCTTAAAGTCCAACTCAGAGAAAAGGGCGCACAACACGACCTTTTGGACAGCGTTTTTGCTCTGCCTGGGGACGACCTCGCCCTCATCGTCAAACGCGTCGAGGCCCTCGGCGCCTTCCTGGCCACCGACGACGGCGCCAATCTGCTGGCCGGCGTAAAGCGCGCCTCCAACATCCTCTCAATCGAGGAAAAGAAGGACAAGACCACCTTCTCCGGCGAACCCGAGGGCGACCTCCTGGCCGAACCCGCCGAACGCGCGCTCGCGTCCGCCATCGCCAAGGCCAAGTTCGACACCAATGCGGCCATCGCGGTCGAAAACTTCACCGGCGCCATGAACGCCCTGGCCGAACTGCGCGCCCCGGTCGACGCATTTTTCGAGAAGGTCACTGTCAACGTGTCCGATCCAGCCCTCCGGCAAAACCGCCTGAAACTGCTCTCAGAAATTCGCGCCGCCACCCTCAATGTGGCTGATTTCTCTCGCATTTCCGGCTAGAGCCCGGGACCCGGGTTGACAACCCTAAGTGTCAACCCGATCTGTTGGCCTGGAGGTCTCGATAAGAAAAATTGCGCCCAACACGGTGATCCTGACGGTGACCCCTGCCGTTCACTATGCATACGCAAACCAAAATGGGCGCCGCGACGAACCGCACTTTCGGAATGATCCGCCGGCCAGAACCGGCGCCCGGCAGACGCGATGGACAAGATGGACGACGGGAAGACGCTCCACTTTGAATTCGCCGAGACCGCCAAAGCCCCCTCGGCTGCGGCCCACATCGGCACGAATGGCACCAACGGCACCCACGGCGCCGCTCCGAAGCGCCACAAGCCGGAAAAACTGATGCGGCTCCTCTCGGACCGCAACTTGAAGCTCCTCAAGCAGATCCGCACGGCCGAACCTAAGACCCTGGCCGAGCTCTCGCGGATCTCTGGCCGCCCGAAAGCAAGCCTGACACGCACGCTCGCCCGCCTCTCGGACCTCGGCATCGTTGTGCTGGTCAAATCCAAGGGCCGCGGCAAGATCCCCAAGGTCGCCTGCGACCGTGTTCGCCTGGAAGTCAGTCTGCTGCCGGAAGATGAAGGTCCCTCGGGTAACGCCTAAGGCCGTCAAGCAGACCGTATAAAAACGAAAGAGCGGCGCCTGACAGGTGCCGCTCTTTTCGTATGCCGTTCGCGAAGTGAAATGGTGGAAGCTGGCCGATCGAGCGGCTTCGAGCCCTCTTAGATCGAAACCGCCGGCGCGCCCCGCACGACCGGACCAGCCAGCTAACCACGCCGGTTCTGATAGCTCACTCGTGAGCCCAAATCCCATCAAATAATATGTAAGTCACTTCCACTAGAAGTGCGCATAGACAAACATCGCGCGCGTTATCAACGCCCTGACCGATCACACTGCCGAAACGCCAGTTGACCACGATCAAGTTGGACAGAATTTTAAGACACCAAACTTTCGTCTTGCGTTTGCTCCGCTTCTTCGAATGCCGCCGTCGCAGCCATCCACTGCTCTTCCGCTTCCGCTAACTTCTTCGCAATCATCCCGCGTTCCAGCGTTATTTTCTGCGTGCGCTGAGCATCAGCGTACAGCTGAGGATCGGCGAGCTGCGCATCGATTTTGACAATCTCCGCCGTCAATTTCTCAACACGCTTCTCCGCCTCTTGCATCAGTTTCTTCAATGGTGCCAGCTGCTGCCGCTTCTGCGCCGCCACCCGCCGCTGCGCGCTTCGATCAACGCGATCATCGCCCACGCCCGAGTTCGCCGAACGCCCCGCACCTGCACCGCGCTCCGACAACAGCTCCGCGCGATAGCTCTCCATGTCCCCGTCGTAATTCGAAACCGTCCCATTCTTCACCACCCACAGGCGGTCTGCGGTTGCTTCCACCAAATGCCGGTCGTGACTGATCAGCACGACCGCACCCTCATATTCGGCCAGCGCATGGATCAGCGCCTCGCGGCTGTCGATATCAAGATGGTTCGTCGGCTCGTCGAGAATGAGCAGATGCGGCGCATGAAACGCCGTCAGCGCGAGCAGTAGCCGCGCCTTCTCGCCCCCCGAAAGTTTCGCGCACTTCGTATCCGCCTTGTCCACGCTGAAACCGAACGTGCCGAGCTTGGTGCGCTTTTGCGCCTCCGTCGCATCCGGCATGAGCTTGACCATGTAGTCGTACGGCGTCGACAACGGATTGAGATCGTCCAGCTGATGCTGCGCGAAATACCCCACCGTCACTTTGCTCGCGCCATAGACCTTGCCCGTCAACGGCTCCATCCGCCCCGCCAGCAGCTTGGCGAACGTCGACTTGCCATTCCCGTTCTGCCCCAGCAGCGCAATCCGGTCGTCCTGATCGAGCCGCAAATTGAGCCCCGACAGGATCGGCCGGCCCGGCTCATACCCCGCCGTCGCGTTCTCCATCCTGAGCAACGGGCTCGCCAGCATCTTCTCCGGATTGGGCAGCAGGAACGGCACGACCCGATCTTCCATCTGCGCCGCAATCGGCTGCATTTTCGCCAGGGCCTTCACCCGGCTCTGCGCCTGCTTCGCCTTCGTCGCCTTCGCCTTGAACCGATCAATGAACGCCTGAATGCGCCGCCGGTCGTCGTCCTGCTTCTTCTTCAATTTCAATTCGAGCCGCTGCTTCTCCCTCCGCGCCTCCTCGAAATCGTCATACCCGCCCGAGTAGAGCGTCAGCTTGCCCCGCTCCAGATGCAGGATTGCGCCGGGCACCGCGTTCAAAAGATCGCGGTCGTGGCTCACGATCAGAACGGTATGCGGATAGCTCTTCAAATAGCTCTCCAGCCACAGCGTCCCTTCCAGATCGAGGTAGTTCGTCGGCTCGTCGAGCAGCAGGATCTCCGGCTCCAGAAACAGAACCGCCGCCAGCGCCACGCGCATCCGCCACCCGCCCGAGTATTCCCGGCACGCCCGCTGCTGTGCTGCCTCGTCGAACCCCAAACCCGACAAAATCGTCGCCGCCCGCGCCGGCGCGGCATGCGCATCGATATCCATCAGCCGCACCTGGATTTCGCCGATCCGGTTGGCATCCGTCGCCGTCTCAGCTTCCGCCAGCAGCGCCGCCCGTTCCGTATCCGCCTCCAGCACCCAGGCGATGAGACTTTTATCGCCGCCGGGCGCCTCCTGCGCGACGTATCCGATCCGCGCCCCGCGCGTCATCGTGATGCTGCCATCGTCCGGATGGCTTTCACCCGTAATGAGCCTGAGCAGTGTGGACTTACCCGCACCATTGCGCCCGACGAGCCCCACCTTGTGCCCGGTCGGAATCCCCGCGGTCGCGGCGTCGAAGATCCGCTTACCCTCTATATGAAACGTCAGGTCATTGATGTGCAGCATGACGGCATCGCATAAAGCCTCAATGGCCCCCTGTCACCCCGATGCCGCTGCCAGCGACGCCTTCGAGGCTGCGGCGGATGCGGCTGTGGACAGCGCCTGCCGGCGCTTTGACACCTCAGCCGAACCGCCCAACGCTTTTTCGATGAAAATTGCCGATTCGCGGTTCAAGCCGACCTTCGAGCTGGAAATGGCCGAGCGCGACCTCGGCCGCTGGCCCATTGCCGGCATTGATGAGGCCGGCCGCGGTCCCTGGGCCGGCCCCGTCGTCACCGCCGCCGTCATCCTCGATCCCGCAAACATCCCCACCGGCATCGACGACAGCAAAGCACTCGACGAAGACGGCCGCGACGTCATCTACCGCCGCATCGTCGAGAGCGGCGCCATCTTCGCCACCGGCATTGCGGATGTCGAACGGATCGACCGCGACAACATCCTCAACGCCACCCTTTGGGCCATGAGCGAAGCCATCCGCGCCCTCTCCACAAAACCGCGCCTCGCCCTCGTCGACGGCAACCGCAGCCCACGGCTCGCCTGCGAAACCCGGACCATCGTCAAAGGCGACGCCAAGTGCCTCTCGATCGCCGCCGCCTCGATCATCGCCAAGGTCACCCGCGACCGCATGATGATCGCGCTGGAGAGAGAATTTCCCGGCTACGGCTTTGCCCGGCACAAAGGCTACGGCACGCCCGAGCACAAGGACGCCCTTGCCCGCATCGGCGTCTGCCCCCTCCACCGCCGTTCTTTCAAACCCATTCAATTGGCGCTCGGCCTCGTCGAAGAATTGACCTGACGAGTCATCAACTCTAGCTCAATTGACGATCGAACCGATTTTCGAGAGGTTGACCTCCTATGAAGCCGCAGAGAACGGTCGATGAAAATAAAACCCGCTCGAACAGTGCCCGGCGTTGTGAAACGCGCCTTCGATGCATTCCGGGCCAATGATCCCATCGGCGTTGCCGAGGCCCACGAAATCGATGCCCAGTTCGCCACGCACTTGGATCCGGCCATCGCCACGGCGTTGAAAATTGAGACGATCAAAGGCCCAGTGCGGGCGGACTGCGCCATCGGCATTCTGCGCTTTTACGCCTACCAACTCTCGCATTTCAAAGTGGACGACACCGAAATCGTCTCAGCGACTGAGCGATCCAAAGGCATCGATGTCGTGAGCCGTTGGTCGGTCCGATCGCTAGAGACGGGCGAAATCTACGAAGGCTTCAATAAAAATCGCTGGCTACTCGACCGCAGCGGACGGCGGCTGATCGCGGGCGAAGGATACTGCGGCCTGCTTCCAGCGCGATCGCCTCTCATCACCGACTGACGACCAGGACGGCGACTGCCGAATAGTCGGGTTTCAACAGCGAGCGCGGAAATCGGCCCATGCAAATCAAGCCGGCACGCACAATTCCGCACGTCCTAAAGCGCGCCTTCGATGCCTTCCGGGCCAATGATCCCATTGGCATGGCCGAGGCCTACGCCGTGGATGCAAAATTGGAAACCGGGTACGATCCCCTCATCGCCAAGGCCTTCCGCCTCGAAGGCGTCGAAGCGCCCATATTGGCGTCGAGCGCCGTCGGCATCCTCCGCTTTTATGCTTATGAACTTTCGCTGATCGACGTGACGGATGTCGATATCGTCTCTGTTGCAGAATGCCAGGGCGGTATGGACGTGGTCAGCCGCTGGTCGATCCGGCTGCTGGAGACGGGCGACGAACACGTCGGCTTTTGCAACAATCGCTGGCTGCTCGACCGCAGCGGCCGCAAGGTCATCGACGGACAAAGCTTCTGCGGTCTTCTCCCATCCCAGGCAACACTGATCGCCAGTTGACCCTCCTGTCAGGCCAAGCTCAGCGCACGGATCGGGGACTGTTCCCTCTAGCCGCCCCCACCCATCTTCATTCAAAACTCACCGCCTCTCCAATCCCCCCGTCACTGTGGCCGGTGAACCCGCGACAACCGGGGTCAACTGTTGTATTCCCACCGGCATCAGTGAGTACGCACGGGGGGTTAAGTCATGGCGTCGAGCGGCACCGGCGAGGAAGGCATCCTCGCGTCCATCAGGGGCGCATTCTACTACGTCCTCGGCCGCAACACCCTAATCGGCATCGCCTCGCTGATGCTCCTCCTGCTGTCGGGATACGCCACATGGCACGGCATGCGCGACTTCATCGTTGGCGTCTCCCAAACCTCCGCCGCGCCCTCTGAAGGCATGTCAATCTCCAACGATGTGCTCGTCATTGGCGTCGTGGTCGCCCTCACATTTTTGATGTGGCTGGCGCTGCGCGAAACGTTCGGCGCCAAGCGCAAGCTCACAGACCGCCTCGTGATGCTGGTGATGTACGTTTTCCTCGCCGTCTGGTCGATCGGCTTTGGCTACGGCTTCTGGTGGAGCCTCATCTCGGGCGAGGAAGCCACCCGCACCGGCCTCGCCGGCCTGCAGGAAGACGCGCGCGACGCCTCCACCGCCATCGCCGCCCGCCTCGATGCCGTTCGCGCCCAACTCGACAACGTCGTCACATGGTCCGACAGCCAGATGACGCGCGAGGAAACCTCCGGCGGCAGTTGCGGCACATCCTCGGGCGCCGGCCGCGGCCCGCTCTACAACGCCCGCCGCTCCGTCCGCGACAGCGTCACCACGCTCCGCGATGGCATGACCCGCGCCTGGCTCGAACCCGTTCGCGTCGATGTCGAGGAATTGCGCGCCACCGCCTCCACGCTTCAAGGTGGCTCCATCGAGGATCGCCAGAAAGCCTTCGAAGCCAAAGCGTCCGACATTCGCGGCAAGGCCCGCAACATTGCCGCCCGCTCCAACGAGCTGGGCAAATCGACCGCCGCCGAAATGCGCGCACTCGCCAAAACCGTCACCATCCCGCCCGGCCGCCCGGGCTTCTCCTGCTTCGATCCAACGCTCGCCGAACGGCTCGAGCAGGCCGCCAATCAGGCCGACCAACCAGCCGAAATCAAATTGCGCGAAGCAGCCTTCAGCGAAGGACCCGCCGGCGTCGCCAATGCCGTCAAGAATCTCTGGAAGAACATCGGCGCCTATTCTTCAAGCCTCGTCGCCTACATCGGCTCCGGCTTCCAGCGCCCCTTCTCGCACACCGTCGAAGGCGACCCCATCACCGGCCGCGACTTGATTGCCTTGCTCGCCACCATCGGTGTCGACCTCGGCCTGTTGGCGCTCGCCATTCTCAACCCGCCGCCCGCCGCCACGCTTCGTCCCTCAGGCGAAGTCGTGCATCAGATCCGAGAAGCCATCCGCACCGTGCTCTCACGCACGGACGACGCCGCCGGCATCGAATGGCTGCGACGCCACTTCATCCACCACAACAAGGCGTCGTATTTCGTCATCCCCAATCTCTACAGTGCCAACGCGGACGACAAAGTGGAATCCCAACGCGCGCTGGCCATCAACCAACTGGCCGGCGTCTTCAGCGATCTCGACCTCGTCCGCTGGCCGGAAAAGCTCGGATGGTGGACCCGCCTCACCAAACTGAAGACGCTTCGCTCTAAGAGCGAACTCGATCTTTTAAAACATGAGGAAAGCCAGGCCAGCGACACCGACCTCACGAAGATCCGGCAGGAATGGCTGGAAAAAATCGGCAAGTCCGGCAATGTCGCCCTGTCCGAAAAAGATCAGGAATTCATGACCGCCGATCCGCTGCGCAACCACGGCCTGTTCTCAAAGGCCGAACGCGCGCTCACCATCGCGCAGTGGAGCGCCGAAGCCCGCCGTGACGTGGAAGTCTTCCGCATCGTCGATGTCGATGGCCTCACCCCCATCCTCATGGTCCTGAACGAGGAGGCCGAGCGCGCCGCTACCACACCCCGCGAGCCCGGCGCCAGTGGCCCGGCCGACGGAGGCTCCCTGAGCCAACCCAAACGTGAGCTACCCTACTTCCCCTCCTAAGCGGAACCGGTAGCGCCCGAAGTGTCTTGAAGATGACACGGCCGGCGATTAGCTCAGCCGCGCCCTCGGGCCGTGCCATCAAGAAGGAGATCGACCATGAAGAACGTGCTGCTGCTCTCAACCCTCGCCGGCGCCCTCTTCGCCGCCGCGCCAGCCTTCGCCAGCCCCGAATGCACCACCGAACCCAAGGACAAGTGGCTCTCGGAAGACGCCATGAAAGCCAAGGCCACCGAGCTTGGCTACAAGGCCGAAGTCTTCAAAGTCGAAGGCAACTGCTACGAAATCTACGGCTACAACAAAGACGGCAAGCAGGTTGAGGTGTATTTCAACCCCGTCTCCGGCGCCGTCGTCGAAGAAGAAATCGAAGAAAAGAAGGACGAAAAGAAGTAAGCGCTCGCCGCTTCGATCGTCAAAAATTGGGGTCGCCGTCTCACATGTGCGTGCGCCATGTGAGGGTCAACGGCGACCCCAAAATTTTTTATCGAGTCCTCTCAATCCTTTGGCAGCGGGCTTGCCGCACCAACCGCCGTTCGCCTTCCGTTCGCCTCATGCCAATGCCACTTTGAATGCATCGGCGGCGTTGAGCGATTTAACGATCGATTAACCCAAGCCGGTCAGATTTCGTTTACCTTCAACCCGCTCAAGCCAGCGTCGTCGCGCCGGTTTTGAGCGAGTGTGTGGTGCGTCAGCATTTTGTTCGAGTAGGTCAGTCATGCGTTCCAAGCGTCGCGTCGAAGCCGCTATCAAGACCAACCAAGTCCTTGTCGGCGACTGCATCGAGCAGCTGAAAAAGCTCCCCTCCGAAAGCGTCGATCTCGTCTTCGCCGACCCGCCTTACAATCTCCAACTCGCCTCCGAACTGCTCCGCCCCAACAACACTCGCGTCGATGGCGTCGACGACGAGTGGGATAAATTTTCGTCCTTCGCCGCCTACGATCAGTTCTGCCGCGCTTGGCTCACCGAATGCCGCCGCATCTTAAAACCCGACGGCGCGCTGTGGGTGATCGGCTCCTATCACAACGTCTTCCGCCTCGGCGCGGCACTCCAGGATCTGGGCTTCTGGATTCAGAACGACATCATCTGGCGCAAAGTGAACCCGATGCCGAACTTCCGCGGCAAGCGTTTTACCAACGCGCATGAAACGCTCATCTGGGCCGGGCGCGATCAGAAATCGCGCGTGACGTTCAATTACGAGAGCCTCAAAGCCATCAACGATGACATCCAGATGCGCTCCGATTGGCTCTATCCCATTTGCGCCGGCCCCGAACGCCTGAAGGACGACGGCGGCCGCAAGGCGCACCCGACGCAGAAGCCTGAAGCCCTTCTCGGCCGCGTACTCCTCGCCACCACCAACGTCGGCGATATCGTGCTTGATCCCTTCTTCGGCACCGGAACAACGGGCGCTGTCGCCCAGCGCCTCGGCCGCCGCTGGATCGGCATCGAGCGCGACCCGGATTATGCCCGCGCCGCCCGCGATCGCATCGCCGCCGTCGAAACGCTGAAACCCAATGTGCTGGAAACCGTCCGCTCCAAGCGCGCTGAACCCCGCGTTCCCTTCGGCACGATCATCGAACTCGGCATGCTGCCCCCCGGCAGCCCGCTCTACGACGAACGCCGCCGCGTCCGCGCCGAAGTCAAAGCCGACGGCTCTCTCGCGCTCCCTGGCATGCAGGGCTCGATCCATCGCGTCGGCGCATTCGCGCAAGGCAAGTCCGCCTGCAACGGCTGGACGTTCTGGCATTTCGAGCGCGAAGGCAAACTCACCTCCATCGATACGCTGCGCGAAACGGCGAAACAGCGCCTGGGTCTCACACCCGCCGCCGCCCGAGGCCGCGAAATCCTTGTCGAGGCCGCCGAATAACCACGAAAAGTTGAGAAATCGGGAAAACTTCCCTGTGGCGCGGCACATCCGGAAAATGCAACAAAGTAACACTTCCGGAGTGTGCCGTGCGCTTATCTCTGAGGCTAGGCCTCATCTTATCCATTGCTGCCATTCTATTGAGCACGCTGGCGATCAGCGCGGGGCTCACGTATTGGCATGCCGTGCACAAAGTCGACGTCGAGATGCAAAGCACGCTGGCAGCCGTCCAGCGCACCATCCGCGTCGCCTTGCAGGACATCCAAGGGTCGCCGTCTGAACCAAGTCAGGTCGCCCGCCTCGTCCGCACCTTTGATGAAAGCCGTCACGCCCGCGTCGAACTCAAAGACGCCAGAGGCGCGACGCTGCAATCTTCCACACCGGCGCCCGTACAAACCGGAATGCCTGATTGGTTCTTCGCTCTTCTCGCGCCTCGCGAACAAAGCGGCCGCGTGGATTGGCCCCACGGCATCGAACTCGGCCAGTACATTCAAGTCACCGCCGATCCGCGCAACGAAGCTGGCGAAGTCTGGAGCGACATTCGCCTCCACCTCACCACGATCTTACTCTTTTGCCTTCTCACGTTGACCGTTCTTTCGCTCCTCCTCGGCTACGCGCTAGCGCCGCTCGCCCGCTTCCTGCAGGCTTTCGAGCGCACCGGCCGTGGCGAGGTCGGTAGCCAATTGCCCGTGTCCGGCCCCCTCGAACTGCAAAGCCTCGCGACCGGCTTCAACCGCATGTCGGCAATGCTCGCCGAGTCGCAGGACAAGAACCGCAAGCTGGACGCCCAGTTGGAAGCCGTGCAGGAAGAGGAGCGCGCCAGCCTCGCCCGCGACCTCCACGACGACGTCGGCCCTCTGCTCTTCTCCATCGACGTCGACGCCACGACCATCCGTGCGCTTGCCGACAAAAAAGACGAACCCAAGTTCGCCGAACGCGCCATCTCGATTCAAGAGGCGGTCGCGCAGGTCAAGGAACAGGTCCGCTCCATCCTTTGGCAGCTGCGCCCCGGCCTCATCCTCGACCTCGGCCTCGCCAACGCTCTGGAAAACATGCTGGCGCCATTAAAGGCCCGTCACCCGGCCGTTGCGTTCACCCTCGACGCACCCAAGCGCTCCTGGCGCCCGCAAATCGACATCGCTCTCCTCGCCATCGTACGCGAGGCGGTTCTAAACGCGCTCAAGCACGGCAACCCGAAGCACATCGCCATCCGCATTGCATCGCCAGACGGCGCCAACGTCGAAGCCGTTATCGTCAATGACGGCGGCACGCTGGCAACGACGACGAACGCCGGCAGCCTCGGCGTCATCAGCATGCAAGAACGCACCAAGCTGCTCGGCGGCCGTCTCACGATCATCGACACGTCCGATAAACGCGGCGTCGAAGTCCGCGTATCGATCCCGCTCAACGGCCCCGGCAGCGCTCTGACGCCGCTCATGCCATCCACCAAAACGCTGCAATGAGACCAGTCCCAAGATGAAGCTTCTGATTGTTGATGACCACGATATTGTCCGCCAGGGCGTCCGCCGCCTTCTATCGATCCTGCCCGATAGCGAAGTCTCCGAAGCCGGTACGGTAGAGGAAGGCTTTGATGCCTACATGCGCGAAAAGCCAGCCGTCGTCGTGCTCGATATCAATCTCGCGGGCGGCAGCGGCTTGGAACTCCTCACCCGCCTGCGCAGCGCCGATCACGATGTACGCGTCGTCATGTTTTCAATGCATGCCGATCCCGCCTACGCCAACCGCGCGCTCCGCTCCGGCGCATTGGCCTTCGTCGGCAAATCCGCCAGCGCCGATGAACTCATCGAAGCCGTAAAATCGGCCTCCGCCGGCCGCCGCTATATCGACAAGCGCTTGGCCAGCGACATGGTCTTGAATCCAGTCGAAGGCGACCCGCTGCAATCGCTCACCAACCGCGAAACGGAAATTCTGCGTCTCCTCGGCGAAGGCAAGAGCCTGAACGAAATCGCCAACACCTTCGGCATCGCCTACAAGACGGTCGCCAACACCTGCACGCGTTTGAAGGAAAAGCTCGGCGTCGAACGCACCGCGGACTTAATCCGCATCTCGCTCGAACGCATCACGCCCCGCGCACCAGGGTAAAGCGTCTCCCCGTCACTGCTCTTTCAAAGCATGCGCGATGATTTTGCGCATCACGGACGGCAGCGCCGCCTTGTGCAGATCCCGCCGTGGCACCCACACGCACCGGTCCGGCTCCGCCCAGAACGTCAGCACCGTCTCGACCGGCACGATCGCGCGCACCACCTGCAATTCCAGCCGGAAATGCGTGAAAATATGAACGATGCCACCCGGCACGGACCACCAGTCCGTCCGGACCGGCGCACCCGCCATCGCCATATCGGCAGGCATCACAATGTCTGCCCACTCCGTCGACGGCACTTCCAGCATCCCGCCCAGAAGTCCGGCCGCCGGCCGCTTCCTCAAAAGCACCGCACCATCTTCGCGCAATACCAAAAACGCCGTCCCATAACGCACCGGCCGCTCGGCCTTGGCCCCCTTGCGCGGCAGCGTCTCCGCGATACCGCGCGCATGCGCATGGCAATCCTGCTGCAGCGGACACATCAGACACGACGGCCGCTTCGGCGTGCAC
Source organism: Hyphomicrobium sp. 12-62-95 (assembly GCA_002279935.1). Lineage (GTDB taxonomy): Bacteria > Pseudomonadota > Alphaproteobacteria > Rhizobiales > Hyphomicrobiaceae > JAGVSR01. The sequence goes on along the minus strand of NCCZ01000001.1, from coordinate 35,085 downwards.
ACCGTGGCCCCCAGATCCATCATCGCCTGCGCATGATCGCCCGCACGCTTCGCAGGCGTCAGCGTCGCAGCCAATCGTTTGATCTCGCGCTTGGCCCCCGGCAACGGATGCGTCACCGCAAACAGGCGCGACACCACCCGCTCGATGTTGCCGTCGACCGGCGTTGCCGGATGCCCGAATGCAATCGCCGCAATCGCCGCCGCCGTGTACGGCCCGATCCCCGGCAATTCCAACAACTCCGCCTCAGTGCGCGGAAACTGCCCGTCCGGACGCGCGGCAACAGCCACCGCGCACGCATGCAGATTGCGGGCCCGTGAGTAGTAGCCAAGCCCCGCCCACATCGCGAGCACGTCGTCCAGCGGTGCCGCTGCCAGCTCGCTCACCTTCGGCCACCGCGCGACAAACTTTTCATAATAGGGAATGACGGCTTTCACCGTCGTCTGCTGCAGCATGATCTCGCTAAGCCAGACGCGATAAGGGTCTTGCTTCCGCCGTCCCTTGGCCCGCCACGGCAGATCACGGCGCTCCGCGTCGTACCACGCCAAGAGCGCGTCAACGGTATCCGGACCGGCCGGCCGGAGGGGCAGTTGCTTTCGGGCCACGAGTGTCACGTAGCTCCCCTTCGCTTCCAGTGCGAATCAGCCTTCATAGGGTAGACACCGCGCGGCCCCGCGCAAACCGACTTCGTAAGGCACTGCTGATGGCGAAGCCCAACCGCAACACATCGCCCCCGCCCGCCTGGAGCGGCACCATCGTGCGCGCCCGCTATGGCCAATCGCTGTCGCGCGGCCGCGGCGCGCCCAGCAAATCTGTCGGCGCGTTTGTCCCCGGCCTCACCCGCAAAGCCTTCGAAAAGTTCGGCTTTTCCACAGCATCCCTCATCATGGACTGGCCCCGGATCGCTGGCGCCGACCTCGCGCAATGGACCACGCCCGAGCGCGTGAAGTGGCCGCAAGGTCATGAAACCGCTGAATTGGCTCAAGAAAGCGGCTCCCGCCCCGGCGCAACCCTCGTTCTGCGCGTCGATCCCGCCCGCGCCCTCGATGTCGAATACCGGGCCCGCCAGATTGTCGAGCGCATCAACGCCTACTTCGGCTATCGCGCCATCGCCGAACTGCGCCTCCTCCAAGCGCCCCTCCCCGCCCACGCCACGGCCGCAGCCCGCGAGTCAGCCCCCAAAAAGCCGGCCCCGCCCCCAGCAGCAGTCGCCGGCGACGACCCGCTCGCTCGCGCGCTGGCCCGCATGGAAGCCGCCATCAAATCAGAAGCCGCCCGCACCTGACCCCGCCGGGCACCGCCGGATTACCGGCTATTCAGTTGGCATTCAGCCAGCTTTTGCCTTAATGCGGCGGTGACCGCGTGCTACGCGCCTGAATAACATCCAACAGGCGCACCGCGCGCCAAGAATGGATCGATCAGGAGCCGCTCGTGAAGACTTTCCTCAGCAAATTCAGTCTCGACCGCCGCGTCACCCTAGCGCTGGCCGTGGCCATCGCCGCCGCTGCTACCGCCGCGGCCCCGCTCCACGCCGCCCCAGGCGACGGCCCGACCGAAGTCGCCGTCGAAGCGCTGATGAACCAGCCCGAACTGCCCGACCTCGTCATGGGCAACGCCGACGCAAAAATCACCGTCGTCGAATACGCCTCCATGACCTGCGGTCACTGCAAGCAGTTCCACACCAAGGTGCTGCCCGACCTCAAAACCAAATACGTCGATACCGGCAAAGTTCGCTTCATTTTCCGCGAGTTCCCTCTCGATCCGCGCGCTTTTGCAGCCTCCATGCTCGCCCGCTGCGCTGGCGGCGACAAAACGCTGCCCATGATCGGCGCCCTCTTCGAAACCCAGGCCGATTGGGCGTACGTCAAAGAAAACCCCACGCCCAAGCTCTTCGAAATCGCCAAGCAGGCCGGCTTCACCCAAGAGAGCTTCGATAAGTGCCTCACCGATCAGGCCCTTCTCGACAAGCTGACGGCCATCCGCACCCGCGCTTCGGAAACCTTCGGCGTCAGCGCCACGCCGTCGTTCTTCATCAACGGCAAGAAGCTCACCGAACCACCGACCGTCGAAGGCTTCGACAAGACCCTGGAACCGCTGCTCAAATGAGCCCGCGCGCGGCACGAGGCCATACTCTGAACATCCTCGTGCCGCTCGCCGCGGCCCTCATGCTTGCGGCCTGTACCAACTCCGGCGCGCCCACGATCGGTGGCGGCCCCGTTGCCACCGCGTCAGCCACCGCCGACGGCCCTGCCGGTTACAATCCACTGACCGACACGCCCGATCCCACCGCCGGCGCCCGCCAGATCATTGAAAATCCAACGGTGTCCGAGGTTCTTACCCCCGGCCCCGATCTTCCCGAGATGTCGCTCGGCCGTGCCGACGCGCCGGTCACGATCATCAAATACATGTCGCTGACCTGCCCCCACTGCCGCGCCTTTCACCGCGATGTCTTCCCGCAACTCAAGCGCGAATACATCGACACCGGCAAAGTCCGCTTCGTCCTGCGCGAGTTCCCCATCGGCAAAAGCTCCGGCACCGCCACCATCGCGCTGCGCTGTGCGCCTCCCGACAAATATTTCACCCTCTACGCCAAGTACTTGGAACAACAGACCTCCTGGGTTGCCCAAGAGGTCCGGCTCGACGCCATTTTTGCCGTCGCGCAACAGGTGGGGGTAACGCGCGCGCAATTTGATCAGTGCTTGCAGAATCAGCCCATGATTGACGGGTTGAAGCGCGTAAAGGACCGCGGCCGCACGCTCGGCATCATCGGCACGCCAAATTTCTTTATCCAGAGCAAACGGATCAAGAGCACGCTGACGATGGCCGAGATCCGCAAAGAGGTGGACCCGCTTCTGGGCGGACCATCCGCCGCCACGGCAAACGCGGCCCCCGCGCGCTAAAACCGGCAGCGTTGATCGGGCGCATTGGCGTCCGCTGCACAATGCCGATGCTCGCATGACATTCCCGCGTCCGTCTGAGACCGCACCGACATGAAGATCAACCGCCTGAGGCTCTTGGGCTTCAAATCGTTCGTTGAACCGACCGACCTCGTCGTCGAAGCCGGCCTGACCGGCGTTGTCGGGCCCAACGGCTGCGGCAAATCCAATCTGCTCGAAGCGCTCCGCTGGGTCATGGGCGAGACCTCACACAAGTCCATGCGCGCCGCCGCCATGGACGACGTCATCTTTTCCGGCACCAACACGCGCCCAGCTCGCAACTCCGCCGAAGTCACGCTCTTCCTCGACAACGCCGAGCGCAAGGCACCCGCCGAATTCAACGACCACGACATCATCGAAATCACGCGCCGCATCGAACGGGAAGCCGGCTCCGCCTACCGTATCAACGGCAAAGAAGCCCGCGCCCGCGATATCAAAATTCTCTTCGAAGATGCCGCCACCGGCGCCCGCTCGCCCGCCCTCGTGCGCCAGGGCCAGATCTCCGAAATCGTCAACGCCAAGCCCGAACAGCGCCGCCGCGTTCTCGAAGACGCCGCTGGCATCGCCGGCCTGCACAGCCGCCGCCACGAAGCCGAATTGCGCCTCAAGGCGGCCGAAAACAACCTCGCGCGGCTCGGCGACATCATGGGCGGCCTCTCGTCCCAGATCGAAAGCCTGAAACGCCAAGCCCGCCAAGCGCGGCGTTACAAAGAACTTTCCACTGACATCCGCCGCACCGAAGCCCTCGTCTTCCATCTCTCCTGGGCCGAAGCACAAGCCCTCGTCGACCAGGAAGAAAAGAATCTCGCCGACGCGACGACGCGCTTGGGCCTCGCCACCGAAGCCGAATCCAAAGCGCTGCGCGCCGAAGCCGAACTCGCCGAACACATGCCGCCGTTGCGCGAAGTGGAAGCCGTGAAGGGCGCCGCCCTGGGCCGCCTAAAGATCGAACAGGAAACATTCGAGAAAGAAGCCGAGCGCGCGCGCCAGCGTACCATCGAGCTGACCAACCGTCAGACTCAGTTGGAAAAGGACATCGCGCGCGAAACACACGCCATCACCGAAGCCCGCGATGTGCTGGCACGCCTCGACAAAGATCTGGCCTCCCTCGTCGAAGCGGAAAACGGCGCCGCAGCCGCGGAAGAAAAAGCCTCCGCTGAACTCACCGACATCGAACAGAAACTCGACGCCGCCGAAAAGGCGCTCGCCGACATCACCCACCGCGCCGCCGAACAGCGCGCCCGCCGCCGCGCGCTTGAAACCGCCGTCAGCGAGCGCCGCGAAACCATTGCCCGCCTCGAAAAGCAGGCCGCCTCGCTTGAAGCCCAGACGCGCGAGATTCAAGGCCGCGCGCCCGATGTCGTCCTCCTGCAGGAGACGACAGGACGAGGTCAATTCCTGACAGAGCGCTCAGCGAACCTCGAACGCGACATCCACGAAGCCGAACAGCAGGTCACCGCAGCAGCCGAAGCCGCCAACACGCATCGCGACGAAGCCGCCTCCGCGCGCCTGCTGCTCTCCACACTCAAGACAGAGCGCGAAACGCTAGCCAAACTTTTGATCCCCGTTCGCGACGACGACCTCCCACCCATCGTGGATTCCATCTCGGTCACACCGGGCTACGAAGCAGCTCTCGGTGCCGCCCTTGGCGAAGATCTGACCGCTCCCGTCGCCGACGACACGCCGGTCCACTGGCGACTTCTGCACATCGACAGCACCATCGACGCGGCCCTCCCCCAAGGCGTCGAACCCTTGAGCCGCTACGTCGATGGGCCGCCCGAACTCCAGCGCCGCCTGTCGCAGATCGGCGTTGTTCCGCAAGAGAACGGCCTCGATCTGCAAAAGCATCTCGCCGCCGGTCAGCGTCTCGTCAGCGTCGAAGGCGATCTCTGGCGATGGGACGGCTACGTCGCCGCCAGCGGTGGCGCGACGCTCGCCGCCCAGCGCTTGGCCGAACGCAACCGCATGGCCGAAATTGAAGAGCGCGAAAATCTCGCCCGCGCCGCCGCCAGCACATTGCTCAACGCTGAAGCCAACGCGGTCGAAGCCCACGCCGCAGCACAAAACGTCGAACGCACGCTGCGCGCCGACTGGCGCAAGACGCAATCCGATCTCAACGACACGCGCAATCGCCTCGCCGTCATCGAAAAGCAGGCCCGCGAAACCGAGGCCAAACTCGCAGCCGTCAATGAGGCCAAGGAACGCCTAGCTGCCGACTTTGCCGAAGCCCGCAAGCGCCTCACCGAAACCGAAGCCGCCCGCGACCAGGAAGCCACCTCCGAAAACCTCGAACCCATCGCCAACGCGGCGCACGAGACGGCGCAGGCAGCCCGCCGCTCAGCCGGCGAAGCGCGCGGTAAGCTGCAGGCGCTGCGCCGCGAACGCCAGCTCAACACCGAACGCCAAACGTCTGCCCGCGCCGACCGCGATCGCTGGACAACGCGTCAGAGCGGCGCCGAGCAGCAAATCAAGGCCCTCGACGAACGCCTCACCGAAACCCGCGCCGAACTCGAAACCCTGGCCGACCTGCCGCAAAAAATCGCGGAACGCCGCTCGGCCATCCTTTCCGCCATCAGCGCCGCCGAGGCCGACCGCCAGTCCGCCGCCGATAAATTGGCGATGGCCGACACCGCGCTGCGCGAAGCCGTCCAGGCCATGCGCGCGGCGCAGGCTCAAGTGTCAGAGGCCCGCGAAGGCCGCGCCCGCATCGAAGCCAAACTGGAAAACGCCCGCGCCCGCCGTCAGGAAGAAGGCCGCCGCATCCGCGAGACCTTCGAGGTCGCCCCCGAAGTCTGCCTCTCGCTCGCGGGTGTCGAATCTGGCGCCGCCCTCCCCGCCCTGATCGAAATTGACCGCCAGCTCCAGCGCCTCAAAGGCGACCGCGAGCGCCTCGGCGGCGTCAATCTGCAGGCCGACGACGAGTTGACGGTCCTCCTTGAGCAAATCACGTCCATGGAGACCGAAAAGGCCGACGTCGAGCAGGCCGTCGCCAAGTTGCGCGCCGCCATCGGCCAGCTGAACCGCGAGGGCAAAAAGCGCCTCGAAGAGGCCTTTGTCACCGTCAACGGCCACTTCCAGCGCCTGTTCACCACGCTCTTTGGCGGCGGCGAAGCCCGCCTCGAAATGGTGGAATCGGAGGAAGACCCCCTCGAAGGCGGCCTGGAAATTATCGCCAAGCCCCCCGGCAAGAAGCCTGCAACCCTCTCGCTGCTCTCCGGCGGCGAGCAGACGCTGACCGCTTTGTCATTGATTTTCGCGGTCTTTTTGACCAACCCGTCGCCGATCTGCGTGCTCGACGAGGTCGACGCACCTTTGGACGACGCAAACGTCGACCGCTTCTGCACACTGATGGAAAAGATGTCGACCGAGACCGCCACCCGGTTCCTGGTCATAACCCACCATCCCATGACCATGGCCCGCATGAACCGCCTCTTCGGCGTCACCATGTCCGAGCGCGGCGTCTCCCAACTCGTCTCCGTGGACCTCGAAACCGCCCGCTCCTTCCGCGAAGCGGTGTAGACCGCCGCTTCCGGCCGGCGCGGCGGGTAAAGCCAGCCCAACAAGCGCCTGCGCAGTGTGGGCCAAATAAAGCCAGCCCCACACCGGCCTGCCGAGTGTGGGCCAACAAAGAGAGCCTGCGCGGTTTCGCCATACCCTAGGCCCGAGAGGCCGCAGTCGCCCTTTCTTGACACCCTATAGCCCCCCTCATATGGTGCGGCGCGCTCGAAAACCTTGGCGTTTTCGGCGGTTTCCCGTAGAGGAATCGGATGGCGGACCCAGACCGTGGGGCGACCCCTGAAAAGGGGAATCTAAGCCCCGAGGATATTGCTGAGTTCAAACGCCGGGCTTCTGAGCTGGGGACGCGTATCGATAGCGTCCAGGCCGAGAAACAGGCCGAAATCGAGGAGCAGCAGGACCGGGCCAACCGCTCGCGCGGCATGGCCTACGGGTTGAGAATGTCGACCGAACTTGTGGCGGCCATCCTGGTCGGCGGGTTCATGGGCTACATGCTCGACACGTTGCTGGGGACATTGCCCTGGCTGTCACTGGTGTTTCTGATGTTGGGGTTTACCGCAGGCATCCTCAACATCTTGAGGACCTTCAAGCGGATGCAGGACGAGATCGAAGCCCAGAAGGACTTCAAGCTCGGCCAATCCGCGCCAGACGAAGACGAAGACGGCCGATAAACGACCACAAGAACCGGGGTATGGGACGTGGCAGCAGAGCACGGGGCACAGGGCGGCGGCGGAATGCCGGATCCCATCCATCAGTTCGAGGTCAAGCGCCTCTTTCCTCTCGAAATCTTCGGCGTCGACGCCACCTTCACGAACTCGGCCCTGTTCATGGTCGTCGGCGTCATCCTGTCCTTCGGCCTGCTCATGTATGCCTCGCGTGGCCGCTCGCTCGTCCCCAATCGCATGCAGTCGATCGCCGAGAGCCTCTATGAATTCGTCGCCGGCATGGTCCGCGACAGCATGGGCGAGCAGGGCATGAAGTTCTTCCCGCTCATCTTCACCTTCTTCATGTTCATTTTGACGTTGAACATGGTCGGCATGGTTCCCGGCTTCTTCACCGTCACCAGCCAGATCTGGGTCACGGCAGCGCTCGCGCTGCTCGTCTTCGTCATAGTCATCGTCGTGGGCTTCGCCAAGAATGGCCTTGGGTTCCTGAGGCTCTTCGTGCCGGAAGGAGTGCCGATCTACGTCTTGCCGCTGGTCTCGCTGATCGAAGTGATCTCGTTCTTCTCGCGCCCCTTGAGCCACTCGCTGCGCTTGTTCGCCAATATGCTCGCCGGCCACATCACGCTGAAGGTCTTTGCCGGCTTTATCATCATGCTGCTCGGCGCCGGTGGCGCGGCATCCGCGCTCGCCCCCTTGCCGCTGCTGGCGGTTCTGGGCATTACCGCGCTCGAGTTCCTCGTCGCCTTCCTGCAGGCCTACGTCTTTACGATGTTGACCTGCATGTACCTCAACGACGCTCTGCATCCGGGCCACTAAGGCCAAGCTTCAGAGCATCAACACCACCTCACGATCAACCATAGGGAGAAAGTAATGGATCCTCAGTCGGCTAAATTTATCGGTGCAGGCATCGCCGCCCTCGGCATCGGCGTCGCCGCCATCGGCGTCGGCAACCTGTTCGGTCAGTTCCTGCAGGGCGCGCTGCGCAACCCGTCGGCTGCTGATGGCCAGTTCGGCCGCCTGATCTTCGGCTTCGCCGTGACGGAAGCTCTGGGCATCTTCGCCCTCGTCATCGCGTTCCTGTTGCTGTTCACCTGATATACGGGACGCCGGACGCTAACAGCGCCCCGGCCTCTTGTCTGACCTATGGGTAGTCCATCGGGCCGGCTGCAAAGCCGGTCCGTTTGGCACCCAAGAAAAATGCGTTTTCTGGCCCACACGTCCGGGCCGGTGACCTCAAGGCCCTTTTTTTAACAAGGCCAAACCAATGACCGAGCCCGTCACCACGGGAACTCAAGTCCCGACCGGCACCGCCAACAAGGTGTTCCCGCCGCTCGATCCCACGACGCTGGCCCCCCAGCTCGTCTGGCTCACCATCACATTTGTGGCGCTCTACTTCCTCCTGAAGAAGATCGCTATCCCGCGCATCGGCGGCGTCATCGAAGAGCGCCAGAACCGTATCCAGCGCGACATCGACGCGGCTGAGAAGCTGAAAGACGAAGTCGACACGGCCATGAAGGCCTACGAAAAGTCGCTCGCCGACGCACGCAGCAACGCTACGGCCATCGCGCGCACCAACCACGATAAGCTCACCGCTGAAACCGACCGTGAGCGCGCCGCCGTCGAAGCCGCAACCAACAAAAAGCTGGCCGACGCCGAAGCCCGCATCGCTGAGACCAAGCAGAAGGCGCTCGCCAGCGTCGGCGAAATCGCCTCGGAAATCGCCGGCCCGGTCATCAAGCAACTGACCGGCAAGGATGTCAGCGCCGACGAAGTCAAACGCGCCCTCAACCCCGGCGCCGGAGAATAATTGCCATGATCGCCGACATCGTAATGGCCAACCTGCTCGACCCGAAGGACACCTATTTCTGGACGGCACTCGCCCTCATCGGCTTCTTCGCCATCCTGATGTATTTCAAGGTGCCCGACGCCGTCGGTAAATCGCTCGACGCCCGCGCGGACGCCATCCGCAAGGAACTCGACGACGCCCGCCGCATGCGCGAAGAGGCCCAGCAGTTGCTGGCCGACTATCAGCGCCGCAGCAAGGAAGCCGAGGAAGAGGCCAAGGAAATCGTCGCCGCTGCCAAGCGCGAGGCCGAAACCCTGGCCGCCGAAACCAAGAAGGCACTCGCCGAAACGCTCGAGCGCCGCACCAAGTCGGCCGAAGAAAAGATCACTCGTGCCGAAGCCCAGGCCGTCAGCGAAGTCCGCTCCGCTGCCGTCGACGTGGCGCTCGCCACCGCCGAAAAGATCATTCGGTCCAAGGTTACGGGCACCGATGCCGATGCGCTGATTGCCAGCAGCATCAGCGATCTCAAGGGCCGCCTGAACTAACGCGGCGCCGCTCATACGAAACGACAAAGGCCGGGGCGAACCCGGCCTTTTTTGTTGCCTGCAAGTAATTGAATAGCGCAGCCGGTTCTATCCAGCCCCCGGCACCGTGCGCTCGAACGCAACGAACACCTGATAATCCCCCGGCCGCGATCCTTCCGTCATGTCGAACGTCACCGTCCGCACGGTCGAGAAATATCCGATCGGATTTTCCAGGCTGACATTCACATCGACCGTCAGCTTGTCGTTGGCGACCCGCGCCCGCTTCTCATCCGTCACGAAGACGGAAACCGGCAGCGTGATCGGCCCCGGCCGGCCCTTCGGCCCCAGCAGAATGCGGCCCGAGAAACCATACTTCACGGTCACGCGCCCCGGCTCCACCGAGCACTCGCGCGCCGTCTTGGTGATCTCGCCGCGATGCATGACGGCCATTCCGTCGCCAACGCGGCCCTGCTCGTAAATGGTGACGAAATTATCCCGCGGCCACGGCACGAACTTCGGGCAGCCGCCCGAGACTTCGATCCCGCCCGTGGAGAGGCCCGCTTCACCGCTCTGCGCCGCCGCCAGCAATTGCTCTTCGCTGACAGCGCCCGTCTCGGTCTTGGCGCTGCTGCCGCCCATGATGCCCGAACCGAGACCCGACGTGATGGAGGACAGACCGCACCCGCCAAGCAGGCTCATGGCCCACAGCGACACGGCGAGCGTCAAAGCCCGTTGTGATGCCATAGGGATCGATTGCGTCATTGCGTGCCCATCCGCATAATGCTTGCGCGAGAGGAACCGCGCCGGCCGGACTGATAAAAAGCCCCCGACGCCACGGTGCCGCCCGCGTCGTGATTCGAACTGTACCACCCCGCCATCAGCCGGGACAATTCCGTAACGGCGTCTATCCGCCACTGATGAACCAGGACCTGAATATCGATGTCGGATACGCCACAGACCGGATTAACCACGCTCCCGCGACTCGACGTTTTGCTGGCCGCACCACGCGGCTTTTGCGCCGGGGTCGATCGCGCCATCCAGATTGTCGAACTCGCGTTGGCCAAATACGGCGCTCCCGTCTACGTGCGGCATGAGATCGTTCATAACCGCTTTGTCGTTGATGCTCTCAAGGCAAAAGGTGCCGTTTTTGTGGACGAGCTGTCAGACATCCCGCCCACATCCCAACCCGTGATCTTTTCGGCACACGGCGTCGCCAAGGCTGTGGTCGAAGACGCCAAGCACCGCAATATGTTCGCCCTCGATGCAACCTGCCCGCTTGTCTACAAGGTTCACATCGAAGCCCAGCGCCATTTTCTCGAAGGCCGCGAAATCGTCCTTGTCGGTCATAAAGGCCACCCCGAAGTCGAAGGCACCATGGGCCAGCTGCCGGAAGGTGCGGTGCGCCTCATCGAAACCGCCGCCGACGCCCGCGCGTTTCAGCCCCAAGATCCCACCAAGCTGGCCTTCGTCACTCAGACGACTCTCTCGGTGGATGATACCTCCGAAATTGTGGCGATCCTGAACGAACGCTTCCCCGGCATTGCCGGTCCCATGAAGGAAGACATCTGCTACGCGACCACAAATCGCCAAGCAGCTGTCAAAGCCATCGCACCCAAACTCGATTGCCTCCTCGTCATCGGCGCGCCCAACTCATCCAACTCCGTCCGCCTCGTCGAAGTCGCCGAGCGCGCCGGCTGCACCAACGCCGCTCTCATTCAACGCGCCGCCGACATGCCCTGGCAGCGGCTCGACGGTGTCCGCACGCTTGGCATCACGGCCGGCGCATCCGCCCCCGAACAACTCGTCAACGAAGTCATCGACGCCCTCAAAACGCGGTTCGATGTCCACGTCGACATTGTCTCCACCGCGACGGAAAACATCGCCTTCAACGTCCCCCGCGAATTGCGCGATGTCCGCGCGCCCGGCTCCACGTCGTCGCTCGCCGCCGAGAAGCCTGCTCAGACGGTGTGAGTGAACCTGCATGGCCGTCTACACCGAAGTCACCGACGATGACCTGTCGGCCTTTCTCGCGCGATACGATGCCGGCAGCCTCGTCGGCTACAAGGGCATTGCCGAAGGCGTCGAGAACACAAACTATCTCGTCCAGACCAGCAAGGCCCGCTTCATCCTCACGCTCTATGAAAAGCGCGTCGCTCCCGAGGACCTGCCGTTCTTTTTGGGTCTGATGGAACACGTCGCCGACCGCGGCGTCTCCTGTCCGCGTCCCGTCCATGCCAGAGACGGAACAATCTTGTCCGAACTCGCCGGGCGCTCAGCGGCTCTTGTGACGTTCCTCGACGGCTTCTCCGTCAAGAAGCCTCGCGCCGACCATTGCTCGAAGCTCGGCCGCGCGCTCGCACAGTTCCACCTCGCCACCGCCGATTTCCCCCAACAGCGCCAGAACGCACTCGGCGAAACCGGCTGGCGCCCCCTGTTCGAAAAATTCCGCGCCCGCGCCGACGAAATCGTCCCCGGCCTGCAATCTCTGGTGCACGACGAACTGCTGCTGCTCGACGCCATGTGGCCGAAAACGCTTCCCTCCGGCGTCATCCACGCCGACCTCTTCCCCGACAACGTCTTCTTCCTCGGCGACGACCTCTCCGGCCTCATCGATTTCTACTTCGCCTGCAACGATGCACTCGCCTACGACGTCGCCATCTGCCTCAACGCCTGGTGCTTCGAGCAGGACTACGCCTTCAACGTGACGAAGGGCCGGGCGCTCCTCGAAGGCTACGACAGCGTCCGCAAACTCACCCCCGCTGAGCGCAGCGCCATGCCGCTCCTCACCCGCGGCGCCGCTGTCCGTTTCCTGCTGACCCGCTCTTATGATTGGCTCAATCTTCCACCCAACGCGCTCGTCAAACCGCACAACCCGTTCGACTACGTGCGCCGCCTGCGCTTCCACCAGTCCGTCCGCTCGATTGCCGCCTACGGTCTCGGCGAGGCCGCATGACACACAGCGGCACCAAGAAAGTCACCATCTTCACCGATGGCGCCTGCTCGGGAAATCCTGGCCCCGGCGGCTGGGGCGCCATCCTCATCTGGGGCGAGCACCGCAAGGAACTCTACGGCGGCGCCGCCGACACGACCAACAATCGCATGGAACTCCAAGCCGTCATCGAAGCCTTGGGCGCACTCACGCGCCCAGCGCACATCGACCTTTACACCGATAGCGCCTACGTGAAGGACGGCATCACCTCCTGGATTCATTCCTGGAAGCGCAACGGCTGGCAGACCGCCGCCAAAAAGCCGGTCAAGAACGCCGACCTCTGGCAAGCCCTCGAAGCCGCCCGCCACAAGCACGAAGTCGATTGGCACTGGGTGAAGGGCCACGCCGGCCACCCCGAAAACGAACGCGCCGACGAACTCGCCCGCCAAGGCATGAGCCCATTCAAGAAATAAAAGAACCGCGCCTAAGGAGAATCCGTGGAGGTCACCCGCGGCTTTGCATGAGGTCTGGTGTTGCCCCATGAGAGGCATCGGTCCGCGCGGCTAACATGCCCCCGCCTGTCATGGTCGGCGCCAGATAATGCTGCCCCACGACAAGCCCGGCCGGTGCTCGCGGCTTGATTACGGCTTGTAGTTTGTCATGCCCGGCCCGGTTTTGTCCCACACGTGGAAAAGCTCGTCTGTCATGATCGTGGCCAGGTTATTGTCCGGAATCTCGATCACATCCTTCTCCAGTGTCGTGACCCTGAACTTCCAGCCGGCGGGAAGCGTCTTGTAGTTGGCAGCCCCCTTGGCAAGGTATTCTTCCCAGGTCTGTTGCGGATCGAGGCCCAACTGGAATCCCTTCAGTATCCAGGTGTTGCCGTCAGCATCGTCCAGTAGCGCGACCTTGGTGCCCTTGGTCCAGGCCCACTTGCTGTCCCGCGCGATTTGCATGGGCCCCCAAGTCGCAGCCTCGATTTCGCCTGATTCCGGCAGGTTGAGCTGCGCGACCCAGCCCATCGTCATGCCACCGAAAACCCTTTCCTTGCCCATCTTGAGTTCTACCCAATCCGGCATCCAGAGCTTGGGGCCGTTCAGCATCACTTTGGCGACGCCATGTTCTTTCGCCAGCTTCTCGAGGTCGAGGCTTTCTACAAGCGCCTGTGGAGAGGTGTCTTTGGACTCGGGAAGCGCGTTGCTTGAATACAAGGTGTTGTAGCAGGGGGCTACCAGCTTGCCTGTCTCCGGATCCTTCGTGCCGAAAAACAGCTCGATGAAACGCGTCTGGTGCATCTTTTCAAAGCGCATGGTCTGAGCAACGTCCCCGTCGCGAAGGACCTGCGGCTCCGAAGCTTGCTCTGCAAGAGATGTACCTGTCGTTGCCGCCATAATCACAGCAACTAACAGACCTGCATGCATTGTGATCCTCATATTCATCTTCCTCCCAAGTGGGGTATTTTCTTCGTTTTCAGTTGCGAATAGCTTTTTTCGAGGCTGTTAGCGCACCGCTTCCGGCTCAGGAAAAGTCCACGTACTGTTCAGAATTTCGGCTCGTGGCCTGTAGAGGCGCACGACATAACTCCAGCCCGGCATGATGCGCAGAAAGTTGGTCGACTTCGGATCCCCGCCCAAGTGGATGGTCACCGAGCCGTCTGCATCGCGCTTCGCCGTGATGTTGTTGACCGAAATCGCGTTCGCGGGCGCTTCAAAAAAGCCGTTGGCGTTGTAGACCGTCATCGACCAGAACCCGTCGACAGGCACGTCCTGAACCTTCAGGACATGCGCCGTCGCTCCATCGTTCGCTTTCGGAACGATAGTGAGGTATTTGGCATCCTCCTCCGGATTGCCGCCCCAGCCGGCAGCCGTACCGACGAGATGCCGGACTGGATCGACCTTGTCCGCCGCGCCGAACATGCCTCGGCTGTCAGGAACAAACGCCATGAGGGCTGCGACCGCACCGCTTACCTTTTTGCGCTGGTCCTGATCCCAATCGGGGACCTCGAACTTGCCCGGGCTCGCCTGAGAAACGCGGATGCCATCCTGCGCCGCGTGCGCTGCGCTGATATCGTTGGGATCGTTCGGATCGACGAACGTCCGGAACAGCACGATTGCATTGCGCGTTCCCACTTGTCCCTGGGTCAGCGTGTATGTTCCGGCGTGGTAAGCCACGAGCGGGATGTAGTGATCCTGGTTGATCACCACCATTGACTGGAACCGCTTGCCCGTGTCCGGCTTGACGATCGTGACGGGGCTTGCGAGGTCGAAAACGGCAACACTGTACAAGGTGTCCCGGTTCATGCGCACCACGGGCTGCTTGTCGACCGGCGTCGGCTCTCTATCGTTGCACAGTTTCGCAAAGCAGCCCTTCGCGACGTAGGTACTCATGTAGTAGTCGGTCTCAGCACGCGTAAAGTTATCGAGCGTGATGATGGTACCAGCAGATGCAGAAGCTGCAGCGAGACCTAGCACTGCCGCAGCAGTCATGTGAGCAACCCATTTCGCTCTGAAAATCCACACGCCTTGCCTCACGTCTTCGAATCAGGCCCACGAGCCTTCTGCCCATCACCGCCCTTGGTTCCAGGGATGCAGCGGCCATCGGTGATTGATCATTTCACCGTAGCTCAATTCAACCGTAGCGGCGGGGGGCTGCCCCATATTGATCTGGAACAAGCGCAATCAACCACCCTGAGTATTTTTACCTCGTTGTTATGTCGTCGGTCGGGCGCGGCAGAGGACGCCCGCGCATGTCTTCGGCAATCAACTATTCTATCGACCAATGACCCAACAGAATGGAACGTGCGCTTCAGCTGAAAGGGTTGAAGCAGGACCATGCGCTGAGGAGACCCGAAGCAATCCCCGTAGCAAAGCTGCCAGACGCAGCAATCTCGTCCGGAGACCGCCTATTTTCAGTGCCGCACCTTCATCGTCTCGACGCCGGGCACTTTTGCAGGGGTCAAAAACGACCGGCTGAGAACCCGACAAGATTGGTCCTAGGGGCGAGCCCGAGGATCAACAGTGGTCAGTTTGGCTCGCCTTGCCCGATGTCCGCTCCTGCCCCCGTTCAAACCACATCGCGACAGCGTCAAACGACATTATCGATCATCTTGCACATCGTCTCCGCGCTCGACTTGTCGTGCGCCGGCGGGCTTTCATCGACGTTCAAAACCTTCACGACGCCGTCTTCCACGAGCATCGCGTAGCGCTTCGAGCGCACGCCGAGCCCGATCCCCGCCCCCGTGAGATCGATGTCGAGGCCAATCGCCTTGGCAAACGCCGCGCTGTCGTCCGTCAGCATCACGATCTTGTCTTTGGAGCCCGTCGCCTTCGCCCACTCGTCCATCACGAACACGTCGTTGACGGCCGTGCACGCAATCGTATCAACGCCCTTACCCTTCAGTTCATCGGCGCGCTGCACGAACCCCGGCAGATGCTGCAAATGGCAGGTCGGCGTGAACGCGCCCGGAACGGCAAAGAGAGCAACCTTCTTGCCGGCGAAAATTTCCGACGTCGTCATTGGCTTCGGACCGTCCGCCGTCATCGTCATGAACTTGGCGTCGGGCAACCGGTCGCCGGCCTTGATCGTCATTCCACGCTCTCCTGTGTGTCTGCCGTCCGGCGCGGCTCTCATCAAGCCGATCCCGGACCTTGGATATTGACCCGACTTCTATACGGGCCGTTTCTCTCAGTCGATGACGAACCGGTCCTCAGACTGCCCCTTTTCGCCCGCCATCACGACCGTCACGGTCGCCCCTTTGAGCGCCTTGAGGTCGTCGGGATTGGAGAACGCCACATCGAACGCGATGGTTTCGCCTTCAGGCGCCCCGCGCACCGGCAAGGGCAGATAACGCCCGTCCGGCACTGCCAAGAACATCGCCGCCACCCCCGCATCGCCCGGAAAGCGCGCCATGAGCCGGATGGTCCCCGGCGCATCCCCCGGCCGCTCCACCTTGAGCCCCATTGGATCGCCCGGCTTCAACTCCGCCCCCGTCCTGGGCACCGCGCTGTAAGCCCGCTCCGCGTCCGCCCCAGCCGCCGGCAGCGGCCCCGGCGGAATGGTCAGCAACAACGTCGTCTCCGCCGGCACGCACAACTTTTCGCAGATCCCGTAATTTGCCGTCACAGTCAGGTCCACCGGCGCCCCGGCATCGGCCGGCGTAATACGCACCGGAAAAATCGCCCACTCGCGATACCCGATCACATCCCCCGCCTTATCGCTCATCACATTTGGCACCGGATAGAGCACCTCCGCCTTCGCCACATTCTTCGACGCATCGAATTTGAACTCCGGCGGAATCCCGCCCGCCGTACCCGGGTTCTTCCAGTAGGTCTTCCACCCCCGGTCCATCGCCATCTCGACGAACGCCGTCACAGTGCCCGGCACTGCATCAGGAACCGCGCCCGCAAAAATCCGCACCCGGTGCCGCTCGCCGTCGATCCATTCACCCGCGATGTCTTGCGCCGCCGCGGGCAGGGCCGCCATCGACGCGAAAACCGCAATTCCCAACCTGAACAGTGCGATCATCCCAGCCCCTTCACAATTCCGCCCCCGGCGCACTAGATTATGGGGATGATGCTGCCGAAGTCCAAACGCAGAGCAGGCCAGGGCACCACCCTTGAGGGGCAGTTGCTCGTCGCCATGCCCGTTATGACCGACAAGCGCTTTGCGCGCTCGGTGATCTACATGTGCGCCCACTCGAAAGAAGGCGCCATGGGCCTCATCATCAATCATCGCGCCGGCCATATCACCTTCCCCGATCTTCTCGAACGCCTGGGCATCACACCGCGCGGCGCCGCTGATTCCATTGCGTCCGGTCTCCTCGACCGCGAAGTCCATTCCGGCGGACCCGTCGAAACCGGCCGCGGCTTCGTCCTCCACACCGCCGACTATCACGCCACCGACAGCACACTGCAGATTGCCGGTGGCATCAGTTTGACCGCCACCATCGACATCTTGAAGGCCATCGCCACCGGACGCGGACCCGAGCGCTCCATTCTCGCACTTGGCTATGCCGGCTGGTCGCCCGGCCAGCTCGAAAGCGAAATCCAGGCCAACGGCTGGCTCAATTGCCCCGCCGATGCCGACATCGTCTTCGAACCCGATCTCGACCTGAAATACGAGAAGGCCCTCGCCACGATCGGCGTCAACCCGTCCTTCCTCGTTGGCGACGCCGGCCACTGCTGACCACGCACGGTCACGCCGATCCCACGGTGCCTCCCACGGTGCCTGGCACCGCCTTATTCCTCACACCCGCCTCACCGCGCGATCTCCCACGTCGTCTCGACCCCGCATCGTGCTGATCGCGAAAACAGGTGCTGTCACTCGGCCGCGTCGCTATCGGGCTTGGTCGGCGCCACACCGGCCAGCCGCTGCAAACTGGCAGCGATGTTCGGCGGCAACTTGTCGTAGTTGGGCAGCGGACGCACCGGCTGCGGCGCCCGCTTGACCGGCTGCGGCTGCGGCTGGGTGATGGCCTCAACTGCGGCCGGCGCAACGCTTACAGGTTCCGGCATCGGCACCACCACGGGAGCGACCGGTGGCGGCTGTGGCGGTGCTGCGGACGCATCGAAGGAAGCGAGCGGCGGCAGCGGCACCTCCGCATTCGGGAAGGGTACGGGCGCACCGGGAATAACGAATGGCGGCGGAGGCATCGGCGGCTGCGGTGCAAATCCCGCAGGCGGCCCGGAAGGGATCGGACCAGCTCCCATTGGCGGGCCATTGGCCGGCATCGGTGGCGGCATCGGCGCATGACCGAACGGCGTGAACCCCGGCTCTGGCACCGGACCCGGACGAGGCGGCGGAGGTGCGGCCGCAGCCGCAGGCATCGGGCCTCGCGGCCTCACCTGCGATTTCGGCAACCCACCACGGCGCAGAGGCTCCGTCACTGGCTCGCCGGGAACGGCAGGCGGCGGCATAGCCGGGGGTCCATCTGGTCCACGCGGCTGTCCACCGCCCAAAGGCGACGCCGCAGCCGGCGCGGCGCTCGCGCCCTCGCCCGCTCCGGCCTCGGCTGCCAACGGCACCGCGTCAGCACTCTCGTCTTTCTTCTTCCGCGTCGCCGCCCTGAATAGACCGCGCGGCTGAATGCGCCGCTCCGACTTGCGCACCAGCTTCAACAGCTGCAACACATCGCGTTCGCTGATCGGATCGCCGTAATAGAATCCCTGTCCGTATTCGCACTCGATCGAGCGCAGATAGCCGACGTCTTCGTCCGTCTCCACGCCCTGCACGATCACCTTACGGCCCAGTTCGTGCGTCATCGCCGTCACCGCGCGCAGCATCCCGCTGCCCGAATGATCCCCGCCGCCATGCCCATCGAGCAGCATCCGGTCGATGCGCACGGCCTCGAACGGCAACCGGCCCAGATAGAGCAGCGACGAATATCCCGTGCAGAAGTCGTCGAGCACGAGTTCCGCGCCAGCGCTTCTAAGCCACTCCAGCGACTCCCCCGCATGCTCGGGATTGCTCATCACCATAGCCTCGGGCACGCCGAGCTTCAGCGATCCCTTCGCAACGTTATGCCGCGCCAGCGCCTGGCGG
Source organism: Hyphomicrobium sp. 12-62-95 (assembly GCA_002279935.1). Lineage (GTDB taxonomy): Bacteria > Pseudomonadota > Alphaproteobacteria > Rhizobiales > Hyphomicrobiaceae > JAGVSR01. The sequence continues at coordinate 16,192 of NCCZ01000001.1, read as the reverse complement.
ATCTCCTGCGCCGTGTTCTGATCCACCTTCAAGGCAGCCGGCAGATTGAGATTCACAAACAGCGGATTGTCGATCCGCGTCAGTTCCTTCTGCCAGTGCGCGCACTCTTTCAGCGCCTGCGACAGCGCCACAATCACCGTCCGCGCCAGAAGCTCCGCTGAGCCATCCCCTTCCAGATACCCGAACGGATTGATCAGCCCATGCTTGGGATGATCCCACCGAACGAGCGCCTCGAACCCGGCCAACTCCTCCATCGGCATATAAACGATCGGCTGATAGAGCACGCGGATCTGGTTCTTCTCTACCGCCTTGCGGATTTCCGCATCCACCACCGCGCGCTCGTCCAACTGCTGGCGCATCTCCGGCCGGAAGATCTCGATCCGGTCGGCGCCGCCCCGCTTGGCGCGATACATTGCCGTTTCGGCTTCGCGCAAAAGCTCCCGATCATCGGCCTGATGCCCATCGAAGATCGCAATACCGAGCGACCCCGTCAGCACAATCTCCTGCCCCGCCAGCTTGATCGGCGAGCGCAAGCTGCGCCGCACGCGTTCCGCCAGCCCAGCCAGATCTTGCGGCGACCTCTCCTTCAAAACCAGAATGGCAAACCGGTCCCCGCCGATCCGCGCCAGCGTATCGTCGGTCTCCAGATGCCGCTGAATGCGCCGCGCCACCGTCAGCAGCAAACTATCGCCAACCACCACGCCGTATGACGCATTCACCGTTTTGAACTTGTCGATATCGATAAACAGCACCGTCGGCCGGATCGCCGGCTCCGACCGCGCCCGCTGCATGGCAATCGCCAGCCGGTCTTCCAGCAATTGACGGTTCGGCAGCCCCGTCAGCGAGCACTTGACGGCATCCGTCATTAGCCGTTCTTGCGCCCGCTTCGTATCCGTCACGTCGCGCAAAAGACCGACGCTCTTCACTGTCCGCCCGTCCTGGCTCGGGATCGACGACGCCTCGATCTCAAACCAGCGATATGAATTGTCGGCGTGCCGCAGCCGGAACACGCACCGCATCTGCCCGTCGTTGCGCTCTTCGTTCGATACGAGCGACAGCCGGAACCGCTCCTGGTCGGCGGGATGAATATGCCGGCAGAAATCGTCCACCTTCGTGTTGAGTTCGCCCGGATTGAGCCCCAGCGCGGCCTCCACGTTTCCGGAAACCTTCACCTCGTCGCGCCGCGCGCTCCACTCCCAAACGCCGGCACCCGCCGCCTCCACGGCAACCGAACGCAATTGCAGTTCCGTCGGCGACGATCCGTAAATGGGTTCCAAAGACCGGAACGCGAACTGCGTCACCGTAAACCCGATGAGCAGCACGATCAGCACCAACCCCGCGACAAGCCCCGATACCACCATGTCGCCGGCCAGCTGCCCCGTCAGCGTCACCGCCGTCCCGAAGCACCACACGAGAAACAACAGCCACGTCGGGATCAGCGCCAGCGCCCGGTCCTGCCCGCGCAACGCAAGAAAAAGCGTTACCACCATGCCCGCCGTTGCCAAAATGCCAAACGAAAGCCGCGCGAACGTCGAGGCTAGCCGGGGATCGATGACCGCAACCGCGATCAGCGCCAACTGCGCCACGATCCACACGCTGAACAGCATCCGCGCCAAGCCGTGCCACAGCGGAATGCGCAAAAAGAAATAGAGGAAGATCACGAGGCTCGCCGCCATCGACGCTTCCGTCGCCGCGCGATAGACCGCGTTGTTCTCCGCCCTCAGCTGGAACAGCTTGTGGAAGAACCCGAAGTCGACGCACAGATAGGCAAGCACGCACCACGAAACCAACGCCGCGGCCGGAAAGATGATCTTGTGATTGGCGGCAAAGATCGCCGTGAGAAAGATGGCGAGCAGGCCCGTAAGCCCTAGCATTACCCCGTTGAAGAGTTGCCGTTCGCGCACCTTCAACTCGTAGTCGAGGGGCTTCCACACAAAGATGCGCGCGAACCGCTCTGAGGAAAGCTCTGCCACATACGTAATGGTCTGTTTGGGCTCCAGCGTGATCCGGAACACGTCGGCACGATCGCTATCGACCCGCTCCGGCACGAAGCCAATCGACGGCGTCACCGTCTCGATCCGCCGCGCATCGAGATCAGGCCACACCACGCCCGACCCGATGATCGTGTAGCGGTCCGCCGAGATCCAGCGCTCCACGGCCACATCCGTCGGGTTATGCAGCGCAAACACCATCCAGCTCGGATTGGTGCCCGGCGTCGCCGCCCGCACCGAAAGCCGCCCCGTTGTCCCGTCCGCACTCGCCGCCGTTTCGATCTGCAGGCTGTCGCCGCGTCCTTCGTAGAGTTCACCCCGCGTCGTGATTTCAATGCGCCCCTGATCCACCGTCAGCGGGATCGCCTCCAGCGCTTGCGCGCGCGCGATCGTCAGCCACAAACCGGCGAACACGGCCAACAGTGCGAAGAGCCGGCTGATCAGCGTCAAACGGCACCCCCGGTCTCGGAGGGGGCCACAACTCCAAACAACAGATGATCGCGCCACTGGCCGTCGATCCGCAGATAGCCCCGCGCATAACCTTCGCGCTCGAACCCGTTGCGTTCAAGAACGCGGATCGAGGGCGTATTCTGTGGCTGCGTGGCCGCTTCCAGACGGTGCAGCCGCAGCTGCTGGAACGAAAAACCGATCATGGTTTTGAGCGCATCGGCCATATAGCCCCGCCCGAGTTCCGACCGGCCTAGCCAATACCCCACGGACGCCGATTGCGTCACACCGCGCTGCACGTTCGTCAGCGCGATACCGCCCACCAGACGGTCATCCGCCGGATCGATAACCAGGAATGCATAACCTTGGTCGGCCCGCGCCTCGCGCTGATAGTGCCGAACCCGGCGCTTGAAAGCAGCCTTCGTCAGATCGTCCCGCGGCCAGGTCGGCTCCCACGGCTGCAAGTGCGCGCGGCTCTCCGCCCGCATTGAGGCCCAAGGACCATAATCCGAAAGCTGCGGCGCCCGCAGAAAAACCCGCTCACCACGAACCGTGGTGGCGACATCCGAAATGAGGCTCGATCTCAGGAATGCCATGGGTGCGGGTCCTGCAGATCCTTAACCGGCCCGTTTCAAACGCTGACCGGCGCGCGTTGCTAGATCATCGCTCTTTCGCCCGGCTCCTACAACGGCGATCGAACTACCCTTAGCGCGCAACCGCTGTGCGACAGCCGTCACTTCGGCCGCCGAGACTTTGTCGACCGATGCCAGAATCTCCGCCGTCGTCAGCACGCGGCCATGCAGCAGCATTTGCCGCGCCATCTGTTCCGCCCGCGCCGAACTCGACTCCAAGCTCATCATCAAACCGGCTTTGAGCTGCGCCTTGGCCCGCGCGACCTCTGGCTCGGTGGGCCCGGTCTCCGCCATGCGATCGATTTCGTCGCTCACCACGTCGATCAGCTCCCCGACCATGCCGGCGCCCGTCGCCGCGTGTACGGCAAAAAGCCCGGTGTCCTTCAGTCCCCACGCCGTCGAATAAATCGCATAGCAAAGACCGCGCCGCTCCCGGACTTCCTGGAAGAGACGCGACGACATTCCCCCGCCAAGCAACCCAGACAGAACCTGGGAGGCAAAAAATTCTTCTTCCCGGTACGACGGCGCCTCGAACCCTAAAATGAGATGCGCCTGTTCGAACTTGCGCGGGCTGGACCGCACGCCACCCCGATAGACCGCTGGCGATTCAGCCCCCGGCCCAGCGTTAGACAGCCCACCGAATAGGGCTTGAGCGTGGCAAACGGCATCTTCGTGGCGGATGGCGCCCGCCCCCGCCAGCACCATCCCCTTGGGATGATACCGCTCGGCCAGGAAGTCCTTGAGCTTGTTCCGCGAAATGGATTTCACACTCTTCGGCGTGCCCAGGATCGTTCGCCCCGCCGGCTGATCTGGAAACGCCGCGTCGTGGACGAGGTCGAACGCCAAATCGTCCGGACTGTCGAGCGTTCCGGCGATCTCCTGCAGGATCACCTCCCGCTCTTTCTCCAATTCTTCGTCCGCGAACGTCGAATTCTGCAGAATGTCGGCCACGATGCCGAGCGCCAGCCCTTCGTCGCCCTTCAAAACCCGTGCGAAATAGGCCGTCGTCTCGAGCCCGGTCGCGGCGTTGAGTTCGCCACCGACCGCTTCGATCTCTTCAGCGATATCCTGCGTTGAACGCGTCGCCGTTCCCTTGAACGCCATATGTTCGAGCAGATGCGAGAGCCCGTGTTCGTCGTCCCGCTCATGCCGGGCGCCGGCATCCACCCACACGCCCAGCGCGCTCGTTTCCAGGTGCGGAGCTGTTTCGGTAACGACGGTGAGACCGTTGGCGAGCCGCGTGATCTCTGCCGTCATGCCGGCGCCCCGGCCGCGCGCGATACTGTCTCCACGAAGTCTTCGACCTCCTTCAGATCATTGCCGAGCACAGGAAAGCGTTCGGGATCAGTCATCAGCGACGACAACCGCGCCGGCAGGCCCGGCCGCGCGCCGGTAATCTCTTGCATCGCATCGGGGAACTTCGCCGGATGCGCCGTCGCCAGTACCACCCGCGCCGTGTCATCGGAGACTTTGCCATCAAGCGCCGTCTTCGCCGCATAGACCCCGCAAGCCGTATGCGGATCCAGCAGATACCCGCTCTGCGAAAGCGTATCTCGGATCGTCGCCGCCACGTCCGCTTCCGACGCAGCGCCCGCGCCGAAATCGTCGCGCAAACGCGTCGCCTGCGCTGGCGTTAATTCAAACCGCCGCCCCTGCGCGAGCATCTGCATTTGCCGCGCCACGAGGTCCGCGTCCCGGCCCGAGGCCTCGAACAAAAACCGCTCGAAATTCGACGAAATCTGAATGTCCATCGACGGCGACGAGGTCGCGGTGACCCCGCGCATTTCATAAACACCGCTCTCGACGGTGCGCGGCAGAATATCGTTCTGGTTCGAGCCGATCACCAGCATCTCGATCGGCAGCCCCATCTTCTTCGCCACATAGCCCGCGAAAATGTCGCCGAAATTCCCTGTCGGCACCGAGAACGCGACCTTCCGATTGGGCGCGCCCAGCGCTGCCGCCGCCACGAAGTAATAGGTCACTTGCGCGACAATTCTTCCCCAGTTGATCGAGTTCACGCCCGACAGCGCCACCCGGTCGCGGAACGCATGATCGTTGAACATCGCTTTCACGAGTGCTTGGCAATCGTCGAAAGTGCCTTTCACCGCCACCGCGTGAACGCCCTTATCCGTCGGCGTCGTCATCATGCGGCGCTGCACGTCCGAAACCCGGCCCTCCGGGAACAGGATCACCACATCGACCCGCTCGCTTGACCGGAACGCCTCGATCGCAGCCCCGCCCGTATCGCCCGACGTGGCGCCAACGATCGTCGCCCGTTGCCCGCGCTTGGCCAGCACATGATCCATCAGCCGCGCGAGCAATTGCATCGCCACGTCCTTGAACGCCAGCGTCGGCCCGTGAAACAACTCCAACACAAACGTCTTGGGATCGATCTGGACGAGCGGCGTCGTCGCCGGATGCCCGAAGCTGCCATAAGCCGCCTCCGCCATCCCCTGCAATTGCGCCCGCGTCAGCGCACCGCCCGTAAACGGCAGGATCACGTCGGTCGCCACGTCAGCAAACGATCGACCAGCAAATGGCAGGTCCGTTGCGGGCCTCGGCCAAGTGTCGGGCAGATAGAGGCCGCCGTCGCGGGCAAGCCCGGCCAGCAGTACGTCTTCGAAGCCGAGAACGGGCGCACGGCCTCTGGTTGAGATGTAATTCACGTGCAGAGAGCTTTCGTCAGTCGAGGGAGGGGCGTCGCGAACCAACGTGCGGCGCAGTTGGCCGTATGCAATAGGTTGTAAATCTTACCCGCCGGGCGCCGTCGTGCCGCGCAAACGCCCGCCCGCGTACATAACAAATATCGCCGCAAGTGCTGCCGCCAACCCGAACCACGTCAACGCATATTCCAGATGCCGGTTGGGCAGCTTCAACTCCGTCGCCCCGCCCTTTGGCCATCCACCCGGCGCCGCAGCCTCCGCATCGATATAAAGCGGCATCGGCTGTCCCGGCCGTGCGCTCGTCCCGAACGCTGCCGCCATCATCCCATCGAAGTCCCGCCAGAACCACAAATTCGCTTTTGCGTCGTTCTCCGGCACGAACCGCGCCTGCGTGCCTGGCTGCCGCACAAGCCCTGTCACTGTCGTCTCGCCGCTCACCTGCCCCTCGGCCCGCGCCGCCGGATCGCGCATCCCTTCCGGCACAAACCCTCGATTGATGAGCAACACCCGCTCCGTCCCCGCCAGAACGAACGGCGTCACGACATGAAACCCCGGCCCCTGCGTCGAACTCGGCGCATAGAGATAGAGCTCCTTGTCATGCACAAACCGCCCCCGCGCGGTCACGCGCGTATATTCGCCGGCCTCCAGCGGCTTGCCCGCGAGCCCATCGAAGAACGCGCCCACATCCACCGGCTCCGCTTTCGTCCGCTCGGTGATGGCCGTGATCAGGCCTTCCTTCCACGCCAGCCGCTCGAGCTGCCAGAACCCGAACCCGATCAAAATGGGAAGCGACAGCGCGACCATGATCGTCGGCACCAGAAGTTTCGCGTCACGCAAACGTGCCAGCATTGGACCTGTCCGTTGAACCCCCGCGTCGCCTCAGCGCACGAGGCGCCCTTCCTCGGCTTTGTGCTTGTATTGCAGCGCCGTCAGCAGCGCCTTCAGGAAACGCAGCAGCCCGAGCGCGATCAGCGGCGTCAGCAGGCCCCACAGCACCACGTGCATCCAGACCGCTGGATTGAATGTGAACTCGAACCACAGCGCCGCGCCCAGCACCACGAACCCCAAAATGAAAATCGCAAACACCGCCGGCCCGTCGCCCGTATCGATGAACGCGTAGTCGAGCCCGCAATGCGAGCAATTATCGCGCAACACGAGCACCTGCCGGAACAGCGGACCCTGCCCGCACTTCGGGCACCGCGCCAGCACAGCACTGCGAAGCACGCTCACCTTGCTGTCACTCATCGAACGTCCCCTTGAAGCGGCAAGGGCGGCCCAACCGAGCCGCCCTCCCGAAGCCTCGAGTGTCTCCGGCTTAAACCGGATTAGTGCGCCGCGCCGGCCATTTCGCCGGCACCCCACACGTAGATGGTGGCGAACAGGAACAGCCAGACCACGTCGACGAAGTGCCAGTACCAAGCCGCCGCTTCGAACCCGAAGTGCTGCTTGGGCGTGAAATGGCCCTTCATCGCGCGCAGCATGCACACGAACAGGAAGATCGTACCGATGATGACATGCGCGCCGTGGAAGCCCGTCGCCATGAAGAACGTCGAACCGTACGAATGCCCGGCGAATGTGAACGCGGCATGGCCGTACTCGATGTACTGCAGCACCGTGAACAGCGCGCCCAGCGCCACCGTGATGGCGAGACCCGCAATCAACTGACCACGCTTGTTGACGAGCAGCGCGTGATGCGCCCACGTCACCGTGCAGCCCGACAGCAGCAGAACCAGTGTATTGATAAGTGGCAAACCCCAAGGATCGAACGTCCCCTTGAAGTAACCCTCAGCAGGCGCGCCCGTCGCCGGGATCGTCGCTTCGGTCATTTCCACGGGCACCGGCGGCCAAACCCCGCCGGTCAACTCGTTGCGCTTCACCATGCCAACCGCTTGCTGCATATTCTCGTAGGAATACGTGCCGTTGGGGAACAGCGCGATATCGAAGTACGCCCAGAACCAGGCGACGAAGAACATCACTTCCGAGGCGATAAACAGAAGCATCCCGTAGCGCTGATGGATCTGCACCACCGGCGTGTGGAAGCCCGTTTCAGCTTCGATAACGACGTCGCGCCACCACATGAACGCCACCGCCAGCAGGCCGAACATGCCCACCGCGAACACGCCCGGACCCGACACGCCGAACAGCCCCGCGCCGCCACCCGTCGACCGCATCCAGATGATGGCGCCGATGGCCGACACGAAGGCCGACAGCGATGCCATGATCGGCCATGGGCTCGGCTCGAGCAGGTGATAGTCGTGCTGATTGGCATGCGCCATGGTCGTCTTCCCCGTCGTCTCTTGTTGCATCCGGACCTCCGGACTTTTGTCTTGCACCGCGATCCTGCCAGACCGCGCCGCGAAACTAGCTTCTATTATCCTTCACCGTGTCGGCTGTCGTATCGACTTGAACTGGATCCGTCGCCGCCGCCTTCGCCCCTTCCACGGGATAGAACGTGTACGACAACGTGATTTCCTTCAGCCGCGACGCTTCCGGATCCATCACCAGACTCGGATCGACGAAAAACGACACTGGCATCTCGATTGACTGCCCCGGCTCCAGCGTCTGCTCCTTGAAGCAGAAACATTCGATCTTGCTGAAGAAGAGGCCCGCCGCGTCCGGCGCCACATTGAACGTGGCCGTCCCCGTCACCTTGCGGTCGCTCGTATTCGTCGCGCGATAAAACACCAGCATGTTCTCGCCGATGTGCGCTTCCACCGTCCGCTGCACGGGCTCGAACGTCCAGCCGAGCTTCGACGAAACGTTCGAGTCGAACCGCACCGTCACCGTGCGATTGAGCATCACATCCGACGGCTTTTCCGCCTTCTGCGTCGTGCCGCCCAGTCCCGTCACCTGACAGAACATCTGGTAGAGCGGCACCGCCGCATAGGCGGCGCACACCATGGTCACCACGCCGCCCACGCACATCAGCGCCACTTTCGTGTCGCTCTTAGGCGTCGTGCGCGGTGCCGTCTGTGGGTTATCTGCCGTCACGTTGGCCGTCTCCCTCAGATGCTGCGATTGGCGACGCTGCCGCCCAGATGCACGATCGTCGCCGCGTAGAACATGATCACCAAGAACCCAAGCCCGAGTGCGATCGCAATCGACCGCAGACGGCGGCGTTTCTTTTCGGCGGCAGCCACCGCCGCGTCAGTCCCAGAGATCGTGTTGGACATATCGTTCACGCGAGTTCCTTTCACGCCAATAGGCGGTTCATCGCGCCCTCGATGACGAGGATCGCGAACAGCGCGTAGAGATAGAGGATGGAAAACCAGAAGAGCCGCTTGCAGGCCTTGTCCGCTTCGCGCCCTTCGGTGATCCGCCAGACATCGACGGCAAACCACAGGAAGATCGCGCCAAGCACCACGGATGCAACGCCATACGTTACGCCGCCGAGCCCGATGAACGCCGGCAAAATCGCCAACGGCACCAGCGCGATCGAATAGAGAAGGATCTGTTTGCGTGTCTCCGCAGGGCCCGCCACCACCGGCAGCATCGGCACGCCCACGCGCTCGTAATCGCGCGACCGCAACAGCGCCAGAGCCCAGAAATGCGGCGGCGTCCACATGAAGATGATGAGGAACAGCAGGATGCTTTCCAGGCTCACGCTGCCCGTCACCGCCGCCCAGCCGATCATGGGCGGGAAAGCGCCAGCCGCCCCGCCGATCACGATATTCTGCGGTGTCAGCCGCTTCAGCCACATCGTGTAGATGAAGAGATAGTAGAAGATCGTCAGGGCCAGCAGCGCACCCGCCACCCAGTTGACGAGCACCCCGAGCGTCATCACCGAAATGACCGCGAGCACGCCGCCGAACTGCAGCGACTCATCCGGCGTCACACGTCCGCGCGGAATGGGGCGAGCCGCCGTCCGCGCCATGTTCTGATCGATGTCGGCGTCATACCACATGTTGAGAGCGCCAGACGCTCCGGCACCCGCCGAGATCGCAATAATCGCGATCAGCCCGATCACCGGATGAATCGCACCCGGCGCAACCAGCATACCGGCCACAGCTGTCAGAATGACGAGCGTCATCACGCGCGGCTTCATCAGCGTCACGAAATCGCTGATGCTGGGTTCCAGAAGCTTCAGCGCTTCCGGGCTCTCGGCCTGTGCTCCGGCGGTCGTCATCGTGCGATTATCCCGTACCAAAACCTCGGCCATTATGGCTCTGTCGGTTGAAACCCGTTTCCGGGCGTTTCCTAAAGTGTTCCGCCACGCCGTCGCCCGGTTCTATCGCCGGGCATGAGTAGCCTTGGGGTGAATAAACCCGGCCGGCCTCTCGGCCAGCCGGGTTCGGTACTTTTAATGACGCTCCGACGTTGCAGCGATGCGCGGCAGCGTTTCGTAAGCGTGATAGGCGGGCGGCGACGGCAGTGTCCACTCGAGCGTGGTAGCGCCTTCACCCCACGGGTTGCCGGCAGCCTTCTCCTTGCGGGCGAAAGCAACGGCCAGACCAATGAAGAAGAAGACCGTGCCGAGACCCGTCATATACGAGCCGTAGGACGACACCTCGTTCCAGAACGCGAAGGCGTCGGGATAGTCGGCGTAACGGCGCGGCATGCCGGCGGCACCCAGGAAGTGCTGTGGGAAGAAAAGGATGTTGGCGCCCACGAACGTGGTCCAGAAGTGCAGCTTGCCCCAAAATTCCGAGTACATGTAGCCGCTCATCTTCGGGAACCAGTAATACCAGCCCGCAAAGATCGAGAACACGGCACCCAGCGACAGAACGTAGTGGAAATGCGCCACCACGTAGTAGGTGTCATGCAGCGCACGGTCGACGCCGGCATTTGCGAGCATCACGCCCGTCACACCGCCGACCGTGAACAGGAAGATGAACCCGAGCGCCCACATCATCGGCAAGCGGAACTGCAGCGATCCGCCCCACATCGTGGCAATCCACGAGAAGATCTTCACACCCGTCGGCACCGCGATCACCATCGTGGCGAACACGAAGTAGGCCTGCGTGTTCACCTTCATGCCGGCCGCATACATATGATGCGCCCACACGATGAACCCGACGAGCCCGATCGCGACCATCGCATAAGCCATCCCCAGATAGCCGAACACGGGCTTGCGCGAGAACGTCGCCACGATGTGGCTGACGATGCCAAAGCCCGGCAGGATGAGGATGTACACTTCCGGATGGCCGAAGAACCAGAACAGATGCTGGTACAGCAGCGGGTCGCCGCCGCCGGCCGGATTGAAGAACGTCGTACCGAAGTTGCGGTCCGTCAGCAGCATGGTGATGGCGCCCGCCAGAACCGGCAGCGACAGAAGCAGCAGGAACGCTGTGATCAGAACGGCCCACACGAACAGCGGCATCTTGTGCAGCGTCATGCCCGGCGCGCGCATGTTGAAGATGGTCGTGATGAAGTTGATCGCGCCCAGGATCGACGAAGCGCCCGCGATGTGCAGCGAGAGGATCGCGAAATCCATCGCCGGACCCGGATGACCCGAGGTCGAAAGCGGTGCGTAAATCGTCCAACCGCCGCCCACGCCGTTCATACCCGTCGGACCTTCGACGAACATCGACATAACGAGCAGCATCAGCGCCATCGGCAGCAACCAGAACGAGATGTTGTTCATGCGCGGGAACGCCATGTCCGGAGCCCCGATCATCAACGGCACGAACCAGTTGCCGAACCCGCCCATCGTCGCCGGCATCACCATGAAGAACACCATGATGAGACCGTGACCGGTCACGAACACGTTGTAGAGATGCGGGTTGGAGAAATACTGCAGACCCGGCTCTTGCAGTTCGAGGCGGATGCCGATCGACAGTGCGCCGCCGATGATGCCCGCGATCATCGCAAAGATGAAGTACAGCGTGCCGATGTCTTTGTGGTTCGTCGAGAACAGCCAGCGGCGGATGCCGGTCGGCGTATGGTCATGATGGTCGGCGTGTGCCGCAGTGCTACCCATGGTCTTCGACCTTTTCGTCTCAGGGCTTAATCGTCTAGCGAGAAAGAAGCGGCAGCCTCCCGGCGCCGCTCAATCTGCAGTGGCTCAATTCTTATCCGAAGCGTCGGCAACCGACTTAACGCCCGCATGTTCCAGCGCGACGCGATCGGTGATCTCCTTCGCCTTCTTCCGGTCGCCGGCCTTCAGCGCGCCAGTCCACTGGTCGTAGACGTCCTGGCTGACGACACGCACGGCAATCGGCATGAAGGCGTGGTTCATCCCGCACAGTTCCGAGCACTGGCCGTAGAAGATGCCTTGCTCTTCAGCGCGGAACCACGTCGAGGTCAGACGGCCGGGAACGGCGTCGATCTTCGAACCGAACGACGGAATGGTCCAGTTGTGGATCACATCGTTCGACGTGACGAGCATGTGCACGACCTTGTTCACCGGCACGACGATTTCGTTGTCGACCGAAAGCAGCCGCGGCACCGGAAGACCCGTGGCCTTTGCCTTCTCAGCGACTTCCTCGTCGGAGAGCATGTTCGAAGTTACCGTGAACGTCTTGTCCTCCGGAGTCGTGCCCGGATACTCGTGTTCCCAAAACCAGGCGTTCCCGATAGCCTTAATCGTCACGTCCGCCTTCGGATACGTGTACTGGAGCATCAGAAGCTTGAACGACGGGATCGCGATGGCAACGAGGATCAGGATCGGCACGACCGTCCACGCCACTTCCAAAAGCGTGTTGTGGGTCGTTTTCGACGGCACGGGGTTCTTGGATTCCCGGAACCGAACCATCACATAAAGCATCAGCCCGAGAACGAAGAGCGTGATCGCGATGATGATGATGTTGACGAGATCATAAAACGAATGAATGTCGCGCGCGACTTCCGTCACCGGCCGCTGCAGGCCGATCTGGCCCGGCTCCGAGTAACCCTGCACGGCCAGCGCCGGATCGGCGGCGCCAAATGCACCGGCGATCGCGGCGAGAATCGCCAGCGCTCCAAGTGTCCAAAAACGTGTCGTCATGCCATTCTCCCCAGACCGGACCGGTTCGTGCCGGGCCTTTTCGTCGATCAGGGGACGCGCCGAAAGCCGGAGGTATTTCCGGTTGAGATGACGGGCGATGAGAGATCAGCGTCGGCGGGCCAAGAAATCAGCCGCTGTCCTGCCGTCCTGCAACCCGAGAAGCCAAAGCGATATGCAGGCCTGAAGTCCATGCTGGCATGCGCTTTTGCATCTTATCATCCGCGTGCGACGATCTTCCCCTTCGTCGCGGTCAGAACAACCTGCAACTCCGGTCTAAGTCAAGTTTTTTGCGACAATTGTCCGCACCAAGTCATCCATACCTGACGCGGCAACGTTGGCGTTCCCCCCGGCGCGCAACACTGACGCCAAACTGTTGAAATCGTCTCGCTTCGGCCTCTTTCCTGGGCGAACGGATGCCGCCGGCCATGGTAGGTCCATGCACCGGCTCTCCTTGTCGGACGCCTGATGGGACACAACTGTGCGCCCGTGTCGCGCCCGGCGTCGACCAAACGCGAGATCGTTCGCCCCATGCCCCATATGCCCGCCCGTCATGCTGCACTGCCGCAACTGCACCGCCTCGCACTGCACCTCGTCGCGTGCCTAGCGCTGATCGTCGCTCTAGCTGGTCCCGCCGCCGCGCAAGACAACAAAAATCCGGAAATGGCCGACGGCACCATCAAGGCCCAGCACGGCGACTGGCAGGTCGTATGCAAGCCGCCGCCCGCCGGCGCCAAGAACGAAGTCTGCGCCCTCGTCCAGAGCGTCACCGCCGAAGACCGCCCCAACGTCGGACTTACCGTCTATTTCCAGAAGTTCTCGCAGGGCATGCGCGTCCTGCGCGTCTTCGCCCCCGTTGGCGTCTTGCTGCCGCCCGGCATCGGCCTCAAGATCGACGATGTCGATGTCGGCCACGCGCCATTCCTGCGCTGCCACACGTTTGCCTGCTACGCGCAGGTCACGCTCGATGATAAGCTCATCGGTCAGTTTTCCGGCGGAAAAACCGCGATTTTCATCATCTTTCAGTCGGAAGAAGCTGGCATCGGCATTCCGCTCTCACTGAACGGTTTCAGCCAAGCCCTGGCCGCGCTCCCCTGATGAAAACGCGGCACGACCTCGTTTGCGATGGAGCGATTATTCGCGCCCGTTGGGCATGCGGATCACGTCCGCCTTGCGCGGCGACTGACGTTCCGTTTCAGCCGGCCCACCGTCCTTGGGAAACACCACGCCTCCAGCCGACAGTCCCGCTCCCGTCGGCAGCGACGACGCGAACGCCTCGCTCCAAGCCGACGCAATCCGCGTCGTGGCGTCTTGATACTGCGACATGGCCGTCTGCCAGAAGCGCGTCTGCTCATTGACCAGATCGGCCGCCGTCCGGCACCGCGACAGCCGCTGTGGAATACCCAGGACCGCCTGCGCCCGCCGGCTGAAGAACGTCATCAGCTCCATCTGCTGGATCGTCAGCGCCTTCATCGGCCCCATACCGGCGGCCGACATGCCGTCCATGATTTGCTTGGGATCGAACGCCATCGGTTCGAACGGCTTCGGACCCATGCTCTGCGTCCCGAGCCAGTCATGCATATGCGGATTGTTCGGCGAGGGCTTGTCCATAACGCGGTCGTCCTCTTGGGTCACGCTTGTTGAGTCACGCTTGTCTTTGAGCTGCGCGTCGAGCTGATCAGCTGCCTTCGTATAGTGGTTATTTTATTACGATTGCAAAAATCTCAACTTGGCCTTTCGTCACTTTTTCTCGATGACCCCGCCGACCACGCACCCCGCCCACGAAAGCAACCCTAGATAGAAAGTCGCCACAAAGACGCAACCTATTGATGTAAAATCACAATCTTGGTTAAAAGTGATTTGACCACCCACCGTCCGTACTCAACATAACGCCGTTCACGTTCGAGTTGCGTTGAGTGCGCGTGATGCGGGAGTGCTTGCCCAATGCGGTCCGGGCCCAGCCGAAAGCCGTCCAAGCGACGGTTCTCGCCGCCCTATGCATCTTGAGCTTCGCTGCACCGGCCCTCGCTGGCGACGAACGCCCCTCCTGGCGCGATATCTGGAAATGGCGCGAAACCTGGTCCGGCGTCGACATCGCCCGCGACAACTGGCTGCTCTACTCCGGCGTCACCGTCGCCCCCTTCGGCCATATCCACGAACCCGGCTGGCGCATGCGCCTCGCCGGCGGCTACGGCCAATACAAATATGAAGGCAACCGCGGCACCGGCCCCACGCCGCAAATCCAATCCTTCGCCGCCGCCACCTATTACGGCGACGCGCTGATCGGCTACCTCGAACGCTGGGGCCCGCTCACCGCCAAAGCATTTGCCGGCATTTCCTATCTCACCCACGAGATCGCCCCGCTCGATCCCGACAACCTCGTCTCCGGCGACGACATCGGCTTCAAAGGCGCCCTCGAACTCTGGCTCAACATCGGCGACGTCGGCTTCGCCTCCTTCGACGCGTCCTGGAACACCGCCCACGACACGCGCAACGTCCGCTCCCGCCTCGGCGCGCGCTTCGCCGAAAACTGGAGCGGCGGCATCGAAGGCTGGCTCAACCTCGACAATCAAAGCGATTGCGATCTGGGCTGGGACGACAGCGCCGCCTGCTACCGCGACGACAAAACCGAACTGCTCGACTACACCCGCGCCGGCCTCTTCCTGCGCTACGACTGGGACGGCGGCGAACTCTCCCTTTCCGGCGGCGTCTCAGGCGGCAGCTTCGCCTCCTCCGGCGAAGCATCCCCCGAGCCCTACGCCACCCTTAACTGGCTGACGCAGTTCTAGCAGCCAACGGCTCCCCAACGCGCATCACGAAAAGCCCGTCACCCGCGCGAAGGCGGGGGCCCATCCAAGCTTCAAACAAAAGCGCTCAACAGTGACCATGCGCAAATCCCCGCTCACGCGGTGATGACGTTCGCTGGAATAACGGCATGAGCGGCACAAGCCTATCCCCCACCCCGCGACTCCCGCTAATCTCCCGCAAACCGCAACAACTGAAGTCCCACCCATGCGCCCGCACACCCACACCCTCGCCGCACTGCTCATCACGCTGGCCGCCACACCCGCTGACGCCGCCAAAACCTGCAGCGACGCAGCCATCTCCGCGCGCGGCGAACCCGCCCGCTTTCTCTGGCTCGCCAAAACAAAAGCCCGCGCCAACTGGCGCCGCAAAGTCCGCGCGACCCCAAACCTCGGCACGGACTTCGCCAACTGGGGCAACGCTGACACCAGCGAAGAACGCTGCATCACCGCCGAAGGCGGCACCGTCTGCATCTTCACCGGCTATCCGTGCAGACGGTGAGCGGCCGCTGTTATTCAGGAGCGAACGTGCGACCAATGCCGCTGACAATGGTCCAATGTCGCGTCCGGTCTAAGAGACTGAGCAGACGTCCGCGTTGACATGCAAAAGGCAGCGCCTGACCCAATTCGGACTGGCTCTGTTCGACTTTCAAGTTGGGGCGTGAGGCAGGGCTTGGTTGAGAATAGCCGCAGGCGTCAGGTCTGAGTTTCGTTCGATCATTCTCCGCCATCC